>JAWLAN010000001.1:0-6647 GCA_041395385.1 Gammaproteobacteria bacterium
TTCCGCCAGAAGCTTCTGGCCTGGAAGGACGAGATTCTGCGCGAGTCCAAGCTCACCCTGCAGGCCCTGCAGGAGGAGAACGTCAACCACCCCGATCTGGCCGATCGGGCCTCTTCCGAGACCGACCGAGCCATCGAACTTCGCGCTCGCGACCGTCAACGCAAGCTGATCTCCAAGATCGATGCTGCACTGCAGCGCATCGAGGATAATTCCTACGGCTATTGCGAGGAGACCGGCGAGCCGATCTCGCTGAAGCGCCTTGAGGCGCGTCCGATCGCGACGCTGTCCGTGGAAGCCCAGGAGCGCCACGAGAAGCGCGAGAAGGTCTACCGGGACGAGTAGGTTGGCTTGCCCCTCATCCTGAGGAACCGCGCAAGCGGCGTCTCGAAGGATGAAGGCCACCAGCCGGGCCACAGGTTTGAGACGGCGCTAACGCGCCTCCTCACCATGAGGGGATAAGGGAGCCGCCCATGGACAAGATTCTCGCGGCCGCCCAGGTCATCGCCACCGCCCGCCGCAGCCGCGCGCCGCTTGCAGCCCTTCCGGCCGACTGCATTCCCGCTACCGAGGCCGAAGGCTACCGCGTGCAGCGCGCGCTGCACGATCTGATCCGGCCGCAGGTCGGCGCATTGGTCGGCTACAAGATCGGCTGCACCAGCAAGGTGATGCAGGAATATCTTGAGATCCCGCATCCATGCGGCGGCGGCGTGTTCGAGCGGGTCGTGCATGAAAGCGGCATGAAGCTTGCGGCCTCCGACTATGTCCGCGTCGGCGTCGAATGCGAGATCGCGGTGAAGCTGGCGCGCGACCTCACGCCTTCAGAGCAGCCCTTCACGGCCGAGTGGGTGGGCGAGGCGGTGGAGGCCTATTATCCGGCGATCGAGATCGTCGACGACCGCTATGTGAAGTGGGAGACGCTTGGCGCACCCACGCTCGTGGCCGACGATTTCTTCGCCGCCGGCTGCGTGCTCGGCAAGCCTGTCGTCCGCTCTGCTGCGCCGGATCTTCTTGACGTGACCGGCCGCGCCCTCATCAACGGCACGGAGGCCGGCCGCGGCACCGGCGCCGACGTGCTCGGCCATCCCCATCATGCGCTCGCCTGGCTCGCCAATCATCTGGCCACGGAGGGCAGGGGGCTGCATGCCGGGCAGATCGTGCTGACGGGAAGCCTGGTCAAGACGGTGTGGCTCGCCCCCGGCGATCATGTGCGGATGGAGCTGGAAGGTCTGGGCGAGGTCGAGGCGACGTTTTCGTGAACTGCTCGGCCGGCGCCGCGCACGCCACTGTCGTCCCGGCGAAGGCCGGGACCCATAACCCCGGAATGCCATTGTTGAAGCAAGCCGTCTGCCTTCGTGCCCATTGCAGGGGCCGCGGCGTATGGGTCCCGGCGTTCGCCGAGCGGACGACACAACCGCGATGCTCGGTGCGCGACGACGGCTCAGGCGCTCCCGCACTTCAGCTTGCCATCGTCCCACAAGCCCTTCACCGCCGCGAAGGGCACGACCAGCCGCGCATAACGCCGCTTGAACCACAGGCCGACCTCGAAGCGGTCGTCCTTCACCACCAGCCGGTCGAACTCGTGCTGCAGCACGATCGTCATCTCGCTTTCGTGTTGCGCGGCGAGCCAGCCGGGCAGGCTCACGCCCGCGGCGCCGACATCGAGGTGACATACCGGCCGCGCTTCCGCCGCGAGCCGCAGGGCGGCTGCAAGGTCGGCGCGCGCTGCAAGGCTCTGGCAGATCTCGGCGGCGGACGGCGAAGTCCACAGGATCGCTGCCAGCAGCAGCGGGAATATCAGCAAGGCCTTCGTCATGGGGATGCCGGGTACGATGGAGTCTGTTGCTTGGTGGCGGCGGGGACGGGGAGGTTCAACCTCGTCCTCCACGCCGCAAAACACTGACGCGGCAGAAGGGCTACCGGAGGCCGCGTTGGAACACTTCGCCTGCGCCCTAGGTTCGCCGACGGGTGTGGGAGCTCTAGTAAATTTTAGAACGGCAGGATCACGTCCATCACCTGCTGGCCGTAGCGCGGCTGCTGCACGTCGGTGATCTGGCCGCGGCCGCCATAGGCGATGCGGGCCTGCGCGAGTCTTGCTAGGTCGATGGTGTTGTCGCTCTGGATGTCCTCAGGCCGCACGATGCCCGGCCACGATCAGCTCGCGGATTTCGAAGTTGACGCGGATCTCCTGCTTGCCCTCGACCACGCGCCGGTTGCTGCGTTCGGCAACACCTGCGTCACCACGGCGGCGACGTTGGTGGTCAGTGACTCCTGGCGGTTGACCGACCTTGCCGTCAGTCGAGGAGGAGGAGTCGGTGGTCAGGATGCGGCCGGGAAACACTTTCAGCGATTGCGTTACCGTCTGCGAGCCCGCGAAGTCATGATGCCAGGTCCTCCTTGCTGGAACGGCTGCGCTGGGTCTGGTTGGACAGGTTGGCCTTGTCGGTGATGTTGACGGTGATGGTCAGGAGATCGCGCCGATGCGCGCGGCGCTGATCCTTGAAGAAGGCGCGGCTGCCGTTTCGCCACAGCGAGTTGGCGTTGTGGGAGGCGACCTCGGGTTTGGGCATCGGCATCTGCACCGGCTTGTAGCCGGGCTGTGCGGTCGGATTCTCGATCGCAGCCAGTTTCGGTTTCTCGCCGATCTGCGACAGGCGGTCGACGGCGGAGCAGCCGCCGGCCAGCGCCAGGATTCCAAACAGCGCAGCGAGCTTGACGATACGAAAGCCTGGTAAGCGGGACATTGACGTTACTCCGGGTTTGGCCGGGACTTGCGCGCCGGCATTGGCAGGGAGATGGCGGCCGGCCGCTGGGCGGCGCCGAGCGAGGTGCTGTCGGATAGCTTGTCCTGCAGCTTGTCTTGCAGTTTGGGCTGCGCCACTGCCACTTCGGGGCGCGGGGCGACGACGGTCGCGACGCGGCCGCGGCCGACCACGACACCGGAGACCGTGCGCTTGGATTGCAGGTTCAGGACATTGACGATGTCGCCCTCGGTGCCGTTGTCGAGCGCCTTGCCGAGCACAGTGAGGTGAATGCCTGCTGTCTCGTAGATCAGCGTCACGCCCTGGTCGCGCTGCGCAGATCGGGCCGTACGACGTCGGCACCCCTGAGCGCCTGGCCTGCGCGGAGCTGGCGGCGCGCCTGCATGCCGACCGCGCGATCCCGCGTCAGAACGTCGGAACCGACCTCGGTCTTCGGCCAGCGCTCCATCACCACGTCGGAGGATTTCAGCACCTCGTTGCGCTCGAGGCTGCGCGCCAGCACCGCGGCTTCCACGGTCTCGACCGCGGTGCCGGAAAAGCGCAGCTTGACCGGCGCAAGTCCTGATTCATTGGCGATCTCGAACGTCACGTCGAAGCGGGTGGTGCGCAGATCGTAACGCACGACGGCCGGATGCAGCGCGCCGCTATGGGTGGCGTCAAGACGGATGTCGTCGGGCGCGCGGTCGAAAGTCAGGCGAAGATTGGCGGCTTCGCCAAGGCCGTTGCGGCGCTCCAGCGCCTCGTGCGGCGTGCCTGCTCGATGTCGGAGGCCTCGACGCTGCGCGCCTGCCGCGTCACCGAGATCTCGCGCAGGTTTCTGGTGTCGACGCCGATCACCTTGTGGGCGCGCAGCGTACTGATCACCTGCGTCACCGGCAGCGTGCCGGTCGTGCCGGGGTCGGGCGCGCGGTAGATCGCAATGCCCGCCGCAGGTCCGGCATTGTCGATGACGTCGCCGACCCGAACGATGTCGGAGGTGACCACGACGTTGGCGCGCAGCATCGGCGAGGCGATGACCTCGCTCTTGTCCTGCGCAAAGGCCTCGGCGGCGAGGGCGATGAGGGCGGCGGCGACGAGAAGGGGGCGGATGATCATGACCGTTATCCCTCAGCGGAACATCTGCGAGGTGGCTTGCAGCATCTGGTCGGCGGCCGAGACGACCTTGGCGTTCATCTCGTAGGCGCGCTGCGCCGCGATCAGGTCGGAGATCTCGGTGACGACCTCGACATTGGACTGTTCGAGGTTGGATTGCTGCATGTCGCCGAAGCCGTCGGTGTTGGCGATGCCGTCCTGCGGCGCGCCCGAGGCCGGCGTGTCCTGGAACAGGTTGTCGCCGATCGGCTTGAGGCCGGCCTTGTTGATGAAGCGGGTGAGTCCGATCTGGCCGACGGTGGTCGGCGTGGTCGAGCCCGGCAGCGTCACCGACACCTGGCCCTGCGCGTTGATAGTGAGGCCCGACGAATTGTTCGGAATGGTGACGGTCGGCTGCACCGGATTGCCCTGCGCATTCACGATGCGGCCCTGCGCGTCCATCATGAAGGAGCCGTCGCGGGTGTAGGCGTAGGTGCCGTCGGGCATCTGGATCTTGAAGAAGCCCTCGCCGCGGATGGCGATGTCGAGCTCGTTGCCGGTCGGAAGCAGCGTGCCCTGGCCCATCAGGCGCGGCGTGCCCACGGTCTTGACGCCGCCGCCGAGATCGACGCCGACGGGAAGGATGGTGCCCTGGTCGGAAGCCTGCGCGCCGACGCGGCGGACGTGGTCGTAGATCAGGTCCTGGAACGCCGCCCGCTGCTTCTTGTAGCCGGTGGTGCGGAGGTTTGCGATGTTGTTGGAGATCACCTGAACGTTGAGTTCCTGTGCCGCCATGCCGGTCGCTGCTGTGATGACTGCGCGCATCTCAGGTTCTCCTCATCAGGCCGGAACTTCGGCGAGCCTGTCGATCGCCGTGCGGTGAAGGTCGTGCTGCTGCTGCAGCATGGATGCGATTTGCGTGTAGGTGCGGCTGACCTCGATCAGCCGGGTCATCTCGGTGACGGCATTGACGTTGGAGCGTTCGATGAAGCCCTGGGCGAGCGTCGACTTGGTGTCGGGCTGGGCGGCGTTGCCTTCGCCGATCGAGTAGAGGTTGGAGCCTTCTTTCCTGAGTCGCTGCGGCTGGCTGAAATTGACGATGCGCAGCTTGGCGCGGATCGAGTCGATGCGGTTGGTGCCTTCCAGCACGGTGATGGTGCCGTCGGAGGCGATGTTGATCTGCTTGTCGGTCTGCTGGAACGTGATCGGCCCGTTGTTGCCGAGCACCTGGAAGCCGGAAGCGTTGACGAGCTGGCCCTGGGTGTTGATCTGGAAACCGCCGTCGCGGGTGTAGCGCTCGCCCTCCGGCGTCTGCACGACGAAGAAGCCGTCGCCCTTGATGGCGACGTCGAGCGGGTTCTTGGTCTGGTCGGGCGAGCCTTGCGCGAAATCGTGGAAGGTGGCGCGGTCCAGCACATGGCTGAGACGGCGGTCGCGGCCGGGCGCGAAATTGTCCTCGCGCGCCGTCGGCATCAGGTATTCCTGAAACAGCGACCGGTCGGCCTTGAAGCCGTTGGTGTTCACGTTGGCGACGTTGTTGGCGATGACATCCATCTGCCGTTCCAGCGTCACTTGGCGCGAAAGTCCGATGAGAAGCGTATTCTCCATCGGTGGAATCTCCCCTGGTGGCGATCCCTCGGCCGGTTCTCCCAAACGCGGCGTCGGATCGAACGAACCCTCCTTGGCTCTCCCAAGCCGCGGGAGGATTCGCTTATCCTCTCAGCGAAAGCCGTGCCAACTTTGAAAATGAAGTAAATTCAACGCCTTGCATGATTTTCGAGGGTGCGGCGACGCGGCAGAAAGGGTTTGTTGACCATGTTTGCCCGGCAGATTTTTCCTAGCGTGCGGCCAAAAGAAAGAAACCGTTAACCATTGTTACCCTAGCGTTGCCGTCATCAGGGGGCGCGTTTGCGCCGGCGGCATTCGTATCGCGTCACAAAGCTGGCAGCACTCTTCGCTCCTCCCGGGAAAGATGGGCGGGGCCATGGCGGACAACGAAGCGGAAGGCGGCGCGGCAGCGGAAGCCGAAGAAGCCGCACCTTCCAAGAAGGGCAAGCTCAAGCTGATCATCGCCGCCGTGGGCTTCCTCGCCATCATCGGCGGCGGCGTCGGCGCCTGGATGATGATGTCCAAGAAGGGGCACGGCGACGAAAAGCACGCCGAGGCGGCGCCCGCCAAGCCGCCATCCTATGTCGATGTGCCGGAAATCATGGTCAATCTCGTCGGCCTGCCCGGCGAGCGCGTGCAGTATCTCAAGATCAAGGTCGTGCTCGAGGTGAAGGAAAACAAGACCATCGAGGCGATCAAGCCGAGCATGCCGCGCGTTTCCGACATCTTCCAGACCTACATGCGCGAGCTTCGCGCCGGCGATCTCAACGGATCGGCCGGGCTGTTCCGCCTGAAGGAGGAACTGACCCGTCGCGTCAATGAGGCGGTAGCGCCGCAGCAGGTCAGCGCGGTGCTGTTCAAGGAAATCGTGATCCAGTAAAGGGGCGGATCCTCTCACCATGGCTGGCAACGACCAAATGGACCAGGACGCCATTGCAGCGCAATGGGAAGCGTCCATGGCTGCGGAGGATCCCGCCGAGGCCGAAAAGGCTGCGGCCGCCAATGAAATATCCGGCACCATGGCGCTGCAATGGGCCGCCATGGTCGAGGACGGCAGCCGCGACTTCGGCGCCTCCAAGAACTCCGGCGAGCGGGTGCTGTCGCAGGAGGAAATCGACAACCTGCTCGGCTTCACGGCGGGCGAAGTCAGTCTCGACGACAACTCCGGCATCCGCGCCATCATCGACTCGGCGATGGTGTCCTACGAAC
>JAWLAN010000002.1:0-2494 GCA_041395385.1 Gammaproteobacteria bacterium
TGTCTGGCCCGGTCCTGCCAGCTGGACTCCTCCCGCACATGCGACGGCCTAGCCAGCCGCTCCTCCGATCGGTCGCATGGCGCGCCTCGGTGGCGCGCGCAGCAGGACTGCGAGCACGCCGCCGCGGTAGCGAGCGGTACAGGGATGTACCGCGAACGTTAGCCATGCGACCGATCGAAGGAGCGGCTGGCAAGGCCGACGCATTTGCGGTGGGAGTTCTGCCGGCAGGACCGGCCCAGACAGTTTCGGTTCCCCGCCCGGCGGGCCGCCAACCGATACCACGGCGGCACGCGCATTCGGTATCATCGCCGCCATTCCGGTAATCTCCGGTTTCGGATTCTGGGGGAGACAGCGCGCATGATCAGGATCGCCGTGAGCGGCGCCGGCGGGAGAATGGGACGCACCATCATCGAGCTGCTGAAGCAGCAGGAGACGGCGAGGCTCACGGCCGCCCTGGAGCACCCCGACTCCTCGCTGATCGGCGGCGATGCAGGCGAGATTGCCGGGGTCGGCCGGCTCGGCGTCGCGGTATCGGCCGACGCGGACGCGGCGATCGCGGCGAGCGACGTGCTCATCGACTTCACGCACCCGGCTGCGACCCTGGCGCACCTCGAGGCCTGCCGTGCCGCCGGCAGGCGCATCGTCATCGGCACGACCGGGCTGGACGAGGCGGGACGACGCGCGATCGAGGAGGCGGGCCGCGCCATACCCGTCGTATTCGCCCCCAACATGAGCGTAGGCGTGAACGTCTGCCTGAAGCTGCTCGACCTCGCGGCGCGCGCGCTCGGCGACAGCGTCGACGTCGAGATCATCGAGGCGCATCATCGCCACAAGATCGATGCCCCCTCGGGCACGGCCCTGCGCATGGGAGAGGTCGTGGCCGCCGCGCTGGGCCGCGACCTGAAGAGTTGCGCGGTGTACGGCCGGCAGGGACAGACCGGCGCACGCGATCGCAGGACGATCGGCTTCGAAACCATCCGTGCCGGCGATATCGTCGGCGAGCACACCGTGATGTTCGCCGACATCGGCGAGCGCGTGGAGATCACTCACAAGGCCAGCAGCCGCTCGACCTTCGCCGGCGGAGCCGTACGGGCGGCCTTGTGGCTGGCGCGACAGCCGCCGGGTTGTTACGACATGCAGGACGTGCTCGGCCTGCGCTGAGGCACCGGCTCCGTGGCGGGCGACGGCCGGGGATCGGCCGCCTCGGTCGCCGCTACGCCTGCCGGCGCATCACGCGCTGCCGGAATCGCCCAGTTCCACCTCGCCCCGTGCGTTCACGCGCACGGGAACGCTGCGCAGGCGCATGCCGGCGCACGGCCCGCTCACGCAGTAACCGTCCTCGACGCGGAACCGCGCATCGTGATTGGCGCACTGGAGGAACTCGCCGGCGGGGTCCATGAACTGGTCCGGAACCCAGTCGAGGTTCAGGCCCTTGTGTGGACAGCAATTATGGTATGCGCGCACCGTGCCGCCGCGCCGGACGACGAAGATGTCGACCGGCCGGGGCGCGGCGGGAAGGCAGACGGTGTAGCCCCTGCCGCCGTTCTCGGGAATATCCTCGAGGCGGCACAGCGATCGAGGTTGATCCGGCATCCTCACCGACGAGACGCGGCGAGATCGACCTTACTCCTTGTAGCCGCCTGCCACCTTCACCATGTAATCGACGGCGGCCTTGACCTCCTCGTCGCTGAGATTGGGGTTGCCGCCGCGCGCCGGCATCCCCCGGAACCCCTTGATGGAGTGTTCGTAAAGTTTCTCGCGTCCCTGCGCGATGCGCGGCGTCCAGGCGACCTTGTTGGCGAACTTCGGTGCCCCGTTCATGCCCGCCTGATGACAGGCCATGCAGATCCCCTTGGCGATGGCCTCGCCGTCGATCGGCCTGGCCGGCGCTGCCGCCGGTTCGGCGGGAGCGGCGGCAGCCGCCTCTGCCACGGCCGGCGGCGTTTCGACCTGCGCGGCGGCCGCAGGCGCGGGCTCGGCAGCCGGTGCGGGCTCGGTCGTAGATGGCGGAGTCGGCTCTGCCGCCGGCGCAGCGTCGGCAGGTGTCGCCGCGGCGCTCGCGGCAGGCTCCGGGGCCGGAGATTCCGGGGCCGGAGATTCCGGGGCGGCGGGCTCGGCGGCCATCGGCGGTTCGGCGGCGCTGGCGTGCGTGGTCGCCGCCTCCTTCTTGGAACAACCGGTCAGGGTCAGGGCGAGAGACAACGCCATGAACGGAAGGAGATCGCGATAATTCGGCATCGGGGTGATTCCGTTGGGTTTTTGGGTGAACAATAGATTGAAGTCTAGCACCGGATCGGGGTCGGAACGCCATCCGCAGGTGGTTGCTGACGACGGAGTTTTCGCCTTTCATCACCGTCCCCGCTCAAGTACAATTCGTGCGGTTCGCGGGAGCAGACCAACAGGAGATGGTCGCTCCCGCTTTCGTATGTGTTTCCCGCTGGAGATCCTCTACCAATGCTGAGTTCGCAACCGGCCCTGCTCGCGCTGGAAGACG
>JAWLAN010000003.1:0-1799 GCA_041395385.1 Gammaproteobacteria bacterium
CGGAGGCTCAAGGACATGCGTACACGCTCACTCCTCGTGCTCATCGTGGCCGTGGCGGCGCTGGCCGGGGCGCTGCTGTCGGCCAACCTGCCGCGCAAGACGACGGAAGCGGCGGAGCCGGCGCCAGCGCCGGCACCGACAGCCGGCACCGCCAAGGCGACCTTCGCCGGCGGATGCTTCTGGTGCATGGTGCCGCCCTTCGACAAGCTGGACGGCGTGCTGAAGGTGACCTCCGGCTACACCGGCGGCAACGTCCCCAATCCCGACTACGAGCAGGTCTCCACCGGCGAGACCGGGCACGCGGAGGCGGTGGAGATCGTCTTCGACCCGGCGCGGATCTCCTACCAGCAGCTGCTCGACATCTTCTGGGAGAACATCGATCCGTTGACCTCTGAGGCGCAGTTCTGCGATGCGGGCAGCCAGTATCGAACGGCGATCTTCTATCACGACGAGACGCAGCGGCAGCTTGCCGAGGCCACCAAGGAGGCGGAGGCGGCCAAGCTCAAGGCGCCCGTTGTCACCGAGATCGTCGCCGCCGGCCCGTTCTACGCGGCGGAGGACTACCACCAGGACTTCTACAAGAAGGAGCGCGAGCACTACCGCCTCTACCGTGCGGCCTGCGGACGCGACCGGCGGCTGCAGGAGCTGCGAGTTATCAAGGGGTCCGAGTGAATTAATTTGGTGCGTGCGCCAGGAGAATTCGCTTATACCCCATCACGGCCAGGGGAAGGCGGCTTGCTCATGGCATTGAGTATTTTTACTCAATGTGTTGAGGACGAATACCGCAATCGGAATAGCGTGGAATAGGGGTCGTCGTCATTTATCTTTCCATGCCGCGATGCCGACGCGAAGATAAACGACGACGGCCCCTTTTCCCACGGCCCCTTTTCCCGCTTTTCCTGCGCCGGCGATGGATGTATCGCTATTACCAGCCCTCGAAAGGCTTCGGTCCCTTCTGCGGCCCGCCGCTGCGGTCCTGCTTCCAACCGCGAGGATCTGGCTTCGGCCGATCCTGCAGGATTTCGCGTACGCTCGGATTGTGATCGATCGCGCCACTCGACGCCGGCTGGGCCGGCGTTGTGGACGGCCAGACCGTTGTCGCCGCCGGGGCTGCCGGCGCCGTGGCGGTGCCCACGGTCGCGGGGCTGGTGTTCGTTGGCGCGTTACGCCAACCGTTCACTGCCACGCCCGTCGAACTTCTGCCGGAGAGCTTCGTGCCGTCGGACGACAGTTTCAGCGTGTCGACATAGCCGTTCTCCCACGTGACCACGGTGTTGCCGGTCGCGGGATCGCAAACCCAGGTGCCACTTGCCGGCGGCACGCCGACGGTGCCCGGCTGCCAGCGCACCTGCCCACCCTCCGAGAAGGTCACCTGCCCGCCGATGAACCAGTTCCACTGGCCGATGACGGCTTCACAAGACTCGGCCGCAGCGGCACCCGCCCCGAGCGAGGAGATCAGCACGGCAAGAATGATGAGCGCAGATCGCATGGGCTCGCACCCGCTCCCTCGCCAAGCCAGGGGATGACTTTGCCCGGGCTGCGTTACAGCGGCATCCGAAGAATACAAAAAGTATAGTCGGCTTATTTTGGGCTATGTTATACTTCCCGTACCCAGGTGGGCGGTAGGGGCGTAATATGGGCGCCTGTTCAGAGTCAATTGGTTCTTCCGGGTGACGTCAATTAGATTTGCCGCCCCTTAGGCAGCCGGCAGCGGCTGCGTATTCCGTTGCTCGGCCGCGCCGCCGCGACGTCTGGAGGCGGCCTCGGCGCGGTAACTGTCCACTTGCATCAGGTCCAGG
>JAWLAN010000004.1:0-7638 GCA_041395385.1 Gammaproteobacteria bacterium
GCGGCGCTCGATCACGCCGACCTGGCGCGGACGCTGGCGGAGTTGGAGGCCGAGGGCTTCGCCTCCCTCGCGGACGAAGGGATCACCGGCGAGACAGGCCGCCTCATCCACGCCCTCGATATCCGCTACGCCGGCCAGGAGTACACGCTCACCATCCCGCTCACCAGCGCGGGCGAGCCGCTGGAGGACACGTTCGACGAGGCGATTACCGGCCGCTTCCACGCCGCCCACCACACCCGCTTCGGCCACTCCAACCCCGGCGCGCCGGTCGAGTTCGTGGTCGTCCGCTCGATGGCCCTCGGCGATCTCGGCCGCATCGAGCCCGCGCCGCTGCCGGAGGCGGAAGCGCCCACGTATGCCTCAACCACCGCCGAGGTGATCTTCGGGCGCACCGCCCTGCCGACGCCGATGATCCAGCGGGACGATCTCCCGGTCGGCGCGGTGATCGCGGGCCCCGCCATCGTCTCCGAGCCGACGGCGACCACGGTCGTGCCGCCCGGCGCCACCCTGCGCGTCGATCCCTTCGGCTCCCTGGTCATCGCGGTCGGCAAGGAAGGGTAAATTCATGGCAACCACCGTCGAGATCGACCCGATTACCACCGAGATCATCCGCAGCGCCTTCACCGCCGCTGCGGACGAGATGAACGCCACCCTCATTCGCTCCGCCTACACGCCGGTCATCTACGAGATGAAGGATTGCTCCGTCGCGCTGCTCGATGCCGAGCACCAGGTCCTCGGCCAGTCGGCCGGCCTGCCCATCTTCCTCGGCAACCTGGAAATCTGCACCAAACTAACTGAGCAGATGTACGGGCGCGAGGTCTGGCAGCCGGGCGATGTCTGGATCATGAACGACTCCTACCTCACCGGCACCCACCTCAACGACATGACCGTCTTCGGCCCCATCTTCCACGAGGGCGAGCTGGCCGGCTTCGCCGCCTCCCGCGCCCACTGGCTCGATGTCGGCGCGAAGGACCCCGGCGGCCCGATGGACTCCACCTCCATCTACCAGGAGGGGATCCGCCTCGGCCCGACCAAAGTCGTCGAGGGCGGCGTCCAGAAGCGCGATGTGACCGACCTGCTCGGCCGCAACAGCCGCTTCTCCTACCCGGCCATCGGCGACCTCGGCGCGCAGATCGCCTGCGCCCGCACCGGCCAGGACCGGCTGGCCGCCATCATCGCGCGCTACGGCCCGCAGACCATCGCCGCCGCCCGCGAGGCGATCTTTGCCCAGACGGAGCGCTTCGAGCGCGCCGCCGTCGCGGCCATCCCGGACGGCGTCTACACCGCCGAGGGCTGCCTCGACAATGACGGCAACTCGGACGAGCCCTGCTGGGTGCGTCTCACAGTCGAGATTCGCGGCGATGAAATGCTCATCGACCTCTCGAAGACCGATGACGCCCGGGGCGGGCCGGTCAACTGCGGCGAGGCGCAGGCCATCTCCGCCTGCCGCGTCGCCTACAAGCTGCTGATCAACCCGCACAACCCGCCGAACGGCGGCGGCTTCCGCCCGCTCTCGGTCACGGTCCGCCCCGGCTCAACGCTCGGGGCGCAGGAACCCGCGCCCTGTCAGTGGTACTTCTCGCAGCTTGGCCTGCTCATCGACCTCGTCGTGAAGGCTCTGGCGGAGGTCATGCCGCAGGAGGCCGCCGCCGCCAGCTACGGCGACTCCATGGTCATCAGCCTCTCCGGCCTCGACCCCCGCAATGGCCGCCCCTGGCTCGATCTGGAGCCGACGGTCGGCGGCTGGGGCGCGTGGGAAGGGTCCGACGGCGAGAGCGGGCTGATCAACAACGTCAACGGCTCGCTGAAGGACCTCACCATCGAGGTCCTGGAAACCAAGTACCCGATGCGCATGACTCACTACGGCTACCGCACCGATTCCGGCGGCCCTGGCAAGTGGCGCGGCGGGAACGGCATCATCCGCGAGTACACGCTGGATGGCGACGAGACGATGATGTTCCTCTGGTTCGAGCGCTCGAAGACCCCCGGCTGGGGCCTCTTCGGTGGCCAGGACGCCACGCCCCCCATCGTCGTCGTCAACCCCGGCCGCCCGGATGAACAGCGCATGCTGAAGTGCAGCCGCTTCATGCTCAAGAAGGGTGATGTCGTGCGCACCATGACTGGCGGCGGCGGCGGTTTCGGCAACCCCGCCGAGCGCGACCCGGAGGCGGTGCGCGCCGACGTCCGCAACCGTCACGTGTCCCCGGAGGCAGCCCGGGAGGTGTACGGGGTGGAGGTGGAGTAACCCAACCCGGCAGACCTGGCTCATCGCGTTTCTGTTTCGTTGGAGATTGGTCGGAAGAAGGAGGAAAACCGTGAACCGGTTCACCCGTCTCAAGCAATCCCTCGCCATCCTGGCAATCGCTCCGTTGGCCCTCGGCATCACGGCCTTCGGCACGCCCGCCGCCGTGGCCCAGGACGCCACCCCGGCGGCGGCTATGGACTGCTCAACTGTCGAACCGATCAACGTCGCCTTCTTTGGCTTCGCCGCCGCTAACGGCTTTGCCCAGGCAACCTGGTCCGGCGTCCAGGAGGGCGCGGCGGAGATGTGCGCCACCGCGCGCTTCTTCGATCCCAACTTCGACTCCGCCACGCAGGTCGCCCAGATCCAGGACGCCATTACCTCTGGCGAGTACCAGGCCTTCGTCATCCAGGCTAACGACGGCAACTCCGTGGTGCCGGTCGTCGAGGAGGCCGTGGCCGCCGGCATCGTGGTCGTCGGCGAGTTCACCCCCATCGGCACCGACTACGGCAGCATCGAGCCGCAGGTCGAGGGCATGACCTCCTACGTCGGCACCTCTATCGTCGCCAACGGCGAAGGTCTCGCCGAGCTTGGGCTGATGGCCTGCGAATCCCTCGGCGTCGATCCCTGCAAGGTCGCCTACCTGCAGGGGTTCCGCTCCCTGCCGCTCGATAACGCGCGCACCGAGGCGGTCACCAAGGGCCTCGAAGCTGCGGAAGGCGTCGAAATCGTCGCCTCGCCAGAGGGCGGCTACACCCAGGCTTCCGGCCTCGCCGCCACGCAGGACCTGCTCCAGGCGAACCCGGATGTCAACGTCATTATCGGCTCATCCCAGGCGATTCTCGGCGCCGAGCAGGCGCTGACGGAAGCTGGCATCACCGGGGTCGCTCTCATTGGCAATGGCGCGCCGCGCCAGGCCGTCGCCGCCGTCAAGGATGGCCGTTGGTTCGCCGTCTGGGCCGACGCCGAGACGAGCGCCGGCAAGGAGGCCACCACCGTCGCCATCCGCGCCGCCCGTGGCGAGGAAGTCCCCAGCTCGGTCGACACCACCGAGCTTGTGGATACCCCCCTCGGCACCAGGGACAACCTGCCCGAGGACTTCGACGGTCAGTGGGACGCATAACGACCCCTCACGCAAGCTCCTCTCCCGCGCACCGGGAGAGGAGCTTGAGAGCGGCGCGCACACCTCGTGTCGTCTCGAGCGAAGTCGAGAGACCTCGTCCTTGGCCGGTCTGTCGAGGGAGGCGAGATCCCTCGACTTCGCCTGGAACGACACACATTCGGCACATGAGATCACTCTGTCAGACTCCTGCCACCAGGCCACATTCCGGCTCCCCGTTCCCGCGCATCGGCTGGCAGGGGGCGGTATGGGCGGAGCAGGCCTGGTTCGCCGCTGCGCCCCTTATCCTCAGCCCTTCGCCCTGCGCACAGGGAGAGGGGGTGGGGGTGAGGGCCGTCGGGGCTGGGGGTGAGGGATTCCCATGACCATACCACTCCCCCAACGCCACAACCCCCTCGTCGAAGCTCGAAACCTCTCCAAACGCTTCGGCGGCATCCAGGCGCTGGCGAACGTTTCCCTCACCCTGCGCGCCGGTGAAGTGCACGGCCTGGTTGGCGAGAACGGGGCCGGCAAATCAACCCTGGCCAAAATCATCGGCGGGGTTTATCAGCCGGACGGCGGCGAACTGCTGGTCGATGGCCGCCCGGTTCGCTTTGGCGCGCCGCGCGATGCCCTCGCCGCCGGCATCGCCACTATCGCCCAGGAACTCGCGCTCGTCCCCGAAATGCCCGTGCGGGAGAACGTCTTCCTGGGGGTCGAGCCGCGCCGCTTCGGCGTGGTGCAGCGCGAGGAACTGCGCCAGCGCTTCGCGGCGCTCGATGCCCGCACCGGGTTCGGTGTGCCCGGCGATATCCTCGTGGGTGATCTGCGCATCGCCGACCGCCAGAAGGTCGAGATTCTGCGCGCCCTGGCGCGCGACGCCCGCGTCATCCTGATGGATGAGCCTACGGCCAGCCTCACGGCCGACGAGACCGACCGGCTCCTGGCCATCATCCGCCGCCTGGCCGCCGAAGGCACGGCCATCGTCCTCGTCTCGCACTTCCTCGATGAGGTCCTCGCCGTCTCCGACGAGGTCACGGTGATGCGGGACGGCCACCTGGTGCGCACGGCCCCCGCGTCGGAGGAAACAACCGAGTCCCTGGTTGCCGCCATGATCGGGCGGCGTATCGAACTCGCCTTCCCGCCCCGGCCTGCCCTCAGCCCCACCGCGCCGGTCGTGCTGGCAGCGGACCACCTGCAGCGACGCGGGGCCATCGCAGACATCTCGTTCGACATCCGGGCCGGGGAAATCGTCGGGTTGGCCGGGCTCGTGGGCAGCGGGCGCACAGAGATCGCACGCGCCATCTTCGGCGCCGATCCGCTCGATGCCGGCCGTATCCTGGTTAATGGCCAGCCGGTCGCCATCCGCTCCCCGCGTGACGCCGCCGCCGCCGGCATCGCCATGCTGCCGGAAAGTCGCAAGGAGCAGGGTCTCTTCATGGAGCGGTCAGTGCGCGAAAACGCCACCATCGCCGTGCTCCCTGAAATGTCGCCCGGCGGCGTGGTCGATACCCGCCGCGAGCGGCAGGTCGCGCGCGACGCCGTCCGCGAGGTCGATGTCCGCACCCGCTCGCTCGAGGCCCCGGTCGTCACGCTCTCCGGCGGCAACCAGCAGAAGGTCCTCTTCGCCAAGTGGCTCCTCCTGCGCCCGAAGATTCTCCTGGCCGACGAGCCGACGCGGGGCGTCGATGTCGGGGCCAAGCGGCAGATCTACGAGTTGCTGGCGCGGCTGGCCGGGGAAGGGATGGGGGTGCTGTTGATCTCCTCCGAGATCGAGGAAGTGCTTGGCCTGGCGCACCGCGTCCTGGTCCTGCGTAACGGGCGGCTGGTGGCAGAGTTCCCGGCTGAGGCGGCAACCAAAGATGCGGTGATGAGCGCGGCGTTCGGGACGCCGCTGCTCGCGGGGGAGGTGGCATGAGCGGCGGCAGCAATCTCGGGGCCGAGCCAGTCGCAGCGCCAGCGCGGCGGTTCAGCGCCCTGGACCGGATCGACGTTCGCTCCTACGGCATCGTCCTCAGCTTCCTCGCCCTCTTCACTGCGCTCAGTCTGGCCACGGACAAGTTCCTCACCCAGCGCAACCTGCTCAATATCCTCGATCAGTCAGCTCCGGTCGGCATCGTCGCCTGCGGCGTCACCATCGGCATCATCGCCGGGGTCTTCGATCTCTCCGTTGGCGCCATCTTCGCCGTCGCCGCCGTGGCGGCCTGCAAGTTGGCGCTGCTCACCAACCCCTGGGTGGGCATCGTGGCCGGGGTGCTCTTCGGCGCGGCGCTGGGCATCGTCAACGGCGTGCTGGTCAACACCGTCAAGATCAACTCCTTCATCGCCACTCTGGCTTCCAGCATCGTCTTCCGTGGCATCGCCATCCTGGTCACGGGCGGCCTCATCGTCACCGTCACCGATCCTGCGTTCAAGATCCTCGGCACCGCCACCTTCCTCGGGGCCAAGTACACCGTCTGGGTTTTCGCGCTCTTTGCCATTGCCACGTCGTTCCTGCTCTCGCGCACGACGCTCGGGCGCTATTTCTACGCGGTTGGCGGCAACGCCGAGGCGGCCAGTCTCTCTGGCATCCGGGTCGAGCAGGTGCGCACCCTGGCCTTCATCATCTCTGGCCTCAGCGCCGGCATCGCCGGGGTGCTGGCCGCCTCGCGCACCAGCTCGGCCCAGCCCGACCTCGGCATGGAACTGGCCCTGCAGGCTATCGCGGCGGCCGTGGTCGGCGGCACCAGCATCATGGGCGGGCAGGGCGCCATCTGGCGCGCCGTGCTCGGCGTGTTGATCCTGGCCATGATCGGAAACGGCTTCAACCTGCTCGGCATCGACACGATCTACCAGCAGATCGTGCAGGGCCTGCTGATCATGCTCGCTGTCGGCCTGGATCAGCTCCTGCGCCGCCGCCGCTAGCGCGGCGTGTCGGCAGCGTGCCGTCTCGCGCGGAGCCGCAGAACTCAAGGCGCCATCGTGTCCGAACCAGCGAGTTCGGCAAGATCTCCCGGCTTGCCCGAGACGACACCAGCCGTCTACAGCGGTGTGCAAAGAAGTTGGGCCGCCGGGAATCCCCTCGTGTCTCGAGCGCAGTCGAGAGACCTCGTTCACCGGCGCTCGCGACGAGGTCTCTCGACTCCGCTCGAGACACGGGATTGTTGCCTCGCGGGTCAGGTCTTCTGCAATACGCTGCCAGTGGCCCGCGTAGCAACCTTCGGCCTGGTGGAATACGGCCTGGCATTCCTCCGCCTGTGGGACTTCTGGATCGTGGGATTTCTCCTGGCGTTCCTCGGCTGGTCCATGCCATTGCGCCCGTGTTGCCTCCCCGGACATCAGTTCACGCCCTCCGCTTCCTGACCGCGTTACGCTCCCGGCGGTTCAGCGGTCGGCTCACGCGTCGGCATGGGGTCACTTGTCGAAACCCAGCCCCATGCCGCGACTATCGCGTGAGGCGAGCAGCTGAGGGTTGCCGGGAAGCTCGCGAATCGGAGTGACCACCCAGACCTGCCCGTGAACAGTCCCAAAGGAGTAACTGCATTGACTCACCCATCTGGCCGCGTTGCTGTGAACGGCGTTGAGCTGTACTACGAGATTCATGGCGAAGGGTCGCCGCTGGTGATGCTGCACGGCGGCGTCAACCCGTCGGACATGTTCGGGGCGCCGCTGGCAGCCATGGCCCAGGCGCACCAGGTGATCGCGGTTCACCTGCGGGGACACGGCTTCAGCACCGATGCGGACGTCCCCTGGAGCTGCGAGCTGATGGCCGACGATGTCGCGGCGCTGCTCGGCGCACTGGGCATCGCGCAGGCTGATGTGATGGGCTGGTCGCTGGGCGGCGGGGTGGCCCTGCAGACCGCCATCCGCCACCCCGACCTGGTCGGGAAGCTCGTCGTCGCCTCCATCAGCATGCGGGCCGATGGCAACTTCCCCGAGGTCCGGGCGCAGTTCGCGGCCATGCCGGAACAGGCGGCCGACATTGCGCCGCACGTCGCGCAATCGCCGCTCGGGACGCTGTACCCCGATGTTGACTGGGAAGCGATGTTCCGCAAGACCGGCGAGATGCTGCGTGACGACTACGACTGGTCCGCCGGCGTCGCCGGGATCACCGCGCCAACGCTGCTCATCTTCGCCGATGCCGACATGATGGAGCTGGAGCACATCGTCGCGTTCTACCAACTCCTGGGCGGGGGCACGCGCGACGCCGGAGTTGATGGCGCGCTGCGGCCCACGCCCAACCAGTTGGCCATCATTCCCGGCGCCACGCACTACAACGTGATGGCCGCAGCGGACGGGAGCGCCACAACCTTCGCCA
>JAWLAN010000005.1:0-2128 GCA_041395385.1 Gammaproteobacteria bacterium
AACTCGGCCAGCGTCCGCGCCAGGTCGGCGTGATCGAGCGCCGCGTGCGGGGTGTAGTAGGTGCGGCTGAAGTCCTTGCGAATCTCGGTCTCCAACATGCCCCAGGCGGAGAACGCGCCGGGGTAGGGGGGCGCGATGACCTCGCGGATGCCCAGTTCCCGCGCCAGGAAGACGGCGTGCATGGGGCCCGCGCCGCCAAAGGCGACGAGCGCGAAGTCGCGCGGCTCGATCCCCTTCTCGACCGTCAGCGTGCGGATGGCCTGGGCCATCTTGGCGTTGATGACCTCGCAGATGCCCTCGGCCAGCTCGACCGTGGTCAGGCCGAGTTCCTCCGCCAGCGTGGCGACGGCGCGCTCGGCGGCCGCGCGGTCGAGCGTCATGCGTCCCCCGGCGAAAGCGGCGGGATCGACGCGGCCGAGCACCAGGTTCGCATCGGTGACGGTGGGGCGCGTGCCGCCCCGGCCGTAGCTGGCCGGGCCGGGATCGGCGCCGGCGCTCTGCGGGCCGACGCGCAGGCCGCCGGCCTCGCTGTAGGCGAGGGAGCCGCCGCCCGCGCCGATGGTGTGGATGTTGACGACCGACATCAGGAGCGGGAAGCCCTCGAAGGTGGTTTCCGAGGCGACATCCGGCTTGCCATCGACGACGAGGCTGACATCGAAGCTGGTGCCGCCCATATCCACGCAGATCAGGTTCGGGCGGTTGAGGATGCGGGCCAGCGCCACGCCGCCAACGGTGCCCCCGACCGGGCCGGAAAGGAGCGTTTGCAGGGAGAGATCGCGCGCCGACTGGGCGGTGACGATGCCGCCGCTCGACTGCATGACGTGGACCGGCACGCTGAGGCCGCGATTGCCCATCTCCGTCTCCAGCCGCTCCAGGTAGCGGCGGACGACCGGGGCGATGTAGGCATCGACGACGGTGGAGGAGGTGCGCTCGTACTCGCGCCACTCGCGCGCGACCTGGTGAGAGAGGGAGACGGAGATATCGCCCAACTCCTCCGTGAGGATCTCGCGGGCGCGCAGTTCGTGCGAGGGATCGAGGTAGCTGAAAAGGAAGGCGACGGCGACCGAACCGAACCCTTCCTCGCGCACGCGCTGCGCGGCGGCGCGGATGGCGGCCTCATCGAGCGGTTCCAACTCCTCCCCGGCGTAGTTGAGGCGGCCAGGAATCTCGACGATATCGCTGCGTGGCACGAGCGGTTCTGGCTTGCGGTAGTGGATGTCGTAGAGGCGGAGGCGGTTGCCGCGCGCGATGTGATAGATGTCGCCGGCGCCCTGGGTGGCCAGCAGCAGGACCTTCTCGCCGCGCCGCTGCAGGAAGGCATTGAGGCCCTGGGTGGTGCCGTGGACGGTGAAGCCGATATCCGCCGGGGAATCGACGACCTGCTCCAGCGCGGCAAACACCCCTTCGGTGAGATCGTGCGGGGTGGTGGAGGACTTGCCGGCGACGTAGGCGCCGGAGGCTTCGTCATAGGCGACGACATCGGTGAAGGTCCCGCCGATGTCCATCGAAACGCGATAGCGGCTCACGCGATTCCTTTCTCATGGTCTCCCGGCCAGGCGTTGCACGGTGGTGAAAGCGGCCCCGGATGGTGCCCTGGCGAGGGGCGAGTGATCGGGTGTGGTCGGATTGGCGTCGTGGGGCCGATTATGGGGGAGACGGGGGAGGAGGGCAAGCGGAGAGGGGAGGGCGCAAGCGAGGCGAGCAGAACACGAGGCACGATATCGTGGGTACCTGCAGGAGGAGCGGCGCAAGTTCGTGATTCTTCGAGCAAGTTGCGCACTTTGGACAGATTCGAGCGGCCAATTTCGGCCTAATAGAACTATGGACGATGGTGAGGCAGTCGGCGGTAGGAGGAGGAAGTATCCCGCGATGCCCCCAAGAGCGTCCAAGCCTCATCGCTCAGGTGAACGGCACGGGTACGCCCTCTTTGGTGCTTCGCTTCACCGTTGCTTCCTATCCAACGCAACCACTTTGATGGATCTCAGTTTCTGCTTGCACACCACAATCCCCTTCGGTCAGCCTGGCATGTGCTATCAAGGCATCTCGGCAGTTCTGGTTGCCATAGGCGAGGGAAGAGACGCCCGAAAGTCAAGACCATGCCGAGGTGGTAGTGCACTTCCAACCAGTT
>JAWLAN010000006.1:0-527186 GCA_041395385.1 Gammaproteobacteria bacterium
GCACCAGAACGGTCGCCACCGGGCCACGGCCGACATCCAGCTTGGCCTCGATCACGGCGCCCATCGCTGCGCGCTTCGGGTTGGCTTTCAGTTCGAGGATCTCGGCCTGAAGCGCGATCGCCTCAAGCAGTGCGTCAAGGCCCTGGCCGGTCGTGGCCGACACCTCGACATCCTGCACGTCGCCCGACATCGCCTCAACCACCACTTCGTGCTGGAGAAGGTCGGTCCGCACCTTCTGCGGATTGGCGGTCGGCTTGTCGATCTTGTTGATCGCCACGATCATCGGCACCTTGGCCGCCTTGGCGTGGTTGATCGCCTCAACCGTCTGCGGCATCACCGCATCGTCGGCGGCGACGACCAGAACCACGATATCGGTCACCTGCGCACCGCGGGCGCGCATGGAGGTGAAGGCGGCGTGGCCCGGCGTGTCGAGGAAGGACAGGACCGCACCGCTTTCCGTCGTCACCTGATAGGCGCCGATGTGCTGGGTGATGCCGCCCGCCTCGCCGGCGGCGACGTCGGCACTGCGTATGCGATCGAGCAGCGAGGTCTTGCCGTGATCGACGTGCCCCATGACGGTGACCACGGGCGGACGGGGATGCCGGTCGCCGGTGACGGCGATGTCCTCCATGAGCTGGGTCTCGAGCGCGTTGGCCTGGATGAGCTTCGGCTTGTGGCCCATCTCCTCGACGATGATGGCGGCCGTGTCCTGGTCGATGACCTGATTGATGGTGGCCATGCTGCCCATGTTCATCATCGCCTTGATCACCTCGGCGGCCTTCACCGACATGCGTTGCGCCAGATCGGCGACTGTGATCCCCTCGGGAATGGCGACCTCGCGGATGATGGGCTCGGTTGGGCGCTCGAAGCCGTGCTTGCCGCCCGGCTGGGTCACGACGCGGCGGGGCGGCGGCATCTTGCGCTTGCGCTTGCCGGCCTTGCTGGCGTCGACGTGCAATTCCGCGCGTCCGTGCCGGTCCTCGACACGCTCGCGCATCGCGGGCTCGCCGCGTTTCTTCTTGCCGCGATCCTCCTCGGCGGCAGGCGCCGGACGTTCCGCGGGCCGGGCGACGGCCTGCTTCGCCCGCTCTTCCTCGGCGCGGCGACGCGCCTCGGCCTCGGCGCGCGCGGCCTCTTCCTCGGCGCGGCGCTGATCCTCGTGCTCCCGCTGCCGGCGCTGCTCCTCCTCCAGCCGCGCGCGCTCGCGGGCCTCGAGCTCCTCGCGCTGCGCGGCCTCCTCGGCGAGCTTCTGCGCCTCCTCGTCGACGACCAGGCTGCGCTTGACGTAGGTCTTTTTCTTGCGGACCTCGACGCTGACGGTCTTGGTGGGCACCGGCTTGGCACCGACCGCGCCCGGCCGCACCCGCAGGCGCGCCTTGTCGGCCGGCACCTTCAGCTCGCTCACCGTCTTGCGGCGCAGGGTGATGCGCGTGGGCTCGGTGGTGTCCTCGCCACGGCCGTGCGCGCGACGCAGGTGGCTCAGCAGCTGCCCCTTCTCGTCGTCGTTGATCGTGTCGTCCGCGGCCTTGGCCGACAGCCCCGCATCCGCGAGCTGCGCGAGCAGCCGCTCCACGGAGATACCGACCTGTTCTGCGAACTGCTTGACCGTCACGCCCGTCATCTAGACTGTTCCTCGTTACTGTTTCTCGGCGAACCAGGGTTCGCGGGCCGTCATGATAAGCGATGCCGCCCGCTCCTCGGTCATGCCCTCGATCTCGAGCAGCTCGTCCACCGACTGCTCGGCGAGGTCCTCCATGGTCACGACGCCTCTGCCGGCCAGCCGGAAGGCCATCGCCTCGTCCATGCCCTCCATGCCGAGCAGGTCCTCGGCCGGCTTGGCGTCCCCGATCTTCTCCTCGGAGGCGATCGCGCGGGTGAGCAGGAGGTCCTTGGCCCGGCGGCGCAGCTCCGAGACCAGCGTCTCGTCGAACTCCTCGATCTCGAGCATCTCGGACTCCGGCACGTAGGCCACCTCCTCGATGCTGGTGAAGCCCTCGTCGACCAGGATCCGGGCCACCTCCTCGTCGACGTCGAGCTGGGCCATGAACTCCTGCTGCAGGTTCTGCTCCTCGCGGCTCGCCTTCTCGGCCGCCTGCGACTCGGTCATCACGTTCAGCTCCCAGCCGGTGAGCTGGCTGGCGAGGCGGACGTTCTGGCCGCTGCGGCCGATGGCCTGCGCCAGGTCGGCCTCGGCCACGGCCACGTCCATGCTGTGGGAGTCCTCGTCGACCAGGATCGACACTACCTCCGCCGGCGACATGGCGTTGATGACGAACTGCGCCGGGTTCTCGTCCCAGAGGATGATGTCGACGCGCTCGCCGGCAAGCTCGTTGGAGACCGCCTGCACGCGCGAGCCGCGCATGCCGACGCAGGCGCCGACCGGGTCGATGCGGGCGTCCTTCGTGCGCACGGCGATCTTGGCGCGCAGCCCGGGATCGCGCGCCGCGCCCAGCACCTCGATGATGCCCTCCCCGATCTCCGGGACCTCCAGCTTGAACAGCTCGACCAGCATCTCGGTGGCGGTGCGGCTGACGAAGAGCTGCGGCCCGCGCTTCTCCGGTCGGATGTCGAACAGCAGGCCCCGGACGCGGTCGCCGTTGCGGATCGGCTCGCGCGGGATGACGTGCTCGCGCGGGATGATGGCCTCGGCATTGCCGCCCAGGTCCATGTAGATGCTGCCCTTCTCGATGCGCTTGACGATCCCGGAGACGAGCTGTCCCTTCTTGTCCTGGTACTGCTCGACGATCTGCGCGCGCTCGGCCTCGCGCCCCAAATGAAACAATAACAGCTTGGCGGTCTGCGCGGCGATGCGACCGAACGCGGCGGGCTCCAGCGACTCCTCGATGAAATCCCCGGGCTGCAGGCCTGCCTCCCTCGCCTGCGCGTCTTTCAGCAGGATCTGGCGATCCGGGAACTCCAGCCCATCGGGGGCGGCCGCATCGTCGATCACCTCCCAGCGCCGGAAGGCCTGGTAGTCCCCGGACTTCGTATCGATGGCCACGCGCACCTCGATGTCGTCGCGATATAGGCGCTTGGTGGCCGTCGCGAGCGCGGCCTCGAGCGCCTCGAAAATCACGTCCTTGGCCACGCCCTTCTCGTTCGATACGACTTCAACCACTGTCAGGATTTCTTTGTTCATAAGCTTCCACAGCCCATAAGTCCGTTCGCCCGGGTTCGCTAGAACTCGGGCTTGAGTCTGGCCTTCGCAATATTGGCCAGCGGGACGCGATACTCCACGCCGTCCGCGAGGATGGTGACCCCCTCGCCGGCGTCGATTCCGACCAGCCGGCCGTCGAGCTTTCGCCGCCCCTGCACCAGATCCCGCAGCTGCAGACGCACCTCGCTGCCGGCGAACCGGCGGTAGTGCTCCGGGGTGAACAGCGGCCGGTCCAGCCCGGGCGAGGACACCTCCAGGGTGTACTGCCCGCGGATGACGTCCTCGACGTCGAGCACCGCGCTCACCTGCCGGCTCACCCGCTCGCAGTCATCGACGGTGATCCCGCCGTTCAGATCGATGTATACCCGCAGGGTCGAACGGCCTACGGCCGACAGGAACTCGAGCCCCACCCACTCGTAACCCAGCCCCGTCACCACCGGCTCCAGAAGACCTTGCAAGCGCTCCGGGGCTTTCATTCGCAAACTCCGCAAAACAAAAAGCCCCGAATCCGGGGCTCCTGCGTCTCCAATACCGTTGTCGGCTTCCCAGCCACGCCGGCGCCGCACGCCGGTCCGACGTCATCCTTTACCACGCCCGCACGGGCGGCGAAGTGGTAGCGGGGGCAGGATTTGAACCTGCGACCTTCGGGTTATGAGCCCGACGAGCTGCCAGACTGCTCCACCCCGCAATCGTCAGGCGCGCAATGATGCCAATCGGACCATGTTTTTTCAAGAACTTTCGGCCCGGCCTCCGGCCTGCGGGACCTCCGTGCGCGGCGGCTGCCGGCGGCGTGCCCTTCCCCCGCCCGGAAATGGCGCTCCAGGATGCTCCACGGCCTGGCACGAGTCATGCTCTTTCAAGAAATGCCGGGAGACGCCGATGACCGGATCGGACGGACTTGCGGCAAAGCGCCGAGGGAGGTAGCAGTATGTGGTCAGCGTGGTCTCGCTATTGGGTAGCGTGCAGCACGGCGATGCTGCGCTGGTATCTCGTCTGCGTGCACGGAGTCGAGACGACGGATGGCAGCCTCGAGACGCGGGTCGGTCGCGACGGCACGCGTTGGGCGATCCTGAGCTCCGCGACGACCAACGTCATACACCTGCAGCGAAGGGCTCGACGTGGCGGAGTCCCCTTTCGCCCCGTCATCGACGTGGCCGGCGAGCAGAACAACGTCGTCCCGTTCATTTCCACGTACTTGCGGCGCGCGACCCACGGCTGACTCGCTCCCCGGCATCGGCCCGGGGGCTCGCGACCAGCGTGTCAAACTTCCGGACTGGTGACCAGCGCCGTGAGCCGGCGGTAATCGAGCTTGCCGGTCCCCAGCAACGGCAGGGCCTCGACCACCACGAACCGCTTGGGCACGTGCAACTCGCTGTGCCCGAGACGGTGCGCGCACTGCAGGAAATGTCGCCTGTCGGCGTCAGTCTGCTGCGTGACCAGCACGATGTGCTCGCCCTTGCGGACGTCCGCGACTGCCACCGCGGCGTGTGACTTGCCCGGCCAGGCCGCCGCCGCGATCTCCTCGACGACGGCCAGCGAGATCATCTCCCCGCCCACCTTGGCGAAGCGCTTGGCGCGGCCGACGATCTGAAGATAACCGTCGGGATCGATCTCGACGATGTCCCCGGTGTCGTACCACCCCGCGCCGCGACTCGTGGCCGGCGCGACGATCTCCCCGTCACTGCCGTGGTAGAGATACCCCTTCATGACGTTCGGACCGCGGATCACCAGACGGCCGCCCTGTGCTATGCCCTCCACCGGCTCGAGATAGTACTCGATGCCGGTCAGCAGCCGTCCGACCGTCCCCGACTTGTGCGCCATCGGCGTGTTCACCGAGACCACCGGGCTCGCCTCGGTCGCGCCATAGCCCTCGAAGATGCGTATGCCGAATCGCTCCGCCCATAGGCGCCGGGTCTCCGCCTGAAGCTTCTCCGCCCCCGCGATGGCGTAGCGCAACGTGTGGAAATCGTAAGCGTGCGCGCTCTGCGCGTACGCGGCGAGGAAGCTGTTGGTGCCGAACAGCACCGTGGCCCCGACCTGATAACACAGCTCCGGGATGATCTTGTGATGCAGCGGCGTCGGATACATGAAAATCCGCGCGCCGTAGAGCATGGGCAGCAGCATGCCGGCGGTGAGCCCGAAGGAATGAAACACCGGCAGGGCGTTGAACACCAGGTCGCGCTCGTGCAGCCCGATGAGCACCTGCGTCTGCGCGCAGTTCGCCAGCAGGTTGCGGTGCGAGAGCACCACGCCCTTCGGCACTCCCTCGGAGCCGGAGGTGAAGAGTATCACTGCAGTATCCCCGGGATCCCGCCCGGGGTGGCATCGCCTGTAGAAGGCGCCGGGGAACCATGTGGCCAGCAGCGCGGCGAGACGCGCGCCCACGGCAAGGTGCGCGGCGAGGTCGTCCAGATAGATCACCTTGACGGCGGATTCCAGGGCGGCGACCACCTCGCCCAGCTCCGCCTTCGCGACGAACTGTCGGGAGGTATAGACCACACCGATCGAGGCCGTCTGCACCGCGGTCAGCAGCGCGGCGCTGCCGGCCGTGAAGTTGAGCATGGCGGGAACGCGGCCCTGGCTGTGCAACGCGAGGAACACCGCGATCACGCCGGTGGAGTTGGGCAGCAGGACACCGACGTGCTCTCCGGCGCGCGTATGCCGTGAGACCAGGCGCCCCAGCGCGAACGCGCGCAGCAGGAGGGTGCGGCCGGTCACGGGCTTGCGCTTTATGTCCTCAGCGACGACCGTGCGGCCCCCATGCAGTCGGATCGCATCGAGAACGGCCTCGAAGAGGGTGCCCTCCCTGAAGAAGGAGGCGTATGAAACCTGCTGCATGATCTGCTCGAAGGCGCGCGCCGCCGTGACCCGACGGGCATGTCCCGGCGCCGCCTCCTCGACCGTCGCGGCCGTGGCGGGCAGGACGATCATGCGGATCCTCGGCCGCCAACGCCGCCTGAGCGCCGAGCGCGGACAGGCGAACCAGGTGTGCTGGGGTCCGTCGAAGGCCACCGGCAGTATCGCGGCGCCGGCCTTCTCGGCGATCACGGCCGTGCCCTCGTAGATCTTCATCAGCGCCCCGGTGGTCGTCATCCGACCTTCCGGAAAGATGGCCGCGATGCCGCGTTCCTTGATCGCGCGGACCATGGCCTTGAGCGCCATGGGATCGTGCGCCTCGAACGGTACCGTCTCGACCAGGCGCAGCAAGGGTCTGACCCACCACTTGCGCGCCCAGAGCGTCTGCACCGCAAAGACCGGTGCGCGCGGCAGGTAGAGGTAGAGCAGTACGCCGTCGAGCAGGGAGGTGTGATTGGCCACCACGAGCACGCGCTCGCCGGCGCGATGGCAATGCTCCAGGCCGCTCACCTCGACGCGATAGAGCAGCGCGCACAGGCCACGACCTATCATCCTGACGAGGAAAGCGATCATCGGCCGACCTGACCCAGGGATGTACGAAGCCGCCAAGGGCGATTACGCCCCTGCCGGCAGGGCCGGTGCGCAGCGGCGGGCAGGATCGCGAGCGTCAGATCCGGAGGGCGGCGCCCGCGGTGTCGGCGGACACCACGTAGACATCGATGCTCTCACCGGGCTGCAGCGTCTTGCGTTCGCCGATCCCGTTCCAGAGCCGCAGCTGATCCACGCTTACCTTGAACCGCTGGGCGATCGTCCATAACGAGTCGCCGGTCTGGATCTCATACCGCACGAGCTTGAACGCCCCCTCGCTGGCCACGGCGGCGGAGGTCTTGACGAGCAAACCACCGGAATCCGCGGCCGCGACGGTCTGCCCGGCATGTTCCGATTCCGACCAGACGACCAGCTTCTGGTTGAGGCGCAGCACGGACTTCGGGCTCAGCCCGTCGTTCCAGGCCACGATGTCCTTCACACGCACGTCGTAACTGCGGGCAATCGTCCAGAGGCTGTCGCCGGACTGCACCGTGTGGATGATCCTGCGCCCTTTGCCGCCCGCCGCGGCGGTCGTGTCCGCCACCTCCACGGAACCCGCCGAGCCGGCGGTGTCCGTCGCCGCGCCGCGCTCGACGCCCGCCTCGGCGCCCTCCACGGGGATGAGCAGCGTCTGGCCGATGCGCAGCCTGCGAGGATGCACGGAGTTAAGCTCCTGTATGGCGTCGACGGTGACGTCGTAACGACTGGCGATGAGACCGAGGTTCTCCCCCTTGCTCACCCTGTGGTAGGTGCCAGTACCGTCGGACGCCTTGGCATCGCCGCCGCGATCGGCGACCCGCTTGGTCTTGCGATCGGGCGCCAGATCCGCGATGTGCCGCGCCAGCGTCTCCTTGAAAACCTGCATCTTCGCGGCGGGGACGGCCACCTTGTGTATGCCGGCTGCCGTCGTAACGCCCCTGGTGTAACCGGGATTCAGGGCCCGCAGCTCCTGGCCGTCCAGACCGGCGCGCGCGGCAGCCTTGGCGAGATCGATCTGCTTGGCGACCTCCACCACCGCGAGGTACGGCTCGTTCGGGATCGGCTCGAGCTTGAGGTCGTAGCGCAGCGGCGTGGCGAAGATCGTGGACAGCGCGAGCAGGCGCGGCACGTACACGCGCGTTTCCGATGGCAGGTCCAGAGACCAGAAATCCGTCGGTCGCCCGGCGGCGCGATTGGCCTCGAGCGCACGTTCCACGTTGCGCTCGCCGCAGTTGTAGGCGGCCACGGCGCTCAGCCAGTCGCCGTCGAAGCGGTCGTGCAGTTCCTGAAGGTAGTCGAGCGCGGCGTCGGTCGACGCGATCACGTCGCGGCGCCCGTCATACAAGTTATTGCGCTCCAGTCCGAAGCGTCGACCGGTCGCGGGGATGAATTGCCATATGCCGACCGCACCGCTGCGCGAGCGGGCCGTGGGCTGAAAGGCGCTTTCGACGATCGGCAGCAGCGCCAGGTCGAGCGGCATCTGGCGGCGCTCCAGTTCCTCGACGATGTGGTGCAGAAACGGCCTGGCACGCTGCGTGGTGCGTGCGATGAACTGGTCGTGGCGCGAGTAAAAGCGAACCTCTTTTTCCACCTCCGGCCGATCGGATCCAGCGTATTGCAGACCGCCGCGTATCCGATCCCAGAGATCGGTGGCGTCGAGCGAGACGTCGTGCGCGCCAGGGCCGGCGCGATCGGTGAGGCGAGGAATGCGGATCGTCGATGAGTCCGCCGTGGCAGCGGCGGTGGAGGCGAGTGAATTCGGATCGGTGACGCGGGACGCAGCGGTGCCGGCAGTGGAGGGACTGTCCCCGGCGCCGCGGAACAGCGCAGTGATCGCGCTGCAACCCGACAGACTGGTCCCCAACACTGCGATGGTGAGAATTCTTTTTAAGGTCCCCCTAACCATCGTCGCCGGATGCTAGTCATCATTGTGACCGCCGTCAAGCCTTGGAGTCGTTCGACGATCTCCGCGCGCGCGGGTGTTGCGTCGCGAGATTCCGCCAGCGGCCTGACATCACGCGCGCGGCAAACACGAACCCGGCTACCGGATGATCTCGGCGCGGTCAGTAATGGTTTTTCCATTCCCGCAGGATCGAGAACACCTCTGTTGCATTCGACAGCGCGTGCCCGCAATGCATCTCCGTCGCGCGTTGCACTTCCGCATCATTTGTTCGCAGGAACGGGTTGGTCTGTCGTTCGAGCGCGATGGTCGAGGGCAAGGTCGGTACTCCTCGTGCGCGCAGCTCGCGGCTGCGTTCCAGCCGCCGCGCGATCGCCGCGTTGCCGGGTTCGACGGTCGCCGCGAACCGAAGATTCGCGAGCGTGTACTCGTGGCCGCAGTACACGCGCGTCTCGCCCGGTAACGCCGCGAGGCGCCCGAGCGAGGCGTGCATCTGCGCCGGGGTGCCCTCGAACAGCCGCCCGCAGCCCGCGGCGAAAAGCGTGTCGCCGGTAAAGACCACGCCATGGCCGTAATAGGCGATGGCGCCCAAGGTATGGCCGGGAACCCACATCGCCCGCAACGCCAGACCGATCTCCGCGATTTCGACCGCGTCGCCCTCCTCCACCGCATCGGTGCAGCCCGGGATGGTCTCGAGGGCCGGACCGAAGACGCGCACCGGAGAGCGGGCGCGGAGCGCCGTTATTCCGCCGACGTGATCGTGATGGTGATGCGTGACGATGACAGCCGCCAGCTCCAGCCCGCGGCGTGATAACACATCGAGCACCGGATCGGCTTCACCCGGGTCGACGACCGCAGCGGCGCGGCTGCCCGGCCGCTCGATCAGCCAGACATAATTGTCGCGCAGGGCGGGAATGGCGGTTATCTCGTGGTCCATGCGTGCGGATCCTGGATCGGGGCAACCGTGCAAGGGCGGGCGCCGCGACCGTGGCCCCGGCGCCGGCGCTCTGGACGCAGCTCGCGGTCGTTCGCTATGGTACCGCCGAGTCAGCCTCCGCATCACCCGGGCGGCGGACTCCTTCCTGCCAAGAGCTGATCGGGACATCGTGAGCGACGAAAAGAGCACCGTGCGATCGAGCGTGAGATCCGACCTCGAGGACTGGTTCGAGTCCGACCTGGGCCGCTCCATGCTCGCCAGTGTGCTGCTCAGGCTCGGCGCGCTGCTGCCGACCCTTTTCGGATACCACATCCTGCAGCTGGGGCTGTTCCGCGACAAGCCGCTGATGACCGCGAGCCGCATCTCCCACCAGGCCGTCTTCAGCATCGACCCGGCGCTGAATCCGCCGGTGGACAACGGCGTCCTGTGCGCGGCGAGCGCGCTGCCGATCGCGGCCGACAGCGTCGACGTGGTCCTGCTGCCCTACGTCCTGGAATTCGAACAGGAACCGCACGACGTGTTGCGCGAGGTCGAACGCGTGCTCATCGGAGAAGGTCACGTCGTCATCGTCGGATTCAACCCGTGGAGCTGCTGGGGGCTGTGGCGCCTGCTGTTGTGGTGGCGCGACCGCGTGCCATGGAACGGACGTTTCCTGCGCATCGGGCGCCTGAAGGACTGGCTGAAGCTGCTGGGCTTCGAGGTCACGCACAGCAGCCGCGCCTTCTTCAGGCCGCCCGTGCGTTCCGCGCGCCTGCTGCGCAACCTGGGCTTCCTCGAGCTGCTCGGCCGCAAGCTGTTCCCGATCTTCGGCGGCTGTTACGTCATCGTCGCGCGCAAACGTCTGCAGCGGCTGATACCCATCCGCACGCAATGGCGGGCGCGACGCCGCCTGATCGCCGCCGGCGTGGTCGAGCCCACCACCTTCCGGTCGCCGCGCGATGAAGGCTGAGGCCGGCGAGGATGTCGTGGAGATCTATTCCGACGGGGCGTGCCGTGGCAACCCCGGCCCCGGCGGCTGGGGAGTCCTGCTCCGATACCGGCATCACGAGAAGACCCTGCGGGGCGCGGAGCGCGAAACGACCAACAACCGCATGGAGCTGATGGCCGCCATCGCCGGACTGGAGAGTCTGAAGCGGCGCAGCCGCGTCAGACTGACCACGGATTCGCAGTACGTGATGAACGGCCTGCGCACGTGGCTGAAGGACTGGAAGCGCCGCGGCTGGAAGACCGCCGACAGGAAGCCCGTGAAGAACCTCGACCTGTGGCAGCGGCTCGACGAGGCGGCGTCCAGGCACGAGGTCGAATATGAATGGGTGCGGGGACACACGGGTCACGTGGATAATGAGCGTGCCGACGCGCTCGCCAACGCGGCCATCGACGAACTGCTCGGGGAGTCACGCGGATAATCTCAATGCGACAGATCGTTCTGGACACCGAAACCACCGGCCTGGAGCCCGCCGAGGGGCACCGCGTCATCGAGATAGGATGCGTGGAGATGGTAAACCGGCGGCGCACCGCGCGCACGTTTCACTGTTACCTGAACCCCGACCGCGACGTCGACGACGGCGCCGTGGCCGTGCACGGCATCACGCGGGAGCAGCTGGCGAGCAGCCCTCGATTCGGGGAGGTGGCGCAGGAGCTCATCGACTTCATCCGTGAGGCCGAGGTCATCATCCACAACGCGCCGTTCGACGTCGGCTTCCTGAACGCGGAGCTCGCGCGGCTCGGCGAGGCCTGGGGAACGCTGGCGGATCACTGCCGCGTCACCGATACGCTGGCGATGGCGCGCGAGCTGCACCCCGGCCAGCGCAACAACCTGGACGCGCTCTGCAAACGCTACAACGTCGACAACTCGGGTCGCGCGCTGCACGGCGCGCTGCTGGATGCGGAGATCCTCTCGGACGTCTACCTGCGCATGACCGGCGGCCAGGCCACACTGCTGCTGGACGAATCGCCGCCCGCGCGCGAGGCGCAGGCGCGCGCCGCCGGTTCCGCGCAGCGGGGGGAGCCCCCGGCGCTGCGCGTGGTCGCTGCCACCGCCGAAGAGCTCGCGGCGCACCGGGCGCGCCTGGCGACCCTGCAGAAGAAAAGCAACGGCGGCTGCATCTGGCTGCAGCTGCCGGGGCAGGAAGCCGCCGAGACGTAGCACCCCTGGGGCCGCGCCGACGCCCCGCGGTCCGGGGCCAGGGGACGCCCGCCCGGCCCCGCTGGCGCCTCAGGCGTTGGCGGCCGTCTGGGTCAGCCTCTGCAGCTCCCCGGACTGGTACATCTCCATGACGATGTCGCAGCCGCCCACCAGCTCGCCGTTGACGAATACCTGGGGGAAGGTCGGCCAGTTGGAATAGCGCGGCAGGTTCTGGCGCACCTCCGGGTCGGCCAGGACATCCACGTGCGCGAACTCCACGCCACAGGCGGCCAGCGCCTGGGAGGCCCGCATCGAGAAGCCGCATTGCGGGAATTGCGGGGTCCCCTTCATAAAGATGACTATGCGGTTGCCCTCGATCGTCTGCTTGATACGCTCCATCACGTCCATAACGGCGGTCTGCCTCTCGATTAATCAGTGGGTTACTTTGCGGAGTCTAAATCCGGCCGCGGCCCCTGTCACGCTGCGTGCGGGGGCCCGGAACACCCCTCCCCGACGGCTTGCAAATGCCGACGCACATGGCCGACAATTCGGCTCGTTCAACTTGGGGGATGCCCGTCAAACCGGATACACGGCGGCGCGGGTCACGGAGGGAAAACGACATGAAAAACCCATTGGATTCAATAGGCAAGACCATCGCGCTCGGTGTCGTCCTGGCACTGGTGCTGGCCTGGCTGGTGAGATCCGGCGGCGAGTTCAACCTGCCCGCGCTGTATCGCTGGCTACATTATATTGCGGGCGTGTGCTGGATCGGACTGCTCTACTATTTCAACCTCGTCCAGACCCCGGCGCTGGCGGAGGCCGCCGCGGACAAGGGCGGGCCGGGCGGTGCAGGGGTCACCAAATACGTCGCACCGCGCGCCCTGCTGTGGTTCCGCTGGGCCGCGGTGGTCACCTGGCTGTCCGGCGCGGCGTTCCTGGGCAAGAACTTCGTCCCGGCGTTCACGCTCGGGCTGGCTGCCGCCGAGCCGAGTCCCTACCTGACGGCGATCGGCATCGGCGCGTGGCTCGGTACCATCATGCTGTTCAACGTCTGGGTTCTCATCTGGCCCAATCAGAAAAAGGTGCTCGGCCTGGTGCAGGCGACCGACGAGGAGAAGGCCAAGGCCCGGCGCGTGGCCGCGCTGGCCTCGCGCACGAACACGCTGCTGTCGATACCGATGCTCCTGTTCATGGGCGCGGCCAGCCACGGGGTGCTGTTCTGAGCCGCATGGCCGGCTGAGTCGGAAACCGCACAGACCGATAGCGAGGCGTCGTGACGACGCGACAAGGCCCGGCCCTTCGGCCGGGCCTCTTCTTTTCTGGGGCGGGAAAATTTGAAAGCGCGGATCACTACCAGGACACGGGATGAGGTCATGAGCAGCGGCGACGCCCTGATGCCAGCCTACCAGCGCCTGCCGGTCGCGTTCGTTCGCGGCAGCGGCGCATACCTCTGGGACGAGAGCGGCCGTCGCTATCTCGACGCGCTGAGCGGCGTGGCCGTCTGCAGCCTCGGCCATGCGCATCCTGCCCTTGCCACGGCCATCGCGGAGCAGGCGTCCACCCTGCTGCATACCTCCAACATCTATCGCATCGCGCTGCAGGAAGAGCTCGGCACGCGACTGACGCAGCTCGCCGGGATGGAGAAGGCATTCTTCTGCAACTCCGGCGCCGAGGCCAACGAGGCTGCCATCAAGCTCGCGCGCCTGCACGGGCACGCGCGCAGCATCGCCGAGCCGCAGATCATCGTCATGGAGGACAGCTTCCACGGGCGCACCATGGCCACGCTCAGCGCCACCGGCAACGCCAAGGTGCAGCAGGGCTTCGAACCGCTGGTGCAGGGATTCCTGCGCGTGCCGTACGGAAACCTCGATGCGATCGCCGCGATCGCCGACGCCCGCGACGACATCGCCGCGGTCCTGGTCGAACCGATCCAGGGCGAGGGCGGCATCAACATCGCCCCGGCCGGATATCTCGCCGGCATCCGCAGGCTCTGCGATCGCCATGACTGGCTGATGATGCTCGACGAGGTGCAGACCGGCATGTGCCGCACCGGTCGCTGGTTCGCGTGCCAGCATGAAGGCGTGACGCCGGACGTCATGGCGCTGGCGAAGGCGCTGGGCAACGGCGTTCCCATCGGCGCCAGCCTCGCCGCCGGCAAGGCCGCCGCGCTGATCGCTCCCGGCAGGCACGGTTCCACCTTTGGTGGCAATCCGCTCGCCTGCCGCGCCGCGCTGACCGTGATCGCGGTGATGGAACGCGATGGTCTCGCGCAGCGCGCCGCCGCCATGGGGGCGCAAATCCTGCAACGGTTGCGCGAGGCGTTGCGCGGAGTTCCGGCGGTCCGCGATGTACGCGGCAGGGGCATGATGATCGGTGTCGAACTGGATCGCCCGTGCGCGGAGCTGGTGGCGCAGTGCCTCGCTGCCGGGTTGCTCATCAACGTCACCGCCGGCAACGTCGTAAGGCTGCTGCCGCCGCTCATCTACGGGGCCGAGGAGGTCGAGACCCTGGTATCGACGCTCGCGTCCCTCATCCGCCGCTACACCGTCTGACAGCTCTCCAAGAGCGCAACATCCATGATTCGGCACTTTCTCACACTGATGGACCTGGGCAGCGAGGAATTGCTCGGGCTCATACACCGCGGCATCGAACTGAAGGCCATGCGTGCCGCCGGCCGCCTGCACGAGCCGCTGAGGAACCGCGTGCTCGCCATGGTGTTCGAGAAGTCCTCGACCCGCACCCGCGTCTCCTTCGAGGCGGCGATGGCCGAGTTCGGCGGACAGGCGATCTTCCTCTCCCCGCGCGACACCCAGCTCGGCCGCGGCGAGCCGGTGGAGGACACGGCGCGGGTCCTCTCGCGCATGGTCCACGCGATCATGGTGCGCACCTACGAGCACGAGAAGATCGAGCGGCTGGCCGACTATTCCAGCGTGCCGGTCATCAACGGCCTGACCGATCTCCACCATCCCTGCCAGCTGCTCGCCGACATGCAGACCTACCACGAGCACCGCGGTTCGATCCGCGGCCGGAAGGTGGCCTGGATCGGGGACGGCAACAACATGTGCCACTCATACATACACGCGGCCAGGCAGTACGGATTCGCGCTGCGCGTCGCCTCCCCGCAGGGCTACGATCCGGAACCGGACGTGGTCGCCGAGGGCTGCAGGGTGGAACTGATGCGCGATCCGAAAAAGGCGGCGGCGGATGCGGACCTGGTCGTAACCGACGTCTGGGCCAGCATGGGGCAGGAGGAGGAGGCGCGCGCGCGCCAGGAGGCGTTTGCCGGATTCGAGGTCAACGAGGTGGTGATGTCCCAGGCGAAGCCCGACGCGATCTTCATGCATTGCCTGCCGGCGCACCGCGGCGAGGAGGTGAGCGCGGGCGTGATCGATTCGCCGCTGAGCGTGGTGTGGGACGAGGCCGGCAACCGGCTGCACGCCCAGAAGGCACTGCTCGAGTTCCTGCTCGCGGGCGCCCCGGCGGCGCCGTAGGACGCGCCGCTCCATGCTCTTTCTGGTCAGCAACGACGACGGCTACCAGGCGCCCGGCCTGCGCGCGCTCGCCCGCTCGCTGATGCGGCACGGCGAGGTCGTGGTGGTGGCGCCGGACCGGAATCGCAGCGGCGCCAGCAACTCCCTCACCCTGGATGCGCCGCTGCGCGTCCAGCAGGCCGAGAATGGATACCATTACGTCAACGGCACGCCGACGGATTGCGTGCACCTGGCCATCACCGGTCTGCTGGAGCGTGAGCCGGACATGGTGATCGCCGGCATCAACGCCGGCGCAAACCTCGGCGACGACGTGCTCTACTCCGGCACCGTGGCCGCCGCCATGGAGGGACGGTTCCTGGGGCTGCCCGCGATCGCCGTCTCGCTCGTGGGGGAGACATTCACGCATTTCGAGACCGCTGCCCGGGTCGTGGAGGAGCTCATCGATCACATGCTGCGCCGGCCGCTGCCCGCCGATACGATCTTGAACGTGAACGTTCCGGACCTGCCGTGGGAAGAGCTTGCCGCCTTCGAGGCGACCAGGCTCGGCCACCGGCACAAGGCCGAACCGGCGGTCAGGACGACCGATCCGCGCGGACGCGCGATCTACTGGGTAGGCCCGGCGGGTCCGGAGGAGGACGCCGGCCCGGGCACGGACTTCAACGCGATCCGCCGCAGGTGCGTGTCGATCACGCCCTTGCAGGTTGATTTGACACGCTATACGGCGCTGGATACCGTTGCGCAGTGGCTGCAGGATGTTACGCAACGCGATGAATGACGCTCGTGGTATCGGCATGACCTCGCAGCGTGCCCGCGACCGCCTGGTCGCGCAGCTGCGCGAGATGGGCATACATTCCGCCCGCGTCCTCGACATCATGCGCCACACGCCCCGGCATCTGTTCATCGACGAGGCGCTCGCCAGCCGCGCCTACGAGAACACCGCCCTGCCGATCGGACACGGCCAGACCATCTCCCAGCCGTTCATCGTCGCGCGCATGACGGAGGCCCTGCTCGAGGGCGGTCCGCTGCACAAGGTCCTGGAGGTGGGCGGCGGCTGCGGCTACCAGACGGTGATCCTCGCCCAGATCGCCGACCAGGTTTACTCCATCGAGCGCATCGCCGCGCTGGCGAGCCGGTTGCGCGATCGCCTGCGCGCCATGAATCACTATCACGTCAGCGTGCGCCATGGCGACGGCAGCCTCGGTTGGGCCAAGCACGCTCCGTTCGACGGCATCCTGGTCGCCGCGGCGCCGCTCGGAGTCCCGCGGCGCCTGCTGGATCAGCTCGCCCCGGGCGGCCGGCTGGTGATCCCGGTCGGCGCCGCCGGCCACCAGCAGTTGCTGCGCATCACGCGCACCGAGGAGGGATTCCACGAGGAGTATCTCGACAAGGTCAGCTTCGTGCCGCTGCTCGGGGGCGTAAGCTAGCGGCGCGGACCGGCTCCATGACGCGTGGCACCGCATACACCGCCTTTCCCTCTCTCGCCGTTGCAGCCCTGATCGCGGCGCTCACCGGATGTTCCGGCCGCTATGCGGCCCCGCTCGAGGAGGAGCTCATCGAGGAGGCCGGACCGGCGCCCGTCGTCCACCCGTCGGCGCCCGCGCGCACCGTACCCGGCGAATATGTGATCCAGCAGGGCGACACGCTCTACGGCATCGCCTGGCGATACAAACTCGATTACCAGGTCCTGGCGCGCTGGAACGGGATCGGGCCGCCTTACCGGATCTATCCCGGTCAGCGGTTGCGGCTCACCGCTCCGTCTTCCGCGGCGGCTGCCGCGCCCGCGACCGGCGCATCGAACAAGAAGTCCGCGACTGGCGCGGCGGCGGTCCGGCCCGCCCCGGCGGCTCCGGCAGTCAGTCCCTCGCCGCGGAGCACGCAGGCGGTCACTCCGACCGCCTCGCGCGCGAGCGGCGCGGTCCGCACCGCGGGCGGCATAAAGTGGCAGTGGCCCGCGCAGGGGCGCGTGGAATCCGCCGACTCGGTCCTGGGCGAGCGCGGCATCAACATCTTCGGTACGCGCGGGCAGTCCGTGCGCGCCGCGGCAGACGGGCGCATCGTGTACAGCGGCAGTGGACTCGTGGGATACGGAAAGCTTATCATCGTCGAACACAACGATACCTATCTCAGCGCCTATGCCCACAACGACAAACTGCTTGTGGCGGAGGGCGCAAGGGTCGTCGGCGGTCAGCAGATCGCAGAGATGGGAAGCACGGGTACGCGGCAGGTGATGTTGCACTTCGAGATCCGCCGCGGCGGGAAGCCCGTTCCTCCCCTTGAATTCCTCCCTTGAGACGCGAGCTAACAGGAATGGCGGCAACGGGAACGAACGGCCAGGGAACGAGGGGTAAGCCTGCGGGATCCGGCCCCGAAACGCGCGTGGAGGACAGCGCGGCGCCGGAGATTGAAACCGTCGAGACGGAGAGCGCCGAGGAAGATCTCGATATCACAATGGCCGATGCGCAGGCGCTCGCCGAGGAGCCCGACGACATCGGCGAGCCCGCCGCCGAGGACACCCTCGATCCCTCCATCACCATCACCGTCGATCGCGCGGTCCCCGCCGGCGACGTCTCGGAGGGCGAGCTCGACGCCACGCGCATCTATCTCAACGAGATCGGCTTCGCCGACCTGCTCACCGCCGAGGAGGAGGTCCGCTACGCGCGGCTGGCGAAACGCGGCGACGAGGCTGCCCGCAAGAAGATGATCGTCAGCAATCTGCGCCTGGTGGTGAAGATTGCGCGCCGCTACATGAACCGGGGCCTGGCGCTGCTGGACCTGATCGAGGAAGGCAATCTCGGCCTGATCCGCGCGGTGGAGAAGTTCGACCCGGAACGGGGCTTCCGCTTCTCCACCTATGCCACCTGGTGGATTAGGCAGACGGTCGAGCGCGCGCTGATGAACCAGACGCGCACCATCCGGCTGCCCATACACGTGGTCAAGGAGATCAACATCTACATGCGGGCCGCCCGCCGGCTCGCGCAGACCCTCGATCGCGAACCCACGCCCGAGGACGTGGCGCAGATGCTCGACCGGCCGATCGACGAGGTCAAGCGCATGCTCGGACTCAACGAGCGCGTCACCTCCATGGACAGCACCAGCGACCACGACTCGGACCGTTCGCTCCTCGACACCATCCCTGACGAGCAGAATCCCGATCCATGGCTGTTGCTGCAGGACAACGACATGCAGCGGCACATCGAGATCTGGCTGTCGCAACTCAACGACAAGCAGCGCGCGGTCGTCGAGCGGCGCTTCGGCCTCAACGGGCACGAGATCGCCACGCTCGAGGAGGTCGGCAACGCGATCGGCGTGACGCGCGAGCGGGTCCGCCAGATCCAGATCGAGGCCTTGAAGCGCCTGCGCCAGATCCTGGAGCGCCAGGGCTTCTCGGTGGAGTCACTGCTGCGCGAGACCTGAGCGCCGGTCTGCAGGCGACGGCGCACGCCACCTCGATGCGCGCGGCCCGCCCTCCGGCTCAATCCGCTTCCGGCGGCAGTATCGCTCCGAGCACCCGTCTTCCCTCGGACGCAAGCACGGCATAGCAGCGGCATGCCGAGCGGGTGTCCATCACCTCGTAGCCGATGGCCGCGGCCATGAGCGGCGCGACGACCTCGGCCGGCGGAAATCGCAGCCGACGCCCGGTGCCGATGATGACGACCTCCGGATCCAGGCGCAGCAGCTGCTCGACGTGCTCCGCCGCAATCTCCCCGGGACGCTGCGGAGCCCAGTCGACAATCAAGGTGTCGGTCGTCAGGACGAAACTGCGCGCGAGCTCCTGCTCGTTCACGACGACGGCGGTGGCCGTGTAGCCCCGGATGCTGTAACGCCCCTCGCCGGTGTCCAGTTGCAGTCTCACCTCGGTGTCTCCACGGCGCCGCATGCGCGGCTGGTTTCACGCAGCATAGGCCGTTAGGATCACGCGCACAATCACTCCCCCAACACGACGAGGCTGACGACATGAAAGTAATCCTGCTGGGACCACCGGGCGCCGGCAAAGGCACCCAGGCGGACTTCATCTGCGCGGAGTTCCGCATTCCGAAGATCTCCACGGGCGACATGCTGCGGGCGGCGGTCAAGGCCGGCACGCCGCTTGGCCAGGCGGCGAAGAAGATCATGGATGCCGGCGGCCTGGTCTCCGACGCGATCATCCTCGGTCTGGTGAAGGAGCGGATCGCCGAAGCGGACTGCGGCAACGGATTTCTGCTGGACGGCTTTCCCCGCACGATCCCGCAGGCCGAAGGCATACGCGAGATGGGCATAGACATCGATCGGGTCGTCGAGCTCGCCGTCGACGACGAGGAGATCGTCAAACGCATGTCGGGCAGGCGCGTGCACCCCGCCTCGGGCCGTTCCTACCACGCGCTGTTCAACCCGCCCAGGGTCCCCGACCGGGACGACGTGACCGGCGAGCCGCTGGTGCAGCGTGACGACGACAGGGAAGAGACCGTGCGCAAGCGTCTGGAGGTCTATCACCAGCAGACGCGGCCGCTCGTGGACTACTACCAGAAGCTCGACAGTCGCCGTTACACGCGCGTCGAAGGAATCGGCGAGGTGAGCGCGATACGCGATCGGATCATCGAATCCCTGCGCCGCTGAGCGCCGCCGCTCAAGGACTCGTCGCGTCGAGCCGATAGCGACTTCGCCACGCCTGATGCAGCGCGCGACGAGTGGTCGAGACGCGGAATCGAGCGCAGCGAAGAGCAGCAAACGACGAACATCGGGTGCTTGGGGAGCCGCCGACATCGATCATCGACGAGCGATCCGAGTCGTAACCAGATTACAAAAAAGTTTGCAACTGTTCGCATTGTGATGTATATAAATGCGCGTGGTACTTGCTTCAAGTGTTGTTCAACACATCGATAGGGGGTTAAACATGGCAGCAAAGAAGAAGGCTAGCAAGAAAAAGGTAGCGAAGAAGTCCGCCGCGAAGAAGACGAAGAAGAAGGCAGCGAAGAAGAAGAAGTAGTAAGTAGTAAGGGCACAAAGGTACGATACGGTGGGATGCCAGGAACGGTAGAAAACCGATAATCGATAAGGCGACGCGAGCGGTAACAAGGAATCAGATACCGCCGCCCGCCGCGTAGCGCAACCTCTCAGATTCTCCTCCCGACATTCCAACTTCAGTCAGCAAGCCGCCGGCACCCGCTGTAGAACGAAGGGCGTCCCGGATCGCGGTTCAAGCCGTCGCAGCCGCAGTGCAGGCTCCACCCTGAAGATGGCCGCCAAGCGAAAACCCCGCAAAACCCGCCGTTTTGCGCTGCCCCGCGCGCTGTTGCTGCAGTTCCTGCTGATCTTCGTCATGGCCGCGGCGGCCTATGTACTCTGGGTCGATCACCGGGTTACCAGGACCTTCACCGGCTGGCACTGGCAGCTCCCGGCGCGCGTGTACGCCCGTCCGCTGGAGCTATACGCCGGCCTTGCGATCGGTCGCCACGCCGTGGAGGCGGAGATACTGCGATTGGGCTACCGGAAGGTCGACCGCCTGGAAGGGCCAGGCCAGTTCGCGCTCCTGAAAGACGAGCTGCAGATCCACACGCGCGGATTCGCCTTCTCGGACAAGCGGGAACCGCCGCAGCGATGCCGCATCCGGTTCGACGCCGGAGTCGTGACGGCGCTCGACACCCTCCCCGCCCGGACGCCGATCGCGATCCTGCGGCTGGAGCCGATGCAGATCGCCCGCATCTACCCGACGCACAACGAGGACCGGGTGCTCGTCCGGCTGACGGATGTCCCGGCCGAGATGATCGAGGCCCTGATCGCGACGGAGGACAAGCGCTTTTACCGGCACATCGGCATCGACCCGCTCGGCATCGCGCGCGCCATGGTCTCCAACGTCCGCCACCTGCGCTTCGACCAGGGCGGCAGCACCATCACGCAGCAGCTGATAAAGAACTATCACCTCAGTCACGAGCGCACGCTCGTGCGCAAGATCCCCGAGATGGCCATGGCGCTGTCGCTGGAGCGTCACTACACCAAGCAGCAGATCCTGGAGGCCTACCTGAACGAGATCTTTCTCGGCCAGGACGGCAAGCGCGCCATACACGGCTTCGGACTGGCCTCGGAGTTCTATTTCGGACGGCCGCTGAAGGAGCTGCGCCTGCCAGAATTGGCATTGCTGGTCGGCCTGGCGAAGGGGGCGTCGTATTACGATCCGAGGCGATTCCCGGAGCGCGCGCGGGCGCGCCGCAATCTGGTCCTCGAGCTTATGGCGGAGCAGGGCAAGATCACCGCCCAGGCCGCGGCGCAGGCCAAGGCGGCGCCGCTCGGCGTCATCGACAAACCGCTGTTCCGCAGCACCCATTACCCGGCGTTCGTGGAGCTGGTGAGGCGGCAGCTGCGCCAGGACTATCGCGAAGAGGACCTTCGCACCGAAGGCCTGCAGATCTTCACCACCATCGATCCGCTCCTGCAGGCGATCGCCGACGAATCCGTGAGCGACCAGATCGCCGCACTGGAGAAGGGCTACGGCCGGCTGAAGGATCATCTGCAGGCGGCGATGGTGGTCTCCAACCATCAGACCGGCGAGGTGCTGGCCATCGTCGGCGACCGCAATCCCGCCTACGCCGGCTTCAACCGCGCGCTGGACGCGCGCCGCCCGGTCGGTTCGCTGCTGAAGCCGGCGGTGTACCTGGCGGCGCTGCAGCGCCCGGAATCCTACGTCATCAACACGCTGGTACCCGATGAGCCCATCACCGTGGACATGCACGGCAAACCGTGGACGCCGGGCAACTACGACGGCGTCCCGCACGGCTCGGTGACCATCGAGGATGCCCTCGCGCACTCCTACAACCTCGCCACGGTGCAGATCGGCATGGCGCTGGGCGTGCCCGCGGTGGTGGACGCCCTGCGCGGGCTGGGCATCGACCAGCCGTTGCCGGAATATCCGTCGCTGTTCCTGGGGGCCGCCGACCTCTCGCCGATGGAGATCGCGCAGATGTACCAGACCATCGCCACGCGCGGCTTCCGCACCCCCCTGCGCGCGATACGCGAGGTGCTGACGCGTGACGGCCGGCGCCTGAAGCGCTACGAACTGAAGACGACCGCGGCGATCGACGCGCGCGCGGCCTATCTGCTCACCTACCTGCTCACGCGCGTGACCTCCGAGGGCACGGCGGCGTCGCTGACGCGCCGGCTCGGCGCCGATCGCGTCGTGGCGGGGAAGACCGGCACGACGAACGACCTGCGCGACAGCTGGTTCGCGGGTTTCGGCGAGGACCTGACGGCGGTTGCATGGATCGGGCGCGATGACAACGCGCCGATCGGGCTGACCGGCGCGCAGGGGGCGATGCGCATGTGGGGACAGTTCATGGCGGATGCCCGGGTCCGGTCGCTGCGCATGGATCCGCCGGAGGGCATCGAGTGGCGCTGGGTCGATCGGCAGACGGGCGCGTTCACGCGCGCCAACTGCCCCGGGTCGCGCAGCGTGCCGTTCATCGCGCCGGCGCCGGTGACTGGTACACTTGAATGTCCGACGACGTCGTTCGGCATACCGGAGACGACCTATGCACCAGTCCGTTGATCCACGCGCCATGCGCATGCCGATCCTGTGCGCGGCGCTCTTTGCCCTGCTCGGCGGCTGCACCACGGCCCCGGCGCCGGTCACCGAGGTGCCCGTGGATGAACCCGCGATGGAGCAGGGAGTCGGCGACGCCGCCGTGCCACCGGAGGAACCGCCGCTGGAGGAGGCTCGCACCTACGCGCTGCCCGAGGAGGCGCCGCCCGTCGGCGCGCAGTCCGAAGAGATGAATGCCGAGAGTGCGGCGCCGGCGCCGACGTCGCCCGATTCGGGCGCGCCGATGAACAGCCCCGCCGTCGTCGCGCTGCTCGACGAGGCCGAGGTCTACGCCAACCAGGGCGACGGCGATCAGGCCGCCGCGACCATCGAGCGTGCGCTGCGCATAGAACCGAAAAACCCCTGGCTCTGGCACCGGCTGGCGGTAATCCGCATGCAACAGGGACGCTACAGCGAGGCCATCGAGCTTGCCGCGCGTTCCAACTCGCTGGCCAATGGCGACGCGCGGCTGCTGCAGGGCAATCAGCAGGTCATAGACCGCTCGCGCGCCGCCATGAGCGGCGCACCGCAGGGCTGAGCCCCGGGCGGCGGGGTGCCGGCGCTCGCCGGCCATGGGCTCGCCTGCCGGCGAGTCACTCCGGGATGCGCTTGTTGCGCAGGTGATAGGCGAAGGCGATCACCTGCGCGCAGGCAACGTAGAGCGCCTCCGGTATCTCCTCGCCGAGTTCCACCCTGGCGAGCAGCTCGACCAGCTCGCCGTTGTTGCTGATCGGCACGTCGTGCTCGCGCGCGCGCTTGAGGATCTCCGCCGCCACCGGGCCCCTGCCCTTTGCCGTGACTCGCGGCGCGCCGCTGCCGTCGTAATGCAAGGCGACGGCGAGGCTCTCCATCCCCGGTTCCTTGGCCCTCATGCGTGCGTGTCCACCAGCGGCGTAGGCGCCGCCGCCGCCCTCGGCGCGGGCTCCCCCTGCAGGCACTGCACATCTGCCGGATTCAGACCCGCTTGCCGCATCTGCGTGCACAACCAGGCCGCATGCCGGTGTGCCAGCTCCGCCGTCGCCGGCCGCTCTGACCAGATGACCGTGTGCACGCTGTCCTCGATCAGCGTCACCCGCGCGTGCATCGGCCCCAGCGGCTCGATGTCCATACTCACCGTCATCGACCACTGCCGCTGCATCCCACCCTGCCGCCGTACCGTTTCCTCCTCGACCTCGAGCCTCAGATGCCGCGGATCGCCCGAGGGGTCACGAACCGGCAGTTCCATGGTCCAAACCGCGCTGCCCTGATTGGGCTCCACGGCCGCCTTGAGCTGATTCACCTCGATGGCGGCGATCCCGCCGCGCGCCTGCTCGGCCAACCTCGCATGCGGCGGCGAGCCGTCCTCGAGCGCCGGCGGCGGCAGCGCGACCTGCCTGGGCTCGGCATGGACGGACCCGGCGCGCATCGACGCCTGCGGATGCCTGGACGTCGCGGCGGCGGTCGGTGCGGCTGCTGGCGGCAGTGCAGCGCCGGAAGAGACTGCTTGCGCCAGCCGCAGCAGGGAGGCCTTCAGATCACGCGGCACCAGTTGCCGCAGGTCCGCATCCGCCGTTCGGGCGAGATTCGACTCCAGGAACAGGCCCGATGTCAGTATCGCGCGCTTCAGCGCCTCGGGTTGCGCGAGGTCCTTGAATGCAGGCAGCGCTTTCAGGATCGTCTGAACCACCGCCGCCGTCCGGGTGTTGGTCGCGGGAGTGGCAGCCGCGTCCGTGTCCCGCGCCGCGCGTTCGAGTGCGGGCAGCAGTTCGCGCATCGGCACCGCCTGCGGCAGCCGCTCCCGCAATGCCTGCTGCTGCACGCGGGCCGCGTTCTCCTGCGGGCCCGGCAGCCGTTCCATCACCGTCCTTGCGCCCGTCTCCAGCACCCTGAGCTCGAAGCGCTGCCCGGGGATCATCGGACCGGCGACCTGCGCCTGCACGCGCCGCTCACCGATCTGCAGGGTCGCCATCCCCGCGGCGCTGTCGACCTTCATGACAGTGGCGTTCAGCACCTGCCCCACGGCCCAGCCACGCACCGCCGCCGGGGTGGGAAGGGCGATCAGTCGCGCCGGAAGCGCTGCATTGAGCAAGGCCGGAATCATCACGAAGAGAATCGGCCGATTGGCATGGAACTTGAAGTTATTTGCCCCGAATCAGGCACTTTCGCCGTTAACCATCGACGGGGCATGAGCGGGGCACAGACTCAATCTCAGGGACGCCTGTGGTACGTTCGTCGCGGCGAGGTGGTGAAAGGTCCCTTCCAGACCGCCCTGATCAAGCGCTATCTCATCATGGGCCGCATCCGGGCCAGCGACGAGCTCAGCCTCGACAAGGAGGTCTGGCACGTGCCGTCCCACTATCCGATGTTCTCTCAGGAGAAACTGGAGGAGGATCGCGCCGCCCTGCTCGCGCGCGAGGACGAGCGTCGCGGCGTCGATCGACGGCACAACGAATCTCCGGACAATCCGCACAAGGACCGCCGCAGCGGCGCTGAGCGACGCTCCGCCGAGACCCCCGAAACCGTGGCGCGTCGCCAGCGCCGGCAGCGGGTGCTCGCCAGTCTCAGGCCCACGCGCCAGAGCAACGTCGCGCCCGCCCTCATCTCGGCCTTCGCGGTGGCGCTGATCGTGTTGAGCGGATTCCTCTTCAAGCCGCGCGGCGACGGCTCGGGCCCCGACTGCGAGGCCGCGGCGGCACCGGGTGTGAACTGGTCGAACTGCCGCCGTGAGGGGATGGACGCCCACGGCTCGGACCTGCACGGCGCCAACCTGCGCAGCGCGCGCCTGACGGGCGCGAACCTGGAGGCGGTCCAGCTGCAGGCCGGCGACCTCGCCTATGCCGACCTCGTGGGAGCGACCCTGATCGACAGCGATCTCTCCGGCGCCAACCTGAAGGGCACGGCGCTGCGCAAGGCGGTGCTGACCGGAGTCCGGTTCCGTGGCGCGGACCTCTCCTACGCGGATCTCTCCGACGCGCTGATCGACGGGGCGACGTTCGACGAGGCCAGGCTCGACAACGCGATCTGGATCGATGGGCGCACCTGCGCGCCCGGGTCGGTCGGCGCCTGCCGGTGAGGATCTCGCTACGGCCCGGGCAGGTCGCTGTCGGCGAACGACTCCGTGCGATAACGGCTGACCCGGCACACGACGATGTCATCGTCGGGACGCATGCCCGCCTTGCGCTTCAGCGCGGCCAGGAATTCGCGTGGGTCCGGCAGGGTGTCCCAGACCGACGGCAGGAAGGTGGCGCGGCGCGTGCCCCACTCCAATATCACTCCGTCCTCACCGGCGCGCAGCTGACGCCGCAGGTCCTCGTCGTCGCGGAATGAGATCGGGCTCGCGGGCCGCAGCACGGAGACCTGCACCCGCACGTCCGTCATCTCCTGCTCCGTCAGTGGCGAGAACCGCGGATCGCGAAAGGCGCTGGCGTAGGCGTTGTGGGCGACATCCTCGGCGACCGCCCGATGCGCCTCGAGAGAGCCGATACAGCCCCTGAGCTTCTCGCCCAGGTAGATCGTCACGAAGGTCGCGCGCAGGTAATGCAAGGTCTGCGGCAGATCCTCCAGCGTCAACCCGAGTGGACCTCCGCCGCCCAGACCGCTCACGATGGAGCCGCGCGCGATGCGCAACAACAGGCTCCGCTCGGCGTCCGCGAATTCAGGTCTCGTAGCAGGCATAGGCGCCATAGCCCACCACGCGATCGCGCGTGCCGGCGGTGTCACCGGAATTGCGCACGTCCAGAGCCTCGACCCGCATCCCATGCTGCTGCGCGCGCAGCAGCAGCCCCCCCAGCGCCACGCAGCCGCACGCCTGCGAGGGACCGATGCGATCGTAATCGAGCGCGCAGATCGCCGCAGTGGTCTCGGCGTCGATGCGTCGCGCGGTTTCATAATCGTGGTAGTGGCTCAGATCGCTGCTGACCACCACGAGGGTGTCCTCGCCGCCCCATACACGCGCGAGCACCTCGGCCGTCGCGGTCGGATTCGCGCGCCCGAACAGCAACGGCACCACCGTGAACTCCTCCAGCACGGCCTGCAGGAACGGCAGCTGCACCTCCAGGCTGTGCTCCAGCCGGTGGGCGGACTCGGAGACCGACGCCTGCGGCAGCCCGCCGAGCAGCGCATCGATATCGGGATCGACCGCCACCGCGCCAAGCGGTGTGAGAAACGCCTCCGCGGGGGACAACGCCGCGCCCTGCACCGCGACGCGGTGCGCGGGCCCGGCGAGCACGACCCGCCGGATGCGCGAGCGCGCCGACTGCAGCAGGCGGTAGACCGAGGCGGCCACCGCTCCGGAGTAGACGTATCCGGCATGCGGCACGACGACGGCCTTAGGCAGGCGGCCGGGGCGATCCTCGGCGCGGGCCAGGTAGGTCCCGACGGCCGCACGCAGCGTCACCGGATCCTCCGGGTAGAAATAGCCGGCGACGGCGGGCGCGCGGATGCTGCTCATAGGCTCTCCTCTATGTCACAGGCGACATTACGCCGCAAGACCGCGGCGGGGGGTCGTGACATGGATCAAGCGCGGCGGCCGCGCGCCGAGGCGATGCGGTCGGCCAGGCGGGTCGGCTCCGGCAGGCGGTAGCGGGTGACGCACCTCTGCACGTAGTCAATGGCGGTCGGCAGACTGATGCGGTGGCCGATCGAGACGAACACCGGCCTCACCCCGCGGCGCGTGCGGACGACCGCGCCGATCTGCTCCTGCCCGTCCATCAGCGGAGTCCATGAGTTCCGCGCCCGCGGCGGTTCGCGGTAGGTGCCGATCAGGCAGCTCTTGGCCACCCCGATGCACGGCCGATCAAGGAGGACGCCGAGATGACAGGCCAGTCCGAACCGCCGCGGATGAGCGTATCCCTGTCCGTCGCAGAGCAGGAGGTCGGGAAGCTCCGGCAGCCGCGCCAGCGCCGCAAGCACCGCGGGGATCTCGCGAAACGAAAGCAGACCGGGGATGTAGGGGAAGGACGTCGGCGCCGTTGCGACCGCCTCGCCTACGGGATCGAGGCCGGGGAAGGCGAGGACGGCGACCGCCGCGCGCGTCGTGCGTCCGTGCTCCGCGAAACCGACGTCCACCCCGCCTACGGTGCGCACGGGGCCGAGACGATCGACACGCACGACGCGGCAGCGCAGTTGCTGCTGCAGCGCGATCGCCGCCTTCGGTTCCAGGTCGAAGGGATGATTGAGCGCGAGGGTCAGCATGCGCCGCGCAGCGCCGCGATCGCTTCCAGCACGTCCTCGCGCATGGCGGCCGCGAGTCGCCGCCCCTTCTCCGCAGTGGCGCGCGTCGGGTCGCCGTTGACGCCGCTCGGGCTGAAATTCGGGCCTTGCGGATCGCGCCGGTTGAACAGGCCGCGCCGGATCTGCGCCGGCGCGGGTGTGGCGCGTGCCATGTCGACCCTCTCCGGATGCATCGTCAGCATGAGCGAGGTCTCGATCTCGTCGGCATGGCCACCGAAGGGCTGCTCCTCGATCTCCTCGCTGACCCGGGTGAAACGCGGGCCGGCATAGACGTTGATGAGCGCCACCGCCATGCGCCCGTAATCACGACGGATCGCCCCCTCGAGGGGGGCGATGGTGCTGATGCCGGTGTTCAGGACGGCGCAGCTTCGCGCACCGGCGCGCGCGATGCCGGCCAGCACGTCCTGCACGACGCTGCAGAAGGTCTCGCGCTGCAGCGAGATGCTGCCCGGGTAATCGACGAATACCGGATAGTAGCCGTAGGAAAGCGTTGGCCAGACCACGACGGGCACCGCTTCGACGAGCTGCCGCGCCAGCCATTCGGCCTGCAGGTAGTCGGTGTTCAGCGGCAGATGGAAGCCGTGCTCCTTGGCCGCCGCCCCGATGGGCAGCGCGGCGATGCATCCGTCCGCGAGGGCGCACTCGACCTTCGGCCAGCTGACGTCGGCGACGAGCAGACCGCTGCTACGCATCCGCGGCGGTCACACCCGCAGGCGGCGATAGCTCGGTCCCAGCCGATGACGCTCCTCGCCCGTCAGGGCCGCCATGACCAGCGCCGCGAGGGTCCAGCCGATGACGACGTCGGCGAGATCGACGAGCATGAACTCGGTGGAGAAGTGCCACCAGATCCAGTTCGGCAGGCGGCCGGCGATTGCAATCACGATGCCGACCGTCGCTATGAACAGCACGCGCTGGAAGTAGCCCAGGCCTTCGGCGGCGCGCACCAGCCAGGCGATCAGGAGTGCGGCGAGGATACTGGTCGCGACGGCGTATGCCATAGGCATCGTCATCTGCGGATCGACGCCCTCGCGCGCATAGGCGACGAAGGCGAACGGGCCCGCCTGCGCCGGCGCCGCCTCGGCCGCGACCTGGGACGGCTGCGGCTTGGGCAGGAGGTAAATGCCCGACACCGGCGCATTGTCGACGAGGATCTGCGCGACCTGATCCTCGTTGGCGAATGCCTTGATCGTCGGGGCATGCCAGCCGAGCACCATCCAGGAGACGGCGCCCCAGGCGAATACGATCACGCCGCCGAGCACGGCAGCCAGCAGTGTCTTCATCGCCAGTTCCTCCCGCCTAGTACGCGCCCTGCTTCTTCTATCGTCTTGCCGCGCCTCCATGCGCAGTTGCGAGGACCGCTTCGGGGGCCAAGGATATAGGAATAGATCCGCGTGGTCATCCCCCACCGGAGCCGGAGCGATCGCCCGGATCGCACCCGACCGCCGATGGGACGCCCCGGCACCGCCCGGCGAGGTGCGGTTGGCGTATTGCGCAAGCCGATGGATGTCGCCGAATTCCCCTCCTGCCCGCGCAGCTCCTCCGGCGACGCCCTGAGGGAGATCGACACGCCATTGATCCGCGGCAAGCACGCCTGCGGGATCACGAGCAGGCGCGTCGTTGCCTCCTTAACCGTACGAACGCAAACGGATAAGATGCGCCGAGTTCATGTCGAGGACACGATGATGGAGCGGCTGCGCGCCAAGATCCGCGATATCCCGGACTTCCCCACCCCCGGGATCCTGTTCAAGGACATCACGCCGTTGATGAAGGACCCCTCCGCGTTGCGCCTGGCGGTGCACCAGATGCTGCATCCTTTCCTCGGCGATCGCATCACCGCGGTCGCCGGCATGGAGGCGCGCGGTTTCATTTTCGGCAGCCTCGTCGCCTGGGAGCTGGCCGTCTCCTTCATACCGCTGCGCAAGCCGGGAAAGCTGCCGCACAGGACGCGCAGCGCCAGCTATGACCTGGAGTACGGAACCGCGACGCTGCAGGTGCACGAGGATGCCCTCGGGCCCGGCGACCGTGTACTGCTCATCGATGACGTGATCGCCACCGGCGGCACGGCGCTGGCGAGCTGCCAGCTGCTGGAGAATCTGGGCGCCGAGGTGGCCGGTTGCGGCTTTCTCGTCGAGCTGGCCTTTCTGAAAGGTCGCGATCGACTCGCCGACTACCGCGTGCACTCGGTGCTGCAGTACTGAACGATCGCGGCCCGGCTCACGCCACGAGGCGGTAGCAGGGCACGTAGTCCCGCCCCGGCAGCCGCATGCGCTGCTGCGCGACGAAGGCGCGCAGCAGCGCGTCGAGCGGCTCGACGACGGCCTTCTCCCCGTGGATCTCGAACGGACCGTACTCCTCGACCAGGCGCATGCCCTCCTCCTTGACGTTGCCGGCGACGATGCCGGCGAAGGCCCGCCGCAGGTTGCAGGCGAGCTGGTGCAGCGGTTGATCGCGATGCAGGGCGAGCTTCGCCATGCTCTCGTGGTTGGCGTTGAACGGTAGCTGGAAGTCCAGGCCGAGGCGCAGCGGCCAGTTGAAGTAATAGGCCTCGTCCTCGCGCTGGCGGTACTCCATCACCGCTTCGGCCCGCTCGCGCATCGTGCGCGCCACGGCTGCCGGGTCATCGATGATGACGTACAGTCGTGCCGCGACCTCCCTGCCGAGCGTGGCCTCGATGAAACCGACGAACTCGCGGAAGTAGCCCTCGCTCAAGGCAGGCCCGGTCAGCACGACCGGGAACGGCAGCTTCTGATTGTCCGGATGCATCAGTATGCCCAGCAGATACAGCATCTCCTCGGCGGTCCCCACGCCGCCGGGGAAGACCACGAACACGTGTCCCAGTCTCACGAACGCCTCCAGGCGCTTCTCCATGTCCGGCATGATGGCCAGGTCGTTGACGATCGGATTGGGCGACTCGGCGGCGATGATCCCGGGTTCGGAGATGCCGATGTAGCGCCCGCCGCGAAAGCGCTGCTTGGCATGACCGATCGTCGCGCCCTTCATCGGACCCTTCATCGCCCCGGGCCCGCAGCCGGTGCACACGTTGAATCCGCGCAGGCCGAGCTCATAACCGACCTTCTTGGTGTAGTCGTATTCCTCGCGGCTGATGGAGTGCCCGCCCCAGCACACCGCCAGCGGCGGGGCCCGCCCGGCTCTCACGATGCGCGAATTGCGCAGGATGCTGAAGACCGCGTCGGTCAGGCCCGCCGAGTTGGCGAGATCGAACCGGCCGCTGCGATGGATCTCGTTCTGGACGTACAGGATGTCGCGCAGCACCGAGGACAGGTGCTCGCGTACGCCGCGGATCATGCGCCCGTCGACGAAGGCCCTGGGCGGGGCGTTGACGATCTCGATCTTCACGCCGCGCTCGTTCTGCACCAGTCGCACGTCGAAATCCGGGTGCGCCTCGAGCACGGTGCGGGTGTCGTCGATGTCGCTGCCGCTGTTCAGCACCGCCAGGCAACAGCGGCGAAAGGTCTCGTACAGCCCGCCGGTGCTGGTGCTGCATAGATCGTTGACCTCTCGCTGCGAGAGGACCTCCAGACTCCCTTCAGGATTGATGACCGCATCCACTCCGTAACCCATCACGCTCTCCCCGTGCACTGTCACAACTTCTTCATCTTACTTGAAAATTCCTTACACAATCGCACTGTACCGTAACCGCCGCGGCCCATGGAAATCCGGCCCCCGGAGGCATCGACGTGATCCATATGAACAACGGTGGCACAGGCCAGACCATCGAGACGGTCCTTGGTCTCGATGGCGCGGCCCCGGAGGGGCCTGCCGACTGGTGGCGCCTGGTCGATCAGATCGTTCAGATCGAGGAATTGATCTCCGAGCTCCAGCAGGAATCCGACGGCGATTCCGCGGCACTTCGGCGCGACCTGCGCCGTCTGCTCAAGGAGAAGCGCGTCCTCCTCAAGTCCATCGACGTCTGTTGCTGACGGCCGCGGCGACCGCGCCCGCCGCCGGCGGCCCCGCAATTGGCGCCGTCGCGCCGGCTATCCGCGGAGCGGCCCGCGACGTGCCGGGTCGCAGACTCCAAGGATGCCCCCAACCCACGTATAATCCAGGGCGCAGGCGATGCCGCGGCAGGCACGCAATACGCCCTGGTAGCTCAGGGGGCGAGCCGGGCCGAGGCGAACATCCGGTGAATGTTCGCCCCGGCGAGCGCCTCGTCAGGGATGACGAGGCCGGGAACATGCTCCATGGAGGGATGCAACCACCGTAGAATTGCAGCGACGCAATACGCCCTGGTAGCTCAGGGGATAGAGCAACCGCCTCCTAAGCGGTAGGTCGGCGGTTCGAGTCCGCCCCAGGGCGCCATTTGGCCACACACTCGCGACACCCCCGAGAATCACGCAGTGATCGCCCGTATGCACCCGGCTCGTCGCCGCCCGTTCACCCTCGCCGCGGTGATGGCGCTGGCGGCCCACGCGTCGGTCGCGGAGTGCCGCGCCGGTACGGCTGCAGCGGCGGGAGACTGCGCAGCAGGCTCCGCCGGCCCCTCCCAGGAGGCGGGCGCGCTCCGGCTCCACCACGCCGAGCTCTTCAGCATCGAGTACTTTCCACATTACAAGATCCTCACGGTCAGGCTGGCCCCGGACGACCGCAATCCGCTGCGTTATCTGCTGGTGCAGTGCGGCGCGCCGCGTCCCGACGTCCCGGATGTCGCGGCGACCGTAACCATCCCGGTGCGCTCGACGGCGGCCCTTTCCAATGCCTACCTCCCTTTCATCTCCGCCAGCGGCGCGATCCGGACCGTCGTCGCGGTGAACCAGCACTCCCATGTCGGCGATCCCGGCCTGCGCGAGGCCATCGAGCGCGGCGAGGTGCCGGAGGTCGGACGCGAGGGCAACCTCGACCGCGAGCGCCTCGCATTGCTGAACCCCGGGGTGGTGCTCACCTACGGTGACGGCAGACCCCCGGATGCGCTGGCGCCGTTGCTGCGGCTGGGACTGCCGATCGTCGTCACCTCGGAGTACCGCGAGGCGAGTCCGCTGGCCTACGCCGAATGGGTGATGTTCTTCGCCGCCTTTTATAATTCCGAGGACGCGGCGGCGGCGCACTTCGAATCCCAGTCGCGTCGATACGAGTTGCTGCGCCGGCTGGCTGCGAATGCCGGGGCGAGGCCCGCCGTCCTCGCGGGGGGAAGTTACCGCGGCACATGGTACGTGCCGGCGCCCCGCAGCTACACCGCGCGCATGATCGCCGACGCCGGTGCGCGCTACGTGTTCTCCGCGCTGCAGCCCGACGGTCAGGCCCATGAGACGACGATCGCGATCAGCCTGGAGCAGGCGCTGGCCCACGGGCAACTCGCCGACATCTGGATAGACACCATGGAGTGGCGATCGCTGGCCGAGGCGCGCGGCCAGGACCCTCGTTACGCGCGGTTCCGCGCCTTCCGGCAGCGCCAGCTGTACAACAATGACAAGCGTCGGAACGCGCATGGAACCAACACCTTCTGGGAGGCAGGTCTGGCGGAGCCGGAGTCGGTGCTTGCGGACCTGATCGCCATATTTCATCCCGAGCTGCGCACCGGCCAGGAACTGAAATGGTATCGACGCCTGCCGGAGGACGCGCCGTGACTGCCGGGCTGGCGGGCCGCTCGGCCTCGTCACGCTGGTCGTCGCCGGCCTACAGCGCCGCGGCGCGCCGCCGATTCCTGCTCGTACTGCTGTGCCTGTCGGTGCTGGTGCTGCTGCTGGTGACGCTTGCCTGCGCCTACGGCTCGGTGCCGGTCTCGCTGGCCGGCATCTGGGGCGATGACGCGAGCGGCGCCGCCGCGGCGCAGGCCCGACTGATCGTCCTGGAGCTGCGTCTGCCTGCTGCCTGTACCGCCGCGCTGGCCGGCGCCTCGCTCGCGGTCAGTGGCCTGCAGTTGCAGACCTACTTCCGCAACCCGCTGGCCGGCCCCTTCGTGCTCGGCGTGGACAGCGGCGCCGCACTGGGAGTGGCGCTGATGCTGATTGCGCTGCCGGCGGCGCTGGCCGCCGACCCCGATCTCGCCATGTTCTCGGATCTTGGGCTGTCGGGCGCGGCGATCGCCGGGGCGGCGGGCACGATCGCGCTCGTGCTGGTGGTCGCGCGCCACGCGCTGAACGACGCCACGCTGATCGTCGCAGGCCTCATGCTGAGCCTGCTGCTGGCCAGCATGGTCAGTCTGCTGCTGCACTACGCCGACCCGTTCCGCCTGCAGGCCTTCGTCCTATGGACCTTCGGAAGCTTCGCGGGCGTGCCCTGGCAGCGTTTGCCCGCCTACGCGGGCCTTGCGTGCGCGGGGCTCGCGCTCGCCCTCTGGGATGCCGGGGGTCTTAACGCCCTGCAGCTCGGTCCGCTCACCGCCAGTACCCTCGGGGTGAACCACCGCCGCTGCCGGCGGCGCATCATCGCGTCGACTGCACTGCTGGCCGGCGCGACGGTCGCGTATTGCGGGCCGCTCGGGGTGGTCGGCACCGCCGCGCCACATATCGCGCGCGCTCTATTGAGATCGGCCGATCATCGACAGTTGATGCCGGTCACGGCCATGGTGGGCGCCGCGCTGACGCTGCTCGCGGATCTCTTCAGCCGCCTGTTGGCGAACGAGGGCACACTGCCGCTCAACGCGGTGCTCGCCATCCTGAGCGCCCCGGTCGTCATCGCCGTGCTGGTGCGCTCGAACCGCTCGGCCTGGTAGATGCCCGTGCCGCTGCTCGAGGCAGACAGTCTGGTCACCGGCTATCCCGGGCGCCGCGCTTCGGCATCGGCCGTCTCCACGATTGCGTCCCTGCGGATCGATCCGCACGACCTCGTCTGTCTGCTCGGACCGAATGGCGCGGGGAAGTCGACCTTGTTGCGCACCCTCTGTGGGCTGCAGGCCCCGCTGTCGGGATCAATCCGCCTGGGTGACTTCAGTCTCGAGCACATGGCGAGCCGCGAGCGCGCGCGCATGCTCACCTATGTCGGCAGCGAGGCCGCACCCGCATCACCGATACGCGTGCACGAGTTCGTCGCCCTGGGACGCTATCCTCACCGCGCCGGATGGAGCAACCTGCGGCCACGGGATCACCGGGCGATCGAACGGGCCATCGAGGATGCCGGGATAGGCGCGATGGTCGACCGCGATGTCACCCGGCTCAGCGACGGCGAGCGTCAGCGCATACTGCTGGCGCGCGCCCTGGCGCAGGAGCCGAGGATACTGTTCCTGGACGAACCGACGGCGCATCTGGACATCGTTCAGCGCCGCAGGCTGGCGAGCACCCTGCGGGCCGTGGTGGCGCGCGAGGGCATGGCCGTGGTCGCCTCCACCCATGACCTCGATTTCGCGCTCGGCGCCTCCGAGCGTCTCTGGGTCCTGGATCGCGACCGTCACCTGTGCATCGATGCGCGCAGCTCGGGGCTGGATCGTGCCAGCATCGATGCCGCCTTCGGCATTTCCGGCGGCGAGCGAGGCACGCGCGTATCGCGGGATTGAACCGCGCGCGGCGTCGGCCGTGTCCGCTCCAGGCCGCGAACGGGTACACTGCCGCGAGAGCGGCGGTCGGCCGCGACCCCGCCGGAAGAGACGCGATGGCCATCAAACTGACGAGGATCTACACCCGCACCGGCGACGACGGCTCCACGGCCCTGGTCGGCGGCAGCCGGGTGTCGAAGACCGATCCGCATGTCGAGGCCTATGGCACCGTTGACGAGCTGAACAGCGTGCTCGGCATACTGCGCACGCTGGTCGACCAGCGTGAGGACGCCGGCAGCCGCCTGGTGCGGGCGAGCCGCGAGGACCTGCATCGCCTGCAGAACCAGTTGTTCGACATCGGCAGCATCCTCGCCACGCCCGGCGGCACCCGCCACGAGGGCATGCCGCAGGTCGGCGCGGAGGACATCGCCTGGCTGGAACAGCGCATCGACGCGATGAACGCGGAACTGAAGCCGCTTGACTCCTTCGTGCTGCCGGGCGGGGGCATGCTCAATGCCCATGCTCACCTCGCCCGCACGGTCTGTCGCCGCCTCGAGCGCGTGCTCTGGAGGGTCCAGGAGAGCGCCCACGACGTCCCGGCAGCGGTGCTGACGTTTGCGAACCGGCTCTCGGACTACCTGTTCGTCTATGCGCGCTGGGCCGCGCTCTGCGGCGGCGAGCGGGAGTACCTCTGGGAACATCCATTGAAGGCCCGGGATCGCTGACCCCGGCCGACGTGCGCGGGCACTCCCGGCGGGAGCACGTGCACCCGCATTCGCGCGCAAGGTTCTGAGCGGCCGGTCACGGATTGCCGGTGGGCGGCAATGTCATCGTTCGTCGCATCGCCCTGCCGACGGCCGCGCACCACGATCGCTACTCGCGAAGCGCGGTCAGCCGAGGATGCCGGCGCCGGCCCGCCGGCAGCGCGGCGCACCGAAAGGCGCGATCGAACCTACGGTTGAGTCGCACATGCCCGACATCCGTCCGAACGACCCCTGGCCTCCTCACCGCCCTGCGCCGGCGGCAGACACCGCGGCATGCGCCGCCTCGGGCGGCCGGCGCGATCGCCGCCGGCCGCGTTCGATCGCGACGCAACGCCAGCAATGGGAACCATACCTTTTCATCGATCAGTTGCGCCTCATACCGCAGGACGATCGACCGGGCCCGGGCTTGCGGCTGCTGACCGCCATCACGGTTGCGACCGACGGTCGTCCCACGACCCGCTTCCTGCTGCCGGTGCGCGAATCCCACGCGGAGTGCTGGGTGCGCATGCTGACCCAATTGCAGCGCGAGCGTCTCCCGGACCTGCGCCTGATCGTCGCCGACGCCTCACCGGTCTTGCGCGCCGCCACGCTGCGCGCGTTCCCGCGCGTCCAGTGGCAGCAGTCGATACCGGCGTTTTGCGCGCGCGTGCTCGCGCAGCTACCGGCTGGCCAGAGGGCGGGCGTGGCGCGCCGGCTGCGTAACATCTACCGGCAGCCGGATCGGACCTCGGCGACCGCCCGCGCAATCGGCGTCGCGGCCCTGCTGGCCCGGCTGGGAAACTGGTCCGGGGCCGTGTATTTCGCCCGCTGTTATCAGGACACGCTGACGTTCTACAGCTTCCCGGAGTCGGACTGGCGGCAGTTGCGGGAGCAGGCGATCAGCAGCGAGCTGCGCGGCCGCATACGGAGGCAGCTCGCCCTCGACGGCCACAACGACGGCTGGCACCTCGAGGACCACGGCGCCTGCGCCCGCTTGCACCTCGTAGCGCCGGGCCCGGTCGCAGCCGCCACGGATGGCCCGCCGATGCAGGACGACGGCAGCTTAGGCCTGCGTTCTCCGGGCGGCGGCGTGGTGCTGCAGCCGCCATCGACGGTCTCGGCCATCGGGGGCACGCGGGCCGCGGACCTCGAGCGGACATCGCCTCCCGATCAGTCCCCGGCGCAGAGCGCGGAGGCGAGCGACTCCAACGGGCCCGACATCGCGCCCACTGAACTCCGATCGGAGGAGCCCTCGCCGAACGGCCCCACCGCGGACGGAGCGAGTCCGCCGGAGTTGCCCGCCTGGCCGGATTACATCGAAACCGAGCCCACCCTCCCGCCTGCGACCCACATGGAGATCATCGAGGTGGAGGACCGCTACGGTTACACCCCGTTGTTCGAACACGAGCTACGCGCGGCGGCACTCGCCACCGACGCCGGCGACGGAGCACGCGCCGCGCCGGCGCCGGGCTCGCGCCCGAAAGGTCGGCTCAGGCGTGTCGCAGACCTGGTGCTCGGGAGGGTCGGCGTCGCGGCACCCGGCAAGCCGGCGGCGCAACAGGCGGCGGACGCGCAGCTGGCCCCGGCCGTCGGCACCGGCGGCGCAGTCCCCGTGCCGCCGGTGCCGGCCTGAGCGCGCGGCCGCCGGGCGCTCTGCGCCGGGCTAATCTTCGACCCGCGCGATCGCCTGCTGCGAGACGCGCTCGGTCGTCACCGACAGCCGCTGGATCAGGGTCCGCAGAAAGGCCTTGAGAAAACGCACCTGGCAGACCATCGACACCTGGTTGATGACCGTGGAATTCAGCTTCAGCAAAGCGGTCTGCGACCTGGCGATGATGGTCGCGGTCCGGCGCGCGCGGGTCAGGTAGCCCATCTCGCCGAAACAGTCGCCGGTCCTGAGCATCCGGAGATCCACGCCGCCCTTGCGCACGGTCACCTCGCCGCCGGTGATGACGTAGAAGGAGTCGTCTATCTCGCCCTCCACGATGATCTCGGCGTCGGGGGCGTACTGCAGCCAGTTTCCCGCTCTCACCAGTTCCCAAAGCTCCGCGTCGGTGAAGCCGCGGAAGAACTCCAGCCGCTTCAGATCCGCGCACAGTTCCTCCGCGGCGATCTCCTCGCGCGGCTGATCGAGCATGCGATCGAAGGCACGGCTCAAGTCGGCGGCAAACTCCATCGCGGTGGGGTAGCGATCCTGCGTGTTCTTCGCCATGGCGCGGCGCACGATGGTCTCGAGCGCCTCCGGCACGCCGCTGCGCGCGCTGGCCAGCGGCGGGGCCTCCTCGTTGAGGATGCGATGTATGAGGCGCGAGAAACTCTCCGCTGCAAAGGGGTGGCGGCCGGCGAGCAGCTCGTAGGTCACCACCCCCAGCGAGAAGATGTCGGTCTGCGCCGTGAGCGAGTCCTCGTTCAGCTGCTCGGGCGACATGTACCGGGGAGAGCCGATCATGGCCATGGGCATCGTGCCGGTGGAGTCGTGTTTGCTGAGGTAGGCGATGCCGAAATCCCCCAGCTTCACGTCGAGGTCGGCGCTCAGGAGGATGTTGCTGGGCTTGATATCGCGGTGGATCACGCCCTGCCGATGCGCGTAGTCGAGCGCCTTGGCCACCTTGAAGACGATCTCCACCACCTTCTCAACCGGCAGCAGGGATTCCGGCTTGCAGTGCTTCTTGAGGGTATCGCCGCCCTCCACGTACTCCATGACGATATAGCACTCTCCGCCGTCGACGCCGGCGTCGTAGATCGCGGTGATGTTCGGGTGGGTGAGCAGGCCGGCGGTGTGGGCCTCGTTGAAGAACAGCTTGCGATATTGAGCTCCGGAACTCTCGTCCTGGAGCTGCTCGGCGTGGGCAACCTTGATGGCGACCTTTCGATCGACGTAGGGATCGTGGCCTAGGTACACCGTTCCCATGCTGCCGCGCCCGATCTCTTCCAGCAGTTCGTACTTGCCGAGGCTCTTGGTCTTGGTCTTTGACGTCATGTCGGGAATCGTGGGAGACGGGGTTGAAGCGAGGTGCGCGATCCTAGCGTCAGCGCCCCGGGCCGGGTGTGTTGCGAACCGCGTTTTGGGACACCGTCACGGTTTGTGCGTCCGCAGCATTTCATAGACTAGCACACTTGCCCCCCGGGACGGGGCGCCTCGCGGTTGTACTCTCCCACCGTCGGTGACACACTATTTGTTCAGGGTGTGGACGGAAGAATACCAATCGGGCAGGCATATTGCGCTGGAGGCTGCAAATATGGTGACTGTTCAGCAGGTGTTGAGAGACAAAGGGTCCGCGGTCTGGTCGATAGGGCCCGACGCCACCGTCTACGAGGCGGTAGAGATGATGGCCGACAGGGCCGTCGGGGCGTTGCCCGTCGTCGATTGGGCCAACAATCTGGTCGGTATCATTTCCGAACGCGACTATACGCGCAAGATAGTCCTGCGGGATCGGTCTTCCCGGGCCACCAAGGTGCGGGAGATCATGACCGCCAAGGTGTATCACGTCAGTCCCACGGCCAGCATCGATGAATGCATGATGCTCATGTCCGAGCACCACATCCGCCACCTGCCCGTCGTCGACGGCGAGCGCGTGGTGGGGATGATGTCCATCGGCGACGTGCTCAAGACCATCATCACCGAGAAGCAGTCGCTCATCGAACAACTGGAGAGCTACATTTCCGGCACAGGTTGACCCGGCCATGCCGGGACGGTGAGAGCGGCATCGTAAACATGCGAGCATTCCTGGCCACACTGCTGGTTGTCGCGTGTCTTGCCGCCGCTGCGTATCTGTACCTGCAACGTCCCACACCGCCGCCGGCGTCGAGCGCCGACGCCACGCGGCCCGCACCGAACTCCCCCTCCGCGGAACCCGATTCGGGAACCGCCGTCCCCGACAAACCCGCCGCCACCAGCGATGCGCTCGAAGAGGAAGCGCGCGAGTACGTGCGCGAAATCACCGAGCTCAAGGCCCAGCCCCTGGCCGCCGACAGCGCCGACAACTTCGTGCAGCGGGATCAGACCATACAGCTGCTACCGACGCAGAAGGCCGACACCATCACACCCGAGGAGCTGCTGGCCGACCCGAAGCTTGAGCCGGAGACGCCGCTGACCATCATCAAGGACGTCGATCGGATCGAGATCGTCACCGTCGAGAAGCTGCGGGAGATGTACGGGCAGACGCCGGACAAGGAGATCAGGGTCCTCGACGGGTCGCAGACCAGGGTCACGTCCGTCGGAGCGCTGCTGGACGAGCACGGCGACGCGCCGGATACGGCCGTCACGATGGTGAAGAAGGTCGAGGAGATACAGTCCACCACCGCGCAGGAGCTGGCGGCCGACGCCGCGCTGGACCCGAACCAGCCCATCCGGGTGCTGCGCGGCCGCCAGGCCCTCGACGCCGCGACGGTCGCCGAGCTCATGATGGGCAGCGACGACGCCGGCGCCGATGCCATCTACTACGTTCGCACGGTCAAGGCGACGGACACGCAGGGCATCTGGGGCATCGTTCAGTACGGACTCATCGACAACTTCGGGCGCGGGATCGCGATCCGGCGCGGCGAAGACATCAGCACCTACCGCGTCGACATACCGCGCAACGCCGACGAGATGGTGAACGGCCGCGACAGCTCCTTCCTCGGGCGGCTGATCTTCGAGAAGTCGCGGCACAGCTACATCTACAATCTCGAACAGGGGCGCATGGGCCGCAACCCGGACATGATCCGTCCGGGCCAGGAGCTCCTCATCATCCGCTTCAGTGCCGACGAACTCGTGGACATCTACAAGCACTTCGTCAACAGCCGCCGCAGTTGACGACGGCTCTCTGGTCACGGCCGGGCGATCAGATGGCATAATCGGCACGGTCACCTTCTTCACCCGCCCGGAATGAACCACGACATCACCGCCAGTGCGCCTTGGCGCGCGCTCCGTGCCCATCACGCGCAGGTGGCGACACTGCACATGCGCGATCTGTTCCGGGCCTCACCGGCACGCGCGACGGACTTCAGCCTCGAGGCCGCGGACCTTTTTCTGGACTACTCCAAGAACCGGATCGTGCCGGAGACCATGCAGCGGCTGCTGGACCTGGCGCGCGCCGCGGACGTCGAGGGCCAGCGCGACGCGATGCTGGCCGGCGCGATCGTCAACAATACGGAGCACCGCGCCGTGCTGCACACCGCGCTGCGGCGACCGATCTCGCAACCGCTGACGGTGGACGGCACGAACATCATGCCCGCCATCGCCGGGGTGCAGCGGCGCCTGCGCGGCCTGGTCGACGCACTCGCCGACGGCCGCTGGCGCGGCTACAGCGGCCAGCGGATAACGGATGTGGTCAACATAGGGATAGGCGGCTCGCACCTGGGGCCCTGCATGGCCACCGATGCGCTGAGGGCGCATCACTGCACCGGCCTGCGCGTGCACTACGTCTCCAACGTCGATCCCGGCGATCTGTCCCACGCGCTCTCCCCGCTGCATCCGGAGTCGACCCTGTTCGTCGTGGTCTCCAAGACCTTCACAACCCAGGAGACCTCGGCGAACGCCCAGGCAGCCAGAGACTGGCTGCTGCAAAATTTCGGCGACGCCCGCGCCGTGGCCTCTCACATGGTCGCCGTCACCTCCAACGTCGAGGCGGCGCGGGCCTTCGGCATCGACCCGGCGAACACTTTCGAGATGTGGGAATGGGTCGGCGGCCGTTATTCGCTCTGGTCGGCCGTCGGCGTGTCCACCGCCTGCGCAGTGGGTGGCGATGCGTTCGCGGAAATGCTTGCGGGCGCCAACACGATGGACGACCATTTCCAGCAGGCGCCGTTGGAGGCGAACATGCCCGTGATCCTGGCGCTGCTCGGGATCTGGTATCACAACTTCTTCGGCGCCGAGAGCCTGTGCGTGGTGCCGTACGATGAGTCCTTACGGCACTTCCCGGCCTACCTGCAGCAACTGGACATGGAGAGCAACGGCAAGCGCGTCGACCGCGACGGGCGCCCGGTGCAGGCGAGCACCGGGCCGGTGCTCTGGGGAGGTACCGGCACAAACGCTCAGCACGCCTTCTTCCAGCTGCTGCATCAGGGCGGACGCCTCGTGCCACTGGATCTCCTGGTGGGGATGAGAAATCCGCGCCCGATTGGGGACCAGCACGACATCCTCGTCGCCAACTGCATCGCCCAGGCCGAGGCGTTGATGCGTGGGCGGACACTCGATGAGACCATGCGGGAGATGCGATCGTCGGGCGTCGAGGAGAGCCGAATCGCGCAGCTTGCGCCGCACCGCGTGTTCCCCGGCAACTGCCCGAGCAACCTCATCGTCTACCCGGAACTCACGCCGCGGGTGCTGGGAGCCCTCGTCGCCCTCTACGAGCACAAGGTGTTCGTGCAGGGCGCCATCTGGGGGCTGAATTCCTACGATCAGTGGGGCGTGGAACTGGGCAAGCAACTGACGGGCACGGTGCTCCGCGAACTGCAGGGGGGCGCCCAGGCCGAACACGACGCCTCAACCGCGGCGCTGATCGCCCGTTACCGCCGCCACCGCGAGGCCGGCGGCGCCGAGGATTGAGGCCGGCCCGCGGAGTCCGGGGCAAGCGCCGGCGTCAGGGCGCCGTGTCCGCCATCCTCTCTGTGGTCGACGACAGGCGCTCGATGAGGATGCGCAGGAACACGCGGCAGAACCGCAACTGGCAGTCCTTGGAGACCTGCTCGATGAGCGTCGAGTTCACGCGCATCAACGTCACGGGCGAGGTCGCGATGATCGAAGCCGTGCGCCGGCGCCGGCTGATGTAGCCCATCTCGCCGAAGCAATCGCCCGCCTTCAAGTCGCCCACTATCGTGTCGCCCTTCTTCACGACCACCGAGCCGTTGATGAGGATGTAGAAGGAGTCGTCGATCTCCCCTTCGACGATGATCTCCCCGCCTTCGTCGAAGCGCTCCCAGACGCTGGCGCGCATGATCTCCCAGATCTCGGCTTCGCTGAAACCGCTGAAGAAGTCGAGCCGTTTCACGCTCGCGACCTTTTCCTTGGTGGAGATGTCCTCGACGGGCTGATCGAAGTTCCTGAACGTGGTGCTGAGATCCACCGCGATGTCCATGCCCATCTTGTAGCGCCGCCGCAGATCCTTCTGCAGGCATCGGTTCACGATCTGCTCGAGCTGCTCCGGAAGATCCGGACGCACCTGCCGCAGCGGGATGGGCTCCTCGTTGACCACCCGGTAGATGAGCTTCGAGAAGGAATCCCCGCCGAAGGGATGCCGCCCGCTCAGCAGCTCGTACATCACCACGCCCAGGGAGAACAGATCGGTCTGGTTGCCGACGTTGTCCTCCTGGATCTGCTCCGGGGACATGTAACGGGGCGACCCGACGAACCCGACCGGCAGCGTCTTGGAGGAGTCGCGCCGGGTGACATAGGCGATGCTGAAATCGGCGATCTTGAGATCGCCGTCGGGGGTCAGCAGCATGTTGGAGGGCTTGATGTCGCGGTGGATCACGCCCTGCCGATGGGCGTAATCGAGCGCCTTGGCGCACTTGAACACGATCTCCAGTACCTTGGAGACGGGCAGCAGCTTGTCGGGCCGGGTGTAGGATTTCAGCGTGTCGGCACCCTCGACGAGCTCCATCACGATGTAGCAGGTCTCGCCTTCCACACCGGCGTCGAAGATGTCCAATATGTTCGGGTGGCGCAGCATTCCCGCCGTGTGCGCCTCGTTGAAGAACATCTTGCGGTAGGTCTCGCCCGACTCCTTGTCGCGCAGCGCCTCGGCCAGGGCCACCTTGATGGCGACGGGGCGGGCGACGAACGGGTCGAAGCCACGGTAGACGACTCCCATGCTGCCCCGCGCTATGGCATCGATGACATCGTATTTGCCGAGCTTGCGCGGCAGCGTGTCGGGGGTTTCCAGGAGCGCGTTCATTTCGGGTCAGACCTTCCGCCGCATGTTACTTGAAAGCTCGCCGCGGGGGATAGCGACACCGATAACAGTTCGGCCCAAAAACCGCCTTCCCGCCCCGCGGTGCAGCGGGCGCGGCCGGCCATCCCGGCCTGCGCGGTTGCGGTCGAATTACGTCCTGGGGAGCCGCCGCGGCGTGCGCATCCGGTATAATCGCGCCATGCTCAAGTCCCCGTTTTCGCCCCGCCTGCTGGCTGTGGCGGTGGTGGCGCTCATCCTTGGCGCCGCGGCTGCCTGGCTCACCGATAGCGTCAAGCTGACCCGTTCGGCTCAGGGCACGGAGGGGCTGCTGTGGCCCCCTCCGAAGACCCTCGAAGGATTTGCGCTGCTGGACCAGTCCGGCGCGCCGTTCACGCCCGAGCGGCTTACGGGCAAATGGTCTGTGCTCTTCTTCGGTTTCACGCACTGCCCGGACATCTGCCCCAGCACCTTGCGGCTGCTCGAGAAGGCGTCACCGGCCTTTCCCGCGGATACGCAGGTCGTGTTCGTCTCGGTCGACCCCGAGCGCGACACCCCGGAAACCGTCGCGCAGTACGTGCGTTTTTTCCATCCAGGCTTCATCGGCGTGACCGGCACGCCGGAGTCGATGGCGGAGTTCACCCGCAGCGTCGGCGTGCTCAGCATGCGCACCGAGGCCGACGAGCACGGCAACTACAGCGTCGATCACTCCGCCGCCCTGTTTCTCGTCGACCCGCGGCGGCGCCTGGTGGGAATAGTCACGCAACCCTTCACCGAGGAATCGGTATCGCGCCTGTACCGCGACATCCGCAAGTTCGTGGAGCGGCAGGGATGACCTGCCGCCGTATGCGGGTGTTCGCCGCGGCGGCGCTCGCCGTCGCGCACACACTGGCGCACGCCGCCGAATCCGCGCGGGTGGCGGAGGCGTGGATCGAGGAGGGACCTCCCGACGTCCCGGTCCTGGCCGGGTACGCGACCATACGGAACCCCACGGCGCAAACGGCGCGGTTGTTGAACGTCTCCTCCCCGCGCGCCGAACGCATCGAGATACACCGCAGCGAGATCACCGAGAACACAGCCACCATGACGCGCGTCGGCGAATTGCCGATCCCGCCCGGCGGCGAGATCCGCTTCACGCCCGCCGGCTATCACCTCATGATCTACGGCGTGGCGCCGCCGCCGGCGGCCGGGGAGAAGATGCCCCTGGAGTTCGAGTTCGACGGGGGCCGCAAGCTGGCCGTGGAAGCCATCGTCCGTCGCAGCGAGGCCCCGGCGGGCGCCGCCGGGGACGGCGGCCGGGTCGACGACGGCCACTGATCCAGACACCGGCGAATGTCATCGGATCGTCTGAAAGTGCTGCCGCAGTATCTGCTGCCGCAGCACCTGCTCACGGGCGTCGCCTATCGCATCGCGCGCTGCCGCAACCCGGTGCTGAAGAACGTGCTGATCCGCGCGTTCGTTCACCACTATGGCGTCGACATGGGCGAAGCGGTGCACGAGCGGCCGGGGGAGTACCGCGATTTCAACGCCTTCTTCACCCGCGCATTGAAGCCGGGCGCGCGCACGCTGCCGGAGGACGAGTCGGCCTTCGCGAGCCCCGTCGACGGCCGCGTCAGCCAGATTGGCGCCATCGAGACGGAGACGCTGATCCAGGCCAAGGGCCGGCAGTTCTCGCTCCGCGATCTGCTCGGCGGCGACCGGTCGACGGCCGATTCCTTCCGCGACGGCGCCTTTGCGACGCTCTACCTCTCCCCGCGCGACTATCACCGCATACACATGCCGATCGACGGCGAACTCAGGGCGATGGTCTACCTCCCAGGGAGGCTCTTCGCGGTCAACCCCGCCAGCGTGAACGTGGTGGATCGGCTGTTCGCGCGCAACGAGCGCGTGGTCTGCCTGTTCGAGACCGCCAGCGGCCCGCTGGCCGTGGTATTCATCGGCGCCATGTTCGTCGGCAGCATGGAGACGGTCTGGGCCGGTCAGATCACTCCGGCGCGCCCGCGCGCGATCCGTCACGAAAGCTACGCCCCGGGCCGTTACCGTTACCGCCGCGGCGATGAGATCGGCAGGTTCAACATGGGTTCGACCGTGATCGTCCTGATGGCCAGGGAGCGGCTGACCTGGCTGCCGGAGTGGCGCGCCGGCAGCCTCGTGCGCCAGGGGAACGTCCTCGGCACGGTGCGCTGACCGAGCGGCACCGCGGGCGATCCACCGCCCGCCGAATGACCTCCGTCAGCCGCGGATGGCGGCGATGCACACCGCCATCAGCAGTCCGGGCATCACGCCCAGCAGCAATACGGCGACGCCGTTCGCGCTCAGCGCGATCTCCGTGTCACCGCTGGCGTGCACCTCCTCGACGTGCTCGGGCGGTTCGAAGTACATCATCCGGACCACCTGCAGGTAGTAGTAGGCGCCGATGATTGAACTGAACACCGCCAGGCCCGCCAGCCAGACGTGACCGGCGGCAATCACCTCCTTGATGACGAACCACTTCGCCCAGAATCCGGCGAACGGCGGCACGCCCGCCATGGAGAACATCAGGATCAACATGACCAGCGCGAACCAGGGGCTGCGTCGTGACAGTCCCTTGAAGTCCTGGATGCGATCGGCCTCGGCGCTGCCCTCGCCCGCCACCAGCATGACCACCCCGAACGCCCCCAGGCTCATCAGCGCGTAAACGATGGCGTAAAACATCGCCCCGGCGTACCCGCCCGTGCTCCCGCTCAGCATGCCGAGCAACAGGAAGCCCATGTGGGCGATCGTCGAATACGCGAGCATGCGCTTGATGTTGGACTGCGCGATCGCGACCACGTTGCCCAGCAGCATCGAGGCCACGGCCAGCCACGTCAGCATCAGCTGCCAGTCGAGCGAAAGCGGCTGCAACCCGTCGACGAGCAGGCGCATCGCCATCGCGAAGGCGGCCATCTTCGGCGCCGTGGCGATGAACATCGTTACCGCCGTGGGCGCGCCCTCGTAGACATCCGGCACCCACATGTGGAACGGCACCGCGCCGAGCTTGAACGCCACCCCGGCGACGATGAAGACCAGCGCATAGGCGGCGAGCGGACTCTCCCCGCCACCGGCCAGGGCGTTGCGGACGACGCTGATATCGACGGAACCGGTGATCCCGTAGAGCATGGACATCCCGTAAAGCAGCAGTCCGGACGCCAGGGCGCCCATCACGAAGTACTTCATGGCGGCCTCGGAGGCCATGGCCGAATCGCGGTGCATCGCGACCATCGCGTACAGCGACAGCGACAACAGCTCCAGACCGAGGTAGACGGTCAGCAGGCTGCCGGCGGACACCAGCACCATCATGCCGAGCACGGCCATCAGCGCCAGCACGTAGAACTCGGCGCTGACGATGCGCCTCGCCCTCAGGTAGTCCCGGGCGTACACCAATCCGATGATCGCGAATGCCAGGATGAAGTTCTTCAGCACGACCGCCATCGGGTCGCGGACGTACATGCCCTCGAAGAGCACGAAGCGCGTGCGCGCGCCGATATACGTGTTGGCGACCAGTACCGCCAGCAGGGCGAACTGCGCGAGCCAGTACGCTGCATTCTGATCCTCATCGGCGCTGAACACGCCGACCAGCAACACCACGCACAGCAGCGCCAGCAACAGGAACTCAGGCAACGCCCCGATGTAGTCGGTCATGTTCATGGAAGTTTGGACGTCACCACGTTCAGAACCAGGTTCTCGACGCTCGCTCTCATGACGTCAATGAGCGGAGCGGGCCACAAACCGAACAGCAGCACGGCAATCGCCAGTGCGCCGAGTATGAACTGCTCCCGACAGCCGATGTCCCGGAGCGCCGCGACCGCGTCGTTGGCGACGGCGCCGAAGATCACCCGCTTGTACATCCACAGCGTGTATGCGGCGCCGAGCACCAGCGTGATCGCCGCCAGGAACGCGATCCAGAAACCGGCCTTGGCGCTGGCCAGGATGACCAGAAACTCGCCCACGAAGCCGGAAGTCGCCGGCAGGCCGCAGTTGGCCATGACGAACAGCATCGTCAGGGACGCGAATTTCGGCATCGTGTTCACGACCCCGCCATAATCGGCGATCTCGCGGCTGTGCATGCGGTCATAGAGCACGCCGACACACAGGAACAGCGCGCCGGAAACGAAACCGTGCGAGATCATCTGCACCATGCCGCCGGTCATGCCCATGATGGCGCCCTCGGCTGACCCGCTATGCTGCATGATGCGGAAGACCAGGAACAGCCCGAGGGTCACGAAACCCATGTGCGAGATCGAGGAATAGGCGATGAGTCGCTTCATGTCCCTCTGGACGAGGGCGACGAAACCGATGTACACGATGGCGATGAGCGACAGCGCCACCATAACGCCTTCGAAATAGTGGGAGCCGTCCGGCACGATGGGCAGGCTGAATCGCAGGAAGCCGTAGCCGCCCATCTTCAGCATGATGGCCGCGAGGATCACCGATCCACCGGTCGGCGCCTCCACGTGGGCGTCCGGCAGCCAGGTGTGTACCGGCCACATGGGGATCTTCACCGCAAACGCCAGGAAGAACGCGACGAACAGCCACTTCTGGGCATCGAGCGCGAGCGGCAGCTTGTGCATGTCGAGTATCTCGAAGCTGCCGCCCTTGAAATACAGGTACAGCAGGCCCACCAGCATGAACACCGACCCGAGGAAGGTGTAAAGGAAGAACTTCACCGCGGCGTAGACCCGCCGCTTGCCGCCCCACACCCCGATGATGATGAACATCGGGATCAGCATCGCCTCCCAGAATACGTAGAACAGGATGGCGTCCAGCGCCGCGAAGACGCCCACCATCAACCCCTCGAGGATGAGGAAGGCGGCGTAATACTGGTAGGCGCGGTCCTGAACGACCTCCCATCCCGCCAGTACCACCAGCACAGTCGTGAAGGTGGTGAGGATGATGAGCGGCAGGGCTATCCCGTCGATCCCCAGGTGGTAGTTGATGTCGAATACCGCGATCCAGGGCAAACGCTCCACGAACTGCATCTCGGCGGTCGAGAGATCGAAACCGGTGTACAGCGGGATCGAGAACAGCAGCGTCGCCACGCTGATGATCAGCGACTCCTTCTTCACCGCGAGCGCCGGCGCGTGGGCTCCCGCGAACAGCACCCAGAGGCCGCCGGTGACGGGCAGCCAGATGCAGATACTCAAGAGCGGCAGATTCGACATTCTCTCTTCTTTTCTTTTTCCGGGTCGCCGGCATGCGGCCGGGACACCCCCAGCGTCAGTCTATCGTCCGACCCCGTGTACGAAATAACCCAGCAGGAACAGCACGCCGATGATCATCGCGAAAGCGTAGTGGTACAGATAACCCGACTGCAGCCATCTCAGCTTGCCCGAGATCCAGCCCACCAGCCGTGCCGTGCCGTTCACTCCGACGCCGTCGATCACCACCCCGTCGCCGACCCGCGACAGGACGTCGCCGGTACCGCGCGCGCCGCCGCCGAAGAGGAACTCGTTGAGTTCGTCAAAGCCGTACTTGCGTTCCAGCACGAAACGCGGCCACGCGAACACCCTGGCAAGCAGCGCGGGCGCCGACGGCCAGAGCAGGTAGAGCACCCACGCCGTCACCAGACCCGCCACTGCGAGCAGGCTCGGCGTCGCGGTCAGACCGTGGACTATCGCGGCCTTCCAGTCGTGGAACTCCTCGGCCAGCAGGCGCACCGCCCCGTGATCCGCGTGCACGACGATCGAGCCGCCGAAGAATCCGTCCTTGAGGATCGCCCTGGCCGCGATCGCACCGGCGACGATCGACGGTATGGCGAGCAGTATCAGCGGAACCGTCACCACCGCGGGCGACTCGCGCGGAGATCCCGCCTCCCCGTGCCCGTGCTCCGCATGCAGTTTGTCCTCGTCGTGCCCGCTGTCGCCATGCCCGGCCCCGTGCGCATGCTGGCCGTGGGCGTCGTGGCTCTCGAAGCGCGGCCGGCCGTGAAAGACCAGGAAGAACATCCGGAAGCTGTAGAGCGCGGTCACGAACACGCCGGACAGCACGGCGAGGTAGGCCCAGTGCGCCGCCGGCAACTCGGAATGGTGCACCGCCTCGATGATCGCGTCCTTGGAATAGAAACCGGACATCCCGGGGAATCCAATCAGCGCCAGCGAGCCCACGAGGCAGGTAATCCACGTGATCGGCATGTATCTGCGCAGTCCGCCCATGCGCCGGATGTCCTGCTCGTGGTGCAGGGCGATGATCACCGAACCGGCGCCCAGGAACAGCAGCGCCTTGAAGAACGCGTGGGTCATGAGATGGAAGATCGCCACACTGTACGCCGATGCCCCCAGCGCCACCGTCATGTAGCCGAGCTGGGAGAGCGTGGAATAGGCCACCACGCGTTTGATGTCGTTCTGCACCAGACCCACCAGGCCCATGAGGAACGCGGTCAGCGCGCCCACGATGAGGACGACGTTCAGCGCGGTGTCCGAATGCTCGAACAGCGGCGACATGCGGGCCACCATGAAGATGCCCGCCGTCACCATGGTCGCGGCGTGGATCAGCGCGGAGATCGGGGTCGGGCCCTCCATCGAGTCCGGCAGCCAGACGTGCAGCGGCATCTGCGCGGACTTGCCCATGGCGCCGACGAACAGCAGCAGGCAGACGACCGTCAGCAGCATCCACTCCTGCCCCGCGAGGATGCTGACGCGCTGCCTGGCGAGTTCCGGCGCCTGCACGAACACGTCCTGGTAGTTCAGCGAGCCCGCGTACATCAGCAACAGCGCGATGCCGAGGAGAAACCCAAAGTCGCCGACGCGGTTGACCAGGAACGCCTTCATGTTGGCGTAGATTGCCGTCGGTCGCGTGTACCAGAATCCGATCAGCAGGTAGGACACCAGCCCCACCGCCTCCCAGCCGAAGAACAGCTGCAGGAAATTGTTGCTCATCACCAGCATGAGCATGCTGAAGGTGAACAGCGCGATGTAGCTGAAGAATCGCTGGTAGCCCGGGTCATCGTGCATGTAGCCGATGGTGTAGATGTGCACCATCAACGAGACGAAGCTGACCACAACCATCATCGTCACGGTCAGCCTGTCGACGAGGAAGCCGATCTCCAGATCGAGCGTTCCCACGGTCGCCCAGCGATACAGCGACCATTCGAACGGTTCCACGCCCTTCAGGGCGATGCCATGGAACATCCACGCCGAAAGCAGGAACGAGGCCGCCACCCCGAGTATGGTGACCCAATGCGCGCCAGCGCGGCCCACCTGGCGGCCGAATAGCCCGGCGACGATGGCGCCGAGCAGCGGCGCGAGCACGATAACGAGGACGGCGGTCTGCATCGGGGGAGCTCAGCCTTTCATCGCGTTCAGATCGACGACGTTTATCGTGCGGCGGTTGCGGAACACGACCACGAGTATGGCCAGACCGATGGCGGACTCGGCCGCCGCAACGGTGAGTATGAAGAAAACGAAGACCTGCCCGGTGAGATCTCCCAGGAAGTGGGAGAAGGCGATGAAATTCATATTCACCGCCAGCAGCATCAGTTCGATGCACATCAGCAGCACGATCACGTTTTTGCGGTTGATAAAGATGCCCGCGACGCTCAGGCAGAACAGCACCGCGCCGAGCACCAGATAATTCGACAGCGGGATCATGTGCGCTTCTCCGGCGGCATCTTGACGATGCGAACCCGTTCCTCGCGGCGCACCTCGACCTGGCGCTCTGGCTTCGGATTCTTGATCTGCCGGGTGCCGCGCATGGTGAGCGCTATGGCGGCGATGATGGCGACCAGCAACACCAGTCCGGCAATCTCGAAGGGGTAGAGAAATTTGGTGTACAGCAGCGTGCCGAGCTCCGCGGTGTTGTTGTAGTCGGCGGCCTTGCGCGCCGGGGCGGCGTAGCGCTCCAGGCCGAAGTTCCCGGAGCCGACGACCAGGCCCATCGCCACGACCGTCGCGACGGCGAAGGCGGCCCCCACCGGCAGGTACCGGATGAAGCCCTCGCGCATCTGGGCGATGTTGATGTCCAGCATCATGACCACGAACAGGAACAGCACCATCACCGCGCCGACATAGACCAGCACGAGAGCAATGGCCAGGAACTCCGCCTCCAGCAGCAGCCACAACCCGCTGCTGGCCACGAAAGCGACGACCAGGAACAACACCGCATGCACCGGGTTGCGAACGGTGATGACCATGCAGGCCGAGAACACCAGCATCGCCGCGAACGCCCAGAAGATGAACTGTTCCATACTCGCGTCTTTGTTCGTCCTATCGGTAAGGCGCCTCGCGGGCCCGGTCTGCGGCGATCTGCTCCTCGTACATGTCGCCGTGCTTGAGCAGCCGCTCCTTGGTCATCAGCAGGTCTCCGCGCGCCTCGCCGTGATACTCATAGTGCCGCGTCTCGACGATCGAATCCACCGGGCAGGACTCCTCGCAGAAGCCGCAGAATATGCACTTTGTGAGATCGATGTCGTAACGGGTGGTGCGGCGCGTGCCGTCGGCGCGCGCCTCCGACTCGATGGTGATGGCAACCGCGGGGCAGACCGCCTCGCACAGCTTGCAGGCGATGCAGCGCTCCTCGCCGTTGGGATACCGGCGCAGCGCATGCAGTCCGCGGAAGCGCGGCGACTGCGGCGTCTTCTCCTCAGGATACTGGATGGTGATCTTCCGGTCGAACAGATAGCGCCCGGTCAGGCTCATGCCCTTGACCAGTTCCCAGAGCAGCAGACTCTTCAGGTAGTTGATGATCGCGCGCATACTCTCGCCCTCACGCCCTGTGGAACCAGGGCGGCACCTCGGCCATCACCAGCACCGCGACCACGATCAGCCAGACGATCGTGATCGGTATGAACACCTTCCAGCCCAGCCGCATGATCTGGTCGTAGCGGTACCGCGGGAAGGTGGCGCGGAACCACAGCAACAGCAGCAGCAGGAACATCACCTTGAAGACGAGCCAGTGCAACCCGTGGCCGAGGAACGTGCCGACGTAGGCCGTCGCGAACAACGCCTGCGTCGACCCCCCGCCCAACTCCGCCAGGCCCTGCAGCGGCGAGAGCCAGCCGCCCAGGAACATCACGGCGGCGAGTGCGGCGATCAGGATCATGTTGGCGTACTCGGCGAGGAAGAACACCGCGAACCCCATGCCCGAATACTCCACGTGGAAGCCGGCGACGATCTCCGATTCGCCCTCGGCGACGTCGAACGGGGCGCGATTGGTCTCCGCCACGCCGGAGATGAAGTAGACGACGAACATCGGCAGCAGCGGCAGCCAGAACCAGTGCGCGATGCTGCCGTCCTGGTGCTCGACGATGTCGCGCAGGTTCAGACTGCCCGCGGCGATGAGCACGCTCACCAGCGCGAATCCCATCGCGATCTCGTAGGCCACGATCTGCGCCGCCGATCGAAGCGCCCCCAGGAACGCGTACTTAGAGTTGGATGCCCATCCGGCGATGATGACGCCGTAGACGCCCACGGAGGTCATCGCCAGTATGTAGAGCAGCCCGGCGTTGATATCCGTGACCCCCTTCGTGGCGTCCAGGGGTATGACCGCCCAGGCCGCCAGCGCCGATCCCAGCGACAGCACCGGGGCGAGCAGGAACAGGAACCGGTTCGCGCCGGCCGGGACGATGATCTCCTTGAATATCAGCTTGAAGGCGTCGGCGATCGGCTGGCCCCAGCCGCGCAGCCACCGGATGCCGAAGAACGTCACCCGATTCGGGCCCTTCCGAACCTGCATCCAGCCGATAACCTTGCGCTCGGCGAGTGTCAGGTAGGCCACCCCGAGCATCAGGGGAATGACGAGCGCGATGATCTGCAGCAGGATGCTGGTGACCGTCCACCATGGCGGCGCCATCCAGAAGAACACGTGCTGCTGCAGCCAGCTGAGGATGCTCATGCGCGCTCAACCTTGATGGGCCCGAATGCCGGGCCGAGCATGTGCAGCGGCCCGGCTGCATCGATCAGCACGCAGGCATCCGGCACACGCGCGTCGATGCTGACGGTCGCCTCGGCCTTCACCTCGCCCTGCACGACCCGCACACGGCCGCCGTCGGCCAGCCCGTGCGAGGCGGCATGACCCGGGCTCACACGCACCCGACCGTCGGCCCCGCCGGCGGCCTGCAGTGCCGGCGCATGGCGCACGAGCGCGTCGGTCGAATACATCGACACGGTGGTGACCCTCTCGACACCGCTTGTCGGCGCCTTGTAGATGAGCGCACCGGCGGGCGGATCGGCGATGTTCTCGGGCGCGCGGTCGGCGACCATCGCCCGCAATTCGTCGCGCACCTCGGTGCTCTGCATGTGAGAGAAGCCCTCGATGCCCAGGGCATCGCCGAGCACGCGCAGTATGCGCCACGCGGGCCTGGCCTCGCCCTGCGGGGCGACCGCCGCTTCGAAGCTCTGCCAGTCACCCTGCACGTTGACGTAGGTACCCGCGGTCTCGGCGAAACCTGCCATGGGCAGCAACACGTGCGCATGCCTGTCCAGCAGATCACTGCGGAATGCGCTGATGGCGATCACGAACCCGGCGCGCTCCATGGCGATGGCCGCGGCATGCCCGTCCCAGGTGTCCAGCTCGGGATCCACGCCCAGGAGCATGTACGCCCGTATGCGCTTGCGCAGCGCGGCGAGCGCGTCCATGCCCGCTTCGGCCGCGCGCTGACCGGCCGGACCACGATGCGGCAGCGCGCCCGCCAGCCACGCGCCTGCGCCGTTGGCGCCGTCACTGAGATACCCGAGCGTACTGCCGCTGAGCCTGGCGACCAGCTGCGCGAGCGATCGCAGTATTGAGCCGTCGGGGTGCGCCGCGGCGATGTTGCCGAGCAGCAGCGTGCTACGAGAGGCATCCTTGAGCTGCGCGGCGATGCGCCGGTGAACTTCCTCGACGCGCGCATCGTGCAGCCGCGCCAGCGCATCGCCGTCGCCGGCGGCCTCCGCCAGGGCGCGTGCGACGCCCGCCAGCGCCGCGATCATCAGACCCGGCGCCACGATCAACTTCCCGCGCGCGGGCCAGTTGAAGTCGAAGTCCACGGGATTGATCACCAGCATTCCCGCTCCCCGCATCGCCGCCTTGCGCAGGCGGTGGTTGATGAGCGGCTGCTCGCGGCGCGCGTCGGAACCAACGAGCAGCACCGCCTGCTGCTGCTCGAGATCGGCGATCGATTGTCCCAGCGATGGGTAAAGCGGCGCGCGATCCTGATCGCGGAAGTCTCCCTGCCGCAGCCGGTGGTCGATATTGCCGACTCCGAGCCCCCGCAGCAGCTTCTGGAACAGGTAGAGCTCCTCGACCGTCGAATTGGGCGAGGCCAAACCCGCGAGATGCCCCGGCCCGGACTCGCGCAGCAGTGTCCGCAACGATTCGGCGGTGGCCTTGATCGCGGTGTCCCAGTCCACTTCCCGCCACTGGCCGTGGTCCTTGACCATGGGTGCGAGCAGGCGCGCCGGACTGTTCAACGCCTCGTAGCTGTAGCGATCCCGGTCGGAGATCCACACCTCGTTGACCGACTCGTTCTCGCGCGGAACCACGCGCTTGACCTTCTGGCCCTTGAGGTGGATCTCGATGTTCGACCCGACGCAGTCGTGCGGCGCGATCGAGGGCTTCGCCCGCAGCTCCCAGGCGCGCGCCGTGTATCGGTAGGGCTTGGAGGTCAGGGCGCCGACCGGGCAGAGATCGATGACGTTGCCGGAGAGCTCGGAACGCACGGCCTTCTCTATGTACGTGCCGATCTGCATGTACTCGCCGCGCCCGGTCGCGCCGAGCTCGCGCAGGCCCGCCACCTCCTCGCCGAACCGCACGCAGCGCGTGCAGTGTATGCAGCGGGTCATGTCGGTCTGGATGAGCGGTCCGATGTTCTTGTCCTTGACGACCCGCTTGCCCTCGGTATAGCGCGAAACGCTCGAGCCGTAGCCCATCGCCAGATCCTGCAGTTCGCACTCGCCGCCCTGGTCGCAGATGGGGCAGTCCAGGGGATGGTTGATGAGCAGGAACTCCATCGTCGCCTTCTGCGCATCGCGCGCCGGGGGCGACTTGGTGTAGATCTTCATGCCTTCCATCACGGGCGTGGCGCAGGCAGGCGCCGGCTTGGCCATCTTCTCCACCTGCACGAGGCACATGCGGCAATTGGCCGCCACCGAGAGCTTCTTGTGATAGCAGAAGCGCGGGATGTAGATATTGGCCGCGTCGGTGGCCTCGATGATCATGGCGCCCTTGCGCGCCTTCATCGGTACGCCGTCGACTTCGATGTTGACGAGTTCTTCGCTCATTCGATCGTGATGGTCAAGCCGTCATCGGTGATTGGAGGCGGCGCGCTCGAAGCGGATTGCCCAATCGGGGGTCGCCCCGGGCCTACGCGGCCCTGGCCTTCTCGTCGCCGACGACGCTGCGGCCGTGGCGGATGTAGTGCTCGAACTCCTGCCGGTAGTGCTTGATAAAACTCTGCACCGGCATCGCCGCCGCGTCGCCCAACGCGCAGATGGTGCGCCCGGCGATCTTCGAGGCGACATCGTCGAGCCGGGCGATGTCGTCGGCCGCTCCGGCCCCCTCGAGGATGCGAGTCAGCATCCGATACAGCCAGCCGGTGCCTTCGCGGCAGGGAGTGCACTGGCCGCAGGACTCCGAGAAATAGAAGCGCGAGATGCGCTGCAGGACCTTCACCATGTCGGTAGTCTCGTCCATGACGATGACCGCGCCCGAACCCAGCATCGAGCCGGCCTTGCTGATGGAGTCGTAATCCATGTCGAGCGTCATCATGATCTCGCCCGGGACGACCGGCACCGAGGAGCCCCCGGGGATGACGGCCTTCAGCGCCCGCCCGCCCCGAATCCCGCCGGCGATCTCCAGCAGATCCTTGAACGGCGTGCCCATCGGGATCTCGTAATTGCCGGGCCTGGCCACGTGCCCGCTCACGGAGAAGATTTTCGTGCCGCCGGAGGTGGGCTTGCCCATGGCCGCGAACCACTTGGCGCCCTTGCGGAGTATCGTTGGCACGGAGGCCAGCGACTCGGTGTTGTTGATGGTCGTCGGTTTTCCGTAAAGGCCGTAATTCGCCGGGAATGGCGGCTTGAATCGCGGCTGTCCCTTCTTGCCCTCGAGCGACTCGAGCAGTGCGGTCTCCTCGCCGCAGATGTAGGCGCCGGCCCCCAGCGAGCCGTATAGGTCGAAATCCACGCCCGATCCCTGGATGTCCCTGCCCAGCAGCCCGAGCTCATAGGCCTCGCGCACCGCCTGCTCGAAGCGCCGATAGGGTTCATCCATGAACTCCCCGCGCATGTAGTTGTAGCCGACGGTCGCGCCGATCGCGTAGCCCGCGATGACCATGCCCTCGACCAGCGCGTGGGGATTGAACCGAAGAATGTCGCGATCCTTGCAGGTGCCCGGTTCGCTCTCGTCGGAGTTGCAGACGATGTATTTCTGCACCGGCGCGGATCTCGGCATGAAGCTCCATTTCACGCCCGTCGGAAACCCCGCGCCGCCGCGGCCGCGCAGGCCGGAGGCCTTGACCTCCTCGATGACCCTGTCGGGCGGCGTGCGCTCGGCAAGGATGCTGCGCCATGCCTCGTAGCCGCCGATCCGCAGGTAGTTCTCCAACGTCCACGGCTGCTCGAACTGCAGCGTCTCGTAGCAGCACTGGTTCAGCAGGATCTCGCTCATTTCAGCGCATCCAGGATCTGGTCGACCATCTCGGGGGTGAGATTCTCGTAGTAACGGTGATTCACCTGCATCATCGGGGCTCCGCAGCAGGCGGCCAGGCACTCTTCCTCCCGCTTCAGATGGATGCGCCCGTCCGGCGTGCTCTCGCCGGTCTTGATGCCCAGCTTGCGCTCGATGTGCGCCACGATGCCGTCCGCGCCGCACAGCATGCAGGAGACGTTGGTGCAGACCGAGACGCTGTTGCGCCCCACCGGCTGCAGCTCGAACATCGAGTAGAAACTGGCGACCTCGTAGACGGCGATGTTCGGAAGCTCGAGATAGGCCGCGACCGCGTCCATCAGGTCCACGGTGAGGTGACCGCCGTTCTCGTGCTGCACCTCGCGCAAGGCCGCGAGGACGGCCGAGCGCTTGCGGTCGGCGGGATATTTCGCCAGCCACCCGTCAATCACATGGCGGGCATGGTCGGATAATTTGCTGCCCGTTTCGCCTTGCATGGTCTGTTCTTGTTCAACGGTCGATTTCGCCGAATACGACGTCCTGGCTGCCGATGATGGCGACCACGTCGGCCAGCATGTGGCCTTTCGCCATCTCGTTCATCGCGGCCAGGTGCGCGAAGCCCGGAGCGCGGATCTTGACACGATACGGCTTGTTCGCGCCGTCCGAGATCAAGTAGACCCCGAATTCCCCCTTGGGGTGCTCGACCGCCGCGTAGACTTCGCCCTCGGGCACGCAATATCCCTCGGTGAACAGCTTGAAGTGGTGGATGAGCGACTCCATGTCGCCCTTCATCTCCTCCCGCGGCGGCGGCGTGAGCTTGTGATCGTCGAGAATGACGGGGCCGGGATTGGCGCGCAGCCAGTCCACGCACTGCCTGATGATCCGGTTGGACTGCCGCATCTCCTCCACGCGCACCAGGTAGCGGTCGTAGCAGTCGCCGTTGACCCCCACGGGGATGTCGAAATCCAGCTCGTCGTACACCTCGTAGGGCTGCTTCTTGCGCAGATCCCACTCGATGCCGGAGCCCCGCAGCATCGCGCCGGTGAAACCGAGCTGCAGCGCTCGCTCCGGCGACACCACGCCGATGCCCACCGTGCGCTGCTTCCAGATGCGATTGTCGGTGAGCAGGGTCTCGTACTCGTCGATGCAGGCCGGGAACCGGCCGGTGAAACTCTCGATGAAATCGAGCAACGAACCCTGGCGGTTCTCGTTGAGCCTCTTGATCTCGGTCTCGCTGCGGAAACGCGAAGGCTGGTACTGCGGCATCTGCGCCGGCAGATCTCGATATACGCCGCCCGGCCGGTAATAGGTCGCGTGCATGCGTGTGCCCGAGACCGCCTCGTAGCAGTCCATGAGGTCCTCGCGCTCGCGAAAGCAGTAAATGAATATGGTCATTGCGCCGATGTCCAGCCCGTGGCATCCCAGCCACAGCAGGTGATTCAGCAGGCGCGTGATCTCGTCGAACATCACGCGTATGTACTGCGCGCGCTTCGGCGGCGCGATCCCGAGCAGCTTCTCGATGGCCATCACGTAGGCGTGTTCGTTGCACATCATGGACACGTAGTCCAGGCGGTCCATGTAACCGATGCTCTGGTTGTAGGGCTTGCTCTCGGCCAGCTTCTCCGTGCCCCGGTGCAGCAGGCCGATGTGCGGGTCGGCCCTTTCTATGACCTCGCCGTCCATCTCCAGCACCAGGCGCAGCACGCCATGCGCCGCGGGGTGCTGCGGGCCGAAGTTCAGGGTCATGTTGCGTATCTCGGGCATGACGGTCAGCGTCCGCTCAGCTTGCGCGCGTCCTCGTAGCGTTCGTCGGCGCGAATGACGCGCGGAACGAGGACCCTGTTCTCGATGGTGACGGGCTGGTAGACGACGCGTTTCCTGTCCGGGTCGTAGCGGACCTCGACATTGCCCTCGAGCGGGAAATCCTTGCGGAACGGGTGTCCGATGAAACCGTAGTCCGTCAGGATGCGGCGCAGATCGGGATGCCCTTCGAACAGTATGCCGAACAGATCGAAGGCCTCGCGCTCGAACCAGTCCGCCGAGCTCCAGATCGACACCATGCTGTCCACCCGCGGGGGTTCTCCCTCCAGGAAGACGCGGACCCGCAGCCGCTGGTTGTGCCGGTACGAAAGCAGGTGATACACGACGGCGAAACGCTCGCCGCGCCACGTCGGCATGGTGCCGCCGGCGCCGACCCCGCGGCTGAAGCCGGCGGCGGAGGCCTGATTGGTCTCCCAGTCGCTCTGCCCGTAGGTCGAGTAATCGACGCCGCACACGTCGATGAGTTGCTCGAATGCGAACGGGTCCTCGTCGCGGAGTATCCGGGCCGTCTCGGCCCAGCGGTCGCGCGGCGCCTCCAGCGTCACCTGACCGAGCGCCACGCGCACGTGCTCGCTCGATGCGGGAAACCGCTGCTGCAACGCGGCCTTCAGTTCTTCCGGGGATAGCGGCATGCAGGGCGGCCTAACGAGCGATGGTGCTGGTGCGCCTTATCTTGTTGTGCAACTGAACGATGCCGAACAGCAGCGCCTCGGCCGTGGGCGGACAGCCCGGCACGTACACGTCGACCGGCACGATCCGGTCGCAGCCGCGCACCACGGCATAGGAGTAGTGGTAGTAGCCGCCGCCGTTGGCGCAGGAGCCCATGGAGATCACCCAGCGGGGCTCGGCCATCTGGTCGTAGACCTTGCGCAGCGCCGGGGCCATCTTGTTCACCAGCGTGCCGGCCACGATCATCAGGTCCGACTGCCGGGGGCTCGGACGGAAGAACATGCCGAAACGATCCAGGTCGTAGCGCGCTGCGCCAGCGTGCATCATCTCGACCGCACAGCAGGCAAGCCCGAAGGTCACGGGCCACAGCGATCCCGTGCGTGCCCAGTTGACCACCTTGTCCACGGTGGTCGTGACCACGCCCTTTTCGAGTACCCCTTCTATGCCCATACGCTTCGCCTCATCGGTGCCTGACGGGTATCGCCTACTCCCACTCGAGGGCGCCCTTCTTCCATTCGTAGACGAAGCCCACGACCAGCAAGCCCAGGAAAACCATCATGGCGACGAACCCGTCCGTGCCGATTTCCCTGAGCACGACGGCCCACGGGAACAGGAAGGCGATTTCGAGATCGAAGAGGATGAAGAGTATGGCAACGAGGTAATACCGCACGTCGAACTTCATGCGCGCGTCCTCGAAGGCCTCGAAGCCGCACTCGTACGGCGAGTCTTTCTCGTCATCGGGCACCCGGCGTCCAAGCACGTAGCCCATTGCGATGGCGATGATCCCGACCAGCAGGCCGAAGCAGATGAACACCAGTATCGGCAGGTACTGACCCAACATGCGGCTCAGGCGCGGCGACGCCGCCCCGTCTCCCCTCTGTCACGAAACCGTCAGTTTGCGGTGCAATGCAAGTGTACTGCAAAACAGACTGCCGCAATCGTTTTTTTCGGTTTCCGATGCGTTGCAACCGCCACGATCAAGATCCGGCGTGCCTGCGTGTGCGAAAACGCGACACTGTTCGGAAGGCGCCATGCGCACGCGGCGCGGGGCCGGCCACTGGCGTCGGGCGTGGTGGCGGACGGTCCTCGATCATCTCGGATCATCTCGCGCCGGATGGAGGTGTCGGAATAATGGTGCCGACGGTGAGACTCGAACTCACACGGGTTGCCCCGCCACCCCCTCAAGATGGTGTGTCTACCAATTCCACCACGTCGGCATGCTGAACCCCTCGCCCGCTGATCCGGCGACGGGGGCGCTACAGTAACACTAATCAGTTCGTCGGTGCAGTAGGCTCCCCGGCACGCTCGACCGGTGCCTCGACCTGCGGCTCCGGCTTCACCGTCGGTACCTCGGCATCGGCCGCAGCGGCCGCCGTGGGCACCTCGCTGCCGGCGGCATCCGCCGCGCCGGCCGCCTCACCCGCCGCCTTCTTCACCGCTTCCTCGAGGACCGTGGCGCTCTCAATCCTGGTCATGACGCTCTCCTTGCCCTGCGTGCTCTTGCCCGCCAGGTAGGACAGCGCGAAGCAGTTGGTGAAAAAGAGGATCGCGAGGATGGCGGTCGTGCGCGTGAGAAACGACGCGGAGCCGCGCGCGCCGAACACGGTGGTCGAGGCGCCGCTGCCGAATGCCGCACCGGTGTCCGCGCCGCGGCCGCGCTGGATCAGGATGAGGGCAATCATCGAGATTGCCAGCAACACCTGCACTATCAGAAGAATCGTCATCGACATCATTGGATCATTACCCCTGCGCCGGCCCCGCTCCCGGGACGGCGGCGCGACAAATGGTCAAGAACTCGGCGGCATTCAGCGAGGCGCCTCCCACCAGCCCGCCGTCTATGTCGGGTTGGGCCAGCAGCTCGGCGGCGTTGCCGCCTTTGACACTGCCCCCATACAGGATGCTCACGGCCCTCGACGCCGCCTCATCGCGCACGGCCACCTGCCCTCTGATAAAGGCGTGTACGGCCTGGGCCTGCTCCGGAGTGGCGTTCCGACCCGTGCCGATGGCCCACACCGGCTCGTAGGCGATGACCGCCCGCTGGAAGGCGGTCGCTGTGCTCACCGCGAGCACGGCGCCGAGCTGGCGGCCAACGACAGCCTCGGTCTGGCCGGCCTCGCGCTCGGCCAGTGTCTCGCCCACGCACAGTATCGGTACCAGCCCGTGTTCCAGCGCCTTGGCGAACTTGCGGGCCACCAGCTCATCGGACTCGCCGTGGTACTGGCGCCGCTCGGAATGTCCCGCGATCACGTACCGGCAACCGACATCCCGGAGCATGCTCGCGGCGATCTCGCCCGTGTAGGCGCCGCTGTCGTGAACGGAACAATCCTGGCCGCCGAGCGCCACGGGTGTCGGCCGAACCAGCTCAGCCACCGTGGCGAGGTAGACAAAGGGAGGGCAGACTGCGATGTCGACACCGCTGATGTCTTCGGCATGCCGAAGGATCCCGTCCATCAGCTCCCGGATGGAGCCGAGCGTGCCGTTCATCTTCCAGTTTCCGGCAACCAATGCGCGGCGCACGTCCAAGCCCTCGTCCACAAAGGGCGCAAAGCTTACCGATCAGGCGCTTCTAAATCAATTTGCGCTGCGGCCGTCTCGCCCGCTGCCGCGCGCCCGACGCCCTGCGCGGCCCGCCTAGCACGCCGACGCCCAGCATGGCGGAAGGCTGCGGCGTCGCCGGCTCCAGGCTCGCTCATGGAAGAAGTAGGCAAGGGTGTTGACGGCCGGCTCGACCAGCGCGATCGCGCCGCCGACGAGCACGTCGCCGCTGATGACGTAGGCGACGGAAAAGGCGACGGTGAAGTGCACCATAGCGAATGTCATCGTCTTGGCCATGCAGTCCTCCGGGCTGAGCAATATCCGATTGATCACAGCCTAACGGGCCTGTTTTATAAATGAAAATGAATCTTGTTTATCAGTCCGATAGCTCGGTCGAACGCGGCTCGACGACGGTGCTGCACGGAAACGCCGAGCCGCGATTTTTCCATTAAATTACAGTCGGTTACCTTATGTACTGCATTCCATCACATAATTTCGGTTGACCCCCATCATGCTGTGATGCAGCATTGTCTTATGTTGCATAGCAAGAAACAGGTAAGTCTCGCGCTGCAGGGCGGCGGTGCCCACGGCGCCTTCACCTGGGGAGTGCTTGATCGACTTCTCGAGGACGGGCGCGTGCGCATCGAGGGCATCAGCGCCACGAGCTCCGGGGCCATGAACGCGGTCACCATGACCCAGGGGCTGCTGCGCGGCGGTCCCGACACCGCGCGCGAGGATCTCGCGCGATTCTGGGAGATGGTCGCGCAGCGCTCGCCGTTCGAGATGCCTGGTCAGGGAATGCTCGGACTGCTCGGTGCCGGGGGAGCGGAACCTCCGGCCTGGATGCAGGCCTACATCGGGCTGTCGCGATCGCTGTCCCCCTACGTCGTGAATCCTCTCGACATCAATCCGCTGCGCGACATCCTGCGCGAGTTGATCGATTTCGATCGCCTGCGCCAGGACTGCTCCGTCAAGCTGTTCATCGCGGCGACACGCGTAAACAACGGCCGAATACGCATCTTCAAGAATGCCGAACTGAGCGTTGAGGCGATGCTCGCCTCGGCGTGCGTGCCGTCCATGCACCACGCCGTGGAGATCGACGGGGAGTCGTACTGGGACGGCGGCTTTTCCGGCAATCCCGCCCTCTTTCCGCTCATCTACGACTGCCGCAGCGAGGACATCGTCATCGTCATGCTGCACCCGTTGCAGCGGGAGAAGACCCCGACCAGCGCCAGGGCGATCTGGGAACACATGACCGAACTGGCCTTCAACACCGCGTTCATGCGGGAAATGCAGAGCATCGCCCAGCTCAAGCATCAGGCCGAGCAGCTCTGGGGTTTCGGCCCGGTGGAACGGCGCATCAAGCGCCTGAAACTGCACCTCATCGAGGGCGAGAACTCGCTCAGCGCCCTGAGCCACAACAGTCGTTTCAACGCGCGCCTGTCGTTCCTGACCCACCTGCGCGACCGCGGGCGCGACCATGCGACGCAATGGCTGGAAGAACAGTTCCCGCAGGTGGGCGCGCGCTCGACCCTGGACCTCGCCGCGCATTTCGCGTGAGGCGCCATGAACAAGGCAGTCGACGACAAGCACGCCGGCAAGACTGACACCTCACCGCGCCTGTGGGAGCAGTGGGCGGAAAGCGCGTGGGGGCGATATTGGCTCGATTGGCAGCGCCGGATGTGGTCGGAGCTGCCGCTGTCGCGACTGTTCCCGTTGGACCCCGCCGAGGTCTTCCGGGCGTGGACCGAGTTCAGTGAGACGCTTGCCGCGCAACCCGCCCTGCTCGACCGGCAGCTCAGCCTGCTCGCACTGGAGCAGTTGCGGCTGGGCCTGTGGGCCACGCGGCAGCTGAGCGGCGATCTCGCCCCCGCACCTGTGCCGGCGCCCACGCGCGACCGCCGCTACAGCGACGAAGACTGGGAGACCGCGCTGCCTTTCAACGTCCTGCGACTATCCCACCTGCTGTGGTCGCGGTGGCTGTCGGATACGGCGAGCCGGCTGGACCTCGACGCGTCCACACGGCAGCGTGTGCGCTTTTACCTGCGACAATGGCTCGACGCGCTCAGTCCGTCGAACTTCCCGGTGACCAACCCCCAGGTGGTGCGCGAGACCATCGCCAGCGCCGGCGAGAACCTGCGGCGCGGGCTGAGCAACCTGCTGGCCGACGCCGGCCAGGGCGCGATCTCCGTCGTACCGCCAGCGCGCTTCCGCGCGGGTGAGAACCTGGCGCTGACGCCGGGGCAGGTCGTCCTGCGCAACGAGCTGATGGAGCTCATCCAGTACGCGCCGGCCACGAGGAAGACCTTCGCCGTGCCGCTGCTCATCCTGCCGCCCTGGATCAATCGCTACTATGTGCTCGATATCCGCCCGGGAATGAGCCTGGTCGAGTACCTCGTCGCGCAGGGTCATACGGTCTACATGGTGAGCTGGCGCAATCCCGACGCGTCGCAGGCCGACGTCGAGCTCGAGGACTACCTGCGGCTGGGCGCGCTCGCGGCGATGAAGGCGGCGAAGTCGATCACCGGCAGCCGCAAGGTCAACGTGGTGGGCTACTGCATCGGCGGCACCCTGCTCGGGATCATGCTGGCGCATCTGGCCGCGAAGGGCGACGGCAGCGTGGCGAGCGCGACCTTCCTGACCACGCTGCTCGATTTCTCGGAGGTCGGCGAGACCGCGGTCTTCATTGACCGGCAACAGCTCGCCGAGGTCCAGAGGCGCATGGAAGAGAAGGGCTACCTCGCGCCTGAGGAGCTGAGCGCGGTCTTCCGGATGATGCGCAGCAACGATCTCATCTGGAACTTCGTGGTCAACAATTATCTCCTCGGACGCGAGCCGCCCGCGTTCGATCTCATGCACTGGAGCGTCGACGGCACCCGCCTGCCGCGGGCGATGCAGGAGTACTATCTGTACAACATGTACGTCCGCAACAATCTCAGCAAGCCCGGCGCACTGACGCTGCTCGGCACACCGATCGATCTCGGCCGCATCCGCTGTCCCGCCTATTTCGTCGCAGGCGCCGAAGACCACATCGTGCCCTGGCAGACGGCATACCGTTCGGCGCGCCTTGTCCCGGGAGCCGCCCGCTTCGTCCTCGGGCGCGCGGGACACATCACCGCCGTGGTGTGTCCCACCGGCGGGCGGCGCAACCAGTACATGGTCGGCGACTGCGCGCAAAGCGACCCCGACGCGTGGCTCGCGGCCCACGCACAGTCGCGCGAGGGCAGCTGGTGGCCGGACTGGATCAAGTGGCTGGCGACGAGGTCGGGCGGGAAGCAGGCGCCGCCGCCGCTGGGCAACCGGCGCCATCCGCCGCTCATGGCGGCGCCCGGTCAGTACGTCCTGGATGAGTAGTCCTTCGAACAAGGGGGGCCGGAATCCATGCACATCGGTGATTACCTGGGACGGCGGTCGCTCTACACGCCCGATCGCATCGGTATCGTCGATGCCGGCAAGTCGCCGGCCTGGCGTCTGACGTTCGCGGCTCTCAACGAACGCGCCAACCGCTTTGCGAACTGGCTGCGCGACGCGGCCGGGATCGGGCATGGGGATCGCGTCGCCATCCTGGCGCGCGACGGCCTCGAACACATGGACTGTTTTTTCGCCTGCGGCAAGCTCGGGGCGATACACACCGCGCTGAACTGGCGGCTGCACTGGCGCGAGATCGAGGCGATCGTGGCGCAGACGCGGCCGCGGGCGCTCATCTACTGCGACGATTTCCGCGAGGCCGTCACCGAGCTGCAGCGGGCCATATCGGACACCGATCACGCCATCGGCCACTATCTGCACATCAGCGGTGAAGGCATCGACGGCAGTCTGCAGTTCGAGTCCGCGCTGCAATCCGGAAGAAGCGCGCCGGTGTGCTGCGAGGCGGTCACGGAGGAGGATATCGCGGCGCTGATCTTCACCGGCGGCACCACCGGGCAGCCGAAGGGCGCCGCCGTTTCCCACCGGATGATCGCGTGGAACACGCTCAACACCGTGATCCACGATCTCCACCACGATGACACCTACCTGAACGTCTTTCCCCTGTTCCACACCGGTGGGCTCTTCGTCTACACGCTGCCGCAGGTGATACTGGGGGGGATGACGGTACTCATGCGGCAATTCGACGCCGAGCGCGTGCTGCAACTGATCGAGGCCGAGAAGGTCACGCTGTTCGCCGGCGTTCCCACCATGTACCAGATGCTCACCCGCGCGCCGAACTGGCCGCGCGCCGACCTGAGCTCGTTGCGCTTCTGCGTCAGCGGCGGGGCGGCGCTGCCGTTGGAGCTCGTCGACCGCTACATGACGGAAAAGCGGGTGCGATTCAAGCAGGGTTTCGGCATGACCGAGTTCGGCCCGGGCGTATTCGCGCTGGCGCCGGAGGATGCGATCCACAAGGCCGGTTCCATCGGCCGCCCGAACTTTTTCGTCGACGCGCGCATCGTCGACCCGGATGGCGACGCCCTCGGCCCCGGGGAGGTCGGAGAGCTGCTGCTGCGCGGCCCGTCGTGCTGCTCCGGTTATTTCGGCGCGGACGGGCGCCGGCAACCGGTCACGGACAAAGACGGCTGGCTGCACACCGGCGACCTGGCCCGCCGGGATGCGGACGGGTATTACTACGTCGTCGATCGCAAGAAGGACATGTTCATCAGCGGCGGCGAGAACATCTATCCGCTGGAGATCGAGACGGCGCTCTACCATCATCCGGCCGTGCACATGTGCGCGGTGGTGGGCGTGCCGGACACGCGCTGGGGCGAGTGCGGCGTTGCCTGCGTCGTGCTGAAGACCGGCGCCACCGTCACCGAAGCGGAGCTGATCGATTTCCTGGGCGAGCGCCTTGCGCGCTACAAGGTGCCCAAGCGCGTGGCCTTCATGGAGAGCATGCCGGTATCCGCCGCGGGCAAGATCCTCAAGCGCGAGCTGCGGCGACAGCTCACGGGACATTCCTGACCACCGCGCCGCCGGCGCGTGCCGGCTTGCGCCGAACACGAGAGAACCCGCAGCGGCTCGCGCGGAGCGGTGGTCGGCGGCTGCGCCTCATCCGCCGCCGGCGTGCGGGCAGACTTCCACCAGGCAACAGCTGCCGCACAACGGTCTCGTCTTGCAGGCAACCTTGGCGTGACGGACGATGAGCGCGTGATATTCATTGTACAGGGGGGCATCGCCCCGCAGCGCGTGCTCGAACACGCGCCGCAGTTCCTCATAGGACTCATCGCCGCGGCAAAGGCCCAGGCGCGAGAAGATGCGGCGCGTATAGGCGTCGATGACGAACACGGCCCTGGCGAAGGCATACAACACGATGTCGTCGGCCGTCTCCGGACCAACGCCGTTCACGGCGAGGATCTCGCGGCGCAAGGCATCGGTCGGCAGGGCACTCAGCGGCTCCATGCCGCCCTTCTCCAGGTACCAACGGCATAGGTTCTGCAGCCGTCCGGCCTTGACGTTGAAATAGCCCGACGGGCGTATCAGTTCCGCGAGCTCCGTCGACGGCATCTCCGCGATCCGGCGGGCATCGAGACAGCCGGCGGCGGCGAGGTTTCCGATGGCGCGCTCGACGTTCGCCCAGGCGGCATTCTGGGTGAGCACCGCCCCGACCATGACCTCGAAGGCGGTGTCGCCGGGCCACCAGTGCTGTGGTCCGTAACGCCGGTGGAGACGCTGATAGAGGGCGCGCAGCGAGACCCGGGTGGTCATCCGCCGCGGCGCGGAGGCTTGCGCGCGGTCGCGCGCGCCGCGGACGGCCTTCCCTGGCCGGCGGCGCGCGGCGTTCCGGTTGCGGGCCCGCGCGCGCCCGCGGCTGACTGCCCCTTGCCCGCCGCGCGCCGACCCTCGGCGGGGCGGCGAGGTTTCGCGGCGGTCCGGGGCCGGGTGCTCGTCCATTCGTCCTCGGAGGTGCGAGCGGAGCGCGAGACCTCGGTCCGACGCCGCGCCCGGCCCTTGCTGCGGGCGCCCGCGCGCGCGCGCTTGGCGGCGGCCGCCTCGCGCTTGGTCTTGCTGCGCTTCGCCTCCTCGTCGAGCTCGATGCCGGCCACGGCGATCAGGGCATCGACCTCCGCGGGCTCGAGCTCCCACCAGCGGCCGGCGCGCTGATCCCGCGGCAGGACGATGGGTCCGTATCGAACCCGCGTGAGGCGGCTCACCTTCAATCCCTGGGACTCCCAGAGTCGCCGCACCTCGCGGTTGCGACCTTCGCGCAGCGTCACGTGATACCAGTGGTTGGCGCCCTCCCCGCCGGCGTCGGTGACGGTGTCGAAACGTGCCACACCGTCCTCCAGCGGCACGCCGGCGCGCAGGCGATCGAGCACCTCCGGCTTGACCTCCCCGAGCACGCGCACCGCGTACTCGCGCTCCACGCCTGTGGACGGATGCATGAGGCGATGCGCAAGCTCGCCGTCGGTGGTGAACAGCAGCAGGCCGGTGGTGTTGAAGTCGAGCCGCCCGATGCTGAGCCAGCGCCCGCCGCGGGCTCCGGGCAGATCCTCGTACACCGTCGGCCGGCCCTGCTCATCGCTTCGGGAGCAGACCCTGCCGGCCGCCTTGTGATAGCCGATGACGCGCAGCACGCGCCTGTAGAGCCGCTCCGACGGCACCAGTCGGCCGTCGACACGGACCTCGTCGCCGGGCCCGACCAGGTCGCCGAGGCCGGCGACCCTGCCGTTTATCGACACGCGCCCGGCCTCGATCCACGTCTCCATCAGCCGTCGCGAGCCCAGACCGGCGCGGGCGAGGACCTTGTGCAGTCGTTCGCGGGTGTTCATTGCGCGGGATGCTCCGCCGGGCGGCCGGCCGCGCGGGTCCTCGGACCCGGGCGCCAGTGCGCTCTCATCCGCCCGCCGATGGCGGTGCCCCCGGTTAGTCGGCGGCGGCATGCGGCATCCGCCGCTCGCCGTCTTCCCCGTCCGCGGCCGGCTCGTCCGCGTAGGAACGGGCGCCGCCGTTGCCGGCAGCGGCATCGACATCCTCGGCGTCGCCGTCCTCCGCTGCCTCCTCGCCGCCCTGGGCGCCCGCCGCAGCGGCGGCGCCAGCCCCGGACTGCTCCCGCGGCCAGTCGGCATCGGCCGCAGCGGCGCCGTCCTCCTCCGCCTCGTCGTCCTGCCCGGTCGCCACGATCGCGGCGACCTCGCCGGCCGCCGCGCCGCCCGAGGCGGCCATCGGATTGCCGAACAGGTCGAGGTTGATGTCGTCGATGTCGCGCAATTCCGAGAGGCTCGGCAGCTCCGAGAGGCTGCCGAGGTTGAAGTAATCGAGGAACTGTCTCGTCGTCGCGTACACGGCGGGCCGACCCGGGACGTCGCGGTGCCCGACCACGCGCACCCATTCCCGCTCGGTGAGCGTCTTCATGATCGTGGCACCGACCGCCACACCGCGGATGTCCTCGATCTCCCCGCGCGTGATCGGCTGCCTGTAGGCGATGATGGCGAGCGTCTCGAGCAACGCGCGCGAATACTTTTGCGGACGCTCCTCCCAGAGCCTGTTGACCCAGGGCGCGATGTCCGCGCGCGTCTGGAACCGGTAGCCGCTGGCAACCTCCACGAGCTGGACGCCGCGATCGGCGTATTCCTGCTGCAGCGAATCGAGCGCCGCCTTCACGGCGGCGCGATCCGGGCGCTCGCCCTGTTCATCGACGAGATCGCCGGAAAAAATGTCCAGCATGCGTTCGATCGACACCGGCTCGCTGGACACGAGCAACACCGCTTCCAGAATCTGCTTCAACTTGTCCATGGCATTCATCTCAACCAACCGCCTTCACGTAAATCGGTCCGAACATCTCGTTCTGCACCATCTCGATCATGTGCTCCTTGAGCAGCTCGAGAACGGCGAGCAGCGTGACGACCACGCCGGCGCGCCCTTCCTGCACGTCGAACAGCCGCACGAAATCGATGAACTCGCCGCTGCGCGCGCGATCCAGCACGATGGTCATCCGCTCCCGTACCGACAGCGGTTCACGCTGCACGTGATGATTGGAGAACAGGCTTGCGCGCGTGAGCACCTCCGTGAAGACCGCCAGCAGTTCCTGCAGCGACACGCTGGGCGGCGGCGCGGTGCTCCGCCGTTCCGGGAAAGGCACCACCACCGACCAATGCTCGCGCTCCAGGCGCGGCAACTTCTCGATATCCTCGGCCGCCTTCTTGTAGCGCTCGTACTCCTGCAGACGACGGACGAGCTCGGCGCGCGGGTCCTCTTCCTCCGCCGCCTCCACCGGCCGCGGCAGCAGCATCCGCGACTTTATCTCTGCGAGCATCGCGGCCATCACCAGGTACTCGGCCGCCAGCTCCAGCTGCATGTCCTGCATCAACTCGATGTAGGACATGTACTGGCGCGTGATCTGGGCGATCGGGATGTCCAGGATGTCGAGGTTCTGCCGCTTGATGAGATACAGCAGCAGATCCAGCGGCCCTTCGAAGGTCTCCTCCAGGAACACCGCCAGGGCCTCGGGGGGGATGTAGAGGTCCTTCGGCATCTCGGTGAGCGGCACGCCCTGCACGACGGCAAACGGCATCTCCTCCTGCTCCGGATGCACGGGATGGGCGAGATCGTTTTCCGTGCTCATCTTTTCGCGACCATGGCGTGACGGCCGGTATTACACCGGCGGCAACGGCGGGAGTGGATGAAATGGGACTTACGCATAGGACTGCCGCGGCCGTTCAGCGGTAGGAGATGCCCATGGCCTCACGCACGTCCTCCATGGTCTGGCGCGCGGTCTCGCGGGCCTTCTCGCAGCCCTCGTCGATGATGTTGCGCACGGCGTCCAGGTCCTCGAGGTATTCGGCGCTGCGCTCGCGTATCGGCTTCAACTCCTTGAGCACGCCGTCGATGACCGGCTGCTTGCACTCGATGCAGCCGATGCCGGCGCTGCGGCAGCCCTGCTGCACCCAGTTCCGGGTCTCCGCCGAGGAATAGATCGCGTGAAATTTCCACACCGGGCACTTCTCCGGATCGCCGGGGTCGGTACGGCGCACGCGCTGCGGGTCCGTCGGCATGGTGCGCAGCTTCTTCTCGACCTCCTCGGGCGGCTCCCGCAGTCCGATGGTGTTGCCGTAGGACTTGGACATCTTTTCCCCGTCTATGCCGGGCACCTTGGATTCCGGCGTCAACAGCGCCTGCGGCTCCGGCAGGATCACCTTGCCACCACCCTCGAGGTAGCCGAGCAGCCGCTCGCGGTCGCCAATGCTGATGTTCTGCTGCGCCGCCAGCAGGGCCTTGGCCCGCTCGAGCGAGTCGGCATCGCCGGTCTCCTGGTACTTCTTGCGCAACTCGTTGTAAAGCGTGGCGTTCTTCTTGCCCATCTTTTTGGCGGCGGCCTCGGCCTTGTCCTCGAAGCCCGGCTCCCGTCCGTAGAGGTAATTGAAGCGACGGGCGACCTCGCGCGCCAGCTCTATGTGCGCCACCTGATCCTCGCCGACCGGCACGTGTCCGGCGCGATAGATGAGCACATCGGCCGCCTGCAGCAGCGGGTAGCCCAGGAAACCGTAGGTCGAGAGGTCCTTGCTCTTCAACCGCTCCTGCTGATCCTTGTAGGAAGGCACGCGCTCCAGCCAGCCGAGCGGCGTGATCATCGACAGCAGCAGGTGCAGCTCCGCATGCTCCGGCACCCGGGACTGTATGAATATGGTGGCCTCGCCGGGGTTGATGCCCACCGCCAGCCAGTCCACCACCAGGTCCAGGACCGACTGCGAGATGATCGATGTGTCCTCGTACTGGGTCGTCAGCGCGTGCCAGTCGGCAACGAAGAAGTAGCACTCGTACTCGTGCTGCAGCACGGCCCAGTTTTTCAGTACGCCGTGGTAATGGCCGAGATGGAGCTGGCCCGTCGGGCGCATCCCTGACAACACCCGACGGTTAGCGGAAATGTTCAATCACATCACTCCTCGTTGGCGTCATTTTCTTTGTTTTCGCCCGCCCCACCGTCGCCATCAACCGGGGAGCAGAGAGTACACCAGATGCAGTCCGGCTTGCAGGACCGGAATCAGCACGGCGCTCAGCCAGCCAGTTGCCAGCAGGACCACGATGATGACCAGGCCGAATGGCTCTAACTTGCTGTAAGAAATTGCAATTTTTCGTGGCAGCAGGGCCGCGGCGACGCGCCCGCCATCGAGCGGCAGCAACGGCAGCAGGTTGAAGGCCGCCAGCGCCAGATTGGCGATGATACCCACCTGCGCCATTGCGATCGCCGCGTCGGCGAGCCCGGGCGAGGAGGCCCGAAGACCGTCTGCCGCCCAGACCATCCCCACCCAGAACAGTATCTGCGCCACGTTGGCCCCGGGGCCGGCCAGCGCCACCAGCACCAGATCTCGGCGCAACTTCTTGAAATTCCGCCAGTCGATGGGGACCGGCTTGGCCCAGCCGAAGATGAATCCCGCCTTGGTCACGAGCAGCAGCAGTGGCACCAGCAGGGTCCCGACCGGATCGACGTGCTTCAGGGGGTTGGCGGTCAGCCTGCCCTGCATCGCGGCCGTCGGGTCGCCGAGCCATTTCGCAACCACGCCGTGCCCCACCTCGTGCAGGGTCACCGCGAAGATGATCGGCACTGCGCTCAACAGAATCTCCAGCAGCATCGTCGTCATGGTCGGTGCATGGTCCGTGGCAGGTCGGTCTCAGAGGGCTTCAGGCAGTCTGACGACCGCCAGATAGACGGCGACCACCAGGCAGACCGCGAAACCGGCGATGCCCAGTCGGCCAATCCAGTAGAGGGCCGGCCAGCGGTGGTCGCCCAGACCCCACGCGCCCAGCGCCGCGGCCAGGCAGATCCAGCCGTAACCGAGCCAGTGGCCGGCGGCGACGGTCGCGGGGCCGCTCGTCCCGGCATCGAGATGGCGGATGAGGCTGCGCGCCAGGCCGGTCACGACGATGGCGGCGAGCAGCGCCGCGCCGAGACGGGCAAGACGGAAGACCCTGGTCTTCATCGCCGCTCCTGCTCAGGCACCCAGCGCCGATACGTCGCCGGCCCCGACGCGCAGCACGCGTGGAGGCCCCTCGGAGATGTCGATGACGCTGCTCGGCTCCAGGCCGGTATTGCCGCCGTCGACGATGAGATCCACCAGCTTGCCGACCCTCGCCTCGACCTCCTCCGGATCGTTCATCGGCATGTCGGCGCCGGCCAGCTGCGCCGTGGTGCTCATCAGCGGCTCGCCCAGGGCCTCCAGCAGCGCCTGCACGATGCGATGGTCGGGCACCCGCAGGCCGATGGTCTTGCGCCTGGGATTCTGCAGCCGGCGCGGCACCTCGTGCGTGGCCTTGAGCAGGAAGGTGTAGGGGCCAGGCGTCAGCGATTTCATCAACCGGAAGGCGGGATTGTCCACGCGCGCATAAGTCGCGATCTGCGAGAGGTCGCGGCAGACGAGCGTGAAGTTGTGATCCTCCTCCAGCCGGCGGATCCGGCGTATGCGCTCCTGCGCCTCCTTCTCGCCGACCCGGCAGCCGAACGCGTAGCAGGAGTCGGTCGGATACACGATGACCCCCCCGTGGCGCAGCACGGCGACGGTCTGATCGATGAGCCGTTTCTCCGGGTTCCTGGGATGAATGTGTAGTGTTCTGCTCATTACCGGGGCCCACGCGACGGCGGCGGAGGCCGGGGCCTGGGCCTCGACGCCAGTTTGCCCTGATCGCCGGCCCGGCAAAAGGCTTGATTTTCCGGGCCAATTACGAATGCCGGCGAACCGTGGGCCGTGCCGCCGCGCGTGGAGGGTCCTGCGGGTTTTCGGTATGATGCCGCGCACACCGGAACCGCCGCCAGCCATGAAGTTCTTCCTCGACCAGTTTCCGATCATCGCCTTCTTCGTCGCGTACTTCTTCCCGCCGGAGGGCACCAAGGCCATCTTCTTCGCCACCGCCGTGGCGATCCCGGCCTCGCTGCTGCAGGTGATTGCGCACCGAGCCATGTACCGGCGCTTCGACAAGGGCCAGCTCGCCACGCTCGGCCTGCTGGTCGTCCTCGGCGGGGCCACGCTGCTCCTGCAGGACAGGCGCTATATCATGTGGAAGCCCACGGTCGTCTACTGGCTGTTCGCCGCCGTGTTCATCGGCAGCCAGTTCATCGGCGCCAAGCCGATCGCGGAGCGCATGATGGGACACGTCATGGCGGCGCCGCGGCCGATTTGGAGGCGGGTGAACGTTGCCTGGGCGGTGTTCTTCACCGCGCTGGGATTTCTGAATCTTTACGTTGCGATGCGCTACAGCGAGGCCGCGTGGGTGAAGTTCAAGTTGTTCGGGGTGCTCGGCCTGCTGCTGCTGTTCGCGCTCGCGCAGACCGTCTACCTCTCCCGGCACGGCGAAACGAAGGAAGAACCCAAGGGCTGACCCATGCTTTACGTCATCATCGGCGAAGACAACGAAAACAGTCTGGAGAAACGCCTGCAGGTGCGGCCGCGCCATCTGGAGCGACTGCACGCGCTGCGCGACGAGGGCCGTTTGCTACTGGCCGGTCCCTTCCCCGCCATCGACAGTCCCGACCCGGGACCGGCGGGCTTCACCGGCAGCATGATCGTCGCCGAGTTCGAGGTCCCTAGAGTGCCGCGCAGGCATGGGCGGCCGCCGACCCCTACCTCGCCGAGGCCGTCTACAAGCAGGTCGGCGTCAGGCCCTTCAGGAAGACTGCCCTAGCCCGATGAGCGCGAGCGATCGCATCGAGCGCATGCGCTCCCGCCTGCACAGGCCTTGCGGCCGACGGTGATGGACATCGTCGACGAGAGCCACCTGCACGCCGGCCACGCCGGGGCGCGCAGCGGACGCGGGCACTACCGCCTGCGCATCGTCTCGCGCCAGTTCGAAGGCCTGTTGCCGCTCGCGCGCCATCGCGCGGTCTACGAGGCGCTGGGCGAGATGATGCAGACGGACATCCACGCGCTCAGCATCGAGGCACTCACGCCCGAGGAGACCCAGCCCCGCTGAGTGCGCGCGGCGCGGAGAAGATGGCGGCAAGACCCAAGATAGCGTGGGAGTCCGCCGACCGTGCCTCTTGCCTCTATCACGGCGACCGGCTCGAGGTGATGGCCGCGCTGCCGGATGCCAGCGTCGACTGCATCTGGACCGACCCCCCGTACTTTCTCTCCAACGACGGCTCGACCTGCGTTGCGGGCAGGCGGGCGAAGGTCAACAAGGGCGAGTGGGATCGCAGCCGGGGCATGGTCCACGACCACGCCGTCAATCGCCAGTGGCTGCAGGCCTGTCATCGACTACTGAAGCCCGGCGGCACCATCTGGGTGAGCGGCACGCTGCACGTCTACCTGAGCGTCGGCATGGCGATGATGGAGCTCGGTTACCGCATCTTGAACGACATCGTCTGGGAGAAGCCCAATCCGCCGCCGAATCTGGGCTGCCGCTGTTTCACCCACAGCACGGAGATGATCCTGTGGGCCACCAAGGCCGCCCGCGGCGGCAAGGACCGGCACGTGTTCAACTACGCCGCGATGAAGGCGGAGAACGAAGGCCGGCAGATGAAGAACGTATGGCGCATGGCGGCGCCGGGACGCGCGGAGAAGGCCCACGGCAGCCATCCCACGCAGAAGCCGATCGCCCTCATCGAACGCTGCCTGCGCGCCAGCACGCATCCGGGGGACCTCGTCTTCGATCCGTTCGCGGGCTCCGGCAGCACGGGCGTGGCGGCGTTGTCGATGGGCCGTCGGTTCATCGGCTGCGAACTGGAATCGCGCTACGTCAGCCTCGCGAGCGCGCGCCTGCGCGGCGTCGATCCCGCCGACAGCTGATAACATTGCCGGCATGAGCGAGACGCTGGAACTGGCCAAGGCGTTGATCAGCAGGCCGTCGGTGACGCCGGACGACGCGGCCTGCCAGGCCATCGTCGCGGCCCGCCTGCGCAAGCTCGGCTTCGCCATCGAAGCCATGATGTTCGGCGAGGTCGAGAACCTGTGGGGCGCGACGCGGTCGGGCGCGGCCGTTGCTGGCGTTCGCGGGTCACACCGACGTGGTCCCGCCCGGTCCGCGCGACGCCTGACCTCGGATCCGTTCGTGCCCGAGGTCAGGGACGGAATGCTCTACGGGCGTGGCGCCGCCGACATGAAGAGCAGCATCGCCGCGATGGTGGTGGCCGTGGAACGACCTCGTCCGCCATCCGGATCATCGCGGTTCGATCGCTTCCTGCTCACCAGCGACGAGGAAGGCCGTCCGCGGACGGCACCGTCAAGGTCGTCGAAAGCTCGAGCAGCGCGGTGAGAAGATCGACTGGTGCCCGGTCGGCGAGCCGTCATCGGAGTCGCGGCTGGGCGACGTGCTCAAGAACGGCGCCGCGGCTCCTGAACGGCGTGCGCCGAAGGTGAAGGGGAGATCCAGCCACGTAGCCTATCCCCACCTGGCTCGCAATCCAATCCACGCCGTCGCGCCGGCCTCTTCGCGCCGAGTTGGCCCGCATCGAATGGGATCGCGGCAACGAACACTTCCCTCCGACGGGCTTCCAGATCTCCAACATCAACGGCGGCACCGGCGCGGAGAACGTCATCCCCGGCTCCGTCGAGGTGCTCTTCAACTTCCGCTTCTCCACCGAGCAGACCGCCGAGGGCCTGCAGGCGCGCGTCGAGGACGTGCTTCGGCGCCACGATCTGGACTACGAGCTGGCCTGGCGACTGTCCGGCGATCCGTTTCTCACGCCCGCCGGGCAGCTCGTGGACGCCGCGCGCGTGGCGATCAGGGAGGTCACCGGCGTGGAGGCGCAGCTGTCGACCGGCGGCGGCACCTCCGACGGCCGGTTCATCGCTCCGACCGGCGCGCAGGTCCTGGAAGTCGGTCCGGTCAACCGCACGATCCACAAGATCGACGAGTGCATCGCCGTCGCCGACCTCGAGGCCCTGACCGACATCTATGAGAGGATACTGAGGAACCTGCTGCGCTGACCGCCAACGTTCCCGGGAGGATTACGGTCGTTCGCCTCGCGCCGTGGACGCGGGGCGCGCCTCGCGGACGCTCAGGCGTTCCAGTCGTACACGGCCTCGACGACGCGCCCGCCATCGCTGTACTCCAGGGACTCGCAAATTGAACGCACCAGAGCCACGCCGCGGCCACAGTAACCCTCGGACATCTTCGCCCGCTCGCGCACATGGTCAAGGTCGAACCCCGCACCGCTTTGCTCGAGCCGCACGTGCAGCGCCCCGCCCTCGCCCGGAGGCGCTTGGCGAATATCGAAGACAAGTCTGCCCTCGCGCAGCTCGCCCAGCCGCGCGTCCCTCTTCGCGTAGTACTGCGCGAAGCCCTCCGGGGAGGACTTCAGCTGCGAGCTGAGGCCCAGCAGTCCGTGCTCGAGGGCATTGGAATAGAGCTCAGCAAGGACCACGTAGATCTCGTTCCGTCTCTCCCAGAACTGCTGCACGTCGCAGATCGCATGCAACACCAGGGGAAGAGGGTCTACGGTTCGCAGTGCATCGGCGCTCAGCTCAAGGCGCAAGCGCCATTCCATAGGTGCGCGGGTGACACTCGGCCTGGATGAAGCGGCAGCTGCGCACTGCTCGGGTGACGGAACGCAGAGGATTTCCAGCAGCGACATGTCGTCGGTCTGCGGGGTCCCCGCAAGGAATCCGGCGACGGCCGCGGCCACGGCCTCCGCCCCTGGGCGTGCGGGGTCGGCGCCCAGGCACGCGAGCAGGCGCCCGCCACCGAAGATTTCGCCGTCTGCGTTGGCGGCCTCGATGATACCGTCCGAGCACACAACTATTCGGTCTCCCGGTACGATGTCCAGGACTTGGGTTTGCCCATCGAACTGATCGACCTCGAGCACGCCCAGCGGCACGTGCCTAGAATGTGCGCTGGCCTTGAGGGTGCCGGTCGCATCCAGCACGTACGCGTCTGGCACGCCGCCGTTCCAAATTTCAATTGCCCTGCCTTCCGGGTAGACCTCCAGCAGGCAGGCGGCGAGGAAACGACCAGTGGGCAGGGCCCGATGCAGGCGCGTGTTCAGCTGCGCGGCGATTTGCGAGATGCGGAATCCCTTCTTCACCATGGAGTGGAAGATGTCGCAGGCGATCATGGCACAGGTGGCAGCGCCCAGACCGTGGCCAGTCACGTCGCCCAGCAGGAAGACCTGTCCGCCGCGCGGGCCGGGCGCGCCGAGGATTATGTCGCCGCTGGCGACCTCCAGCGGCATCACCCACCGCCGAACGTTCGGCATGTCCAGCCATTCGGAGCGGGCCAGCCGCTCGTGGATGTGCCGCGCCAGCACGAGATCCTCCTCTTGCTGCATCTGGTAGCGGCGCAGGTCCTCGCGCTCCTGCTGGATGGTTCGATACAGCTCCAGCTGCCGTAGCTGCCTGTCGAGCTTCAGCCGCAGCCTTTCCGGGTTGAAGGGCTTGGCCAGACAGTCGTCGGCGCCTGCAGCCATGGCGGCGAAGAAGGACTCATCGACATCCATGCCGGTCAGAAAGATGACCGACACGTTTCCTTCTCCGGCCTCGGCCTTGATGATGCGCGTTGCTTCGCAGCCGCCCATCACCGGCATGCACGTATCCATCAGAACGACGTCGGGCCGCGCCTCGCGGTAGCGGGCTACGGCTTCCACACCGTTGCCGGCGGTGACGACTTCGTACCCCGCGACTTCCAGAAGGGCAACCAGGTGCAATTGGTCGACAGGATTGTCCTCGACGACGAGCATGCGCGCGCGTCTTCCGTCGATGCCGGTTCCTAGGTTCGCCTGTTCGAGGCCGCAATCAGGCGTCATCGGGCTACGCAGCCGGCCACCGCATTCCCTCAAGACGCTCCTCGTCATGCAATCGTCATCAGCTTGTCGAAGTTCGCGACCTTCAGGATCTGCAAGAGCGACGGGCTGGCATTGACGATCTTCACGCTCTGCGCCGAGTTGCCGGCGTAGGCGCGAAGCTGTAGCAGCATGCCTAGCGCCGAGCTGTCCATGTACGAGGTATTCGCTAGATCGATCACATAGTTGCTGTAGCGCTGCCCGGCGCCCTCGTAGGCCTGGCGCAGGTCACGGTGGACATTGAAGTCGAAACGTCCGGCGACGCGGATGGTCATCGCGGAACCGTCATCGCTTAGTCGTGTCGATACTGTCATCTCTCTCTCCTCACCATGGCGGAGGGTGGGCACCGCACCCCACCCGGATCCATATCCAGCCCCAGGCCCGAGGGGCGGTACCTGACGGCCGGGTCACTCAGAAAAGCTCGACGTCGCCGACTGCCATTGACCGCTGCGCCGCCGGCTTGCGCGGCTGCTGCGTCCGGAATGCCGCTAGGGCACCGTCAATCTCGCCGCGTATCGCCTCCAGACGTGCTCGATAGCTCGCCATCCCATCGCTTGCATTGACCGTCTCGAGTTGCGCGGTTACCCGGCCAATCAGGTGCTCGAGCCTAAGCACCTTCTGCTCGGCGTGATCGGCGACCTGGCGGACGATGTCCTCGAACTGCAGGGCGCTCACGGCCGTGGAGGTCTTCGCCGTGATCCGGCCGGTGATGCGGGTTACCTCCAGCAGTGAATCGGCGAGCATCTGGTCGATCTCGCACACGCCGCTCATCATATCGTCCAGCCTGCCCTTGCTGCCGATCACCACGTTCATGTCCTTGGAAGCCACGGCGCCGACCAGGGTGCGGACGTGCTTCATGGTCCTTTGCGCCTCCTCGACCTTGGCCCGGATCTCCTCGTTGAACTCGTTGGAGTTGCGCGAGAGGTTGCGAACCTCGTCAGCGACCACGGCAAAGCCGCGGCCGGCCTCGCCGGCGCGCGCCGCCTCGATGGCGGCATTCAGAGCTAGCAGGTTGGTCTGGTCAGCGATTTGCTTGACGTTGCCCAGCAGGTTGAAGATGCCGTTGAGCTGGGCCGCCATGTCGTCGATTTGCGCCACGATGTCCATGCTGTGCTTGCTGCCCTCAACCAACAGCTCGACCAGATAGTCCAACGCCGAGGATGTCTCACCGATGAACTGCCGGATCGTGATGCTGCCGGACGCGCCGCTCGCGTGCTCCCTGGAGGGATCTATGCTTTCTGCGAGCTTGTGCACCAGGCAGGCCTGCGCCGCAGTCTCGCCGCTCAGCGTCTGAAAGCTGTCGGTCAGGTCGGTCACGGCGGATCGGGTCAGCGTGCGCACCTGGTCGATCTCCTGTCGGACGGAGTTCACGCCGGCCGCCACGGTCGCGTTCACGCTGGCCACCGTTTCGTGCAGGTCTCTGCAGCGCCTCAGGCCTGGGCGGCGCGGCGACGGCCGCCGCGCACCCAAGCTCGCGCCTGTGCGCCCATGTGGTGCAGCCCACCCACAAGGCCAGGCTAGAGACGAGCAGCGCCTCCTCTAACCAGAACCATCCCTCTATGTCCGCAGTGGGCAGCAGCATGGCCGCGACCGTAAGCAGCATCGGCAGCCAGTATCTCTTCAGATATTCCCTCGACATGTGTCGCCCCGGACTCTCAGGTATAACAGTCTTATCGGCCGGCGCAGCGATTTATTGAGTGGCTAACCGCAGCAGTCGCGCGGCGATCTCGCAAAGGGGAAGGATCTCTTCGACGGCGCCCGCCTTGACCGCCGACCCCGGCATGCCCCAGACGACGCTGGTCTTTTCGTCCTGCGCCATGGTCCGCGCCCCGGCGGCTCGCATGGCCTTCAGGCCCTCGGCGCCATCGTCTCCCATACCGGTCAGTATCGCGCCGACGGCATTGCCGCCCGCGTTCCTCGCCACGGAACGGAAAAGCACATCCACGGAAGGCTTGTGGCGGTTGACGGCCGGGCCATCCTCCAGCCTGCAGAGGAACCGCGCGCCGCTGCGCTCGACGCTCAGGTGCCGCCCGCCAGGGGCGATGTAGGCGTGTCCGGGCACGATCTGCTGGCCATCCCGGGCCTCGCACACGGTCATCGCGCTCAGGCCGTCCAGGCGCCTGGCGAAGGACCCGCTGAAGGCGGACGGAATGTGCTGGGTGATGACGATGCCCGGGGCGTCGGGGGGCATTGCCACCAGCACATCCTTGATGGCCTCAGTACCGCCCGTGGACGCCCCGATGGCGATGATGCGGTCAGTGGTGCGAAAGTGCCTCGGTGCCGCGGAGGCACCCGGCACCGCCGGGATCATGGCGTCCAACTCATGAGTGCCGCCCGCCACGCGCAGCGCGCCCGGTCGGCGCTCTAGACGCTGCACGTTGACGTGTGCAGCCATCTTGACCTTGGCGATCAGCTCCCCGGCGTACTCGTTCAGTCCTTGAGCGAGGTCCACTTTCGGCTTGGTCACGAAGTCGACCGCGCCGAGCTCCAGGGCGTCAAGCGTCACGTCGGCGCCCGCCTCGGTAAGCGACGAGACCATGACCACGGGCATCGGCCGCAGGCGCATGAGATTACCGAGAAAGGTCAGGCCGTCCATGCGCGGCATCTCGACATCGAGCGTCAGTACGTCGGGATTGAGCGATTTGATCATCTCCCGGGCGACGTAAGGATCGGAGGCGGCGCCCAGTACCTCGATGCCGGGATCGGTAACGAATATGGTCGTCAGCAGCCGCCTGACCAGCGCGGAGTCATCGACGATCAATACGCGTGTGCGCTTCATGTTCGCGGATCCATGGACGGGCGCTGACGGCCGTTCAATCGAACAGCTCGACCTCACCGGCCACTGGCCGGTCCTGGATCGCATGCATGTACCGGTTTTCGCGATCGAGAATGGTGGCGTTGTGCAGCGAAACGAGCTTCTTCACCTTGCCGGCCCCGCTGAGCGGCCAGTAATAGACCTTTCGCGGATTCAGCCCGCCTACGTCCCGTCCAACCACACGCAGCCCCTCGCAGCACAGGTACTGCTCGACGAACTCGATATTGCGCCGGCCGACGTCGCTCATGTTGCTGATGATGCGGCCGCCACCCACGATCTTGACCTCCAGGCGCTCGCGCCGCCCTCCATGCTTGAGGATGTCGTTGATCATGTGCTCCATGGCGTAGTTGCCGTAACGCGTCGCGTCGCTCAGGTCGAGGCCGGACCAACGCGCGCTGCCGGCCTGCGAACTGGAGGGCAGCATGAAATGATTCATTCCGCCCACGCCGGCGATCGGATCGCGTACGCAGGCGCTGATGCACGAGCCCAGAACCGTGACGATCACCTCGTCGCTGCAGGTCACGTAGTACTCGCCCGGGAGGATCTTTGCCGCGATCACGCCGTGCGTGTCATCCCAGTAGCGGTTGATCTGCTCGAAGCCGCGCAGGGCGGGCGTGGGTTCGCATCGACGCCGCGCCGGCGACGTGCGCATCACGCGCTCTTCCGGTAGACGGTCCGGCCGAGAGACTCGAAACGCTCGCTCACGCGGAAAAGCGTCTCGGAGTGGCCGATGTAAAGAGGCGATCCGTCCCGCAACACGTCGGCGAAGCGGTCGAACAGTTCCCGCTGCGTCGGTTTGTCAAAATAGATGACGACGTTGCGGCAGAAGATCACGTCCAACGGACCGCGCACTGGCCAGGGCTGGACCAGGTTCACCTGCCTGAAGGTAACGCGCTCGCGCACAGCGTCGATCACCCGGACCTTGCCGGCGTTGGTTCCCTTGCCCTTTTGAAACCAGCGCTGCAGCCGCCCGCGCGGCAGATCACGTACGCGCTCGGCGTCGTAGACGCCGAGCTCGGCGTGCGCGAGCACGTTGGTGTCGAGATCGCTGGCGAGGATGCGTACGTCCCAGCCGGACGGCAGGACCTCGAGCACGGCCATGGCGATGGAATAGGGCTCCTCGCCGGTGGAACAGCCGGCCGACCAGATGCGCAGGACCCGGTCTTGCGTCCGCGCGCACAGTCGCGGCATTGCTTCTGCCTGCATGTGCTCGAAGTGATGCGGCTCGCGGAAGAAGGCGGTGAGATTGGTGGTGATGCAATTGACGAACTCGCGCAGTTCGTGCGTGTCCCCTCTCGCCAGCAGTTCGCAGTACTCCGAGAAACTGGCCAGCCGCAGTTGGCGCAGGCGCCGCGTCAACCGGCTGTAGATCATGTTGCGCTTGGACTCGTTGAGCACGATGCCCGCGTGACGCATAGCTAGCTCGCAGATCATGCGCAGCTCGGCGGCCGTCAGGCGGAACTCCGTGGCCGTGGGATCCCCGTCCGCCAACACATCTGCATGCCTGTCTGCCGTGCGCAGCATCGATATCTCTCCGGGGCAGACGCCTGGTTGGTTCAGTCCCGTTTCAACGCCTGCTCAACTCAATCCCAGCACGTCCTGCAGACCCGCCGCGGATGCTGCCGACCGCAGCGCCGGCGTCGCCCCCGCCAGTTCGAGGCGCCTGCCGCAGGCCGACGCGTGTCGTTGTGCGCCGAGGAGCAGCTGCAGGCCGGCGGCGTCTGCCGAGGACACCCTGCTCAGGTCGACGATCACCGTCTCGGCCTTCTCGAGCGCATCGAGCAGCTGCGCACGCAGGTCGACGACGACGCGGATGTCGAGACTGTCCTCGACGCTCACCGATGCCGGTGCGACCGCCGCCGCGCGACTGTCCCGTAATACCTGATCCAGCCACTGGCCGACTGCCAGCTGCGGCGCGCCGTGGTCCGGACTGCCCAACTCGTCCTCGCCTCCGCTTCTTTCCTGCTGCCGTGTGTCGCCATTCATCGTTCAAACTCCGCACGCTCGCGCCGACGTATGCCCGGCATCTGTCGCCCGAAACAGCCGCCTCGTCTTAGAAGGATTCCCAGTCGCCGCCGCCGGCGGCGCGAACACGCGCCGCGGCCGCTCCGGCGGGCACGTCGGCACCGGCAGCCGACCACGGGCGTCCGCGGGTCCGGCGTTCGCGAGCCTCGACCGCCGCCGGTTCGGGCACGGCTGCCGCGGCCGCGCCCACTTTGAAGAAGTCCATCATCCGTGTAAGGGCTTGCGACTGCTCGTTCATCGATTCCGAAGCCGCCGCCGCCTGCTCGACCAGTGCGGCGTTCTGCTGCACGCCCTCGTCCATGTCGCTTACGGCCTTGTTGATCTGCTCGATGCCGGCGGACTGCTCCTCGGCCGCGGCGGCGATCTCGGCAATGATGTCGGAGACCTTTTTCACCGAGTTCACGATGAGCCCGAGCGTGGCGCCGGATTCGTTGACCAGCCGCGCACCCTCGTCCACCTTGGCGATGCTGTCGTTGATGAGCGCCTTGATCTCCCTGGCGGCGGTCGCCGAGCGCTGCGCCAGATTGCGCACTTCGCTCGCCACCACGGCGAAGCCGCGCCCCTGCTCCCCGGCCCGCGCCGCCTCGACTGCCGCGTTGAGCGCCAGCAGATTGGTCTGGAAGGCGATCTCGTCGATGACGCCGATGATGTCGGCGATCTTCTTCGAGGCGCAGTTGATCTCGGCCATGGCGCGTATCGCCTCGCCCACGACATTGCCGCCTTTCTCCGCCTGCTCGCGGGCCCCGGCGGCGAGCTGGTTTGCCTGGCGGGCGTTGTCGGCGTTCTGCCGCACGGTGCCGGTCAGCTCCTCCATGGAGGACGCGGTTTCCTGCAGCGAGGAGGCCTGCGCCTCAGTGCGGCGGCTCAGGTCCGAGTTGCCCTGCGCGATCTCGGAGGAGGACCCGCCGATGCTGCCCGCGGCCGACCGGATCTGGTTGACCATGTTCAGCAGGTTGGTGATGCAGGCATTGACCGCATCGCCCATCGCTGCAAACTCTCCCTTGTACTGACCCTTTACGGACGCGGTCAGGTCGCCTTCCGCGAGTCGCGTCATGGCCTCCTTGACCTCGTTGACCGGCCCCACCAGCGCATCCATGAGCCGATTGATGCCGACACCGATCCGCTTCATCGCACCCTCGCTGAACTTCTCGGTCTGCACGCGCCAGTCGAGCTTGCCTTCGATCGCGCCGTAGATCATGCCCTCGATCTGGTGCTCGGCGAGCTTCTGCTCGGAAACGTCGGTGACGTAGGCCAGCACACGGTCCAGTCTGCCGCCGGCGTCAATGAGCGGCGTGTAGAACGAGCTGATCCAGAGATCCTCGCCATTCTTGCGCTTGCGCCGCGCTTGGCCGGAGAAGGTCGCCCCGGAACGCAGCCGCTCGAGGAAGGCGGCGTACTCCGGCGTCGCCTGTTCGGCCGCATCGACAAAGATGCGGTGATGCTTGCCGACGATCTCCTCCAGACTGTACCCGAGCAGCTTCAGGTAGCCGTCGTTCGCGCGGATGATCGTGCCGTCCGGCCGGAACTCGATGACCCCTAGCGCCTCGTCCAGGGCACGCAGGCGCGTGGTCACCTCGACCGTCTTGGCCGCCTGCTCGCGATCCGCCTCCCGCCGCGCCTTGAGCTCGGCCTGCATCTTGTTCATGGCGCGCAGCAACATACCCGCCTCATCGTGGCCGGAGGTTTCGATGGCGTTGTCGAGTTTGCCGTCGGCGATGGCCGTGACGATGTCCACGGCATCGCGCATGGAGCGCGATATCGCCCGTATCAGCAGGAATGCCAGGACGAGCGCCACGGCCACGGCGATGCCGGCGCCGATCAGCTCATAGTGCTTGGTGCGCTCGAAACCGGCGATGCGGCGCTCGAGCAGGCTCATCAGGCTGGGGGCGACCGCATCGTACAGGGACAGCGAAGCCTGGACAGCGTCGTGGCCCTGCTTACGGATCTGCTGAGGCGGGATGGAGATCGCCGCGGCGCGCAGCACCTGCTCGTCCACGGCACCGAGCAGATCCTCGCCGGCCTTCGCGAACGCCGCCACGGCAGTGCCGAGCTCGGGCTGCAGCCGTTCATTGTTGCGGAACGCTACCTCCATGCTCCGAACGGCGCCCTCCAGGGTCGTCTGTATTCTTCCCCCGGCGCTGACGAGCGCGATCTCCTGCTCCTCGGACAGTGCGCCCGTCCGAGCCGCCGCCGTGGCCATGTCCTCGTAGCGGCCCAGCTCGTCGAGCAGGGCCGGTATCTTCACGACCAGGACGTCCATCAGGTAGTAGCTGTCGAGGTCCGGATCGAGTATCAGGTTGGAGGTGTCGCCGACGTGTGCGACCAGCGACAGCAACTCGGCAATCAGTGCGTCATGCGCGTCCGATGCCCCTGTGGAGCCATGCTCCTCGAGCGCGCGCCATGCGCCCTTTACGGCCTGCCATATCTCGCCGGTGTCGAGCAGCGCCGCGTACTCGGCGGCTACCGAATCCAGCGATTCGATGTCCTCGCCCATCGCCGTGCGCAGCACAGCCGTGCGGTCTACGGAGCCCGTCTCCCCGGCGATGGCATCGCGAGTCGCCGAGCGGTGGGCGATGCTGTCGGCCAGCAGTCGCCGCAACGGCTGGCTGAGCATGACGCCGGCCATCTCTTTCTGCGCGAACCGGATGGACACGTTCTGATTCGCGACCAGCAGGTAGGTGAGCATGGCGACGGGAACCGACAGTGCGGCCACCACCGCTCCGATCTTGTGGGCAAACTTCATGCGGCGTAGCACCTTCATCTTTCCTCCTCCCGAGTTGCAGGCATCGCGGCGTCGGCCCTCATGGTCCGACCGGTAGTAGACTGATGCCTGTTACGACATGCAGAAGGCCTGTGTACTGCTGCCATGACGCGAATGCTCATGTTTTTCGACCGTTCGGGGCCGCACTTGAGCGGCCGGCACGCGCCGGGAGGGCTCAGAACTCCTCCCACTCATGGTCCTGACCGCCGCCGGATGCCGCCCGCTTTGGCGACGCAGATACGATCGCGCCAGCCTTGGCGGCGCCGCCGTGCATGTGCTGCTCGACTTCATCCAGCGACCTCACCACCTTGGCGGACAACGGCTCGATCTCGCGGAATTTAGCCTCGGCCCGCTCACTCTCGCCGGCGCCCTTGAACCTCACCACCTCCTTCACGAGGGCGTGCATCGCCGCGTGGTCCTTCTCCAGCTGCTGCATGGCGGAGCACTGCCCGTACTCGGCCATGCCCCGGGAGTAGAGCCACTTGCCCAGATCGCAGTCGCGATGCGAGACAGCCTGTGCCTCCGTCATGCTCTCCCGGCCGTCCAGGAAGCCCCGCAGCCGGGTCTTCCAGCTCAGGTGCTTGGTGCGCGCGGCCGAGAAATCGATGCCGACGCGCGCGCTCGGAGACGTTCCACCGCTCGCCGTGCCGCCACTCCACGGCCTGGCGGCGCCGCGACGTTCCACGTCCACGCCGCCGTTGGCGGTCGCCTCCGCACCTTCGCCAGCGCCCTTGAAGAAATCCATCAGCTGCAGCAGGCCCTTGGACTGCTCGTCCATCGACTCCGAGGCGGCGGCCGCCTGCTCCACCAGCGCGGCGTTCTGCTGCACCGCCTGGTCCATCTGCGCGATGGCCTTGGTCACCTGCTCGATACCGGCGGACTGCTCCTCGGAGGCCGCCGCAATCTCGGCGATGATGTCGCTGACCTTCTTCACCGAGCCGACTATCGTCTCCAGCGTGGCGCCCGACTCGTTGACCAGCCGCGAGCCTTCCTCCACCCTCTCGACGCTGTCCTTGATCAGGCTCTTGATCTCCCGGGCAGCGCCCGCCGAGCGCTGTGCCAGGTTGCGCACTTCGCTCGCCACCACCGCGAAACCCTTGCCCTGCTCGCCGGCACGCGCCGCCTCGACCGCGGCGTTCAGCGCCAGCAGATTGGTCTGGAAGGCGATCTCGTCGATGACGCCGATGATGTCGGCGATCTTCTTGGAGGCGCGGTCGATCTCCTGCATCGCCGCGATGGCGCTGCCCACCACCGCACCGCCCCGCTCGGCCTGCTCGCGTGCCCCGGCCGCCAGCTGGTTGGCCTGCCGCGCGTTGTCCGCGTTCTGCTTCACGGTCCCGGTCAGCTCCTCCATCGAGCTGGCCGTCTCCTGCAGGCTGGAGGCCTGCTCCTCCGTGCGCGCCGACAGATCCGCGTTGCCCTGCGCGATCTCGGAGGCCGAGGTGTTCAGCCCCGCCGCCGCGCTGCGGATCTGGCCCACCATATTGCGCAGATTGTCGATGCTGGTGTTGACCGCATCGCGCAGCGCCGCGAACTCGCCCTTGAAGTCGCCATCCACCCGCTGCGACAGATTGCCCTCGGCGAGGCGGCCCATCGCCTCCCTGACCTGCTGCAGCGGCGCGACGATGGTGTCCAGCATCTGGTTGACTCCCGCCGCCAGCCGCTGCATGAATCCCTCGAAGTGCGCCGCATCCAGCCGCGCCTCCAGCTGTCCGGCCCCGGCGGCGGCGATGAGCTCCTGCACCTGCTCCTCGGCCTTGACCTGCTCGGTGGCGTCCACCCATTCCACTGCCGTGCCCAGCCGCTCGCCCGCGGCGTTGATCACCGGGTTGGCCGTCAGATCGAAGGTGAGACCACCGATGCGTATGCGCGCATTGTGCGTGCCGGTCAAGCTGCCCAGCAGGTTGCGCTGATGCGCCGGGTTCTTGTGGAAACTGTCGAAGTTCGAACCCACCAGGGCCTCCGTGTCGAAGCCCGGCAGCTCCTTGCGCAGCGCCTCCTGGTTGCCCCGGAGCATCTCCTGCACGGCACGATTGGCGTAAATGATCGTACCGTCCGCGGTCGCGATCATCATATTGGTCGAGGCACCGTCCAGGGCATTGCGCACCCGCAGCGCCTCCTCGGCGGTGCGTCGCGCCTCCGCCATGTCGTAGCCCAGCTTGATCTGCATGGACTTGGCCGCATCGAGGATCTTGGCGATTTCGTCCTGGCGATCGATCCCGATGCGGACGTCGAGCTTGCCTTCCGCCATCTGCAGGAAATAGCCGTAGGCGCGGTTGATCGGGTCCAGGATTGCGCGTAACAGCAGAAACGCGAGGGTGGCGGCGACCAGCAAGCCGCAGGCAATGACGGCTGCGAAGGTCACCTGCATGTTACGGTAGCGCGCGGCGCCGGCCGCGGACGCGGCCGTGGCCCCTCGAGTTGCATATCGACGAGCTCGCTCACCTTGCCGGAGATGGGATCGATCACCGGATAGAGCTCGCGGATCGAGTAGTCCGCGATCGCCTGCGCGTCGCGCCGACGCATGATGTCCGTCAGCTTCGCCACCGACGCGTCGGCGGCAGCAAGCAGCGGCGCTGCCTCGGCTACCAGCTCCTTTTCCCGATCGACGAGGTGGGTACCCGTATAGGCCTTCCAGCTCCGGTCGATGAGCCGCCTGGCATCCTCCACGTTCTCGAGGCCCTGCTCCCAGGTGAGATTGCCATTTCGCGTCTTGTGGGCGGTGTCGACGATGTTGACCGCGTACATGTCGGCAACGACCTTGAGCTGCTTCAGCGGCACGACGCGGTCCTGGTAGACCGTCTCCATGCTCAGCTGCGCATCGCTTAGATTCTTCATGCCCAGGCCACCCATGACCAGCAGCCCTAATGCCAGCAGCCCCAGGGTCGCGATGAGCCTGGTCCTGATCGTGATGCGCTTCATAGACCTCTGCACCGCTGCCGCCGCCCCTTTCGGCTCCAGGGTTGCTTTGCCCTCATTGATGCTCCGGTACAGCGCCTCGGCGTTCGCAATCTGCGCGCGGCTCGCCTTGCGGCGCACCGACATGTAGCCGGTCACAATGCCGTTCTCGCGCAGCGGCGTGACGTTCGCCTCTACCCAGTAGTGATCGCCGTTCTTGCAGCGGTTCTTGACGATGCCGGTCCATGGCCTGCCCGCTTTGACCGTGTCCCAGAGGTCCTTGAAGGCCGCCGGCGGCATGTCGGGGTGCCGCACGATGTTGTGCGCCTGTCCAATGAGCTCCGCTTCGCAGAATCCGCTCACCTCGATGAAGTCGCGATTGACGTAAGTAATGACGCCCTTGGGGCTGGTCTTCGACACGATGACGGTGTCGTCCCGCAGCTCCTTTTCTACGCCGGTCACCGGATTGTTGATGCGCATGGCCTGTACTCCTTGAGTACGAAAGATCTAGTCAGAATTTCCGCGTGCAATCAGTGCGTTGCGGCGCTCTCTCCGATCATGTCGGCGTCCACGAGGCGGTCAATGTCGAGCAGGATCAGCATCTTTCCGTCCAGCGTCGCCAGCCCCTTGACGCAGGCCGCGGCGCGGGCGACGCCGAGATCGGGAGCGGGCCTTACCTGCTCCGTCGGCACGGTGTAGACGTCCGAAACGGAATCCACCACGAAGCCCATGGTGCGTTCGCCCTGCTCGTTTCTCACCTTCAGCACCACGACCACCGTAGTGTTGCCGAAGTCGACGCTCTCGAGGGCGAAGCGCCGGCGCAGGTCCACTATCGGGACGATCGTGCCGCGCAGGTTGATCACGCCGCGTATGTATTCCGGCGTGTTCGGGATCGGCGTGGCGCTGTCCCAGCCCTTGATCTCCTGCACCCGCAGGATGTCCACGCCGTACTCTTCGTCGGCGAGGATGAACGTGAGGTATTGACTCGTCTCACCCCCGTGCTGGACCGCTGGGGGGGCGGCCTGCGGCTGTTCGGTGCTCATGAATTCCTCCTCATGCTGCTCTGACGATGCGTGGTGCGCCCGGCGCTGCGCTCTTGAGCCGGGAGAGGGCGACGATGCCAGGGATATCGAGGATCATCGCGACCGTGCCGGTGCCCAGTATGGTCGCGCCGGATATGCCGTCGATGCGCTGGAAATTGGATTCCAGGCTCTTGATGACCACCTGCTGCTGTCCCATCAGGTCGTCCACCAGGATGCCGACGCGCTGTCCGTCCGCGTCCACCACCACCAGCAGCCCGTCCTCCAGCTCGGTGCGGTTGGCGGCGATGTCGAGCACACGGTGCAGCCGGACGATCGGGATATACTGGTCGCGCAGCCGATAGACCTCCGTCATGCCCACCACCGAGTTCACGCAGTCCTTGCGTACCTGCAGCGATTCGACGATGGACACCAGCGGGATGATGTAGGTCTGATCGCCGACGCTGACGAGCTGACCGTCGAGTATCGCCAGTGTCAGCGGCAGACGAATGACGAATCGCGAGCCCTTGCCGAGGCTGCTTCGCACCTCGATGCTGCCGCCCAGCTCTTTGATGTTCCGGCGTACCACGTCCATGCCGACGCCGCGGCCGGACAGATCGCTTACCTGCTCGGCGGTGGAGAAGCCCGGGAGGAAGATGAGCTCGGCGATCTGATCGTCACTGAGCACGTCCTCAGCGGTCACCAGGCCGCGCTCCAACGCCTTCCTGAATACGCGCTCGGGATTCAACCCGGCACCGTCGTCGGAGATCTCGATGACGACGTTGCCGCCCTCGTGACAGGCAACCAGATGTATGGTGCCAACCTCGGGCTTCCCGCTGGCACGCCGCACCTCCGGCATTTCGATGCCGTGATCCAGCGCATTGCGAACCAGGTGCACGAGGGGGTCGCCGATCTTCTCGAGCACGGTCTTGTCGAGCTCGGTCTGCTCGCCGCTGATCCTCAGTTCGACTCGCTTGCCCAGCTTCCCGGAAAGGTCGCGCACCAAGCGTGGGAAGCGGTTGAACGAGAAACTGATCGGCAGCATCCGGATCTTGAGGACGACCTCCTGCAGTTCCCGCGTGTTGCGCGCGAGCTGCGTGAGTCCGCTGCGCAGCTTGTCGATCATGCCGGCATCGAAGCGATCGCTCAGGGTATTCAGCATGGACTGCGTGATGACGAGTTCGCCGACCATGTTGATGAGCGAGTCGATCTTGTCTATACCGACGCGGATGGAAGTCTCCTGCGGCGCGGCGGGGACGCGCCGCTCGGACACCTGCCGCCGTTCGCCGCTCGGGCTCTCGGCGCTGCCCTGGGCAGCCTCCGCGGTCTGCACCGCCGCCGCGCCGCCGCCTGCCGCAGCCGGGCTTGCTGCGGGCGGCTCAATCGGCGCAATCGCCAAATCGCAATCCTCGCGAACCCAGTCGAAGGTCTCGTCAACCTGCACGCGCGCGATCGGACCGCGCAGCAGTATGGTCCATGCGAGATAGCAGTTCTCCGGCTCCATGTCCGCCAGGGACGGCAGCCCCGCGAGATCCGGCCGTGCCTCGACCTCGCCGAGGTCCGACAGGGCCTTGATGATGCGCAGCGGGTCGTTGCCCGTCAGCATCATGTGGGCATGCGGACGGAAGTCGATGTGCCAGCCCTCCCCGGCACCGCTGCCGTGGTCGGATGCTGGCGCCTGCCCGGCGGCCGGCGCGGCCAGCTCGCCGTTCAGCGCTTGCTCGAGTTCCCCGCGAATGGCATCCACGACGGAGGCATTCAGGTCGCCGCCGCCGCGCGTCGCGGTGAGTATGCCGCGCAGGCAGTCGACGGACCGCAGCAGCAGATCGACCAGCGGGCGCGTGGCCTGACGCTTGCCCGCGCGCACTTCGTCCAGCAGCGTCTCCATGACGTGCGTGAAGCTCGCAGCCGCGGTGAAACCGAAGGTGCCACTTCCGCCCTTGATCGAGTGCGCCGCCCGGAAGATGGTGTTGATGACCTCGGCATCGACGGCCCCGACATCGAGGCTGAGCAGACCCTGCTCCATCACCTCCAGGTTCTCTTCGCTCTCCTCGAAGAAGATCTGGTGGAACTGCTGTAGATCGATTGACATCCCCCCCCCCCCCCCCCCCCCCCCCCCCCCCCCAAAGGGCCCAAAAAAAAACACAAGTTCTTGATGGTCGCGAGCAGCTGATCTGGATTGAATGGCTTTACAATCCAGCCGGTCGCTCCGGCGGACTTTCCCTCGGCCTTCTTCTCGGGCGCCGACTCCGTGGTCAGCAACAGTATGGGGGTGAACTTGTAGCTGTTGAGCTTGCGCAGCTCCCGTATCAGCGAGATGCCGTCCATCTTCGGCATGTTCACGTCCGTGATGACGAGGTTGACCGGCTTTCCCTTCGCCTTGGAAAGGGCCTCCTCACCGTCGATTGCCTCGACGACCTCGTAGCCGGCGCCCTTCAGCGTGAAGCTCACCATCTGTCGTATGGACGCGGAGTCGTCCACTGCAAGAATGCTAGCCATGCTCAAAGCCCCATGATTTGACGAAGGATCTGTACGGGGGTGCGCCGCAGCCGCACTGTCCCCATGTGAGGGAGTTAGCGGCCCCGATGCCGCAGACTTTAGGTGGAGTCGGTGCCGGCGACGCCGACCGCGAGTCGGCGCCGGCGTCCGGGGCCAGGCGTCGTCGCGCCGGCGCCCGGCGGTCGCGGACAGCAGGTGATCAGGGAGCGCGCTCGAGCCGCCAGAGCGGGATGCCGAGGCCGCGCCGAAGCCAGAGGCCGGCGCCGATCTCGAGGAATGAACGCTGCAGCCTCGCGCGGTACCACCGCGCCGGCCGCAGGCGCACGTCACCGTCGGTGCGCTGCCGATCCGCGTTCGACGTCCAGTCCTCGCTCGTCAGCGCATTGAAGTAGAGCACACCGTCGCTCAGGCGCGCCAGATTGGCGAGTGCGCGCGCCGCCTGCCCGTCCCGCAGGTACTGCAGCACGCCGTTGCAGACGATGAGTTGGAAGGGTCTGCGCGCGACATAGTGGTCGAGGCTGCCCTGCGTCCAGCCGTAGCGGCGGCAGAGGTAATCGCTGAACTCCAGGCCGGTGTACGCCGCCGACGGCAAGAGCTTGCTGAAAGGCGTGCGCAACCAGCCGCAGCCGCAACCGGCGTCGAGGATGCGCCGCACCGGAAGGTCCAGATAACCGAGGTACGCGGCGATGAACCGCGCCAGCCGACGCATGTCCTCGCGGCTGTTCACCGCGGTGCGCGGATCGAGGTAGTAGCGCCGGTAGTAGTCCCGGTCGAACCGCGCAGCGCCCGCCGGTCTCGTGGCTGCCATGGCCCTACATGTGCCGGATGATGGCCTCGCCGAAGCCGGAGGTCGTCACCAGGGTCGCGCCGGGCAGCAGCCGCTGCATTTCCTCCTCCACGTCGGTCCTCGACCGGTGCTCGGCGGCGTGCTGGAGCTTGCGCGGCGGTATGGGCGCACGCACGCGCGCGAGGTCGAAGGTGACGGTCTTGGCGGCGATGGCGCCGGCCACGCCCTTGACGATGAGTTCGGCGGCCTCCTTCCATCCGAGGTGCCGCAGCATCATCTCGGCGGACAGGATGATCGAACCCGGGTTGACGCGGTTCTTGCCCGCGAACGACGGCGCCGATCCGTGCGTGGCCTCGAACACCGCCGCCCTGTCGCCGATGTTGCCGCCCGGGGCGATGCCCAGTCCACCCACCTGCGCGGCCAGTGCATCGGAGATGTAGTCGCCGTTGAGGTTCAACGTCGCGATCACGTCGTAGTCTTCCGGCTTGAGCAGGATCTGCTGCAGGAAGTTGTCCGCGATGACATCCTTGATGACGATCTCGTGGCCATTGCGCGGATTCCTCATGGTGCACCAGGGGCCGTCGCCGATCGGTTGGGCGTCGAATTCGCCGCGGGCGAGCTCGTAGCCCCAGTTGCGGAACGCGCCCTCGGTGTACTTCATGATGTTGCCCTTGTGCACGATCGTCACCGAGCGGCTGTCGTTGTCGAGTGCGTACTGCAGCGCGCGGCGGATGAGGCGCGTGCTCCCGGCCTTGGAGACGTGCTTCACCCCCACGCCGCAATGTTCGGTGAAGGGCATGTTGGTCACGCCCATCTCGTTGCGAAGAAAATCGATGAACTTCCTCGCCTGCGGCGAATCCGCCGGCCATTCGATGCCGGTGTAGACGTCCTCGGTGGCCTCGCGGAAGATCACCATATCGGTGCCGCCGTTCTGCTTCATGGGCGAATCGACGCCCGGGAAATAACGTATCGGGCGGCATATCGCATACAGGTCCAGCACCTGGCGGATGGTGACGTTGAGCGAACGCTTGCCTTCGGCGACCGGCGTCGTGAGCGGTCCCTTGATTCCGACCACGTAGTCGGCGAAGGCATCCAGCGTCTCCTGCGGCAGGTTCACGTCGTCGCCATAGAGCTTCTGCGCCTTCTCGCCGGCGTAGATCTCCATCCACGCGATGGCGCGGAAGCCTCCGTACGCCTTGCTCACCGCCGCATCGACCACGCGGCGCATGACCGGGGTGACGTCCACGCCGATGCCGTCGCCCTCGATGAAGGGGATGATCGGGTGGCTCGGAACACTCAGGCTGCAATCGGCGTTGATCGTGATGCGCTCGCCCTGCGCGGGTATGAGTATTTTCTCGTAGGCCATGAGTCTCTGGAGTTATTGTCGTCGGTCGCGTAGGCGGAACGGCCTACGATAACCGGTCACGTGCGATGGCGCCACATCGTGCATCGCGGACTCGCATCGCCGCCCGTTGAACGCCGGCGGCGATGCCGTCGATGCACGAGCCACAGGCGACGCAAGAAAAAACCCGTCCGGCCTTTGCGTGCCGGACGGGTTGGCAGGAGTGTTACTCGGCAGGCGTCACGCGCCGTCGATTAGTGATGGAACTGCTCTTCCTCGGTCGAGCCCGTGAGCGCCGTCACCGACGAGGCGCCGCCCTGGATGACGGTGGTGACGTCGTCGAAGTAGCCGGTGCCGACTTCCTGCTGGTGCGACACGAAGGTGTAGCCGCGGTCGCGGGCCGCGAACTCCGGCTCCTGCACTTTCTCGACATAGGCCGACATGCCGCGCTGCACGTAGTCCTGCGCCAGGTCAAACATGTTGTACCACATGTTGTGGATGCCGGCGAGCGTGATGAACTGGTACTTGTAGCCCATCGCGCCCAGCTCGCGCTGGAACTTCGCGATCGTGGCGTCGTCGAGATTCTTTTTCCAGTTGAACGACGGCGAGCAATTGTACGCCAGCAGCTGATCCGGGTTCTGCTTCTTCAGCGCCTCGGCGAACTTCCGCGCGAACTCGAGATCCGGCGTGCCGGTCTCGCACCACACCAGGTCGGCGTAGGGCGCGTAGGCCAGGCCGCGGCTGATGGCCTGCTGCAGCCCCTTCTTGGTCTTGTAGAAGCCCTCGGAGGTCCGCTCGCCGGTGAGGAACGGCTTGTCGTTCTCGTCACAGTCGCTGGTCAGCAGATCGGCCGCCTCGGCGTCGGTGCGGGCGAGGATCAGCGTCGGCACGCCGAGCGTGTCGGCCGCCAGACGCGCGGCGATGAGCTTCTGCACCGCCTCCTGCGTGGGCACCAGCACCTTGCCGCCCATGTGGCCGCACTTCTTGACCGATGCCAGCTGGTCCTCGAAGTGCACACCGGCGGCGCCGGCCTTGATCATCGCCTTCATGAGCTCGAAGGCGTTGAGCACGCCGCCGAATCCGGCCTCGGCATCGGCGACGATCGGCGCGAAGTAGTCGACGTAGCCCTTGTCGCCGGGCATGACGCCCTTGGCGCACTGGATCTCGTCGGCGCGCTTGAAGCTGTTGTTGATGCGCTCGACCACCGCCGGAACGGAGTTCACGGGGTACAGCGACTGGTCGGGGTACATCGTCATGTAGGTGTTGTTGTCGGCGGCGACCTGCCAGCCGGAGAGGTAGATGGCCTTGATGCCGGCCTTCACCTGCTGCATGGCCTGACCGCCGGTCAGGGCGCCCAGACAGTTGATGTAAGGCTCGGCGTGGATGAGCCGAAAGAGCTTCTCGGCGCCGCGCTTGGCCAGCGTGTACTCGATCGGCATCGAGCCGCGCAGGCGCACCACGTCGGCGGCCGAGTAGCCGCGCCGGACGTTCTTCCAGCGCGGGCTGTTCGCCCATTCCTGCTCCAATTGCTTCACTGCGTCCTGAAACTTCGGATTGTTCGACATAACCAGTTTTCTCCTGCCAGTGCGCTTCAGGCCAAAAGCCCGTAAGCCTCCAAGGTCAAAAAGTTCGGCAGCCGCTTCCCAGTCACCATTTTGTCCAAGAGCTCCGCGGCCTCTTTGTATTTGCGGGACTGGTAGAGCACGTCGCCCAGCTGCCGACGAATGATTTGCAGATCCTCTGCGAGCAGCTCCCTGAACATCTCGACAGTGACGCGGCGCCCGTCCTCGAGCACTCCCTTGGGATGCCGTATCCACTGCCAGATCTGCGCGCGGGAGATCTCCGCCGTCGCAGCGTCCTCCATCAGGTTGGCGATCGGGACGGCGCCCCGGCCGCTCAACCACGATTCGGTATACCTCAATGCCGCGCTCACGTTGTTGATGAGGCCGCGTATGGTGATCGTCCCGGCTGGAACCTTCAACAGATCCGCGGCCGTCACGTGAACGTCCTCACGCAGGATGTGCAGCTGGTTCGGCCCGGGCATGAACCGGTCGAAGACCTCGCGCGCCAGCGGCACCAGCAGCGGGTGCGCGACCCAGGTGCCGTCGTGGCCCGCCTTCACCTCCCGTTCCTTGTCGGCGCGCGCACCTTGGCGAGCGCCGCCTCGTTGGCGATGTGATCGTCCTTGATCGGTATCTGCGCCGCCATGCCGCCCATGGCGTAGGCACCGCGCCGGTGGCAGGTCTGTATGAGCAGGTGCGAATAGGATTTCAGGAAGTGCTGATCCATGGTCAGCTGCGCGCGATCGGGCAGCACGAATTCCGGATGGTTGCGCATGCACTTGATGAAACTAAAGACATAGTCCCAGCGGCCGCAGTTCAGGCCGACGGCGTGATCGCGCAGCTCGTAGAGGATCTCGTGCATCTCGAAGACGGCGGTCAGCGTCTCCACCAGCGCGGTGGCCTTGATCGTGCCGCGCAGGATGCCGAGGGTGTCCTGGGCGAAGTTGAACACCTCGTTCCACAGCCGCGCCTCGCGGTGACTCTCCATCTTCGGCAGGTAGAAATACGGACCGGCGCCCTTGTCGATGAGGGCTCTCGCGTTGTGGAAGAAGAAAAGACCGAAATCGAACAGCCCGGCGGGGATGGCCTCGCCGTTCAGCAGGCAATGTCCCTCGTGCAGGTGCCAGCCGCGCGGCCGCACGATGAGCGTCGCCGTATTCGGATTCAGCCGGTAGGTCTTGCCCTCCGGCCCGCGGAAATCGATGGTCCCCCGGACGGCGTCGTAGAGATTGACCTGGCCGTCCATCATCTGCTCCCAGGTGGGGCTGGAAGAGTCCTCGAAGTCGGCCATGAAAGTGTCGGCGCCGCAGTTCAGCGCGTTGATCACCATCTTGCGGTCCACCGGCCCGGTGATCTCCACGCGCCGGTCCTGCAGCAGCGGCGGCACGCCGGCGACCTTCCATTCGCCCTCGCGCACGTGCCGGGTCTCCGGCAGGAAGTCCGGCAGACCGCCGGCATCGAAGTACTCCTGGCGGCGGATGCGGATGTTCAGCAACTCCTTGCAGCGGGGAGCGAACCGAGCGGCCAGCTCTTCCACGAAGCCGAGGGCATCGGGCGTGAGCAGCTCGGCATAACGCCGGGTCACCGGTCCGTTAATCACCAGACCGGACTGAAACGCGGAACTGAGGATTGCGCTCATCTCCGTCACCGCTCCTCCGCAGCTGTGGCCCCGATGGATTCGGGGCGGAATATCAATCAGATGATACCGAATTTAGGTTGCGGCGCACCATTTGACAAGGCAATTTTTTCAATATTTAGTATTAACCCAGCCAATACTGAGCTCCGGCCCATGCCCAACCGGGACCAGCGCTTCTACTACAAGCAGGACCGGCTCAAGCAGCTCCGGGCCTTCTGTTACAGCGCCGAAACCGGACGCATTTCGAAGGCCGCGGAGCGGATGTTCCTCAGCCAGCCCTCCGTGTCCCTGCTTGTGCAGGCCCTGGAGAAGGACCTCAGCGCCAAGCTGTTCGAGCGCAACGGTCCCCGCATCCAGCTCACGCCGCAGGGACGGCTGCTCTACGAGCTGGCCGCCCCGCTCGTGGAGGGCATGGAGGCGCTGCCGGCGACCTTCGCGGAGAAGTCCCAGAACATCGTCTCCGGGGAGCTGCGGATCGCGGCCGGCGAAACGGCCATCCTCTACATCCTGCCGGAGGCCATGAAGCAGTTCACGGAGTCCTACCCGGCCGTGCACTTCAATCTCCACAACGTCACCGCGCGAGACGGGCTTGCGCTGCTGCGGGCGAACGAGGCGGAGTTCATGGTCGGCACCCTGCTGGAGATGTCCGACGACATCGAGTACCGGCCGCTCGGGGCCTACGATCCCATGCTCATTACCCCGCGCGCCCATCCGCTGGCCTCCCGCAAGGACATCACCCTGCAGGACATCGCCGCCCATGGCCTCATCCTCCCGCCCCGCCACCTGTCCAGCTCGCGCATGGTCGACCTCGTGTTCGAGCAGCACCACGTGCCCTACCAGATCCGCCTGGAGGCCGGCGGCTGGGAGGTCATCAAGCAGTTCGTGGCGCGCGGGCTGGGGATTTCCATCTGCGCGAGCCTCTGCCTGACCGGCAACGAGGACCTCGCGGCCATACCGGTCGGCCATTACTTCCCGCGCCGGAACTACGGGATCATCCTTCGCAAGGGCAAGCACCTGAGCCCCGCCGGCCGGCATTTCATCGACCTGCTGTCGCAGACGAACCTAAAGGCGAATCCGGCGGTCAAACCTGTGCGCTCCGCCCAGCGCCGGCGCTTGTCAAAAGGCGGAAAACGCGACATATAATGGCTCAAGGGTCTCGGTAACGGGTTCCGGGGTTTTCGGCATGAGTGAGAAACCAGTTACGCGACGTGACGACGGGTTGGCGCTGGAGGAGGCGCGGCCGCGCGTCAAGCGTCCGCCGCTGTACAACGTGGTCCTGCTGAACGACGACTTCACACCGATGGAGTTCGTCGTCCACATCCTCGAACGCTTCTTCGCCAAGGACCGCCCGAGCGCGACGCGCATCATGCTCGAGGTGCACACGCGCGGCAAAGGCATCTGCGGCGCATACACCCACGAAATCGCCGAAACCAAGGTCGCGCAGGTCAACGCCTATTCACGCGAGAACCAGCATCCACTGCTCTGTACCCTTGAACCCGTCTAAATATTGAAAGGGGTTTGAAACGTGCTCAGCCGCGAACTCGAAGTCACATTGAATCAGGCATTCAAGGCGGCACGGGAACAGCGCCATGAATTCATGACCGTCGAGCATCTGCTGCTGGCGCTGCTCGACAATCCATCGGCGACCAAGGTCCTGAAGGCCTGCGGCGCCAACCTCTCCCAGTTGCGCAACGAGTTGAACGCCTTCCTGCGCGAGAACTCGCCGGTGCTGCCGGAGGACGACGATCGCGAGACGCAGCCGACGCTGGGCTTCCAGCGGGTGCTGCAGCGCGCCGTGTTCCACGTCCAGTCCTCGGGCAAGAAGGAAGTCACCGGCGCCAACGTCCTGGTCGCCATCTTCAGCGAGCGGGAGTCGCATGCGGTGTACCTGCTCGGCCGGCAGAACGTCGCCCGGCTGGACGTCGTCAACTACATCTCGCACGGCATCTCCAAGGTCGGCGAGGACGGCCAGGGAAGCGAGCCCGCGGCCAATTCCGAGGAGGACGGCGAGCAGCCCGACCCCAACAAGTCCGCGCTCGAGCAATACTGCGTGAACCTCAACGAGCAGGCGCGGCGCGGCAAGATCGACCCGCTCATCGGACGCGCGCTGGAGGTGGAGCGCACCATCCAGGTGCTTTGCCGCCGCCGCAAGAACAACCCCCTGTTCGTCGGCGAGGCCGGCGTGGGCAAGACGGCGATCGCCGAGGGGCTGGCGAAGAAGATCGTCGAGGGCGAGGTTCCCGACGTGCTCCGGGAATCGACCATCTACGCCCTGGACCTGGGCGCGTTGCTGGCCGGCACCAAGTACCGCGGCGACTTCGAGAAGCGTTTCAAGAACGTGCTGGCGCAACTCGGCAAGGACCCCGGATCGATCCTGTTCATCGACGAGATCCACACGATCATCGGCGCCGGGGCCGCCTCGGGCGGAGTCATGGACGCATCCAACCTCATCAAGCCGATACTGGCCTCCGGGGACCTGAAGTGCGTCGGCTCGACCACCTACCAGGAGTACCGCGGCATCTTCGAGAAGGATCGGGCGCTGTCGCGCCGCTTCCAGAAGATCGACATCTCCGAGCCCTCCGTCGAGGACAGCGTGAAGATCCTGATGGGCCTTCGTTCGCGCTTCGAGGAGCACCACCAGGTCAAGTACACCAACCAGGCGTTGCGCTCGGCGGTGGAGCTGACCAATCGCTACATCACGGACCGCCATCTGCCCGACAAGGCCATCGACGTCATCGACGAGGCCGGCGCCGCCCAGCAGCTGCTCGCGCCCTCCAAGCGCAAGAAGACCATCACGGTGCACGAGGTCGAGCAGATCGTCGCGAAGATCGCGCGCGTACCGCCCAAGACCGTCTCCACCTCGGACAAGGACGTTCTGAAGAACCTCGATCGCGATCTGAAGCTGGTCGTCTTCGGCCAGGACGAGGCGATCTCGACCCTTAGCGCCGCCATCAAGATGGCGCGCTCGGGGCTCGGCGACCAGCGCAGGCCGATCGGGCAGTTCCTGTTCGCCGGTCCCACCGGGGTCGGCAAGACCGAGGTCAGCCGCCAGCTCGCCAAGGTGCTCGGCATCGAGCTCATCCGCTTCGACATGTCCGAGTACATGGAACGGCATACCGTCTCGCGCCTGATCGGCGCGCCGCCGGGCTACGTCGGATTCGACCAGGGCGGGCTGCTGACCGAGGCGATCATCAAGCACCCGCACGCGGTGCTGCTGCTGGACGAGATCGAGAAGGCGCATCCGGACGTCTTCAACATCCTGCTGCAGGTGATGGACCACGGCACGCTCACCGATACCAACGGCCGGCAGACGGACTTCCGCAACGTCATCATCGTCATGACCACCAACGCCGGCGCCGATCGCATCAGCCGCGCCTCGATCGGCTTCACGCAGCAGGATCACACCAGCGACGCCGGCGAGGCGATCAAGAAGATGTTCAGCCCGGAGTTCCGCAACCGGCTGGATGCCGTCGTCCAGTTCAAGCCGCTCAGCGAACAGACCATCCTGCACGTGGTCGACAAGTTCATCACCGAGCTGGAGGCGCAGTTGAACGAGAAGAACGTGACCGTGGAGGTCGACGAGGAGGCGCGCGCGTGGCTGGCCAAGCGCGGTCACGATCCCCTGATGGGCGCCCGGCCGATGGCGAGGCTCATCCAGGAGAAGCTCAAGCGCCTGCTCGCCGAGGAGCTGCTGTTCGGCCGCCTCGAACACGGCGGCGACGTGCTGGTCACGGTCCGCGACGACGATCTGGCGATCGACATCCGCACCCCGTCCAAGACGCCGGCGCGCGCGCTGTGATCCGCGCGCCGGCGCGGCTCCGGCGTGCGTCCGGCCGGCGCCCTAGATCCGCTTGGTGAACACCTTGGAGTTGCGCTGCAGGTTGTAGAGCCGCTTCTTCGCGATCGGCAGCTCCTCGACGGAGGCCTCCACGAACCCGCGCTCGATGAACCAGTGCGCGGTCTGCGTCGTCAGCACGAACAGTCCTTTCAGACCCATCTGGCGCGTCGCCGCCTCCAGGTTCGACAACAGCAGGTCGCCCCGCCCTTCCTTGCGGTAGTCCGGGTGCACGGACAGACAGGCCAGTTCGGCCATGCCCTCCTCCGCGAACGGATAGATCGCGCCGCAGCCGATGATGGTGCCGTCGCGAACCAGTACCGAGAACTGATCGATCTCCGTCTCCAGCTTCTCACGCGACCGCCGCACCAGCGTTCCGTCCTCCTCCAGCGGAGCGATCAGCTCGAGGATTCCCGCGACGTCGTCGATGGTCGCCTTGCGCAGGGTGTCGAACGGTGAGGCCGACACCAACGTGCCGATGCCGTCGCGCGTGAACAGCTCGAGCAGCAGCGCGCCGTCCACGCGCCGGTCCACGAGGTGCGCGCGCCGCACGCCGTTGCGGCAGGCGTTGATCGCGTCATCCAGTTCGGGCATGCGATCGGCCAGCCCGGCGGTCGAGGACAGCAGCTGCTGTGCCTCGCTGTCGGTAAACTGCCGCACCAGCTTGCCCTTGCGATCGATGACGTGCCGCCCTTCCAGCAGGAATATGAGCTTGGCCGCGCCGAGCGCGGAGGAAACGGCCGTGGCGACCTCGTGCGCGTTCACGTTGAAGCTCTCTCCCGTCGGCGAATACCCGATCGGGGGGACCACCACGATGTCGCCGCTGTCGAGATCGGACCTGATGGCCTCGACGTCAACGCGCCTGACGTTCCCCGTATAGTGGAAGTCCACGCCGTTGCGCACTCCGATGGGCTTGGCCGTCACGTAGTTGCCGGAGGCCACACGGATGCGCGCATTCGGGGTCGGTGAATTCGCCAGTCCCTGCGAAAGCATGGCCATCACCTCGATGACCACGGTTCCGACCGCGTCCTTCACGCACGCGAGCGTCGCCTCGTCGGTGATGCGTATCCCCTTCTCCGTTCTGAACTCCAGGCCACGGCCCTGCAGGCGCTCGTTCAGCTGATGGCGCGTGCCCGGGACGATGACCAGGCGTATCCCCAGGCTCGACAGCAGGGCGATGTCATGGACGAGATTCCGGAAGGTCGCGTCGGCCACGGCCTGTCCGCTGAAGCAGAGCACGAAGGTCTGCCCACGGTGCGCATGGATGTAGGGGGAAGCCTGCCTGAACCAGTCGACGAACTGTTTGTGCTTTTCCACCATCTGCGTCGCCCCGTCACCGTATGCAGAAATAGTCGATCATCCCCTGCAGGACCTTCACCATCGGCTCGAAGTGCGCGACCGGCACGTACTCGTTCGGCTGGTGCGCACGCGATATGTCGCCGGCACCGAGCACGACGGTCTCCAGGCCCATCTGCTGCAGGTAAGGGCCCTCGGTGCCGAATGCCACCGATCCGGCGATCTTGCCGGTCAGCACCTCGGCCACGTGCACCACCTGGGCGCGCGGATCGGTATCGAGCGGCGGCACGCCTTCGAACAGCGACCCCACCTCGGCGGTGAGTCCCGTGTCGCGCAGCGCCGCGGTGACCACCTCGCGCATCTCTGCGCGTATGTCGTCGGCCTGCATCACCGGCAGGATGCGCAAATCGACGTGCAACTCGCACTCGGCGCAGATCTTGTTCGGGCTTTCTCCGCCGTGCACGTGACCGAGGTTCATCGTCGGCACCTGCACGGTGAACGCCTCGTCGCGAAAGCGGCGCTGCAGTTCCTCGCGCCAGCCGACCAGCGCGGTGATGACCTTGTTCATGCCCTCCAACGCGCTGCGGCCGCTGGCCGGGTCGCTGGCGTGACCGGACTGGCCGAGGACGCGGATCACCTCCATCATCACGCCCTTGTGGGCGCGGATCGGTCTCAGGCCAGTCGGCTCGCCGATCAGCGCCCGGGCCCCGCGCAGATCGACCGCCGACTGCAGCGCCTTGACGCCGGCCATCGAGCTCTCCTCGTCGGCGGTGGCGCACACGACCAGCGATCGGCGCAGCCGGTCCGGATTCAGCCCCTGCAGCGACTCCAGCACCAGCGGGAAGAACGCCTTCATGTCCGCCGCGCCCAATCCGTGCAGCCGGCCGTCGCGCTCGACGAGCCGGAAAGGGTCGGTGAGCCAGCCATGCTCGTCGCAGGGCACGGTATCGGTATGCCCGGAGAGCACCAGGCCCGGCTCACCGTATCCCAGCGTGGCGACGAGGTCGACCTTGTCGATGCCTCGGTGCACCGGCACCCACTCGACGCGGAATCCGAAGTCCTCGAGCCAGGTCGCGATCAACTCCGCCACGCCGCGATTGCTGCAGTCCAGACGTGGGTCGTGACTGCTCACCGAGGGCACTGCGACCAGCCGGCCAAGCTGGTGGGCGATACGCGAGTAATCAATGAAACTCATACGCGGACGCGGCGTCGGGCGTGGAGGGTGTTCAATACGGTGGGTCGGGGCATCGACGCCATTGTACGGACTCGCATACGCCGTCGCCACGACGCCGGTGGCGGAGAGCCGGCAATGCGTTGAGGGGGCGTCGCCGTACTGGTATTCTTCCGGCCTTTTCGACTGCCCCGGAGATGGCCGATCGCAGAGGCCTTGGTCCGGCCCTCGTCACGGTGTGCGCCGGCCCGCCAGCCGGGGCGGGCGTCGCCTTCGTTCGGAGTGGCAAATGACCCAGAAAATGAATCGATACAGCTCGCGCATTACCCAGCCGCGCTCGCAGGGCGCCTCCCAGGCCATGCTCTACGGCACCGGCCTGACCGAGGCGGACATGGACAAGGCACAGGTCGGTATCGCCAGCGTCTGGTACGAGGGCAACACCTGCAACATGCACCTCCTGGACCTCGCGGAAAAGGTCAAGCAGGGCGTGATCGCCGCCGGCATGGTCGGCATGCGCTTCAATACCATCGGCGTCAGCGACGGCATCTCGATGGGTACGGACGGCATGAGCTATTCCCTGCAGTCGCGCGACCTCATCGCCGATTCGATCGAAACCGTGATGGCGGCGCAGTGGTACGACGCCTGCGTCACGATCCCCGGCTGTGACAAGAACATGCCCGGTTGCCTCATCGCCATGGGCCGCCTCAATCGGCCCGCGATCATGGTCTACGGCGGCACCATCAGGGCCGGCCATCGCCAATGCGCGGGCAAGGACCAGGTGCTCGACATCATCTCCGCTTTCCAGAGCTACGGCGAGTTCATCAGCGGCAGGATCGACGAGGACACGCGCCGCGACATCGTGCGCAAGTCCTGTCCGGGAGCGGGCGCGTGCGGCGGCATGTACACGGCCAACACCATGGCGAGCGCCATCGAGGCAATGGGCATGTCGCTGCCCTACTCCTCCTCCACCCCGGCGGAGGATCCCGGCAAGATCGAGGAGTGCCTGCGCGTGGGCCCGGCGATCCGAAACCTGCTCGAGCGGGACATCAAGCCGCGGGACATCATGACGCGTCAGGCCTTCGAGAACGCCATGGTCCTCGTCACCGCCCTCGGCGGCTCGACCAACGCGGTGCTGCACCTCATCGCCATGGCGCGCGCCGTCGGCGTCGCGCTCACGGTCGATGATTTCCAGAAGGTGAGCGACCGTACCCCCTACCTGGCCGACCTGAAGCCGAGCGGCAAGTACGTCTTCGAGGATCTCCACAACATCGGCGGCATACCCGCGGTGATGAAGTTCCTGCTCGACAACGGCATGATCGCCGGCGACTGCCTGACCGTCACCGGCAGGACGGTCGCCGAGAATCTCCGCGACCTGCCGGGATTGACCGCGGGGCAGGAGATCATCCGTCCGCTCGACCGACCGATCAAATCATCAGGCCATCTGCAGATCCTCAAGGGCAATCTCGCGCCCGAGGGCTCGGTGGCCAAGATCACGGGCAAGGAGGGACTGCGTTTCTCGGGGCCGGCACGCTGTTACGACTCCGAGGAGTTGATGCTCGCGGCGCTGGAGCGCAACGAGATCCGCAAGGGCGACGTGGTGGTGATCCGCTACGAGGGCCCCAAGGGCGGTCCCGGGATGCCTGAGATGCTGACGCCGACCTCCGCGGTCATGGGCGCCGGTCTCGGTGGTGACGTGGCGCTGATCACCGACGGGCGGTTCTCGGGCGGCTCCCACGGCTTCATCGTTGGCCACATCGTGCCGGAGGCGCAAGAGGGCGGACCGATCGCGTTGATCAGGGACGGCGACGTCATCACCATCGATGCGCAGTCGAGGCGGATCGAAGCCGACGTCAGCGAAGAGGAATTTGCGCGGCGCCGCAAAGACTGGCGTATGCCGCCCTACAAGGCGGCGCGCGGCACCCTGCACAAGTTCATAAAGACGGTCCGCTCGGCCTCGGAGGGTTGCGTCACCGACGAGTGACACGATGGCATGGAAGCTGCTGCGCCCCCGGGTACAAATCCAAAGAATACGGAGCGCGCGCTATGGAGGTGCAGGATTTCGTCTATCTGGTGGCGATCTGCTTCGTGCTCATGCTGTTCATGAGCTCGCTATCCACCGGCCGCCGGCGCCGTCGCAGGCGCCGCTCGAGCGCGTTTGCGCCGCCGACGACCGCGATCCAGGAAACCTCGACGGAGGTTGCGGACGCGCCGTCCGGGGATGCTGCTGCGGCGCAATCGGGGAGTTCCCCCGAGAGTGCCGAGGCCGCGCCGTCGTCAACAGGTGACGACGGCGACACCACGATCCCGAGTTCCACCTGACGACGGGGCATCGCCGCAGCCGTCAGCTGTCAGCTGTCCTCGTCCGCCCACTTGATGATGGCCACCCGCTTCCTGGGGCGGGGCCAGACCTGCGTATTGTTCACCACCGGCTTGCGCGGTGCGGGATTTTCCTGCGCGAGAGCGCCGACGGCCGTTCCGTCCTCGGAGCCCACCGTGCGGGTCCGGGTCGTCGCCGCGGTGACCGCCGTGTTGGCCTGGGCCGGGGCGATCGGCGTCAGCGAGCTCGCGCGCACGGGCGTCGCCCCCGACGCTCCATTCTTGCGGCCGATGCCCTCGTCGGCGTACTGCTTGAAGTACTGGACGACGCGGCGCACGTATTCCTGGGTCTCCGCATACGGCGGGATCTTGCGCCCGTACTGGATGACCGCGTTCTCCCCGGCGTTGTAGCCCGCGACCGCGAGCACCACGTTGTTGCTGAACATGTCCATCAGGTCGCGCAGGTAGCGCGTCCCGCCGTGGACGTTCTGCGCCGGATCGTAACGGTCGCTGACCCCGTAACGTCTGCCGGTCTCGGGCATGAGCTGCATCAGGCCCACGGCTCCGGCGCGGGAAACGGCGTCCGGGCGATAGGCCGACTCGGCGGTGATGACGGCGTGAACGAGCTCGGGGGGCAGCTTGTTCCTGGCTGCCGCCTCCGCGATCAGATCGTTGTATTCCTCGCGACTTCGCACGAAGCGAGGACCGTGGGTATTCAGCGGCCGCGATACCCAGCCCTTCCAGGTCTTCACCAGCTTCATGCCGCCGGTCTTGTCGGGAGTATCGGTCAGCGTGACGCGACCGTACTTGTCGACGTACTTGTAGATGTCGGCGGTCGCGGAATGACTTAGCACCGTCGCCAGCACGGCAGACGCCAGCAGGGGCGTGAACCTGCCGCTGCAACGCAGAGCAGCGCGTACGGACGAAATTGCCGGCATTGGTTTAAGATTCCATCCTAACTCATTGTTATATAATAATCACAATGATATGAGCTTAGCAAATACTTGAAGTATTGCCATCGCCAGCAGCCCGGCCGCCAGGTCATCCGCCATGATCCCCAGTCCACCGCTCAGGCGGCGGTCGAACCATCGGATCGGCCAGGGCTTGGCGATGTCCAACAACCGGAAAAGCAAGAACCCCGCCAGCACCCAGCCCCATCCCCCGGGGGCTCCGCACATCGTCACCAGGTAGCCGGCGACCTCGTCCCAGACGATGGACGGGTGATCGTGCACGCCCAGACGACGCGCTGCCCTGCCGCACACGGCGATACCGAGGACTATGGCCACCGCCGTGGCGACAAGGTAGCCGGCCAAGGGCAGGCCGTGCAACGCGAGATAGAGCACCACGCCGACCAGGGTCCCGAACGTCCCGGGCGCGCGCGGCACGCATCCCGCCCCGAACCCGAGCGCGATGAGATGGCCGGGATCCGTCAGCAGGCCAGATGGCGCTCTCGAGGCTTCGTTCCTGTTCATCATTGCCCGACTGTCGCCTCGCCGACGCCTGCCGCCGGTGAGCGAGCCGCCGAACGGTGACTCGCATGCCGGCAATCCCCGCGCTCGGTACGGCGCACGGGTGACGAGGCAAAAGCTCTACTCCGCCACCACCGATGCCACCGCCAGCGCCGCAATACCCTCGCCGCGACCGGTGAATCCCATCTTCTCCGTCGTCGTGGCCTTGACGTTCACCGAGTCGATCTCGACCCGCATGTCATTGGCCAGATTCTCGCGCATGGCCTGGATGTAGGGCGCGACCTTCGGCGCCTGCGCGATGATCGTCGCATCGACGTTGCCTACGCGCAGGCCTCGCTGCTGCAGCAGCGAGACGATGTGACGGAGCATGACCCGGCTGTCGATGCCCTCGATCGTCGGGTCCGTATCGGGAAAGTGCTTGCCGATGTCGCCCAGCGCCACCGCGCCCAGCAGGGCGTCGCAGACGGCGTGGATCACGACATCGCCGTCGGAATGCGCCTCCATCCCCCGCTCGTAGGGAATATCCACCCCGCCGAGCACCAGCCGGCGGCCTTCCTGGAAGCGGTGGGCGTCGAACCCCTGGCCTATGCGCATCGGGTCTCCTCCTGGTACCGCAGGTACAGCTCGGCGAGCTCGAGATCCTGCGGCCGGGTAATCTTGATGTTGTCGGCGTGGCCCTCGACGAGCCTGGGTGCCTGGCCGATCAGTTCCATGGCCTGCGCCTCGTCGGTCACCTTCACCCCGCTCGCGAGGGCGCGTTCGATGGCGGCGGCCAGGGTACCGACTCGAAACATCTGCGGGGTGAGCGCGTGCCACAGGCCGCTGCGGTCCACGGTCGCGGTGATCGACAGGGCGCCGTCCGCCCTCTTCATGGTGTCGCGCACCGGCACCGCGAGTATGCCGCCCACCGGGTGATCGCTCAGCGCGTCGATCATCGCGTCGATGTCCGTCTTGCGCACGCACGGACGCGCCGCGTCGTGCACCAGCGCCCAGTCTCCACCCTGCCCCGCCGACTCCAGAACCTTCAGCGCGTTGAGCACCGAATGGCAGCGCTCCGCGCCGCCATCGGCGCGCCGGATCCGCGGGCCGCCGGCCACGGGCAGCGTGGGCCAGATCGGGTCGTCGGCCGCGACGGCAACGACAACCCCGTTGATGCGCGGGTGGGAGACAAAGCGCTCCAGCGTGTGCTCGATGATCGTCCGTCCGCGCAGTGACAGATACTGCTTGGGGACCTCGGCGGCCATGCGCGTACCCACGCCGGCGGCGGGGATGACGGCCCAGTACGCCACCTGGGCTACTGCCGCGTGTCCGCCGTCAGGCGATCGGAGAGCGCGGATGCCGCGGGCAGATCGACGATCTGGTAGAAGACCTCGTTCTCCCTGATCATGCCCATCTCGCTGCGCGCCCGCTCCTCGACGGCGTCCAGTCCCTGCTTGAGATCCTGCACCTCGGCATCCAGTGCCAGGTTCCGCTCGCGCAGCGCGGCGTTCTCGCGCATCTGCGCCTCAATCCGGTGTTGCAGCGCCATCACCGAACGCACGCCGCTGCGTGAGGACCACAGCTCGACCTGCGCGGCCGCCAGGGCGAGCAGCAGCGCTAGCGCTAACCAGCGCACGTCCACTCACCCCGGGCTGACAGATTTTTGACACTTTGATCAATCACACCAGTAGTTTAGCGCGATCTCCTCACAAATTATAGAAGGCCTTGCGTCCTGGATAGATCGCCTTGCTGCCGAGCTCGTCCTCGATGGCAAGCAGGCGGTTGTACTTCGCCACCCGATCCGAGCGCGACATCGATCCCGTCTTGATCTGGCCGCAGGAGGTCGCCACCGCCAGATCGGCGATGGTCGTGTCCTCGGTCTCGCCCGAACGGTGCGAGACCACCGCCGTGTAGCCGGCCTTCCTGGCCATCTTGATGGCCGCCATCGTCTCGCTGAGGGTGCCGATCTGGTTGACCTTGATCAGGATGGAGTTGGCGATCCCCTTCTTGATGCCTTCCTTGAGGATGGCGGTATTGGTGACGAACAGATCGTCACCGACGAGCTGCACCCTCTTGCCCAGCTTCTTCGTCAGCAGGGCCCAGCCTTCCCAGTCGTTCTGGTCCTGGCCATCCTCGATCGTGATGATCGGATACTTCTTGCACCAGTCCGCGAGCATGTCGGCGAACTCCGCCGAGGAGAGCGCGCGCCGCTCGGACTCCAGGTGATACATGCCGTCCTTGTAGAACTCCGAGCTCGCGACGTCCAGCCCGATGAGTATGTCCTTCCCGGCCTTGTAGCCGGCCTTGGCAATCGCCTCGAGCACGATCTCGACGGCCGCGGCATTGGACGGGAGATCGGGCGCGAATCCGCCCTCATCACCGACGGCGGTGCTCATCCCCTTGCCCGCGATCACATTCTTCAGCGCATGGAACACCTCGGCGCCGTAGCGTATCGCCTCCCGGAAGGTGGGCGCCCCGACGGGCAGGATCATGAATTCCTGGAGATCCACGCTGTTGTTTGCATGGGCGCCGCCGTTGATGATGTTCATCATCGGCACCGGCATCTGGTATGGAGCCTTGCCGAGATATCTGTACAGCGGCACGCCCTTCTCGTTGGCGGCAGCGCGTGCCACGGCCATCGAAACGGCGAGCAGCGCGTTCGCGCCGAGGCGCGCCTTGTTGGGCGTTCCGTCCAGATCGATCATGGTCTGGTCGATGTCGGACTGCTCGTCCACCGGCATGCCCTTCAGGGCCTTGGCGATCTCGCCGTTGACGTTGGCCACCGCCTTGAGCACTCCCTTGCCGCCGTATCGCTCCTTGTCGCCATCGCGCAGCTCGATGGCCTCGCGCTCGCCCGTGGAGGCGCCGGAGGGAACGGCTGCCATCCCCATCGCGCCCTTGGCCGTCCATACCTCCGCCTGCACCGTCGGATTGCCCCGGGAGTCAATGATCTCGCGGGCAACTATCTTCTTGATCTTCGACACGTGTATTTCCTCTTTTCCTGAATTGTTCGTTGGACGAGCCGGGCCGATGCCGCGGCGGCGCCGTTCGATGCGGGCGACGGAGGTCACCGGGCGCGCGCGATTCTGTCCGCTGCGACCGCACGTTCGAAGGTCAGCTGGCGTCCTCGCCCACCGCGAGATCCACTCGTCGGCGGCGGCGCCGCTCCACGCCGTCGGGCGGGCCCGGCGCGTGCCGCGCCTTGACCACGTCGTCGAGCTCTTTCAGCATCGCGAGCAACGCCGGCATCTCGGCCAGCGGCCAGGAATTGGGTCCGTCGCTCAGCGCCTGTTCCGGATTCGGATGGGTCTCCATGAACAGGCCGGCAATGCCCACCGCCACGGCCGCGCGCGCCAGCGGCGCCACGAACTCCCGCTGTCCTCCCGAGGCCGAGCCCTGCCCCCCCGGCATCTGCACGGAATGCGTCGCATCGAACACCACCGGGCAGCCGGTCTCGCGCATCACCACCAGCGAGCGCATGTCCGAGACCAGGTAGTTGTATCCGAAAGAGGTCCCCCGTTCGCAGACCATGATCTGATCGTTGCCCGTGGCCTTGGCCTTGGCGACCACGTTCTTCATGTCCCAGGGCGCGAGAAACTGGGCCTTCTTGATGTTCACCGGCTTGCCGGTGCGGGCGACGTTCTGGATGAAGTTCGTCTGCCGGCACAGGAACGCGGGCGTCTGCAGCACGTCGACGACGGCGGCGACCTCGTTCAGAGGCGTGTCCTCGTGCACGTCGGTAAGCACCGGCAGCTGCAGCTGCTGGCGGACCTTGCTCAGTATCTTCAGCCCCTGCTGGAGTCCGGGACCGCGATAGCTCTCGTGCGAGGTCCGGTTGGCCTTGTCGAACGACGCCTTGAAGACGTAGGGGATGCCGAGCCTGGCCGTGATCTCCTTCAGGCGGCCGGCCACCTCCATGACCAGCTGCTCGCTCTCGATGACGCAAGGACCCGCGATCAGGAAAAAAGGCTGATCGGAGCCGACCTCAAAGTTGTGCAACCGCATCTTTTCGCAATGGCGACTTCGCCGTCCGGTAGGCATTGGCCGCGCGGACGAAGCTGGCGAACAGCGGGTGTCCGTCGCGCGGCGTTGAAGTGAATTCAGGGTGGAACTGGCAGCCGATGAACCACGGATGCGCCGGTATTTCTATCATCTCCACCAGCAGTCCGTCCACGGAGCGCCCCGAGAACCGCAGTCCCGCCTTCTCTAATACATCGGAATAGCGATTGTTGAACTCGTAGCGATGGCGATGACGCTCGAAGATGCTGTCCTTGCCGTAGACGCTGCGCGCGAGACTGCCGGCCAGCAGCCTGCACTCCTGCGCGCCCAGCCGCATGGTGCCGCCCAGGTCGGAGCGCTCGCTGCGCACCTGCACGCTGCCGTCGGCGGACTTCCATTCGGTGATGAGCGCGATGACCGGATGCGCGGTGTCGGGATTGAACTCCGTGCTGTGCGCCCCGGCGAGCCCGGCGACGTTACGCGCGAACTCGATGACCGCCAGCTGCATCCCCAGGCAGATTCCCAGGTATGGAATGCCGCGTTCGCGCGCGTAGCGCACCGCCTCGATCTTGCCTTCGATACCGCGCCTGCCGAAACCGCCCGGCACCAGCACGGCGTCCATCCCTTCCAGGCAGGCGGTGCCGCCCTTCTCGATCTCCTCGGAGTCGATGTAGGTGATGGCCGGCTTGGTGCGCGTCTGGATGCCGGCGTGGATCAGCGACTCGGTCAGCGACTTGTAGGAATCCGCGAGATGGACGTACTTGCCCACCATCGCAATCTTGACCTCCGCCTCGGGGTGATCGAGCGCATCGACGACCTGCGCCCATTCGTGCAGATCGGCCGGCGCCGCGGATATGCCGAGCTTCTCGCAGACGATCTCGTCGAGCTTCTGCTCGTGCAGCATGCCCGGGATCTTGTAGATGGTGCTGGCGTCGATCGCCGAGATGACCGCCCGGTGCTCGACGTTCGTGAACAGGGCGATCTTCCGCCGCTCCGACTCGGGCAGCGGCCGATCGGCCCGGCAGAGCAGGACGTCCGGCTGGATACCGATCGATCGCAGTTCCTTGACGGAGTGCTGGGTCGGCTTGGTCTTCATCTCGCCGGCCGCCGGCACGTACGGCACCAGCGTGAGATGTACGAACACGGTGCGATTCGATCCGAGCTCGACGCGCAACTGGCGGATGGCCTCGAGGAACGGCAGCGATTCGATGTCGCCCACGGTACCGCCGATCTCGATCATGGCCACGTCGGCGTCACCCGCGCCCTCGCGGATGCAGCGCTTGATCTCGTCGGTGATGTGCGGAATGACCTGTACGGTGCCGCCCAGGTAATCGCCCCTGCGCTCCTTGCGGATGACGTTCTCGTAGATGCGGCCGGTGGTGTAATTGCTGGCGCGACTGGTGCGGCAGCGGACGAAGCGCTCGTAATGACCGAGATCGAGATCGGTCTCGGCGCCGTCGTCGGTGACGTAGACCTCGCCGTGCTGGAACGGGCTCATGGTGCCCGGATCGACGTTGATGTAGGGGTCGAGCTTGACCATCCGCACCCGCAGCTTGCGAGCCTCCAGGATCGCCGCCAGCGACGCCGAGGCGATGCCCTTGCCGAGAGAGGAGACCACACCGCCGGTGATGAAAACGAATTTGGTTTCTGGCATTGCCACGGTCCTCCGATCCCGCCCGCATCGCGGTGCCCGCGCCGCCAACCCCGGGCGCTCGAAACGCACTCGCTTATGGGCCGCGACGCTACCAGAACGGTCTCTATTTCTCAATCGCGAAGACGGCCCTACCACGCGTTAAAATGGCTTTCCCCAACCCTGCACGAGCGACCCCATTTGAGTGATCTCGACCGGCGCGGACTGGCGGCGGCCGTCGGCGCCTCGTTGCTGATGGCGGCCATGGGCGCCTTCATCAAGGTCGCCTCGCAGGAAATCAACAACAACATGGTCGTGTTCCTGCGCAACGCCTTCGGCCTGGCCTTCCTGCTGCCGGGGCTGCTGCAGCTCGGCCCGGATCTGATGCGAACCCGCCGATTGCCGGCGCACCTGGGCAGGTCGCTCGCAGGCCTGGCGGCCATGTACTGCTTCTTCTACGCGATCGCCCACATGAACCTGGCCGAGGCGGTGTTGCTGAACTTCAGCTCACCGGTGTTCACCGCCTTGCTCGCCGCGCTGTGGCTGAAGGAGTCGCTGTCGCGGACGACGCTGGCCGCCGTGCTCGTCGGACTGCTCGGCATCAGCCTCATCCTCAAGCCGGTGCCAGGTCATTTCACGCCGGTCTCGCTCATCGGCGCGGCCTCGGCGATGCTCGCGGCGGTGGCCATGGTGAACATCCGCAGCATGGCCGCCACCGAGCCGACCTGGCGGATCGTGCTGTACTTCTCGACCATCAGCACGGCGGCGTCCGCCGTTCCACTGGCCTGGGACTGGCAGACCCCCTCCGGACGGTCACTGCTCGCGATGGCAGCGGCCGGCCTCTGTGCCAGCGTCGGACAGCTGCTGCTCACCTACTCCTACGCCTCGGCGCCGGCGGCGAAGGTGGGCACCATCAATTACTCCACGGTGATCTTCGCCGGCCTGTTCTCCTGGTGGTTCTGGAACGAGCGCCCGGACTGGGCGTCGTTGCTCGGCGCGCTGCTGGTCATCGGCGCCGGGGTCCTGGTCGTCAAACGCTCGCCCGGCGAGGCCGATTGAACGCACGCCGCGATCGACGCCGACCGCGCCTCTGCATCGTGATTCGACCCGCCCTCCGGCTCCCCGCACGACGCCCGCGCAGCGCCGCCCCGGCTGACGCGTCAATCCCATGGAATCATAGAGTTAAAGACAGAGTCGATCGGCGGCTCGGACGCCAGCCCGCGGCTGGACCGGCCCCCGGACCACGGCGCCCGAGCCCCGGCGCGTAGGCGTCGAAAGGCCGTCGACCGGGACTGCGTAGCCACATGCGGGAGGCGCCGCAACAATCCGATTCACGTTCGAGCGGGGCTCAGGCTAGACTATGGGCTTCGTCCGTACGCATGACCGAGGCGGCGGTGCAGGGGCGCGATCGTTCCTACGCACCGGGAGTTCCTTGAGCCCTCCGGCTCCCATCGCGGCGTCTGTTTCGGTCGCCCTCGCCGTCACCGCCCCCGTCGGTAACGTTGGCTTCGCGCCGGGAGCGCCGACGGGCAAGTAACGAGCATCCACAACAAGCATTTAAGGAGCATCCATGCTGTCCGATATTGAAATTGCCCAAAAAGCGACGATGAAACCCGTCATCGAACTCGCCAGAGAAAAGCTCGGGATCGATGCGAGGTACCTCGAACCCTACGGTCACTACAAGGCCAAGCTCTCGCTCGACTATCTGCGCGAGATCGAGAAGAAACCGGACGGCAAGCTCATACTGGTCACGGCAATCAGCCCCACACCCGCGGGCGAGGGCAAGACGACCACGACCGTCGGACTCGGCGACGCCCTGAACAGGATAGGCAAGAAGGCGATCATCTGCCTGCGCGAGCCCTCGCTCGGGCCCGTGTTCGGCGTCAAGGGCGGGGCCGCCGGCGGCGGTCATGCGCAGGTCGTCCCCATGGAGGACATCAACCTGCACTTCACCGGCGACTTCCACGCCGTCGGCGCGACCCACAACCTGCTCTCGGCGCTGATCGACAATCACATCAACCACGGCAACGCGCTGCGCATCGACCCGCGGCTCATCCAATGGAAGCGCGTCCTCGACATGAACGACCGCGCGCTGCGCAAGATCGTCATCGGCCTGGGCGGCACCGCCAACGGCTTCGCGCGCGAAGACGGCTTTGACATCGTGGTCGCCTCCGAGATCATGGCGATCCTCTGCCTGGCCACCTCGCTGCGGGATCTCAAGGAACGCCTGGGCCGCATCGTGATCGGCTACACGCAGGGAGACCGCAAGCCGGTGTATGCGCGCGACCTCAATGCGCACGGCGCGATGGCCACGGTGCTGAAGGACGCGATCAAGCCCAACCTGGTGCAGACCCTGGAGAACAATCCCGCCTTCATCCATGGCGGGCCGTTCGCGAACATCGCCCATGGCTGCAACAGCGTCACCGCGACCAAGACGGCGCTGAAGCTTGCCGACTACTGCGTCACCGAGGCCGGCTTCGGCGCGGATCTCGGCGCGGAGAAGTTCATCGACATCAAGTGCCGCATGGCCGGTCTGAATCCCTCCGCGGTGGTGCTGGTCGCGACCATCCGGGCGCTGAAATTCCACGGCGGGGTCAAGAAGGAGGACCTCAACAAGGAGAATCTCGGCGCGTTGGAGATGGGCATGGTCAACATCGAGCGGCACCTGACCAACATCCGAGATCACTACGGGCTGCCCTGCATCGTCGCCGTCAACCATTTTACCTTCGATACCGATGCCGAGGTCGACATGCTCCGGAAACGCATCGAGTCCCTGGGCGGTCGATTCGTCGTCGCCAAGCATTGGGCACACGGCGGCGCCGGGGCCGAGGATCTGGCTCGCACCGTGGTGGACGTGGTGGGTCACGCCAAGGGCAAGCACAAGTACGTGTATGACGACACCGATGCGCTCGCCGACAAGATCAAGGCAATCGCGACCAAGGTCTACGGCGCCGGCGAAGTGACCTTCAGCGACGCCGCCCGCAAGCAGCTCGAGGAATGGAACGGCGAGTACGGCAAGTTCCCGGTGTGCATGGCCAAGACGCAGATGTCGTTCACCGCCGATCCGAACGTCCGCGGCGCGCCCACCGGCCATACGCTGAACGTGCGCGAGGTGCGTCTTTCCAACGGGGCCGGCTTCGTCGTCGCCATCTGCGGCGACATGATGACGATGCCGGGTCTTCCCAAGGTGCCTTCCGCGGAGAAGATCAACATAGACGAGAACGGCGTGGTGACCGGCCTGTTCTAGGATGCGGCCCCGCGGCTTTCGGCCGCGCGCTGCCGCCGTACGTGACGGGGGGCATCGCGCCCCCTGTTTTTTTGCCCGCGTCGACTGCGGGCGCCGCTAGGCCGGGTGCTGATCCACCGATGCTCACGACCGGAGAGATGAACCGATGAACTTTCATGATCGGCCCGTATTCCGCCTCAACGGCTTCCTCGCCTTCTTCGTGCTCGCCGGCGTCGTGGCGTGGGCCGTTCACGGCATCGTACAATCCGAGCATCTCGGCCGAACGCCGGTGGTTCACATCATCGTGGCCGCGATCGCCTTTTTCGGCCTCAAGGGTCTGTTCCTCCTGAAACCCCGCCAGGGCGCCGTATTCCTCTTTTTCGGCCGCTACGCCGGCGTGGCCGGCGAGGAAGGCCTGTACTGGACGAATCCTTTCTACAGCAGGACCAAGATCTCCACCCAGCTGAACAACTTCGAGACCAACAAGCTCAAGGTCAACGAGGCCCACGGCAGTCCGATCGAGATCGCCGCCATTATCGTGTGGCGCGTGCAGGATCTGGCTCAGGCCGAGCTCGCCATCGACGACTACCACACCTTCCTGAAGACGCAGAGCGAGTCGGCGTTGCGGAACATTGCCTCGACTACCCCGTACACGAGCGCCGACTCGAAGGAGATGTCGCTGGCGCGCAGCAGCGAGCGGGTGGTCGAACTGCTGCAACAGGAGATCCAGCAACGCGTGAACCAGGCGGGGATCCTCATCGAGGAGGCGCGGATCAGCCATCTGGCCTATGCGCCGGAGATCGCCGGGGCGATGCTGCAGGTTCAGCAGGCCAAGGCCATGTTGGCGGCACGCAAGGACATCGTGCTGGCCGCCACCTCCATGGTCGATGACGTCCTGCAGCACTTCGAGCAGGTGCACGGCCGGGAGGGATTCGACCCGAAGATGAAGGCGGAAATGGCGCGCTCCCTGATGATCATCCTCTGCAGCCAGCGCGAGGCGCAGCCGGTCCTGAACGCCGTGTGACCGCGCGTCGGCCGGCCGTGGCCCCGGCGCGGCCTCGTCTCTCGCGCCCCACCGCCGCTCCGGCTGGCTGGTCGCCGCGCTCCAGCCGTCCTGTCGCCCCTTGGGCCGACTACCTGCGCGGCGACGATCGCGGATTGCGACCGCCACCGCTCCCACTCCATGCCGACCAACCCCTCGTCGATCACGCCGGTCATGTCGTCGATCTGGTGTTGCAGCGCATCAACCGAGCGCTAGAATTAGCTGACGACCTGTACGCAGGCCGACGAACCACCAACAACGAAAGGCACTCACCCATGGAAATCAACAACAAGGTCGCGGTCATCACCGGCGCGGCCAGCGGCATCGGACGTGCGGTTGCCACCGACCTGGCCAGGAGAAAGGTGCGCGCCATTGCCATGGTCGACCTGACAGACAAGGTCGACGCCGTGGCCGCGGAGGTGAATGCCGAGGCCGGGGCCGGCATCGCCATCCCGTTCCGGGGGGACACCACCGATGAGCGCTTCCGCGCCGAGGTGTTCGACACGATCAGCGCCCAGCACGGCCTGGTCAGCATCTGCGTGCCGGCCGCCGGCGTCACCCGCGACGATCTCGCCGTGCGCATCGACAAGACCAGCGGCAAGGCGCGCATCTACCCGGCGGAGCTGTTCCGGCAGGTCCTGGAGGTCAACCTGGTGGCGCCGGTCTACTGGGCGCTGGAGATGGTCGCCCGCATCGCCGAGGACCGCAATGCGCGCGGCCTGAAGCGCTGGGTCCCCGACGAGCGCGTGCAAGGCACGGTCGTGTTCATCGGCTCGATCTCCTCGCAGGGCAACAAGGGGCAGATCTCCTATGCCAGCACCAAGGCCGGCCTGGAGGGCGCGGCCGCGACGTTGATGAAAGAGGCGATGTACTACGGCGTGCGCTGCGGCGTCATACACCCGGGCTTCACCGACACGCCGATGGTGCGCGCGCTGGGCGAGGACTACATCAGCAGGCAGGTGCTACCGTACACGCAGCTCGGCCGACTCATCAGGCCCGAGGAGATTGCCGATGCGATCTGTTTCATGATCGCCAACTCGGCGGTGAGCGGCGAATTGTGGGCGGACGCGGGCTGGCACCCGCCTGCCTGAGCTCGCGCGAACGGGCGCAAATTTTACTTCCTGAAACGCGTGGGCCCCGCCGGCCATAACCCGGCGGGGCCCTCCTGCATGTACTGCTGCCGCGTTGCGCTACGGACGCGTGGCCTGGCGATGCCCGAGGGCAACCAGGGCGGCGAGCGCGCTCGCCAACAGCAGTACGGGCGCCGGCACCGGCACTGCCGCGAGATTCGCAACGGCCGTACCGTTGACGGTGAGATTGTCGATGAGGGTGAATTGCGCGACGTCGTAGGGGACCGTGAAGGTCACGTTGTTGACCTCTCGCGTGAACACCGATGTCGGATCGGCGAAATAAAGCCGGAACTCGATCGGATCGCTCACGCCGCTGAACGCGCTTCCGCCAAAGACGTATGAAACTGTCTGCCACGAGCCGCTGTTGATGTTCGCCGTGAGCAGCGCCCCGGAGAGCGCGCCGTTGCCGATCTTGGCGCGCAATTGAATCGTGCTGTTCCCGAGGGGAGTCGAGACCGAATCGCGCTTGGCGATGAAAGACAGCGACGTCAGGGTCGTGGTCGAGGCGAACGGCGTCAGGGTGAAGGACAGGTAGTCATTCGCCGCGCTGAAGGTACTGTCGGTGACATCGTCGTTGACGAAATAGCTGTAGGGCGGCACGCCCGAGAACGGGTTGGTGCCATGGGTGAGAGAGCCGGTCGCGCCCATGCCGTGCGCGCTCAGCGTGCTCACCGCGACGCTCGGGTCCGAGGCGCTCGAGGTGACCGATGCCGGCGCCGTGAGCGAATTGAATGCGTACTTGGCGAGCACGATCGGAGCGGCGTGCGCCGCCGGGCCTGTTCCCAAGCCGGCGATCAGGGCTGCGGCCAGATACTTTGTCGTGCCCGATCCCAATGCCATGAATTGCCTTTCTCGCGAGCGCCAGTGCGCGGTCGACCTACGACATCTTGCGTGCCTCATGCTCGGTCGGCGCCACACTTAGTGCAAACGCCGAGCACGTAATGTCAGGCTTTTGACAAGCGCCGCCCCTCAGGGCCGGCAGATTTCCCCGGTGCCCGGAATAACCGACTGATTTGTAAGCCCAGGCCAGGCAGGACTCCATGCCCGTGGCGTCGAGTTCGTGGCGCATGCGCGCGTGTATGTGACGGGATTCACAGGGGAAAACGGCCATCCGCGAGCTGTTTGCCGCCCGTCGTGGCGGCGCGGCATGTGAGCCAGTGCGCATTACCGTAAAGCGGCGCGCCTCGCGGGGCCGTAGACGCGAAGGCTAGCGGCCAGGTGATGACCGGCACGCAGACCGTACGCCTCTACGCGCCGGGCCTCGATCGCCCACGGGCCGGCGCCACTCCGCGACTTCAGGGGCTCCCGCCGGTTGCCCGGAACGGGACGACCACGCCGCCGCGGGCGCTTCCCGCCCGGGCACCCGTCCGGCTGCCGGAACAGAATCTTTCGGTCCACTGCTCCTGCAGCCGAGGCAGGGCCGTCCGCAGTCGCGGCGGTAGATCCGCCTCGCAGCGCCGCAGCTGCTCGAGGTGATGCACGACGGCGTCGGCGATGACCGCGCGTCGCTGGATCGTGAACTGCGTCATCAGGAAGAGTGTCGCCGCCATCAGGATGTCGGGGTCCTGCGGGAGCCGCGTTTGGTCGATCATGGGCTTTCCTCAATGTCGTCTTGCAGTCGTACCCTGCCGCAAAGGAGTGTAATGCGACTCATTCTCATTCGCAATGGTCAGTTTACGGCCCCCCCTTTACGCAATCCAGGCCGCGGCGCGCCGTCAAGGGCGGAACCGACCGCCTTGGGACACCGCCACATCGGCCTGGCGGCCGGCCCTTGAACCGGGCGCGCGATCGCCGAGGCGGGGCCTGATTTTGATTTTTCCGTGGCGAGCACGCACCATGAGTCTCAAGATATCAATCACCTGCTCGGCGGTGCGCTGCGGCGGGCGGGGGACCCCTCATTGACAGCCACAGACCTGAATCGCGCTGCCGCGCGCCTGTACGAGCGCGAAACCCGGCATTACCAGGCCGCACGCCCCGGCTCGGCCGCCCTTGCGGCACGCGCTCGCGAGCATTTTCTCTACGGAGTGCCGATGCACTGGATGGCGGATTGGCCGATGCCGCATCCGCTGTTCATCGCCAGCGCACAGGGCGTGACCGTCACCGACGTCGACGGGCATCGATATACGGACTTCTGCCTGGGCGACACCGGGGCCATGTTCGGCCATGCACCCGCAGCGGTGGCGCGTGCAATCGCCGAGCAATCCCAGCGGGGTCTCACGGTCATGCTGCCGACAGCCGACGCCATCCCGGTGGGTACGGAGCTGGCGCGCCGCTTCGGTCTGCCGTACTGGCAGGTCACCGCGACCGCGACCGACGCCAACCGCGCGGCGCTGCGCTGGGCGCGTGCGGTCACCGGCCGCAAGGTCATATTGGTCTTCAACGGCTGCTACCACGGCGCCGTCGACGACGCGATGGTGCGGCTGTCGGGAGGCCGGACTGTTCCCCGTGGCGGCCTGCTCGGCCAGGTCTACGACCTCAGCGAGTACAGTCGGGTCATTGAATTCAACGACGTCGGCGCGCTGGAGCGGGCGCTCGGGGGCGGTGACGTCGCCGCGGTGCTCGCCGAGCCCGCCATGACCAATTGCGGAATGGTGCTCCCGCAGCCCGGGTATCACGAAACGCTGCGCCAGCTCACGCGCCGATACGGCACGCCGCTCATCATCGATGAGACCCACACGATCAGCACGGGTCCGGGCGGCTATACGCGCGCCGTCGGACTCGAGCCGGATTTCCTCGTGCTCGGCAAGCCTGTCGCCGGCGGCCTGCCGTGCGCTGTTTACGGTTTCACGGCGGAAATGGCGGCCCGCATGCCGGCGGCGCGCAATTCGGTGCCGCACGGCCACAGCGGCATCGGGACTACGCTGTCGGCCAACGCGCTGGCGCTGCGCGCGATGCGGGTGAATCTCGAGTCGGTGATGACCGAACAGGCGTATCGACACATGATCCCGCTCGCGGAGCATCTCGCCGGCGAGCTGCACGCCGTATTCGACGTCGCGGGCGTCCCGTGGTCGGTGACGCAGATCGGAGCCCGTTGCGAATTCCAGTTCTGCCGCGCGCCGCCACGCAACGGCTCGGAGGCCGAGGCGGCGATGAATCCCGCGCTCGAGTCCGCGATCCACCTGTACCTGCTCAACCGGGGCGTTATCATCACGCCTTTCCACAACATGATGTTGGTGGCGCCCGACACCCAGCCGGGAGACGTGGAAAGGCTGGTCACGGCGCTGCGCGACTGCATACACGAACTGCTGACACCATGACTTCCGATCTGGATCTGGCCACGAACGACGCACACGAACTGGAATGCGGGGAGTTCCTCGCCCGACATCCCGACATCCGCGCCGCTGACATCCTCATCTGCGATCCGGGCGGCGTGCTGCGCGGCAAGCGGTTACGGCGGCACGAGCTGGAGGCCATCTATCGCAACGGCCGCATGCTCTCCAGCTCGATCATGAGTCTGTCGTTCACCGGCGAGGACGTGGAGGAGACCGGACTGGTCTGGGACGTCGGCGATGCCGACTGTCTGGCAAGGCCCGTTCCCGGGACGCTGGTGCGCGTGCCGTGGTCGGGCTATCCGCTCGCGCAGCTGCTGCTCATGTTCGACGCCGAGGAAGGCATGCCTGCGGCCACGGCCGACCCACGCCTCGTCCTGAATCGCGTGGTCGCCGGCATGCGGGCCGATGGACTGTTCCCGGACGTCGCCGCCGAGCTGGAGTTCTATCTGTTCGGCAAGGACAACGGCCAGGATGGCAGGCCGGTGCCCGCGCAGCCGCCGGGCGCCGCCCGCCGCACGCGGCAGACGGACGTGTACAGCGTCGCCGAGCTGGTGGACTTCGCGCCGTTTCTGGAGACGCTGTACGACTGCTGCCGCATTCAGGGCATCCCCGCCGAGACGGCGATCTCGGAATACGCGCCGGGGCAGCTGGAGATCACGCTCACGCATCGCGGCGACGCGCTGCGCGCCATGGACGAGGCCGTGATGTACAAACGCGCGGTCAAGGGCGTCGCCGCGGACCTGGGCATGCGCGCCAGCTTCATGGCCAAGCCGTTCAGCAACCAGGCAGGCAGCGGATTTCACTTTCACGCCAGCGTGACCGATGAGCGGGGCCGCAACCTGTTCGCCACCGGCGATCCGCTCTCCCACCCTCTCCTGCGCCATGCCGTCGGCGGCCTGCTGCACACGATGCACGATGCATTCGCGATCTTCGCGCCCAACGGCAACTCCTATCGCCGCTTCCGCCACAACAGCTACGCGCCGGTGCTCCCGACGTGGGGCTACAACAACCGCACGGTGTCGGTGCGCATCCCGCGCGGACCCGCGAACGCCTGCCACGTGGAGCATCGCGTGTGCGGCGCGGACGCCAACCCCTACCTGGTCGCGGCCGCGGTGCTCGCGGGCATGCATTACGGCATACGCAACCGCATCGACCCCGGTCCGGCGGTCGCCGGCGACGGATATCTCGCCGAAGGGGCGCCGCTGCCGACCACCTGGCTGCACGCGCTCGACATCATGGCGAAGTCACAGTTCATCGCCGAGTACCTGGGCGAGGGATTCCGCAAGGTGTTTACCGCGATCAAGCGCAAGGAGGCCGAGATCTTCCTGGGCGAGGTCACCGCGCTGGACTACGACTGGTACCTGCGCGATGCGTGATGCGCCATTGCCCCGGCGCGGACGGCGCGCACTGGCGGGATGAACGCTACTCGCGCAGGATGCGGCGCTTCTTCAGGACACGCACGAGCACGGCCGCGGCGATGAGGACGGCGGCCGCGGCGAGCAGCCCGCCCGCTGCAACCCCGCTCCATGCGGAGCCATGCACGATCCGCTCGTAGGCGACCAGCAGCAGGCACATGATCATCCAGGTGCAGGCGCTCGCGTAGTCCTTCATCAGCACCCGGCGCCAGTTGAACGCCATGCCCTGCATCGTCGCCCGCAGTCCGCGCAGTCGCGGCCACCAGCGAGGCACGCGCGCGCAATAGGCGGCGTATTCCTCCCCGAAGCGGGCATAGAGGTAGGTCTCCTCGGCGGCGACGATCGCGAGGTACGCGGACAGGAAATACAGGCCGCCGATCAGATACACCCAGGGACTGTTGTGTATGAGGAACATGCCGGCAAGGATGAGCAGATTGCCGTCATAGAGCGGATTGCGCGCGTGCGCGAAGAAGCCCTCGGTCACCAGTCGATCGGCGTGGACCTGCTTGTTAAGGCCGCCGCGCTTGATGTACGCGTAGCCGATGACGGCGGCGCGCAGCGCCTGCCCGCCCATCGCCACGAGGAACCCCGCCAGATCGAGCCACAGGTCGCTGGCGAAGCTGCCGCCGGCCAGGCGCGGACGGAAGCCAAGGAACAGGGCCAGCATCACCAGCGGGAAGACGACGTTGCGGTACTTGAACAGCCAGTTGCCGTACCCGACGAACCACGGCCACGGTGAGCCGATGCGCGCGGGAGGGACGGTGGCCATTCCTACTGAGATTCCGGCGTCGGGGCGGCTACTTGACCGCCACGAGCCCGGCGAAGTTGTACCAGCGGAAGAATTCCTCGACGTACTTGAAGCCGACCGCGCGCAGCAACTCGCGGTTTTCCTCGGGGCGGTACGGAATTAGCACGTTTTCAAGAGCCTCGCGCTTCTGCGCGATCTCGGTCTCGGAATAGCCGTTGCGGCGTTTCATGTCGTAGTAGTAGCGGATGAACAGACGGTTGAGCAGGCTGTCGGACATCGTCTGCTTCTCCACCAGGATGAGGCAGCCCTGCTCCTGCAGTCCCTCGTACACGTGGCGCACGACACGCTCCCGGTAAAGCGGCCGGACGAATTGCAGGGTGAGGTTCATGACCACGACCGAGGCGTTCTCGACCACGAATTCCTTGTTCAGGTCGGCCAGCCGCAGCTCGTAGGAGCGGCGCACGCCGTGCGCCTCGATCTTCTCGCGCGCCTTGTCCAGCATGTCAGCGGAGTTGTCCACGCCCACGAATCGCACTCCCTGGCTGACCACCGGGTCCAGATACAGCAGCGTCGTGGCGGTCGAACAGCCGAGGTCGTAGAGATTGGTCCCGTCGACGGCGAAATCGGCGGCGAGCTCGCCGGTCATTCGCTGCATCTCCTCGTAGAACGGCACGGAGCGGCTGACCATGTTGTCGAAGACGGCGGCCGTCCTCTGGTCGAACCGGAAATCTGAGGCGCCGGAGACCTCCGCGGAAAACAGCTGATCGCGGCCGTCATCGCGCACCGAGGAGGCCTTCAGTTCCTCGGCCTTCAACGGCGCCACCTTGCTGCTGTCGCGACCGACGCTCATGGGAGTTCCCGGAATGCTGACCTGATGCTCGTTGACTGCCTGCCGTGGGCCGAGAAGTCTAACACAGCCCCTGCCCTGCCCGGCGGCGTCCCGCGGCGGCGGGGCCGGGCGTACAGTCGGAGGCCGACTTTCTGCTATCCTAGCCGCTGCTTCGGCAACCCGAAAATGCGGCGCAATAGGGGCCCCGCGGCACAGCCAAGACGATCGGTCATGACCTCCAAGAACAGCGTACTTGCCGTCCTATTCGCCGACATCAGCGGCAGCACGCGCATCTTCGAGACGCTGGGGGACGAGGCCGCGCGCCAAAAGATCGCCAAGTGCCTGAGCCTGCTGGGCGAGGTCGTCGCGGCCCACAAGGGCACGCTCATCAAGACCATCGGCGATGAGATCATGTGCACCTTTCCCACGGCGGACGAGGCCGTCCTGGCGGCCTGCGAGATGCAGTCTTCCGTCGAGGAGGCGGCGACGGAGTACACGGCATCCGGCCCGCTGACGCTGCGGGTGCGCGTAGGCCTGCACTACGGCCCGGTCATGCTCGAGAACGACGACGTCTTCGGCGACACGGTCAACGTCGCCGCCCGCATGGCCTCGCTGGCCAAGGCCGGGCAGATCATCACCACCCAGCAGACCGTCGACGTCCTCTCCCCGCAGCAGCGCCCGAATGCCCGCCTGGTCGATCGCGCCCCGGTGAAGGGCAAGAAGGACAGCATCGACATTTGCGAGGTACTCTGGCAGCAGGAGGACGTGACACGCTTCGCCGCCAGCACGCTGATCGCGAGCCCCGGCGAATTTCAGATGCACCTGGTGTACCGCGACCGTACCGTCTCGGTGAACACGGATCGCAGCTCGGTGGTGCTCGGGCGCAGCGTCAATGCCGACCTCGCGGTGGAGGAAACGCTGGCGTCGCGCCAGCATGCGAAGATCGAATACCGGCGCGGCAAGTTCTACCTCATAGACCAGAGCACCAACGGCACCTACGTGCGCACCGACGACGGCGTGGAGTCCTTCGTACGCCGCGAGGAGGCACCCATCGCCGGCTCCGGCGTCATCAGCCTCGGCAAGCCGTTCAAGCAGAACCCCTCGGAGATCGTGCGCTTCCGCGCTGAGTGACCGCAACAGGGCCAGACCGCCACATGATTCCCGACCAGCCGCTCAGTTGGACGTCCGCCGTGCGCACCCACGTCGGCATGGTTCGCCGCATCAACGAGGATTCGGTGCTCGAAAGGAAGGATGCCGGGCTCTGGGTAATCGCCGACGGGATGGGGGGGCACGCCGCCGGCGACGTCGCGAGCCAGCTCATCGTCGATGCGCTCAGCCGCGTGGAACCCGCCGACACATTGAGCACCTACGTCGATCGGCTGGAGGACGCGCTGTTGTCCGTGAATTCGCGGCTGGTGACGATGTCGGCGCAGACGCAGCAGACCAGCGGCAGCACGGTGGTGGCCATGCTCGCGTTCCGCGGCCTGTGCCTGGTCATGTGGGCCGGCGACAGCCGTTGCTATCGGCTGCGCAATGGGGAATTGCAGCAGCTCACCAGCGACCATTCGCACATCGAGATGTACGTGGAGCAGGGCCTCATCACCCGTGACGAGGCGGCGATGCATCCGGCGGGCAATCTCATCACCCGCGCGGTCGGCGCTGCGCCGGAGTTGTGCCTGGAGATGGACGTGACCGAGATGGCCGATGGGGACCGTTACCTCCTCACCTCGGACGGGCTCGACAAGCACCTGCTGCAGCAGGAGATCGCGCAGGCGCTGGCCGGCGGCACGCCGGATGAGGTTGCACAGCGCCTCATCGACATGACGCTGGCCCGTGGCGCCACCGACAACGTCTCCGTGGCGGTCGTCGACGTCCTGCGCATGCCCGCAGCGGCCCGCCACTGAAGCTCCGTCCCGCACGCTGAATCCGCCCGATTTGGCCTCTTTCTCCGACGCACTGCAAGCGCTGGCGCAGAGACTGCTGAAGGCCGGGGTCCGCCACAGGCATCCCGGCGTGGCGCGGCACGCGTCGGCCGATGCTGCAGCGCGGCCTGCCGCACTCGGGGCGCAGGCATGAGCCGCATCCCGCGCCGTATGCCGGCTGCGTGATGCGCAGTGCCCGCTGTTACTGTAAATTGGTAGCTTTAGCGCCCATCGCGGACTGACGCACATCGCGTTCCCATCAAGAAGAATCGCCGTGACCAACGAGACGACACCGTCCGCCACCAACCTGCGCCAGCTCTCGCGCGACTACTCCGACGGCAAGATCACGCTGGAAGAGTACCGCAACGCCCGGGGACGGCTGCTCGACGACATCGCCCGTGGCGCAACGCCGCTATACCCCTATCAGCCGCCGCTGCCGTCGCTGGCCGCCCAGGTGGCGGCCAGGGCCGAGGCCGATCTGTCCGCAACCGAACCCACGCTGAGGCTCGGCAAGCCGTCGCGGCTGCGCGGAATGTGGGTGGTTATCGTGATCATCGCCATGCTCATCGTCGCGGTGCTCGCCGGCATCCTGCGCTGATGGCCGGCGAAGTAACGGTTGGCCGACAGCCGATCTTCAACCGCGAGCTCAGGCTGGTCGCCTACGAACTACTGTTCCGCCAGGATTCCCGCGCGCCGAGCGCCGACGTCCGCGACGGCGATGTCGCCACCACGCGCGTCATCGAGAACACGCTGTACGAGATCGGATTCCGCAACCTCGTCGGCGACAAGCCCGCCTTCATCAACCTGACGCGCAGCTTCCTGGTCAGCGCCACGCAGCTTCGACTGCGCAAGGACGAGGTAGTCCTGGAGATCCTCGAGGACGTCGACGTCGACGATGCGCTGCTCGGCCGGCTGCGCGAACTCTCGGCGGCGGGCTATACGATCGCGCTCGACGATTTCATCTATGACCCCCGCCACGCGGCCCTCATCGACCTCGCCGACATCGTCAAGGTCGATTTGAGCCTGGTGCCGCGCGCCGAGCTCGCCGAACACGTGCAGAACCTGCGCAGCCACCGGGTGAAGCTGCTCGCCGAGAAGATCGAGACGCGCGAGCAGCTCGAACACTGCCGCGGGCTCGGCTTCGATCTCTACCAAGGCTACCTGCTCGCCGCGCCGGACATCGTCACCCTCGGCACCGCGAGGCCGGAATTCGGCGGCGAACCCGACCCCGGGGCACGGCGCCGAAGGTAGAATGCCTGCAGACGCGATCCGCGTGCGGACGGAGAACGGAAGGTGGCGGCGACCAACATCGACCAGGACGAGGTAGGCAAGTTCGACCGGGTCGCCACGCGCTGGTGGGACGCTGACGGTCCGTTCCGGCCGCTGCACGATCTGAACCCGGTGCGCCTGGCATTCATCGAGCGGTGCTCGGCCCTGGCCGGCCGGCACGTCATCGACGTGGGTTGCGGCGGCGGATTGCTCGCCGAGGCGATGGTCCGCGCGGGTGCGCGGGTCACCGGCATCGACGCCTCGGCCGCCGCCATCGACATCGCGACGCTGCACGCGCAGCAGGCCGGTTTGAGCATCGAGTACCGCTGCGCGAGCGCCGAGCAGGCCGCCGAGAACCTGGCCGGCAGCGGCGACGTCGTAACCTGCATGGAACTGCTGGAACACGTGCCCGATCCGCCCGCGCTGCTGCGCGCCATCGCGAACCTTCTCAAACCCGGCGGCAGCGCGATACTCTCGACCATCAACCGCACCGCCGCGGCCTACGCGCTCGGGGTGATCGCGGCCGAATACCTGATGAGCATCCTGCCCCGCGGAACGCACGACTATCGCCGCTTCATCCGGCCCTCGGAGCTCGGGAAATGGGCTCGACAGGCCGGCCTGGAGGTCGCGGCGGTCAGCGGCATGGCCTACAACCCGCTCACGCGCTCGGCGCGCCTGACGGCGTCGGTGTCGATCAACTTTCTGATGCACTGCCGCCGCCCCGCCGACTGACATGCATCGACGCTACTCGAGCGTGCTGTTCGACCTCGACGGCACGCTGCTCGACACCGCTCCGGACCTCGCCTATGCACTGAACCGCGTGCGCGCCGAGGAGGGGCTCGATGCGATGCCCTACGAACGTATCCGGCCGCAGGTCTCCAACGGCGCGCGGGCGCTGGTGCTGCTCGGCTTCGGCGGCGACGAACGTCACCCGCGCTTCGAGGTGCGCCGGCAGCGTCTGCTCGCCGTGTACCGCGACAACCTGTGTCGCGAGACGCGACTTTTCGCGGGCATGGAACTGGTGCTGTCCGCCATCGAGCGCAGCGGCGGGCGCTGGGGCGTGGTCACCAACAAACCTGGCTGGCTGACCGAACCGCTGCTCGACACGCTCGGGCTGCTCGACCGGGCCGCATGCGTCGTCAGCGGCGACACCGTCGCGCGCCGCAAGCCGCATCCGGATCCGCTGCTGCACGCGGCGCAGCTGGCCGCCGCCGCGCCGGCGGATTGCGTCTACGTCGGGGATGCGCGGCGCGATGTCGAGGCGGCGCGCGCCGCGGGCATGGGCATGCTCGCAGCCGCATTCGGTTATGTCGATGCCTCGGAGGATCCCGCGCACTGGGGCGCCGACGCGGTCATCGCCTCGCCGACGGAGATCCTGGAGTGGATTGAGGCCTGAGTGCGATGGACCGCGCTCTGGCCATCGCCGAGTGCCGCCGACGGGTCGCGCGCGCCGGATCCGATCTCTATTACGCCACGATGTTTCTTCCCGAGGAGGAGAAGTCGCGCCTCATCAGTCTGCATGCGCTGGCGGCGGAGCTGGACGCCATACCTCGCGCGGCCACCGACCCGGGCGTGGCCCGGATCAAGCTCGCATGGTGGCGCGAGGAGATCGCGCGGCTGGCCGGCGGACGGCCGCAGCACCCGATCGCGCTTGCCCTCGCCGCGAGCGGCGCGAGCGATCGCATCGAGGCGAAGAGCATGCTCGCCATGGCGGCCGCCTGCGAGACGTGGCTGGATCGTCCGCGGCTGTCGGACATGGCTGCGGTGTTCGAGGCTCACGCGCAGTTCGAAGGGCTGCTGTGGCGGGAATCGGCGCGTACGCTCGGTGTGGACGAGGCCGCCGCGCTGGACTGCGCGTGCAGGCTGGGCAGCGTCGTCGGCGTCATCCACACGATGCAAGGGCTCGGCGGGATCCTGCCGCGGGGCGCCGCGCGCCTGCCCGAGGATCTGCTGCGGGCACGGGGATTGGACGCCGAGGCGATACGGCGCGGCGCGCACGACGAGGCGATCGCGGCCGTCGCCACGGACATGGCCGCCGCCGTCCGCGCCGCCATGAGCGAGGCGCTTGCTGCGCTTCAGACTCCGCGGCGCGACCGGCTGCTGCCCTTGCTGATCCTGGCGGACGTCGCCGGAAAGACCCTGGAGGAGTTGCAGGCAGAAGGCTTCCGTCTGCTCGAACGGCGCGTTGCGCTGACACCGCTTCGCAAACTGTGGACCGCGGTCGCCACGCGACGCCGCGAGCGGCGCCTGGGCCATCGCGGCTGAATAGCAGAGATACCGTCTGCCCTGGTCAAGGCTTTTTGGTGACCATTGCCGGATCGAAGGCGGAAATGCCGATCACGTCCCAGTCGCCGTTCCGGTCGCTGGACCGTCGCGCCTTGATTTCGAGCGTAGTCCGGAACGCAGCTCGACATCACGGTAGCGCGCGGGACGCGATGTCCCGCGAGCGGTAGGCGGACCTGCGACCGGAATGGCGCGCGCCGGCTCGGAATTCCGCTGCTATTTGGGGCGCGCCCGCCCGCGAGGCCGGGTTAGCGGTCTGGCACCGGCAACGCCGCCCGCGGCGTCATCGGCGCCGGCCGATTGCGTGCGCGCGGGCTGGCGCAGGCGAACGCGCAGCCTGCGGAACGGCTCCGCATCGACGTTGTCCGGCAGCAGCAGGATGTCGTGCCGACGCCCGCTCGCGCCCCGCACGCCGAAGACGGTCAGCCACGGTTCGGCCAGGCTCACGTAGCGCAAGACGGCAGGCTCCCCGCCCGCTTCGGTCAGCACATCGAAACCGCCATCGGCACGCAGCACCAGCTCGCGCACGCGGCGCCGGCTCATGCCGAAGTGACGGATAAGGCTGACGGCGCCGCTCGTCAGCAGGACCATCGCCAGCCCCGCGCCCGCCCACCCGGGTCCACTCACCAGCAGCAGTGCCGCGGCCGCCCCGCCGTGGGCCACGAGCAGCGCGGCCAGCAGCGTCCGCGAGCGGCCGATGCGTATCCTCACGACGCCGGAATTGGAGTGATGGGCGACCTGCACGAGTCCGTTCCAGTGCACAGCTCCGTCTGCGGACCGGCAGTCTATAGCGCGGCGCCGCGCGCTATCTACCGATCCCCTGGCGCCAGCGCGCGTACGTCGTGGAACTGCCCTGCCCCGGCCCCCGCGTGAGATTCGGGCCGGCGCGCCTACGTCGCGGCCACAGGCGCACCACGCCCACCGGCCGCAACCGGCTGCGCAGGACGACCGGGCGCATCGCGACGATATTGCCCTCCTCGTCGTGCGACATCTCGCAGACGCGCAGCGATTGCAGCCGTTCCACCGCCGCGTCATCGACGTGGAAGTGTCGGGCCAGCATCGGGATCGTCACCGCCGGCGCATTGCCCAGGCGGCGCGTGCGCCGGAAGCGCAGATAGTTGCTGACCGCCCAGGCGAGGTACACCGCGACCATGAGGCCGACCACCACCGCGTACTGTCGCAGGTCCAGCGCCAGCTGGCGCAGGCCGCCGCGCTCGATGATGTGGAAGTGGAAAAGGTGCACACCCACCAGCCAGGCGACGACGCTGATGAAGGGGATCCACAGGTACAGGTAAACCACCCACAACAGCAGGGTGAGCGAGCCGAACCCGTACTTCTGGGTCATCGACTGCAGGTCCGGTCTGTCGATGATGAAGCGGCTCACCGCAGGTGCACCCCGTCGGCCGGCTGCACGCCGCGATCGGGACTGATCCAGCGCGCCCGCACCGAGCGCCCTTGCAGCAGCACCCTGGGCAGGGCGATCACGTTGGTGGCGACGTTGAGCAGCCAGTAGGCCAGCGGATACCAGATGACCCAGAAATAGTAGCGGCCTATGTGACGCTCGTAGCGGCTGTCGATGACCAGGCTGATGGCGAACTGCAGCAGACAGGTGAACCCGAGGATGACGCCGTTCCATCCCGGCAGCAGCGCCGGCACCGCCAGCCCGGTCGGCAGCGGCGCCACCTGCCCGATGAGCCAGAGCACGAACACCATCATCATCACATAGGCCCAGACCACGCTGGTCAGGAACTCCAGATAGATGGGCCAGATGCGGCGCTTGCGCCAGGCCAGCACGTCGCGCCGGTACTTGCGCAGCACCTCCACGCCGCCGCGCGCCCAGCGCAGCCGCTGCCGCCAGAGCCCCTTGAAGGTCTCCGGCATGAGGATCCAGCACAGCGCCTTGGGCTCGTAGCGGATGTCCCAGTGATCCAGTTGCAGCTTCCAGCTGACGTCGATGTCCTCGGTCACCATGTCCACGCTCCAGTAATCGACACGGTGCAGCGCGCTCTTGCGGAACGCCGCCATCACGCCGGAGACGGTGAAGATGCGGCCGTAGATGCGCTGCGCGCGCTTGATGAGGCCGATGATGGAGGAGAATTCGCCGACCTGGATGCGGCCGAGCAGCGTGGAGCGATTGCGGATGCGCGGATTGCCCGTCACCGCGCCGACACGCGGGTACTGGACGAGGTGCCAGAGCATCCAGGTGACGGCGTGGCGATCCAGCAGCGCGTCGCCGTCGATGCAGACGAGGAATTCGTTCGGCGAGGCCATCGCCGCCATGCGCAACCCCATCGCCTTGCCCTGGTTGCGGGTGAAGTGCAGCACCCGCAGGCGGGGATGGGCCGCGGCCATGCGGTTGAGGATCGCCCCGGTCTGGTCGGTACTGCCGTCGTTGACGGCAATGATCTCGTAGTCCGGGTAGGCGAGCTCCAGCAGCTGACCGATGGTCTCCTCGAGCTGACGGCCCTCGTTGTGGCAGGGAACGATGATGGACACCGGCGGGTAGTACGGCAGCCCCGGCGGGTCGTCCGGGCTGTGGCCGCCGGTGCGCTCCCAGCGGAAGTAGTAATACACGCCGCCGGCCATCCACAGGTAGGCCATGAACAGGGGGTAGTAGAAGGCGAAGGCCAGCAGGCCGTTCGCCAGCGTATCGAATGCCACGCGGGTCTCCGTCGGGTCGCCGGAAAATCCAGCTGCCAGACGGAGTTATCGGCGGATCCCGTCACTCCTTTACCAGGACCGGGCTGCCGGCCGAGGACCGCTCCGGGGCGGTGGTTTCCCACCGGCGCCTGCGCCGCGCGCCGGGGTCGAAGCCCGGGGCGCCGGGCGCCTCGCTCAGGGAAGGAGGACGCCGGAATACAGCCGCGAGAGATCGCGCGCGCCCTCGGGCCGGTGGGGGTAGTCGCTGAGCGACATTGCGGGGAAGACCAGGCTCAGATCGGGATGGCCTCCGACGAAGTCATCGGGGTAGTAGCCGAAGTGCCGGGCCCCGGCGTCGGCGAGCACCCACATGTGATCGACCAGCGCCGCGGTGGAGACCGGGGTATCGGTGCGCCAGTCGCGGCTCTGCAGCTCGAAGACGGTCTTGGCGCGCGTCGCGGGCCCGAAGCGGGCTGCCAGCGTGCGCAGCCATTCCTCCGCGTCCGCCGCCTCCTCCATGTAGGGCATGGCCATGACCGCGACATAGTCGTAGGCGGTCGCGAACTCATCGGCATTCTGCGCGAACCACGCCTCGCTCTGCGGCTCCATGACCACGCTCGCGTAGAGATTGCGCGCCGTCCTGACGTCCGGTCGCATGGCGCGCACCGTGTTGGTCAGCTCGCGCGTGAAGTCGACGAGATGGCGGGTCTTCAGGCGCGCCCAGCGCTGCGCCATGGCGGGGTCGGCCCGGATCGCCGCGGTGGAGCCGGGGAGCTTCCAGTCCTCGCGGTACGTCTGCAGCGCATCGGGGCTCACGTCCTCGTGGTCGCTCAGCAGCGCATCGTCGTGGTACAGCACGCCGTCGAAGTGGGCGTGCGCCGCGAGGTCCTCGTAGATCTCCCGCACGATGGCGCGCGCACGCTGGTTGAACGGCGAGAGCCGTCGGTAGGCGTTGGCGGCGCTCTCGTCGTCCGGCTCGCTCTGCACGCGCAGCGACGCCGGCGCCGGCCGCCCGCCGAGGTCGTATGCCAGCACCGGCATCCAGGCGTAGACGCGCACGCCGGCCCGCGTCTTCAGCTGCCAGGCGACGCGGTTGAAGAGATCCGCGCGCACCGGCAGGTGCCGGTTAGGGAAGTACATCGCGCTGGCCGTGCCGTCGGCATCCGGGTCGGCGAAGGCCTGCAGGTAGACGGTGTTGATCTGCAGCGACTTGATGCGATCGAGCAGCACGTCGAGATTGCGGCTCATCTGCGCCGCATCCTCGTCGTGGAGGTAATCGAGGTCGACGTGGGCGACGCGCACCGGCGTCCGGTCGGGCCGGCGCTGCAGCATCCACACCACCGCGGCGATGGAGGTATTGCCCTCCATCAGATGCCGTGGAACCGAATCGAGCGCCGACAGCGTCGCCACGCCGTCGCGCAACGTGAAGTTCAGGCTCATGCCGAGATCGGCGGCCACCTGCACGCCGATCCGCGAGTAGGCCCCGTACGGCCACACCATGACCCGCGGGCGCTTTCCCGTCGCCGCCTCGATGAATCCGGAATTGCGCTCCAGGTCGGCATGCAGCCGGGCCCTGTACGTCTCGGCATTCTCATAGGCCCCCGTCGCCGGCGTGTAGATGCGCGTGGCGGCGGCCGGCTCCTGGTTGCCCTGCGGATTGCCCTGCACGCCGCGGTGCAGGTCATAGCTGTGGCTGGCGAACTCGACGAGCCCCGAGGCGCTCATCTCGCGGATCTGCGCCAGCGACAGGAAGCGGCTGCGCGGCACCTTCTCGCCGCCGTACTCCACGGTAGCGTTCGCCGGGACATCGAGCCAGCTGCCGACCAGCGCCAGCACCGCGGGATAATTGAACGCCTTCAGCAGCGGATACACGCGCGTGAAGAAGCTCACGTAGCCGTCATCGAAGGTCAGCAGCACCGCCTTGGGCGGAAGCTCCCGCGTCCCGGCGCGCGCCGCGAGGATGTCCTCGACGCTCACCGGCCGGTAGCCGTGCTCGCGCAGCCACGCGAAGTGCTGGGTGAGACGCTGCGTGGAAGTGGCGATCGGGTCGATGTCAATGTCGTCTTCCACGTCGTCGCGGACATCGTGATAGCAGAACACGTCGAAGGTCCGGTTCGCCGGCGCCGCCTGCGCCTGGCCCGCGGCCGTCCACGCCGCGAGAAATGCCAGAAGTATTCGCACGTTCAGAATCTCACGTTGATGCCGGCCACGATCGCCGTCTCGTATTCCGGGTCGCCGTCGAACACCCGCCGCCCGTGCACCACGCCATAGTGCAGGCGGAATGCCTCGGAGTAGTCCCAGTCATGCTGATAGCTCACCCACCAGGTGTAGTCCGGGCTGTAATTCTCCTCCCAGTAGCCGCCCAGAGACAGTCCCAGACGCTGCGCGAAGCGGCGCTCGTAGCGGCGGTAGTTCACCCACTCGTTGTCGAGCGTGAGGCTCAGGCTGGCGTCGCTCGCTGGGCTGTAGTAGATGACGTCGTCGCGGTCGTTGAGCGACCCGGCGCCCTCGAGAAAGGCCGTCATCCGGTAATGCGGCACCTGTATGACCCGCCGCTCGAACACCGCGCCCAGTTGATTGCGCTCGTTGCCGTCGTCGAAATCGAGGTAACCGTAACCCACGCGCACGGCCTGTGATTCGTGCCAGCGGTACTGCGCCGAGACGCCGAGGAAATTGCCGTCGACGCCGGCGCGGATGCCGCGCAACGGCACCTCGGTGGAGCTGAGCTCGGCGACACCGCTCAGGCTGAAGTGATCGTCGCGATACCAGGTGCCGCGGACGGTGGCGGCGGGCGCGCCGTTGTCCTCGAATCCGCCACCTACCTCAGCCGCCACGCGGTAGTTCGGCTGCGTGTATTCCACGCCGGCGCTCAGGCGATGATCGGTGCCGGTTCCCTCCTGGAAATCCGCGGTCGCGAAGTGCTGGTGCAGATAGGCCCGCGTGTAATAGTTGATCGGCCTCGAGTACAGGAAGCTGTCCACCTCGATGCTGTCGTTGCCCAGTTCGCCGAAGGTCCCATTGTCGGTGTCCCAGGTGTGGCCGTAGCGGGTCTCGACGATCAATTCGCGCCGGCGGTACAGCTCCCAGGTCCGGGCGAAGCGCTGCACCTGCTTGTCCTCGGGAAACTCGCTCTGCAGCTGGCCCAGTATGCGCTCGGCTTCCGGGTAGCGATGCCGATCGAACAGCGTCGCGCCGTGGCCGATGCGCGCGAGCCGGAAATCGGATTCCTCCGCGAGGATCCGCTCGTACTCCCGCAGCGCGCGGCGCGGCCAGCCGCGGCGGCGGTGCACACTGGCCAGTTCCTGCTTCAGGTCCAGACTGGCCGGCGCCAGGGCATACATCGCGTCGAAGCGATCATTGGCCTCCACCAGATCGTCGGCATAGGCGCGCCCCAGCGTCGCCGCCACCTCGGATTCGAACTTGCGGGGATTGCTGCGCACGACCTTTCCTTCCGGATGCTGCCTCCAGACCGCCTGCTCCTGCGACAACTGGTCGACGATGGCATAGGCATGCCGAAAGTCGTCCACCTCGGTATAGGCGTAGAACAGGGCCAGCCGGGCGTTGTAGCTCCTGGGGTCGGTCTTCAGCACCTGCTTGTAGATATCGATCGCAATCTCGGGCCGCTGCTCGTAGACGTATGCGTCACCGGCCGCCATGAGCGCATAGTTGGGGATCCCGACGCCGCCGGCCTGCAGTCGCTCGTAGATTCCGATGACCTCTTTCATGCGCACGCGATCGCGCAGGGCCGCCATGCGGTCGAACGCCAGGCGCCGATCGCGGGCGTCGGCCAGGTCGAGCCGGTCCCAGGGCTCGCCGTGCAGGTCATCGAGGTAGCGCAGCGCGCGATCGGTGTCGTCGAAGCGGCGATACGGGTCGCGGCTGATCGGCGTCGTGCCGCCCCAGCGCGTCTGGATGGCGGCGCGGTCGGCCTCCACCGCAAAGCGCTCATCCGCCGTATACAGCTCAGGCTTTTGCTGCATCAGGTCATACGCGAGGTGCGGGGCGCCCATCCTGGAGAGGGTCAGCACGCGCCGGCGAGTTGCCTCGCGGTGCGCCGGATCGCGATCGAGCACTCGCTGATACCAGTACAGTGCATCGGCAAGGCCGGCCGTCACCTCGTTGACGTAGCCGCGCGCAAACCAGACCTCGAGCGACTGCGGGTGGTGCTTCGCGGTTGCCTCGATCTGCCGCAGTGCGGACTCGCGCCGCCCCGACTCGGCCAGTGCGTAGGCCAGCCCGATGCCGGCCTGCAGGTGGGCGGTGTCGCGCGCCAGGATCCCGCGATAGGCCCGTTCCGCCTCCGGGTAGCGCTTCTGGTTGCGGGCCGCCTTGCCGAGCGTCTCCAGCACGGGGTATGGCGCGGAGTTCACTTCGACCTGGTCCAGAAGCGCGACCACCTCGGCGTCACGACCCGCCCAACCGAGCACTTCGACGTAGTCGTGCAAATACCTGCGCTCCTGCGGGTATTGCTCGCGCAGCTGCGCGAGCGCCGCGAGCGCCTCCTCGTACCTCCCGGCACGCGCCTCGGCAACGGCCCGAGCCTGCACGTCGGCGGGCCGGTCCTCGCTGCGCGCGGGTGCGACCAGCGACGCCGAAAGGCATGCCGCCACCCACATGCGCGCGACCGCGCGTACGCTCCGCCCCCCCGCCTTGTTTCTCATAAGGTTGCTCCGGCACGTCCCGCTGCGGATGCCGGCCCGGCGCAGGTGCGCCGCGGCCGACGAAACGACTGCCTGCCGTACCGCTGCGGTGGCGTTCGGACCCCAAGCTCCTTTGTGCGGTTTGTGTAGCCGGTGTGCAATGCGAATGCCGCGGCCCGTTGCGCTGGATGGGGTGAGGCATCGGCCGCAATACCGGGGCTGCGAACGCGAAGCGTCGCAGCCTCTTGAAAACGGGACGCTTTGTCCATGATACTGCGCCTCCGGAGAAGAAAGGCCCAGCCACCGTGTCGGAGCTCGAACAGCAGCGCCCGTCCAGGGCGATCACAACGCATTGCGAGCCCGATAAGCAAGCCCCGGCGCAGGCGCAGGCCGGGCGGCGCAAGGAGATCGGCGGCCCGAAAGGACCGGAGCCGACCCGCTATGGGGATTGGGAACGCAACGGGAAGTGCGTGGACTTCTGACGCATCACCGAGCACCAAGCCATGACGCGGCATCCGTACGCGGCCGCTTGGGGGACTGTCCGGGGGTATCGCGTCGCCCAGGCCGCTGCCGGGGCCGACCGACCGATCGCGGGCCCGGACCAGAGCTGAGAACGGTTATCGTTCTCGCACCGTCGACGAGCCTGAGTTCCTAACATTGTCGTTCGCGCCCCAGCGCGCCTCGAGCAGCGCCGGATCCCGCCATTGCGCGCGCGGGCGCCGTGGCGGGGCGGGACGGAATCCGGACACGAACATGTCTTTGGAGCAGAGAAATGAACAAGAGCGCACGACCCCTGTCGCCGCATCTGCAGATCTACCGGCCGCAGCTCACCTCGATCCTCTCGATACTTCACCGCGGCACCGGCGTCCTGCTGACCATCGGCACCCTGCTGCTGGTGTGCTGGCTGGCCGCGCTGGCGGCCGGCCCCGAGGCCTACGCCGCGACACAAACCTGGTTCGGGACCTGGTACATGAAGGTCCTGCTGTTCGGCTGGTCGGCCGCCCTCTTCTATCACCTGTGCAACGGCATTCGGCATCTGTTCTGGGACGCGGGCATGGGTTACGAGCTGAAGCACGCCTACGCCTCCGGCTACGTGGTGCTGATCGCCACGGCGATCCTCACGCTGGCCACCTGGATCGCCGCCTGAAGGAGACAACGATGAATCTACGTTCAAGTCTGGGCATCGTGCGCGGCCTCGGCTCCGCGAAGAACGGCACGCATCACTGGTGGATGCAGCGGCTGACGGCGGTGGCCCTCGTGCCGCTGTCCATCTGGCTGGTCGCCGCCATCGCCTGCCTCTCGGGCGCCGACTACGCCACCGCCGTGCAGTGGTTCAAATCGCCGATCAACGCCGCGCTGATGGTGGCCGCCCTGTTCGCCATCTTCTACCACGCGCAGCTCGGCATGCAGGTGGTCTTCGAGGACTACATCCACACCGAGTGGGTCAAGGTGACAGCGCAGATCGCCCTGAGGTTCGCCTGCATCCTGCTGGGGCTCGTCGCCGCCATCGCCGCATTGAAGGTCACGTTTGGAGCTTAGGCAAGAATGACTCAGGCTTATAAGGTCGTTGAACACAGGTACGACGTCGTGGTGGTCGGCGCCGGGGGCGCGGGCCTGCGCGCCACGTTCGGCATGGCCGCCAAAGGGCTGAAGACCGCCTGCATCACCAAGGTCTTCCCGACGCGCTCGCACACGGTGGCCGCCCAGGGCGGCATGAGCGCCTCGCTCGGCAACATGGGGCCGGACGACTGGCGCTGGCACATGTACGACACCGTCAAGGGCTCCGACTGGCTCGGCGACCAGGACGCCATCGAATACATGTGCCGCGAGGCCGTACCCGCGGTGATCGAGCTGGAGCACTACGGCGTGCCGTTCTCCCGCACCGACGACGGCAAGATCTACCAGCGCCCCTTCGGCGGCATGACCACGGAGTTCGGCAAGGGCATCGCCCAGCGCACCTGCGCCGCCGCCGATCGCACCGGGCACGCGATCCTGCACACCCTCTACCAGCAGTCCCTGAAGCACGACGCGGAGTTTTTCGTCGAGTACTTCGCCATCGACCTGCTGTTCGAGGACGGTGTCTGCCACGGCGTGGTGGCCTGGGACCTGAGCGACGGGACGCTGCACGTATTCCGCGCCCACCAGACCGTGCTCGCGACCGGCGGCTATGGCCGTGCCTTCTTCAGCGCCACCTCGGCGCATACCTGCACCGGCGACGGCAACGCGATGGTCGCGCGCGCGGGCCTGCCGCTGCAGGACATGGAGTTCATCCAGTTCCACCCGACCGGCATCTACGGCTCGGGCTGTCTCATCACGGAAGGCTCCCGCGGCGAAGGCGGCTACCTGACCAACGGCAACGGCGAGCGCTTCATGGAGCGTTACGCGCCGAATGCGAAGGACCTGGCCTCGCGCGACGTCGTCAGCCGCTCCATGACCATGGAGATCCTTCAGGGCCGCGGCGTCGGCCCGGAGAAGGACCACATCTACCTGCACCTCGAGCATCTCGGCCCCGAGGTGATCCACGAGAAGCTGCCGGGCATCGCCGAGACCACCAAGATCTTCGCAGGCGTCGATGTCACAAAGCAGCCCATCCCCGTCATCCCTACGGCGCACTACAACATGGGCGGCATTCCCACCAACTATCACGGCCAGGTCGTCACCATCAGGGACGGCAATCCGGATGCGCCGGTGCCGGGGCTGATGGCCATCGGGGAGGCCGCGTGCGTGTCCGTGCACGGCGCCAATCGCCTGGGCTCGAACTCGCTGCTCGACATCATCGTCTTCGGCCGCGCCGCGGCCAACTGGTGCGGCGACAACGTGCGGAAGAACCAGGCGCACGGACCGCTGCACGCCGATACCACCGACCGGGTCATCGCCCGCTTCGATCGTCTGCGTCATGCCGCCGGGACTCAAGCAACGGCGAAGATCCGAGTGGAAATGCAGCGTACGATGCAACACCACTGCGCCGTATTCCGCACCGACGCGCTCCTGCAGGAAGGCATACAGAAGCTGCATGGGGTGTGGGACTCCTTCCGCGACGTAAAGGTGTCCGACCGCTCGCTCATCTGGAATTCCGACCTGGTGGAGACGCTGGAACTGGAGAACCTGCTGCTGCAGGCGATGATCAGCATCAAGTCGGCGCTCAACCGCACCGAGAGCCGGGGCGCGCAGGCGCGCGACGACTACCCCGAGCGCGACGACGTGAACTGGCTGAAACACACCGTGGCGTGGGTCGACGAGAAGGGCGGCGTGCGATTCGACTACCGGCCGGTGCACATGTACACGCTCACCAACGAGGTCGAGGTCGTCGCCCTGAAGAAGCGCACTTATTGAAGCCCCGGGGCCGCCGACTCGCGTCAGCGTCCGGGAGGTGTGAAACACGAATCTGACGAGGACTGGCAACAATGGCGGAATTCACGCTACCGAAGAATTCGAAAGTGCAGGAAGGCAAGACGCTGCGCGCGGCCAACGGCGCCCGCCGCTCGCGCGAGTTCCGCCTCTATCGCTACGACCCGGACTCCGGGCAGAACCCGCGGGTGGATACCTACGAGATCGATCTGGACAAGTGCGGGCCGATGGTGCTGGATGCGCTCATCTACATCAAGAACGAGCTCGACCCCACCGTGACGTTTCGCCGCTCCTGCCGCGAGGGGATCTGCGGCTCCTGCGCGATGAACATCGACGGCACCAACACGCTGGCCTGCACCAAGGCGATCGAGGACGTCGGCGGCGCGGTGAAGATCTATCCCCTGCCGCACATGCCGGTGGTCAAGGATCTCGTCCCCGACCTCACCCATTTCTATGCGCAGTACGCCTCCATCAAGCCCTGGCTGCAGGCCGAGACGCCGGCGCCCGACCGCGAGCGCCTGCAGTCCAAGGAGGATCGGGCCAGGCTCGACGGGCTGTACGAGTGCATCCTCTGCGCGAGCTGCTCCACCTCCTGCCCGAGCTACTGGTGGAACGGCGAGCGCTATCTGGGCCCCGCGATCCTGCTGCAGGCCTACCGCTGGATCGCAGACTCGCGCGACGAGAGCACCGGCGAGCGCCTCGACATGCTCGAGGATCCGTTCCGCCTGTACCGCTGCCACACCATCATGAACTGCACCAAGACCTGCCCGAAGGGTCTGAATCCCGCCAAGGCGATCGGGGAGATCAAGAAGCTGATGGTGGAGCGGCAGGGCTGAGCGCCGCGAAACCCGCCAGCCGCCGCAGCAGCAGCGCCATGGCCACGCTCCATGCGAGAGCGGCCGCCCACAGCAGTTCGTTGGCGGCCTCCGGCGACGCGCCATAGGGCGCGCCGAGCCGCAGCAGGGCCGCCAAGCCGATCAACACCGCGCCGAGGCCGACGTCGCCGAACCGCTCGAGCGGCCGGCGCTGCCGCATCGTGTGCGTTCTCGCCATCATGGTCAGCGTGAGCGTGCCGAGGGCGCCGACCGTGAGGCCGTGCAACGCTTGTGTCAGGCTCAGCACGCCGATGGTCTGCGCGAGGCCCTTCAAGACCAGCCCGACGATCAGCCAGGCGTAGCCGAGGCCAAGGCACCACAGCTCGGGCCGATCGAGCACGGTCCACAGCCGCCAGCGCCACGCACGGATCGCGGTGGCCGCCGCCGCGGCGATCGCGAATGTCCCGCTCGCGACGGCAGCGCCGGGCAGCAGCTCGCATGCCGCGCTCGCGAGCATGAGCAGGATCATCAGCCGCTCCAGGCGCGGCTGCACGCGCGCCTGGAGAAACTCGCCGCGGCGGTAAAAATGCCCGGCCACGGCGGGCGAGATCGCGCGACCGCCCATCAACAGCATCAGCAGTGCCAGCAGGTCGATCGCGAGCAGGAGCGCCAGGTGCTGCACACCCGGAAGCAGGCCGGCAGCCCCGGCGCGATAAAGGAACGGGCACGCACAGATCGCGATCAACAGCGGGCCGATGACACGGTTCTGCGCCTTCTTGGCCGCGCGCATGAACATCGGCGCGGCGCTGTACGCCACCAGCGCGGCGAACAGCAGATTGGGGACAGCCACCATGGCAGCCGTCTCCTGGAAGAAGAACGGCGTGGCCCGCGCCGCGAGCCAGCACAGGAACAGCGCCGCAAGCCGCAACGGGGAGGTCTTCGAGATCAGGAAGCCGGCCATCACGGCCAGGGCGAACCCGAACAGCATCTCGTGCGCGTGCACGAATGCCGTCGCCATCGGCCACCGGATCCCGGTCGAAGACGTCTGTGCGTACATCCAAAGCGGGATCGCCGCCATCGCGAACAGCGTCGCGGCAGGAAAAAGTACGGTGTCCGCGGACAGCGTGCGCTTGTGGCGGGGCGCGAGCGACGGCGCGTTCGCCGTGCGCGCGGCCGTGGACGTCGGTGCTGGCATGTCTGCCATTGTACGCGGCGGGCGCGACGCGGTCGCGGGAGGATCCGCCGGGGTCTGCACCGGCAGTCCGGCTTCCCCCGTTTAAAGTCCTTGCCTCCGGCCGGCGGGCCTCCGGCAGGCTGCAGAAGGTGGCGACGACTGCGCGAACCCCGGCGCACGGAGCGCACGATTCGAAAAGTCGCTCGACCTCGCAAGGCCGGCGCGCCCGCTGGTCTCCGCCGTATTGGGCCCCCCGGGCGTTGCGAGCTGGCTAGACCGAAACAAATGGCAGATCCGCGCTGGGGCCAAAAATGTGCTGGCCTTGAACATAGAACTTCGTGGGTCCAGCCGGTCCGTTGATGCAGCCCTCGTCAACGTAATAGCCGGTATCGCCGTTCGGACCGTGAATGTGCTCGTCCACGATATGGTACCTTGAATAACCGGTAGGGCCATGGATGCGGCCGTCATTGATGTGGAAACCCGTGTACATAATCTCGCCTCGAAATCTTGAGCAACTCCTGCTCAAAGAAATATAGATCGATGCACGTCGCCGAGTTAACGGGTGTGAGCGGCATTCTTGGCATGAGTTGATCGGAATCATGCGCGAGGGTTCAGGCGGCCGACCGCCCCCCTGCCGGAACTGTTGCCGCTGCATCCGAGGACACCGCGGAGAAAGTCACGCGCCTGCTCGGCGTCGCCGGGACGAGACCTTCCGGGGTGCGTGGACCGCCCGCGTTTGGCCGCGCGCGGCCACGGCCGACCTGCGACGGCTTCCGACTCCGCCGTTCCTCCTCCCTCCAGAATTCATCGGCCACGCACGAAGGCGATCCAGAAAGTGTCTCTGATCGCTGCCGGTGGGAGGACAGGCTCGCGGTGGCTGCGCCCGGAATCCCGCAACACCCCGCTATTGTCCTTGCCTCCCGCCAGCAAGCCTTCTATCTTGCACCCCGAACGCGAATGCGAAGGAGGGTCACGACGATGACGACGGCACTGGTGACGGGCGGCAACCGGGGCATAGGACTGGAGCTGTGCAGGCAGCTCAAGGAGCGCGGCTACGACGTCGTCGCGGCCTGCCGGCGGTCCTCCGCGGGGCTCGATGCCCTCGGGATCAGGGTCATGACCGCCGTCGACGTGACGGACGCCGGCTCCGTCGCAGCGCTCGCGCGGCAACTGTCGGGAACCCGGATCGATCTGCTGATCAACAACGCCGGCATACTCACGGTCGAGTCGCTGGCGGATCTCGACTACGCGCGCATCCGCGAGCAGTTCGAGGTCAACACGCTCGGCCCGCTGCGGGTCACCACCGAGCTGCTGCCGAACCTGCACGAGGGCGCGAAGGTCGTCATCGTCACCAGCCGCATGGGCTCCATCGGCGACAACGGCAGCGGCGGCTACTACGGCTATCGCATCTCCAAGGCCGGCGTGAACATGGCCGGCGTCAGCCTGGCGCGCGATCTGAAGTCCCGCGGCATCGGCGTGTTCATCCTGCATCCCGGCATGGTCGCCACCGAGATGACCGACGGCCAGGGCATCCCGCCGGCGGAGTCCGCGGCCATGCTGCTGGCACGCATCGAGGAGTTCGGCATGGCGCAGACAGGCACCTTCCATCACGCCAACGGCGAAACCTTGCCATGGTGAATCCGCCCCGCGCGCGCTGCCGGCGGCTGGTCGCGGGAGTGATCGGTTGCATGGCGCTCGCCGCGAGCGCGGACGGCGAGCCGCCGGTGCCGCCGTCGGCCGCTGATTACGAGTATCTCAGGCCCGGGTTCAAGGCGCTGGAAGTCCTCGAGGATCTGAAGGTCCTCCATGGCCGGCGCGGCGCCGACTGCATGAGCGCCATCGGGCATGAGCGCTTCTGCAGCTGCCTGAACGACAGCCTGACACTGGAGCTGAGTTTTACGGAGTACGTCGTGCTGATCACCGATGTGGACGGCGACGCCTCCACGGTATCGCTTCCGCCCGCGAAGCGGCGCCACCGCGACGAGGCCGTGCACCTGCGCGACGTCTGCGTCGCCAAGGCCTTCCAGGGCCGAAGCGCCGGCCCCTGATCACGGGCGCGGTGAGCGGGGGCGTACGCAACGCCCCGCTCATCGCGCCAGGCGCGCGGCGATCGTGCCGTCGCGCAGATGCGGCCTCAGCGATTGCCACGGCAGCGTCAGCTCGATCTGGCCGTCGGCATACGAGGCGATCTCGTAGGGCACGTAGACGAAGGTGACGCCGTGCCCGTCGACGCTGAAGTTGTCCGTCAGCGGTATGGACTCGACCAGCAGCGCCTCCTTGACGTCCGCACCCGCCTCCGGCCCGCGCGAGTCGCGGAACGCCTGTTCCAGCAGGGCGACGATCCCGCCCTCGCTGCCGGGCCTGAAGAGGTCAGCGGCCCGCACCATGCGGCCGGCGGCGAGGTCGAAGGTGTGCACGGTGGTGCCGTAATAGCCATGCGCGCCGCCGCTGTAGCCGCCGTAGTCGGAGGCGAGCGCGAGCACGCCTTCATCGTTGAACACCACCCCAGTGGACTCGCCGCTCTCCCACCCCAGGCCGCCGGCCATGCCTTCATCGAGGCATTGCTGCAGCGGTTTGTCCGCGCAGAGATCCTCGATCAGCTCGGCGTTGGTCTGCATGTATTCGCTGAAGTACTCCTCCGCCGCCGTGCGCGCGAGCTCCTCGGGCGCGGTCTGCACGGGCACCGTCTCGCACGATGATGCGGCCGCATTGCCCTCTGCCTGCTCGCTCGCCGCGGCGGTCTTGGGACGCTGCACGCAGTTCATGACGAACTGTCGCACGGCATCCAGCCGCTGTCCCTCCACGCTCGCGCGCGGGACTAACCACCGCAGTGAGAATGAGGCCGACGGACCGCCGGGAAGACTCTGGTCGTAGGCGTGCGTTTTCTCCACGCTCACGACGTCGAAGGCGACCGCGCCGTCGTAGTTCTCCTTCGCCGTCACCGGGTGCGCCGTGGTCCCGTCGCTGCTCCGCCACTCGCCCGCCAGGCCGTCGCCCTGCAGGGTCAAATGCAATCGGTTGCCCGTGCGTTCCTCGCCTTCGGTGAGCGTGAACCGGCTGCCGTCGAATGCGCCGCTCAGGGATATGGGTCGCCGGTACCGGGCGTAGTAGTAATGGCCGGAGACGTTGCTGCCGCCCTCCGAGGGCGTCACCGTGAGGTGGACGACGATGCCGGTCTTGCCGCCGAGCACGCCGACGTAGCGGCGGTAGAACCCCTCGCCTGCATCCGCCGCCGCCGGCCCCCCCGCCGCGGCGAGCATCAGCGCGAGGCAGGCGCGGCGCGCTGTGTAGCTCCGCGTCACCGATCCCATCGAGGCGATCGCCAGGGCAAAGCGCCGGCCGCTCACCGGCCCTCGCCGCCAACCTGCAGCACGCCCAGCGCGGCCTGGTGGACCGCCGCGCTGCTCGCGGCGACGATCGCCCCGCCGTAGTGCGCCGCGCCGCCGTTCCACGAGGTGACGATGCCGCCGGCGGCCTCGATGATCGGGATCAGGGCCTGGATGTCGTAAGGCTTGAGATCGGATTCCACGACCAGGTCGACATAGCCCGAGGCCAGCATGCAGTAGCTGTAGCAGTCCCCGCCGTAACGCGCGAGCTTCACCCGCGAGGCCAGGCGCTCGAACGCGCGGCGCTCGGCCTCGTTCGAGAACATCTCCGGGGACGTCGTGTACAGCACCGCATCCGCGAGATCGGCACAGTCGCGCGTGACCAGCTCCCGCTGCTCGCCCTCGCGCACCCACCGTGCGCCGAGGCGATTGCCCACGAAGCGCTCGCGCGTGTAGGGCTGATCCATCACCCCGAGGATCGGGCGCGCCCCGTCGTACAGCGCGATGAGCACGCCCCAGTGCAGCGCACCGGTGATGAAGGCGCGGGTCCCGTCGAGGGGGTCGATGACCCAGGTCAGGGCGTTGGCGCCTTGCACGTGGCCGCCCTCCTCCCCGTAGATGCCGTGGTCCGGATAGGCGCTGCGGATCAACGCGCGCATCGCCGATTCCGACCCGAGGTCCGCGGCCGTCACAGGGTCGTAGGCGTCCGCGCCGGCCTTGTTACGAACGGCGATCGGCGCCCTGAAGTGAGGAAGGATCTCCGCCCCCGCCGCATCCGCCAGCCGGCAGGCGAATCCGGTCAGTTCGCGCAGCTCGGCATCGCCGACGGACGCCGGGGGATCCCGATCCAGTGTTGCCGATTTCACCGCGCCCTTCGCCATCTCGCTCCGCATGCCAGGGTTCGTGCCCGGGCGGTAATATAACCGGCGCAGGTACAATAGGCACGATGATCGACGAGAAGCGGATCCGCTGGCGCTGCCGCCGCGGCATGAAGGAACTGGACGTGATGCTCGAGCGCTATCTCGCCTCGGGCTACGGGGCGCTGCGTGAGGAGGACAAGGGCGAGTTCGCGCGGCTGCTGGACGCGCTGGACCCGGAGCTCCATGCCTGGCTGAGCGGGAGCGGCCTGCCGGAAGACCCGCGCCTGCAGTGCATCGTGATGCACATACGCGGCGCGCTGGCGGCGAGCGCGGTGCGATCGGCATGAGTCCCGCGTGGCAGCGGCTGCTGCGCGAGGCCGGCGCGGTGATGGATGCCGGCATCGTGCGACATTTCGGCGATGCCGCGCGCGAGCTCGCCGCGGCGGCGGGCGGCGATATCATTTCCGATCTGTCGCACCTCGGTGTCATCGAGGCCGACGGCGAGGACGCCGGCCGTTTCCTCGGCGGGCAGCTCACCAGCGACGTGCTGTCGCTGCCCGCTGACCGCAGCTCGCTCAGCGCCTGGTGCACGCCGCAGGGGCGTGCGCTGGCGCTGTTGCGCGTCCTCCGCGCCGGGCAGGCGTACAGGATGCTGCTGCCGGCGGAGATCGCCGAGCCCACGAGCAGGCGCATGCGCATGTACGTGCTGCGCTCCAGGGTAACGATCATTGATCACGGCGACGCGCTCGCGTGCATCGGCGTGAGCGGCGCCGGCGCCGCCGCCGCGCTCGCCCGGGATCTGCCGCTGCCCCAATCGCCGGAGGCGGTGAGCGGCGAGAACGGCGTGTCGGCCATACGCCTGCGCGGGGTGTCGCCACGCCTGATTGTGATCGGCCCTCCCGACGCGCTGGCCGCGCTCTGGCGGCGGCTCGCAGCGGTGGTGCCGCCTGCCGGGGCGTCGGCCTGGGACTATCTCGACGTCACCGCCGGACTGCCGCAGGTGTTCGCCGCGACGCGCGAGAGATTCATCCCGCTGACGCTCAACCTCGACGTCCTGGGCGGCATCAGCTTCGGCAAGGGCTGCTACACCGGACAGGAGATCATCGCGCGCATGCGCTACCGCGGCCACCTCAGGCAGCGGATGTACATCGGCCGCGCCGACGCCAGCGATGTACCGCCGCCCGGCGCACGGCTCGCGGTCGAGGGTGCGCAGATGAGCGCGGGCGAGGTGGTACAGGCCGCCCCCCACCCGGAGGGCGGCGTCGTGTTCACGGCGGTGACTCAGATGGAACTCGCCGACACGGATCGCGTCCATCTCCTGAGCGCCGCCGGGCCCGCGGTGCGCTGGTCCAGACCTCCCTACGACATCGAGCATTCCTAGGACAGAGACGCCCCCAATGTTTCAGCCCCGCGTGCTGTTGTTACTGATATTCGCCGCCTGTGCGGCCCTCCTCGGCTACGGCTATTACCTCCAATACGGGCAAGGCCTGGAGCCCTGTCCGTTGTGCATTTTCCAGCGCGTGTGCTTTTTCGCCGCCGGCCTGTTCGCCCTGGCGGGCGCGCTGCACAACCCCGATCGCATCGGCATGCGAGTCTACGGAGGCCTGACCCTGATCGCCGCCATCGCCGGTCTGGTGTTCGCAGGACGCCAGGTGTGGCTGCAACACCTGCCCAAGGATCAGGTCCCCGCCTGCGGGCCCGGACTGGAGTACTGGATGAAGACGCTTCCGTTCACCGAGACGTTCAGGAAGGTCCTGCGCGGCACCGGCGAGTGCGCGACCGTGGACTGGACCTTCCTCGGACTGTCGATCGCGGAGTGGTCGCTCATCTGGTTCGCCCTGTTCGCCTGCAGCTGTCTCGCCGTCATCTTCCGCGCCCGGGACAAGGGCTATCGCCTGTGACGGCGGCCTGCGCACTGCTACAACCCTTCTACGGGTCGCCACCGCGCGGCGGGCGGGCGGCCACCGGCGCGCCTGGAGGAAACCGTATCTCGCCGCCGGAGTCTACATCTATAATTCCGACGCCAACGGAGAATGGATCATGAAACTTGGATTGCGGTTGTCGTGCATGGTGGCCTTGCTAGCGGTGGCGCTGCAGGCGAATGCGCAGGGCCTGGACTTCGGGAGCGACCGGCAGATCGCGCATCTGGCGCTGAAGGGTGTGCGCAGCGTGGCGCTCTCCACGCGCGGCTTCGCGCCGGAGTTCAATCGGTTCGGCCTTTCCGCCGCGGGCGTACGCGAAGTGGCGGAGTCGCGCCTGCGCGCCCGCGGCATCGGCATACTCACCGAGGAGCAGGCGCTCAGGGACCCGTCGGCGGCGCTGCTCGACCTCACGCTGCACGCCAACGAGCTGGACTTCGGCATGTACTCCTGCTCGATCAACCTGCAGCTGCGGCAGAAGATCCCGCTCGGCGCGGATTCCTCCTCCTTCATCACCGAGACGGTGTGGTCGCGCGGAGCGAGCGGCTGGAAGACCGACATGGAGCTGCGATACATCAACGGCGAGGTCGCCTCGCTGGTGGACCAGTTTCTCCTCGAGCACGCCGCCCAGAATCCCGTGACGAACTGAGTCACGGCGCCCCGCCGCCCGGACCGGCGGGCGCGGAGGCGATGGCGCCCCGGTTCAGAAGGGCATGCCGGGCGGCGGATTGCGCTTCATGTTGCGCATCAGCCCGGCAATGCCGCCCTTCTTGCCCATCTTCTTCATCATCTTCTGCATCTGATCGAACTGGCGCAGCAGCCGGTTCACGTCCTGTATCTCCGTGCCCGACCCCGTGGCGATGCGCCGCTTGCGGGACGCCTTGATCAGATCGGGGAAGCGCCGCTCCTGCGGCGTCATCGAATCGATGATGGCCGTCATCTTCTTTATCTGCGCGTCCCCGGTCTGCTCCATGGCCTGCTTGGGCAGCTCGGTCATACCAGGGAGCTTGGCCACCAGCGCGGCCACGCCGCCCATCTTGCGCATCTGCTGCATCTGCTCCTTGAGGTCGTTCAGATCGAAGCCCTTGCCCTTGCGCAGCTTGTCGGCGAACTCCATCGCCTTGTCGCGATCGACGGACTTCTCCACCTCCTCGATGAGGCCCAGCACGTCGCCCATGCCGAGGATGCGCGAGGCCACCCGATCGGGGAAGAACGGCTCGAGCGCGCCGGTCTTCTCGCCCACGCCGAGGAACTTGATGGGCTTGCCGATGACCTGGCGCACCGACAGCGCCACGCCGCCGCGGGCGTCGCCGTCGGTCTTGGTGACGATGATGCCGGTGACCGGCAACGTCTCGTTGAACGCCCTGGCCGTGTTGACGGCGTCCTGACCCATCATGCTGTCGACCACGAACAGGGTCTCGACGGGGTTCACGGCCGCGTGCAGGGCCCTGATCTCCTCCATCATCTCCGCGTCGATGTGCAGGCGCCCCGCCGTGTCGACGATGAGCACGTCCTTGAACTGGGTGCGGGCGTGCTGGAGAGCGGCGCTGACGATGTCCACGGGCTTCTGGCCGGCATGGCTCGGGAAGACGTCCACGCCGATCTCGCGGCCGAGGATCGCGAGCTGCTCGATCGCGGCCGGACGGTAGACGTCCGCACTCACCAGCAGCACGTTCTTGCGGTCCTCCTCCTTGAGCCGGCGCGCGAGCTTGGCCGCCGTCGTGGTCTTGCCCGACCCCTGCAGGCCTGCCATCAGCACCACCGCCGGCGGAGTGGTCCGCAGGTCGAGCGCGCTGTTGGCCTCACCCATGATGCGCGTGAGCTCGTCGCGCACGATGCGGATGAGGGCCTGCCCCGGGGTCAGCGTGGCGAACACCTCCTCCCCGACGGCGCGCTGGCGTACGTGCTCGACGAACTCCCGGACCACCGGCAGAGCGACGTCCGCCTCCAGCAGCGCCATGCGCACCTCGCGCAGGGTGTCCTGCATGTTCTCCTCGGTGATGCGGCCCTGGCCGCGCAGGTTCTTGACGACCCGATTCAGTCGTTGCGAGAGGTTGTCAAACATTCAATTCTCCGAAACACCCCGGTTGGACGCGGGGAATCCTAACGGATAGCCGCCCGGAGCGCACCCGGCCCCCTCCCGGCCGCGCCGGCTCTCCCTTCCGCGCCCCACCCCCACTATGCGTACAATAGTGGCCATGAGTCCCGCCGTACTGAGCCTCGCCGCCATCGTGCTCTACCTGGTCGCCGCCGCCGTCCTGGCCCTCGACGCGAAGGCCGGCGGGGGTACGCGCCCCACCCTCTCGGGCATGCACATCATCATCGCCGCCGCCGCGGTGCTGATACACGGCATCGTTCTGTACCAGGCGATGCTGACCCCGCAGGGGCTCAACGTCAGCGTCTTCAACACCGCATCGCTGGTCGGCTGGATGGTCGCGGTGTTCGCCCTGATCGCCAATCTCGCCAGGCCCTTGCACATGCTGCTGGTGGGGCTGCTGCCGCTGGCGGCGCTCTCACTCGTGCTGGAGTGGTTGTTCGGCCGCGGCTACGCGGTGACCGGGCAGATGCCCAAGGGCGTGGACCTGCACATCGCGCTGTCGCTGGTGGCCTACAGCCTGCTCATGATCGCCGCGTTCCAGGCGGTGCTCATCGCGATCGCCGATCGGCAGCTGCGCAGGAAGCGTCCGATCCGGATCATGCGAGCGCTGCCGCCACTGGCGACCATGGAAGTCCTGCTCTTCCAGCTGCTGACCGTCGGGTTCTTCCTGCTCACCCTGGGCCTGCTCAGCGGCTTCATGTTCGTCCACGACCTGTTCGCCCAGCACCTCGTCCACAAGACCGTCCTGTCCATGCTCGCGTGGCTGGTGTTCGCGGTGCTGCTCTGGGGCCGCTACCTGCGCGGCTGGCGCGGACGGACCGCCGTGCGCTACACACTGGCGGGATTCCTGCTGCTCGCCGTCGGATTCTTCGGATCAGAAGTCGTGCTTCAACTGATACTGAAGCGCGTCTGATGCCGGCGGAGGCGGGCACCTGCGACCCCGGCGCCCGCCTCCGGAACCTCGCAACCCGTGATCATGGAGTCGCCCCGTGCATGACATTTCCATAGGCACGCTGTTTTTTGCGCTGATAACCATGCTGATCCTGTCGGCGTGCTTCAGCGCCACGGAGACCGCGATGATGGCGGTCAACCGCTACCGGCTGCGGCACCTGGCGGCGAAGAGAAACAAAGGCGCCATGCGCACCGTCGAACTGCTCGAACGGCCGGACCGGCTCATCGGCCTGCTGCTGGTCGGCAACAACACGGTCAACAACGCGGCCGTCGCCATCGCCACGATCATCGGTCTGCGACTGATGGGCGACGGCGGCGCCGCCACGGCAACGCTGGTGCTGACCATCGTCATGCTCCTGTTCAGCGAGGTGATGCCCAAGACCCTGGCCGCCCTGCGGCCGGAGCGCATCGCGATCCCTGCCTCGTTCGTGCTGCGCCCGCTCATGAGGGTCGTGTACCCCGTGGTCGTCTGGCCACTCAACGCCGCCGCCAACTCGGTCCTGCGCCTGGCCGGCGTGCGCCCCGAACAGGGCGGGGAGATCGCGCTCAGCCGGGAGGAGCTGCGCACGGTGGTCGCCGAGGCCGGGGCGATGATCCCGCGCAAGCACCAGCAGATGCTCTTCGCCATCCTCGACCTCGAGAAGGGAACGGTCGAGGACATCATGGTGCCGCGCAACGAGATCACCGGCATCGATCTGAACGCCGGGATCACCGAGATCATCGAGGAGCTGACCACCTGCCGGCACACGCGCATCCCGATCTATCGCGAAAGCGTCGATCACATCGTCGGCATCCTGCACATACGGCGCCTGCCCCGGCTGCTGGCGGACGACCGACGGCTGACCGTGGAGGAGATCGAGGCGGTGCTCGACGAGCCGTACTATGTCCCCATCGGCACGCCGCTGCACACCCAGCTGCTCAACTTCCAGCGCCAGAAGGAGCGCGTCGCGCTCGTGGTCGACGAATACGGCGATCTGCAGGGTCTGGTCACGCTGGAGGACCTGCTGGAGGAGATCGTCGGGGAGTTCACCACCGATCCGCTGGCCTTCTCGCGCGACATCCATCTGCAGGAGGACGGAAGCTACCTGGTCGACGGCTCCGCCACGGTGAGGGAGATCAACCGGGTGGTCAAATGGAAGCTGCCGACGGACGGCCCCAAGACGCTCAACGGTCTCATCCTCGAGACGCTCGAAAGCATCCCCCAGCCCGGCACCGGCCTGAGGCTGGGTCCTTACACCATCGAGGTGGTGCAGACCACCGGCCAGTCGGTCAAGACCGCGCGCCTCATGGCCACGCCGAGCGCCGCGGAGACGGCCGCGGCCGGCCCGACCGCGGGGCGGGGCTCCGGCTCGGGCGCTTAAGGCCGTATAATCGCCCTCGAACGGCCACGCGGGCGGGACATTGCATGAGCACCGGGGACAAGCGGCACTTTCAACGCATACCGCTGCAGGGCGAGGCGACGATCACCGACCGGGGAACGATCGCGCGCGCGCGCCTGGTCGATCTCTCGCTGAAAGGCGCCCTCACCGGACGGCCGGCGAACTGGTCGCCCGTGGTCGGCGGTGAATGCCGGCTCGCGATCCGGCTGGAAGGCGCGCAGACGCCGGTCGTCATGGAATGCCGCGTCGCCCACCTCGAGGCGGATCGCATCGGGTTCGCCTGCCACCATATCGACATCGACAGCATCACCTTCCTCAGGCGCATGGTGGAGCTGAACGTCGGCGATCCCGCACTGCTGGAGCGCGAGCTCTCCTCACTCGGCTGAGCGCGGCCGCGCGCGAGCGGGAACCGGACGCCGCGCTACTCCCGAACCCAGCAGTCCTGCCGCGCGGAGGCGCGCCGCAGGCTGTCGATGTGCATCCGCGTGTCGGCGATCGTCCGGCCTTCGGAGTAGTTGTCGAGCGCGGTGTATCCCCACACGTAAAACGCCTGCGGATAGACCAGCCCGAGCAGGCCGAGCGCGGCATTGCGCGGATCGTCGTAGAAGTCCGGCTTGTAGTTGTAGGTGTACGGCGTCAGCCGCACGATCTCCTCGTAGATCTGCGGGCAGTCCGAGGTCGCCGGCGCCGGCCACTCCTGATACTGGGGACCCACCACGAAGTCCTGAAGCTTTCGCGCCTCGTTGCCGATCACCCTCCCCACCGGGTCTCCCGGCTGCGGCTGCGGCTGCGGCGTCTGCGCGTACAGCGGCGTCACCGCCGCGACCATCCACGCCGCCAGAAACCGCATGCAGGCCGGCGCGGCAGACAGGCGACACGACGCGCGCGCTTGCATGACATTCAATCGGACCGGACGACGCGACATCTGTATCTCCCCTGCGGGTTCCCTGTACGTCCGGACTATCGGCCACGGCGGCCGGAGACTTGAGCCGCCGGCGCCGGACGCGCGTCCCCACCGCGAGTCAGCGCGGCCGGCAATGCCTCAGCACCGGCGGGATCCCGGTCGCGCCGGCGCCGAGGCGAGCACGGCCCTGCACTCACCCTGCTCCACGATCAACCGTACCGCCTGCTCGACGGCCTCCGGGCGTTCGAGGTGTATGTGGTGGCCGCTGCCGCCGATGACGAAGTGGTGACCGAGCGGCATGGCGGCGGCCAGGTCGCGCTGCAGCTCCGGCCACAGCGCCTCCATGGCATCGCCGTCGGCGCCCTCGGGCCATTCGCGCTCGCCGCGCGTGAGCACGACCGCGGGCACGACCGGCATCGCTCCGGCGGCGGCCACCTGCTCGCCGCTGCGCACGAAGCTGCGGTACTCCAGGCGCAGCGCCCGCAGCGTCTTCGGCTGCTGCATCAGCGATTCCGCCAACGGCCGCCACGGATCGGGGTAATGCTCGGGCAGCGCGATGCTCGCGCCCCAGCTGCTGCGACGACGCGTCCCACGGTCGTACTTCTCCTGATAGTCACGCGGGAACCTGCGGTACTGATCCGGGTGCGAGGAATCCACCAGCACCACGCCCGCCACCTCGCGGGGATACCGCTTGGCGAACAGCTGCGCCACGTAACCGCCGAATGAATGCCCGACGATGGCGTAGGGGGGTGATTCGCCCGCCTGTTCCAGCATCGCCCGCAGCTCCGCGGCAATCCGGTCCACGGTGCGTGGCGCCGGCCCGGGATCGCTCCAGCCGTACCCGGCGCGATCGTAGCTGCAGACCCGGCGTTCGGCCGCGAGCGCCGACTGCACCGCTCGCCACTCCAGCGACAGGCCGCCCAGGCCGGCCTCGAGCACCACAGTCGGACTGCCCGCACCGATGCAATAGAGGTGCAGCCGGTGGCTGCCGAGGTCGACAAGGCGACCGGGAGGCGGCGGCAGGAAATCGCGATCGACATCGCCTCCACCGGTCGCCGGATCCATGGCGGGAACACCGTCCTCGGCGCCGGCACCGAACGCGGCCGCATGCAGCGCCAGCATCAGCAGGACCGTCGCGGCGCGTATCGCGTTCATCGGTGCACCGGCGACGCCTGTAACTGCAGCCGGGAGGCCCACCGCGCCCCCGCCGGCGGAGGATGATTGGCGAGGAATGTCAGATTCTTGTCGCCAGCACCCTGAACAGGGATATAATGGCCGAAAAATCCGTTCAAAAGCGTGCGAACATGAGCCAAAGTATCAAGGTTGAAAGCAGCGGCGCCGGCGGAGACCCGCTCGTCTTCACCGTGCAGGTCGAGGATGCAGGCGGGCGCTCCCGTCACCGCGTCACGCTCACCGACGGAACGTACAAGAAGCTGACCGGTGGGCGCTACACCCAGGAGCAGTGCGTCGAGGCGGCCTTCCGCTTCCTGCTCGAACGCGAATCGCGCAACGAGATCCTTCCCAGTTTCGACCTGAACGTCATTCATTTGTATTTCCCTGATTTTGAGGAGGCGCTGCCGCGCTACCTGGTTCAGGGATAGGCGGGACGGCCGCCGGCGGCGGCCTGGTGGCGCGATAGACGATGCGCCAGATCCGGCCGCTGACCGAATCGGCCACGTACAGCGAGCCATCGGGCCCCTCGGCCAGCGCGGTCGGCCGATGCGCAGGGGCCGCCTCCTCGCCCAGGCGCGCCTTGCCGGCGAACCCGTCGGCGAATACCTCCCAATCATCACCGATGGTGCCCTTGTCGATCGGCACGAAGACCACCTGATATCCGCTGCGGCCGCCGCCCATCCGGTCGTAGGCGCCATGGAAGGCGATGAAGGCGCCGCCGTGGTAGCGGCGGGGGAACTGGCTGCCGCGATAGATCAGCATGTCGTTGGGGCCATAGTGCGCCGGGAAGACCGCAGCCGGCTCGGGGTAGTCACCGCAGCGGCCCACGCGCATCCCGTCACCGCCATACTCCGGCGCCAGGACGCGACGGCGTTGCTGCGGATCGTAATAGCAGTACGGCCAGCTGTAGCGCGCGCCGGGTGCGACGCGCAGCATCTCCTCGGCCGGCAGCTGGTTGCCCTGTTCGCTGGTGTAGTACTGCGGCCAGAGCTCGCTCAGCTGGTCGCGGCCGTGCTGGACGACGTACAGCTGCCGCTCCGTGGGGTGCCAGTCCATGGCCAGGGCGTGCCGTATGCCGCTCGCGTAGTGCTCTCCCTGCGCGAAGGCCTGCCCGGTGACGTCAGCCTGGAAGCGCCATATTCCCGCCGACTGCTCGAGTTGCGGGCAGGGGTCCTGACCCGCAGCGCCCGGACTGCGGTCGACTTCCTGGCAGGCGTTGGACGGGGCGCCCACGCTCACGAACATGCCGCCGCCATCGTCGAAGGCCAGGGTCTTGGACGCATGCGGCTCCGCCCCCGGCAGACCGTCCACGACCACCTCCGGGTTCGCGCGCGGCACCAATGCGTCGTCGAGCCGGTAACGCAGGATGGCGCCGTCCGTACCCAGGTACAGATATCCGCCGCGGGCCTCCAGGCCGACGCCGCCCTGGTCGCCGAACTGCTCGATCGTGTCCGCGTGACCGTCGCCGTCCTCATCGCGCAGGGCAACGACGCCGCCGATGCCCAGGCGACGATTGATCATGGCGCCATACACATCGCCATTGGCCGCGACCGCCAGTCCCCGCAGGTTGGCGAAGTAATCGGCCACCTTGACGGCGCAGAAACCCGGTGGAAGCGTCAGGCCGACATTCTCCGGGTCGCACTGAACCTTCTGCAGCGCCAGCTGTTCCGGTGCGGGCGGCGGCGGAGACTTGCGCTGGCAGGCGGAGGTGGCCACCACCGATGCCAGCAGCAGGCCGTGCATGGCGGTGTATGCCGCCGGCCGGGAACGGCGGGCGCCGCCACCGGCGTTCGCGCCCCGCGGCGTCGCGCCTTTCGGCAGGACACTTGCATGCTCGCCCATCATCATCACGCGGCCGACGTTACCGGACACTCGAAGGGGACCCTCAGGATATCAGCGAGTTCGACCGCTGCAAGCCCGCCGGCGGAGGGCTGAACCGCGACACCTGTGACGGGTCCTACAAGAACAGTTGCCATGCAGATACGCTAGAATACGAGCCCATGAGCCTACTTGCCGGACGTCATCACCAGGACGTACCTCCACACTCATGCCGCGCCGGGCGGGCCGTGCTGGCCATCCTCGGCGCCGCGACACTCTACCTCTTCCTCGGAGCCGCCGCGGCGACGCCGTCGCCGACGGTGGAACGCAGCGCCCTGGTGCCTTCGGAGGCACACGCGCGCGCCACCGAGCTGGTCCTGCACTTCATCGCCAATTATCACTACCGCAAGGTGGCGCTGGACGACGCCCTGTCGGCCCAGATCCTGGAGCGCTACCTCGAGACGCTCGATCCGAACCGCAATTACTTCACCAGCGCCGACGTGGCGGAATTCCGCAAGCGGGACACTCAGTTCGACGACCTGCTCGAGGCGGGCCGGCTGCAGCCGGCCTTCGAGATCTTCCTCACCCTGCGCGACCGCGTCGACGCGCGCTCGCAATTCGCGCGCGCCGTGCTCGCCAAGCCGCTCGATTTCGGCGTCAAGGAGGAGTTCGACTTCGATCGCGCCAAGGCGCCCTGGGCTTCCGAGGCCGAGCTCGACGATTTCTGGCGCAAGCGCGTCAAGAACGACTATCTCAGCCTGAAGCTCGCCGGCAAGGCGGACGCGGAGATCCGCGAGACCCTGCAGAAGCGCTACGAGGACCTGGCGCGGCGCACCGATCAGCTGAACGCCGACGACGTCTTCGAGCTGTTCATCAATGCCTACCTCGCCTCCGTGGAGCCGCACACCTCGTACTTCTCGCCGCGGACCTCGGAGAATTTCCGCATCCGCATGAGCCTCTCGCTCGAGGGCATCGGCGCGATCCTGCAGTCGGACAACGAGTACACGCTGGTCAGGCAGATCCTCAAGGGCGGTCCCGCCGACAAGAGCGGCGTGCTGCACGAGGACGACCGCATCATCGCCGTCGGCCAGGGCCTGAACGAACCGTTCGTCGACGTCATCGGCTGGCGCATCGACGACGTGGTGGATCTGATCCGCGGCAAGAAGGACTCGATCGTGCGGCTGCAGGTGCTCCCGAAAGGCATGCCCGCGAGCGCCAAGCCGAAGGTCGTCACCCTCACCCGCAGCAGGATCGAGCTGGAGGACGAGGCGGCGAAGCAGTCCGTCATCGAGATCCCCAAGGGTGAGAAGGCCGTCAAGGTCGGCGTCATCAACCTGCCGACCTTCTACCAGGACTTCGAGGCCAGGGCCCGCGGCGACGAGGACTATCGCAGCACCACGCGCGACGTCCGGCGGCTCATCGGAGAGCTCGAAAACCAGGGCGTGGAAGGAATCATCATCGATCTGCGCGGCAACGGCGGCGGCTCGCTGACCGAGGCCACCGAGCTGACCGGACTTTTCATCACCACTGGTCCGGTCGTGCAGGTGCGCAACTCCGACGGGACGGTGCATGTCGAGAGAGACACGGACCCGGAGGTCGCCTACGCGGGGCCCCTGGCGGTGCTCGTGGATCGCAACAGCGCCTCGGCATCGGAGATCTTCGCCGGCGCCATCCAGGACTATCGTCGCGGCATCATCATCGGCGAGCCGACCTTCGGCAAGGGCACCGTGCAGAATCTCATCGACCTCGGCGAATACGACAACGACGACGACGCGCAGCTCGGCCAGCTGAAGGCCACGATCGCGCAGTTCTTCCGCGTCGCCGGCGACAGCACGCAACACCGCGGCGTGGTGCCCGACATCACCTTCCCGACCGCCCTGGGCGCCGATGACGAGGGTGAGCGCGCGCTGCCGAACGCGCTGCCCTGGGCGCGGATCGAGGCGGCAAATTATTCGCCGGCGCAGGCGCCGGTATCAGAATTCACCAGGGCACGCTCCTTGCATCAACAGCGACTTGAGAACGACCGCGCCTTCCAGGTGCTGCTCGAAGAGGAACGCGCCGTGCGCGAGGCGAGGGAGAAGACGAAGCTTTCGCTGCTGGAAATCGTGCGCAAGGAGGAGCAGGAGCGGGCCGAGCGCGAGCAGAAGGCGCGGGAAGAGCGGTTCCGGGCCGCGACCGGCCAGGCACCACCGAAGAGCGAAGACGCGGAAGATGAGCTGGGCGAGAAGAAACCCGACAACGCGACCGACCTGGTGCTGCAGGAGTCCGCGCGCATCCTCGACGACCTGGTCGTCCCCGGCACCTTCGCCCAGCAGGCCAGCACCGCAGCCGCTCCCGCCTCGCCGGCGGACTGATCGCCTCACTGCCTCCTCGTCGTGGGCGTCGATCACCGCAGCGGCGCGGGTGGGCGGCGGGAGCACGGCGTGAAGGCGCAATTGCATCTGCAGTTCCCCCCCACCAACGCGGAGCATACGCTCCCCGAATCGCCGACGCCGGGTGCGCGCCTCGAGAAACTGATCAGCGCCGCAAGGCACAATGAGGCCGCCTGGCGGCGGTTCCGCGCCCTGGAGCTGGCGCTGATGTCCGCAGACGGGCTGGATGAACTGCTCGATCTGCTGCTGGTGCGGGCGCCCGTGGACATGGAATGGGACGCCGTCGATCTGCAACTGCTGGACGGCGCCCACGAGGTGAGGCGCCTGCTGGCCTCCCGCGACCCGGCCGACCGACCCGCCGGCGCGCAGGTGCGCTGGCTGACCGCTGAGTCGCAGTGCGCCGCCCACTTCGTCGCGCGCGAGCCCCTGCCGAGGCTGGGACGATACCAGCCGGGGCGCCATGAGGATCTCTTCGCGACCCTCGAGGCGCCGCCGGCGAGCGTCGCGATGCTGCCGCTGCAACGCCGCGGGCGCTGGCTCGGCACCTACGCCATCGGCAGCCGCGATCCGGATCGCTTTCATCACGCGCTCGGCACCGACTTCCTGCAGCACCTCGCCGCGGTCATCTCCATCTGCCTGGAGACCGCCATCAACCGCGAACAGCTGCGGCGCCTCGGACTCACCGACGCCCTGACCGCCGTCGGCAACCGGCGCTATTTCGACCAGCGCCTCAACGAGGAGATGATGCGGGCACAACGCGCGCGCGCGTCGCTGGGCTGCCTGTTCGTGGACGTCGATCATTTCAAGGGAATCAATGATCGCTACGGCCACGCCGTCGGCGACGAGGTCCTGCAAACGATCGCGCAGCGGATCCGATCACAGCTGCGCGGCGCCGACATCGTCGCGCGCTACGGCGGCGAGGAATTCTCCGTGCTGCTGCCGCAGGCAGATCTCGCGCGCGCCGCCGAGGTCGCCGAACGCATACGCCGGGCAATCGCCGAGGCGCCGGTAGCGATCAGCGGTTCGATCGATCTGCTCGCCGTCACCGCCTCGATCGGGGTCGCGACCTACACCGGGACCGACGGCGACGCCGAGGCCCACACGCGCCGGCTGCTCAGCGCCGCCGACACGGCCCTTTATCGAGCCAAGCAGCAGGGCCGCAACCGCGTCGAGCGGGCCAGGTAGAGCGTCGAAGTATCCGCCTCAGCCGCGCGCCATCGCGTCCAGGCGCGCCAGCTCCCCGTCGTCGAGCCGGATGCGGGTCGCCGCGAGACTGTCGCGGATGCTCTGCACCCGGCTCGCCCCCGGTATGGGAATGACGTGATCGCCCTGTGCCAGCAGCCAGGCTAGCGCGATTCCATACGGGGTGCAGACGTGCCTCGCGGCCAGCTCCTGCATCAGGGGCCGTCGCGCCAGCTCGACGTGGCCGTAGTGACCGCCCACCGGACTGTGTGCGATGTAGGCGACGCCGAGCCGGCCGCAGAGCTCGACGAACCCGGTGGCGAGATCGCGGGCCGCCATCACGTGGCAGCGATTCTGCACCGAGACGATCTCCACGTGCCGCAGTGCCGTCTGCAGCTGCACGGCGTCGACGTTCGACAGGCCGATCCAACGGATCTTGCCTTCCTCGCGCAGCCGCACCATCTCGCCCAGCGTCTCGGTGAACGAAACCTTCGGGTCCACCGCGTGCAGCTGGTAAAGATCGATGCACGCCACGTCCAGGTCCTGGAGGCTCTTCTCGCACGAGGCGCGGATCCATGCCGGCCGGCCATCCGTCTCCCACCGGCCCTCGGGGCGCGTCAATCCGCCCTTGGTCGCGATCAATACCCTGTCGCGGACTCCGAGACGCCGAACGCAGTCGCGGATCAGTCGTTCGTTGTGCCCGATCTCGCCGTTGTCGATGCAATAGGCGTTGGCCGTGTCTATGAGGGTCCCGCCGCCGTCGACGAAGGCACGGATCACCTCGCAGGCCTGCTCCGGAGCCGGGCGTCCCTCCAGCGAAAGCGGCATGGCGCCGAGGCCGATCGGATGCACCGCCGCGCCGGTGCGCCCGAGCTGGCGCCGGCCGGAGCTAGGCGTGCTGCCGTCTCCGGTCATGGGCGTCGGCGCCGGCGTAGACGGCGCGGACCTCCTCGGCAATTAGGGCCAGACCGCGGCGCACGACGTCGTCCTCGGGCGTGTAACTCACGCGTATGCACTCGTGCCGATGGGGCCATGCCTCGCGCAGCCCGGGGAAGAAATGGTGTCCGGGCAGCACCACCACGCCGCGCGCCTTCAGGCGCTGGTACAGCTCGGCGCTGGTGATCGGCAGTCCCTCGAACCACAGCCACAGGAAGAAGGCGCCCTCGGGCCTGTGCACGCGATAGCTGCAGCCGGCGAACAGTTCCTCCACCCATCCGAGCGCGCGCTCGGCCTTGGCGCGGTAATAGGGATTCACCAGATCGCGGCTGATCCGCAGTATTTCGCCGCTTTCGACCATCTGCTGCGCGAGCGCCGGGCCGACGCTGCCGGTCGACAGGTTCAGGATGGCGTTCATGCCGGTGAGCGCGTCGATCACGGGTTCGGCCGCGACCACCATGCCGGTACGCACGCCGGGCAGACCGATCTTCGAGAGGCTCAGGCAGAGTATGACGTGCTGGTTCCACACCGGGCGCGCCGCCGTGAAGATGATGTCCGGGAACGGCGTGCCGTAGGCGCCGTCGATGATGAGCGGGACGTCGGCGCGGCGTGCGAGCGCGACCAGCGCCTCGATTTCCTCCTCGGTCAGCACGTTTCCGGTCGGGTTGGTCGGCCGTGACACGCACATGGCGCCGATGCCGGCATCCAAGCGCAGCCCCTTGAAGTCGACGTGATACTTGAACTGACCGCGGTCCAGCAGCTCGATGGTCGGCCGGCGCGCCACGAACATGTCATCGCTGAGCCCCACGTCCGCGTAGCCGATGTACTCGGGGGTCATCGGCAGCAGGATGTGCTGCGTGGTGCCGTCGCCGCAGGGGCCGGCGAACATGTTGAACAGCAGAAAGAAGGCAGACTGGCTGCCGTGGGTCAGCGCGACGTTGCGGGAGCTCAACCCCCAGCCGTACTCGCGATTGAGCATCGCGGCCAGCGCCTCGAGGAAATCGCGCTGACCCTGCGGAGCGTCGTAGTTGCCGACGGTCTGGGCGAAGAGCTTCGCATCCGAGGCGATCTGCAGGGCGCGTCGGCGAAACAGCTCCTGCACCGCCGGGATGTGGCTGGGGTTGCCGCCGCCCAGCATCAGCACGTCGAGCGAGCCGTCGAGCGCGGCGCCGAGGTCCTCCATCAACTGCCGGGTGCCGGAACTGCCGCCGTAGCGGCGTCCGAAGTCCGTCAGCTTCATGCCTCGGCCTCCCCCGGCGGCTGCAGGCGGGTGATGATGTAGCCTCCGGACTTCTCGTCGCGCTCCAGCGCGAGCAGGCGCCGCTGCTGCGCCTCCTCCAGCAGCTCGCTGAAGGTGGAGAAGCCGTAGTAGGACTCCTTGAAACCGGGCTTGCGACGCTTCAGGGCCTGCTTGACCATCGAACCCCAGAGCTTCTCGTCGACGCTGCGCTCGCCCATGATCGCCTCGGCGGTCTCCATCACCAGGTCGAGGGCCTGCTGTTTCCTGTCTTCCTCTTTGAATTCCGCCTGTGCCTCGGCGCTCTGCGCCTCGGCGCCCTGCGCCTCTTCGCTGGCGGTCGCCTTCTCCCGGCGCCGCCGTGTCTGCCCGCCGCTGCGTCCACCGCCGCGGCTGCTGCGCCGGCGCTGCTCGCGCACCAGGTCGTCATAGAAGATGAATTCGTCGCAGTTGGAGATCAGCAGATCGGAAGTGGAATTCTTCACCCCCACCGCGATGACGGTCTTGTTGTTCTCGCGCAGCTTGGACACCAGCGGCGAGAAGTCGGAGTCGCCGCTGATGAGAACGAAGGTGTCGACGTGCAGCTTCGTGTAGCACAGGTCGAGCGCGTCGACGACCATGCGGATGTCGGCGGAGTTCTTGCCCGACTGCCGGACATGGGGAATGTCGATGAGCTCGAATGAGGCCTCGTGCATCGGCTGCTTGTACTCCTTGTACCGCTCCCAGTCGCAATAGGCCTTCTTGACGATGATGCTGCCCTTCAGCAGCAGGTGCTCGATGAGACGCTTGATGTCGAATTTCTCGTACTTGGCATCGCGGCAGCCGAGCGCGATATTCTCGAAATCGCAGAACACGGCCATGTTCTGGGTCTGTGCAGGATCGATGGTCACGCGGTGCTCCCCTGATGCGCCATGGATGATATGCTTTATCGCTGAATCGGAGAGATTTGGCAAATGCACGCGATATTGGCTTTTTTTCGATATGTCGGGGTCCTGCGGACGCTGCTGCTCCTCGTGACGCTGGTGGTCATTGCCTGCGCCCCGTTCGCGGACGGCCGGGTTCAGTCCGGCTGGATGCTGGGACCCTCGGTCATCGCGCCCACCATCATGGCGATGCTCGCCTTCTCGCTGCCGCTGGACATCACCATGACCCGCGTCTTCATGCTCGACCGCCCGGCGCCCGAGCAGCGGCGCTACCGCCGGATCGCCTGGCTGGAGACCGCCCTGCTCCTGGTCATGCTGGCGGCGTGGGCGCCGTTCATCCTGCGTATCATGGGCAGATAGGTGACGCCGCACCCCGGGCCGGCGCCCACCGGGCTGAACCTGCCGCCCCGGCGCCCCTCCAACCCTGAGTACCGGCGCCGGCATCCGGCCCGGGAAATGCAGAGTTCCTCCGCGATGCCGGCCCGACGCCCGAGACGCCCGCTGTTGCTCCCCGTCCTCTGGGCGGTGCTGGCACTCGCCTTCGCGCCGGCGGCGGCGGCCGTCGAGGTGGTCAAGTCGCCCAGCGACGCGCGCGAGTTCCGGTACCTGCAATTGTCCAACGGCATGAAGGTGCTGCTGGTCTCCGACCCCGATGCCGACAAGGCCGCCGCCTCCCTGAACGTGGGCGTGGGCAGCGCGAGCGACCCGCCGGGGCGCCAAGGCCTCGCCCATTTTCTCGAGCACATGCTGTTCCTGGGCACGGCGAAGTATCCGAAGGCCGGCGAGTACGACGAATTCATGAACGCCCACGGCGGCACGGAGAACGCCTACACCGCCTTCGAGAACACCAATTACCACTTCAGCATCGACAAGGACCATCTCGAAGGGGCGCTCGACCGGTTCGCGCAGTTCTTCATCGCGCCGCTGTTCACGGCCGAGTACGTGCAGCGCGAGAAGAACGCGGTGCATTCCGAGTACAAGGCTCGCATCAAGGACGACGACCGGCGCCTGTATTCGGCCCTGCAGCAGGTGGTCAATCCCCGGCATCCGTTTTCGAAGTTCGCCGTCGGCAGCCTGGAGACGCTTTCCGACCGCGACGGCAGCGCCATACGCGATGAACTCATCGACTTTTACCGGCGGCACTATTCCGCGGATCTCATGAGCCTGGCCGTGCTGGGCAAGGAACCGCTCCCCCGGCTCGAGGAGTGGGTGCGGTCGCGGTTCGAGAAGGTCGAGAACCGCTCGGTCGACCGGCTCGCCATCGACGCGCCACTGTTCCAGCCCGGGCGGCTGCCGCTGCGGCTCGACGTGGCGCCGCTGCGCGAGGAGCGCCAGCTGCAGCTGTACTTCCCGATCCCGACCGTGGCTCCGTATTACCGCCAAAAACCGATCGATTACATCGCCAATCTGCTCGGACACGAGGGCGAAGGCAGCCTGCTCTCCTCCCTGAAGGCCAGGGGCTGGGCGGACCAGCTCGGCGCGGGATTGGGCCGCGACGACAGCGACGGCGCCGCCATGTCGCTGTCGATACGCCTGAGCGAGGAGGGGCTAAAGCACGTGGAGGAGATCGTCGAGCTGGTCTTCCAGACGCTGCGCCTGATCCAGAGCGACGGCGTGCAGCGATGGCGATACGCGGAGCAGGCCCGCCTGGCGCAGATCGCATTCCAGTTCGACCAGAAGGATTCCGCGCTGCGTTCCGTCATCGATCTGGCCGAGACGCTCGGCCGGGTCGCTGCGGAGGACGTCGTGCAGGCGCATTTCCTGATGATGGATTTCGACGAGGCCCTGATACGACGCTATCTCGCCTGCCTGCGTCCCGACAACATGCTCATGGTGGTCACCGCCAAGGGCGTGGAGACCGACCGGCGGGATCCGTGGTACGACACCGCCTACGCCGTCCGCCCCATCCGATCCGAGACGCTCGGACGCTGGGCGACGGCCGACATCGACGGCCACCTCGCCCTGCCGGCCCCGAATCCCTTCATCCCCGAGAACACGGCACTTAAGGTCGCTGATGCCGACGCCACCTCCATCCCCGCGCGCATCGATCGGCAGCCGGGCTATGAGCTGTGGTTCAAACAGGACGACACCTTCAGACAACCGCGCGCGGATTTCTATTTTTCCGTGCGCACGCCGGTGGCGAACGACAGCGCCGAGCACGCGGTCCTCACCAGCCTTTACACGCAGCTGGTGAGCGACGAGCTCAACGAGTTCTCCTACGCCGCTCAGCTTGCGGGCCTGAGCTACAGCCTCTACCCGCACATACGGGGATTCACCGTGCGCATCAGCGGCTATGACGACAAGCTCGCACTGCTCCTGACCCGCATCGTGGAGGCGCTGCGCCAGCCCACCCTCACCGAGGAGGCGCTCGCGCGCGAGCGGCAGACGCTGGTCCGCGGGCTGGAGAACGTGCGCCATGAGAATCCCTACGAGCAGATCCTCTCGGAGGTCGCCAAGCTCATCGTGCACCCGAGCTGGACCGAGGCGAAACGGCTGCAGGCGGCGCGCCGCGTCAGCCTCGAGGAGCTCAGGGACTTCGTTACCCGATTGCTGCGCGACGTGCAGGTCGTGGCCCTTGCGCACGGCAACCTGCGGCGCGCGGACGCGCGTGCGCTGGGCGATATCGTCAAGACGACGCTGGTGGAGCCGGCAACGCCCGTCGAGGTCGCCCCGGGGCAGGTCGTGCAGCTGGACAGCGGCACCATTTACCGGCGTGAGCTCGCGGTCTCGCACCCGGATTCGGCGGTCGTCGCCTACTTCCAGGGCAAGGACCGCTCGCCCGCGGAGCGAGCCCGCTACGAGCTCCTCGCCCAGATGCTCGAGGCGCCGTTCTACAACGACCTGCGCACCGAAAAGCAGCTGGGTTACGTCGTAAGCGCCGGCAGCCTGCCGCTGCTGGAGGTGCCGGGCGTGACCTTCCTCATCCAGTCGCCGACCACCCATCCGGCCGACCTGGAGGCGAACATCGCGCAATTCCTGGCGAGCTATCGCGGCGCGATCGCGGCGATGCCCGCGGAGCTCTTCGAGAGCCATCGCGAGGGCCTGCTCTCACGCATACTGACGCGCGAGGACAGGTTGCAGATGCGCACCGATCGCTACTGGAGCGATCTGGACCTGCAGCGTTACCGCTTCGACGGCCGGCTGCAGCTCGCCGCGGCCGTGCGCGCGATCAACCTGGAGGAATTCCGTCGGACCTACGACCAGGTCCTCCTGAACGCCGGCCGCAGACAGCTGGTGGTGCAGAGCACCGGCAGCAGCCATGAACCGGTGGCGTCGGTGCCCGAGCCGCGGGCGGGTGTGGTCATCAGCGACCCGGACGACTTCGCCCAGGGACATGACCTCGTGCCGGGCTCCGAACCCCGGCCACTTTCCGGGGCGGCCATCCCCCCCGGCGCCCGCAGCGTGCACTGACGCACGCCCACCGTAGCGCCCGATGGGGCGCCACCGCCCGCCTCCGCCTGTGGTTCCCCTACCCTTCTGCCTTTATTGTCCTTGACTTTCATCTAGTTAGGACATAATCTTAAATTACATTATGATATAAATGATCTGCTAACTCACTGATAAGTCGTGGATTTGAAAAGGGGATACGCATGAGTACAGCCGCCAAATCGAGTCTATTCGAGGCCGTGAACAAGCCCCTGAAGGGCGCCCTGTCACGGCTGTTCAGCAGGCCCTTCCAGCTCGTTCTGGGCAAACGGGTCCTGACCTTCAACCACCCCGGCGACTTCGAGTTCGCCATGAGCGGACGCGTGGCGGTGTCGCTGGTCAAGGTCGTCGAGATGTTGCATCGGCCGGTGGCCTCGCTGCGGCGTGAGACCGTGTTCGTCCGCCTCGTCGAGCACAACCTGGTGCGCGCGCTGGAGCGCTGCCGCAAGGATCCCGAGAGCATCACGGAGTCGCTGCGGGACATGGGGCTGCGCAGCTTCAGCACCGACTATCGCTGGCGTGCGATCTTCGAGGCGCTGGCGGCCGGCGGTCCGGAATTGAACGAGTATCGCCGCGTGGCGGTGATGAAGTACCTCCAGTATCTCGCGGCGCGCCGTGATGCGCTCGGTATCATCCACTTCCACAAGACCGGCAAGGCCATGGAGGAGGAGATCGTCCTCGACGCGGAGACGGGGGGCGGGACGGCCGATCCGGGCACGCCGGCGCCGGGCTGTGCCGAGGCCGAACTTCATGGATTCCAGCGGCTGCCGCGCGGCCGGCCCGTCATCGTCACGATCGAGCCCGGGCAGGAACTGACGCTGGCGCTCGCCGACCATCGCGCCCGGCTGGTGGCCGGGGAACGACTCGTGCTGGTCGATGCGGACGGCCGGCAGCATGCCCTGCACATCCGTCGCCAGATGGTGGGACGCGGCCTGGGCAACGACATCACGTTGGAGGGCGACAGCCGCTCGGTCTCGCGCCGCCACCTCGTCATCGAGCCGCTCGAGGGCCATCGCGTGCGCCTCGTCGACGTCTCGGCGCAGGGGACCTACATCCCCGACGGTGTGGCCGCGATCAGCGAACTCGCGGCGGCCGCCGCCTGAGCGGGCAAGGCCGTACCGACGGAGGCCGCCTGCGGGCGGCCTCCGTTTTTCCGCGTTGGTGCGGGCCCGCTCAGCCGCGCGACGCGCGCGCGGCCGATGCCGATCTCCTGCTGGTGGTCTTGCGTGACGCCCGCGACGCCGTGCGCGCCTGAGCCTTCGGCCGAACCTTGGCGCGCGCCTTCGCGGCCCGTGCGGCCGACTTTTTCTTCGGCCGTGTCGTGGCCGTCTTGCGCGATCCTCCCGCCCCCGACTTGCGGGCCATGCGCTGGCCGATGGCGATGAGCCTTGCGACCCGCTCCCCCGCGTCCTGCAGATACTGGCGGGACTTCCGGATGGCGACGTCCAGGTCCATGGCATTGGGCGTCGCGGTCTCCAGGCCGTCGATGCCATGCGCGAAGACGCCGCCGGCGTCGTCCGCCAGACCGCCGCCGATGGCGATGACCGGGACCCCGTGTCGGCGCGCCGCCATGGCCACCCCGGAGGGCGTCTTGCCGAAGGCCGTCTGAAAGTCCACGCGACCCTCGCCGGTGATCGCCAGCGCCGCGCCCTGCATGTGCTTCTCCAGCCGCGTGGCCTCGACCACCAGCTCGACGCCGCGTTTCAACGTCGCGCCCGTGAAGGCGATGAGGGCCGCGCCCATGCCGCCGGCGGCGCCTGCTCCCGGCCGCCCTGCGACGTCGATGCCGAGGTCACGCTTCACGATCGCCGCCAGGTGCGCGAGATTCCTGTCCAGCGTCTCGATCATCTCCGGTGTCGCCCCCTTCTGCCGGCCGTAGACGTGCGAGGCGCCGTTGGGCCCGCACAGCGGATTGGTCACATCGCAGGCGACATGGATGGTCGCCCGACGGATCTCCGAGGCCAGGCCGGTCATGTCGATGCGCGCGATCCGATCGAGCATGCCGCCGCCGAGCAGCTCGGTGATCGCGTTTCCCGCGGCATCGCTGAAACGCACGCCCAGCGCCTGCGCCATGCCGGCGCCGCAATCGTTGGTCGCCGACCCGCCGATGCCGATGATGATCTCGCGCGCGCCTCCGCGCAGCGCGTGCAGCAGCATCTCGCCGGTGCCATAGCTCGTGGCCAGCAGCGGATTGCGTCGATCACGGGGCACCAGCGGCAGGCCCGAGGCCGCCGCCATCTCGATGACCGCGGTGCGGCCGCCGCCCAGCAGCCCGTAGACCGCCTTGACCTTCTCGCCCAGCGGCGCGGTGACCATGCACTCGACGAGCTTGCCGCCGGTGGCGTCGACCAGCGATTGCACCGTGCCCTCGCCGCCGTCGGCCATCGGTATCTTCACGCAGCGGGCCTTCGGCCACACCCGGCGCAGCCCCGCCTCGATCTCGGTGGCCACCTCCATCGAGGTCAGGTTCTCCTTGAATGAATCAGGCGCAATGACGATCTTCATGCTCGCTTCCTTCTGGATGATCGGCCCGCGCGCGCCGCCGGCCGTCCGGTGCTCGGACGCGCGGCGTGCGACGGGTGTAGTTCGAAATCGGATGCCCGCTGGCGGGAACCCGGCGACGGCGCGCTGCGCTCTCGCCGGCGATGCTCCACGCGGACCGCGGGGATCATACGGCATAAGCACCGCCCCGCGGCGGGCGGCCCGCGCCCATCTCCTACGCGTCGGCCGAGTCCTTTTCGCCCGGGTTGCCGCCGTCTTCGTCGGCGCGCGGCGCGGACCCTTCCGGCCCTGCGCCCTTGGCGGCGCTCCACACCAGCCGGTCGTTGGCGCGCATGATCCGGTTGATGAGCGCCTGCTGGAACGCGCGGTTCAGCCGCATCTGCAGCGGCAGCGAGGCCCACTCGCTCATCTTGGCCTCGATCTGCAGGACGGTGACCTTGGAGATGGCCGTCACCGTTGCCGTGCGCTTCGCCCCCGCCTCGGCCAGATAGGCAATCTCGCCCACGCAATCCCCCGCGTTGACCGCACCGATGATCTGGTCGCCACGCTTCACCGAGAACTGTCCGCTCACGACCACGAAAAAGCCGGGATCGGTGCTGCCCTCGGTGATCAGCACGTGCCCCGGGGGATGTGTGCGCCAGATGCCCACCTTGACGACCTCGCCGATCATCGCCTCGGTGAAGCCCTCGAAGAAGGTCAGCGCCTTGAGCAGGCGGACCTTCTCGGGCATGGTGGGCTCGAGCTCGTCGCCCGATATCTTCAGCGCGTCCAGATCGGCGACGATCTCCGCGGCGGTGTGGTAGCGGCGGTCGAGCGACTTCTCCAGGCAGCGCTTGACGATCGCCGCCAGCCGCTCGGGCACCTCTGGCCGCAGCTCGCGCAGGGGAGTCGGCTCGCTGTTGAGCACCTGCTGGATCAGACCGGAGATGCCGCGCCCTTCGAAGGGCGGCTTGCCGGTGAGCAGCTGGTACATCACCACGCCGAGGGAGAACAGATCCGATCGTCCGGTGAGCTCCTCGTCGCGCGCCTGTTCCGGCGACATGTACATCGGCGAGCCGAACCAGCCGACCACCTGCGTCTGCTCGGCGGAGAGGCGGCGGGCGATGCCGAAATCGCCGACCTTGATGCGGCCGTCCTTGGTCAGCATCAGATTCGACGGTTTGATGTCGCGGTGAATGATCCCGTGCTTGTGCGCATGGTCCAGCGCGTCGGCGGTCTGGCGGAAATAGCCGACCGCCCTTTCAATGGAGATCAGATTGTCCTGCTGGCAGAGAGAGCGCAGGGTGGAGGCCCCCTCGATGTACTCCATGACCATGTAGAAAGAGCCGTCGTCGAGCTCGCCGGCGTCGTACACCTTCAGAATGTGCGGATGGTCGAGACTGCCCGCCGTCTGCGCCTCGTTGAGGAACATCTTCTTCGCCAGCTTGCCGCGTTTGCTGGAGTCGTCGGTGTTGGTGGCGACCTTGATGGCCACGCGCCGGTCGAGGATGGGGTCGCGGCCGATGTAGACCATGCCCATGGCGCCGCGCCCGGCGACGCCGGTCACCTCGTATTTGCCGATGCGATTGGGTGTGTTCGTGGCATTCATTCGAAGTGGTGGATAGTAGCAGTCTTGGGGCGAATATGCCTTGTCCCGGCCGTTCCCTGACCCGGTCGATTCAGACCGCCAGTTCCACCGGCGAGACGGCCGCGCCCTGGGCATACTCGATCCCGAGCTGCTTGGCCTTCGCGAGCGCCGCCTTGCCGTCGATGCAGTCGGCGATGGCCGGCATCCCGAAGAAGTGCGCCATCTCCACCGCCGACTTGACCAGGGCCGCGTCGCCCTTGTCATTGGCGATGTCGCGGGTGGCCATGCGGCCGATACGAACCAGGTTGACCTTCAGCGCCGCCACGCGGCTGAAAGAGGAGGCCTCGCCGCCGAAGTCCCCGTACAGGAAACGGCAGCCATACTCCCGCAGCGCATTGACCAGCTCGGTCACCTCCAGGTTGGCCTCGGTGCCCGGCGGTTCGGTGATCTCGAAGCAGAAACGGCCGGGCGGCGCGGCGCTGTTGATGAACTCCTCCCCGATGAAGGCGGCGGTGGCCGGGTCGCGCAGCGATTCGGCCGTCAGCACGAGGACGCACATCCCGCCGGCCGGCAGGCGATCGGGGTTGTCCACGACCCAGCGCATGGCGGCGCGGACCAGCCAGCGGTCCAGATCCGTGGTGCGCTGCAGCTGCTCCGCGGCCGCGCGCAGGGCACGGGCACTGACGCGGGTGCCACCCGGCAGCTGCATCGACGGCACCAGTTCCATGTGGGTGGGAAGCTGCGAGGATCCGCCTTGCCCCTGCGGCACGATGCGCTGCAGCGCCAGGCGCAGCCGATCGTTGTCGAGCGCCACGCGCAGGTGCTCGCCAAGCCGGCCGGTCACGCGCGCGCCGGTGTCGCCCTCCTCGTCCACGTGCACGATGCGTATCGGCGCGCTGCCCGGCGCCTGGGCTAGCGCCAGCGCCGCCTGGGCGGAATTCAGGATCTGCTCGGCGTTCGCCGGTTCGGTGCTGAAGGGGACCAGGCCGGCACGGGCCTTGGCGCCGCCGCCGGCAACGTCGTCTTCCGTGCCTTCGAGGGTCTTCAGCACCTTCTCGATCGCGGTGTAACCGCGGCCCTGGGAGTGATCGCGCAGCAATACCCCGAAGCGGTTTTCGCCCAGACGTGCCGCCTGCGCCTCCGGCGGCAGGTCGATCTTGAATCGAGCCGCGCGCTCGCGCAGACGCTGCTCGCGCTCGGCCTCCGGCAGCATCTGGACGGCGGCCGGCTCGTGCACCTCGATGAACGCCACCACCTGGCTTTCCTTCTCCTGCCTGGCGACCGTCAGCGCCTGGTCGACCTGCTCGGTGAAGGCCTTCTCGTTCAGCAGATGCGTGACGACGTCGGAATGGACCTGCTGCTCCAGCCGGCCGTGCAGGGCCTCCAACGACTTGACCATCGCGCGCTCGACGGTCGGCAGCGGCACGTCCTCGATCAGCCGCGCCGAGCCGCGGCGCAGCTGCATCGCCAGCTCCTGCAGGCCGAAGCTGCCCGCCTTCTGACCGATCGGGTCGGCGAAGACGTAGGATCCGCCGTCCTCGTCGGTCCATGCCAGCCTCAGCAGGCGCTGCTGCGGGCCGCTGCCCAGCATGATCTCGTCACCGACCTTCAGCCTGCGCACGCGGTTCATCCACGCCATCCAGTCCTCGCCGAGCGTACTGGTCTGCATCCGCGACTCGCCACCCGTGGCCTCCTTGCGCCGGGACTTCATGAACTGCGCCTGCGCCTCCGCGGCACGCGCGAGATCGGCGAGGTTGTGCTGCACCTCGCGCTCCTGCTCCGTGAGCAGGACCTCCAGGCGCTCGTCGGCCTCGTTGAACACGGCCGGGTTCTCGGCCGCCTCGTTGACGACCTTGTCGACGATGAAATCCAGCTCCGGCAGGATCGACTCGCTGCCGTCGCCCTTCTTGGCCGACCGCACGCGCGAGAGATTGTTCAGCACCCGGCGCGCCGGGTGATCGGTACGCTCGAAGAAATTCTTGTCTGACAGCGCCACCATGTTGACGGGCCGGCGCAGCTTGCGCAGCAGCGGCTTGACCTCCGGGATGACCCGCGGGTCCTTGCCGATCGCGTTGAACAGTTCGAGAACCAGCTCGAGCAGATCCCAGTCCGCGTCGCGCACGGCCTTCGGCGCCAGCGCCGGCGGACCCTGCGCCGCCAGCGCGCCCTCAAGCTGCGAGCGTGTGAAGGTGGCGGCCAGGCTGCCGGCCTCCCCACCGGTCATCTCCAGGGCCCGCAGGGCCGAACCGATCTCCCCGAGCGTGTAATGCGCGATCGACCCGGTGGTGCCGGCACCGAATCCGTCGATCGTCGCGCGCCCCGACAGGGTGCCGCGCTGCAGATCGCGCCCCAGACCGAACAGCGTGTGCGCCGCCTGGAAGGCGTTGACCGGCGCCACCATCAGTGGCGTGCCGGCGGGCAACGAGGCGGCCAGCTGCTCGATCTGGCTGGCGATGTTCTGCACCGTCGCGCCGAGGTGCGGCGCCTGGGCGCCGGGGCCGGCCGATGCCGTGGCGCTGCCGCTCGTCGCCGAGGCGCCCGCCTCGGGGCGGCGGCGCGGCGCGCTGCTGATGACGCGCGGGCGCGGCGTCTCGCCGGCCAGCGGCACCCCGCTCTGGGCAAGAAAGGCGTTGGTGTCTTCGTAAAAGCGCCGGATCTCCGGCACGGCCAGTTCCTGGTAGGCGTGCAACGCTGCGCGCAGCACCTCCGCGCCCGGATGCGACTTGCGCAGGTAGTCGCCGAACTGGCGCGCGAGGTAGGCCGCGCCGAAGGGATTGTTGCCCTTGTCGATGCGCGTGCCGTACAGGAACGACAGCCGCTGATTAAGTTCGTAGAGGGCCCGACCGAGCGCGGTCTCGGCGCGATCGACGGCCTCCGACACCGCCAGGAACTGCTCGAATTCGTCGGTCTCCACCAGCGCGAGGCCGTCGCCCAGCGCGCTCTGCTTGCCGTCGCCCGCCCGCGATGCCGCCGCGACGCCGCGCGTGCAGGCGTGGTCATACTGCTCGAGTAGCGCGGCGCGCAACTCCGCGCAGATCGGGGCCCGCTTCTGCTTGAGCACCTGGCCGAACTGCCAGATGGCGCGCTGCAAGGTGGCGTCGACCGTATCGCGCGAGACGTTCAGCAGGAATCCCTCGACGTTGCTGAAATACTGATCCATCCAATGGTTGAAACCGCGCTCCAGGCGCCGCCGGATGTCCCTCAGCACCGCCATGCGCTCGACCCTGGTCTTGTCCTGCGCGCGAACCAGGTCAGGCAGCCCCGCCTCGCCGGCAGGCGGCCGGGTCTGCGCGGCCTGGGTGAGCGCGGCGATGGCGAGGGGATCGGGCTGGATGAGCTCGGCGCCCACACCCGAGGTCAGCACCCGCACGACCTGCGCCTTCAGCTCGTGGGCGCTGTCGCGGTTGCCGACGGTGACCGTGAAATGGATGCCTATGCGCTCGCCCTGAACCAGCGGTCGCTGCGCGACCATCCCGGCGCCGATCTCGCCCTCGAAGGACACGAAGATGCCGTTACTGCAGAAGTCGCGAATCTTGCAGGCGCGCGACTCGAAGCCTTCGCCGGCGATCAGGGCGTCGAGAAATACCGGATGGCGCGGTGAGCGCCGCTGCTCAGCGGACGGAGGCCTGTTCCCCGGCCCGGAACCACCGCTGAACTCACCATTCGTCATAATAATTATTGTCAACGCGCGCGGCCGTTGCCGCCAAGGAAGAATGATAGTGTCAGCTGCCGATCCACGGCAAACCGGCCGGCGCCGCCTGCGGGTCGGCCGCCAGCGGCGTTGCTCCCTGCAGCAGGCTGTTCACCATCAGCCGGTGCACCTCGTCAAGTTCCCTCGCGCATTGCATCCTCCGTCCAAGCATCTGCGCAATGACCGCACCGCCGCGGTAAAGCAGGCGATTGCTCGCCACCGCCGGCAGCCGGGCGCCCGGCGTCATGATGCCCGCCAGGTTCAGCGGATCGACGCCATTCAAGGCCACCCACTCATCGGGCGCGTCGCGGTCCGGGACGGCCCTGAGCGCCGCGACCGCATCGGCATGGGCGAACTGCTCGCCCGGCACCCCGGCGACGAAACGGCCGGACCGTATCTCCCCGCGCGCCTCCAGGCGCCTGAGCACCCGCAACAACTCCCACCACGGCGGCACCCATGCCTCGCGTTCGGTGAGCCGCCGGAACAGGACCCCGTAACGACTGAGCAAGGTTCGGGCCGCATGCTCTACGTCGGCGGGTCCCGGGGCCTCGGCGGAGTGCTCGCCCGCGCACGACCAGCGCCCGCTGCCGCTCGCGCCGTGCCGTGCCGGGTGCTTGGCCCGGCGCATCAGCTGGCGCAGGCCGTCGAAACTGTCGGCCACGACCGCGCCGGCGGCCACCAGCTCCGCCAGGGCGTGGCGCAGACCCAGCTCGTCCAGGCCGCTGGCCTCGCAGATCTCCTCGGTGAAGCTCGGGCCGCGGCTGGCGAGAAACTCGAGCACCCGTTGTGCATCACGGCCGGCGGCGGGCGCCGCGTCGGCACGCTGGCGGCTCGCGGCCAGTCGCTGCCAGACGGCCCGGTGACGCCGGGACATGAACGCGATCGGCGCGCCCCGGATCGATCGATACCCGCCCGTGCCACCGAGACGCGCCCAGGTGATGCGTCCGGACAGGCACAGGCTGTCGAGCATCGCCGGGTCGTAATTGACGATGCGCGCCGGCAGCAATTCCCGCTCCCAGATCGCCGCCGGGGCGGTAAACCCCTCCAATTGTTCGAGCACGCGCTGCAGCGAGGCCTCGCCGAAGAGCCGTTCGGCCGGCAGCACGTGCTGCCAGCGCAGGAGGAAGCGGATGTACTGCGTCGCGCTCACCGGCTGCACGGCGCGCCGCAGGCGCTGCATGGTGTCGCTGTGGATGCGCGCCAGCAGACGGCGCTCGCACCATTCCGTGTCCGTGGCGCCGGGCGTGTAGCGGCCGCGCAGCACGAAACCCTCGCTCTCCAGGGCGAGCATGGCCTGCTCCAGCCGCGGCGCGGGAAGCCCGAGCTCGCCGGCCAGCTCCCCGACGCGCACCGGGCCGAGCCCCTGCAGGCGGCCGCGCACCAGCTCCACCAGCGCGTCCTCGCCGGTCCACGGCCGCTGCGACTCCGAGGGCGCCGCCGCCGCCGGCTGCATCTGCAGCGCGCCGAACACCGCCTGGAACAGAGGCAGGCGCTCCGCCGCCACCCACAGGCCGCTGCCGCCCGGGGGGTGGATCCTCGTGGCGCGCCGCGTATCGGCCAGCACCGACAACCAGCCGCTCCACGGCGAGCCGCTCGCTCCGAGGTCCCCCGGCGCGGACGCCGGCGCCCCGCGGCGCGCCTCCGCCTCCGTCAGGTAGCCGACCCACATCAGGGCGTCGTGCAGCTCGTCGGCGTCGGTGGCATCGGGCCAGGCCTCCACGCGCACGCGTGCAATCGCCTCCGGATCGAGTCGCCCGAGATCCGAGGCGGTCTCCGGGTCCAGCCAGCGCCGGCTGACGACGGCCTGGGTGCGGCGCTCCTCCAGCGGTGCGTCGTCGAGGAAGGTGTAGGGACGCGCCGTGAGTATCTCGGCGGCCAGCGGCGAGGGCTCGGTGAGGTCACGGGCGACGATGCGGCGCTTGCCGGCGTAGATCGAGCGCAGCAGCGCCTCCAGCGCCTCGATGTCCATGGCCTCGTGCAGGCAGTCGGCGATCGTCTGGCTGACCAGAGGGTGGTCGGGGATCTCGCGCCTGCCGCCGACGATGTTCTCGAAGCAGGCGCGACCGTCCGGGAACACCACCGCCATCAGGTCCTCGGCGCGCATCCTTTGCAGCCGCGGCGGAACCTTCTTGCCGCCGCTGTAGCGCGGCACCGCCAGCGCGATCCCGGTGTTCCAGCGCCAGCGCGCGTTGAACATGGGCGCGTCGAGCAGCGCCTGGACCAGCACCTCGCGCACCGTGTTCGGGTGCAGGAAGCGGTAGACGTCCTCGAGCGGAAAGCTGTGGGTCTCGCCGAGGGACAGGATGATCGCGTCCTCAGTGGCCGCCGCCTGCAACTCGAAGTTGAACTTGCGGCAGAAGCTCTTGCGCAGGGCCAGACCCCAGGCGCGGTTGAGCCGGCCGCCGAACGGCGCATGCAGCACCAGCTGCATGCCCCCCGCCTCGTCGAAAAATCGCTCCGCCACCAGCGTCTTCTGGGTCGGCAGCACGCCCAGGGCACGCTTCGCCGCCATCAGGTAATCGACGGCCTGTTCCGCTGCGGCCGGCGGCACCCCGGGCTTGGCGCCCAGCCATGCGAGCAGGCGCTCGCGCGCGGGCTGGTCCGCCGCCTCCGCCTGCCCCCACGTGCGCTCGAACTCCACCCGCAGGCGCGACACCGCGTAGGACAGGGCGTGGGTGCGGGCCGGCGCCTCGCCCAGCCAGAACGGGATCGACGGCGGCTGGCCGTGCGCGTCCTCCACCCGCACCGTGCCCGCCTCCACCCTGAGGATGCGCCAGGAGGTGTTGCCGAGCTGAAAGATGTCGCCGGCCATGCTCTCGACGGCAAAGTCCTCGTTGACCGTGCCGACGAAGGTGTTGGCCGGCTCCTCGCGCACCTCGTAGTCGGCGTTGTCGGGGATGGCTCCGCCGCAGGTAACCGCCGTCAGCCGCGCCCCGCGGCGCGCGCGCAGGCGACCGTGCACGGCGTCGCGATACAGATAGGCGCTACGCCGCCCACGGCGCGTGCTGTAGCCCTCCGCCAGCATGCGCGCGAGCGCGCGGAAACTCTCTTCGTCGATCCCGCGGTAAGGCCAGGCGCGCCGCAGCGTGGCGTGCAGGCGCGCCTCGTCCCACTCCTCGGCCGCCACCGCCGCGACGATCTGCTGCGCCAGCACGTCGAGCGGGCCGGGCGGGATCTCCAGGACGTCGAGCTCGCCGCGGTGCACCGCATCGAGCAGTGCCATGCATTCCAGCAGCTCGTCGCGACTGGTCGGGAACAGGCGAGCCTTCGGCAACGCGCCAACGGCGTGGCCGGCGCGCCCGGCGCGCTGCAGAAAGGCGCTGATGGAATGCGGCGAACCGATCTGGCAGACCAGATCGATGTCGCCGATGTCGATGCCCAGCTCCAGCGAGGCGGTCGCGACCATTACCTTCAGCTGGCCGTGCTTGAGCCGCTGCTCGACCTTGAGGCGGTGCTCGCGCGACAGGGATCCGTGATGGGCGGCGACCTGCTCGGCGCCCAGCCGCTCGCTCAGGTGATGGGCGAGGCGCTCGGCGAGCCGGCGCGTGTTCACGAACACCAGCGTCGATCGATGCGCCCGCGCGAACCCGGCGAGCCGGTCATACACCTCCGCCCAGACCTCGCCCGGCATCACCGCCTCCATCGGCGAGTCCGGCAGCGCCAGCTCGAGATCGCGATCGCGTTGATGACCCAGATCGATGATGCGGCAGGGCGGCGGCGCGCCATCCCGGTCCACACCGGTGAGGAAGCGCCCGACCTCCTCGATCGGCCGCTGCGTGGCCGACAGTCCGATGCGCGCCGGCGGACTTTCGCACAGCGCCGCGAGCCGCTCCAGCGTCAGTGCCAGGTGCGCGCCGCGCTTGGTGCCGGCCATCGCGTGGATCTCATCGACGATGACCGTGCGCGTCGTGCGCAGCATCCGCCGGCCGCTGGCGCTGGTGACCAGGATGTAAAGCGACTCCGGGGTGGTGACGACAATGTGCGGCGGACGCCGCCGCATCAGGGCGCGCGCATGCGCCGGGGTGTCGCCGGTGCGCACCGCCACCCGCACGTCGACGTCGGCGATGCCGGACATCAGCAGCTCGTCGCGTATGCCGGCCAGCGGCGCCTGCAGGTTGCGCTCGATGTCGTTGCTTAGCGCCCGCAGCGGCGAGACGTATACGACATGGGTCTCGTCGGCGAGCGAGTGCTGAACCCCCTCGCGCACCAGCGCGTCGATGGCGCAAAGGAACGCCGCCAGCGTCTTGCCGGAACCGGTCGGCGCCGCGATCAACGTATGGCCGCCGGCGGCGATCGCCGGCCAGGCCTGCCGCTGACATTCCGTGGGCACGCCCAGCCGCGCGGCGAACCGCCGCCGCCGCCGGACATCGAAAGCTCGCATTCATGATGTCGATACTACATCAGCGGCGTGCCGGCGTGACGAGTTCCGCCGCCCCGCCGGCGCCCCGGACGAGCCCGCCGCCCGATTGCCGGGGCACGTCACCGACAATGGCCGCCCTATGCTCAAGCTACTGGTGCTGCTCTTCAGCGGGTTGAAGCTCGGCAAGCTGCTCACGACCGGCGGCACGATGCTGCTCTCGATGTTCACGTACGCCTTCATCTTCGGATGGAAATACGCCGTGGGCTTTGTGCTGCTCATCTTCTTCCACGAGATGGGACACTACATCGCCGCGCGGCAGCGCGGCCTGAACGTGGGGGCCCCGACCTTCATCCCGTTCGTGGGCGCGTGGATACAGCTTAAGGACATGCCGCACGACGCGGAGACCGAGGCCTATGTCGGGATCGCCGGGCCGGTTGCCGGCACGCTGATATCGCTCGCCTGCTACTACCTCGCCACCGTCAACGACAGCGCGCTGCTGCTGGCGCTGGCGTACGCCGGCTTCATGCTGAACCTGTTCAATCTCATCCCGCTCTCGCCCATGGATGGCGGGAGGATCACCGGCGTCATCTCGCCGAAGGTGTGGTGGGCGGGAGTGCCGATCCTGGTCGGGCTGTTCGTGATGAATCCCAGTCCCATGCTGATCCTGATCGCGGTGCTCGCGATTCCGCATCTGCTCGCAACCCGCAACGCGGCGGTGGCGAACGCGGCCGCCTATTACGACGTGCCGGCGACCACGCGCTGGAATTACGCGGCGTGGTACCTCGGACTGACGGCGTTTCTCGCCATCATGACCCATGAACTGCACAACGAGCTGATGGCCTTGCGCGCCTGAGTAGCAGAGCGGAAGTCCGAGTCGGCGCGCGCCATTCCGGTCGCTGGAGACGTGATCGGCATTCCTGCTCAACTTTTCAGGTGCGCCGTGCGCGGCGGGCGCGAGCGATGCGGCGTTCAGCCCGTCGTCGCGACGCTCGCGCCGGCGCGGCTCAACAGCTCGCGGATCTCCGATCGGCACGAGCCGCAGTGGGTGCCGGCATTGAGCCTGCGCCCTATGGCCTCGACGGTGCGGCAGCCCTCCGCCGCCGCAGCGAGTATGTTGTTGCGGTTGACCGCGAAACAGGCGCAGACGATCGGCCCGGCGTCCCGCCCATCCTTCGCGGGTCGGCCGCTCAGCAGCGCCCGCCGGTCCTCGATCGACAACTCGCCCGGCGCCTCGAACAGCGCCTCGATCCAGTCGAGCACCGGCGGCGCGCCGTCGCCGCCTTCCACGTACAGGACCGATTCGAGCCTCCCCGCCCGCAGCACCGCGTAGCGGTAGCGGTTCGTGGCGCTGTCCACGAACTCGATCGCCTCCTGTCCCGCCCCCTCGTTCTGCAGCACCGCCTTCCACTCCCCGAGTGGGAGCCTTGCAACATCGACGCCGCTCAACTGCAGGTGCAGGCAGTGCCCGCCTCGCCGCTTCACCCAGTGAACCCCCGCCGGCGCCGCCGGTGGCTCCCGGCGGGTCATCAGCGCCGCGCGCCACGCCACCGCACACGGTTCGATCCGCACCGGCGTGTGCTTCAGCTCGGGCTGACCCGAGACCGGATCGATCTCCGGGTTCACCACCGCGTCGACGCGCGCGAGGCTCGCGTGCACGTCGTTCCAGTGCATGGGCACGAACACGCTGCCGGGTCGTTGGCCGGCAGACACCCGCGCGCGCGCCAGCATGCTGCCCCATCGGCTCGCCACACGTGCCAGCATGCCGTCGCGCAGATTGTGACGGCGCGCGTCCTGCGGATGGATCTCGAGGCGGGGTTCGGCTTGATGCGCCGACAGCCGCGCGGACTTCGCCGTGCGCGTCATCGTGTGCCAGTGATCGCGCACGCGGCCGGTGTTGAGAACCAGCGGATAATGCGCGTCGGTCGGTCGGGCCGGTGCACGCGGGCGCACCGCCACGAACCGCGCCTTGCCCGAGTTCGTGTAGAACCGCCCATCCTCGAACATGCGCGCCCTGCCCGTCGCGCCCGCGCGTATCGGCCATTGCACGGGCGCAAGCCGCTCGTACTGATCGTCGTCGAGCCGCGCCAGCGGGCCGAGATCGAGATCGCGGACCCCGTCGTTCTGCAGCGTCGTCATGCGTGCGTGCTCGCGGAAGATGTCGGCGGCCGACCGGAACCGGAAGCCCCGCCCGTGGCCCAGGCGGCGCGCCAGCTCGCAGATCATCCACCAGTCCGCGCGCGCCTCCCCGGGCGGCGGCAGGAAGGCGCGCTGGCGGGAGATGCGGCGCTCGGAGTTCGTGACCGTGCCGTCCTTCTCTCCCCAGGCGAGCGCGGGAAGCTGCACGTGCGCGAGTCGCATCGTGTCGGTGTCCCGCATGCAGTCGGCCACCACCACCAGTTCGGCAGCGCCCAGCGCGGCGCGCACGGCGTCGGCGTCCGGCATGCTGACCACCGGATTGGTGGCCATGATCCAGATGGCCTTGATGCGCCCGTCGGCGAGGGCGCGGAACATCTCCACCGCCTTCAGTCCAGGTTTGGCTGCGACGGTGGGCGAATCCCAGTAGCGCTGCACCAGGGCGCGGTGCGCGGGATCCTCGAGCTCCATGTGCGCGGCGAGCTGGTTGGCCAGCCCGCCGACCTCGCGTCCGCCCATGGCGTTCGGCTGGCCGGTGAGCGAGAAAGGACCCATGCCGGGCCGGCCGAGCCGACCGGTGGCGAGGTGACAGTTGATGATGCCGTTGACCTTGTCGGTGCCGCTGGTGGCTTGATTGACGCCCTGGGAGTACAGCGTCATCACGCGCGGGCAAGAGGCGAACAGCCGGTAGAACGCCGCGACCTGACTATCCTCCAGGCCGCAGGCGGCGGCAACCGCAGGGATCGAGGGCGCCGTCTCGCGGGCGGCCGCGAAGGCCTCGGCATATCCCTCCGTATGGGATTCGAGATACGACCAGTCGAGCCGGTCCTCGCGCCGCAGGTGATCGAGCAGGCCGTTGAACAGGGCAACGTCGCTACCGGGGGCGATCGGAAGGAACAGATCGGCCTCCTCGGCCGTCGGGGTGCGGCGGGGATCGATCACGACGATCTTCACCCCGGGGCGCCGCGCGCGGGCGTCGAGCATGCGCTGCCACAGCACGGGATGGCACCAGGCGGCGTTGGAGCCGACCAGCACCAGCAGGTCGGCCAGTTCGACGTCCTCGTAGCAGCACGGCACGGCGTCGGCGCCGAAGGCGAGCTTGTGGCCGGCGACGCTCGAGGCCATGCACAGGCGCGAATTGGTGTCGATGTTCGCGGCGCCGATATAGCCCTTCATGAGCTTGTTGGCGACGTAGTAGTCCTCGGTGAGGATCTGGCCCGAGACGTAGAACGCCACCGAATCCGGACCGTGCGCGGCGATGATGCGGCGGAACTCTGCGGCGACGTGATCGAGCGCCGTCTCCCAGCGCACGCGCGCCCCGTGCAGCCGCGGATGCAGGAGCCGCCCTTCCAGATCGACCGTCTCGCCGAGGGCGCTGCCCTTGGAGCACAGACGCCCCAGGTTCGCGGGATGCCGGGGATCGCCCTCGATGGCGACCGATCCGTCGCCTGCCGGCGTGGCGAGCACGCCGCAGCCGACACCGCAATAAGGACAGGTCGTGCGCACCGTCTTCGTCATGGAAACGACTTCCATACCGGTGCGCAGGCGTGCCCGCCGGACGCCATGCAGGTGCCTGATCGGCAGGGTGCGGGCGCGCGCGATCGGCGGCGACACGCCGTGACGGTCGCCTTGTCCATCGATCCGCCGTATCCATACGGCCCGACGGCCGCCGCCGGCCACGCACGCCCGCGTTTTCGTCCCCTCCCGCTCACCTCATGATGACGCTCGAACCCCACGCGCGAGCACATGACGACGCTATGCGATGGCCGCGCGGGTGTTGCTCGTCGGCCGATCCTCGCTGCGCCCGGCACAGAGGTAGACCCTGCCGCCATCCACCTTGACCTCGAAGGCACGCGTGCAGCCGTGATCGGCGCCCGTGGCCTCGCCGCTTTCGAGCGAGATCACCCAGTTGTGCAGCGGACAGGCCACGCGCCTGTCGTAGACGATGCCCTGCGACAGCGGGCCGCCCCTGTGAGGACAGCGATCGCGCAACGCGAACACCTCGTCATCGGCGGTGCGGAACACCGCGATGTCGCCGAAGGCGGTGCGCACCACGCGCGCGCCCAGGCGCGGGATCTCCTCGAGCCCCCCCACCTCCAGCCAGTTCATGCGACCACCTCCCTGATCGGCTCGAACTCGCGACGCGCGGTGCCGGCGGCGTGCTCGGCCCAGGGGTCGCGCTGCGCAGTCTGCTGCGATTCGAGAAGGCGCGCCGCCAATCGCCTGCGATTCCCGGCGTCGTCCACCACGCGCTTCTTCACGAAATCCAGCCCCACCCGCTCTATCCACGGCGCGGTCCGCTCGAGGTAGCGCGCGTCCTCGCGGTAGAGCTGCATGAAGGCGGCGCAGTGCTCCTCCACCTCATCCATGGTAGCGACCTTGCATAGCAGATCGGTCGCGCGCACCTTCACGCCGCCGTTGCCGCCGACGTGAAGTTCCCAGCCGGAATCGACGGCCACGACGCCGAAGTCCTTGATCGTCGCCTCGGCGCAGTTGCGCGGGCACCCGGACACCGCCATCTTGAACTTGTGCGGCGTCCACGATCCCCAGGTCATCTTCTCCAGGCGTATGCCCATGGCGGTGGAGTCCTGGGTGCCGAAGCGGCACCACTGCGAACCCACGCAGGTCTTCACCGTGCGCAACGCCTTGCCGTAGGCGTGGCCGGAGACGAAGCCGGCGCGGCCGAGATCGCCCCAGACCTTCGGCAGGTCCTCCTTCCGCACGCCCAGCAGATCGATGCGCTGCCCGCCGGTGACCTTGACGGTGGCCACCTTGTACCTCTCCGCGACGTCGGCGATCGCCCGCAGCTCGGCCGGATTGGTCACCCCGCCCCACATGCGCGGCACCACGGAATAGGTGCCGTCCTTCTGTATGTTGGCGTGCGCGCGCTCGTTGATGAAGCGCGACTGCGGATCGTCGGCGTACTCCTGCGGCCATGCGCACAGCAGGTAATAGTTGAGCGCCGGACGGCAGTGGTGACAGCCGTCGGCGGTCTTCCACTCGAGAAAACTTCGCACCGCGGCGATCGATTTCAGCTCCCGCTCGAGGATCGCCCTGCGCACCTCCTCGTGGGTGTAGTGCGTGCAGGGACACAGCGGCTTGTTCTTGGGCGTGGCGGTGTAGTCGCCGCCGACGGTCGAGGCGAGCAGCTCCTCCACCAGCCCCGTGCACGATCCGCAGGAGCTGGAGGCCTTGGTGTGCGCGCGCACTTCCTCGAGCGTGAACAGCTTCTTCTCGACGATCGCCCGGACGATGGTGCCCTTGCACACGCCATTGCAGCCGCAGACCTCGGCGCTGTCCGGCAGCGCCGTGACCTGCGAGGTGCCGCCGTGCCCGGAGTCGCCGACGTGCGCCTGGCCGAACAGCAGCGTCTCGCGCAGGTGCGAGATGTCCGTGCCGTCCTTCATGAGCTGGAAATACCAGGACCCGTCGATGGTGTCCCCGTAGAGCACGGCCCCGGCGATCCTGTTGTCCCTCATCACCAGCTTCTTGTACACGCCGCGCGCGCCGTCCTTGAAGATCATCTCCTCGGTGCCCTCGCCGCCGGCAAAGTCTCCGGCCGAGAACAGATCGATGCCGGTCACCTTCAGCTTGGTCGAGGTCACCGACCCCGCGTAGCTGGCGTAGCCGAGCTGCGCGAGGTGGTTGGCGCACACCCTGGCCTGCTCGAACAGCGGCGCGACCAGTCCATAGCTCCGGCCGCGATGCTGCACGCATTCGCCGATCGCGTAGACGCGGGGGTCGAAGGTCTGCATGGTGTCGTTGACCAGCACGCCGCGGTCGCACTGCAGGCCCGCGCTCTTCGCCAGGGCGATGTTGGGGCGTATGCCGACGGCCATCACCACCAGGTCGCAGGCGATCTCCTCGCCGTTGCCGAAGCGCAGGCCGCGCACCCGCGTGTCGCCGAAGATCGCGGCGGTCTGCCGCTCCATGAGGAATCTCACCCCGCCGCGCTCCAGCTCCGCGCGCAGCAGGCCGGCCGCCGCCGCATCGAGCTGCCGCTCCATCAGCGTCTCGAGCAGATGCACCACGCTCACCCGCATGCCGCGCTTGAGCAGGCCGTTGGCCGCCTCCAGGCCGAGCAGGCCGCCACCGATCACCACCGCGTGCCCGCCGCGCCCCGCGGCGTCCAGCATGACCTCGACGTCGCGGATGTCGCGGAAGGTCACGACGCCGGGGAGCTCGCTGCCCGGTACCGGCAGCATGAAGGGATTCGAACCGGTGGCGAGGATGAGGCGATCGTAGTTCTCGGTGGTGCCGTCCTCGGCGACGACGCACTGGGCCTTGCGATCGATGCGTACGACCTGGCTGCCGGCATGCAGGCGTATGCCGTTGTCGGCGTACCACTGCAGATCGTTGATCATGATGTCATCCACGGTCTTCTCGCCCGCGAGCACCGGCGAGAGCAGGATACGGTTGTAGTTGCCGTATGGTTCCGCGCCGAAGACCGTGATCTGGTACATGTCCGGCGCGAGCGCGAGCAGTTCCTCCAGCGCGCGCACGCCGGCCATGCCGTTGCCCACCAACACCAGTTTCCGTTTGCTTCGCATCGAGCCGTTCACTCCCGCGCATGCGTCAGTGCAGAAAAACAAGAACGGCGTCCACCTTGGCCGCGCTCGCGCGCATGAAGGTGGGACGCCGTTGTCCCGGGGCCACCGGCCCCACGATGATTGACAGGACCCTTCGTCGGGTCTCGGAATCGCCACACGCGATTCCGCTCGTGCGGGCAATTGCAGAAACGGTGCCAGCTGCGGCAATCCGCTAAGCGCTTGTTTCTCTGCATGCCGGTGACGCGCGCTTCCGCCCCTGCCACGCGCCGCCGCCTCGCCATGGTGCAGGCGCGGTTCGATCGCACAGCGGCGGTGCGCAGGCTCGCGCCGCCATGCCGGCGCGGCAAGCGGGGTCGCGCCACGGCCGCGAACTAATCCCGAAGCAGCAGCGTGACGAGGTTGGCGAGCAGCAGCAGCACGGCGGTGAGCTTCCAGAACAACACCGGGTTGCGCTCGATCAACGGCGGCCTGAGCTCGGCCACCAGCGATCGGTTGGGATGGCGCAGATCGTGGAGAAACTCCGAGAGTTCCCCGTAGCGCTGCGCGGGCAGCGGGTGCACCGCCTTGCGCAGCGCGCCGTCCACCCAGTTGGCGACATCGGGGCGATGCTCCCCGATCGGCGTGTAGTGACGAGCCGCGCGCGCGGCGCGCCAGTCCTCGGCCATCGGGCCGTAGGGCAGCCGGCCGGCGAGCATCTCGTAGGCGATGACGCCCAGCGCGTAGATATCCGAGCGGTTGTCGCCCGCCTCGCCGGCCAGGTACTCCGGAGCACAGTAGTTGCGCGTACCGAGGACGTTGGCGCGTGTGAACGGGGTTTCGATCTCGGCGATGCCGGCCACGCGCGCGGATCCGAAGTCCACGATCTTGGCCGTGCCGTTGGCGTCGATGAGCACGTTCTCCGGCTTCAGGTCGCGGTGCGTCATCTCCAGGCGGTGGAAGGCCTGCAGGCCCCTGGCAATCTGCTCGATGAGCGACCGGACCGCCTCGAGGCCGGGACGCGGATGGTCGTGCATCCACTGGCGCAGCGTGCGGCCCTCGATGTACTCCATGGCCGTGTACAGGAATCGCCTGGGCCTGCCCGGTGCGTGCACCCGCATCACGTGCGGGTGATCGAGCCTCCTTCCGATCCACTCCTCCTGGATGAACTGCTCGATGTAGGCCGGGTCGTCATCGAAGCGCGGCGACGGCGTCTTCACCGCCACCTGCATGCCGGTGCTGAGGTCCTCGGCCAGGTACAGCTGCGTACGGCTGCTCGCGTGCAGCTCGCGCAGGATGCGGTAACCGTCCAGCACCATGCCGGGTTCCAGGGCCGGCGGGAACGGCCGCTCGGTGAGCTGATCGTAGATCGCCTCGCCCTGCGGCGCCGGCACGGACTCCACGCGCAGGATCTGTACCGTGACGTTATCGTCACTGCCGTTGGTCAGGGCGGTGCGCGCGATGATCTCCGCTGCCCGATCGAGATTGACGTCGTTGTCCATCATGATCCGAGCCATCTCGGCGTCGGCGACGTACTCGTGCACGCCGTCGGTGGTGAACACAAAGGTGTCGTCGGGCTCGAGCTGCTGGCGCAGGTAGTCGATGTCCAGGCGCGGATCCACCCCCAGGGCGCGGCTGAGCACGCTCCGGCCGCCGCCGACCCAGGTCTTGTGGTCGGTGGTCAGCGGCTGCAGGTTGCCGGCCCGAAGCAGATAGATGCGACTGTCGCCGACGTGGAAGACGTGCGCGGTGGTGGATTTGAGCACCAGCGCGCTCAACGTGCTCAGCAGGCCGCGCGCGGGGTCGCGATGCGCGTGACCCTGGCTGTAGAGCCACGCGTTCAGCGCGGCGAGCACCTGTTGCGCGGACCTGCGCACCGACCACGATTCCGGCGTGCTCATGTAGTCCTCGAGGAAGCCGGTCACGGACGCGCCCGCCGCCTCGTGCCCACGCTCGCTCGCGCTCACGCCGTCGGCGATCGCGGCGACGATGCCCTTGGTGCGCATCAGCCGATCGCCGGGCATGCGCACGCCGTGGAAGTCGTCGTTGCGCGCCTTGCGCCCCTGGTCACTGAACTGCCCGATGCCGACTTGCATGGCCGCCGTGATGATCAATGCCCGCGCGTAAAGCGCGCATTGTTCACGAACGCAGGCCGGCACGGAAGCCCGCGAGCACGGCGAGCGGGGCCGTGCGCTCGACACCGGTCGCGCCGGCCCACCGCCGTCACGCCGCCGGCTTCGCTGCAGGGATCCGGGCGGCGCGGGCGCCGGCGGCGATGGGAATCGCGCCGCGGCTCCTGTATGTTCTCCCGCGTTCGATGCGACTCACCGGCGGCGGCGCCGCCGGTCGATCGGAGGCCATCGTGGCGAAGAGGAGCGCGGGCATCCTGCCCTATCGAAGGCGCGGCGATCGCGTCGAGGTGCTGCTGGTTCATCCGGGCGGGCCTTACTGGGCGCGGAAGAATGCCGGCGCCTGGTCGATCGGCAAGGGCGAATACGAGGATGGCGAGGACCCGTTCGAGGCGGCCTTGCGGGAGTTCCGCGAGGAGACGGGGCATCGTCCGTCGGGCTCGTTCGCGGAACTGACTCAGCGGAAGCAGCCCGGCGGCAAGCTCATCCGGGCTTGGGCGGTGGACGACGACTGGGATCTGTCCGGGTTCGTCTCCAACACCTTCGCCATGGAATGGCCGCGCGGCTCCAATACGACAAAAACGTTCCCGGAGATCGATCGCGTCGATTGGTTCGACACCGTCGTTGCCGTGGCGAAGATCCTGCCCGGCCAGCGCGGTTTTATCGAGGAACTCCACGAGCGGCTCACGGGTCGGCGCCTGGAGGGCCCTGCGCCCGCCGGCGTATAGCGAGGTACGCGCCGCAAGTCCCGCGGTCAGTCGACGCGGCGCGTGGCCGGATCGCTCCCACGCTCAGGAGACCTCGATCATCTGCACCGTGCCGTCGGGGAGCACTTCGGCCATCGAGCCCTTCGGCTCGTCCAGCCAGCCGACCACACCGATGCAGACCACGGCGCTGGCGGCGATGACGGCGAAGAAGATCTGCGGCGAGACGAACGACAGCACGGTCAGGAAGAGCACGCTGCCGACATTGCCGTAGGCGCCCGTCATGCCCGCGATCTGCCCGGTGAGACGGCGTTTGATGAGCGGCACGATGGCGAATACCGACCCGGCGCCGCCCAGCACGAAGAAGGCGCAGGCCGAGGTGACCAGCGCCGCGGCGAACATCGACCACTGCGCGTCCACCCGGCTGAGCACGAAGAAGCACCCCGCCAGGCCTGCCAGCATGGTGACGAGCGTGCGCTTGCGGCCGAACCTGTCGCTGAGATAGCCGCCCAACGGACGGGCGAGAAGGCACATGATCGGAAACGCAGAGGCGAACAGCCCCGCCTGCACCTGCGAGACGCCGAAGGTCTCCTTGAAGTAAAGCGGCAGCATCGACACGGTGGCCACCTCGGCGCCGAAGGTGACCATGTACGCCACCGAGAGTATCGCCACCTGCTTGAACTCGTACCGATGGATGGCGGGCACCGGTGCGCCGTCGAACAGGTGCGCGTTGATGCGCCAGATGCGGTGACTCTGGAACGAGAAGACGCCGATGAGCACGGCGTCGATGCCGACGACCGCCGTTGCGCTCAGCATGCCCAGCCCCTCCAGGCGCCAGGCGATGACGGCGAGCGCCAGGTACAAGGGCACGTTCATCAGCAGGTAGAACAGCAGGTCACCCTTGCTGGTGACCTCCAGTCCGCCGGACTTGCCGGCGCGGAAGTAGGTCGATCCCTCCGGCGTATCGCGCGCGTGACGGTAGAACACGAACGCGTACGCGAGCAGCACCACGCCGCTGGCGGCAACCGCATAACGCCAGCCGTCCTCGCCGCCGATCAGCAGCGCAACCGCCGGCAGCAGCAGGGTGGCGCCGGCGGATCCGAAGTTGCCGATCCCGCCGTAGAGGCCCTCTGCCAGGCCGACCTGACGCGCCGGGAACCACTCCGCCAGCATGCGGATGCCGATCACGAAGCCCGCGCCGACGAAGCCGAGCAGGAAGCGCGCGAGCGCCAGCTGCTCGTAGGAGTCGGCGACGGCGAAGGAGAAGCACAGGGCGCTGGAGACGATCATCAGCGCCGAGTACGTGCGCCGCGGACCGATCCGATCGACCACGATGCCGATGAGTATGCGCGCCGGGATCGTGATGGCCACGTTGAGGACGAGCAAGGCCTTGACCTGCGCCTCGCTGAGATCGAACGCCTCCTTGATGGACGCCATCAGCGGCGCGTGATTGAACCACACCACGAAGGTGAGGAAAAACGCCATGGCCGAGAGGTGCAGGATGCGCATGCGTCCGTCGAGGGAGAAGAACCTGAAGCCGATCGAGTTCATGTCGTCGTGTCCTTGTGCAAAAAAAAACGGCGCCGACGAGCCTGGGGCGAGCCAAGTCGTCTGACGCCGTTGCCTTGGAGAACCTGGCAATCCGCCGTTGGATTGCGCCTGCGCCTGCGCGCGGACCGTTCCGCAGCGAAGGCGCGCCACTTCAATGGCAATCGCCATGCCGAAGCGGCGCGCTCACGCTCAACTGGTTGGTTTGCATTGCCTTGTCCGAACGTGTCGACGCCTGGCCCGCTGCGGCGCGCCCTCGAGGCCGCACCCTGGTGGTGCGATCCGACGCGATCCCACACCGGATCAGTGCGGCCCGTGGCGACTCGAGCTCGCTTCCCGCGTCACCGGCCGCGCGACGCGGCGGGAGGCTTTCGATACGATGCGCGCATTCGGATCCCGATCGCCGATCTATAATGCGCGCACGCCCGAGTACCGAATCCGCGCGCATGCAGCGCGGTCGGGCTTCCGATGCGAAATGAAGAAGAGAGCGACTTCACCGGCCCAACCGCGCCTGCGCATCCTTCTGGGCGCCGCCATTGCCATCGGTCCCGGGAAGGCGGACCTGCTCGAGGGCATCGCGGCGACCGGTTCGATCTCCGCGGCCGCCCGACGCTTGGGAATGAGTTACCGCCGCGCCTGGCTGCTGGTCGACGTCATGAACCGGTGCTTCCTCGCCCCGCTCGTCGCCACCGCGAAGGGCGGCACGGCCGGTGGCGGCGCCGCCCTCACCCCGCTGGGGAATAAGGTCCTGCGGCGCTACCGCGCCATGGAGGTGCGCGCGGCGCGGGCCATAGCTGGCGATCTCGCCAAGTTTCGCTCACTGATGCGCAAGCGCCCGGCGGCTTCCTCCCCCTAGGCCACATCGCCGCCGGGTTGTATCGTCCGCCTACGTTATATACGATGAAATATATCGAGGCCCGTGCGCCCCGTATGCGCTCCGCGCCGGCGCGCCACGCCTCGGTGTAGGTTCGAATGCCGGAACGAAGGAAGACGCCCATGACGCCGCTTCGATGGCTATCGGTTTTCGTCCTGCCGGTATTCGCGCACGGGTCGTGGGCGGACACGGTGGTGTTCGGGGCCGCCAGTCTTACCAACGTTCTCGACGAGATCGCCGCCAACTACGAGTCCGGGACCGGCAAGAAGGTGGTCCTTTCATACGCCGCCAGTTCGGTATTGGCCAAACAGATCGAGGCAGGATCGCCGGCGCAGATCTTCATCTCCGCCGACCTGGACTGGATGAACTATCTGCAGAAGCGGGACCTGGTGAAGGGCCAGCCACACATGCTTGCGCACAACAAGCTGGTGATGATCGCGCCCATGGACAGCGACGTGACATTGACCATCGGCAAGGGCATGAATCTGCAATCGGTGCTCGGCAGCGAACGCCTGGCCATCGGCGACCCCGCGAGCGTTCCGGCCGGCAGGTACGCGCGTGCGGCGTTCGAGTATTTCGGCGAGTGGTCGTCTCTGGAAAAAGGGGTGATCCCGCTGGAGAACGTACGCGTCGCCCTCGTGGTCGTGGAGGCGCGCGAGGCACCGCTCGGCGTGGTCTACGCCACCGACGCAAAGGTGAGCTCGGAGGTGAAGGTGGTAGGGGAGTTCCCGGACGAGAGCCACCCGCCGATCTTGTACCCCGCCGCCCTGATCAGCGAAGGCAGCGACGCCGACGCGGAGGTATTTTTCGCCTACCTGAAATCCGAAGCCGCCGCCGAGGTCCTGCGGAGATTCGGATTCACGGTGCCATGACCGCAAGCGGGTGGCGGCGCGCATGACGGCGGGGCGAGGCACGCGTTTCAGTGGCGAGCAGGCGTGTCGTATTGACGGCGCGCCCGTTCCTTCGGCATCGTTGAGGTGCTCCCGGGAGTACCTGGCGGCCGAGGTCTGACGAGACGGCGGCGCGGGGCCACCCGCCCCCGCTCGGCACGAGGACATGCGAATTTGGGACATGACGAGCTTCAGGCGTTGAGGTTGAGCGTGCAGGTCGCGATCTGCAGCGTCCTCGTGGGCCTGCCGCTCGCCCTGGTCGTGGCCTCGGTGCTGGCGCGCTGCCGGTTTCCCGGCAAGTCGCTGATCGACGCGCTGATACATCTGCCACTGGTCGTACCGCCGGTGGTGACCGGCTATCTGCTGCTGCTGTCGCTCGGCCGGCGCGGGATCCTCGGTGCGTGGCTCTACGAGCAGTTCGACATCGTGTTCGCGTTCCGCTGGACGGGGGCGGTGATCGCCGCCCTGGTGATGAGCTTCCCGTTGATGGTCCGCCCCATGCGACTGTCTATGGAGAACATCGACCGGCGGCTGGAGGACGCGGCCCGAACGCTCGGGGCGTCGCCGGTCCGGGTGTACCTTTCCGTCACCCTGCCGCTGGCGATCCCGGGCATCGTGGTGGCCGCCCTACTCGGATTCGCCCGCAGCCTCGGGGAATTCGGGGCGACCATCACCTTCGTCGGCAACATCCCTGGGGAGACGCGGACGCTTTCGAGCGCCATCTACACGTTCATGCAGACGCCCGAGGGCGACCGGAGCGCGCTGCACCTGACCATCGTGTCGCTGGGCATATCGCTGCTGGCGCTCGTCGCCTCGGAGTACTGCGCCCGGCGGGCGCAGGCAGTGGTGCACGGCATATGAGCCTGGAGGTGCGGGTACGGCGGCGGCTCGGAGAGTTCGAGATCGACGTGGACTTCCGCGCCGGCCCGGGGATCACCGCGCTGTTCGGACGGTCCGGCTGCGGCAAGACCTCCATCGTCAACATGATCGCCGGACTGCTGAAGCCGGACCGCGGCAGCGTCAGCGTCGACGGCCGCGTGCTCTACGACAGCGAGCTGCGAATCGACGTTCCGGTTCATCGACGCCGGGTCGCCTGCGTCTTCCAGGACGCGCGTCTGTTCCCGAATCTTTCGGTGCGCAAGAACCTGCTTTACGGCTGGCGCCTGTCCCCGCGCCAGGAGCGATCCACCTCGTTCGAACATGTCGTCGACATGCTCGGCATCGGATCGTTGCTGGATCGCCGTCCCGGCGCGCTTTCCGGCGGCGAGAGGCAGCGGGTGGCCATCGGCAGGGCCCTGCTGACCAGTCCCAGCATACTGCTGATGGACGAGCCCCTCGCGTCGCTCGACGCGCAGCGCAAGGCGGAGATCGTGCCGTACATCGAACGGCTGCGACGGGATTTCGGCCTGTCGATGGTGTACGTGAGCCATGCGGTCGAGGAGGTATTGCGGCTGGCGGACACGGTGGTGATGCTGCAGAACGGCAGAGTCGGCGCTGTCGGGACGCTGGAGGAGACGCTGGGACGCATCGACCTGTATCCCGTCATGGGCCGCAAGGAGGCCGGATCCATCCTTGCCACCCTCGTCGTCGCGCACGACGATTCCGATGCCCTCACCACCCTTCGGTTCGATGGCGGGCTGCTGCAGATCCCACGCGTCAACCTGCCGCCCGGCACGCATCTGCGCATCCACGTCCGGGCCCGGGACATCGCTTTGGCGGTGCAGCGTCCGGAGGGCATCAGCATCCGCAACATACTCGCCGGCCGCGTGACCGAGATGGCCGACAGCGCCGGCGCTTACGTCGAGGTGAAGGTCGCCGTCGGCGGTTCCTCCCTGGTGTCACGGATCTCCCGGCAGGCGGCCCGCGAGTTGCGTATTGCGATCGGGCACGACGTATTTGTGCTGATCAAGAGTATCGCCATCGACACCAACAGCCTCGGTATCCTGCCGCCCGCGGACTACCTGCCCCGGATCACGGCGAGTGCGCAGGGAGCGATCCCCGGCGTCCGCGCCGCCGAAGGCGACGAGCTGCTCGATCTGCCTCTGCATTGACCGCCGCCGCGTGCGACGGCCGCGCGCTGGTCCACCGCTCGCGAGCACCGTCATCGCCGTCATTTCATCGCCCAAGCCGCCGCGTCCGCTCGAGCGTGCCGGACGCTCCTGGCCGCAAGAGCGCGGCGCTTGCGACTCCAGATGACGACGCCGGTGACCGACAGCATCGCCACGGCCAGGCCGGTGACGCAGATCAGCATGCGTCCGGCCAGGCCGAGGACCTGCCCGCTGTGCAGCGGATACTGCAGCTGATGAAAGATGTCACCGGCCGATCCCTCCCCCGGTACGTGTGCGCCCAGCGGGTCGCCGCTCTCCCCGTCGAAGTACAGCCACGCATTGCCCATCCCGGGCGCGTGGTCCCTGCCGAAGCGCACGCCGTAAATTCCGTACAGCGGGTTGTAGAAGATTCCGCTCGCCGCCTCGCCCCAGCCGCGCCGGCGTGCCTCCTCCAAGGCGTTCGTGAGCACGGTCGCGAGTGGAACGCCCGGTTCGAGCAGTTCCTCGGGCGCGCGCTCCTCGCGCGTGTCGAAGGGCGACGGGGTGAGCGGGGAGATGGCGTTCACCACCGGCTCGAAGACCTGCTCGTGCAGGTTGAAGGAGACGCTGCTTACCGCGAGCATGAGCAGCAGCCCCCAGAACCACAATCCGCCGGCGCGGTGCAGATCGAAGTTCAGGCGCGAGGCGCCGGCAGAGGGCTTGATGCGCCAGGCCGGTCGCCAGCGCCGCCAGAAGCTCCTGCCCGTGGCGCCATTCGTGCAGGTCGGCGGCTCATCGGTCCCGGTGCTGCCGCGGACACGCGCGGGCAGCGTCAGATAGAAGCCCAGGAAGCAGTCGATGATCCAGACCAAGCCGACGATGCCCATCAACCAGACTCCCCACTGCCCTGGCAGATGCAGGGAGTAGTGCACGGAGTACACGAACGGCAGCAGCTGCTTGCGCGCCAGGCAGCATGCGCCCCACTGGCGCTCGCCCAGCACGGCACCACTGGCGGGATGGACGAACAACTGGTCGAAACCCAACGCGTGCGGTGTGCCGCTCACCGGGTCGATGCGCGGCGCCACGCCAAGTTCCACCGAGTGCCCGGCCTCGTGATCGAGCGGCAGCCAGGTGACGAACAGCCGCCGGTGATCGCGTTCGATCCGCTCGGCCAGCGCGAGCGGCGGGATCTTGTTGCCGGCCTCCGCCACGCGAAACAACTCCGGGTTCAGCCACTCGTCGAGCTCGTGATAGAAGGCGAGCGCGCTGCCGGTCAGGCCGGCGACGGTCAGGAACAGCGCCGTCGCCAGCCCGACGTAGCGATGCAGCCGGCCGATGAGCGCGCGCATCGTCCTTGCCTCAGAAGCTGTAGTTGACGCTGCCGACCACCGTCGCGCGCGAGCCGTACCAGCAGTCGCCGCGCGACAGGCAGGAGGCGATGTAGGTCTCGTCGGTGATGTTGGTGCCGTTGAGCGCCACGCGCCAGCGACCGGTCTCGTAGGCGATCATCGCATCGAGCAGCGTCACGGACGGAACGTCCAGGATCCCCAGCTCGTCATGCGATTCGCCGACGTAACGCAGGCCACCGCCGACCGACAACCCGCGAAGCACGCCGGCATCGAAGCTGTACCGCAGCCATCCCGAGGCGACATGGGCCGGCACCTCGGCGATGTAGCGATCGCTGCTCACGCCATCGCTGGTGCGCGCGTGGGTGTAGGCATAATTGGCGATGAGATCGATGTTGCGCGTGATGTTGGCGTGCGCGTCGAGCTCGATGCCCCAGATGTTCGCCTCGCCGAGTTGAATGTCGTTGAACGGGTTGTTCGGATCGGGCGAGAGGCGGTTCTGCTCCTCGATGTCGTAGATCGCAGCGGTGTACAGACTGTTCGACCCCGGAGGCTGGTAGCGCAGGCCGACCTCGACCTGCTCGCCCCGGATCGGCTGGTAGGGCTGGTTGAAAATATCGGTAAAGGTGATCGGCGTGAACGACTGCGAGTAGCCGACGAACGGCGCGAGACCGTTGTCGAACAGATGCACCAGCCCGACGCGCCCCGTCAACGCCTCGTCTTCGGCGCTCGTCCCGCCGTCGACATCGGTGGACGCCCAATCGTGGCGGAATCCGCCCGACAGTATCCATTTCTGACCGAGCCTGATCTGATCCTGGAAGTAGACGCCGACCTGCTGAATCGAAGTGTCGGGTTCATGCAGTGCCACGGGCGCGGTGAAGTTGCCGTATACCGGATCGAAGAGATCGAACGGGTTGGTATCGAAGCTGAAGCCCTGGCGGCGCTGGATGCGGTCGTGGGAGTAGTCGAGTCCCACCAGCACGGTGTGCCTCGCGAAACCCCAATCCCAGTCGGCCTGCACCTGATTGTCCAGCGTCCAGGCGTCGTCCTGCTGTTCGCGTATGTACCCGAACCGGAACACCTGGCGTTGCGCCGCGTCGACGAAGGGGTTCTGCGGGTTGGAAAACACGTCGGGATACAGGGTGCGGTAGTCGACGGTACTGTGGCTGTAGCGCATGTTCTGGCGAACCGTCCACATCGCGTCGAACGCGTGCTCGAACTGCCAGCCGACCGCATCCTGGGAGTTGTCGAACCGGTCGAATTCCGGCTCGCTGGTGAAGCGTTCGGTTCCGATCTCGCCGTTGGGATTCGGCAGCAGCGTGCCCGACCAGGGCGGGAACGCGGTGGTCACCGTTCCCGTGTCGCGTTGGATGTTCACGAGCAACGTCAGATTGGTACGGTCGGTCGGCTGCCACGTGAACGACGGCGCCAGCAGCCAGCGGTCGCTCTCGGTAAAGTCGACCTGGGTTTCGCTGTCGCGGCCGACGCCGATGAATCTGTACAGCAAATCCCCGTCCGTGGTGACCGGACCCGTCAGGTCGACTCCGACCTGCCGTCGATCGTAATTGCCCAGCTGCACGTTGATCTCCCGATGCGCCTGCGCCTGCGGCCGCTTGGAGACGACATTGACCGTACCGCCGGTGGAACCCTGCCCGAACAGGGTCGAACCCGGACCGCGCAAGATCTCGACGCGCTCGATCGCGTAGGTGTCCGGACGGACGTTGCTGAAGAAATCGAAGAACACCCGCATGCCGTCCTGGTACTGCGTCGGCTCGACACCGCGGACAAATGACCAGTCGCCGCGACTGTCCAGCCCGTAGGCGTCCGAACGCACGCCCGTGGAGTAGCGCAGCGCGTCCTGCAGGGTCTGTGCCCCCTGGTCTTCGATCTGCTGCCCGGTGATCACCGAGATCGACTGCGGCGTCTCGACGATCGGCGTGTCGGTCTTGGTGCCCGTGGTACCGCGGTTTGCGACATAGTCCTCGGCGGGCCCGTGGGCGGTCTCCTGTGCACCGGTGACCGTCACCGCCGGCAGCGTCGTCGAAGCGGCCACCGCAGCCGTGTCGATATCGGCGGCAGCGGCGGATCCCGAGAACAAGGTGGTGGCGATGAAGGCTGCCTGGGCGCCGCGACCTGCGGCGGCCGCCATGCGATGGACGGGTGTCTTGACTACTCGCGGCATTTCCATGATCTCCGTGCAGTACAGGAACGATGAGGCTGGCTGTCCGCCGGGGGCTGGATGGCTGGCGAGTCTGGGTGTTCGGATCTAAATGTCGGGGCTTCCTCGTGCGCACACTACCCCCTGGCCCGGTAGCCCTCCTGTCGAAGGGAGGGGCTCGTGCCGGCGGCTCAATGAGTAACGCGACGGGGATCGCCGAGCGCCGCCTGCTCCTCCTGCCACGCCTCGAGACACTGCGCCGCCGCCGACAGCGTGTCGGCCAGATCGAACAGCATCTCTGCCGTGATACGCAGCGTCATCCGGCCCGCTACGTGCAGATGCAGGTTGCCGCAGTGGCGGCATCGGCCCACCGCGCAATTGTCGCCCTGCGCAATCAGATCGACGCTGCAATCGCCTTTCGCCTTCACTGTCGCCTCGCCTGGTTTCTGCCCGGCCGCGTCTCGCGCAGCCGCGGTTGCGTGATCACCCCGCGGGCGCGCCGGCGTCCGGGGTGCCGGGCCGTCATGGCCCAAGAGGTCGGCTGGCTGATCGGCGGGAGCCGAATGGCTGGCGGGACTGCGCTGCGCGGCTCCGATCGGGGCCTACTTGGTCAGGATGAGCTTGTCCTGCCGCGTCAGCCGCAGGCGGTAGATCTCACCGCGGTGCTCGATATGGACCTCGCGCCGCGCCCCGAAGAGATCCTCGGAGCGGATCCGCAGGGCCGGACCCGTCGGTGTGTCGGAGTGTGTGCGCGGGTTTTCGGCCATGGGAACGGCGGAAAGCATACATCGGAATGCGAATCGTTCGCAATACCATTCTTGGCAAATCGGACCGCCCAGAACGCCGCCGAAGACTATTGGTTGGCAGCGGCGCCCGCGTCGATGCCCGTTCGCAGGGCCCGGATGTCGAAGGCCTGCAGATATTCGACGCAATGCGCGGGATCGAATTGGCGGCCGTCCATGAACGTGTCCGGCGCCATCGCGATCGGATGCGCGGCCTCGGGCAGCGTCCACGGCTCGGAGTGCGCTCCCTCGATCTTCACGTCGATCGCCGGCGCGTCGATGCCGATCTGCGCGGCGACCTCGCGGTACAAGCCGCCGAGATAGACCGAGCCCGCGAGCGCCCCGATATCGACGGGTTGCTCGAGCTGGCCCCAGCGGTACATCTGCGTGAGGATCCACATGGCGTGGGAACGCCACGGGAAGGTGGCCGCCGAGGCGAAGAAGCAGCTAGGATTCACCACCGGGCGGCCGTTGCGATCCGGCGCCCGATCGGGCTGCTCGGCGCCCGGGAGTGAGGCGGCGATCAGCGTCGCGTCGACGCCGATGTAGCCCGGCGCCGAGAGCAGCGCGGCGGCGTGCTCGCCGTTGACCGGGTCATCCAGCCAGCGCGCCGCGCGGATGAGGGCGCGCAGCAGCGCCTGATGGGTGCGCGGATGGCGCTCGGCCCATTCCCTGCCGACCGCGAGGACCTTCTCCGGCTTGTTGCGCCAGATGTCCTGGCCGGTGACCACCGTGCGCCCGATGCCCTCGGCGCGCGCCAGCAGGTTCCAGGGCTCGCCCACGCAGCAGCCGTCGATGGTCCCCGCGCGCAGGTTCGCCACCATCTGCGCCGGCGGCACCACGACCGGCCGTATGTCCGTCTCCGGATCGATGCCGGCGGAGGCCAGCCAGTAGCGCAGCTCGTAGTTGTGCATCGAGAACGGGAACACCATCGCGAAGGTCATCGGCTCACGACCCTCGCGCCGGTCGATCTCGATCACCCGCTGCAATGCCCGCGCCGACAGTCGCGGATCGACCGCGGCGGCGAAGTCCGCCTCCAGCATGCGCGCGTACAGGGCGCTGCTGACCGTGACCGCGTTGCCGTTCACCCCCAGGCTCAATGCCGTGACCATCGGCCTGGCGAAACCGCTCAGTCCGAGGGTGGAGGCGATGGGCATCGGCGCCAGCATGTGCGCGGCGTCGAGGATGCCCAGCGACAGCTTGTCGCGCAGCGTCGCCCACGAGGCCTCGCGCGACAGCGCCACGTTCAGCCCCTCGACGGCGAAGTAGCCGAGCTCCTGGGCAATCACGATGGGCGCGCAGTCCGTCAGCGGGATGAACCCCAGCGTGAGACTGCGTTTCTCCGGTTTCATGGTCCCCTCTTTCTGCCCTGCGGCTCCAGCAGCTCGGTGGCGGCGATCAGCGTGCGGGCGAGATCGACGATCTTGATGTTGCGATCCATGGCCATCTTGCGCATGGCCTTGTACGCGGCCTCCTCGTCCATGCGCGTCTGGCGCATGAGGACGCCCTTGGCCTTCTCGACGAGCTTGCGCTCGGCGAGCGTGGATTTCGTCTGCTCGAGCTCATCGCGCATCGCCTGGAACTCCTCGAAGCGCGCGATCGCGACCTCGAGCACCGGCAGGACCCGGCTGGCGTGGAGTCCGTCGACGACGTAGGCGCTGACCCCCGCGCGCACCGCCGAGCGTATGGTCGAGGCATTGTCGTCGTTCGTGAACATCACCACCGGCCGCGGCCGCTCGCGGCTGATCGTGCGCATGTGCTCGAGGGTGTCGCGGTCGGGCGAATCGATGTCGATGATGATGACGTCGGGCGACACGGCGGCGACGTCCGCCGCGAGATCGCCGCCCGCCATGACGCGCGCGACGACCTGGTGCCCGGCGGCGCTCAGGGCCTGCTCGACGGTGTTGGTGCGCTCAGGGAGGCGGTCCACGAGCATGATGCGCAGCGGTTTTCCGGGTGTTCTCATCCGCGCCTGGACGGGACGGGTATGCTGCCATGCAGCATACCCCATTCGATTGGATCTGTTACAGCGCTACCAGCGGAACTGCACATAGGCCCAGAAGATGTCGCGGTCGAAGCCCTGGCCGACGCCGCCGTCGGCGGCGTTGCGCGCGAGGTTGGCCGCGTTGTCGCCGGCCTCGTAGCGGGCGTACTTCGCCCCGACCATCCAGTGCCTGCCGAGCGGTTTCTCCGCCACCGCGTTCCACTCGCGGCCGTAGTCGTAGTCGAGGTGGTCGGAGGCGTAGTCGTGGTACATCAGCATCACGTTGGCGCCCTAGACCGCGCCGCGCAGCGTGAGGAACAGATCCCGTATCCCGTCGCCGGGCGTGACCAGGAACTTGTCGGCCCAGCCCTGGAAGGCGTGGTTGGTGCCGAGCGGCGTCTGGAAGGCGCGGCGCACGCCGTTGCGGACGCCGTCGCCCTCGAGCACCTCGTAACCGGCCTTGACGGTGATCGCATCGAGCCATCGCCGGCCGACCGCATAGGCGACCCCGCCCTCGATGAAGTAGTAGCTCACGTCGATATCCTCCGGGGTTTCGTAGGCATCCATCTGATGCGCGAATTCACCGCTGTAGAGCAGCGTCCAGCCGCGCCCGAGACCCTTGCCGCCTTCGCCGCGCACGCCGACGGTATTCGTGGACAGGCCGAAGGAGGCGTTGGGCAGCGCGGCCCCGAAGCCGTGGAACACGCCGGTCGTGTAGCCGAGCGCGGATCGCAGCGTCAATGCGTCGGCATCCGCCAGCCCGACTCCGCCGATCGGTGGTGCCGGCGCGCGCGCGGAGCCGTCGTCCTCGACGTGCTCGTAGCGCAGGCGCGCGTAGAGATCGATCTTGCCCCGGGGGGATCGCGTCCATGAGGCTCTCCCCGGCCGTCGATGTGGCCGGCAGGGCAGCCATCGCCATCAGCCAGGCGTACCGGCAACGCACTGACCGTCTCATCGCATCCCCCTCCAGTCTGAAGAAGAAGCCACGGCGATCCTCCGATCGCCGTGGCCACGTTGCCTTCAATCACCGCACCGTCACGCCGTTGCGACGGGCCGCGTGCGCGGACGCGGCGGCGGTTGTGTGGCCGCGACGCTGCAAGCGCCGGACCACTTCGGTAAGCCGCTGAATAGTCGGTCGCTGTCCACGCCAGCCCACTCGCTCGGGGCGTACGCGCTGCACTATGATGGTGTCGCGCCGACGACGCCTGCGCGAGTTTGGTGCCCATGCCATGCAACCGGGAAGGGAATTGCCATGACCATCCACCTGCAGCCGATCGGGACCGTGCGCAGCGCCTTCTCCGAAGGCGGCCCTCGCATCCCGCGGCGGGAGATCACCGCCGACATCGTCGTGCACGAGGACTACGGCGCGGCCCTGCATGGCATCGAGGAATGGTCGCACCTCATCGTGCTGTTCTGGATGCACGAGCTCGCCGGCAGGCGTTTCCCGCTCACCACCCACCCGCGGCACCGTCGCGATCTGCCCGCCGTCGGCGTGCTCGCGGCGCGCGGCCGCGAGCGGCCGAATCCCATCGGCCTGGCGGTGGTGGAGCTGCTGAGGCGCGAGGGCAACGTGCTGACCGTGCGCGCGCTGGACGCCTACGACGGTTCGCCGATCCTCGACATCAAGCCCTACGACGACTACGACGTAGTGACCGGACTGCGCTGCCCGTCGTGGTGGAAGGCCGCCACCGGCGCAGCGTGATCGAAGTCGGCGGGCGGCGACCATGATTCGCTTCGAGGTGTTCGGACAGCGGATGGCGGTGGAGCGGCGGGACGGCGCGTGGAGGCTCTACGCGCTGTCCGACGACGGCAAACGACGGGCCGTGCACGACGTCGCGATGCCGCCCGATCTGGAGGCGTCCGAACTGCTCACCTGGGTGGCGGACGTCTACCACGAGTCGGCCAGCCCGCGGCATCCCGACGTAATCCGCCTCCGGGTTTGACAGCGTCCTGCACCGATCAGTGTGCGCCGCCGGCGCCGTGCTGCGCGCGCCGATGCTGCTGGCCGAGCTGCTCCAGGCTCCCGTGCAGCGCGTGCATGAAGCTGCCGCGCTCGCCCGTCCAGCGGATCGCCTCGCCGACGTAGACGTCGCAGAACCGCGGCACGAGCAGCGCCTCTCCCTTGGGCAGCGCCAGCCCCAGGCCGTGCATGAACACCGGTACCACCGGCACATCGGGATGGCGCTCGGCCAGGTGCGCGATACCGGTCTTCAGCTCGCCCATCGTCTCGGGCTCGCCGCGCGAGCCCTCCGGGAAGACGATGAGTATCTCGCCGCGCTGCAGGGCCTCGTAACAGGCGAGCAGCGGGTCGGTCTTGCGCGCCTTGCGCGCGATCGGGAGGATGCCGACGAGCCGCGTCGAAATCCACGCGAGCAGCCGGTTGGAGAGAAAGTAGTCGGCGGCGGCGACCGGGCGCACGCGCGGGATGATCGACAGCGGAAACAGCGACAGCAGCGTCAGCGTGTCGAGGTGGCTGTTGTGATTGGCCGCGACGATGGCCGGTCCGCGCGCCGGCAGGCGCTCGCGGTGGCGCACATGGATGCCGATCAGCACCACCGCCACGGGCCAGGCGACCAGCACGACGAAGAGCCTGCGCAGCAGCGCGCCCATGTCATCAGTAGTGCAGATAGCGCACGAAATGCAGGAACAGCGGCGCGGTGTAGGTCAGGCTGTCGAGCCGGTCGAGCACGCCGCCGTGCCCCGGCAGCATGCTGCCGCTGTCCTTCACCCCGATGTCGCGCTTGACCGCCGAGACGGTGACGTCGCCGACGAATCCGAACAGGCCGATGATGAGTCCCGCCGCGATCGACTCCGGCGCTGTCAGCGGCGTCAGCCAGGGCGCGAGCAGCCAGGCCAGCACGATCGTCGTCACCACACCGCCGGCCAGACCCTCGATCGTCTTCTTCGGGCTGACCTTCGGGATCACCTTGCGCCGGCCGAAGGTCTTGCCGCTCAAATACTGCGCGACGTCGTTCAGCTCGGTCAGCAGCACGAGATAGAGCAGCAGCGCATCGCCGCCGCCGTTGGGATTTCCCGCCGCCGGCAGGGCCGTGAGATAGGCCATGTGGCTCAAGGAGAACACGGTCGTCATCAATCCCCAGTGCAGGGTGCCGGCCGCGCGCAGGAATCCCTCGGTCTCGCCGATCAGCACCATGCGCATCGCCAGGAACAGGAACGCGTAGACGGGGATGAAGATGATGAACATCCCGTACCAGGCGGTCGCGACCCAGTAGTACTGGATCGGGATCGCCAGATAGGCCCAGAACAGCACGCGATGATCGGCGCGCCGTGTCGGGATGAGCGACAGGAACTCCTTGAAGGCCAGGAAACTGACGAAGCCGAGCACGCACACGGACACCGTACGGTCGAAGGCGATGGCGGCGCAGAAGACCAGGATGATGTACCACCAGGTCTTCACCCTTAGCTTCAGCTCGGTGAAATCCTTCTCCGGCCGCGCGCGCACCATCCCCGCCACGACGATGGAAGCGAGCGCCAGCACCCCGAGTATGGCGAGCAGCGCGACCCGCACATTCTCCGGCACGTCGAAACTCATCGCGATTCGATCTCCTTCAGGCCGTTGCGCACGCGATTGACGACGGTGAGGAGCACCATCGATGCGAGCGCAAGCAGCACCCAGTTGATCCAGCTGCCGCTGTCGGCGCCGAGACCCGCCAGCAGGCCGAGCGCGCCGATCGCGAACGCCCGGTCGCTCTTGCCCATGGGGCCGTCGTAGCGGCGCGATGCGCCCTGCGCCGCCGAGACGATGCCGGCGATCTCCGAGCACGCGGCCAGCAGCACGAAGAGGACGACCGCCGGCGGACTGACGCCGGGCAGGACGGCCAACGGGAGATACAACGCCGCGTCGGAGACGACGTCGGCAAGCTCGTTCAGAAATCCGCCGAGCGCGCTGCGCATGTCGTGCTCGCGCGCGAGCATGCCGTCCACGGCGTTCATGCCCATGCGCGCGAAAAGTATGAATGGCAGCAGCAGCATCACGGCCGGCGCGGTGCCGGCCCATCGGTAGATGACCGCCCCGCCCAGGATCGACAGCGCGCAGGCGGCCACCGTCACCTGGTTCGCGCTGACGCCGCGGGCGGCAAGCGCGCGCACGAGCGGGCGCAACAAGCCCTGGAAGGCCGGTTTCAGATCGTAGAAGGAGGCCAACGCCGATCTCCCCGCGGTCGCCCGCGCGACGGGCGGGCTCTGCGCCCGCTGCCGCCGTGCAGGCTCATCCGCTGCCGATGCGACCGAACTTTGTAGAAGTTTTCACGTCCCTGCAGTAAATTGTCGCACATACTCGCATTTTCTCTTACACAAGGACATTCCCATCATGACCCATCAGTACCCAACGAGCCCGTTGCGTCGACTCCCGACACTCGCCATCACGCTGGCCCTCGCGGTGGCGGCATCGGCGCCGGTGCTCGCCGCTCCCAAGGACGGTGAGAAGTTCGACAACTGGGCGATACGCTGCGAAACGCCGGATGCCAAGGAGAAGGAGAAAGGCGCCACGGAGGTCTGCTACGCGTTCCAGAACGTCGTGACCAAGGACGGCAACCAGCGCGTGCTCAACATCGCCGTGGGCTATGCGCCCAAGATCGCCGACCCCGTTGCGCTCATCACGCTGCCTCTGGGCATCGCCCTGCCGCCCGGCGCCGCCCTCACCATCGACGAGGACAAGCCCATACAGTTTCCCATCGAACGCTGCGAGCCGGGCGGCTGCCGCGCCGGCCTGAAACTGGAGAAGGCGCTGCTCGACAAGCTGAACGCCGCCAAGAAGGTGCAGATCGGGTTCAGCGACGGCGCGCACCGCCCCGTTCAGGTTCCGCTGTCGATGAAGGGATTCAGCGCGGCGCTGAAGACGTTGAAGTAACCGCCACCTCGTAGTGGACGCGATCGCCGACGCCTATGCCGAGGCGATCGCAGGTTCCCCCGTTCAGCTCGATCACCGCCGTGACCGGCACGCCCGCCGAGATCGGCTCCAGCGAATGCGGCGTCGCGCGGCTGGCGACGTGCACAATCCGCCCCTCGGCGTCGACGAACACCATGTCCAGGGGGATCAGGGTGTTCTTCATCCACATCGCCGCGACCTGCGGCGGTTCGTAGATGAATATCATGCCGCCGTCCTCGGGCAGTTCCTCGCGAAACATCAGGCCACGCTGGCGGCGCTCCTCCGTATCGGCCACCTCGAGCACGAACTCGTGGCCCTGGCCGTTCGCCGAGGTCACCGTGACCAACGCCCCGAGGGATTCCGCATGCGCGATCGTCGCGGCGATGGACCACAGTGCGGCGAGCACGATGGCCCACACCCGGGATCGGACCGCCAGCCGCCTCATGAGCCTCTCCCCTCCGTCATTCAACGCCGCATGCCGCGCATCCGCTGCCAGGCGTCCAGCGCGCGTTGGCGCGCGAGATCATGTTCCACCATCGGATGCGGATACTCCGCCCCCAGCCGCACCCCCGCGGCGGCGAGCACATCATCCGGCGCGCGCCAGGGCGAGTGCAAATGCCGGTCCGGCAGCCGGGCGAGCTCGGGCACCCATTTGCGGACATACGCACCGTCGGGATCGAAGCGCTCGGCCTGGCTCACGGGGTTGAAGATGCGGAAGTACGGCGCGGCATCCGCGCCGCAGCCGGCGGTCCACTGCCATCCGAGCGTGTTGTTGGCCAGGTCGGCGTCCACGAGCGTATCCCAGAACCAGCGCGCGCCGTGCCGCCAGTGCACCAGCAGGTCCTTCACCAGGAAGGAGGCGGCGATCATGCGCACGCGATTGTGCATCCAGCCGGTGGTCCACAACTCGCGCATGCCGGCATCCACGATCGGGTAGCCGGTCCGGCCGCGCTCCCAGCATTCGAGCTGATGCGCGTCGTCGAGCCACGGAAACGCCGCGTACTCCTCGCGCATCGGCTGCGCCGGCGTGGCGCGGAAGTGGAACAGCAGATGATGCGCGAACTCGCGCCACCCCAGCTGGCGCAGGTAGCCGGCGGCGGAGGCCGACAGACTCATGCGTCCCGCGTCGAGTTCGCGCGCGCACACCGCGGCCCAGACCTGGCGCGGACTGACCTCACCGAAGTGCAGGTAGGGCGACAGGCGGGAGACGCCGTCGAGGTCGGGCCGATCGCGGCATTGCGCGTAGCCATCGATGCCCTGGGCGAGAAAGCGGTCGAGCGCCGCCCGCGCGCCCGCCTCGCCGACCGGCCAGCTCTGGCGGATACCGCCGGCCCAGTCCACGCGCGGCAGCAACTTCAGCTCCGCCAGCACCCGCGACGCGGGCCAGCGCGCGGGCGCGGGTATGCGGCGAGGAACCGGCAGCGGCGCCTCCGGCTCGGGCTGCTTCAGGCACTGGCGCCAGAACGGGGTGAAGACCTTGAACGGCTCGCCGGCGTTGGTGCGCACCTCGCGCGGTTCGAACAGCAGCCCGCCCTTGAAGCTCCTCGCGTCGATGCCGGCGTCGGCCAACGCCTGCTCGAGCAATCCGTCGCGCTCCACCGCCGCCGGCTCGTAGCGGCGATTCCAGTAGACGCGACGCGCGCCGACCTCGCGGGCGAACGCCGTGATGGCCGCCAGACTCGCCCCGGCCCGGATCGTCAGCGCCGAGCCCAGAGCGCGGAGCGCCGCATCGAGCGCGGCAAGCGAGTGATGCAGCCAGTACCGGCTGGCCGAGGCCGGGGCCCACGCGCCTTCCTCCTCCGGCGCCCAGATGAACAGCGGATAAACGGGCTCGCCTGCCTCGCAGGCAGCGTGCAGCGCGGGATTGTCGGCCACGCGCAGATCCTGGCGAAACCATACGAGAACCGGGCTCATAGAGGCTGTGTGTCGGGAACGTGGATCGTGGCCCCGGCGACCGCTCGCCGCCGCCGGGAACCTTTCCCGCGAGCATACAGCCTAACGCCGTGTCGGTGGCCAAACGTATAGCTTGCGTTTAACATTGGCGCCGGTTTGCGACCTCGCGAGTCGCCACACGGAAAACACCTGGAGAGAATGCAAAATGCACAAGTTCGTACGATTTTCGATCGCCGCGCTGCTGGCCCTGCCGGTGGCGGTGCTCGCCCACGGGCCGTCGCGCCAGAAGGCCGAGAAGGAAGTCGAGATCAATGCGCCGGCCGAGGCGGTGTGGAAGGCGTTGAAGGGGACCTGCTCGATCGCCGACTGGCATCCCGCCGTCGCCACCTGTGAGGCCAAGGGCGAGGGCAAGGGCGCCACGCGCGTGCTGACCCTGGGCGAGGCCGGCAGCGGCAAGACCATCGACGAAGAGTTCACGATGTTCGACGAGGAGAAGATGACCTTCAAGTACAAGATCACGAAGGTCGCGGCGGAAGTGCTGCCCGTGAACAGCTATGCGGCGCAGATGATCGTCGAGCCGGCTGGCGCCGCCAAGTCCAAGGTGACCTGGAAGGCCGGCTACTACCGCTACTACACCCAGAACGATCCGCCCAAGGGTCAGGACGAAGAGGCCGCCAACACCGCGGTGAACGGCGTGTTCGAGGCCGGCATGGCGGGGCTGAAGAAGTTCATCGAGACCGGCAGCAAGAACTAGCCGGGTGTGGCGGATGCTCCGGCGCCGCGGGTCGCCCGGCGGCGCCGGCGCGATCTCCGCCGGTCCGCATCGATTCACGGAACCCGACCAACCCCCTCCCGTGAAGCGCCTCGTCGTCGCCGTTTTCCCCGTTGCCGCCGTGCTGCTGGCCGTGCGCCTCGTCCACGCGGCGCCTTACGCATACATCACCAACCAGGGTTCCAACAGCGTCTCCGTGATCGATCTCGCCACCGATGCGGTGATCGACACGATCGCCGTGGGCAACAAGCCGGCCGGCGTGGCCGCGAGCAGGTCCGGCGATCGCATCTACGTCAGCAATCCGGAGAGCAAGGACGTCTCCGTGATCGACGGCGCCACCCGCACGGTCGTCGGCACGCTGAAGGTCGGCGAGGGGCCGCTCGGAATTGCGCTGCACCCGGACGGCGCCGCCCTCTACGTCGCCGACTGGTACCTGAACATCGTCTCGGTCTTCGATACCGCGACCCTGAGGCAGACGGCGAGGATCCCGGTCGGCAAGTCGCCGTCGGGTCTGGCTCTGGACCCGGCGGGCAAGCGCCTGTACGTCACCAACCGCGACGACGACACGCTCTCGGTGCTGGATGCGCGCACGTTCGCGCCGATCGCGCTCATCAAGACGGGCAAGGCCCCGTTCGGGGTCACCATCACGCCGGACGGCCGACAGGCCTTCACCGCAAACGTGCAGAGCAGCGACGTCACGATCATCGACACGGAAGCGCTGGCGGTGACCGACACGATTCCCGTGCACGACTTTCCCTACGCGGTCGCCGTCGACACGGCGCGCAACCGCATCTTCGTCACCAACCAGCACGACGATTCCGTGTCGGTGATCGATCTCGGCCTCGGCGAGGAGATCAAGCGCGTGGACGTGAGCGGCTACCCCGAGGGCATCGCGCTCGCCCCCGACGGTCGGCACGTCTACGTCGCCAACTGGTTCGCGAACGCCGTGGACGTCATCAGCACCGAGTCCCTCGAGCTCGTCGGCAACATCGCGGTCGGCGAAGGCTGCCGCGCCTTTGGCGAGTTCATCGCGCCGCGGCCGTGAGCGACGCGCCGCGGGCGATTGCGACATCGTGATCCTTGTGGTTGAATGCCGCGCGTCGCGAACACGGCCGACGGCAACGAGAAAGGAAACCCGAGGATGAACATATACGTAGGAAACCTGGCCTATTCGGTCTCGGCGGCGGAACTGAAGGCCGAGTTCGAGAAGTTCGGCGAAGTGCTTTCCGCGGAGGTCATCATCAACCGCCACACCGGCCGCTCGCGCGGATACGGTTTCGTGAAGATGAGGAGTCACGTCGATGGCAGTGCCGCGGTGAAGGCGCTCGACGGCAGCCAGTTCCATGGCCGCGCCCTGCGGGTGGACGAATCCAGGCCGGATGCGGAGAAGCGCTCGCGCGCGGCCACCCCGCGTCGCGGCCACGCGCCGCGCCATGCATCGCACGGCGCCCGCGCCCGCACCCATGGCGCCGCCGAGACCGCGGCCGCCCGGCGCGGCGGCCTGTTCGGCTTCGTGCGGAGGCTATTTTCCGGCGGCGGCTGATCGCGAAGGTCAGCCCTGCTCCAGCAGCCGGCGCAGGTCGATGATGGCGGCGTTGGCGCGGGAGATGTAGCTCGCCATCACCAGCGAGTGGTTGGCGACGAGTCCGAAGCCGGTCCCGTTCAGCACCATCGGACTCCACATCGTGTCCTGCGTCCCTTCCAGCTCACGGATGATCTGACCCAGGCTCACCTGCGCGTTCTTCTTCGCCAGCACCGAGGCGAAATCGATCTCCGCGGCGTGCAGGAAGTGGATCAGCGCCCAGGCCGTGCCGCGCGCCTCGTAGAACACGTCATCGATCTCCAGCCACGGCGTCTTCACGGCGATCACCTTGCGCTCGTCCGTGGAGCCCGCCGCCGCCACCTCGCTGCCGAGATCGACGTTGATGCGCTCCTGCCCGACGCTGGCCGACAGCCGTTGCGAGAGGCTTCCCAGCCGCTTCTCCGCCAGCACCAGCCAGTCGCGCAGGTTGTCGGCGCGCGCATAGAACTGCGCGTTCTGGTCGTCGTCGTCGAGCAGGCGCGTGAGGTAGCGCTGCAGCGCCACGCGGCCGTCGCGGTACTCGCTTTCGCTGGACGGCAGGATCCAGGCATCGTTCTGATAATTGAAGCTCGGTTCGGCCTCCTGCAGGTCCTTGTCCTCGGTGGACTGCGACTGCGAGCGGCTCAGGTCGTTGCGCAGGGCCTTGGCGAGATCGCGCACCTGCACCAGCACGCCGAATTCCCAGTTGGGCATGTTGTCCATCAGCACGCCCGGCGGCATGAGGTCGTTGCTGATGTAGCCGCCCGGCTTCTTCAGCAGGGTGTTGACGACCTCGATGAGCGTGGAGGTCGTCACCACGCCCGGCCAGAGCCTGGTCTCATCACCCGCGGTCTGCCGCAGCGCGACCTCGCGCACGTTGAAGACGTCCGGCTCCCTGCTCCAGTAGAACATGAGCACCAGGATGATCAGCACGAGCCCGGCGACCACCGCCCCGATGCCGCTGGTCAGGCGCCCGGTCAGTCTTTGCCTCAGTTCCAGCCATCGCGTCGTCATCATCGCTCCGTGTCGCTCCACCCAATCATGGTCTCGCGGCATGATAACGCACCCGCACCTCGTTGTACGCCCAGTCCAGCCACGGCAGCAGGGCCTCGACGTCGGCGGTGTCCACCGTCGCCCCGCACCAGATGCGCAGGCCCGGCGGCGCGGCGCGATAGGCGCCGATGTCGTAGGCCACCGCCTCGCGCGCGAGCAGATCGGTCATCGCGTTCACGATCGCCCGGCGCTCGGCCTCCGGCCGCGCCAGGAACCAGTCCTCCACCAGCCTCAGGCATACCGAGGTATTCGAGCGGGTGTGGGCGCGCTGCGCGAGGAACTCGACCCAGGTGCACGCGGCTTGCCAGCGCTCGATCGCCGCGAGGCTGCGATCGCAGCGTGCGAGAAGCGCCGGCAGTCCCCCCAGGGACTCCGCCCATGTCAGGGCGTCGATCTGATCCTGCACGCACAGCATCGAGGGCGTGTTGATGACGAAGCCCACGAAGATCTCCTCCATGAGCCGGCCGCCGCGCGTCAGGCGGAACAGCTTCGGGATCGGCCACGGCGGCGTGTAACTCTCCAGCCGCGCGACCGCGCGCGGACTCAACGCCAGCATGCCGTGCGCCCCCTCCCCGCCCAGCACCTTCTGCCAGGACCAGGTGGCGACGTCGAGCCTGCTCCACGGCAGGTCGACGGCAAACGCGGCGGAGGTCGCGTCGCAGATCGTCAGCCCCTGCCGATCCTCGGCGATCCAGTCTGCGTTGGGCACGCGCACGCCCGAAGTCGTCCCGTTCCAGGTGAAGACGACGTCCCGCCGACTGTCGGTCGCCGCCAGATCGGGCAGAGCGCCATGCTCCGCCGCGAGCACGCGCACGTCCTTCAGGCGCAGATGCCGGGTGATGTCCTCCGCCCACAACTCCCCGAAGCTGTCCCAGGCGAGCACGTCCACGCCGCGCGCGCCCAGCAACGACCACAGCGCCGCCTCCATCGCCCCGGTATCCGACCCCGGCACGATCGCGAGCCGGTACTCCGGCGGCAGCCGCAGCAGGGCGCGGCTGCGATCGATCACCTCCTTCAGGCGCGCCTGCCCCTCCGCCGAGCGGTGCGAACGGCCGGCAAAGGTCGCGCGCAGCACGTCGGTGCTCCACCCCGGGCGCTTGGCGCACGGTCCGGAGGAGAAAAAGGGTCGGGTCGGGCGTACGGAGGGTTTCATCGCGGCGGACCGGCGGAGCGCTCGGACTCTGCGCGCCATTCTAGCAAGGACGGGCGCGGCCGATTTGGGCCGTGCCGGCGTCGGTGTCAGAATTGGCCGCCGACGCGCTTCAACCCCGCCGGGCGGACAGGCGCGTTGGATCGGGAGCAGGGATCGGAACGGGAGGTGCCATGCGTCGTCTTCTGCGGATGTGGTGGTCGGTGGCCTGGGTGCTGTGCGCTGGGGCGGCGTTGGCCGCACCGATGCCGCCCGAGGACATCCCCTTCAGCCTGAAGCCCTGGATCAAATGGGTGCTCGCCGACCACCCGCAGTCCGGGTGCCCCTACCTGTACGACAATCACGGCGAGCGCCGCTGCGCATGGTCCACGCCGATGCAGGTCAACCTCGACGACCGCGGCGGCGCCTTCAGCGTCGACTGGCAGGTCTATGCCGCGAGCTGGCTGATCCTGCCCGGGGACGCGCAGCACTGGCCGCAGGACGTGGTGGTCGACGGCAGTCCCGCGGTCGTCACCGATCGCGGCGGCCGCCCGGCCATCTGGATGCAGGCCGGCATGGCCCAGGTGCAGGGGCGCTTCGAATGGGCGGCGCTGCCCGAGTCGCTGTGGATCCCCCTGGACATCGGCATCGTCCTGCTGTCGGTGAACGGTGTGGAGGTACCGTTCCCCAACATCAACGCGGAGGGGCGCCTGTGGCTGACGCAGGGCGAGAGCGGCGGCGACGGCGACAACGACAGCCTCTCGGTGCAGGTCTACCGCCTGATCACCGACGACATACCGCTGCTGGCGAGCACGCGCATCGAGCTGGACGTGGCCGGGCGCGCGCGCGAGGTGACGCTCAAGGGCGCGCTGCTCGAGGACTTCATCCCGCTCAGGCTGGACAGCGCCCTGCCCGCCCGTCTGGACCCCGACGGCACCCTGCGCCTGCAGCTGCGGCCCGGCCACTGGACCGTGAGCGTCGATGCGCGCACCCGGCGCGAGGTGAGCGAGCTCGCCCCGGGGCAGGCGATCGAGCCGTGGCCCGAGGACGAGCTGTGGTCGTTCGAGGCACGCAATCATCTGCGCCTGGTCGACGTGCAGGGGCCTGCCGCGATCGACCCGAACCAGACGACGTTGCCGCAGGAGTGGCGATCGTTTCCCGCCTATCGCATCGCCGCCGGCGAGACCATGCGATTCCTCGTCAATCGTCGCGGCGACCCGCAGCCGGAGCCGGACAGGCTGTCGCTCCAACGGCAGCTGTGGCTGGATTTCGACGGCAACGGCTATACCTTCTCCGACCGCGTCGGCGGCACCATGACCGCCGGCTGGCGCCTCGATCTGAACGCGCCCATGCAGCTCGGGCGCGTCGCCGTCGACGGCCAGCCGCAGCTCATCACGCGCGCGCAGGGCTCCGGGAACAGCGGTGTCGAGGTGCGCCGCGGCGCGCTGAATCTGAGCGCCGACGGCCGCTACGAGGGCGACGTCCGCCACGTGCCGGCGGTCGGCTGGGATCACGACTTCCAGCAGGTCAACGCCACCCTGCACCTGCCGCCCGGGTGGAAGCTCTTCAGCGTCGGCGGCGTGGACGACAAGCGTTCCACGCAGGCGTGGCTGCACCGCTGGAGCATGCTCGACATCTTCCTGGTCGCGATCGCGGCCGTCATCATCTTCCGGCTCTGGGATCTCGGATCCGCCGTGCTCGCCTTCGCCACCCTGACGCTGGTGTGGTTCGAGCCCGGCGCGCCGCGATATCTCTGGCTGAATCTGATTGCGGCGGTCGCGCTGCTGCGGGTGCTGCCGGAGGGACGACTGCGCTGGCTCATTGGCATCTATCGCACCGTCTCGGTGCTGGCGCTCGTCGCCGTGATCGTTCCGTTCCTCGTGCAGCAGGTGCGCGTCGGCCTGTTCCCGCAGCTCGAGCAGGAGTGGCGCAGCGTCGCCGCCGGGCCGGAAGCGCAGGGCGGGTTCGCGCCGCCCGCCGCGCCCGCGCCGACGATGGCGCCGGAGGCGGGCCCCGCCGCCGAGGCGCCAATGGCCGACATGGCGACAACGGCGCAGGAAGCGGTGACCGGGGAGATCGACGCGATGAAGGCCGAGGGGATGGAGCGCCGGCAGCAGCTCGAGGAGCTCGTCGGCAAACGCAAGCGTTCGGTCATCGATTATTCCAGCGCCGACTTCCAGTCGCAGAACTACCAGGAGGTCGACCCGAAGGCCAACGTGCAGACCGGTCCGGGGCTGCCGCGTTGGGGCTGGACGCAGGTGCCTCTCACCTGGCACGGCACCGTGCAGAAGGATCAGCACTTGCGCCTGATGCTGATCTCGCCACGCCAGCAGCTGCTGCTCAACCTGCTGCGCGTGGTGTTGGTGGCGCTGCTCGCGGTCGCGTTCGTGCGCGCCAGCTTCCCCGGACCGCGCCGCGGCGGCGGCGGCGCCGCGGCGGCGGCGGCCATGGCGCTCGCCTTGGTCGCCGGCATGCATTCGCGGCCCGCGATCGCCCAAGACTACCCGACGCCGGATCTGCTCAATGAATTGCGGGCGCGCCTCACCGCCGCCCCGGAGTGCGTGCCCGCCTGCGCCCAGGCGCCGCGACTGCGCCTGAGCGTGCAGGAGAACCAATTGCAGCTGCGCCTGGAGGTGCACGCGGTCGAGCACGTCGTCGTGCCGCTGCCGGGCGCGCGCGATCACTGGCTGCCCACCGAGGTCAGCGTCGATGGCGTGGCCACCGACGCGCTGGCACGCTCGCCTGCGGGCGAACTCTTGCTGCGTGTCGGTCCCGGCGCGCACCAGGTCCTGCTGAGCGGCCCGCTGCCGCCGCGCGGATCGGTGCAGTTGCCGCTGCCGCTGACGCCGCGACGCGTGGAGGTCGAACAGGCGCCGGGCTGGAGCGTCGACGGCGTGCGCGAGGACGGCACCAGCGACGCGCAGCTGGTGCTGACACGCGAGGCGGACAACGGCGACGCCGCCGCCATGAAGGAGGCGCAGACACCGACGCTGCCGACGTTCGCGCGCGTGGAGCGCACGCTGCTGCTCGGGCTGGAGTGGCGCGTGCAGACGCGCATCGTGCGCCTGTCGGCGCCCGACAGCGCCATCGTACTCGAAGTCCCGCTGCTTGCCGGCGAATCGATCACCACCGAGCAGGTGCGGGTGATCGACGGCAAGGCGCAGGTGAACCTCGCGGCGCAGGAGACGGAGACCGGCTTCGACTCGGTGCTGGCAAGACAGCCGGAGATCACGCTGAAGGCGCCCGACACCACCGGCTGGGTGGAGGTGTGGCGCGCCGACGTGAGCCCGGTCCTGCATGCCACGATGACGGGCATCCCGGTCGTGCATCATCAGAACACGCAGGGCACCTGGCTGCCGGAGTGGCGGCCGTGGCCGGGCGAATCCGTCACGCTCGCGATCACACGCCCGGAGGCCGTGCCCGGAAGCACCCTCACCATCGACGCCAGTCGCCTGGTGTACACGCCCGGCGAGCGCACGACCGACGTCGCGCTGACGCTGGAGGCGCGCAGCAGCCAGGGCGGCCAGCACACCATCACGCTGCCGGAGGGCGCGACACTGCAGTCCGCGACCATCAACGGCGTGGCGCAGCCGATCCGCCAGCAGGATCGCCTGGTGACGCTGCCGCTCGCCCCGGGGGCGCAGAGTTTCGTGCTCAATTGGCGCGAGGGGCGCGGCATCGGCAACCGCTATCGAACCTCCGGCGTCGATCTCGGCATCGCCAGCGTCAACGCCAGCACGCAGGTGGCGATGCCCGTGGATCGCTGGATCCTGCTCACGCGCGGTCCGCTGCTCGGACCGGCGGTGATGTTCTGGGGCCTGCTGGTCGTCATCGTGCTGGTGGCCATCGCGCTCGCGCGCGTGCCGCTCACACCGCTCGGTGTCGTCTCCTGGCTGCTGCTCGGCATCGGCCTGAGCCAGGTGTCCATCGTCATGGGCCTGATCGTGGTCGGCTGGCTGCTGGCGCTCGGGTGGCGCGGCCGCTGGCCGGCGAGCGTGGGCAAGACCGCATTCAATCTCGGCCAGATCGGCCTGGCGGCGCTGACGCTGGCGGCGCTGTACTGCCTGTACCAGGCGATCCGGCGCGGTCTCCTCGGCCTGCCGGAGATGCAGATCGGCGGCAACGCCTCCAGCGCCACGCAGTTGAACTGGTACCAGGATCACGCCGTGGCGGCGCTGCCGACGGCATCGATTACATCCGTGCCACTCATCGTCTACCACCTGGCGATGCTGGCGTGGGCGCTATGGCTCGCGTACGCGCTGGTGGGCTGGATGCGCTGGGGCTGGAAGCAATACGGCCAGCACGGCCTGTGGCGCGAGTTCCATCTCTTCAGGCGCCGCGACCAGCCCGCCAAGGCCTGATGCAGCTCCGTAGCGCCTCCTCGTTGTCGCCGGCACAAAAGGAAAGGGCCTGACGCGCGCGCCAGGCCCTTTCTCACGAAGCTTCACGCCTCAGTTGGCGGGGGCATTGGCGGCGCCGACCTTGACGAGGTCGATGGTGAACACCAGCGTCTCATTCGGGCCGATCGGGCCGCCGCCCTCCATGCCGTAACCGAGCTCGGGCGGCACGACAATCTCCCACTTCGACCCTTCCGGCATCTTCTGCAGCGTATCCTGCCAGCCCTTGATGATGCCCTTGAGCGGAAACTTCACCGGCCCGCCCTGCGCTTCGGATGAATCGAACACCTGGCCGTTGGCATGTCTGCCCTCGTAGATGACCTCGACCACGTCCGCCAGGGTCGGCTTCGGGCCCGTGCCTTCCTTGAGCACGCGATACAGGATGCCGTTGTCGAACGCCTTCACGCCTTCCTTCTGCTTGTATTCCTCGCGAAACGCGTTGCCCGCCGCGGTGTTCTTCTCGGCACGGGCCTTGGCGATGGCCACGCGCTGGGTCTGGACGATCTTCTCCGCCTCTTCCTGGGAGAGCTTCGGCGCCGCGCCGCTGAGCGCGTCCTGCACCGCCATGGAGAATGCCTGCGCATCGAGGTCGACACCCTGGTTCGCGAGGCTCTGGCCGATCTGCATGCCGACGGCGTAGCTGAACTTCTGCTTGTCGGTGGTGAGTGCTCCGCCCGCTTCCTGCGCCTGCGCAACCGGCGCGATCAACAACGCTGCAACCACCAATGGCTTGATAGATTTCATTAATGTCTTCCTTCGAACGATGGGAATGAGACCGCCGACGCGCGATCGCGGCGTCGGATTGATGGAGAACCGCGCTTGAATTCATGCACAGGCATGTATGGCGCGGCATATTCCCACAACTCGGCGGGCGCGCCAAGTCGCCGCGCCGTGACGAATCAGGCGCTTGCAGCAATGAGTCGGGAGCGCGCGATCGCTCAGACCAGCAGCTGCCTGGCCTCTGCGATCTCCGCCTGCGCCTCGCTCAGGATCTGCTGGCTGAGCGTTGGAGTGACGCCGGTGCCGGCGAGTTTCCTGAACGCCGGCAGATTGATCATGCTGGGGATGTTGGGACGCTCGGTCTTGCCGAGGTAGCTGTGGATCTGGGCGACGAGCACCACGTCGGCGAGATCGGCAGCGGGGCCCGAGTCGCGCCACCAATTCTCACACTCGTGGACGACGGTGATCATCTCGGCGGGCAGACGCCATTCCTGCAGCACCGTGACCCCGGCCCGTACACGCGTGGCCATCACGAACTGCTCGAAGGTCACCGGGTCTTCGATGAGCGAGGGATGATTGGCGGCATAGTTCAGGATGGGCAACATGCCGATGTCGTGCAGCAGCCCGGCGAGCATGGCCTCCTCGACGTCGAAGCGGTTCACGAGCCTGGCGATCACCATGCTGATGGCGGCCACCTCGTTGCTGTGCTCCCACACCGCGCGCATGCGCCGCTGCAGCTCCGGCTGCGTGGTGGTGAAGAGGTTGCGCAGGGCAAAGGCCGTCACGAGCTGGCGCGTGGTCTTCGCGCCCAGGCGCATGATCGCCTGCGTGCAGTTCTGGATCGGCGAGCTGGCGCGGAACAGGGCGCTGTTGGCGGCCTTCAGCAGATTCGCGGTCAGCGCCGGGTCCTTGGTGACCACGTGTGCGACCTCGTTGAGCGTCGCACTCTCGTCGTCGATCAGACGCCGCACGTTGACCGCCACTTCCGGGAGGCTGGGCAGGACGAAGCCCTCGCTCAGCAGCGTGAGCTCGTGCATGTGGACGACGTCCGAGACCGGCGCGCTGGTCGTGAATTCGTGCACCGAATAGTCGTCGTGCGACTGGGTGAGCATGTCGTGTATGTCGCCCAGCTCGGAGACGTCGATGCGTATGCATGTGGCCGGGGTCACGGTCACGGCCGTGTGCTGCCGCGGCTTCAGCGGCGAGAGCGGATTGCGCGCGGCAGGGCTGCGCGCCACCACCGGCTGGACCCGGCCGTCGGCGGCCTTCAGCTCCACCGTTCCCTCGATGAGGCAGAACATCCACGGGTCGTTGGCGCCCTGCTTGAACAACGACTGCCGCGCCGGGATCTGCTCGATGTTGGCCTTGGTGGCCAGCACCAGCAGGTCCGAGGTGTCCAGGCTCTTGAACGGGTCGAACCATTGCAGGGCCTCGACGATGGCGTCCAGGGCGGCGGGCGTGGCCGGGGCCGGTGCGGCGACGGGGGCGGCTTTACGGGTGATGCCAAACATGTATCGACGGTCCTCCAGCCCCCGTTGATACAAGAGTCATGCCTATTCTCGTTCCCGGCGGGGCCGCGCCCGAAACGGGCGGGAATGACCGCGGGTTGCGGCGGATGCCGGGCCGGCCGGGGGCCCGCGCCCGTCCTCTCGGCGGCCGTTCAGCTTCGGACCGGGCGCTTGTGCAGCTTGCGCTGCAGGGTGCGCCGATGCATGCCGAGTTTGCGTGCCGCCTCGGAGATGTTGCCGTCGCAGTCGGCCAGCACGCGCTGGATGTGCTCCCACTCCACGCGCCCGACCGACGGCGGAGTGTCAGGAACCGGTGCATGGACGTCACCGGCCTGTCGCGTGAAGGCTTGGATCACCTCGTCGGCGTCTGCCGGCTTGGTGAGATAGTGCACCGCCCCGAGCTTGATGGCCTCCACCGCCGTGGCGATGCTGGCGTAGCCGGTCAGCACGACGATGCGGATGTCCGGCTGATCGCGGACCAGGGCCTCCACCACGGTCAGCCCGGAGGGACCGGGCATGCGCAGGTCGACCACCGCGTAGTCGAAGTGCTGCCCGGCGACGAGCGCGATCGCCTCCGGCGCGTCGGCGGCGGTCGCCACCTCGTAGCCGCGGCGCGCCAGCGCCGCCGACAGCACGCCACGGAAGGTCTCGTCGTCGTCGACCAGCAGCAGCCGAGCGCTCATGCGCTCAGCCTCGCGAGCGGAAGATCGATGGTGGCCACGGCTCCCCGGCCATCGCTGCGATTGTGCAGTTCCACGTTCCCACCGAGTCGCCCGAGCGTCGTGCGCGCGATGTACAGCCCCAGGCCCATGCCTTCGGCCTTGGTGGTCACGAAGGCCTTGCCGATCTCCGCGGAGAGGCCCGGCGGCACGCCGGCGCCGCGATCCCGGATCTCGAGCTTCAGCTCCTCGGCATCCCAGTGGCCGGCCACCTCGACGTTCGCCGGCGAGGCGTCCGCGGCATTGTTGAGGACGTTGATCAACGCCTGCGTGACCGTGCGATCGGCGATGATCGTGGGCGCGGGCTGCAGCCCGTCGAGCCTCACCATCGCCTGCACCTCCGGCCTGAGCGCACGCCATTCGCCGATGACCGCGTCGAGATAGCGATCGACGCTCGTGCGCGCTCCGCCCTCGGCGCGCAGCTCGCCCGCCTGCGCGGCCATGCGGCCGAGGATCTCCTTGCAGCGATCGACCTGCGCGCGCAGCAGGGTGAGGCCGTCGCGGAGGCCCTTTTCGTCGTGCAGATCGTGCTGCAGCTCCTTGGTCACCACCGCCATGGTGGCCAGTGGCGTGCCGAGCTCGTGCGCGGCGCCGGCCGCAAGAGTGCCAAGCGCCATCATCTGCCGCGCGCCGGCCAGCTCGCGGTCGTGCGCGCGCAGGGTCGCGCCGATGCGGGCGACGAAGAAGGCGACGATGCCGGCGCTCAACAGGAATCCGACCCACATCCCCCACAGGTGCAGGGCGAAGTGATCGCCGTCATGCACCCAGTGCAGCGTCTGCCGGTGGTAGAACATCAGCAGCGTATAGCAGCCGGCGGCGGCGGCGGCCAGCAGCCAGGTGTAGGCCGGCCGCAGCGTGGCGGCGGCGACGGTAATCGGCAGCAGGAACAGCGACACGAACGGGTTCCACGAGCCGCCGGTGAAGTAGAGCAGTATGGCGAGCGCGGCGATGTCCACGCACAGCTGCCGCATCACCACCGCCTCGGAGATGCGCTGGCCGGCACGCATGCCGCGCCAGCTGCGCAGCGTGATGACTGTGAGCACGCCCATCACGACGGCAATGGGCAGCCAGGGGATCGAGGTGCCCGTCAGCAGGTGCACGGCGATGAGCGCCAGCACCTGCCCGCCCATGGCGATGGCACGAAGCAGCAACAGGTATCGCAGACAAAGGCTGGTCAGGACCACGGGCGGATTCTATAACGCTGCGGCGATTTGACGCATGTGGCATTTGGCCGCGTGGCCGGGCCCGCTCGGCGCCCGAGCCGCGAATGCCGGCCGGCAGTCCTGGCAATCTCGAGGCGAGGCAATACATGGGGCATGGCCAGCCGGAATTTGGCGGTATGATCGCCACGCGGACCGCCAGGAGGAGGTGCCATGCCGGAGGACATCGAGGCGAGCTCATCGCTGCCTGGACTGGAGCGCGCCGAGGACCTGATCCCGGTGGCAGGCGGCGGGCTGTTGCACCGGCGCATCTTCCTGCGCCGCGGCGCCGCGCTGGCCGCGGGCGTGGCGGCCGGCGCCGCGTTGGCGGCCGGGGATTCCACCGCGCCGGCGGGCGACGGCGCGCTCACCACGCCGCCGTGGATGCGCAAGCCCGGGCTGCCATTCTCCAACTACGGCCGCCCTTCCGAACACGAGCAGGTCGTGCGCTGGATCTCGGCCAACCCCGCGGTGCCGGGGAACGGGATCTCCTGGACGCCGCTGCACGAGCTGGAAGGCATCATCACGCCCACCGGCCTGCACTTCGAGCGCCACCACAACGGCGTGCCGCAGATCGATCCTGCCGAGCATCGCCTGCTCATCCACGGCATGGTGGAGCGGCCGCTGAAATTCACCGTGAAGGACCTGGCGCGCTACCCCATGCGCTCGCACCTCATCTTCATCGAATGCGGCGGCAACAGCAACGCCGGCTGGCGCGAGGAACCCGCACAGCAGCCCGCGGGCTTCATGCATGGGCTGGCCTCCTGCAGCGAGTGGACGGGCGTGCCGCTGTCGGCCCTGCTGGAGGAGGCCGGCGTCGATCCGGCCGCGACCTGGGTGATCGCCGAGGGTGCCGACGCGATCGCGCACCTCATGAGCCTGCCGCTGGAAAAGGCGATGGGCGACTGCATCGTCGCGCTCTACCAGAACGGTGAGCGGATACGCCCCGAGAACGGCTACCCCCTGAGGCTGGTCGCGCCCGGCTGGGAGGGCGTGCTCAACGTGAAGTGGCTGCGGCGGCTGGAGCTCACCGATCGGCCGGTGATGTCGCGCAACGAGACCTCGCGCTACACCGAGCTGCTGCCGAGCGGCAAGGCGCGGCAGTTCACCTTCTGGATGGACGCGAAGTCCGTGATCACGGCGCCGACACACGGCATGACCATGCCGGGTACGGGCTACTACGAGGTGAGCGGGCTCGCCTGGAGCGGCCGCGGGCGCATCACCAGGGTGGAGGTCTCCGCCGACGGCGGCAAGAGCTGGGCCGAAGCCGCCCTGCAGGAGCCGGTGCTGCCGCGCTGCTTCACGCGTTTTCGCATGGGCTGGCACTGGGACGGCACGCCTGCGATCCTCAAGAGCCGCGCCACCGACGAGACCGGCTACGTGCAGCCGGAGCGCGACGCGCTCGTCGCCGAGCGCGGGCGCAACGGCTACTTCCATTACAACGCGATCGTCGCCTGGGAAGTGAGCGAGGACGGCAAGGTCACCCATGTCTACGCCTGACCGCGCGGCACCGCCGCGGCACGAAACCCCTGCCGCGCCTTGCGTCGTGCTGCGCAGCCTCACTCGTCGTCCGCGCGCGAGCAGGCAACCATTCTTTTCCTCCCCGCGGCTGCGACGCAGCTTGTGTTCCGTCGCGACCGTAATCTTGAGTACCTGCATGGCTCCGATCGCGACCCTTGCGGCCGACGGGAAGCCCGACAGCCCGCGCCTCGGCAGGCCGGCCACGGAGGCGGACATCGCGGCGTGGGATCTCAGCATCTACCCGGACGGCACGGGCCTGCCCGAGGGCCAGGGGACAGCCGCGCAGGGCAAGGAGCTGTTTGCTCAACGCTGCGCGGCGTGCCACGGCGAGGAAGGCATCGGCGGCACGGCGGACGAACTGGCCGGCGGCAGCTCGCCGCTCGACAGCGAATACCCGGACAAGAACGTCGGGACGTATTGGCCGTACGCCACCACGCTCTTCGATTTCATCCGGCGCGCCATGCCCATGGACAAGCCGGAGTACCTGAGCAACGACGAGGTGTACGCGCTCACCGCCTATCTCCTGCACCGCAACGGCATCATCGGCGAGGCCGAGGAGATGAACGCCCGGAGCCTGCCGCAGGTGAGGATGCCCAACCGCGACGGCTTCATCTGGATAGACGCCAAGGGGCAACCGCAGCCCGCACCCTGAACCGATGCTGCGCTTGTCGATGCTCGCGTCGCGAGCCACGCACGCGACGCGCACTCGCACTCGGCCCCGTATTCCGGCGCTCGTCTTTTCGCTGTTTCCCCCGGCGCCCGGATCCGGTACCGTTCGGGCCGGGGAGCCGTGGGCGTTCTCTGGCGGCGATCCGCCGCCAACCGCGGCACACCTCACGCAGCGACAGCCGATGATCAAGTCGGCCGAGCTGAATCGCGTCGGCCGTTTCGATCATGAAATGGATCGTCGCGATCGAACGCTCGAGGACTTTGCCTGAGCCGATATGACGCCGAAGACGATATTGCTTGCCACGGACCTGAGCCCCCGCTGCGATCGCGCGCTGGATCGGGCGACGTCACTCGCCGCGGTATGGGGTGCGCGGCTGATCGTGTTGCACGTGCTGCAGAACCCGCCGCCGGTGACCGATGTTTCTTCGTGGCGGCGACCGCCTGATCCGCGCCAGGCGGCCTGGCAACGGGTGCGCCGCGACCTGCGGGATCCCGAGGGCATCGAGATCGACGTCGTGGTGGAGCGCGGCGATCCGGCGTCGCTCATCCCGCAGCTCGCCGACTCCCTCGGCTGCGGGCTCGTCGTGACGGGAATGGCGCGCGACGAGACGCTCGGCCGCGTCTTGCTGGGCACCACCGTCGAGGCGCTTGCGCGCCGGACCGAAGTCCCGGTGCTGGTGGTGAAATCCCGCCCCCATGGCCCGTACCGGAAGGCGGTGGTGGCGACGGACTTCTCCGAGGGCTCGCGTTGCGCGCTCCTGACGGCGCTCGCGTTGCTGCCGCAGGCGCAGCTGAGTCTGTTCCACGCCTACGACGTCGGCTTCGAGGGCATCGCCGGCGACAGGATGGCGGCGCGTGAGTCCGCCGGACGCGAGGCCCGGGCGGCAGGCGAAGCCTTCCTGGCGGCCACGCCTGCGGCGGCCACGGCGCAACACCCGGTGAAGCTGTTCTGCGAGTACGGCGATGTCGGCGGGCTGCTGGAGAACCTCGTGCAGGAGCATGGGATGGACCTCGCGATAGTGGGGACGGCGGGACGCGGCGCCCTCGCGGGAATGCTGCTCGGCAGCGTTGCCCAACGGCTGCTCGCCGATCTCAGCGTTGACGTGCTGGCCGTGCGCCGGCGAAGGAACTGATCGCCGACGGGCCGACATTGGACATCGACGGACTCGCTTTCTTCACTGCGGGCCTGGCCCTGCTCATCATCGGGGCCGAGTTCCTCGTCCGCGGCGCGACGCGACTGGCGCTTTCGCTGGGGGTGAAGCCGCTGCTGCTCGGCCTTACCGTCGTCGCGATCGGCACCAGCACGCCCGAGCTGGCGGTGGGCATCACTGCAAGCTGGGAAGGCAGCGGGGCGCTGGCGGTGGGCAACATCGCCGGCACGAACATGGTCAATATCCTGTTCATCATGGGCCTGAGCGCGCTGTTGCGGCCCCTGCCTCTGCATCTGCAGACCATCAAACTCGACCTGCCGATGATGATCGCGGCGTCGGCCCTGATGACTATACTCGCGTGGAACGGCATCCTCTCGCGAGTGGACGGCGGCGTGATGCTCTGCGCCGCCGTACTCTACACGGTGGCGCTGATCCGCATGGCCAGTCGCGAGTCGCAGGCCGTGAAGGACGAGTTCCAGGACATGTTCGGCGCCGACGTCAGCAAGACCAGACCAACTGTCGCGCGCATCCGCGCCGTCAGTGCGGCGCTGCTCGCCGGGGGCATGGTGCTCTCGGCGCTGGGCGCCCACTGGCTGGTGGCCGGCGCCGTGGACATTGCTCGCAGACTGGGAGCATCGGAAGCCCTGATCGGGTTGACGATCGTGGCCATCGGCACCTCGGGCCCGGAGCTCGTCACCACCATCATCTCCACCATCAGGAACGAGCGCGACGTCGCCATCGGCAACCTCCTGGGCAGCAGCATCTACAACATACTGGTGATCCTGGGCATCACCTGCCTGGTTTCGCCGGCCGGAATCCCGGTGGAGCGGCAGTTGCTGTTCGTCGACATCCCCCTGATGACCGGCGTCGCGCTCCTGTGCGTGCCGGTGTTCATCACCGGCAGGCTGGTCTCCAGGTTCGAGGGCGGCGTCTTCGTGGCGATGTATCTCGGCTACCTGGCTTCGCTCGCCTACATCCGGATCTGATCTTGAAGGACGCAGCCAACCGTCGAACTGCCAGGGGAAGGCGAACGCGAAGTGACCGGTAACGGGCGGGTGTTGCCATCCGTGGCAGCCGCTGTCTAATTTATGCAGTAACCACACGGCCGAAGCGGAGCTTGTATGCAGCAAATCCTCGTCTATGGCGACTCGTTGTCATGGGGCATCATACCCACCACACGCCGACGCCTGCCATTCGAGCAGCGTTGGCCCGGGGTCATGGAGATGTCGCTCTGTGCCGCCGGCCTGAAGGCGCGCGTCATCGAGGACTGTCTGAATGGACGGCGCACCGTGTGGGACGATCCCTTCAAGCCCGGGCGCAACGGCGTCGCCGGCCTGGCGCAGCGGATCGAGATCCACTCGCCGCTCGCGCTCGTGGTCCTCATGCTCGGGACGAACGACTTCCAGTCGGTGCACGACAACAACGCCTGGCATTCCTCCCAGGGAATACTGGCGCTCCTCTCCGCCATCCGCACCGCGCCCATCGAGCCCGGCATGCCCGCGCCGCCCGTCCTAGTGATTGCGCCTCCGGCCATCCGAACCCCGAAGGGATCGATGGCGCCGAAGTTCGACGGCGGCGACCGGAAGTGCGTTGGTTTGGCGGCTGCCTACCAGAAGGTGTGCGAAGAGACCGGCTGCCACTACTTCGATGCCGGCAGCGTCATCACCTCGAGCAGTGTCGATGGCGTGCATCTGGACCCTGAGCAGCACTACACCCTTGGCAACGCGGTGGCGACGGTCGTGAAGCCGCTGCTGTCCACGGGCCTCGTCTGACCGGCGGCCAATCCGGCCAATCAATGCGACACGTATGAGGCAATCATGATCGACAGGGCTTTTGCGCAGCATTTCGCGGCGGACTGGATCGACGCGTGGAACCGGCACGACATCGACCGCATCCTTGCGCATTACACGGACGACTTCGAGATGTCCTCGCCAGTGATCGTGAAGATTGACGGCGAGCCCGCCGGCCGGCTGAAGGGCAAGGAGGCCGTGGGCTCATACTGGCGCAAGGCGCTGGAATTGCTCCCCGGCCTGCAATTCGACCTCCTCGCCACGCTGGTCGGCCTGAACAGCATCACGCTCTACTACAATGGCGTGCGCGGCCCCTCCGCGGAAGTCCTTCATTTCGATGAGAGCGGCAGGGTCGCGAGGGCTTTTGCACATTACGTTTGAAGGGCGCGCTATCCAGGTTGAGGCGCGCAGCACGCAGTTGAGTACGAGGCTCGCGGATGAAACAAGGGCACACGAAGGTCATCACGGTGTTCCGCTCGCGCCTGAGACCCGAGGCGCAAGAGCAATACCGGCAATGGGCAACTCGCATGAGCGGGCTCGCCCGCCAGATGCCGGGTTACATCTCGCACAAGACCTTCGTGGCCGAGGACGGCGAGCGGGTCACCATCGTTGAGTTCGACTCCGAGGAGTCGCACCGCGCCTGGGCCGTGCATCCCGAGCATGTGGCGGCGAAGAAGAAGGGGCGTTCGAGCTTTTACCAGGAATACTGCATCCAGGTCTGCAGTCTTCAGCGCGAGAGCGTCTTTCCGGACTCCGCGAGTTGACGGGCCTGGCAGCCCCGTGGTCCACGTGTTGCGGTTCGAGAACCGCCTCGTCGCGCAATTCCGGGACCTCGGCCAGGCCCCGCCGGAGAACTCGTCCAACGGGCACGGCATGTTCTGGCGCGGTCGGGCGCGGGGGAGCGAGGGAACTGCCCCTCGTCGGCAGCCCCGGGGCCGGCTCGCGGCCGGCCGCGAACCCCCGCCCCTTGACCTTCCCATCGTGGCAAGGTTCAGTATGTGTGCTCCCCAAATCAAACCGAGGAGCACGACGATGCAATCAGCAATTCGTCTTTCCGGCGACGACTGCCGCCGGCACGCCCACGCGGAGGGCGCGTCATTGAACCGGGTGGCGCTCATGGCGATCCTGCACTGCCTGGCCGGCTGTGCCGTTGGCGAGGTGGCCGGCATGGTCATCGGCACGGTGCTCGGCTGGAGCGACGCCGGAACGATCGTGCTCGCCGTGGCGCTGGCGTTCGCGACCGGTTACGCGTTCACGGTATGGCCCCTGCTCCGCAGCGGCTACCTGCCGAAGGCGGCCATGCGGATCGCGCTGGCGGCCGACACGGCATCGATCACCATCATGGAGATCGTCGACAATCTGCTCATGGTGGCCATTCCGGGTGCGATGGATGCGGGGCTGTCCTCGCCGCTGTTCTGGACCAGCCTCGCCATCGCGCTCGCGTTCGCCGCGGTCGCAGCCTATCCGGTCAACCGCTGGCTCATCGCCAGAGGACGAGGCCACGCGCTCGTGCACGCGCATCACTAGGGGGCACCGACCATGAACATCGGCCAGGCTGCGCGGGGATCCGGGGTCTCCGCCAAGATGATCCGCCATTACGAGACGATCGGGCTCATCCCGCGCGCCGCGCGCAGCCTGGCCGGCTACCGGCACTACACGGAGGCGGATGTGCAGCGGCTCGCTTTCATCCGCCACGCGCGCAATGTCGGCTTCGCGACCGAGGAAATCAGGGAGCTGTTGTCGTTGTGGCAGAACCGCCGGCGTTCGGCGCGTGACGTCAAGCGGCTTGCGGCGGAACATCTCGCGGAGATCGAGGCAAGGATCGCGGAGCTGCAGTCGATATCGGCCACCCTCGCCCACCTGCTCGCGCACTGCCACGGCGACGCGCGCCCGGAGTGCCCGATAATCGATGCGCTGCGGTTCGGTCCGGACCCGCCGGCGCATCCTCCCCGAGGCAAGGCGCCGCGACGGCCGCGTCGGGTTCCGCTGCCCGCCCCCAGGCGACCGAAGAATTAGCGCCACCGAGCAGCGGTGACGGATCACCACCCCGCTCACCGCGATGCCGGCCCGGCGTCCTGTTCGCGCCGATGCCTCGATTGGCGGCGGCGCGATGCCGTCGATATCCAGCCCATGTCGCGACGGCGATGGAACCAATCCGCCGAAGCGCCTTCCATGTAGGAAAACCGAGCACAGCCCTCGTCGTACCCGATTGTTGAGATTCGGGGTTTCAGGCAGGATCCAAGCCCTCGAATACGGAAAATCCGATGTCAAGCGCCAGCCTTCTGACCACGATACTCATCGTCGCCGTTATCGGCGCGCTCGTCCCGCTGCGCACCGCCTCTCTTGGCAGACGTCACGCCGCGTGGTCGGCCGCCGGCGTGATGCTGGCCTGTTTCGCCCTGCTCGCCCCGCTGCTGCCCGCCGCCATCTCCGGAGAGGTCGTGATCGCGCGCTATGCGTGGTTGCCGGGATACGGTATCGACCTCGCGCTGCGGCTGGACGCGCTGGGACTCATGTTCACGCTGCTCATTCTGGGCATAGGCCTGCTGGTGGTGCTCTATGCCTACTACTACCTCCCGGAATCGGATCGTCTGGGGCGGTTCTACGCGCTGCTGCTGCTGTTCATGGCCGCCATGCTCGGAGTGGTGCTCTCGGAGAACCTGCTGCTGCTGGTGGTCTTCTGGGAGCTGACCAGCCTCGCCTCGTTCCTGCTCATCGCCTACAAGCATCACACCCACGATGCGCGCATCGCCGCGCGCATGGCCCTGGCGGTGACCGGCGCGGGCGGTCTGGCGCTGTTCGCAGGCGTGCTCGTGCTCGGCCACATCGCGGGCGGCTTCGAGCTCTCGGAGGTCCTGGCCGCCGGCGAGCGCGTGCGCGCGCATCCGCATTATCCCGTGGCGCTCGTCCTGATCCTGCTCGGCGTGTTCACCAAGTCGGCGCAGTTCCCCTTCCACTTCTGGCTGCCGAACGCCATGGCCGCACCGACGCCGGTGTCCGCCTATCTGCACTCCGCGACCATGGTGAAGGCGGGCGTGTTCCTGCTCGCGAGACTGTACCCCGTCTTGTCGGGCACCGAGTGGTGGTTCTGGATCGTCGGCGCGACCGGGGCGGCGACGCTCGTGTACGCGGCGGCCATTGCGCTGTTGAAGCACGATTTCAAGGGCCTGCTCGCCTACTCGACGATCAGCCACCTTGGACTGATCACGCTGCTGTTCGGCCTCGACACGCCGCTGTCCGCGGTCGCGGGCCTGTTTCACATCATCAACCACGCCATCTTCAAGGCGTCGCTGTTCATGGCCGCCGGCATCGTCGATCACGAATGCGGCACGCGCGACATGCGCCGCGTGAACGGCCTGGCGAAGTACATGCCGATCACGGCCACGCTGGCGATCGTGGCGGCCGGCGCGATGGCGGGCGTGCCGCTGCTGAACGGGTTCCTCAGCAAGGAGATGTTCTTCGCCGAGACGGTGGCGCACCCGGTGTTCGGAGACCGGCACTGGCTGCTCTCGACGTTCGCCACCGTTGCGGGCATGCTGGCGATCGCCTACTCGGCGCGCTTCATTCACGACGTGTTCTTCAACGGCGAGCCCGTCGATCTGCCGCGGCAGCCGCACGAACCCCCGCGCTGGATGCGCGCGCCGGTGGAGGTGCTGGTCGCGCTCTGCCTGCTCATCGGTGTGCTGCCGGGCGTGGCCGTGGGGCCGATGCTGACCGCCGCCGCGGGCGCGATGCTGCAGACGCCGCCACCGCCCTTCGAACTGAAGCTCTGGCACGGGCTCAATCTGCCGCTGGCGATGAGCGCGGTGGCCTTCCTCGGCGGCGTCGGCATCTACCTGCTGCGCCAGCCGCTGTTCCGCTTCCACGACTCCCTGGCGCTGGCGCCGAGCCGGGTTGTCTTCGAGCGCGCCTACGAGGCCGCCGCCGCGGTCTCCCGCTTTCTGCTGGCGAGGCTCGACGGCGGATCGCTGCAGCGGTATCTGGTCCTGTTGATCGTGCCGTCGATTCTCTACGCGGCCTGGGCGTTTTCCTCGGCGCCCGCGGCCCCGCAATACGTTTCGCGACTGCCGCTCGACGCGGCGAGCCTTGGCGCCCTCGCCGCGCTGACCCTGGGCGCGGTGGGCGCGACGGTGCTGCACCGGCAGCGCCTGCACGCCATCGTTTTCGTCAGCGTCGTCGGTCTGATCGTCTCGCTCACCTTCGTGCGTTTCTCGGCCCCTGACCTCGCGCTCACCCAGCTCACGGTCGAGGTCGTGACCATCGTGCTGCTTCTGCTCGCCCTTTACTATCTGCCGCCGACGGCGCCGCGGGAGGACACGCGCGCCCGGCTGCTGCGCGACGGTGCGATCGCGCTTGCCGCCGGCGGCGGCATGGCGCTGCTGAGCCACCGGCTGCTCACGGGCTCTTTCGAGACGATCTCGAATTACTATCTCGCGAACTCGGTGCCCGGCGGCGGCGGCAGCAACGTGGTCAACGTCATACTTGTGGATTTCCGCGGCTTCGACACCTTCGGGGAGATCACGGTGCTCGCGATGGCGGCGCTGGGCGTGCATGCCCTGCTCGACGGCCTGCGACTGCGCGCACCCGCCACCGACGCCGATGGCCGTCCCTGGTCGCCGGAGCGACACCCCCTGTTCCTGAAGATGCTGATGCGGCCGCTGCTCCCGCTCGCGCTGGTCGTGTCCGTCTATCTCTTCCTGCGAGGGCACAACCTGCCGGGCGGAGGATTCGTCGCCGGCCTGGTGACCGGCGTCGTGCTCATCCTGCAATACCTCGCGGGCGGCATCCGCTTCGCGCAGGAGCGCCTGCCGGCGCATTACCCGCGATGGCCGGCGCTCGGGCTCGCCATCGCCACCGCGACCGGCGTCGGGAGCTGGTTCTTCGCCAGACCCTTCCTCACCAGCGCCCATACCCACCTGCACGTTCCGGTACTGGGCGACATCGAGCTCGCCTCGGCGCTGTTCTTCGATCTCGGCGTGTACGTCGTGGTCGTCGCCGTCGTGCTGATGATACTGGCCGAGCTGGGCAGGGTCAGTCTGCGCGGCACGGAGCCGGAGAGGCACTGATGGAGACGACCCTGGCCGTCGCGATCGGCGTGCTTACCGCCTGCGGCGTATTCCTGCTGCTGCGCGCGCGGACCTTCCCGGTGGTGCTGGGGCTCACCCTGCTCTCCTATGCGGTGAACCTGTTCCTGTTCGCGAGCGGGCGCCTGGTGCTGGACGCCCCGCCGCTGGTGCGCGACGGCGCGCCCTACACCGATCCGCTGCCGCAGGCGCTGGTCCTCACCGCCATCGTCATCGGCTTCGGCATGACGGCCTACATCGTGGTGCTGGCGCTGCGGGCGCTGGCGGAGTCCGGCACGGATCACGTCGACGCACGCGAGGACGGCGAATGAACCACGCGCCGATCCTGCCGATCCTGCTGCCGATGGCGGCCGCGATGCTGCAACTCGCGGGCGCGCGTAACGGCATTGCCTACCAGCGCCTCGTTGGCATGATCGCCGTCGCAGCCTCGCTGGCAATCTCGCTGTGGCTGATCGCGCTGGCGGATCGCGGTGCGTCACTGGTGTACGCACTCGGCGACTGGCCCGCGCCCTTCGGCATCGTGCTGGTCGCCGACCGCCTCTCCACGATGCTGGTCGCGCTCACCACGCTGCTCGCCGCGGCCAGCCTGCTGTTCGCCTGCGGCGGGATCGACGGCGAGGGCAGGCACTTCCATCCGCTCTTCCAGCTTCAGATCGCGGGCGTGAACGGCGCGTTCCTGACCGGCGACCTCTTCAACCTGTTCGTGTTCTTCGAGGTGATGCTGCTCGCCTCCTACGTCCTGCTCGCGCACGGCGGCGGCCTCGAGCGCGCGCGCGCGGGACTGTCATACGTGACGCTCAACCTTGCCGGCTCCGCCATGTTCCTCATCGCGCTCGGCATGATCTACGGCACCGTGGGCACGCTCAATCTCGCCGACGTGGCGCTGCGCCTGCAGACCGCCGAAAAATTGGACGCGGCGCTGGTGCGCACCGGCTGCGCGCTCCTCATCGTGGTGTTCGCGCTCAAGGCCGCATTGCTGCCGATGTCGTTCTGGCTTCCGCATGCGTACACGGCGGCCTCCGCGCCCGTCGCGGCCCTGTTCGCGATCATGACCAAGGTCGGCATCGTCGCCATGCTGCGAGTGCAGGCGGTGGCGCTGGCGCCCGCGCCGGTGACCGCGAACCTGCTCGACGGCTGGCTGGTGCCGCTCGCGCTGGCGACATTGGCCGTCGGCGCGCTGGGAACACTGGCCGCCTCGGGGCTGCAGGCGCTCGTGGCCTGGCTGGTCCTCGCCTCGGCCGGCACACTGCTGTTCGTGCCCGCCTACGCGGACGCCGAGGTCACGGCGGCGGCGCTCTACTATCTCGTACAGTCCACACTGGCGACGGCGGCGTTCTTCCTGCTGGCCTCGCTGGTGGCCTCGGCGCGCGGCGAGGCCGGCGATCGGTTCGTGACGGAGCGGCCCACCCGCTCGGCTTACCTCGCCATCGGCTTCCTCATCCTTGCCGCAACGGCGGCGGGACTGCCGCCGCTGGCCGGATTCCTCGGCAAGCTCATGCTGCTGCGCGCGGTGCAGGACGAGGTGGCGGCGACCGCGATCTGGACCGTGCTGATCGTCTCCGGCTTCGTGATCATGGCGGCGCTGGCGCGCGGCGGCAGCCGCCTGTTCTGGGAGACGCGGGCGGAGGCCTCGCCGCCTGTCGACCCGCCGGCGTGCTGGCAACGGATCTCCGCCACCTCGATCATGGTGGGTTGCGTCGTGGCGTTCACCCTTTTGGCGGGGCCGGCTGCCCGTTACGCGGCCCGCACCGCGGCGCAACTGCACGAACCGGGGGCGTACGTATCCGGAGTCATGGGTCCTGCGTCCGCGGCACACGCCATCGAGCGGGAGCCAAGACCATGAACTGGCGCCGCCTCCTCCCGCGTCCGTACCTCTCGATCGCCATCTTCACGCTGTGCGTCGTGCTCACCGACGCCGCCTCGCCGGGCTCGGCGCTGCTCGGCGCCGTGCTGGCGCTGGCGATCCCGCCCCTGACCGCGCGCCTCTGGCCCGATCCGCCGCGCGTGCGGCACGCCGGCGCGGCGTTGCGGCTGCTGATGATCCTGCTGGTCGACATCGTACTGGCGAGCCTGAGCGTGGCGCGGCGCGTCGTTGGCCCGCCGGGCCGACTGCGGTCCGCGTTCATCGAAGTGCCCCTGGATCTGCGCGATCCCTACGTCGCCACCATGCTCGGCAGCATCGTGTCGCTGACGCCGGGCACCGTCTCCATCGACGTCGATCACGAGCGCTGGGTGCTGCAGGTCCACGTTCTCGACGTGGAGGACACCTCGGCGCTGATTGCCGCCATCAAGACGCGATACGAGTCGCCCCTCAAGGAGATCTTCGAATGCTGACCATTGCCCTGGAGATTGCCTTCCTCATGATCGGCGCGGCCATGGCGCTCAACCTGTGGCGCCTGTGGCGGGGACCGGACACCGTCGATCGCGTGCTCGCGCTGGACACGCTCGCCATCAACGCCATCGCGCTGCTGGTGCTGTTCGGGATCCGCGCCGGCAGCGACGTCTACTTCGAGGCGGCCCTGATCATCGCCGTCATGGGCTTCGTCGGCACGGCGGCGCTGTGCAAGTATCTGCTGCGCGGGGACATCATCGAGTGAGCGCCATGGCCGAGAACATCACCGCGTTACTGATCCTGGCGGGCGCGGCCTTCGCATTGCTGGGATCGGTGGGTCTCGCCCGACTGCCGAATTTCTTCACGCGCCTGCACGGCCCGACCAAGGCCACGACGCTGGGCGTGGGCGCGATCGTCATCGCCTCCTCGCTGCATTTCACGAGTACGGGCGCGGGCGTCAGCCTGCACGAGATCGCGGTGACGGTGTTCCTGTTCATCACCGCGCCGGTCACCGCCCACCTGCTCGCGAAGGCGGCGCTGCATCGGCAGCCGCATCGCGATTCGGCCACGGCCGCAAACGTCCGACAGATCGCTGAAGAATCCGGCGAATCGCGGCAGACGTAGGTTTCACATCCCGCAGCAGAACTCACGACGCTCAGCTCGCAGATTCGACGGCACCGTCGTGGTCCCAGCCCGTCTCAGCCCCGCGTTCCCTTCGCAACCCGTCGCCGAATCGCCTTTTCGATCTCGACAATGCTCAGCATCGTCATCCCGATGGCGATTATCACCACGCCATCCGTCAGCGCCACGGGTCTGGTCCTGAAGATGGCCTGCATGAACGGCGCGTAGGTGAAGAGAAGCTGCGCGACGAAGATGACCGACACGCCGATGAGCACCGCCCGCGTGCCGACCACGCCTTGCCACGTGAACGACGTGCCATGAACGTAGCGCACACTGAAGAGATAGAAGATCTCCATGACCACGATGGTATTGACGACCATCGTGCGCGCCGTCTCGTGTCCCATGCCTCGGTCTTCGGCCCAATAGTACACCCCGAAGGCGCCGCCGACGACGAGCACGGACACGAACAGTATGCGCCAGAGCAGCTCGCCGCTGAGTATGTGTTGCTCGGTCTCGCGCGGCTCGCGACGCATTGTGTCCGGCTCGGTGGGCTCGAACGCGAGGGTGAGCCCGAGCGCAACCGCGGTAACCATGTTGATCCAGAGGATCTGCGCCGCCGTGACCGGCAGCGCCAATCCGAAGGCGATGGCGGCGAGAATGGTGAAGGCCTCGCCGCCGTTGGTCGGCAGCGTCCAGGCGATCACCTTCATGAGATTGTCGTAGACGGTACGTCCTTCGCGCACCGCGGCAACGATGGAGGCGAAATTGTCGTCGGCCAACACCACCTCGGCGGCCTCCTTCGCCGCCTCGGTGCCCTTGCGCCCCATGGCCACACCCACGTCCGCGCGCTTGAGGGCCGGCGCGTCGTTGACGCCATCGCCGGTCATCGCCACGATATGGCGGTCCCCCTGCAGTGCCTCCACCAGCCGCAGCTTGTGCTCGGGCGTGGTGCGAGCGAACACCGCCGTTTCGCGGACCGCGGCGCGAAGCGCGTCACTGTCCATGCCTTCGAGGTCCTGACCGCTCAGCGCCTTCGGGTCCTTGGCGAGACCAAGCTGGCGCGCGATCTCGCGGGCCGTCACGGCGTGGTCGCCGGTGATCATGATCGGTCGTATCCCGGCGGCCTTGCAGTCGGCCACCGCGGCGATCGCCTCCTCGCGCGGCGGGTCGATGAAGCCGGCAAGACCGAGGAGGCACAGGCCGTCCTCGACGTCCGCGAAGCTCAGATCGCGCTGCTCGAAACCGGCCGGCCTGGCTGCGAATGCGAGCACGCGCTGTCCCTGGGCGGCGAGCTCCTCGGCACGCGCATGCCAGTGGGCGGCGCGCAACGGCTGCTCCCCCGCGGCCGTTCGCTCCAGTGTGCACATCTGCACGATGCGTTCGGGCGCACCCTTCACGACAATGAACGCGCCGTCCTCGTGGCTGTGGTGCAGACTGGCCATGAAGCGGTGCTGCGCGTCGAAGGGGATCTCGTCGGTCCGCGGAAGCTGCTTGCGCAGCAGCGCCGCATCGAGCCCCCACTTCGCGGCGAGCGTCACCAGCGCGCCTTCCATCGGATCGCCGTCGACCAACCAGCTGCCCTCTGTCTGCCGCAGCTCCGCATCGTTGCAGAGCAGCGCCGCGCGCGCGAACTCCGCCAGGTCCGGTCGTTCCGCGGTATCGACGTCGCGGCCGCCGGCGCGAAATGCGCCCTCCGGCTCGTAGCCCACGCCAGTCACCTCGTAGTCGTCCGTGCCCGTGACGACCGCACGCACGGTCATTTCATTGCGCGTCAACGTGCCGGTCTTGTCGGAGCAGATGACCGACACCGACCCCAAGGTCTCGACCGCCGGCAGCCGCCTTATGATCGCGTTGCGTGCGGCCATGCGCTTGACGCCGATGGCGAGCGTGATCGTCATGACCGCGGGCAGCCCTTCCGGGATGGCTGCGACCGCCAGACCCACTACCGTCATGAACGCCTCCGCGACGGCATACCCGCGTGCGAACCGCGCGTACAGAAACGCGAGCAGCGAGACGCCGAGGATGACGGCAGTGAGCTGCTTCGCGAAGCGGTCCATCTGGCGGATGAGCGGAGTCTTCAGCTCCTCGACCTCACCCATGAGCGCGCTGATGCGACCAAGCTCGGTATGCGCGCCCGTTGCGACGGCGACGCCCACGCCCTGTCCCGCGGCGACGAATGTCCCCGAGTACGCCATCGTGCTGCGATCGCCCAGCGCGGCGTCCTGCGCTACCGGCTCGACCGATTTGTCGACAGCCATCGACTCTCCGGTCAGGATCGCCTCCTCGACCTTGAGATTCCGCGGGCGCACGAGCCGCAGATCGGCAGGCACGCGGTCGCCGGCCTCGATCAACACCACGTCGCCGGGACAGATCTGGTCCGCGGCGACGGTGACGCGCCGCCCGTCGCGCCTGACCGCGGCGTGCGGATCGATCATGCCGCGGATCGCCTCCAGCGCCTCCTCGGCCTTGCCCTCCTGGATGAAGCCGATGAAGGCGTTCACGATCACCACTCCCAGGATGACCGCCGCGTCGACGAGGTGATCGAGAACGGCCGCCAGGACGGCCGCGGCCAGCAACGCATAGATGAGGAGGTTGTGGAATTGCGCCAGCAGCCGCCTGAGGGCACCGCGCTTCGGTGGTTGCGGCAGACTGTTCGGCCCGTACTTGCGCAGGCGCTGGTCGGCCTCCGCCTCGGTCAGCCCCTCCGGGCGTGTTTGCATGCGCTTGAAGGCCTCTTCAGCCGCCAGTGCATGCCAGGCATCGCCACGCCCGCCGATTGGCAGCTCACCGTCACGTGGAATGTGTGGGACTATTGACATGGACTCATACCCTCATGACCTTGAGCGCTACGCAACACGTCGCCACCATATGTTACGGCTGCGACGGGCGTCAGAGACGCTTTCCCCCTGACGGCAATCGTAATTTCGTCGGCGGCTTCGCTCGGACCGTTACGGCCCCACATGCCGGTAACGATGTGCCAACAGCATAGCCACTGCACAGGAGGCCAGACGAGTCAGCAGATTATCCGAGCGGCTGGTCAGGACGACAGGGACCCGTGCACCCAACACCACGCCGGCGGCTTGCGAATCGGCCAGATATAACAGCTGCTTTGCGAGCATATTGCCCGACTCCAAGTCGGGCACGAGAAGGATGTCCGCCTGGCCCGCGACCGCGGATTCGATGCGCTTGATGCGCGCCGCCGCGAGCGATACCGCATTGTCGAAGGCCAGCGGGCCGTCGAGAATTCCGCCGGAGATCTGACCTCGCTCGGCCATCTTGCACAGCGCGGCGGCGTCCATCGTCGACCGCAGAACGGGGGTTATGGTCTCGACTGCCGAGAGGATGGCGACCTTTGGCGTCTCGATGCCCAGGACCTTGGCCAGATCGATCGCGTTCTGGACGATGTCTCGCTTGTCCATCAAGCTGGGTTCAATGTTGATTGCCGCATCCGTGATCAGCAGAGGCCTTGGATACCTCGGCACGTCCATGACGTAGACGTGGCTCATACGGCGTTCCGTGCGCAAACCACCATCCCTTGCCATGATTTCCGCCATCAGTTCAACGGTAGGCAGACTCCCCTTCATGAGCATTTCGGCGCGCCCCTCACGCACCAGCGCCACTGCCTTTGCCGCCGCCTCGTGGCTGTGTGCTGCCGGAATCACCACGTAGGGCGAGAGGTCCATTCCCGCCGCCTCGGCAACCGAACGGATCTTCATTTCCGGCCCGACCAGCACCGGGATTATGAGTCCGCTGCTCGCGGCGGTGATCGCACCCTCAAGGGATTCAGGGTCACAGGGGTGAACGACCGCGGTGGTGACTGCGTCCAACGCCGCGGTCCTGGCAAGCAGTTCGCGATAGCGCGCGTGCTTGTCTATGAGCCTGACCTCCGGGAGCACGATGCGCTCTCGCCTGATTTTCGCTTTTGGCGCGATGACCTCGGCCGAGCCCGTGATGACCGGCTGCCCATCCTGGTTCACGCAAAGGCAGTCGAATCGGATCCGGCCTTTCGCGTCGTTTTTCTCCCTGGCCGTGACGGTGACGGTAAGGTTGTCGCCAAGCAGCACCGGCCGCAGAAATCGCAGGCTCTGACCCAGATAGATCGTGCCCGGTCCCGGAAGCTGGGTCCCCAGCACCGTGGAGATCAGCGACCCGCCCCACATTCCGTGGGCGATCACCTCGCGGAACATCTCGCTTCTCGCGTACTCCTCGTCGATGTGCGCGGGATTCACGTCACCGGACATGACGGCAAACAGCTCAATGTCCTCCTTCGCCAGCCGGCGCTCGAGCGAGGCCGACTCTCCGACGGCGATCTCATCGAAGGTGCGGTTCTCGATTAGACTGCAGCTGTCTACCTGTGGCTGTTTCAAGACATGAACCCTTGGTGCGCAGAAGCCGACTAGAGCGCCGCGAAGCTTCTCGCCCGCAAGCGCAGGAAACCCTCGTCGGAAAACCAGCCGTGGTGGCCCACGGCTCGACGCACCAGGACGTGCAGGAATGCTCCGCCCCGGTCAGGTACTGCACCCGGTCTATCGACCTGGCTTCGAGTCCGTCGTTCCGACGGCAAATGCGAATTGACTTCGCCTGACCTGCCCCTCGGCGTCTGCGTCGCGGCCCTGGCAGACGCGTCGCAAGAACGGATCGCGCCGCGACCGGCTACCGCACGATCAACACGGGGATGCGGCACAGCGCGAGCACCTTTTCGGCGACGGATCCCAGCAGCAGCCTCCCCACCGCGCTGCGGCCGTGCGAGCCCATGACCACCATGTCGTATCTGCCCTTGGTCGCGAATCGGGCGATCGATTGTCCGGCGTCGCCGACGAGGTATTTCTCCTTGATCGGGACCCGGGCCTTGCCCAGCCGTGCGCGCGCGGCCTTGAACGCCCGGCGCATGTGCGCCTCGTGCCTGGCCTCGGCCCAGTACCGGGACTTTCCCACGCCGATGGGATAATCCACGTACAGCAGGGTCAGCTCCAACGGTTTGCCTAACGGCGCTCCGTACTCGGCGACGTATCTCGCGGCGCGATTGCCGCACGGACTGCCATCGAGGGCCAACAGGATCTTCATCGTCGGCTTCCTCGTCACGGACGCATTCCCGCGGCCGCCGCTCATGCTGCGAATCAGCAACACGGGCGTCTTGCACAGCGCGAGTACCTTGGCCGCCACGGAGCCCAGCAGCAGGCGTTCGATGGCGCCGTAGCCGTGCGAACCCATCACGATGAGGTCGTACTTGCCCTTGCGCGCATACGAGGCGATCTCAACCGCCGCCTTGCCGTGCAGCACGACTTCCTGGCATTCAAGGCGTGCGCGCCGCAGTCGGGCTCGCGCCGCGCGCATGACCCGATCGGCGTAGCCGTCATCGACATGCACCACCGTGATGCGCTCCGCCGCGCCGAACAGGGCCTGTTGTCTGCCCAGGTAATCGATGGCCTTCCATCCATATCTGCTGCCATCGATCGCCAGCAGCACTTTCATGTCACCCCCCTTCCGCGGCTGACGCCCGCATCAAGGAATGATCGAACCAGTTGGATACAGCCGGGACTGTATATGATTTCTTGCGTGCACGCATCCCGAGGCCGCTGATACGGATTCCGTCATGCCCGGGACGACTCACTGCAAATGTGAGGCGAGATGCTTTCAGAATTCTGGGCAGGACGGTGCGGGCGAGCCAGCTGCATGCACAATGGCGCCCGCCGGATTTTCGACGCTCGGGGCGCGAATGAGGGTCGCCGCCGCAGCCGAAGTGACGCGCCGGCCGACCGACGGCGTTCACGCCGTGGTCGGATATTCAAGTTCGCGGCGCGCTGACCGCGGGCATTAGACGTAGGCGTCGACGAGACCCGCGTGCAGCGTCGCAGTGGCGTGCGAGGCAACGTCTTCCTCCACGCCGGCGAGGTCGTTCGCGTCGACGTTCGGAGCACCGCCGGCGAACTGCTGATCATGACCGTCGCGTCCGGGTGCTTGCTGGAACACGTTCGCGTCGGCGAGATTCAGACCGGATTGCGATAGCATTTCGCGCAGCCTCGGCATGGCGTCTTCAATCACCTGCCGCACGGCATGGTGCGCGGTGACGAACTGCGCGCTGACCTTGTCGTCTTGCAGGCTCATGCGCACCTCGATCGGCCCCAGCTCCGGCGGATTGATTGCCACGTTGACCTGCTGCAGCCCGTCCTTGACCTGCCAGACCACACGCGACGCGAACGCCTCCTGCCAGTGAGGATGGTTGAGCGGCAGCGGAATGCTCGTGGCCGTGGCCGACGGTGTTGGAGACTGGGTGACCTGGCTGGTCGTTGCCGATCCGGATGAGGTCTGCGCCAGCACGACCGCCGTGTCGAATCGAGTCGTCGTCGCGGCCGCACGGTCGGCAGCCGCGCCGGTCTCGCCGGCGACGGTCGCCACGAGCTCGTTGCCGTGGCCGCTGGCGCCGATGGCCGGGACACCCGCATGCAACGGCTCGTTGGCGACGCTGGCGTGCGCACCGCTGCCGATCGGCCCGAGCGGTGCGTATGGACTGCCGCCACGGGCGGCGGAAGCCTCGCGCCCGGTGAGCGCGGTATCGAGGGATGCCGATGCCTTGCCGACCGCGCCGGGCCCGGTGGACGTGGACACGGCGTCGAGCGCGCTCGGCGCGACTGCGAGCGGCGCCGAGCCGTCGACGCTCGCGCCGGCAACGGCGGGCGGCGAGGTCCTGGCGGCCGGCAACGATTCGGCCACGATGTTCAGCCATGGCGGCAAATCGCTGCCGCCCGTCGGGTCTGCGTCAGTGGCCAGTGCATCGGCAGTCTGGTCCGCCGCCGCCTCGGCCGCAGCCTTGCCTTCGCCGGCGGCCTGAGCGGTCTCCGTGCCGGGTCGGGCGGTGGCCTCTGCGCTCTGCGCGTCCCCTGGCCGCTCATCCGTCGAGGCCGAATTTGCTTTCTCGGTCCGGGACTTGGCTGACGTGTCGCGCAGCACCTCGGAGAACTCGCGGCGGCGCGGCTCCTGCGCCGCGCCGCTGCCGGACGAGCCGGATGAAGCGCGCGCACCGAGTGCGTCGGGGGATGTGGCGGATGCGGCGTTGATGGCGGCTGGCATGTGGTTGCGGCGTCCTCGGCGGTAACGATTGAGCTCTTGCAGCGCCAATCAGCAACCGGTGTGCCATGAGCGCCGCGCTGGCCGGGCGCAGGACCGAACCACCTGGCAGTACGCTGACCTCGCACCCCCGCACATTCGCCCGCCGGCGCGGAGGTTGGCGCGGCAAATTAAACCTCCACGCCACGCGGCCGAAAACCTGATCTACAGGCGCGCCGCGCGGGGCGCGCGAGGAGGACGTCATGAGCGCCACCATCATCGAGATGAACGCGTGGAGGCTGCGGGCCGACGCCAAGGAGTACGTGCGCCGGTTCGTCGAGTACGGTTTCGAATGCGCGGCACTGTGGTCCATGGATCACGTCCGCGAGGCCGATTCGGCCCGCTTCAGCTCCTACGTACGCGAAGAGATGCGCAAGTGCGGTTTCAGCGGCTGATGGCGGCGCGCTGACTGGTGGTCGTCGATCCGCGACCGCACGCGGGCGCCGCCGCGGTCCCGATCACGCCCCGGACCTCACCCCGCAACCGTCGCTACGCCGCTCACGGCTCGCCTCCATCCGACCGAGGACGGCGATCGTCGATCTCCCGCTGCACCTTGTTCTCCGCCGCCCGCGCCTCCTCGCGACGGTAGCGATCGGCGATGCCGCCCAGCGCGTCCTGCCTGCGTTTCTGTCCCTGCCACTGCTCGCGGTGTTGATCGTTGAGATTCTGCTTGTGCGCCAGCTGCTGCTGCAGCTGCGAGATGGCGATGTCGAGCTTGCCGACGAAGTTGCGCAGCTCACGCATCTGGCCTACGCCCATGGTCGTGCCGCTCGCAAGTCGCGCGAGATACTCCGAGCGGCCGGCCTGCAGCTGCGCAAGCTTCTGCGCGAGATCGTCGACCTCGCGCCGGCTCGCCAGCAGGCGCTCGGCGGCCATCCGTTCGGATTGCGCCGCCAGCCACAGCACGGTAGCCATCCTCTTGTTCTTACCCGCCATCGACTATCCCGTTCTGCCCGCTTCGATGAGATCCTGCAGCTGCGCCAGCGTCTCCGGCATGGCGACCTTCTCGCGCATGTCCTGGCGCAGGAACGCACGCATGCGCGGCAGCAGCGCGATGGCGCGATCCAGGTCCGGGTTCGAACCGGCCTTGTAGGCGCCGACGCTGATGAGATCCCGGTTCTGCTCGTGCAGGGACCACAGGTGGCGGAAGGCACGCGCGTCGGTCTCGTGCTCGGGGACCACCACCTGGTGCATGACGCGGCTGATCGAGGCCTCGAGATCGATGGCGGGGAAGTGTCCCGATTCCGCCAGTCGCCGTGACAGGATGATGTGGCCGTCGAGGATCGCGCGCGCGGCCTCGGCCACCGGATCGCTGACGTCCTCGCCGTCCGTCAGCACGGTGTAGAAGGCGGTGATCGAGCCGCCGTTAATCCCGCCCGGGCCGGCGCGCTCCACCAGCCCCGGCAGGCGCGCGAACACCGAGGGCGGGAAGCCGCGCGTCGCGGGCGGCTCGCCGATGGTGAGCGCGATCTCGCGCAGCGCCTGCGCGTAACGCGTGAGCGAGTCCATGAGCAGCAGCACGCGCTTGCCCTGATCGCGGAAGTACTCGGCGATCGCGGTGGCCACGGAGGCGCCGTGCACGCGCATCAGCGGCGGCATGTCCGCCGGCGTGGCCACGACCACCGAGCGCCGCAATCCCTCCTCGCCCAGGCTGTCCTCGATGAACTCCTTCACCTCCCGGCCGCGCTCGCCGATGAGGCCGACCACGATCACGTCCGCCGTCGTGAAGCGCGTCATCATCCCGAGCAGGATGCTCTTGCCGACGCCGGCCGGCGCGAACAGGCCTAGACGCTGGCCGCCGCCCACCGTGAGCAACGCATTGATGGCGCGCACACCGACATCGAGCGGCAGCCGGATCGGCGTGCGGCTCAGGGGATTGACCGTCGTGCCATTCAGCGGCACGCGCTCCTCGGTCCGCGGCAGGCGCTTGCCATCCAGCGGCCGCCCGGCGCCGTCGATGATGCGCCCGAGCAGGTGATCGCCGACGGCCACGTCGCCGGCGCGCCCGATGGGCACGACACGCGCGTTCGGCGCCAGGCCGTCCGGCGAGCCGGTCGGCATCAGGAACAGCCGCTCGCCGGCGAAGCCCACCACTTCGGCCTCCACCGGCGCGCCGCCGCGGCTGGCCACGCGGCAGCGGTCCCCGATCGCCGACTGGCAGCCCACCGCCTCCAGGGTCAGACCGACCATGCGCGTGAGCTTGCCCTCGACGACCGGCTTCCACTGCGCCTTGCGCAGCCGCTCGTTGTGCTGCTGGAGCCTGCCCGCCCACACGGACTGGCGCCCGGCACGCGCGTCATTCATTTTGATCGTTCTCGCGCAGACTGCCGAAGCACTGCGCGATGGTGGCGTTCAGGCGCGCCTCCACCGTCGCGTCGATGAACGAGGTCGCCGTCTCGATGAGGCAGCCGCCGCGCGAGATCAGGGGATCCTCCTCCAGGGTGTAGGCCTCCTGGGCGTCCCCAAGCGAGAATGCCTGGCGGACGATTTCCACGTCCTCGGGGTTGAGGTGTATGCGCGGATGACGCGAAGCGATGGGAAGGCTCGCCACGGCCTCGCGTACGACGGCGACGATCTCGCCCTGGCTGGTCTTCAGTTCACGCCGGATGAGCTGGCGAGCGATGAGTATCACCATGTCCACCAGCGTTCTCTCGAGCTCCTCGTCCAGCCTCTCGATCGGCGCGGCGATGGCACGCAGCATGGAGGACAGCGCATTGAGCTTTGGAAGGTACTTCGCCTCGAACTGCTGCGCGACCTCGCGTTGCCCGGCCTCGCGCCCCTCGCGACGGCCGAGCGCGAAGCCCTCCTCGTAGGCGTGCTTCTGGATGGACTGCAGATCCGAGGCCGTCAGCGGGCGCACCGCCTGCCGGTGCACGCCGGTGTGTATGTCGCCGTCGACCGACGGCAGATCGTAGCGCTGGATCTCGCCCAACTGTTCGCGGCTGAGTATACGGGGCGGACGCACGGACATGGCAGCCGGCAGCTAGACCATCTGCTCGCCGGCGCCGGCCAGCACGATCTGGCCCTCGTCGGCCAGCCGACGCGCGATCGTGATGATCTCCTTCTGGGCGGTCTCGACATCCGAGAGCTTCACCGGCCCGCGCGACTCCAGATCCTCGCGCAGCATCTCGGCCGCGCGCTGCGACATGTTGGAGAGAATCTTCTGCTTGATACCGTCGTCGGCGCCCTTCAGCGCGAGCACGAGAGTCTCGCTGGAGACCTCGCGCAGCAGCGTCTGTATCCCGCGGTTGTCGACCTCCACCAGGTCGTCGAAGACGAACATGAGGTCCTGGATCGACTGGCAGAGGTCCGCGTCCGCGTCCTTCATCGCGTCCATGACCTTGTTGCCGACGCTGCCGTCGACGAAGTTGAGGATGTTGGCCGCGCACTTCACCCCGCCGATGCTGGATGACTTCAGCCCGCCGCCGCCGCCCTTGAGCTGCCGCTCCAGGATGTCGTTCAGCTCCTGCATCGCCGAGGGTTGCACGCCGTTGAGCGTGGCCACGCGCAGAACGAGGTCGCTGCGCACCTTCTCGGGGAACTCCTGCAGCACCGCGGCGGCCTGATCGGCCTCCAGGTAGGAGAGCACGATGGCGATGATCTGCGGATGCTCCAGCCGGATGAGCTCGGCCACCGCGCGCGGATCCATCCACTTCAGCGACTCCAGCCCCTTGGTGTTGCCGCCGAGCAGGATGCGATCGATCATGGTCGCCGCCTTCTCCTCGCCCAGGGCATTGACAAGCACGCTGCGGATGTACTCGTCGGAGCCGACGCCGAGCGAGGTCTGGTTGTGCAGGCTGTTGACGAAATCGGCCATCGTCGCGTTGACCGTCTCCTTCGACACGTTCTGCAGCGAGGCCATGGCGATGCCGATCTTCTGCACCTCCTTCGGTCCCATGTGCTTGAGAATCTCGGCCGCCGCCTGTTCGCCCATGGTCATGAGCAGGACGGCCGCCTTCTCGACGCCGTTCAGTTTGATCGCTTCGGCCATGGGCGATCGATCAATCCGCGTTGACCCAGCCCTTGACGACCTGTGCCGCCAGCTTGGGGTCCTGCGATGCCAGCATCTTCACCCGATCGAGCTCCGACTGATCGCGCGGTGGCGCGAGCTGCGCGACCGCGCCGGCCCCGCCCGGCAGCGAGGCGCCCGCGCCGCCCGGCAGCGACAGCGAGCCGTCGGCGTTCATCATCGGCTCGCCGCTCGTCGGCACCACGACCTCACGCCGCATGAGCGAGCGGATCGCCGGCCGGATGACGCCGAAGGCAACGATCAGCGCGAACATTCCGCCCAGCACCTGCTTTCCGAGATCGATTACCCAGGCCTGCTTCCAGGCGGGAGGCTCGGGCAGCGGCTCGACCTTCGGGGGCATGGTGAAGTCCGCGTTGGTGACGTTGACGGTATCGCCACGCGTGGCATCGAACCCGACCGCCTCCTTGACCAGCGCGGTCATCCGATCGATCTCCTCCTTGGTGAACGGCGTCTTCGTGATCTTTCCGTTCTTGCCCACGTTGGTCTTGTTGTCGACCAGCACGGCGACCGACAGCCGGCGCACGGAGCCGGCCGAGAGGCGGCTGTGGCTGATGGTGCGATCGACCTCGAAGTTCCGCGTCGCCTGCCTGCGATTGCTCTGCGGCCCGGTGCTGGCGGCTGCGGCCGCCGTCGCTCCCGTCGCGGCGGTGGCGTTCGGATCCGCGGCCGTGGTCTCCGGCGCGGCACCGGCCCCCGGCGGCTGATTGCTGAGCGCGCCCGGCACCCCTCCCTCGATGCTGCCGGCGCGGTTCTCCTCCAGCGTCTGCTCGCTGCGCACGCTCTGGGAGTCGGGATTGAAGCTCTCGCTGGTCTGCTCGGTCGCGGTGAAGTCGACCTCGGCGGCCACCGACGCCTTCACGCCGTCGTTGCCGACCAGTGGCGTGAGGATGTCCTCGACGCGGCGGGCGAAGGTGTCCTCGAGCTTGCGCGTGTACTGAAAGCGGTGCGCCGCCTCGCGTATCTGCTCGGGGCCGTCGGATCCGGTGAGGAGGCGGCCCTGCTGGTCGACGACAGTGACCGCGGACATCTTCAGATTGGGCACGCTGGCCGAGACCATGTGCGCGATGGCATCGACCTGTCCTTCCTCGAGCGCGCGGCCCGGGTAGAGATCGAGGAGCACGGAGGCGCTCGGATCCTTCTTGTCGCGGGCGAACACGGAGGGCTTCGGAATGGCCAGGTGCACGCGCGCGCTGCGGACGTTCGACAGCTTGCCGATCGAGCGGGCGAGTTCCTCCTCCAACGCGCGCTGGAACCGCGCCAGCTCCGCGGTCTGGCTGTTGCCGAACGGATTGGATTCGTTGTCGAGGACCTCGAAACCCATGCTTGCGCTCTTGGGCAGCCCGGCCGCGGCGAGCTTCAGGCGCGCGTCGTGAACCTGGTCCGCCGGCACCATGATCGCGCCGCTGGCGTTGTCGACCTTGTAGCGGATGTCGGCGGCCTGCAGCGCGTCCATGACCTGCGTGAGATCGCGGTCGGAAAGACTCGAGTACAACATCCCGTAGCTGGGGGTCCGCGACCACAGCACCACCGCCACGCCCAGTGCGACCGCCGCAGCGATGCCCACCATCACGCCGACCTGACGCAGCCAGGACAGCTGCGCGTTGGCCGGCACCAGCAGTGTGGTTTGTTCCGCCATTTACTCTCCGCTCCCCAAAATCCGTCCGTTCGTGCTCTCTGCCGCCGATCGCGCGCGGGTCGCGCGGTCTACACCTGCATGTTCATGATTTCCTGGTAGGCGGCCACCACCTTGTTGCGGACCTGCAGGACGGTCTGGAATCCCAGGCTCGCCTTCTGCATGGCCAGCATCACCTCGGCGATGTCCGCGTCGGTGGCCCCGACCTCCGCCGCCGTCGACATCTCGACGGCGCGTTGCTGCGCACTGTTTACCTGGTCGATCGCCTGCTTGATCATCGTGCCGAAGGCACCGCCGGCCTGACTGGCCTGCGACACCTCGGGCGCCGACCGCATACCCTCGGCGCGTGCCGCCATTGCGCGCATCTGCAATAGCACGGAGTTCATGTCGATGCCTGATGTCATGAATCTCGGTCTCCTGTATGCCCTGTCCCAGATCTCTATCCGCCGGGGATCACCGCAGCGGCACGCTCACACCGTCCTCCCGCATGCGCGCGAGCTTGTAGCGCAGCGTGCGTTCGCTGATCCCGAGCCTGGCCGCGGCCGTCCTGCGGCTGCCGCGGGATTCCTGCAACGCGTCCATGATGATCTTGCGCTCGCGATCGCGCAGGTCGCCGGCCAGCGAGTCGTTCTCGGCGTCGGCCGCGCCGCAATCCGCACCGGCCGGCTCCTCGGCGGTCGCGATCGTCGGCGTCGGCAATATCGCACCGCGCTGTTCGAAGCGAATGTCGCGCGCCTCGATCTGCCGGCCATCGTGCACGATGAGGGCGCGCTGCATGACGTTGTCCAGTTCCCGCACGTTGCCCGGCCAGCCATAGGATCGGAGCAGTGCGCAGGCCTCGGGCGACAACACCGGACAGCCGACGCTGGTGCGCGCCGCGGCTCGTGCTAGCAGGAATTCTGCCAGCGGCACGATGTCCTCGCGGCGCTCGCGCAGCGCGGGCACGCGAATGGGAAATACGTTCAGACGGTAGAAAAGATCCTCTCGGAAGCGACCGGCGTCGACCTCCCCGCGCAGGTCGCGGTTGGTGGTGGCGATGACGCGCACGTCCAGATCGATGACCTTGTTGCTGCCGAGACGCTCGACCTGCCGTTCCTGCAGCACGCGCAGCAGCTTGGCCTGCAGCGGCAGCGACATCTCCGAGATCTCGTCCAGCAGGATGGATCCCCCCTGCGCCTGCTCGAACTTGCCGGGACTGGGCTTGTAGGCGCCTGTGAAGGCCCCCTTCTCGTAGCCGAACAGGATCGCCTCCAGCATGTTCTCCGGGATGGCCGCGCAATTGAGCGCGATCGCCGGTCCCCTGCTGCGCGGGGAGTTCGCGTGCAGGTAGCGGAACATGACCTCCTTGCCGACCCCGCTCTCGCCGGTCAGCAACACCGTGGCGTCACTCTGCGCCACGCGCCGCGCGAGCTTGACGACCTCCTTCATGACGGGGTCGACCGCCACCATGCCGCCGTCGATGGTGGCGGTGGCGCCAGAAGCCGAAAGCATTTCCGAGACCTTGGCGGCGAGTACCTCCGCGTCGAACGGCTTGACGAGATAATCGGAGGCGCCGTCTCGCATCGCCTGCACCGCGCTCGGAATCGTGCCGTAGGCGGTCATGAGCAGCACCGGCAGCGAGGCGTGTCGCGCCTTCACGTGCGTCAGCAGCGTGTGGCCGTCCATCGGGCGCATCTGTATGTCACTGACGACCAGGTCGAACTGCTGCTCGCCGAGCGCCGCCAGCGCGGCATGGCCGTCGGCCGCACCGAAGACCTCGTGGCCCGCGAGTTCCAGCGTCATCGACAAGGCCTCGCGCAATGCGTTGTCATCCTCGACGACGAGAATTCTCGCACTCATGGAATCAACCTCAGCTCGCTCCGGTGCCCGCGGCTCGCGGGCATGCACATGTCCATGGTCATCGGATCAAACCGCAGCCGTGGCCGGCGTGGACTCCTCGGCCGCTCCCCGCAGCGGCAGGCGCACGAGAAACGTGCTGCCGCTGCCGCTCGGCGGCTCGAGCGTGATCTCCCCGCCGTGGGCGCGTATGACCGCCTGGGTCACCGCCAGACCCAGGCCGCTTCCGCCCATGCGGGTGGTGAAGAAGGGTTCGAAAATCGTCTCGCGCAGGTTCGGCGGGATGCCCGGACCGTCGTCGGTGAAGCGCAGCAGGGCCATGTCGTCGCCGTCGGTCACCGCCTCGATCATCATCGAGCCGTTGCCTCCGCAGGCCTGGCGCGCGTTGTCGATGAGGTTGCGCAGCGCGCTGGCCAGCGCGTCGCGGTTGCCGCGCACGCGCGCGCTGCCGGTAGTGTCGAGCACCTCGATGCGGAAGGCGTCCAGCGCGCTGCCGCCGTCGCTGGCCAGTTCCCGGAGCAGATCCGAGAGCGTCACCTCGGCGGCATCGAAGGCGCCGCCGCGCGCGAACAGCAGCATGTCGGCGACCAGCCGCTCCAGATGCTGCAGCCGGTTCATCGCCTGGTCGATGCACTTCTGCCGCAGCGTCTCGTCGCCGCGCCCCAGCCGCACGTTGGAGAGGTAGAGAATGGCGGAGGCCAGCGGCGTGCGCACCTGGTGCGCGAGCGCGGCGGCCATCTCGCCCATCGAGGCGAGCCGGCGATGACGATTGAGCTCGTCCTGCAACCCGCGCGTCTCGGTGACGTCCTTGAGCAAAACGATCTGACCCGGCTCTCCATGCAGCGGCTGGGTGGAGAGGTTCACCCGCCGGCCGCACTTCAGCGTGATGTCGTGGCCGTCGTCCCAGCGCGGCGCAAAGGAGGCGGCGACCACGTCGACCCAGGGACGCCCCGGTCCGATGTCCACCAGCAGTTCGCGGGCCGCGTCGTTGAAATCACGGATGCGGCCTTCGCTGTCGAGGATGACCACGGCGGCCGGCAAGGCCTGCAGCAGGTTGGAGAACCGTGACTCGGCGCGGTCCACGGCCGCCTGGGCCGTCGCGTGGCGCTGCGCCAACTCCGCGAGCCACGACTCCAGATGCTGATGGGACTCGGCAAGCTCGACGTAGGCGCCCTGCACGGAGGCGAATGCGTCGCGCAGATCCGTGTGTTCGCAGTCGTAGCCGGAATCGGCGATCTTGTCCTCGGCGACCATGGTTTTGCCCATATCGAGACCCATCTTGCGAGGGGTTCGAGCAATTCCTATGCCACGGATTTTTCGATCTGGATCGGCGCGGACACGGGCGACAATTCAAGCGCCATTTCAGCGAGTTAAAAACCGTCGATGCACCTGTGTAGGCAAAGGCGCGAGTTCGACACTCGACCGATGGCCGAAAAAAAACCGGGCGCGTCAGCGCCCGGTTTCGAACATCGCGTCGACGGCGCAGAGAACCGTCAAATTCCCGCTGCCCCCTCCTCGTCGCGCTGCAGCCCGAGCTTGCGCATCTTCTCCACCAGCGTCGTGCGGCCCATCATCAGGCGCTTCGCGGCATGCGCCACCACCCAGTTGGACTCCTGCAACGCCTGCAGGATGAGGTTGTACTCCAGGCTCGTCAGGTGCTCCTTCAGATCGATGCCGCCACGCGGCAGTCGGATGAACTGACCGGGATCGGCCACGCCCGGGGCCACCGCGGCGACCTCCGCGGCCACCTCGGTGGCGGCCTTGGCCACGAGCTCGGTGGCCTGGTACTTCTCCGGCAGGTCGTGCAGATCGACCACGCCGTTGGGATAGAGGATCGAAAGCCGCTCGATCAGATTGGCCAGTTCCCGCACGTTGCCCGGCCACTTGTAGTGATTCAGAGACTGCATCGCCGTCGGGGTCAGGCGCAGGCTGCCGTGACCCTCGTGCGCACTGCGCTCGATGAGGTCGTTCACCAGCAGCGGCAGGTCCTCGACACGATCGCGCAGCGGCGGAGTTTCGATGGGGAAGACGTTCAGGCGGTAGTAAAGATCCTCGCGGAACCGCCCGCCCTCGATTGCCTTCTCGAGGTTGACGTGCGTGGCGGCGATGATGCGCACGTTGACCGTGATGCTCTTGTTGCTGCCGACCCGCTCGAAGGTGCGCTCCTGCAATACGCGCAGCAGCTTGACCTGCATGTTCAGGCTCATGTCCCCGATCTCGTCGAGGAACAGCGTGCCACCGTCGGCCATCTCGAAACGCCCCTGGCGGGCGGTGATGGCACCGGTGAACGCGCCCTTTTCGTGGCCGAACAGCTCGCTCTCGAGGAGATCCGGCGGGATGGCGCCGCAGTTGACCGGAACGAACGGCTTGTTGCGTCGCGCCGAGTGATAGTGGATGTGGCGCGCCACCACCTCCTTGCCCGTGCCGGACTCGCCGGTGATGAGCACATTGGCGTCCGAGGAGGCGACCATCTCGATCATCTTCCTCACCCGCTGGATGCCCTTGCTGGAGCCTACGAGGTTGCGGAACAGCTCCAGGTTGCGCGGCGAGCCGTTCTGGTGGCGGTTCTCGCGGAAGGTCTGCACCTTCTGCAGCACGGAGTTGACGCGGCGCGCGCGCAGCGGCGTCTCCACCGTGTCGATGACGCCGGCCTCGAGCTCGGCGGTGAGCTTGGTCCCCCCCTTCGGGTCGAGGACCAGCACGACGGGAATGTGCGGATCGAGCGACCGGACCTTGCGGAGGACTTCCACCGCGGAACCGTTGGCTCCGGCGCCTCCGAGCAGGATCATCCAGATCTCGTCCGGCGGGTTGCCGAGATGCTCGTTCAAGGCCTCCGGCCCCTCGACCGTAACCGGCTCGTACTCCAGGAATTCCATGATCGAGCAGATGTGATTCCGAGTCACCGGATGCTGCTCGTAGACCAGTACTTTACCGCCCGACATGGCACGCCCCCTGTGTAGTGATAATTTTGTGAGCGGACTCGGCCGCGACATGTTTGGCCGATCCGATCGCGCGTCTCGTCAAAACTTTGGCAACTTCGACGCGGCAGTCTGGCTTGCAAAGCAGGGGCCAAATTTTTGGCGCCTTCACAATTGCATGATTTGACGGACTATTCGTTGCAGCATCGGCCAAATTTCGAATTCTAGCAAGGAGATTTTAGCCGACTCTGTCTCCCTTCAGCGACAGACATCCGTCGCGCAGGGGGGCCGGCCTTGACTTGTTGCCATTACGGGAGGCGAAACGGCGGAAGACTGACGCGAGGTGTGCGATTTAACCAGGTAACAGGGAAGGGAAATTCACCGGAGCGACGGGCGCAACGAGGGTTCGGTCGCGACCGGAACGCCGATTGTCGCCTGATGCGGGGCCGAGGCTCCGCGGACGTTCAGCGTACCGCCAGGTATCGACAGGAATCCGGGACGTCGCGCCGCTCGATCGCGTCGGCGGCCGCGGCCCCATGCCGCCGCGTCTCACGGCACTGCACCAGAAGGGCCTCGGTGGTCGCGACCGTCAGCGTGAGCAGCTCGCGGTAGGCCGTGCGCAGCCCGGGATCCGCATCGACGAGCCGGCCAATCTCGCGCACGAGCGCGCTCGTGCGGACCTCGATCACGGCGCAGGCCGGCCATTCGCAACGCTCGGCGTGCACGCACATGTTCTCCAGGGTGCGCACCAGATCGGCGGCCAGGGACTTGAATCGGGCATGAGGATCGCGAGGCACGACGCTGGCGACGGCGATGGCCAGGTGCGCGCCCAGCGTCGGGACCGCAGCGCCGGTCGGCGCGCCCGCGAGGGGTTCGGCGCTCATGCCGCGCGCGTCCTCAGGCGCGCGAGTAGGCGCGCGCGGCCATGCGCCCGCGCCCCGCCGTCTGCATCGCCTTGCGCATCTCGACCTGCGCCTGCGCGCACATCGTCAGCAGTTGCTCGTTGCGGCTCAGCAGCTCGCGCATCAGCGGAACGCATGTGGGCGCCGGCGGCGCATCCCGCAGACTTCCCAGCAGGGGCTGACGGGTCTGATCGAGTTCCAGCATCGCTATCCATTCGCCCCGCATCGCAAGCTCGTACATGCGGCGGGTGATATCGAGCGCTGTCTCGATGGCCGTGCTCGTGTCGGGCGTGTCCATGACAGTTGATGTCGCGGGGCCGGGTACGTGGCGCTCGCGGCGCCTCAGCCGTTGCTCGCCGCCATGGAGATGCTCTCCGCCGCCTCGCGTATGCCGTCCCAGCCGGTGCGGATCTCGCACAGCAGCCGGTGCACCTCGCGCAGGGCCTCCGGGTCGCTGCGGCGATTGGCACTGACCAGCCGTCGCGCCATGTAGTCGTAGAGCTGATCGAGTCGCACCGCCAGCTCGCCGCCGGCTTCCATGTTCAGGCCGCCGCGCAGTCCATTGATGATCGCGATGCAGGCATCGATGGCCGCGCGTTTGCCCGCCATGTTGCCCCTCTCGATATGCCCGAGCGCCTCGGCCAGGCGCGCCAGGGCGCCGTCGAAAAGCAGTTGAACGAGCCGGTGCGGCGATGCCCCCAGGACGGCTGAATGCACGTCAACCTTCCTGTACTTGCCGATCGCCGAGATGGTTCTGCCCGCGTTTGCCATTCTTTGCGCTTCCCCGAAGGTGTGTAGATGGGTTTTCATGCGAGTCGGGCGGACCGCTCGCCTACCCATGCTTAGCGGCGCAGCCGGCCGATTCTTGATGAGAATAGGGAAGCGTTTTCCCGCATTTCGTCTCTTCCCGCATCACAACTCACGCGTCGATCGCCCGCCCGCGGACCGTACCGGAAGTGGGTCGGAGGACGGAAACGCGGGGCGGCGGGCACGGCCGCGACGCCGGGACTAACGGGACGTCGAGGCCAGCTGCGCGGTGAGGAAGCTGCTCGTCGTCTGCAGGCTGGAGAGCAGCGTGTCGAGCGCCGAGAACTGCTTGATATAGCGATTCTGGATCAGATCCAACCGCGCCTCGAGCCGGGACTGCTTGTCCTTCATGCTGCTCAGCTGGTTGTTGAGGTTGTCGGTCTGCGACTCGAGGATCCCGCCGGACTGCAGGTACTCGTCCATGATCGCGTCCAGGCGCACCGCGATGCCGTTGCTGCTGTCCGTGAACAGTGCCGCCACGCCGGCGAAATCCGACTGCAAGGCCGCGGAAAGCAGGTCGCTGTCGAGCGTGATGCTGCCGTCGCGCTGCGTCTGCAGCCCGATCTCCGAGACGAAGGAGAAGCTGCCGCCGACGCTCGTCGAGGTAGCCAGCATCCCGCGCACCTGGCTTTCTATGCCGCGAAGCAGGCTGCCGTAGCCCTTCAGGTCCTTCACCGCCAGGCTGTCCAGCGACGAGAACAGGGCCGACGCCGCCTCGGCGAAGGACTTGACGTTGCTTTCGATCGTGTCCTCGTCGCGCTCGACCTTGACCGCCGTGGTCCCGGCCGCCTTCAATTCCAGGCTGACGCCCTGGATCGGATCGGTCACGGTGTTGCTGCTGCTGGTGATCTGGAACTGGCCCTCGAGCTGAACTACGGCGTCGAGGTCCGCGGCGGTGAATGAGCCGCTGCCGTTGCGATCGGTGTTCAGACTGCTCAGCGAGAACGGATCGCTGCCGCTGAAGCTCGCCGCTATCAAGTTGTCGCTGCCGGTCTCCTCGGCCGCCAGCAACAACCGGTAACCGGCGTCATCATGAATGATCGAGGCGGTCACGCCGGTGTTGTCGCTCGCGTCGTTGATGGCCTCGCGGATCTCGGCCAGCGTCTTGCCGCCGATATCGACGGTGAAATCATCGCTGCCGACGGTAATCGTCATGGTATCGCCGCTGGTGCCGATGGCCGTCGTGCCGCTGTCGGCATAGGTCGTGCTGGCAGCCATGCGATGATACTCGGCGATGCGGCTGACCGTCACGGAGTAATTGCCCCTCGCCGCCGAGGAGGAGGCGCTGGCGGTCAGGACGTCCTCATCGGAAGATGTCGCGGAATGCACCTTGAAGCTCGACTCCTTGGTGAGCTTGGCCATCGCATCCTGGAAGGTCGACAGGGCGCTCTTCAACTTGCCGATCGCGCTGATCTGCGAGTTGACCGAGGTCATCTTGGTCTGCAGCGCGGTCAGCGGCTGCCGCTCGACGGCCATCAGGCCGCTGACCAGACTGTTCAGATCGATACCCGACCCGATTCCCAGAGATGTGACGGTTGGCATTCCGCTCTATACCTTGTCGTCGACCAGCAGACCCGTGGCCGCCTCGAGCCGCCGCGAGATCGCCAGCAGCTCTTCGGACGGAATCTGGCGGATCAGCTCCTTGGTTTCGCTGTCGATGACCCGCACCACGGTGCTGTTGGTCTCGCTGTCGACGCTGAACTGCAGCTGCCGCTGGTTGGTCTGCAGGCGCTCCGCGACGTCCTGGGCCATCCTGTCGACGACCTCGGCACTGACCGGCTCGGGGGACGGCGCTCCACCGGAGCCTTCCCGCACCTGTGCAAAGCGATCGGCGACCGAACGCACCGGTCCGGCCGCACTCACGCCCTGCACGGCCGGACGGTTCACCTTGGGCTCCGTCTTGACCTGCGACGCTGTTGAAAACTGTAACGGGTTGATCATGGCCGCTACCCTCTTGGTAACGAAACTGGGGGGACGGCGCCCTGGGCAACCCCAGGACACTGCCCCCCCTGTTGCTAACTAGCCGCTGCCCGATTCACTAGCCGAGAAGCTGCAGCACGCTCTGCGGCAGGGCGTTGGCCTGCGCCAACATCGCCGTGCCCGCCTGCTGCAGGATCTGCGTACGAGTCAGGTTGGCGGTTTCCACCGCGTAGTCCGCGTCCATGATTCGGCCATAGGCGGACTTCTGGTTCTCGTACTGCACCTGGAGGTTGTTGATGGTGAACTCCAGTCGGTTCTGGGCGGCACCGAGCGTGGCGCGGTTGGTGTTCAGCGTCGTGATCGCATCGTCGATGTCGGTCAGGATCGCGGAGGCGCCGGAGGCGGAGGCGATGTCGCCCGAGGCGACACCCAGGGTCGAAGCCAGGACGTCCAGCGTGCTGAAGTCGATGGTGATGTTGTCCGTGCCTTCCACGTCGACGGCGAAGTCGGTGGAGGTGCCCGAACCGTTGATCAGGGCCACGCCGTTGAACTTGGTCGAGTTGGCGATGCGGTCGATTTCCGAAACCAGCTCGTCATATTCGGTACCCAGCGCCGTGCGCGCATCGGCGTCGTACGTGCCGTTGGCCGACTGCATGGCCAGCTCGCGCATACGCTGCAGGATATCGCCGATCTGCGACATGCCGCCTTCCGCGGTCTGGGCCATGGAGATGCCGTCGTTGGCGTTGCGGATGGCGACCTGCGAGGAACGCGCCTTTGCGTTCATCTGCTGCGCGACCGCGAGCCCGCGGCGTCGTCCTTGGAGCTGTTGACGCGCAGACCCGAGGACAGGCGCGCCATGGAGGTCGCCAGAGAGGATTGGTGAGGTGCCCAACGATGCTGCGAGTTGAGCGACATCATATTGGTGCTGATGACAGCAGCCATGATAGTTGACTCCTAACTGTTGAGCCTGGGTGCCCGGCGCTGGCCTGGGATTTGTCTTTGGCGGATATATTCGATGAATATTCACCGCCTCCGGAGAAGTTAACGGCGCCTGGGCGGCAAACGAGCCGCATCTCGTCCTGATTCTGCCGCCCCCTGTGATGCAGGCGGGATTTGGCGATCTGGAGGCGTCCGCCCTCCGGGGATCCGCACGGCCTCGCCGGCAACGCCCGGCATCGGCCCGATCCTGCTTAACCGCCTGTAACCACAACAACCATGACCGGCGCCGGCAATGGCTTCCGGGCACCTCAAGCAGCTTCTCCGGCTGGTCGACCCCGGTGTGGCCGGCGGCCGCGACCATATATATGTGCCGCGCCCTGTACCGTCTGGCACGCTAGCCGCAAAGGCAGTGCGCAAAATCATGAACTTTGCCGTCGGCGACCATCGCGGTTCGACGGCACGCAGGAGACCAGGGGCGAGCTGCCGCGGCGTGCGTTCGTCAGTCCGCCTCACGGTCTCCGCAGGAACGAGAGGCTGAAGGACTTACAAGGCACAGATTCAGGTAAATCCCGAAATGACCAACAGAACAGTCGATGTTGCGGGGCCTGGTATGCCGTCCTGACCGGTACGGCGCCGGCTGCAAGGTCCTCGCTCGATTGCTTCGACACTCGTGTGGCGCCGCGTGGCCACCCCGACGGACGCCTTCTGCTGGCGCAGGGCGAGTCCTCCGGAGCCGCGGGCTGACTGCGGCCTGCGGACGGCCGCGGAAACCGCGCGCCGGACGCGGAAGGCGACCGAGGATCGCACCGAGGTGACGCTCTCCCAGATCTACGGCCATCTGATCCCCGGGGCGTCGCAGGGCGACATCGAGGCGCTGGTGACCGAGGAGCTGGCCCTCGAGAAGCGGATATGCTTCGCGTTCCGACCGGTGCTCGACCTCATTGCCCAGGCGAGGTCCCGCGGCATGAAAGTCATCGTGGTCAGCGACACCTACTTCAATGAAACGCAACTTGCCGACCTGATCGCCTCGACCGTCGGCGCACCGGACGCATCCTCGCTGTTCGACGCGCTGTACTGTTCTTCGCGCTACGGCCGCGCCAAGCACGACGGTCTGTTCGACGACGTCATCGACGCGCTCGCCGTTCCCGCCGACCAGGTTCTGCACATCGGCGACAATCCCGCCGCCGATCTGCAGGGCGCCAACGACCGTGGCGTTCGCGGCGTGCACTTCACGGCGTTCACCAAGCCGATCCAGGAGGCATCGAGGATGGCGGTAGTGGCCGGCAGCATGCTCATGCCGTCGGTACGGACCTCCTCGCCGGCTCACGAGCTGTGCCATGCGCTCTGGGCACAGCACGCCACGCAACTCGATGCGCCGGAAGCGCGTCGGACACACCGCGCTGGGGCCGATCATGCTGGGGTACGCGCGCTGGCTGGCGGATCGCGCGCTGGCGATGAAGGACGCCGGGGAAAACCCGCGCCTGGTCTTCCTGCTCCGCGACGGATGGCTTCCGCACCGCGCCTACGAGCGGCTGATCGCCGCTGACCCCCGGCTTGCGGACATCCCGCACTCAGAGGCGGAGATCTCCCGATTTCGCCGGCTGATGCGTTCGTTCACCGGGACGGAGGCCGTCGATCGCTATCTTGCGTTCGCCGGAAGGCAGAAGGCTACGCGCATGGCCCGTCAGTCGGGCTTACCGGCAAGCGCGCCGCCGTGCTGGTTCGCGAGGCGGAGCGGCGCGCCGACGGCCTGAAGGTCTTTCACAAGCGCATCAAGGAGCCCAAGACGCTGGCGGAGATCACCGCCGTGAGCGGCGCGTATCGGAAGCGGCTGATGAACTATCTGCGCACGGCGACTGGCATCCGCGCCGGTGAGACCCTCGTGCTGCGGATCTCGGCAGCGGCACCGTGCAGACGCTCATCCACAGTCGTCCGTGGAGGAGAGCCTCGGCGTACGGGTTCAGGGCGCCTACCTGTTGCGGGACACTTCATGAGATGCTGCGCGACAAACATGGCTGGATACAGCGCACAGCACCGACCTGCGCGCGATCGAGTGCTGATCAAACCGGATCTCGGTGCTGGCGCAGGCCTGCACCTGCGAACTGGACAGCGTCGTCGATTACAGCGAGGACGGACGGCCCGGTGCGACGCGCCGGCATCCTCTCCAAAACCGCAGGCGGAGCTACGCGCCCGCATCCAGCAGGCCGCACTGGAATTCATCGACGCCGCCTCGGCCCCCGATCACCGTGCGTTCTGGGACGACCCGGACGCGGCGAGATATGCCGGCATCAGTCAGCTCGGCAGGCTTCTTTACCTGCCGGGCGAGACCGGGAGACGACACCTTCGGGCAGTTCCGTCACGACGCAAACCTGGGCACTGACGATGAGTGGGAGTTCTTCAATACCGACGAGGCGGACTCTCGGACTGCGACGCCGGGGCCTCGCCTACGTCAACTCCACGACCGGCCGACGCTTTCGATGGAATTGCAGTCTACCCTGCCGATGACCTACTTCGCCCAATCCCGCTTCCGGTTCGCGCTCCAGGCGGGTGACTTCAACGAGCGAAACCATGCCGGTGATGTTGTCGCGTGACAACAAACTGGCGCTTCGTGAGGACCAACGTCCAGCGGACGCACGACGGCTACCTGGCTCGCACTGGTGAACGTCGACGATCTGAATACCGACGTCGGGCTGCTCTTCGGCCGCCGCTGGTCGCTGCCGCAGCTTGAGAGCGTGAGCCTGGTGTCGCTGAGAGTCGATGAGCCAGCAAGACAACTCTACGGCTACAGCCTGATGGACAGCCTAAGCTCGCAACATCGAAGCCGCATCGGCGGCACGGTGATGCGCTGCCGTGAAAGCTCCGCCTCGTCTTTGCAAAAGATCACCGGCAGGGCGCCGCGTCCAAGGCCGGCACTCGTTACGCCTGCGCAGGCCTTCAGGCCCTGAGAATTGGCCCAGCGAGCATGCCCACCTGCAGGGAGCCGATTGCGAAACCGGAGCTGGAACCTCCGAAGCCGCTGGCGCTCCCGACAACCATGGCCGTCGAGCGAACGCTGACAACGCGGCCGGTCAACGCGACCGATAAGATTGCCGCAATCACAGACATGAGCAACGGCGGTAGCATTTGCCTCCTTTCCTGCTACCTGCCAAATCAGATCCATCTGGACGTGGTGCTCGAGTTGCTCGACCGGCATCTCGCAGAGCGCGGCGTGACGCTCATCGTTCTCACGACCTATCGACCTGCGCACGATCGGTTCCGGTATCTTCAGATACCTCACCTGCTGGCAGACTACTCCGAACTGGCGGTGCCGCCCGACCAGGCCGCACTCTCCCGCTATCCGCACGGGTACCTCGACGCGGATGCGCTATGGCAGTGCGTCAAGGAGCCGCACGCTGGTACCGTTCGCGGCCTCGCCGTCTGTGATCCTCTTTCGCCGGGTGCTGGAGACCCTTGGCCGGACAGCGTCTTCATCTGGAATCCCACGGTGCCAGCCGGTCGCCTGCTACAGCCGCTATGCGCGACCTATACCATCCCGGGCTTGAACAACGCGGCGTGTATCCCAACACGATGATGGTCGATCACCTAGGCATCGGCGCGACGGGCGACCTGAATCTCGACTTTGCTCTGCGTCAGCACGCCCGCAGCAAGCCGGTCAGCGTGCCGCGTTCAATGCGATCCGTGAACATTTCCGCCGCGAGGCCGCCGGCAACGCAGCCAGACATCATGAAGCCTCGCCGCAGGAATTGCGCGAGCGTAACGGCATTCCTGCCGGCAAGAAGGTCATCACGCTGTTCCTGTCCGCCGCCGCCAACTGGGCGTCTTCGCAGCCTGCACAGCGCTCGGTTCTCCTCGTCTGGTTTGCCGAGCCGCGTCAGCCGTCAGCGCCTTGCTCATTCCGGACTGGCGACGATACGGGCAACCCCGCAGACCACCCCATCAACCGCAAGTCCACCGTGCTACCAACGCACCCGCGCGGCTGTCAGCGAAGGCGCGACAGAGTCGCCGTTCAATGGTCATGGCCTCCGACTTGGTGGCCATACCGGCGCCACCACTGTCCAGCATGAGGCGTTGCTCATGGAGGTACGCCGATGCTGCTGCTCTCGCGCAGTCAGCTCTCCGAGAAGGGCGTGCCGCTGCCGGGGGCGCCAATCCTCCGCGGACTCATTCCGCCCGCAATGGCGCGCGAAGGATGGGATGCCATGCGAGAGGAGATTGCCCGTTACGTGTGCCCTTCCTATTCGATCACGCAGCGGCCATTCGCCTGGCGGGCCGGCAGCAACGAGCGTAGCGGATCTCGCCCGGCACATCGCCGCCGCGCCAGCCGCGCCGCATGCCTGCAGGCGATTGATGATCGCGTTATGGCACTGATGCAGCAGATCGACCCGACCGCGTTGGTCGCCTGACAGGCTGCGGGTTCACCGCTGCGACAACGGCGAAAGGAGGTGCAGTGTTTCGCGAGCCTCGCCGACGAATTTGACACCGATCAGGCACATTCTCACGCGGACTGCCTTTGCCCGCGTCTCGGACGAGGGAAAGGCAGCGTGCGCACAACTCAGAAGAAGCCATACTTGGTGGTCAGTTCATCCACGTCTATGCCCTGGAGAGATGTCCAGCAGGAGGCGCTTCTCGTTGACGCCATTATTCAAGGCCTGCTCGACGACCCGATCCTCCACGCGCCGCGGCACTATGACCACGCCCGAATCCGCAAAACGAGATCACCCGGCCTGACCTCCACTCCGAAGAGGAAGATGGGCCTGTTGATATGCGCGAGCGTGGCGCGTTTGGTACGTCCTGCAGGTCGTTCCCTGCGCGAATACTGGGTAATGTATCTCCGAGACGCTGCGCGAATCGCGCGTGTGGCCGTCATACGCCAACGCTGCCTGCTCGTACGTCAGCCAGGTTGGTGTTCAGCTCTCCGAAGTAGGCGTACCTGAACGGAGTTCTCCACGACGATGACGTCGCCTGGGACGGTCGTGTTGTAGGAGTCGAGGGCACGGTGATGCCGCGGAACCCTCGCCGGGCGCAGTCCGCAGCTGCAGGGTCTTCGTGCGCCTGATGATCTTCGCACCACTCAGGTTGGGCTTGAGTCCCTTTATGATCTGGTTGCGGCAGCCGAGATCATCGAGTATGTCCGACAACAGCGAACTGTTGAGATGGTTCCGGATATTGTTCAGCAGCCGATCCTGCCTGCGCCGTCCGGCCGCAATCAGGGTTCGCTAGCAACAGGTCCTCGGGCCAGTTCACGTCCACGGCCTCCAGCGGCGAGGCTTCCAACATCAGCGGGCGCCCGGGCCGATCCGTCGACGAAGTCTGCGCGCGGCATCGGCGCGCATCATGTACATCCCCATCGTTCCGATGACCGTGTCGGGCAGGTCGATGCTGTTCGAATCCAGCCCCTCGCCGTACGCCGGCCGGTCGCCGTTCCAAAGGTACTGCTTTTCGCGCCGAACCAGCACGGCCGAGTCGTACGGAGAATCGGGTGCCGCCAGCGCCTCCACCCGGCGCAAAGTGGAAGGCTCGATGAACAAGCTCGTGCATAACACCTGTATGTAAAGGTCACCCTCGCACTTCGAGGCGGAATTGTGGAACAGCTCATGGCCATCGGTGGCGTTCGAAGCGAGTGCCGGATCACGCTTGAGCACCTTGCAGCCGGAGTCACTCGCCAGTTCGATCATCTCGTCGGATTCGGTATCGAGATAGACCTCGTCGACGAAATCGCAGCTCATCAGTTTTTCAATCGTATGCAGGAACAGCGGCTTGCCATCGAGCAAGCGTAGATTCTTATTCTCGATCCGGGTACTGGCGCCCTTGGCGGGCATAAACGCGACAACTTTCATTTCCACTTCCTGATCGGGCCAGTGCGGAGCCGCCTCCGGCTGCGGACGGTACTACGGGCGCTAATCGTGCACTGAATGTGCCAACAAGGCTGCTTGGGCTCGATGCCGAGCCGGTGTGCGTTACAGGTAATTGAACAGGCTCGTGTTCTGCATCCTGGCGAACGCGGCCTGCGCCGCCTGCAGGGTGACGGAGCCGAGAGTTCCAGGCCGCTGGCCGCCTCGATGAGGTCCACGTCCTCGAGCGAGGAACGCAGGCCGGTCAGCTGCAGCTTCAGATCCTCGTTGAAGGACTTCTGCGCCTCGATGATGTTCTGCCGCGCGCCGATGGCCGCGCGCACCTCGAGGAAGTTGTCCTGGGCGCGGTCGATATCGGCGATGGCGGAGTTGAGCGCGTTCTGCAACTGCGCGTTCGCCGCCGGCGTCCCGGCCGGCGTCTCCAGTGCGGTGGCCATGCGGTCCAGGGTCTCGAAGACGGACTGGTAGGCGCTCGGCGAGACGTTGAACTCGTCGCCCGCGGCCGGCGCGCCGGTGATGATCATCGTCTGGCCGTCGAATTCGATGCTGCTGCCGCTGGCGTAGGTCTGGCCTCCGAGCACCACGGCACCGCTCGTGTCGTCGAGCACGTCGTAGGTCGTGGCCGAGGTGAACACGATACGGTAGTCGTGGGCAAGGAACGCGCTCGCATCCGTGACGCTGCCGACGTTGATCACGCCGGTGCCGGTGTTGGCGGAGTTGGCGCTGGTGGCGAACTGGCCGTTGCCGCCGCGCATCATCATGAAAACTTCCGACCCCGGGTCGCCGTCGGCGACGGTGTTCGTCGGGCTGATGTCCAGCACGCGCACGCCCTGATCGCCATTGTACTGCACCGAGCCGGTCGAGCCGTCGATCGTGAACGGCTTGGTCTTGGCCTGGTAACCCGCGAACAGATAATCGCCGTTGCCGTCGACGGTGTTGGCCAGGCTCATCATCTGGCCGAGCAGCTGCCGGATCTCAACGGCAAGAAAACCGCGCTCGCGGTCGCTGTACTGGCCGCTGCGGCCCTGCAGCGCGAGCTCTCGCGCGCGCACCATGATCTCCGAGGCGCTCGCGATCGCGCCCTCCTCCAGCTGCAGCCGCGAGGTCGCCATGTCGGCGTTCTTCTGGTACTGGTCGGTCGTGGACGTGGCGTTCTCGATCGACAGCACCTGCGCCGAGGCGGCCGGGTCGTCCGACGGGGCGAGGATGCGCTTCTGGGTCGCGATCTGCTGCTGCAGGCGGGCGACCTCCGTCTGCTTGTTCAGTATGTTGGTGATGCCCTGTTGGTAGATCTGGCTGGTCGATATACGCATGACGGCTAGCCCCTGACCGCGTTCAGCAGTTCGTCGAACACCGTGTTGCCCGTGGCGATCACCTGGGCCGCCGCCTGGTAGGCCTGCTGGAACTTCAACAGGTTGGCGGCCTCCTCGTCCAGGTTCACGCCCGAGAGCGCCTGTTGCGAACTAACGGCATTCTCGAGCAGGGTCTTGAGCGCCGTGCTGCTGACCTCGTGCTGGCGCGTGACGGTACCGACATTGCCGACCATCGCGCCGTAGGCGTCGCCGTAGGTCGCGGTGCCGCCCTCGAGCATGCCGATCTGCGCCAGCTCGGCCAGGGCGAGCAGGTTGCGGTTGTCGCCCACGCCGCCGGTATTGGCCTCGATCACGACCTGATCACCGGCCGCCGGCGTGCCGCTCAGCTGTATCCGCCAGCCGTTGATGTCGATGTTTGCGCCGGCGGTGTAGGCGATGCTGGCGCCGGCGCCGTTGACGCGGTAGCTGGTCGGCGGGTCGTCGAAGACCAGCGTGACCGTCGTGGTCAGGTTCGCGTCGCTCGCGTCCAGGATCTCCGGTGCCGTCACGTTGACGTTGCCGAGGTTGCTCAGCGAGGCGCCGGCACGCACCGGGCTGGCCGCGGCGACCTCGCGCGCGTCGGTGATGGCGACCCCGATGTCGCGCGCGATGTATCGCGTCGGCTGCAGCCGATAGGTGTCGCCGGCCGCCGGCGCTGTGCCCACCGTGATGGTCAGTCCATCGACGCTGAAGGGGCCGGCGCCGCTCAGGGTCTGCGTCGTGCCGTCGGAGTACCGGTACAGCTGCCAGTCGGTGCCGTCAAAGGTGAAATCGTAGTCCGAGATGGTCAGGTCACCGACATTGGCACTATCGAAGGCCAGGGTGATCGTGCCGGTGTTGCCGCTAGCGGCGTTGAAGGACGGCGACGGTATGGAGAAGAAATCCCCGCCCATGGCCCCGTTCATATCGACGCCTTCCTGGTGCTGCGCATTGAAGGTCATCGCCAGCGCGGCGCTGAGGCGGCCGAGCGCGTTGCGGGTCGGCTCGAGCAGATCCTCGCGAAACGCGAGTGTGCCGCCCATCTGCCCCGAGCTCATCTGGCTGGACACCACCGAGGTCACGCCGCCCACGAGGTAACCGACCTCCAGGCGCGAGGCGTCCAGGGAGTTCGGCTGCGTGGTCAGCGCGGCCGTCGTCGAGCCGGTGACCAACATGAGGCCGTCGCCGACCATCACGTTCATGGCCCCGTCGTCCTGGATGAAGGTGCTGACACCGGTGATCTCGGAGAGCTCGAGCACCAGCTGATCGCGCCGGTCGAGGAGATCGTTGGCGGAATCCGAGCCGGTGCGCCCGTTGGCGAGCACGATGCTCTTGTTGAGGTCGGCGATGGACGCGGCCAGCTCGTTGACCTGTCGCACCTGGTCGGCGAGCTTGGTGTTGATGGCGCTGTTGATGTCGTCCAGGCGCGCGATCTGATCGTGCATCCGCGAGACCAGGGTCCCGGCCGACCCGAGCAGGGCCTGGCGCGAGGGTATGGATGTCGGCTGGTTGGCCAACTGCTCGATGCTGCTGAAGAGCCCGGTCATCGCAGTCGACAGGCCGGAGTTCGAATCCGCCAGCATGTTGTTCAACTGCGTGGCGAGGTCATAGAAGGAGCTGGCCTGCTGGTAGCTGGTGGAGCTCAGTTGCACCTGGCGGTTGAGAAAAGCGTCCGCGGCGCGGCTGACGTCGCTGATGCCGACACCCTTGCCGAAGTACACGTTGCCGCTGACCTGCGGCGCACGCGCGGCGAGCTCCACACGCTGACGCGAGTACCCGGGCGTGTTGGCGTTGGAGATGTTGTGGCCAATGGTCGAGAGCGCGCGTTGCGTCGACAACAGCGCGGAAACGCCAATATTCAGGATGTCAGCCATTTGTGCTGCCTCGTCTCACTGCACCCGCCCTGCGGAACGCCTCCGTTGCGTTCAGCCGTTGTCCGTACCGCCCGCTGCCTGCGCCTGGCGCAAGGTGCGGATCTGGTTGTTCATGATGCTGAGCACCTTGTCCGCGTAGCGCGGATCGGTGGCATAGCCGGCGCCCTGCAGGGCGCGGATGTAGGATTCCGGATCGCCCGCGCTTTCCAGCGCGCGCGTGTAGCGCGGCCGGCTCTGCAGGAAATCGACGTAGTCGTTGAAGCTGTGCGCATACGAATCGTAGGCGCGGAACGGCGCCAGCTCGCGGCGTGCCACGCCGTTCTCGTACTCCAGCGTGCTCACCCGCATCCGCTCGCCGGCCCAGCTCGAACCGGCCTTGATACCGAAGAGATTGAAGCTGTTGCCGCCGGTGCGGCTGCGGATCATGTGCTTGCCCCAGCCGGTCTCCAGCGCCGCCTGCGCCAGCAGCAGGTCCGGATCCAGCCCCAGTTTCCTGCCAGCCGCCTCGGCGTGCGGCGCCAGTGCGCGCACGAACTCCTCGCGCGAGCCGAAGGTGCGCGGATTGAATGCCGGGGCTCCCTCGGCAGCATCGGCCGGCTCGGCATCGTCCTCGGATTCGCCGACGGCGGCGGCGATGCGTTCGGAGGTCTCCAGCTGCCGCATGGTCTGAAGCGGCTCCCCGTGCATGCCCTGCCACCAGCGCGGCTGAAACTTCACCAGCGCCTCGGCATCGACCGTGCCAGTCTCCTTCGGGGTGATCTGCCTCAGCAGCATGTCGGCGAAGCCCAGGTCGCCGCGTCTGGCGATGTCCACGGCTATCTGCTTGTCGAACAGGTCCTGGTACAGCTCGGTCTGCGAGCTGTCGAACAGGCCACCGACGTTGCTCGCCTCGCGCATGCTCTGCAGCATGGTCTGCACGAACAGGGCCTCGAACTGCTGGGCCACGGCGCGCGCGGCTTCCGGGGAGTTCCTGCGGGCCTGGGCGCGCAGGCCGACCAGCGCACCGAAGTCCGTGCCCGCCAGCGCCTTCTCGAAGCCGCTCGCCATCAGATCACCACCAGCTCGGCCTTCAGCGCGCCGGCCTGCTTGAGCGCCTCGAGGATGGCGACCAGATCTCCCGGCGCCGCGCCCACCGCGTTGACGGCGCGGACGATGTCGTCGAGCCTGACGCCCGGATTGAAGAGGAACATGCGGCTCTTCTCCTCCTTGACGTCGATGTTCTGCTTCGGAACCACGACCGTGTCGCCGCGGGACAGGGGCGGCGGCTGGCTCACGATGGGGTCGTTGGTGATCGTGACCGTGAGGCTGCCGTGTGTGACCGCGGCGGCGCTGACGGCGACGTGCTGGCCGATGACGATGGTGCCGGTGCGCGAATTGACGACCACCTTGGCGGCCGCCTCGCCCGGGGAGAGCTCCAGGTTCTCGACCTGGGACATGAACGCCACCCGCTGCTGCGGGTCGACCGGCATCGCGACGGCCACGGAGGAGCCGTCGATCGGCTGGGCGCGCCCGCCGTTGGCATTGATGGCCTCGGCCATACGGGTGGCGGTGGTGAAGTCAGGAGTGTTGAGCGTTAGCAGGAGCTGGGTGCCCTGGTTGAACGCGGTCAACACCTCGCGTTCCACGGTGGCGCCGTTGGCGATGCGTCCGCTGCTCGGCACGTTGATGCTGATGGAGGAGCCGTCGGTGGTCTCCACACCGAGTCCACCGACCACCACGTTGCCCTGCGCGATCGCGTAGATGTTCCCGTCGGCGCCCTTCAGCGGCGTCATGATGAGGCTGCCGCCACGCAGGCTCTTTGCGTCGCCGATGGAGGAAACCGTCACGTCGATGGTCTGGCCGGGCTTCGCGAACGCCGGCAGCATCGCGTGTACGATGACCGCGGCCGCGTTCTTAAGGGACGGATTCGTCTTCTCGGGCAGCGTGATACCCAGCTGCTTGGCCATGTTCTTGGCGCTCTGGGTGGTGAACTGGGTCTTGTCACCCGTGCCGTCGAGGCCGACCACCAGGCCGAATCCCACGAGCTGGTTGTCGCGCACGCCGGCGATCCGCGCGATGTCCTTGATGCGCTCGGCCTGCGCCGAGGCGGCCATCAGCGCCAGCAGCACGCCGGCCAGCACGTTCGCCAACACTCGCATCATGCGCATGCCTTGCCCAGTCGCCACGGTTCTCAGAGCGGCGAGAGCGCGCTGGTGAAGAATCGCGTCAGCCAGCCCGCCTTGCTGGCGCTGGCGGTCTGCCCGTCGCCGTTGTAGATGATGGTTGCGTCGGCGACCTTGGTGGAGGCTATGGTGTTGTCCGTGCCGATGTCGATCGGGCGCACGATGCCGGAGAGCTTCACGTACTCGTTGCCCTGGTTGATGCGCACGCGCTTCTCGCCGCGCACCACGAGGTTGCCGTTCGGCAGCACGTCGGCCACGGTCACCGTGATGTCGCCGATGAGGCTGCTCTCCTGCTCGTTGTCGCCCTTGCCGGTGAAGTCCGACGTGGCGCCCATCGAGGTCTCCAGCGTGTTGTTGTCGGTGTCGGCCAGCGGCAGGGCGCCGGGCAGGCCGAACTGCGGCGTGGAGCCGAGGATGGTCGGATTGGCGATCGTGGTCGAGCTCTCCTTGTCGAAGCTGCTGCTGGCGGAACTTTCCGCCGTCGTCTTCTCCACCAGCTTGATGGTCAGCGTGTCGCCAATGCGGCGCGCCTTGGCGTCCTCGAACAGATAAAGGTTATGGCCGGGCTGATAGATCGAGCCGCCGGGGTGCTGCTCGGTCGGCACGCGCGCCGCCGGCATGGCCGCGGCGAACTCCGGGTCGCGCCGCGGGGCGCTGCCGGTGCAGCCGCTCACCGCGATGATGGCCACGGCAAGGAAGGTCCAGGCCGCCAGCAGCGTGGCCTTGTCGTACATGCGGGAGGAGTTCGCCTTAATCATGGTTTCAGCTGCCTATCAGAGGGTCTGGGTCACGAAGCCCAGCATTTGATCCACGGTGGAAATGGCCTTGGAGTTCATCTCGTAGGCGCGCTGCGTCTCGATCATGTTGACGAGCTCCTCCACCACGTTGACGTTGGAGCTCTCCAGCGACCCCTGCACGAGCGTGCCCATCCCGTCGGTACCCGGCGTCCCGGTCTGCGCGGTACCACTCGAGACGGTCTCCTTGAACAGGTTCTGGCCGATCGGCTGCAGGCCGAGCGGATTGATGAAGTCCGCCAGCTCTATGGTGCCTATCTGCTGCGGCGTTGATTCCCCTGCAACCAGCGCGCTCACGGTGCCGTCGGATCCGACCGTTAGGCTCAGGGTGTCCTCGGGGATCGTGATCGCCGGCTCGACCAGGTAGCCCTCGGAAGTCACGAGCTGGCCCTCGGAATCCATCTCGAAGGATCCATCGCGCGTGTAGGAGATGCTGCCGTCGGGCATCAAAACCTGAAAGAAGCCGCGGCCCTGGATGGCGACGTCGAGCGGGTTGTCGGTCTGCTCGATGCTGCCCTGTCCGAAGTTCTTTTCGGTGGCGACGATGCGCACGCCGGTGCCGAGCATCAGGCCCGAGGGCAGTTCGGAATTCTGCGAGGAGGCCGCGCCCGGCTGCCGCACCGTCTGGTACAGCAGATCCTCGAAGGAGGCGCGATCGCGCTTGAAGCCGGTCGTGTTGACGTTGGCCAGGTTGTGCGCAATGACCTGCATGCGCGTGTTCTGAGCATCCAGTCCGGTCTTCGCGACCCAGAGTGCGGGTTCCATACTGTTTCTCCGTCGACGCCTGCGGCGCCCGTCAGGGGTGTGTCGTGTCCGTGATTGGTCATTCGTGATTCGTGAATCGTGACTGGCCACGTCCGCCAATCACCAATCACCAATCACGGCTCACCATCCATTAATCACTTTCTATGCCATCCGCATCAGCTGCGCCATGGCGGCGTCATTCTTCTCGGCGGTCTGCATCGCCTTGACCTGCAGTTCGAAATTGCGCTGGTAGGTCATCATGTTGATCATCTCGGAGACCGAGTTCACATTGCTGCTCTCCAGCGCGCCCTGCACCACGCGCACCGAGGCGTCGGCCTCCGGATTCGCGCCGTTCTTCTGCCGGAACAGGCCGTCCTCGCCCTTGTGCAGCTCCCTGGTGTCCGGCCTGACGAGCTTCAGGCGATCGACCACCACGAGCGTATCGGAGCCCTGGCCGACCGGGCGGATCGAGATGGTGCCGTCGGCGGCGATGACGATGCTCTCCGCCGGCGGAATCGCCACTGGCCCGCCATTGCCGAGCACCGGCCGACCGTTGCCGGTCTCCAGCATGCCGTTGCCGTTCAGCCGCAGGTCCCCCGCGCGCGTGTAGGCCTCGGTGCCGTCGGCGGCCTGCACCGCGAGGAATCCCTCGCCGTCGACCGCGACGTCGAGATCGTTGCCGGTCGTCTCGAGCGAACCCGGCCGGAAGTTCACCGCCGGCCGCTCCGCCATCGCGTACACGCGCGAGGGCTGGCCCGGGCCGAAGACCGGCATGGCACGGAACGCCTCGAGGTCGGCGCGGAAGCCGGGGCTCGCGGCGTTGGCGAGGTTGTTCGACGCGGCAGCCTGCTGCATCAGCATCTGCCGCGCCCCCGTCATCGCCAGGTAGACCATCCGATCCATGTGCTAATCCCCGAACCGTTAGCCGTTCAGTGACTAACGGATGTTGATGATGGACTGCGTGACCTGATCGGCGGTCTGGATGACCTGCGCGTTCGCCTGGAAGTTGCGCTGCGCGACGATCATCTTCACCAGCTCTTCGGAGAGATCCACGTTGGACTCCTCGAGCGCGCCGCCCTGGATGAGTCCCAGGTTGGAGGAGCCCGGCGCGGAGACCAGCGGCGCGCCGGCCTCGAAGGTCTCGGCCCAGGCGGTATCGCCCACCGGCTGCAGACCCTGCGGGTTGGCGAAGTTCGCCAGCGCCACCTGGCCCAGAGTCACCGCCTGGCCGTTGGAGTAGCGCGCGAAGATGATGCCGCTGGTGTCGATGTCCAGGCCGCTCAGGGTGCCGGTCGTGTAGCCGTCCTGCACCATGCTGTTGACCGAGAACGGACTGCCGTACTGGGTGCTCGTGCCGTAACTCAGGTCGAGCGTCATGGCCGCGCCGCCGCCGCTCGGCGTGAAGGAGGCTGTCGCGAACGCACCGCCGGCCGGCGCGGTCAGGGCGCCGCTGGTGTCGAAGGTCAGCGCGGTCGGTCCGTCCACGGCGACGCCGTCGACGTAGGTATAGGTGTCCCACGCATTGGCGCCGGTCTTCACGTAGTACATCGACGCGACGTGCGAATTGCCGAGCGAGTCGTAGATCGTCGTCGACGTGGCATTGTTGTAGCTGGACGTGTTGGTCGGGTCGAACGTCGCCACGGTCGGCACGCTGGAAGAGGAATCCAGGTTCAGCCCGACCGTGACAGCGGTCGTCGCCGACGGCGCGACGTTCGCAGTGTTGATCAGCAGATCGCTCAGGGCGCCGGTGATGGTGCCGCTGGTATCGGCCTGGAAGGCCTGCAGGCGCTGATTCTGCGCGTTCACGACGTAGCCCTCGCGGTCCACCCCGAAGGCGCCGGCGCGGGTGTAGAGATTCGAGCCGCCGTCGTTGACGACGAAGAAGCCGTTGCCATTGATGGCGAGGTCGAGCGCGTTCTCGGTGAACGACACCGTGCCCTGCGAGAACTGCTGCGCGATACGCGAGACGTTCACGCCGGATCCCGGCGTATCGCCGGCCACGCCGAGGTTGCTGGCGGCGTAGATGTCGGCGAACTCCGCGCGCGACTTCTTGAATCCGGTGGTGCTGGCGTTGGCCACGTTGTTGCCGATGGTGCTCAAGTCGGTCATCGAAGCGCGCAGACCGCTGATTGCTGTGCGAAACGGCATGGTCGTTCTCTCCTGTCAGATCTCTTCGGAAACGAGGTTTCCCCAATCCCTACTTGATGGCCTTGACGCTGTCGATGCCGACCGCGCCCAGGCCCGCCAGATTCAATCGCGAGGCCGCCCCGTTGGTGCCCAGCGAAACGCTCTCCACGCGCGCCTCCAGCTGCGTGGTCATGGCCACGGTCTGGCCGTTGTATTCCGCCTGCGCGGTGACGCGATAAGTACCGGCCGGTGCGGCGACGCCACCGCTGTCCATCCCCTCCCAGGTGAACTTCACCTCACCAGCCGGTTGTGCCCCAAGCGGAATTTCCTTCACGAGCTGCCCCGTGGAGTCGTAAACCTTGACGTTCAGCGAGCCGGTCTGCGCCGGCAGGTTGATGACGCCTGAAATCTTGTCGCCGGCGCTCTGCGTGGTCATCTTGCCGGCCTCCACCAGTACGGTGCGGCCGACCATGGTCGAGGCCTGCAGCGCCTGGTTGGACTGCAACGTGCTCGCCAGCGTCTCGAAGGACTTCTGCAGCTGGGTCACGGCGTTGAGCTGGCCGAACTGGGAAAGCTGGCTCAGGAACTGACCGCTCTCCATGGGCTTGTTCGGATCCTGATTGTTCATCTGCGCGACCATCAGCTTCAGGAAGGTGTCCTGGCTCAGAGTCTTGTTGGCCGCCTTGGCCGACTGCTGAATCGCATATTGGTCCAGTACGCTGCCGCCGGAACCGACTGAGTTCGAATTGCTGGCCATGATTCCTGCCCCCTAAAGCTTCGCGACCTGGTTCATTCCGGTTTGCCTATCAGACGCCCAGCTGCAGCGTGCTCAGCACGAGCTGCTTGGAGGCGTTGGCGATCTCCACGTTCATCTGGTAGCTGCGCGAGGCCGACATCATGTTCGCCATCTCCTCGACCATGTTGACGTTCGGCATGTGGATGTAGCCGTTCTCGTCGGCCATCGGGTGCTCGGGCCGGTATATCGAACGCACCGGCGCCTGGCTCTCGATCACGCCCCGCACCTCCACGCCGGCGCCGGCACTCTCGCCCTCGAAGCTCATGAGGTCATCCATCATCGTCACGAACACCGGGTGGCGCGCGCGGTAGGTAGTAGCGATGCTGCTGGAGACGCTGTCGGCGTTGGCCATATTGCTGGCCGTGGTGTTCAACCGCAGCGACTGCGCGCTGAGCGCGCTGCCGGCAATGTCCATCACCTTGAACAGAGACATGCGTTACTCTCCTCGTATCGCCGAGCGCAGCCCCTGGATGCGCTGGTTGAGAAATCGCAGGCTGGCCTGGTACTGCATGGCGTTCTTCACGAACTCGGCCTGCTCGGTCTGGGTGTCGACGGTGTTGCCGTCGAGGCTCGGCTGGGAGGGCTCGCGGTACAGCACCTCGGCGCCGAAGAAGCGGCTGTCGCCCAAGTCGAGGTGGCGGGCATCGGTCTTGACCAGACCGGCGTCGGACTCGCCCAGCTGGCCGCGCATCAGCGCCGCGAAGTCCACGTCGCGCGCCTTGTAGTTCGGCGTGTCGGCGTTGGCGAGATTCGCCGCCAGTACTTCCGCGCGCCGGCTGCGTGCCACGAGTGCCGCGCCGTGTATGCCGAAGATGGAGTCCAGTGCCATGTCTTTGCATCTCTTCCGGGCTGTTTCCTGGCAGGATCAAAGCAGCGCCTGTGCCAACTACGCTTGTCGTTTGTTTTTCAGAATGTTACGTAAGGCCTGGGCGGCCGGAAGCGGTTCGCTCGGCAAGCGCTTGCCGGTCATGGCGGGGGAAGCGGCAAGGCCGCGGGCGAGGGAATACCGGCCCTGGCGGACGCCCGCCGGCCGGCGAGGCGGAGTTCCCGCGCTAGTCGGTTCCGGTGTTGAGCAGGCGGTGGAATTCGCGCGTCCACTCGCCGTCGTCGGGACCTATGGTGGCCTCCGGGTCGGCGGCCGGGATGGCCAGCGTCACCGAGCCGCCCGGGGTCAGCAGCTGGCCCGCGGGCAGCTCGCACGCGGCGACGCCGAGGTCCTTCTGCAGCGACTCCACCCAGCTCGAGGCCAGCTTCATGAACGAGCTGCGTTCCGTATCGATGTCCAAGACCGGCGCGAATTGCCGGAATCGATCGATACCGGCCGCCAGCACCGCCGCCGCATGCGCTGGCGCCAGGGGGATGATCCCCTGTACCGGCAGGAGCAGCGCGTGCAACTCGCCGCTGTCCTGCTCCGGGACGCTGCCGCGGGCGGCGGCGCGGCACAGGCCATTGGCGAAGATTGTCAGGGAGCGCAGCGTCTCGGCGTGCGGCGCGTCGGGCGGCAGGATCTTCAGATCGCGATCCGCCATGCTGAACAGGATGATCTCGGGGAACGCCCACTCCCGCGCGATCGCGTATCCGAGCTCGCTGTAGCGCACGCCCAGCACCGAGCGGGCCGCGGCATCCTCCTCGCCGCCCTGCTCGATGAGCGCGGCGATGTCGCGGTAGTCGTCGGCGAAATAGTACATGGTGACGGTGCGGCCGAGGTCGTGCAGCATGCCGCAGATGAACGCCTCCTCGACGTCCCTGATGCCGCAGCGCGAGGCCAGGTGGCGCGTCAGCAGGCCGGCGAGGAAGGATCGAATGAGCGTCTCCTTCAGGTCGCGGTCCTCGGCCTTGTCGGCGAAATGGCCGAAGCAGGCCAGCCCGTTGCAGGCCATGCGCACCTGATCCACGCCGAGTATGCGCACCGCGTCGGTGACGCTGCGCACGCGCCCGGCGAAATTCCCGTAGAACGCCGAGTTGGCGAGCTTCAGCAGGCGGCTGGTGAGCGAATAATCTCGCAGTATCACGTTGGCGAGCTGATCGGCATTGGCGCGGCACTCCTCCGCCGTCAGGCGGTTGATCTCGTGCAGCGTGCGCGAGATGACCGGGAAATCGCCCTTGCGCTGGATACGGCGCAGCATGAACTCGATCGTGCCGTGCAGCGGCGGGTCCTGTTCGCCGCCCATGTAGCTTATGTGGCGCGAGGCCTGCGCCAGCGCCTTGCCCATCGCGCCTGCGTCGGGGAAACGCTGCGCCGGATCCTGCTTCAGCGCGCACTCCAGCACCGCGGTGACCAGGCCGGCCGGGTCGCGCTGACGCAGCAGATCCCAGTTGATGCGGCCGCTGCGGATCTGCTCCACCATCCGCTTCTGATCGTTGCCAAGCACGACCGGCTTGCCGGTGACGAGCTCGTAGAGGATGAGGCCCAGCGCGTAGACGTCGGTGCGCTTGTCAAGCTTGCGCGTGGTGGCGTGCTCGGGAGAGATATAGCGCAGCGTGCCGATGAGCTCGCCGCTGAACGGCGTGGAGGCGCTGCGCGAGAGGTCGAAGTCCATGATCCGCGGCCGTCCCTCGCGGTCGCGCATGACGTTCGAGGGATTCAGATCCATGTGCAGGATGCCGCGCGCGTGCGCGAAAGCCATGCCGTCGACGATCTGACGGCCCACGCTCACCGCCTCGGGCAGCGGCAGCGCCCCACGGTCGCGGATCTCCTCGCGCAGCGTGCGGCCTTCGAGGTACTCGGTGACGAGGTAAACGCGCTCGCCGGCGATGTCGGCGTCGTACAGCGCCACGATGTTGGGATGGCGGAGTTGGGCGAGGAACTTCGCCTGCGGCGATATGACCGGACGGGGATGTTCGCGATCCGGATGCAGCACCTTGACCGCGACACGCCGGCGCAGATGCGGATCCTCGGCGAGAAACACCGCCCCATGCAGCCCCTTGCCCAGCGGCTTGACCAGGACATACCGACCAATCTTGACGTTCTGTGCCGCTTGCATTTCCTGTGTCAGCCGCCCGTGTACTTGCGAAATCGTAACTGCGTTGGAGGTCGGAACCCCGGGCATCATTGCCGCGCGCGCTTCCCCGATCGGGTTAGCGGCCGCGGGGCGGCGAGGTTTAGCGGCAGGGAACCGCCGCGCCGGCGCTCATCGCCGCCCGCGGCGACGCCCGAGACCCGCGAGCGCCGCGAGTGCCGGAGCGAGCAGCCAAATCGCCGTCGGCAATGGCACCGGCTGCGGCTGGAAGGTGAACTGGGTTACCAGACCGACGGTATCGGCGGCGCCGACCGTTGCGTAGGCATCACGGGCCACGACTCGTGAGAGGCCGTCGGCAGGCGCCTTCACGGCATCCATCTGCGTGGTCGTGGTCGTGCCGTAGCTGCGGATGTCGAGCAGCAGGTTGCCGCGCGCCGGATCGAACAGGAACGGATCGGTCAGCGCCAGCACGATGTCGAAGAGCCTCGTGCCGCCCGTCAGCGCGGTTGCGACGCTGGACAGGGTAATCGCGCCGGCGAGCACGGTGCGACGATCCGGACCGATGTTGTCGGCGAACGTCGGAGAGAGATTGTCGGCGCCGAGCGCCGTGGTGGAGAGATCTATGCGCAGATCGAGCGTGGCCGCGTCGAACTCCTCGCCGTAGGCGCCGTCGGCGCGAAACGCGATCGTGGTGAGATACTGCGGCCCGGGCAGCGCGGCGAACTCGTCCGCCTCGTAAACCTGCTGGAACCGCATCGAACCGCCGCGGAAAAGACTCGTGTTGAAGGGGAAGCCGGAATTGTAGTTGCCGTCGGTGCCAGCGCCCGCGCCCGCGATCAGCACCGTGGCCGCGCGCGCGCCGCCGCCGTGGCCCAGCGCGAGGCCGATCAGGATCGCAAGGACGATCCGGTTCATCCCCAGGTGGCTTCGCCCCGACACTGTCTCTCCCCCTTCGTGCAGCGATGCCGTGGGCGCCGCCGGATGGCGGACCCCAGGCCCAGATCCGTTGTCGGCCCGGGAGGGAATTTCTTGATGCGGACGGCGGGACGGCTGCGCGCCGGGCGGCGCGCGGAGGGCCGCCGCCGCGCGGCGTGCGCGGCGGCGCTGCGGGCGGAGCCGCTAGTCCTCTACGACGATCGCCTTGTTGATGGTCACGTCCTCCAGCGGCACGTCGTCGTGTCCGCCGCGCGAGCCGGTACGGACCTTCCTGATGTCGTTGACCACGTCCATGCCCTCGACCACCTTGCCGAACACCGCGTAGCCCCACCCCTGGGACGTCGGCGCCGTGTGGTCGAGGAAGGTGTTGTCCTTGACGTTGATGAAGAACTGCGCGCTCGCCGAGTGCGGGGCCATGGTGCGGGCCATGGCGATGGTGCCGGTCTCGTTGCTGAGACCGTTGTTGGCCTCGTTCTGGATCGGCTCGCGCGTGGGCTTCTGCCGCAGGCCAGACTCGAAGCCGCCGCCCTGGATCATGAATCCCTCGATGACGCGATGGAAGATCGTGCCGTCGTAGTGACCGGACTTGACGTAACCGACGAAGTTCTCGACGGTGATGGGCGCCTTCTCGCGATTGAGCTCGAGCACGATGTCGCCCTTGCTGGTCTGCAGCGTCACTTTCATGGGGTGCCTCCTTCCGTGCTCGGAGCCGTGGGTGCGGCCTCGACCGCGAGCGCGCGCGCGCTCTCGATGACCACAGGCGTGGTCGGCACGCCTTCGAAGGGTCCGCGCTGCTCGGTGGAAACCTGGCGGATCCTGTCGACGACGTCCATGCCTTCCACCACCTTGCCGAACACCGCGTAACCCCAGCCCTGCGGCGTCGGCGCGGTGTGGTTCAGGAAATCGTTGTCGGCGACGTTGATGAAGAACTGCGCCGTGGCGGAGTGCGGGTCGCCGGTGCGCGCCATCGCAATGGTTCCGATCGTGTTCTGCAGGCCGTTGGCGGCCTCGTTCTCGATCGGCTCGCGCGTCTCCTTCTGATCGAAGTCGGGCGTGAAGCCGCCGCCCTGGATCATGAATCCGTCGATGACCCGGTGGAAGACCGTGCCGTCGTAGAAGCCATCGTTCACGTACTGCAGGAAGTTGGCGACCGACTTGGGTGCCTTGTCGGGATAGAGCTCCAGCACGATGCTGCCCAGGCTGGTCTTGAGCTCCACGCGCGGGGACTCCGCGGCCGCGACCTGCGATGTCATGAGGATCAGCGCCGCCGCCGACCATCCGGCGAACGACAGGATTTTTCGAATAAACATGGTAAGGTCTCGCCCCGTTGGAAAGGGCGTTACTCTACCACGGTCTCCGACCCGGCGCCGCCGGCGCGACTACTTTCTCAGCGGCACGGCGCCGCCCGCCGGCTGCGCCCCTTCCTCGCCGCGCGAGGCCGCGCCGGCGCCCTTCAGCCGCGCATCGCCCCACTTCGACTTGACGTACATCAGCATGTCGCGGGCGCTCTGGAAGCGGTCGGCCGGCTCCTTCGCGAGCAGCCGATCGAGCAGCTCCTGCATCGCGTACAAGGACGGCGGCAGCCGCGGCGGCGGCTCGGTCGCATGCATGTGGATGATCATCATCAGCGACTTCGCGGTGAACACGCGCCTGGCGGTGAGCATCTCGTAGAAGATGGCCCCTAGGCTGTACAAATCGCTGCGGGCGTCCACCGCCCTGCCGCTGCCCTGCTCCGGACTCATGTACAACGGGGTGCCCACCAGCTCGCCGGACTGCGTGAACTGCGTGGCGATGGAGTCCATCTGCGAGACGCCGAAGTCCACCAGCGCAAGCGAGCGGTCGGCGCGGAACATGATGTTGGGCGGCTTCAGATCGCGGTGCACGATGCCGTGCTGGTGTATCGAATCCAGCGCCATGCCCATCGCCCACAGCAGAGACAGCGCGCGGTTCGGCGCGAACGGCTGGCCGAGCTGCTGCTTGAGGTCGCCCGCCGGGAAATGCTCCATGGCGATGAACACGTGGTCGTCGGTGAATCCCTGGTCGAAGATCTTCACCACCCAGGGGCTGTTGACCTGCGCCACGATCCGATACTCGTGCATGAAGCGCTCCAGCTGCACGGGGTCCTGCATCATCGAGCCGTCGAGGATCTTCAGCACGAGTTCCTGGCCGTCTTCCTCAGGCTCGGCGATGAACACCCGCGACATGCCGCCTTCGCCGATCTTTCTCATCAGCCGGTAGCCGCGGATGTGGACGGGCTTGCCGTTCATGAAAAACTCGTCGGCATCGGGCGACGGCTCGCGATCCCCGGTAAAGACCAGCCGATCGGTCACCTCCTCGCTGGGCAGCATGACCGGCGCGGTGCGCTCCGTGATGATCCGGTTCAGCACCTCGCTCAGGGTGCTGCGGGAGAGGAACTGAGCTGGCAGGAAAACGCCGATCTCGCCCTGGAGCACCGGTCGCACGATCGGCTCGTGGGCCGCCGCGCCGATGCACAGCAGCGGCCTGCCGGCGAACCGCACCGCCAGCTCGTTGGCCGCGGCGCGCAGGGTGCTGGCGGTATCGTCGCCGACGATGATGAAGTCCGGCGGATCCGCAAGCTCGCGATTGGCGACGGTCTCCCAGTCGGCGAGCGCGCAGTCCACCACCAGGATATCCGGCCAGAGGATCGCGAGGTACTGGCTGAGGAGCAGCCGGAAGTCCTCGGACTGATGTATGAGGAACGCCTGCATCTTTTTCTCGGTGTCGCTCCGGGCGGTCGACCTCGGTAGGCCTGTCGGCAAGCCATATCGGCCGGCATCGGGAATCCATTAGTTGGGCGCCGCCGCAACCGGCGGCCTCGCCCGCCGCGGCCCGCGCCCCGCCCCGCCCTAAAGTCGTGCACGGTTCAGTCGCTATTCCTCTGTGCGTATACCCGGCGGAGGTAGGTCGTCGAGGGAACTTCCGCGGGCGTGCAATGAGATTTCGGGAAGCCGTTCGCCAATAACAACACGTCATGGGGACGAGGCCAGACTCAGTGACTACGCAATCACAGGCTGCGGTGACGAGCGTGCCCGACGGGCTCGCCGGGATCCGTGTGATGGTCATCGACGACAGCGCCACCATCCGGCGCAGCGCGGAGATCGCGCTGACGCAGGCAGGCTGCCAGGTGATCCTCGCCGAGGACGGCTTCGATGCGCTGGCCAAGGTCATCGACCATGAGCCGGACGTCATCTTCATGGACATCATGATGCCACGCCTGGACGGGTATGCGACCTGCAGCATGCTCAAGCGCAACCCGCAGTATCGCGACACGCCGGTCATCATGCTGTCGAGCAAGGACAGCGTCTTCGACCAGGCGCGCGGCCGCCTCGTCGGCGCCAACCAGTATCTACTGAAGCCCTTCACGCGACAGAGTCTGCTACAGAGCGTGGCCGCTCACGTATCCACCACCGGCAGGTAACTGCAAGGAGTCCAGCATGCCCGTATCGAAAGTTCTGGTCGTCGACGATTCGCCCACCGAGCGTCACTCCCTGACCGAGATGCTCACCGCCAGCGGCTTCCAGGTGGAGACCGCGCAGGACGGCGAGGAAGCGGTTGCCAAGACCAGGGCCATCAAGCCCGACCTCGTGCTCATGGACGTGGTGATGCCGGGTCTGAACGGCTTCCAGGCGACGCGCTCCATCACCAAGGACGAGGCCACCAAGCACATCCCCGTCATCATCTGCTCCACGAAGGACCAGGAGACCGACAAGGTCTGGGGCATGCGCCAGGGCGCGAAGGACTACATCGTCAAGCCGGTCGACAAGGAGGAGTTGCTGAGGAAGATCCGCGCGATCTGAAGGCAACTCGCCCATGGCAACCCGCACCGATCTCAGAAAATTCCAGCAGTCGCTCATCGAACGGCTGAACGCCAGCACGGTAGCCTCGACGCTGAACGCCAAGCTCGGCTTCCAGATCGGCGAGGAGGCGTGGCTCGTGGACCTGGGCGGCTGCAGCGAGGTGCTGCCGGTACCCGCGATGGAGCCGTTGCCGCTTGCGCGCAGGTGGCTGGCCGGCGTCGCGAACGTGCGCGGCAACCTCTACACCGTCGTGGACATGTGCGCTTACCTCGACCATCCGCGCGTGGAGTCGACCTCCGCGAGCCGGATATTGCTGCTCAGTCCGCGCGTCGCGCGCGGCGTGGGCCTGCTGGTGACCTCCATGTTCGGCCTGCGTCACGACGGCCATTTCACCCCCGACGACTCGTACAAGTCCGGCGACGCACCATGGATCAAGGCCGGCTACCGCGATCGCAATGGCCGCTACTGGCGCGAGCTGGACCCGCAACAACTGGTCGCGCAGCGCAGCTTCCTCCACGTATCGGAATAGCGCGCCGTGAGACACGTGGAACACATCGAGATTCCCGACCGACGCACGGGATGCGTCGCATCAACATTCGCATAGACGGAGGTATTTCATGATGCTCAGCACGATCGGGACGCGCCTGAAGTCCCGCATGAAGAAGCGGGACGTCAACCGGCCTCCGAAGGCGGCCACGTCCGGCGCCAGGGCCACGCTGCTGCAGCGCCTGTTCGGCCGGCTGAACCTCGCGCAGACCTTCGCGCTGGTGGGCGTGCTGTTCTCCGTCCCCCTCGTGCTGCTGCTCGTCTACCTGGTGCGCGAGCTCGCGACATCCGTGAATTTTTCCGAACGCGAACGGCTCGGCGTGCCTTACATGGTGCCGCTCACCAAAGTCGCGGCCAACCTGCCCATACACCAGTTCTTCGCCGTGGAGTACGCGAAGGGCTACAACATCTATGCCGCCAGGCTGCAGGAGCTCGACCACGTCATCGACGCGCAGATGGCCGAACTCGACGCCGTCAACGCCGCGCAGGGCATGGAGCTGGACGTCCACGACCAATGGAAGGTGCTGCAGGAGCAGTGGGCGACGATGAAATCCACAGCCGCGGAGTCCACGGTCGAGAACGTCAAGAAGTCGCACCAGGAGTTCGCCGACGCGCTGCTCACCTTCCAGACCGACGTCGCCGACAACTCCAAGATGACCCTCGACCCGCAGGTCGAAACCTACTACCTCATCTCGGTGATTGCCGAGCAGTTGACGCAGACCTCACTGGAGGTCGGCAAGGTTGCCGCACTCGCCGCCGCGCACGCCGGCGCGCAGCCCATGCTGTCGCGCGTCCGCGCGCTGGTCGCGGAGACCTATTCCGATCGACTGATGATGGGAGTGCGCGGCAGCCTGGCGCGATCCTTCGGCGCCAACGGCGACATCGAGGACGCCCTCGGCGTGGCGCTGAACGCCGCCACCGAGAAGACCGGGAGCCTGCTCGCCTTGTCGCGCTCGGGCCTGGAGGCGGAGACCGGTCCCGCGCAATCCCTGGACGAGATGCTGGCCGCCTACAACGAGGCAACCGGCGCACTGGTGGAGCTCGGTGTCGGCGCCAGCCGCGTGCTCGACGCTCTGCTCGCCGAACGCATCGCCGCCGGGCAGAGGCGCGCGGTCACCGACACCCTCATCACCGCCGCGCTGTCGCTGCTCGCCATCTTCCTGCTGACCCTGCTGGCTCGCTTCACGATCGCCACGGCACGCGCGCAGAAGGAGCAGGCCGACAAGGTCGCCGCCGATTACCAGCGCAACCAGGATGCGATCCTGCGCCTGCTCGACGAGCTCGGCGACCTCGCCGACGGCAACCTCACCGTGAAGGCGAAGGTGACCGAGGACTTCACCGGCGCCATCGCCGACTCCGTCAACTTCACCATCGGCGAGCTGCGCAACCTGGTCGAGCGCGTCAACACCGCGACCGCCGAGGTGACGAGCAAGACCGAGCAGGCGGGTACGATCTCCGCGCGCCTGCTGAACGCCGCCAAGATCCAGACGCAGGAAATCCAGGACGCCGGCAAGCGCGTGGTTCAGGTGGCGAGCGGCGCCAAGAAAGTGTCCGAGACGGCCACGGAGTCCGCCAGCGTCGCGCAGCGCTCGCTGCAGGCCGCTGCCAAGGGCGCGTCGGCCGTGGAGAATTCCATCAAGGGCATGAACGACATCCGCGACCAGATCCAGGAGACGGCCAAGCGCATCAAGCGTCTCGGCGAGAGCTCGCAGGAGGTCGGCGAAATCATCGAAATGATCTCCGACATCACCGAGCAGACCAACGTGCTCGCGTTGAACGCGGCGATCCAGGCCGCGGCCGCCGGCGAGGCGGGCCGCGGATTCGCGGTGGTCGCCGAAGAGGTGCAGCGGCTCGCGGAGCGCTCCGGCGACGCCACCAAGCAGATCGGCGCGCTCATCCGCACCATTCAGCGAGACACGCAGGAGGCGGTGGCGGCCATGGAACGCAGCACGGTCGGCGTGGTGGAAGGGGCGAAGCTCTCCGACGCCGCCGGCGAGGCGCTCACCGAGATCCGCGAGGTGTCCAAGGACCTCGCCGGTCTCATCGAGCAGATCTTCGGCGTGGCGAGGGAACAGGCGGCCGCGGCGGCCGACGTGTCCAAGCGGATGGAAAGCATCATGAAGATCACGCTGCAGACCACGGAGGGCACCAAGCGCGCCACCGAGTCGGTCACGCAGCTGACGCAGGTCGCCGATGAGCTGAAGACTTCGGTATCGGGATTCAAGATCTAGGGAAGCGAGACCATGACCACTTCGACGGGTGCTCACCGCGGCCTGCTTGGCTGGGTACACGGGGAGATCGACCGGGGCCTGAACGTGGTCGCCGGACAATTGGCGGGAGTGCCGGAGTCCGCGAAGGTCGCGCCGATCGCCGAGGAACTGCACCGCATCGCCGGCGCGCTCGGCATGGCGGAGTTGCATGGCGCGGTGCGCTACTGCGAGTCGCTGGAGGCGCTGGCGGCGTCATTGAAGAACGACCAGCTCTCCGGGGGCAAGAGGCAGGAGGCCGTCGCCGCCCTGCGCGAGGGCATCCCCGCGCTCGGCGCGTACCTGAAGGATCTCGTTGCCGGAAGCCCGGATCGGCCTTTGCGGCTGCTGCCCGCCTACATCGAGCTGCGCCGCGCTCTCGGTGAAGACAAGGTCACGGCCGCCGATCTGTTCTACCCGGACATGCGCGCGGCGCGACCGGCGCGCAGCCTGCCGCCGGCGGCGGATGCGGACACGGACCCCGCGGAGATCACGCGCGCGGCGCGCGGCCGCTACCAGCGCGCCATGCTGCAGTGGCTGCGCGGCGACGCGCGCGGCCTTCTGCAGATGAAACTCGCCATGGAGCCGATGGATCGACTGTACGGCACGGTTACGCCGCTGTTCTGGGCCTGCACCGGGCTCATCGAAGGCATCGGCGACGGCGGTATCGCCGCCGACGCGCAGGTGAAGCGGCTGTGCGCGCGCATCGACATACAGCTCGCGCGCATGGCGGAAGGCTCCACCAGCGTCGCCGACGCGCTGCTGCGCGAGGTGCTCTACCGCGTCGCGTGCTGCACCAGCGAAAGCGAAGCGGTCGCCGCGGTGCGCGAGCATTACGCACTGGAGGCCTATCTGCGTGAATCGCAGGCGGGCAGCGTGTCGCCGGCCGCCACGGCCATCGTCGAGCAGCTCAAGGCCGCCTGGGAAGCCGGCGTGGCCACGGGCAACCCGGATTGCGCGGCGATCGCCGGGCTCGTGGATCGTCTCTCCGCCACGCTCGCCGCCGGCGCCGAGCCGGCCCTGCAGGCGTTGCGCGAAGTGGCGAACGCGTTTGGGACCGCGCCCTCCCGCGCGCTGCCCGAGCCCGTCGGCCTCACCGTGGCCAAGCTGATACTGGTGGTCGAGGAACTCGCCGGCCCCGCCGGTACGCAGCGCGCCGAGCTCGCCGCGCGCCAGCAGTGGGCCATCGCCAACGTCAGGGCCACGCTCTCCGGCGGCGACGCCACCGAGTACGCGGCGCGCCCGGAAACGCCCGACACCACCCTCGCCCGCGAAACCCTGGCGCTGGTCAGCGACGAGGTGATCGGCGGACTGAAGCGCGTGGAGCACGCCTTGACGAACTACATCGGCCAGCGCTCCCAGGTCACGGAGGCGCAATCCGCGATCGCGACGCTCGGGCAGATCTGCGGGGCCCTGCAGGTCGCGCAGCTGGAGGATGCGGCCAACGTGAGCCGACGCTGCCGTGAGCTCGTCGGCGCGTGGATGGAGAACGGCGGCGAGAAGATCGGCACCGATCTGGAGACCGTCGCCGACGCCCTGGCGGCGATGGAGCTGTACATGCACGCCGTGAAGGGCCGGCAGTCCAGCGCGACCGGCGTACTGGATCCCATCCTCCCGCGCTTGGGCCTCGAGCGCGCGCGTCCGCCGCAGGTGGAGGCGCCGGTCGCGCCCGCCACCCCGACGGTGGAGAGCGAGCTCTCACGCGAGCGCCGCGAGACCCAGAACATCTACAACGAGTGGCGCGAGCTCCACAGGGGCGCGCTGGACAAACTGCAGCGCAACCTGCAAAGCGTGCACGAGGACGCCCGCCTGGTCGCCGACCGACAGATCGAGCAGAACTCGGCCGCCGCGCTCGCCGTCGTCAGCAAGCTCAACGCCGAGCCGACCACCGCGCTCGCCGGGATCATCACCGCCATCGGCCAGGAGGCCGAGCCCGCGCCCGCCGCCGACGCCATGCGGATCGACGTTGGCAACGACCCGGAGATCCTCGAGGTGTTCCTCGAGGAGGCGACCGAGGTGCTGCGGACCATCGCCTCCACGCTCGCGGCGCTGCGCGGTAATCCTGCGGATCGCGAGGCGTTCACCACGGTACGCCGGTCCTTCCACACCCTCAAGGGCAGCAGCCGCGTGGCCGGTCTGAGCCGCATGGGCGATGTCGCCTGGAAGTTCGAGGAACTGCTGAACGGCTGGCTGAGCCAGGAGCGCCCGGTCAGCGCGGCACTGATCGAACTGCTCGCCGCGGGCGCTCAGCGACTCGAAGGCTGGATCGGCACACTGAAGACCGCCGGCTCCGCGACGGTGACGGCCGAGGACCTGCTGAGCACGATCGAACGGATGCGCGCCGGCGAGCCCGCCGTCACCGGCGGCTCGCCCGCCTGCGCGACCGAGCCCGTCCGCGCCACACGGGCTGCCGATTTGGCGGCGACTGCGCCGGATCCGGAGCCGCCGGCCACGGCCCAGGACCCGCAACCGCAGCCCCAGCCGCAACCGGTGCGCGAGACCGTCACGCTCGGCGATGCCCTGACCGTCTCGAAGGCGCTGTTCGAGATCTTCATGCAGGAGGCCGCGGTGCATCTGCGCACGCTACGCGAGGAGCTCGCCGACTGCGCCGGGCCGAGGGCCGTCCCGCACGAATTCGTGCGCGCCGCGCACACCCTGGCGGGCATAGCCCGCACGGTCGGAGTCGGCTCGCTCGCCGAGCTCGGCCACGCACTGGAGAAGCTGCTGCAGACGCGGCACGAGTCGGCGCTGCCGATGCGCGATGCCGATCGACATCTCGCCGAAGCGACCCTGGGCCGACTGGAGGCCATGGTAGATGCCGTGCGCGGGCGCAACCTGCCGCCGCCGGAAGCCGAGCTCATCCAACAGCTCGAGACGGAACGCGACCGGCAGCCACCTATCGAGGACTCCGCGGCGCCAACGGATGCCGCCACCGCGATACGGTCGAACGACGAGTCTGCCGCCGTCCCGACAATCGATGTCGTTGCCGCGCAGGCCGAGGTGGCCGCCACCACCGCGGAACGGGACGGGGTGCAGGCAGCGCCGGAGGATTTGGCCCCACAGCCGGCCGCCGCGGGCACGCCCGCGAGTCCTGCGTCGGCGTCGGCCGGGAAGGCCGTGATCTCGGCCGCGGACATCTCCGCCGTCGACGCCGACCTGCGCGGCACGTTCGCCGAGGAAGGGCTCGAGCTGGCCACCGGGCTCGCGCGCAGCATGCAGGCGTGGCGCAGCGCGCCCGAGGATGCGGCGCACGCGGAGGAGATCGCGCGCCACCTGCACACGCTGAAAGGCAGCGCCCGCAGCGCCGGCGCCATGTCGATCGGCGAGATCGTGCACGCCACGGAATCGCGCGTGCTCGACGCGATGCACACGAGGGAGGCCTCGCCCGCCTTCCTCGACGGCCTGCAGGCGATCTTCGACCAGTGGTGCGAGGCGTTCGAGAGCGCCCGCCACGTGACGCAGCCATCGATCTCCGCCGCGGTCGTCAACGCCGCATCGATCGCCGCACAGGTCGAAGAACAGCGCGCCGAGGAACTGAAGGCCGACGTCGCGCGGTCCGGGTCCGCCGCGCAGCTGCGCGTGCAGGTCGACATGCTGGAGCGCCTGCTCGACGGCTCGGCGGAGCTCGCACTCACGCGGGCGCGCGTCAACTCCGAGCTTTCCGCGGCGCGCCGCGCCGCCGCCGACATGGAAGAGCGCGTGACGCACCTGCGCGCCCAGCTGCGCGAGATCGAGATCCAGGCCGAGAGCCAGATGCGCGCGCGCTTCGACGGCCTCGATCAGTCCGACGCCGCGTTCGATCCGCTGGAGTTCGATCGCTATACGCGCCTGCAGGAGCTCACCCGATTCATGGCCGAGTCGCTGCACGACCTGACCACGGTGCAGTACAACCTCAGCCGCCACTTCGACGGGGCCGAGGGCGTGCTCGGGCAGCAGGGCCGCCTGCAACGCAACCTCCACGCCGACCTGATGCACATCCGTACCGTGCCCTTCGGCAGCGTGGCCGAGCGCCTGCAGCGCATCGCGCGCCAGACCGCCTTCGAGCTCGGGCGCAGCGTGCGCCTGAGCATCAGCGGCGGCCACGTCGAGCTCGATCGCACGGTGCTGGAGCGGCTGATCTCGCCCATCGAGCACATGGTCCGCAACGCGATCGCCCACGGCATCGAGGATGTCGGGGAACGCCGGCGCCGCGGCAAGCCGGAAACCGGCAGCATCACGATCGCAGTGCACCAGGAGGCCAACAACGTCATGATCGTCTGCAGCGACGACGGCGCCGGCCTCGATCTGCGCCGCATCCGCGCCAAGGCCGACGCCGGCGGCCTCATCGCCGCCAACGAGCGGGTGAGCGACGACACCCTGCGCCAGCTCGTATTCCGCCCCGGCTTCAGCACCGCCGAGCAGCTGACCGAGCTTGCCGGCCGCGGCGTGGGCATGGACGTGGTGAAGAGCACCGTCCTCGCCCTGGGCGGCGACATCAGCGTCGATTCCCAGGCCGGCTCCGGCACCACCTTCACGCTCAGCGTTCCGCTGACGCTGGTGGTGGTGCAGGCGATCATGATCCGCAACGCCGATCGGCTCTACGGCATCCCCTCGAACCTCGTCGCGCAGATCCACCGCTGCGACGCCGCGGAGCTGGAGGCCATGTACGAGCACCGGCACGCCGACCGGGGCGAGGAGCGCTACGCCTTCCGCTACATGGGCGAACTGCTCGGCACCGCGCCGCGCGGCGCCGTGCAGCGGCGCAACAACATCGTCATCTTCCTGCGCGCCGCCAACGAGCGGGTGGCCGTGCACGTCGACGACATCCTGCTTAACCAGGAGCTGGCGCTGAAGGAGATGGGTCCGCAGCTCGCCGGCGCGCTCGGCGTCTCGGGCGCCTCCGTCGGCGAGAACGGCCGCGCGCTGCTCATCATCAACCCGCTGCAGATCGCAGTGCGGCACGCCACGACCAAGGTCAGGGCGCAGATCCTCGAGACCAAGCCGGCGCGCGTGCCGCTGGTGCTGGTGGTCGACGACTCGGTGACGGTGCGCAAGGTCACCAGCCGCCTGCTCGAACGCTCCGGCTACCGTGTGGCGACCGCGAAGGATGGCGTGGAGGCGCTGGAGCGCATGCGCGAGGAGCTGCCGGCCGTGCTCCTGCTGGACATCGAGATGCCGCGCATGGACGGCTTCGAGCTGACCAAACACCTGCGCGCCGACGCGCAGACGGAGAAGCTGCCGATCATCATGATCAGCTCGCGCACCGCGGAGAAGCACCGCATGCACGCGCGAGACCTCGGGGTGACGATGTTCCTGGGCAAGCCATTCAACGACGCCCACCTGCTGCGCCAGATCGAGCGCCTGACGAGGGACGACCACCCGCCGGCGCGCAGCGTCGCCTAGAATCGAGGCCGTACCGGGGATAGGCGATTCAATGCCGGCCCCGTGCCGGCAGGCGCAGGCGACAGGCAGTGTCGCCGCAACGGATCAGTGTTGATGGCCCGAGTGATCGTCCTTGGCGGCGCCGCTGCCGCGGACCTCCACTTCGGTCTGCACCTTGCCAGCCACCTTGAACGTGAGCGTAAGAGGGTAACGCGCACCCGCCGCCAGGGGATTCCTGATATCGATCAGCATCAGGTGCATCTCCCCCGGCTTCAGCCCGACGGTCTCGCCCGCCGGCACCTCGATGTTCTCGATCTTGCGCATGCGCATCATGCCGTCTTCCATCGTCATGGTGTGCGTTTCCACCGCGCCCGCCACGGGGCTCTCCATGGCGACGATGGCGTCGTCGGTGCTGGTGCCGTTGCGTATCGTCATGTAGCCGGCGGCCACGGAGGCGCCGGGCGGCGTCTCCGGCGACCAGGCCTCTGACACCTCGATGCCCGATGGGGCGGGCGGACCGCTGCAGCCGGCGAGCGTGATCAGCATCGCCAGCGGGATCGTTTTCAACCACTGCATGAGAGGCCTCCGTTGAGGTCGATATCGCATAAGCGGCGCTGCCCGCCCGGACCGCGGCGGTATAGCGCCGAGCAGGCTGCGGGAGTCTATCGGCAAGGGGCGCGACACAGCGATGCGGCAAAATGCCGCACGCGTGACCCCGCACCCGCCGCCTGGGCTACGCAAGGCAGTACTGCACGACAAGATGCTGCAGGTTGGCGCCGATGCTGATCGCGCCGACGGCCACCAACAGCAATCCCGCGCCGCGGCGCACGGCCGCCCTGCGGGTGAGGCCGGAAGCGCCTCCGGCCAGCATGCCCGCCGAGGCGATCGCCGGAACCGTGCCCAGTCCGAAGAGCAGCATGTAGAGCGCGCCACGCAGCGGATCGGCGCTCGCCGCGGCCCAGATCAGCGTCGAGTACACCAGCCCGCAGGGCAGCCAGCCCCACAGCGTGCCGAGCAGCAGGGCCCGCGGCGCGGAGCGCACCGGCACCAGCGTATGGGTGTAGGGCTGCAATTGCCGCCATAGGCCGGCGCCCAGCGATTCGATGCGGCGCAGGCCGGGAAACCAGCCGGCGAGGTGCAAGCCGACCAGGACCAGCACCATGCCCGCTACCACGGCGAGCAGCTGGTGCCCCGCCTGGGGCATGACGGCCGGCACCGCGGAGAACACCGTCGCCGCGAGCGCCCCGGCGAGCGCGTAGCTCATGATCCGGCCGAGATTGTAGGCGACGACGCGCGAGAGCAGGCGCGAGGGACTGGCGCGATCGGATTCCGGCACCCCAAAGGTCAACGCGCTGGCGATGCCGCCGCACATGCCTATGCAATGCACGGAACTGAAAAGACCAAGGACTGCGGCTATCAGTATGGACACGGCGAGGCGTCGCTTTCCCCGGTCGTCGCGGTCGCCGGCCATACCGGTGCGCCGCTGGCGGCGTACCGCCCGATAAATACCCGCTGCGTGGCGGCGCCGACCTGCTCCAGATCAAGATTTCTCGACCCGACTTCCCGCAGCCTCCCCGTTTGGGTCCTCGGAGCGGCGCCGGCGGCGCTGCGATGCGACATAATGCCACATCGCGCTGCTCGCGCGGATCACTAATATTCAGCCTCCGTTAGGCCATTCGGTATCAATCTATCAATCGGTCACACTGCTACCACTATAAGGAGAGCAACAACATGTCGATTCGACGTACCGCGATCGCCCTGATCGCTGCCCCCCTGTTCCTGACGAGCTTCGCGGCCACCGCCGGCGACGACGGCGCGCAGATCGCTCAGGGGCTATGCTTCGCCTGCCACCAGGCGGGCATGAACGGCGCACCGAAGTTCGGTAACAAGATCGCGTGGGCTTCCCGCGTCGCCCAGGGCAAGGACAAGCTCTACGAGAACGCCATCAAGGGACTGCGCGGCATGCCGCCGAAGGGAGGCGCCACCAACCTCACCGACGACCAGGTCAAGGCCGCGGTGGACTACCTGGTGAAGGGCTCGGGCGGTTACCCGCAATAAGCTTCAAAGAGCACTCGATGGCTGTCGCGTGCCGACAGCGTCAGATTTGACGGCCGGCGCCAGGGAAGGCGCCGGCCGAGGTTTTTCTCCGCCACTCAGCTCCGCGTCGGATACGCACTCACGCGGGCAACCATCCACCCGCCTCTTGCTACACCACCCGCGCTCGATCGCCGTTACCGCTGCGTAGCGCTTGCGCTGCGCTCACCAGGTGAACTTGGCTTGCACGAAGCCGTTGATGCCGTCGCCGGGGACGCGCTCTCCGACCGCGACGTCGCTGTTCATCACGCGGTTGATGCCGTTCAGATGCGGCTGGTAGGTCTTGTCGAGCACGTTCTCCACGCCGGCGCTGAGCGTCAGCCCCTGCTTCGGGAAGGTGTACTGGCCGTAGAGATTGAGTAGCGCGTAGCCGGGGCTTTCCTCCTCGCCGTTGGTGCTCGACACCTCCTCCTGCGCGGCATAGAACACCCCCTCCACCGCCGCCGACCAGCGCTCGCGCGTGTAGCTCAGGTCCACGACCGCGTTGAGCGGCGCGATGCGGAAGAGATCGTCGTCGATGTCCGCGCGCTCACCGCGCACGTAGCTCACGATGCCGTCCACCGCCCAGCGCTCGGTCAGGCTCACGCCGAAGGCGGCGTCCACGCCGTAGAGGCGCGCATCGACGTTGCTGAACTGCAGCGGCGTCGGATCGCCATTGCCGGTGGCCACGGCGATAACCACCGGGTCGGTGGCCGGCGTGCCCTGGATGTAGTCGGTCACATAGTGATAGAAGGCGCGCGGCGAAAAGTAGTACCGCGCCGTCGTCCACGTCACGCCCAGCTCGAGCTGGTAGGCGACCTCGGGGTCGAGATTCACGTCGCCGACGTAGAGGTTTCCGTCGGACAGGCCCGCAGTCGCCTCCATCGGCGACCAGAGATAGCGCTCCTGATAGCTCGGCGAGCGGGTCTTGCGCGCGAAGCCCACCTCGAGCCCCAGCTCCTCGGTCACCTCGTAGCCCAGCTTGGCGACGAGGTCGACGTTGTCGTCGGCCTGATCCCGGTCGGCTGCGTTGAATCGATCGCGCAGCACCTGCGGGCCGCCGGGCATGGCGGCCATGGAGGCGTCCACCGCGCCGCTGTTCATCGCCACGTGGTTGTAGCGCGCGCCGAGCTGTGCCGACCAGCGCTGCGCGAACAGCACGTCCCACTCGGCGAAGAATCCGTAACGGTCGCGCTCGGCGTCGTTGAAGCCGTCCATGTAGAACATCGGTGCAAAGGGGTTGTAGACCGTCGAGTCGTTCTGCGCGAGATGACCGTCGACACCCGCCGTCATCGTGCCCCCGAACAGCGCCGCCGCACCGGAGAGCGCGTAGCCGTAGCTCTCGGCCTCGGCATCGGTGAAGCGTGCGCGGCCGGGCATCACCTGCCGCATCTCGTAGTTGCTCATGCGGTGATCGATGCCGATGCCGTAGAGCTTCGCCTGCCAGTCGATGCCGCCGGCCCTGCCGGTGTAACCCAGGCGGCCGATGTTGGCGTCCGAATAGATGTCATCCATCGGCAGCGCCGGCGTGCCGGTCTTGCCGGTATCGTTGCGGCGATAGGCCGCGCTGAGCTCGTGCCCGCCGAGCTTCAGCCCGTAGCCGACCTCCGCGGCCGTGCGGCTGTACTCGCTCGGGTGGATGGTGCCGTCACCGAAACTGCGATCGTCGCCGCGCTCGCGGCTCGCGCCCGCGTACAGCCGGTGGCGCTGATTGGCCGCCGAGAGCAGGCCGCTCGCGGCGTATCCCTCGTCCACCGACTGCCCACCGAGGCTGACATTGCCGTGCAGCTCGGCCTTTTCCGACGTTCCGAAATCAGGGGTGATGGAGTCCGCCAGCACCGTGCCGCCGATGGTCTCGATGCCGGAGCTGACCGGCGCGATGCCGCGGATGACCTCGATGTTCTCGAGCGACGTGCGCGGCAGGTAGTGCAGCGGCGCATCCATGTTGTTGGAACAGGCGTTGCCGATCCCCATGCCGTCGACCAGCACGTTGACGCGCGACCCGAACAGGCCGCGGTACTGCGCGATGCCGGCGAGCGTGCCGTTGAAATTAACGTTGGCGCCCGGGATGCGGCGCAGGAGCAGCGCGGTGTTGGTCTCGGAAAGCGGCGTCCATTCCGGCTGCAATTGAAACGGCGTGAGCGGCCTCGCAGTCACCGTTATCGAAGGTAGTTGCTCGGCGGTCTCCTGCGCCGAGGGCGCCGTGGCGATGCAGAGGGATGCCAGAGGCAGGACGTATCGCGTTCTCATGATTCTGATGTCCTCGTAACGAAGCAATGATCGGTGCTGAAAAAAAACGAACCGCCTGCACGCGCTGTTCGCGCCAGGCGGTTCGAATTGCAGCGGGATTATAGGGATCCGGCTTTGATCAAAGTCAGGCTTGTCCTCGCGCGCGGTGCGGTTTTTTGTCGCAGGGGGCGCGCCGCGCTGCGTGCGGCCATGCCCGACCGAGGCGAATGCCGGGCGCCGCGTGCGGCAATCGGTCGCATTCACGGCCGCCTGCGCATGCACTACATTTCCGCACGGTTGCTCCTCCAGAGTGGCCGCACTCCTCGCCCCAAGCAGACGAGTGCGCAGCATTCGGGGCTGTGGTGACTGTCTCCTCCACAGCCCCTTTTTATCCACTGCCGCGGCGCCGGCTTTTTGAGGCGCGAGCGGCGATCCTGCTAACATGCCGCCCCTATGCCGGGGGAGGCAGTCAAGACACGTTTTGCACCCAGTCCGACGGGCGCGATGCACCTGGGCAACGCGCGCACGGCGCTGTTCTCGTGGCTGCTCGCGCGCCGCTACGGCGGCAGCTTCCTGCTGCGCATCGAGGACACCGATCGCGAACGCCACCAGCACGAGGCCGAGGAGGCCTTCATCGAGGACCTGCGCTGGCTGGGTCTGAGCTGGGACGAGGGCCCGGACATGGAGGGCTTGGCCGGCCCCTACCGGCAGTCCGAGCGCAGTCATATTTATGTGGCCCTTTACGGGCGGCTGGCCGAGGCCGGACTCACCTACCCCTGCTTCTGCTCGGCGGAGGCCCTGGCCGTGCAGCGCAAGACCCAGCTCGCCGCCGGCAAGCCGCCGCGCTACGCCGGCACCTGCGCGAAGCTGAGCGAGGCGCAGGTCGGCGAGAAGCTAAGCCAGGGACTCACCCCGACGATGCGCTTCCGCGTACCGCCGGGCCGGCAGATCCTCTTCAACGACATCGTGCACGGCCCGCAGCGCTACAACACCTACGACATCGGCGACTTCATCATCCGCCGCGCCGACGGCACCGCCTCGTTCTTTTTCTCCAATGCCGTGGACGACGCGCTCATGGCCGTGACCCACGTCATCCGGGGTGAGGATCACCTCACCAACACCCCGCGGCAGCTGCTGCTGCTGGAGTCGCTGGGATTCCGGCCGCCGCAGTACGGCCACGTGAGCCTCATCGTCGGCAGCGACGGCGCGCCGCTGTCCAAGCGCCATGGCAGTGCCTCGGTGGAGGACCTGCGCGCGCGGGGGGTGCTGCCCGGCGCTGTGGTCAGCATGCTCGCCCGCCTCGGCCACTACTACGAGTCCGGCCACTACATGCCGCTGGAGGCGCTGGCGCAGTCCTTCGAGACCAGGCACCTCGGCACCGCCCCGGCGCACTTCGACGAGCACCAGCTCCAGCACTGGCAGCGCGAGGCGGTGCTGAACGCCGACGAGCACATCCTGGTCACCTGGCTGCAGGGCGTGCTGCCGTCGCACCTCGACGACAGGGCGCGCCGGGAGTTCGTCCATGCGGTGCGCGGCAACGTGCTCTACCCCGACGACGCGGACGCCTGGGCCCGGATCGTCTATACAGACGATATGCCGGTCGCCGAGGAGGCATTGGCAGTACTGCGGGACGCTGACAAGGGGCTTTTTGTGGCCGCCGTCACCGCCGTCGCCGAGGCCGGGGCCGACTACGCCGCATTTGTCGCACGACTGAAAACGCTGACCCCCGCCAAGGGCAAGGCGCTGTTCCAGCCGCTGCGTGCGGCCCTGACCGGGCGGCTGGATGGACCGGAGCTTGCTTGCCTGTTCGCGCTGCTGGGAGCAGACCGAATAAGACGTCGCCTGGAGAAACCACCGTGCTGAATCAGGACTCGAAACTCGTCATCCACAACACCCTCACCGGCCAGAAGGAGGAGTTCAAACCCCTCGTTCCCGGCAAGATCCGCATGTACGTCTGCGGCATGACCGTCTACGACTACTGCCACCTGGGGCACGCCCGCGTGATGGTGGTGTTCGACATGGTGGTGCGCTACCTGCGCGCCCGCGGCTACGAGGTGACCTACGTCCGCAACATCACCGACATCGACGACAAGATCATCAAGCGCGCCGCCGAGAACGGCGAGACCATCAAGCAGCTGACCGACCGTTTCATCGCCTACATGCACGAGGACGAGGCAGCCTTGGGCATCGTGCAGCCGGACCACACCCCGCGGGCCACCGAGTACGTGCCGCAGATGCTGGAGATCATCCGCAGGCTGGAGCAGAACGGGCTCGCCTACAAGGCCGAGGACGGCGACGTGAACTACGCCGTGCGCAAGTTCCCCGGCTACGGCAAGCTCTCCGGCAAGTCCCTCGACGAGCTGCGCGCTGGCGAGCGCGTGGCGGTGGACTCCGCCAAGCAGGACCCGCTGGACTTCGTACTGTGGAAATCGGCCAAGCCGGAGGAGGCCGCGGACTGCAAGTGGGACTCCCCCTGGGGCTGCGGCCGCCCGGGCTGGCACATCGAGTGCTCGGCCATGTCCGCCACCCTGCTCGGCGAGCAGTTCGACATCCACGGCGGCGGCCTGGACCTGCAGTTCCCGCACCACGAGAACGAGATCGCCCAGAGCGAGGGCGCCAGCGGCAAGAAGTTCGTGAACCTGTGGATGCACAACGGCTTCGTGCGCGTGGACGACGAGAAGATGTCGAAGTCCCTCGGCAACTTTTTCACCATCCGCGAAGTGCTGAAGCAGTACGACCCGGAGGTGGTGCGCTTCTTCATCCTGCGCGCCCACTACCGCAGCCCGCTGAACTACTCCGACCAGCACCTGGACGACGCCAAGAGCGGGCTCACCCGGCTGTACACGGCGCTGAAGAATAATCCGGCCCCGGACGCGCCGGTGGACTGGAACGAGGCCCATGCACAGAAATTCCGCGCCGCCATGGACGACGACTTCAACACCCCGATCGCCATCTCGGTGCTGTTCGACCTGGTGACCGCCGCCAACAGCGGCGACAAGGTGGCCGCCAGCCAGTTGAAGGCCCTGGCCGGGGTGCTGGGCCTGCTGCAGCGGGAGCCGAACGCATTCCTGCAAGGCTCGCCCGCCGCCGAGGGCGCCCTTCCGGACAACGTCATCGAGGCCCGCATCGCCGAGCGCATCGCCGCCAAGAAGGCCAAGAACTTCGCCGAGGCCGACCGAATCCGCAAGGAGCTGCAGGAATCCGGCGTCGTGCTGGAGGACAAGCCCGGCGGCGTGACCGAGTGGCGCCGCGCCTGAGGCGGGTACGCCGGACTGCCTGCCCGGGCGGATCCGGCAATCCTTTCCTTGCACCTACATCCCGCCAGCCTTCCGCCCCCGGCCGCCCGCCACCCATCATTCCCGCGAAAGCGGGAATCCATCTTCCGGGAAGGCCACACCGTCGCCGGGTCCCGGGGACCGTGGCACGAAACGGCCAAGCAGCACTCTAAGTGGCTATTCCTGAAAACCAATTGACGATGTCGGGGGCCGATGCGTATCATGCCGGCCCTCTGTGCGGTACCCCCGCTCTCGGAGCGGAATCGGGGCATAGCGCAGTCTGGTAGCGCACCTGCTTTGGGAGCAGGGTGTCGGGGGTTCGAATCCCTCTGCCCCGACCAAATAGAATGGGTTACAGTTCGGGCAAGTCACCGCGCCTGTAGCTCAGGGGATAGAGCATCGGCCTTCTAAGCCGGTGGTCGCAGGTTCGAATCCTGCCAGGCGCGCCAGATTGCGCGGCAAGCGCCATTGCGAGGTTCAATGGTGGGCGTAGCTCAGTTGGTAGAGCCCCGGATTGTGATTCCGGTTGTCGTGGGTTCGAGTCCCATCGTCCACCCCATTCGACAACAGACGTAGTTGCAGTAGCAGTGCAGGCAGCAGACCCGCAGCACCGGGGCGTTAGCTCAGTTGGTAGAGCAGCTGACTCTTAATCAGTAGGTCCAAGGTTCGAATCCTTGACGCCCCACCATTTCTGACCTGTCAAAGCAAGCCCCTTGCGTTCCCCGCTGCACAGTGCATCGAAGGCGGGATAAATTTCAGCGATTCCAGCGTCATCAGGATCTTGTCCATCCTCGTCGGATGCCAACTCGCGGTGCCAATGGTTCCGCCCCTCTGACTGTCTGCGGTGCAATGCGCAAACATCATTATCGATAGCAGTACGTGCCTCCCAGGCGACTGCGTCAATCGTCCGCTCGAAGCCAACAACCGAACAGTGCCTTTTCGACCCGGAGTCGCCATTCCACCAGCGAAAGCATGCGCCCCGAGAGTAGCCGTTCGTCAGTGCGTATTGCTGCGGGGCGCAAATGACAACGGCCCCGTAGAGCCGTCTCCAATCATTGCGTTTGGTGCGCCAGCGCATATCGACGCCTTGAACTCCGCCACCGGCGGACTAGAGTGAAATATAGACACGCTGCAGTACGTGCGACGCGCCGGTCGGTGCCGCACTGCACACTGAGCGTCGTCGAGGTGGGGCCGCAGGCGCGCGCATAGGCGTCGCTTGGCAGGCCCCGTAGGCGAGCCCCGCATTGCGCGGGTGCTGCCCCGCCTGCCGTGGGTGCTCCTGTCACCGATAACACGGCAAAGGCAGGCAAGTAGGCTGACCGGCAAAAGACCCCGCGCTGCGGGGTTTTTTGTTGGATATAGCCGCCTGGCCGAGACTCCGGAAACGCAACGTTTACCGGTCCTTCCGTCGTATCCGAGGCGTCGCATTCAACCGTCGCCGCTCGCCGAAACGACACGGGGCACTGCTTACTGCCAGCGAGCCAACTGAGACACTCCAGCAAGTAACTCAACTCTGCGAACGGCAGACATGGAACGATTACATTCAAAAGCTCGCGACGTCGAGTGACCGAGGCAACGGCGCCGGGAGGGGCGACGAAGCATCGCGCTGCAACGCTTTGTGAGCCCCGCTTATATCGTTGGAACGAATTTGCGGATTACCGACGCGCCCGATGGAGAGGCAGACCAGACCAGCAACGCACAGTTTACGATGACGATCAACCAGAACACGAACTGAAATTCCTTCTTTTTGGACTTATGGCGAAACATGCGCTGCGCGATAAGCGCGCCAGGCCAACCGCCAATCAAACTCAAGAGATGCAGCGTCCCTTCTTGAGTTCGCCAACGATTGTTCATTGCAGCAGACTTATCGAATGCATAAACGACGAACGTAATGCAGCTGGCAATGAAATAGAGAAAAAGCACCGGAACAGGCGTCTTGCCCAGAGCGACTGATGCCACAACCAGACACGAGAATAATGTGACAACGACGACTCCAGCGAACTGTGACGTTTCGCGACGCGGAGCTGGTCTTGACTCCCCGGCATAACTGATACTCTTTGCTTGAAAGCGATTGCGGGCGTCGCTTGTGACCTCGTAGGTGATGATATCGCCGTCCACAGGCCGACGGCGTATCGTCGAGAACGCTTTGATGTGCACGAATGCCCTTTCGCCGCCACCATTCGGCGTGACAAATCCGTAGCCCTTTTCATCGTTCCAATTTGAAAGTCGTCCTTCGTAACGCATAAGTCATTCCCCATGGTGCTGACAGGTGAGGGACGGGTAGAACTGTTCTGATATGCCTGCCGCGCGGACACCATCTTGGTGGTCGATCCGCATGGCGACAGGCGGCTGGTAAATCGAGGTATGGTCGCGCGATCTTCGTTACCCAGTTCCCGTCTTCGCGACCATAACGCCACCGCTCTCCGAGGTGAGGCGGAGCTTTTGCGAGAGATTGCGTCCGATCACGTTGACCAGCTCCGACCTGAAATCCTGGCTCTTGCCGAACAGCGTCTGCAGCTTCTGCTTGCTGACACGAAAGACCTGGCAGGGAGACAAGGTGGTGACCGTGGCCGAGGCATTTTCGCCGGTGAGCAGGCTCATCTCGCCGATGAGCGCTCCCGGCTGCAATACCGAAATGAGGCGATTGCCGACCTCGACCTTGGCGCAGCCGCTGGCGATGACGCAGAAATCGCTGACCACCTGCCCCTCGGTGGTGAGCCGCGTTCCCGCCGGGATGTTCTGCCACTGACCGCTCTTCAGCAGGCGGTGCAGTTGCACCGATCCGATCCCGGCGAACAGACCGCGCCGCAAGGTTTCCTCCTGCTCGCTGAAACGCACGCTCATGCGCTCGCGCGTGAGGATAAAAAGCTGGATGACGTTGATTCCGACGAACACCACCGCCCAGGCGATACCGACCCAGAGCGGCGGCTCCGAGCCGTAGTAGAAGTAAACGCCCTCCAGTCCCAGCGCGACGATCGCCAGTACGCGCAACCAATAGATGTTCGTAACCAGGTAAGAAAAGGCAAGGATGAGATAACAGAAATTGCCCGCCCAGTCCTGCCAACTCATCCATTCGAATGGCATCCAGTTCATGACTGATTCCCCGACAGGTAACAAAGCACCGAGGTCGCTGCAAGACGGACGGCGAATGCCCGAAATTCCGTCTCGGTGCGTGGCGGAAGGCCGAGCGCGCTTCAACCGCGAGGTCCGGCGGTCGGAGCCACTCCCCTTACCCCGGAGGAGCGCTCGGAGGGCAGCTTTTTTCTGATTCGCGAACGTCTACGGACGTTTTCTCCTTGTACTTCCAGCTCGAGTCTAGGCGGCCGGGTTCGTGGAAGCAACTCGCCCGCATTCCCGTGGATTCCATCCCCGCCCCGCGCGGCCGCGGGCGCGCCGGAGCCGGTGCCCAGTGCTGGGGCAGCCGGCCTCTCTCCTGCGCGAGCAAGGCCACGCGGCGCGGTCATCATTCGGTGTTGCACCGCATCATCCAGGGCACCGTCTGCGCCTGGCCTCGCATGCGCCCCGTCGGCGCGAAGGACGGCTTGAATAGAAAGGAACCGGTGCCCACCATGAATCATGCGCCCCCAGCCTGCCATGCTTCACCGAGAGCAGGGGTGCAGGCCGGCCGACCGCACGGGGGCAGCAAGCGGCCGCCGCGGATCCGGGACAGACTGGTGCGCGGGAGATTGGCCGCGGCGAGGCCTCTGCCGAGGACTGAACGGTAGCGAGATGCGCGCAATGGCCGCGAACTGCCCGGAAACACACACACGTGCACGCTCGTTCCGGCCGCGCGCGGCGCCGCCGTTCCGACGCGTCGTGCCGCCGCACACCGTGCGAGGACCGGGTACCACCGACCCGAAGGCGCGGGTCGTCGCGGAGCTCGCCCGCGGCATCGAGGAGCGACAGACAACGCTGGAGACCCTGGCGGAAATGAGTGATGCCCCGTGCGTTGTCCGGCCAATGCGGCGGCGTGGCACAGGACACCGGACCGCGGCGCACGCCCCGCGGCGCGGCCTGGGCCGGGTGCATGTCTTTGCCCGAGGCGACGCGGGCGCACGCCGCAACCGGCAGCGCGGCCGCGACATCGGCGATGCAATGGATGACGAGGCCGTCCGGCGAACGCTCGCCCCTTGGCGGCCCTGCGCAGGCTTGATCCGCTTCCACTTCCTGCTGCCGCGCCTCGCCGAGTCGGGGTACCCGCAATGATCGCGGCCGTGGCCGGAACGCCGCTGCTCGTTCTGACCGTCGGTCATTCCACCCGCCAGCTCGAAGCCTTTGTCGAGTTGCTGCGGGCCCACGGCGTTACCTGCCTCGTGGACGTGAGGACCATACCCCGTTCGCGACACAATCCGCAGTTCAACCGCGAGACCCTGTCCGACGCCCTTGCATCTGCTGCCATCCAGTACCGGCACATGCCCGGCCTGGGCGGCCTGCGTCATCCTTGCCGCAACTCGCCGAACCTGGCGTGGCGCAATGCCTCCTTCCGCGGATTCGCTGATTACATGCAGACACCGGATTTCGCTGATCACCTCGACACGCTGATGGAACTGGCGCATACCGAGCGCATTGCGCTGATGTGTGCCGAAATCCTGCACTGGCGCTGCCATCGCTCCCTGATCGCCGACGCGCTGCTGGTGCGCGGCGTACGAGTGGAGCATATCCGCCATCAAGCCGGGCGCCAGATTCACACCCTCACGCCCTGGGCGCGGGTGGAGGGCATGCAGGTCACATATCCTTCACCGACCGCGGAGGGACTCGGCGGGTCGTCCACATGAATGGGGCCTGAGTGTGGCGATCGACGGCACGCGCCACGACGTCTCGCTCCGCCGCCTGTTTGCTCGCGGCGTCCCCGGACCGGGCGTAGTATTGGGCTCCCATCGGTTGCCGCGGGGATCTCTGGAGGTGCACCATGAAGGGCGACAAGAAGGTGATCGATTTCCTCAACCGTTATCTCGCCACCGAGCTGACCGGTCACCATCAGTATCTCGAGCATGCGCGGGTGCTGAAGAACTGGGGTGTCAGCGGCCTCGCCGAGCGCGAGGACCAGTATGCCGAGGAGGAAAGGACTCATGCGGCGCGCATCGCCGATCGCATCCTCTTTCTCGAGGGAGCACCCGACTTTCGCACCATCCGCCGGCTTGCCATCGGCGCGGACGTGAGGAAGATCCTGGACTGTGATCTGGGCCTCGTTAGCCAGGCCCAAACGGTACTGCGAGAAGGCGTGGCGCACTGCGAATCCGTCGCCGATTACGTCTCCCGCGATCTCCTGCGGGAGATGCTGGACGACGAGGAGCAGCACGCCTACTGGCTCGAGATCCAGCTCGCGCTGATAGTGAGGATCGGCCTGAAGAACTATATTCAATCCCGGAGCGGCTGACCCGACTCCGCCGCGGTGGGCGTGAGGCGTCGCGCGAGCTGCGGCCGCCGCGAAGACGGGCCGCGGCGAGAACGGGGCCCGTCCCCTTCGTCGCAGGGATCCGCCATCTCGTCCGCCGTGCAATGCCGGGTCGGCGGCTGCGGCTCGGATGCCACGCGGCCGATAGGGAAGTTCGCAGCGCTCCTAGCCGTTCACCATTCCGACGAGGCACCCAAGTCGATCAAGATCGCATCGCAGGGCTGGGTCCAGGGCGCCACTCGCGCGCGCATAGGCAGGGAAGCGGCTCACGTGTAGCAGTTACGGCCGCAGGCGCAGGAGCGGCCCGGCAGCGTAGCCTTCGATCAGGGGGCGGACGCGGGCGCAATCACCATCGCGCAGCCGGTATGCGAAGTCCACGGACACGCCGTTGACGAGGATGAGCTCCACCTCGGTGTGGGGAACGCCGAGCGCCTCAATCGCCTGCTTGACCGTCGCCTCGCGCGCGTACCCGTACTCGAACTCGCACTTGCGATGCGCGTAATGGAGGAAGTCGTTGAGCTCTTCGTAGAACCGGAACCAAGCGGTCGCCATGACCACGAATTATGCGGCCTAGCGGGGTCAGGTCAAGCATTGGCCATGGCAGGCGGCCCATCGCTGAAAGCGGTCGGGCGTCTGGCGCTCGACACCGGCGTCGGCGCCGCGCGGCTTCAACGCGTCAGTAGTGAGGCCGTTGCATCGGCGAGGCGCGCGCGCTGCTCGTGCTTGTGGCCGGGGGCTTGGGTTTCGCGGTGCTCGCGGCAGGCTGCCTCGGCGGCTCGCTGCGGACCGTCAGCGGCTGCACCAGTCCCGAGGGCAGGGAGCCGACGTGATTGTCGTGTATATCGAGCTGCTGCGGTTCGCTTTGGTCCGGGCACAGCTTGTCCGTGTAGCTTACCTTTCCGCTGACCGGGTCCTTGCACTTCCTGATCTGGCCGGCCGTCGCGGGGCCGGCAGCGAGAAGCATCACGAGCAGCGGTAACAGAAGTCGCGCCATATCGAGCTCATCGAGCGCTGTTTATCGCCGAGTCCTTGCGCGCACGAGATCACGCACCCGATCGCGAATGCGGACGAAGCCGGCGTGCGCGGACGTCAGCGCGCGGTTGGAGTACGTTCTCGGCAGGACGATGACCGACGCGTTGTCGGTGCTGTGCGTGCCAAAACGCGCCTTGTAGGGCGCCTCGCCCCAACCGAAGTCCAGCCAGCGCGCCGGGCGATGGCCGGCGAGATCCCGCTGGATCATGAGCAGCAGCACCGTGCCCGGGGAGAGACCGGCGAATTTCTCGGCGTAGCCCACCTCGACGTAGTGATACACGTCCTTGTATTGGTAGCCAATCGCGAAGGCACAGGGCTCCTCGCGGTAGAACAACAGATAGGAACGCAAGACGCCACTGCTCGCCAGGTGCGTCAGGCGCTGGATCTCGGCAGGATCCGTGGAAACACGCGGACCGAGCTCACGGTGCTGCCAGGACTGTTGCGACACCCGCGCGGCCAGCGAGAGCAGCACCCGAACCTGCTGCGGCGAGTCGATCCGTACCAGTCGCGAGCCGGGGTTGGCGGCCTCGTCGAACGCCGCCATCCGCTCCCGCAGGTAACGCCTGTGCTTGCGGCTCATGCGTGCCAGGCAGGCGTCCGGGGCCTGCGCCAGGTGTATGTAGTGCTGCTTGCGCACGCCGTCGAGCGGATGGATCAAACAACCCTGCTCGGCATAGGCTTGCAGGGCATGCCACGTGTAGGAGTCCGTCGGCAGCTTGCGAAACAACAGCCCGCTGCAGGCGTCGTTGCGCCGGAGTATGGCCTCGTACAGCGTCGCGTGGGCGTCGTGCTCGTCGGGCAGCAGCGGTTGGCTTCCGAGAATGTTGGCGACCTGCCAGCTGCGCCGATGGAACACCTTGTTGCCAACCTCGAATTCGAGCGACACGGATTGATACCGTATCGGCACGGCGCCGACGAGGCTGCCGGAGGCGTTGCGCATGACCGCCACCTCGGTGCGACGGCGGTCGCCCGCGCTGAGCCAGCTCTCGGTCCATGTCGGCGATTGATAGAGAGTCTCCCGATTCGCGCTTTCGGCCGCGAGCATGGACCATCCGGCGCGCACCTCCTTGCGCCCCAGCGCGTCGCTCAACTTCAGAAATGACAGCGAATAGCCCGGCGCCGGCGCCGCCCAGGGCTGCGGAACACCAATGGAAAGCGCTACTTGCTGCCGCTGCGGATCTATATGTGTCATGTCGAGGTATGCCGCTTTTTTCACGGGCCCGTTCAGATTTCCGTGCGTAAGAATCCTCTTGCGCGACGCAGCCTTGAAAGGAGACAGTCATCGATGAGCTCGGTTCCACAACCTCCGTCTCCCACACTTCGTGCCGACGTCCGATTTTACGGATGCGTGCCGTAGGCAATACCGACGGAACCTGAACGAGATCCTTGATTTGCCTGTTCCTATGTATCCGTGCCTCGCGAGGTTCGGTTCAAGGAGCGAGCGCTGGATGATCCCGCCGTTTGCACGGCAGAGATCGTGATTCTGGTCGCTAAATCGAGACCCGCTCGGCGCGCGCAAGTGCCCGGCCCGTGATTCGGGCATTGAAGACGACGGCATGGGTCGATGGGGTGCGCGCGCCACGAAGATTCAATCCGACAGACTGTTGGCATTGCATGGGCCGAACTTGGACGCTGGCGGCGCTGGGCCTACGCGGACATAGCGCCCCGACGACTGGTTGTGATTACAATGGCGTGACGGCGGATATCTCCTATGCGAACAGCCCGATGCACGATATGGGGTCTTCTCGCCCTCGCGGCATGCCTGGGCGGCGCGCCCGCCCGGGCGGCAACGGTGACGCTGTTCGATGCAGCGGGCAATACGCTGCCGGACGCTCAGGGTTGGGCATATGCGTCTTTTCCGGCCACCACGCAGTCCGTCGCCGGCGGCACCCTGAACTTCTCGACCGCAGGGAGCGCCGCGACGCAGGCCGGCTACGCGCGCGCCGACCAGTCGCTCGACACCATTGCCGGATTCGATCTCGACCTCGTCCAGCTGACGGTACTTTCCGAATCGCACGACAACACGGATCGCGCCGGCTTCTCCCTGATCGCCATCGGCGGCGACCCGACCCGATCGCTCGAGCTGGCCTTCTGGAGCGGCGAGGTGTGGGCGTACACGTTCACGAGCGGGGCATTCGTTCATGGCGCCGGTCTGGCGCTCGACACCACCGTCGCTCACGACTACACGCTGCGGGTACGCAACAATCAGTGGAGCCTGCGGGTGGACGGCGCGGCCACCTCCCTCGGCGGCGCGTTGGTGGACTATACGCCCGCGGCCCTGTTCATCGATCCCTACGAGATCCCCAACTTCCTGTTCTTTGGCGACGACACCGGCTCGGCCGCCTCCGCCATCACGCTGCAGGCGGTGACCTTCAGCCCGGTGCCTCTGCCTGCCACCGTTTGGTTGCTGACCTTCGGCCTGCTCGGTTTACTGCAACGCGCCCGTCGCATAGCCCACCGCTGACGTCGCCCGACGGTGGGCGATGAGCGCCTGACCCGAGTACACTTGGTGGTCGCGGATCCAATCCCCGTCGCCGTCTTCCAACCACAGGTGAACCCGATGACTGGACCAATCGCCCGGCCCCTCCTGCTTGCCCTGCTGTGCGGCATGGCCGGTGCCGGCGCCGCCGAGTCCACTGCGAACGATGACCCGCAGGCGCTGGTCAACGAGACCATCGAGGAAGTGCGCGCGGCCGTGCTTCGCGACAAGGCGGCCATCGAGAGCGATCCCAACCGCGCGTTGGCGGTCGTCGACGAGATCGTCTCGCCGCACGTCGATGCGACGCGATCCGGCAGGCTGATCATGGGCAAGCACTGGCGCACGGCGACGCCGGAGCAGCGCCAGCAGTTCATCGACCTGTACAGGCGCCTGCTGCTGCGCACCTACGCCATCCATGTGAGCGACTACACCGACGTCGCGGTCAGCTACCTCTCGACCATACCCCTGGGCGAGGAAGGCAACGAGGCCGTCGTGCGCACCCGCGTGACGCGGCCGGGCAAGGACCCCGCCAACGTGGACTACCGTATGACCCGCACCGAGTCGGGCTGGAAGGTCTACGACGTCGTGGCCAACGGCGTGAGCATCGTCGTCTCCTTTCGCTCCGGCGTCGATGCCGAGATCCAGCAGTTCGGTATCGACGGCCTGATCAGCCGGCTGGCCGAGCGGGTTCAGCGGCCGCTCACGAATTGAGCCCCCGGCTCAATTTGTTCATCATACGCAGTGAATGACGGGAGACCACGCATGAAGCATTCGAAGAACGAGCAGCTGATGGCCCGCAAGGCCGCCGCCACGCCCCGCGGCGTCGGCGTGATGGCCGGCTTCTTCGCCGACCGCGCCGACAACGCCGAACTGTGGGACGTCGAGGGCCGACGCTACATCGACTTCGCCGGCGGCATCGCGGTGATGAACGCCGGCCACGGCCATCCGCGCGTGGTAGCGGCGATCGAGGCGCAGCTGAAGCGTTTCACGCACACCTGCTACCAGGTCGTGCCCTACGAGAGCTACATCGCGCTCGCGGAGAAGCTCAACGCGATGACGCCGGGCGACCACGCCAAGAAGACGGCGCTGTTCTCCACCGGCGCGGAGGCCGTGGAGAACGCCATCAAGATCGCGCGCGCGTACACCAAGCGCTCCGGCGTGATCGCCTTCGGCGGCGCCTTCCACGGTCGCAGCCTGTTCGCCGTGTCGCTCACCGGCAAGGTGCAGCCGTACAAAGCCGGCTTCGGGCCCTTCCCGCCTGAGATCTACCACGCGCCTTTCCCCCGCGAGCGCACCAGCCTCGAGGAGGTGAAGAAGGCAGTGCACCACATCTTCAAGGCCGACATCGAGCCCGGCCGCGTGGCCGCGATCATCTTCGAGCCGGTGCAGGGCGAAGGCGGCTTCAACGTGATCCAGGCCGAGGCGGTGACGTGGCTGCGGCAGCTGTGCGACGAGCACGGCATCGTGATGATCGTCGATGAGGTCCAGACCGGCTTCGGCCGCACCGGCAGGATGTTCGCGATGGAGCACTTCGGCGTCGTCCCCGATCTGATGACCATCGCCAAGAGCCTGGCCGGCGGCGTGCCGCTGTCGGCCGTCACCGGCAAGGCCGAGATCATGGACGCGCCGGCGCCCGGCGGGCTGGGCGGCACCTATGCCGGAAATCCGCTGGCGGTGGCCGCGGCGCACGCCGTGATCGACGTCATGCGCGAGGAGAAGCTGCCCGAGCGTGGCCAGGCGCTCGGCGACAGGCTGAGAGCCGTGCTGCAGGAGATGCGCGCAGCGGTACCGCAGATCGCCGACGTCCGCGGGCTCGGCGCGATGGTGGCGGCGGAATTCAACCATGCCGGCACCGAGGAACCCGACGCGGACTTCGCGAAGAAGGTTCAGACCGAGGCGCTCGCGCGGGGGCTCATCCTGCTGACCTGCGGCGTGAACGCGAACGTCGTGCGATTCCTCTTCCCGCTGACGATCCAGGAACCGGTCTTCGAGGAGGCGCTGGACGCGCTGCGCGGCGCGCTGAGGGCAGCCGCGGGGCAGACATCCTAGCGGCGGGGGCCGAGCTCAGCCCAGCAAGGGGATGCAGTCGGAGCTGCATCCGCGCCCGGTGGAGGACACCGGCCTGCCCGGCCGCTGCAGCACGCCGCGCGTCGGCGTGACAACGATGCGCGTGTCGGCGCCGGTGCCGGTCACGCGCCCTTCGCCGTCGATGAAGAGGCTGTAGCCCCCGGGCTCATGCGGCGGCCACAGCAGGCTGAGCAGCGGACGCGCGGCGACATTGGCCGCGCTGCGCGCACCGCAGCTCGCCAGGATGCGATCTCCCTGCCATTCGATCGATACCGCAACCGCGTGCGGCCGGCCGTCCTCTCCCTGGGTCAAGAGATACGGCGCGACGCCGAAACGCGCGCTTTCCGCGCGCACCTTGTCGGTGGCAGGCGTTGCATTCATTTCAATACCTCGAGGTCCGCCCGTAAACGCGAAAGTTCGTTGGGCTGGTGGGTGTCGTCAAACCCGCCAGGATTGACGAGAAGTCTACTCCAGTTCACGAGGCGCAGGTTGTCTCGACGAAACAGGTCATCAAAACGTCGCACATGGTCGAACGATGAGGTCTATGCCGCCAGATCCTTGATGGCGACCAGGTCGAGCTCGCCGGCGGCACCCCATCCGCGCTGGCCGGCAGGGACGGCGGGACGGAACCGTTCATAGAGGTGGTAGGCCTCCGCGGCGAGCACCTTCGGCGGGCAGGAACCGGCGAGCGACTTCATCGCCTCGTACACCTCCGGCAGCGCGTCCTTGAACTTGCCCTCGAGATAGCGCTGCACGCTCGCCGGGTCGGCGGGTTTCGCCTTGTCCAGCGCGCGCACGCCGTGCGCCGTATGGACCGCAGGCACCGCGCGATGCAGGAGATCGATGGTAAACGTCTCCGCCGGGCGCAGCCTCTGGCGCTGCTCCTTCACCTCTTTCGGTGTCGGCTGAAAGAGGCCGATGGACACGCCCTTGGCGTAGGCGTTCAGGCCCGCGACCGCGCGGCACAGGGTAAGCGCCTCGTCCCAATCGAAGCCCAGGCGCTGCGCGACCACCGCCGCCCAGAGCGTGAGCACGGGGGCGCGGTTGATCTTGATCGCCTTGCGGGCGCCTGCCATGCGGATTCCACCGATCGCGTTCGAGCTCCCATTCAATCGTAGACCGGCGCGTCGCCTTCCAGCTCGGGATCCGAAAGCGGCTCGTCGCGAGTTCCCTCATCGCGCGGGGTCGCTTCGCACATGCCGAGCGCGCGCGTGATGGCCGCGTTCGAGCCGTCCAGTGGATACCTGCCGTAGAAGACCTGCGTCTGGCTGGGGATCCGGAATTCGAAGCGCGCCGACCGCCCTTGCATCAGTTCCTTCAGGATGGCGGCCTGCTCCTCGGGGGAGTAGATGTGCAGGGAGACCGCGTCGGAACCATATTCCGTTGCCACCGCCATGACAAACTCGTGCGCGGGCCGGTCGTCGACCCGGAGCCTGGTCGGCAACGCGCTCACGATCCCGGTGGCGCTCTGCACTACGCCGAGGCTCAATATGATCGTGATGAGGAAACGGCCGCAATCCGGGGGGAAGAAGTCCACCGCCAGGACCGACTGGCCCTCCTCACCGATCGTGGCCGCACGTAACGCGGTCTCATCGCCCAGTTCCATGCGCTGGGAGAGCCAGTTCCCGGACACCTGCTGCTCGTAGACGTTGAAGTCCACCGCGCCGCAGTAGCTGCTGAGAAACAACAGAATGGCGCCGTGCCGCCAGCGTGTCCTCCGCACGAGCCTCGCCCTTTTGTGCTTGAAGTAGGCTCAGTATACGTCGGTACGGGGGGACTGATGGGCAGAGGCGAGCCCGAGCGACGGGACCAGACGTGACGCACGCGCGGCAACACGGACGGCCGCCACCGCGGCGAGAGCCGGTGGATGCGTCAGGGCTCGCCGCCCGGGGCGCGCTTGCGCGCCATGCGCGGACTGAACCCGCGGATGACGCCTACTTGCAGGGCACCACCTTGCGGTAGGTATCGCGCGACCAGAGCTTCTGTCCGTCCGGCGTCTTGCCGTCCTCGTGCCACTTCTGCGTGACCTCCATGCAGAAGGAGCCGATGTCCTCGATCGCCGGCCCGGTGTCCTCGGGCTGCTCGCCGCCGACCTGCACGTTCGGATCGGTGGAGCTGTAATCCGGCGTGATGGTGTTGCCGGCGCAGCCGCCCAGGGTCACCGCGCCAGCGATGATGAGCAGGGGATGATGTCGCATTGCTCTCCTCCTCGCGCCGTCCGGCGCATCGATGATCGATGCCCGAAGGTAGCATCGGGGCCGCGGCCCAAAGTGTGATCGAGGGCGCGGACGCGGACTCCGCGGGCGGTAATCCTTGCGCCCGCAAACCGTCGCGACGGGTGCGAGGACTCCGTTCATGCGCGTGCCCGGGTTCGCGCGCATTTAAGGCTTTCTTAAGCGCAGCGCTCCGCTCTGCGCGTGAGCGCCACCGCGGCAGTGCCGAGCAGGGCCGATCCGTGCGCGGGCTGATGCTGCAGGTCGAAGTTCTCCATGCGAGCCGCATGGCACTGCATATACTCATCAATAGGAGTCGCCCGCCGCCGAGGAAACTGCCATGAATCCGCCGGGGGTCAACAGCCGACACGCTGGTCCGTCTTCGGGCCTGCTGGGCGCGGCTTACCCCGCGGAGACCACCACGCGCACCGCCACGATCAGCGTGGAGATGCTGGACGGGCAGGACGGCGCCCTGCCGGACATCGAGCAGGAATGGGTCGAGTGCCTGCGGAGCGCCCCGGAGCACCAGCAGTTGTTCGGGTATCACTGGTACTCCGCGTGGCTGCAGCACCTGGCGCGTGAGGACGAATGGACGGGCGAGATACGCCTGCTGCTGGCGCGCGACGGCGCGAAGAGACTGCTCGCCATCCTGCCGCTGGCGAAACGCCGCTTCCGCGGCGTGGTGTTCTGGGGGCTGGCCGGATACTACCAGCCGCACCGGGGCTACGTGTGCCTGGCCGAGCATCGGGGCGCAGTCTGCGCAGCGCTCGCGCGCGCGCTCCTGAAGATGCAGGGGTGGCGCGAGTGCCTGCGCTTCGGGCCCTATGACACGGCCTTCCCCGAACGCCGGCTGCTCGTGGAGGAACTTGCGCGGCGCTCCCGGCGCCTGTCGGCCTTCAACCTGGAACCCACGATCGTCGCCCGCGACATTCCGCAGTCCCTGGATGCCTATCACGAGATGGTGCGGAGCCACTCCTCGCTGTGGCGGGCGCGGAGCTACCAGAGGCGCATGGAGCGCGAAGGGAACGTGGAGATCCGGCGCTATCGGCAGCCCCTCGCCGATGAGTTGCGCGGAATGCTCGCGGACTGCGCCGTTGTCGAACAGAAGTCCTGGCTCGCATCCGACGGCGAGGCGCGACCGCGGTTCGTCTCGCCTGCCAGCCGGCGCTACTGGGAGCATGTCTGCGCGAAGCAGTTCGCGCCGCGGGACCAGCTCGACGTCTGGGTCGCCTACTTCAACGGCGATCCCGTCGCGTTCCGTTTTACCGTGACGACGGGCTCAATCCGATATGCCATCGCCAATCAATACGATCAGCGCTTCGAGAGATATCGCCTCGGTTGGGTCCTCTATCTTCACGACCTCGCGGACTGCGCCACCCGCGGCGTGCGCAGCATCGACATGGGCACCGGCAAGCTGAGCTACAAGGCGCACCGCGGCGGCAGGGAAGAGGCCATGAATCAGGTGTTCGTGGTGTGGCCGCCGGGGCCCGTTGGTCACCTCGCCACCGCGCTCGCGGCGCTCGGTCCCATCCACCGCCGCATTCGTCGCCGGATCTGAGTAGCAGAGAGCGGAATTGCCGATCACGGCCCCAGGCGCCGTTCCGGTCGCGGACCTCCACGCGCAGGCTTGCCGCCGACACAGCGGCCGCGGTGCGGTTGACGGCTCTCGGGGCGCGCCCCTAACATCCTCCCGGCCAGTCGACCTGGGAGGGAGGTCCCATGCACATCGGGGCGATCGTCGCGAGCAAGGGCGGTTCGGTGCACACCATCGAAGCGCATCAGACGTTGAGCGATGCGGTCGACCGCATGCTCGCGCTGCGGGTGAGCTCGCTGCTCATACTCGGCGAGGGCGGCAAGGCCGCCGGTATCATCACCGAGCACGACATCATCCGCACCCTGAAGCGCCTGCCCGAGGCCTGGAGAGGCACCCGCGTGGACGAGGTGATGACCCGTGATCTGTTCACCGCGAGCCCCGAGGATGAGCTCGGCGAGGTCATCGCGGCCATGACCGGGCGCCACATCCGCCATCTGCCGGTCGTGAGCGACGGGCGTATCGCGGGCGTGCTCTCGATCCGGGACCTGATCCGGGCAGCGATGGAGGAGCTGGCCCGGCACAACGAAATGATGAAGCGCTACATCAGGGAATGGCCGGAAAGCGGCGAGACGCCTGGCTGAGGCAACGGCGGCCGGGCGCGCGGCGGGAAGCCTAGGCCGCCATCCGCGCCGCGGGCGCGGCGATCGGGCGGTCGTCCTGATCGAACATCTGCAACTGGTTGTCGCGCGCGAAGCCGGTGACGAAGCTGAAGACGATCGGGTCCTGCTCCCTCAGCCGCGTGTCGATCACCACGCAGCGGCTGTCCTCGGTCATCTTTATGGTCACGAACGGATTGAACGTCACCTGCCCGTGCGGGCCGTAGCTGGCCACGGCGTAATACAGACGCTCCGTCCAGTCGCTGGGCCGGAAGGTCCTGCCATCGGCGGTCTTGCCGTGGATGACGATCACGCGTGCATTCATAGGGTCGCGGTATCTATCGGCGCGCGAAGGCCAAAGTTCAGGCGGGACGGAGGGTTCTGCGAACTCGCGCACTCGCGCCGGAACCGCGGGCCGGCAATAGCGGTCATCTCATTTGGGGGCCTCGCGGCGATCACCCTCGGCCCGCGCCGAACGGCTTTTGAGTCCAGGAACCGCAAAGGAGGCAGCGATGAGCTCGACGACGAGAGGGAATCACCCGGCGTCCGTATCCGTAAAGTTCCGGTCGCCGCACGCGGCCCGCTGGCTGACGCTGGGGCTCGCGCTGGCCGCGCCGACGCTCGCGGCGCACGCCGGCGGCTCCAACTACGGCATCAGCCCCGGCGCTCGCGACATCGCCGGCCAACTCGCCGAATGGCTGGTGCCGACGCCGCAGTTCGCGCGCGACCCCACTCCGGCCCCGGACGGCCGGGTCTTCCTGGTGGCGATGGCGGGCAACAGGCTGGCGCGCTTCGACCCGGCGACGGAGAAGTTCGAGGAGTGGGAGCTGCCGGCGAACACCAATCCGCACAGCGTGCTCGTGGACGGCGAGGGCGTGGCCTGGCTGACGGGCAAGGGCAACGGCACCATCGTGGAGTTTCATCCCGACACCGGCGAGACGGTGCCCCATCGTGTTCCCTCCGGCGGCGATCCGCACACGGCCGCGCTCGACGACAACGGCGTGCTCTGGTTCACCGAGCAGGCCGCGAACCGCATCGGCAGTCTGGACCGCGGCAGCGGCGCCATCACCGAGTATCAGACCTCCGGCACGCCCTATGGCCTGTCCATCGATCAGGCGGGGAACGTGTGGTTCTGCCGCATCCAGGGCGACATGCTCGGCAAGCTCGATCCGGGGACGGGCGCGATCACCGACGTGCCGATGGGCAAGGGCTCGGCGCCGCGGCGCATCGCCACGGCGCCCGACGGAACCCTGTGGGTGGCGCTGTGGGGCAACGGCAAGCTTGCCCACGTCGATCCCGCCACGGCGGCCGTCATAAACGAATATCCGCTGCCGGGCGGGAGCGGCAGCGGTCCCTATGCGGTCACCGTGGACGCCGAGGGCAAGGTTTTCGTGAACGAATTCAACACCGACGTCGTGGTGATCCTCGACCCGCGGACCGAGGCGATGCGCAGCATCCCGCTGCCCACGAAGACCGGCATCCGCAAGATGGTCATCGACCAGGCGGGCAGCCTCTGGTACGTGGGCAGCAGCAGCGGCCGGCTGGGCCGCATCGACTGACAAGGCCAGGTCCTAGGACCTACTCCTATGCCCGCGCGCGGGTAGCGGCAGTAACGTCTATCCTTGGGTAAAAGACTTTCACGACGCGAGGAACCTGCTGGCAAGGATCGTGCATTGCATCATGCTGAATCGGCCCCAGTGACGTCGGGCCGCCGCGCAGGTCCCGGGTTCCAGGAACTGCGCCCAATCTGCTCCGTGGTTACAGGATAGTGCCAATGAGACAGCATACGTCCAGCATCGCCAGCTTTTTCACACCCCGAAACGGGGTGACCGCCGCACGGCTCTTGTACGAAGAGAGAAACAATCCCGCGCTGGCGCGGATCTACGAGAGTTACGCGTGGTTCGTTCCCCTCTCGCTTTTCCGGTCGCCACTGAGTTCGCTGCCGGCCCTGGCCTTCAGGGAGAGGCGCTACCAGTACGAGGACCAGCGGCCGGATCTCTACTTCCCGTTCCTGCGCGCCGAGCCGTGGTGGCCGGACGATGAGATCACCGCGCTGCTGGAGCGCAGCCATCCGCAGATCCTCGCCGATTTCAACGGCGTGGAGACCCAGGCGCGCAAACACGCGCAGAAATACCTGGTCTCCGGCGGCGACTGGAGCGTCTTCAACCTGTTCCGGGACAACCGCAAGATCGAGGAGAACTGCGCCGCCTGCCCGTTCACCACGCAGCTCATCGAGAGTCTGCCGACCTGCCCCGACGGCGGCGGGTTGGCCTACTACTCGATCATGGCGCCCGGCACGCACGTGAACCCGCATTGCGCGTTCACCAATTCGAGGCTGCGTTATCACCTGGGGCTGGACACAGACGGCGGGGCGCGGATCCGCGTCGGCAAGGAATCGCGCAACTGGCAGACCGGGGTGGCCTTCGTCTTCGACGACTCCTTCGACCACGAGGTGTTTCACGAGGGCGAGCGGCGACGGGTCATCTTCCTGGTCGACTGCTGGCATCCGGAGCTGACGCTGGAGGAGCGGCACATGATCCGCAACCTGATGGCCGCTCTCGGCCTGCCGGATCGCTGACACGAAGGACTACGCCACGGCCGAGCATAACCGCCCCCGGCCGCTGGATGGAGTCGCCGAAACCCCGCCCGCGCGCGGGGTTTCTGCTTTGTGCAGGTGCCGGGAAAGCCGCTCGACCCCCAGGTCTGTTCCGTAGCGTTTGGAGTGCCCCATGAGCAGCGGGGGCCGCGCGGTAGAAAAGTTATCGGCGGCGGCGCGCGCGACTGAAGGCCTTGCGCATGCGCGCCATCGAAAAGTTGAACGACGCCGCTATTGGGCCGTGGCCTCGGCGTAATGACCGAGACATTCGCCTTCTCGCCCACGCACCACGCGCCGGCCTTCGATCTCGCCGCGGGTCTCCGTCACCACCGTGCGCTGCCGCTCGTTTTGGTCGGAGTCGTAGAAGTAGATCACCACCCAGTCGCGCGTCCTGCCGAGCTCGCGGGCCTTGGCGGTGTTGCTGTACAAAGCGGTGAAGTGCCACTCGCCCCGGATGGTGTGCAGCACCGGCAGCCAGGCCTTCCGCTCCGGGTTGAACCGCTTCGGCGCGATCGTGGGCAGTGACCCGGCTTCGGCCTTCTCGCGGTACTCGCGGTCGACGTCCAGCAGCAGCGCGACGCCGGGTTCGCTCGCCGGCGCGGGCGTGGGCAGGCGGCGACGGGGGCGCGTGCGATCGAGCATCTCGGTGAGCGCGGCGCGAATGGCCGCCGCGCGTCGTTTGCCGATCCCCGGCACGCTGTCCAGCCGGCCGTCGTGCGCGGCGACTTCGAGCGCTTCGAGGGTATCGACGTGCAGCGTGTCGTGGATACGCCGGGCGAGCTCCGGGCCGATGCCCGGCACGGTCTGGAACAACCGCTCGGGCTCGAGCGTCCCGCGCACCCGTTCCAGCTGGCTCCACCGCCCCGTCTGCAGCATCTCCGCGATCGCCGAGGCGATGCCGGTGCCGATCCCCGGCAACGCGTCGAGTCCCTGCGCGCCCTCTCGTTCATACAGGGCCCGCAGGTCCTCGCGCCATCCCGACACCGTGTCGGCTGCCCGGTTGTAGGCAGCGACGCGAAAGGGATTGGCGCCCTGGGCGCTGAGCGCGTCGGCAATCTGCCGCAGCCGCGCCGCCACCTGCCCGTTCTCGCGGTAGGACTCTGCCTCCATCGCGGTCATACTCGAAATCCTCCCGCCGACGAAACTCGCTGCGGCGACGTCTCGATCCTCACAAACCGTGCCGTCGCGCCCATTCCTTTGCCTTGGCGATCGCTATGCGGATCGCCGAGCCCTCCTTGCGCCCCTCCGCAAGCAGCGCGTTGGCGATCTCGATGGCCTTGGCACGCACCGGTGGCGGCAGCCTTTCCATCGCAGGCGGATAGTAATACTCGTTCCAGGGCATGGCGAGGCGGATTGTTGCGCACCGATCGCGCTGCGCCAAGCGCTTGTATCGCGCCCGGCGGCAGCATGGCAGGGCTCGCCTGGAAGGCATGGCACGCTGCCGGTGGGATGCTGCAAAGCAATGCACCCGGGCAGACGACGAGGTTCACGCCCGTGCTCCGCGCACCGCACTGCAGCGAACGGCGCGCCAGTTGACCTGGCTGCGCCGCATTTCGGTGCGCGAAGAAAATGTGTGTGCGGCGATTCACGAACCCCGGATGTCAGGGGTGCGACGCGGTGCGGAGGTTCGCTACAGTGCGATCAAAACAAGACGTACCCTCAACGAGCGCAGGGAATCCGTCGTGAGAGGAGAACGTCATGCTATTTTTCAACCGCGGCCCGAGTCAGTCGATCTATCTCTCACTCGCCGAAGACATCGACCCCGCCATGCCCGTCGGCGAACTGTTCAAGGAAGGCCCCATCCGCATCCGAATCATGAGCGTCAACGGCACGCAGGTCCGCATCGGCGTGCGCTCGCCGCTGCATCTGGACGTGTACCGCGAGGACGGCCTGGAGAGCGTCCCGCACGCATCCGCATCCACGGGTTGAACCCCTGCGCGGGACGCGCGGGTACTGTCCGCGGGCATCGCCGGCGACCCGCGCGGCAACCAAGGGCGGATCCTCCTCGTCGCTTCAACCGCGCCGTCGGCCTGTATGCGCGCCGCTCAGATGTGGTGGCTGAACTGGCCCCGCGGCGCGTTCTCGATGAGCCGCAGGAAGTCCGTGCCGCTGACGTGCACGAGATCGGTGTGATCGCCGGCCTCGAAGTAGACATCCGTGCAGTGCGCGAGCGATTCGTCCACCACCATCCGGATCCCGTAGGCCGGCCCCAGCGGCGGCACCGCACCGAACTCGCAATCCTCGAATAGCCCTCCGACCTCCGGCTCCGTGGCCAGCCCCAGCCGTCGCTGCATCTGCCGGCTCAGCACGCCGAGGTCCAGCCTATGCGTGGCGGGAATGACCGCCAGCACGTAACCGCGCTCGTCGCCCACGACGACGCTCTTGGCGAGCTGATCCGCGGGAACGTTGGCGGCGCCGGCGGTGCGCATGCTGTTGGCGGTGTGCGCGTGGGCCACGACGTCATACTTGATGCCCTGTTGGTCGAGATACTGCTTGACGGACGCGGGGATAGTCATCGTTCACCCTCCTGACCCGGGCCGGGTCTGACAGTTGGGGAGTCGCGTACCTCAATAAAGGATAGCCAAGAATGCGCGAAACGATAGACCCGGCCGGCGGCGGCGGCCTGGAAGACCGGGCGCTCGCCGGCCGCGCAGCCGCCTCGCCGCCGAGGACGCCCCGGTGTCGCGCGGGCGGCCGTTTGTCCCTGTTTGCGCGCTACTGGTCCGCCGGCGGTTGGCTCAGGACCTTGCGGCCGGTGATCATTCCCGACACGAGGGTGCCGCCCTCGCGCATCTCGGTCACGACCACCGCGATGATGTGTATCACCGCCACTACGAGCAGCGTGTAAAACGCGTAGTAATGTACGGTGACGAACGGCTTGCGGAAGGCGCGCATGGCCTCGTAGGCCGCCTTCTCGTACATCTCCGGCGCGTAGGGCACCAGCATTGCCGGTTCCACGCCCGGCGCCGCCACCCAACCGGCGATCCACCCGCCGAGCGGCGGGTAGAACAGATCCGTGCCGGCGAGTACCAGCCCGGTGACGGCCTGGATCAGCAGCAGAAACAGCAGCAGCGCCACGGCGAGACGGCCGAGCGGATTGTGGCCGACGTACTGGCGAGCACGCCCTGCACGGACGGCGGCGAGGTACTCGCGCACCTCCGTCATGTAGCCCGGCCCGCCGGGCAGGATCGCGCGCCACCGCGACCGCGCCCCGCCGATGAACGCCCATACGAGACGCCACAGCAGGTTGAGCGCGAATACGTAGCCGATCCAGACGTGCACCGTCTTCAGCAGGATCTTGCCGTCGTTGGTGACGCCGAGCGGATCGGTGTTGAGGATCGCGACGCCGACCGCGATCAGCCCCAGCATGCAGATCAGGTTGATCCAGTGAAACCACCGCACACCCGCGTCCCACGCCGAGTACGTCTTGAGTTCACCCATCGCGGAATCTCCCAGAGGTTGCCGTAACAGAAGGATAACAATCCAAGATGAATTCAAGATAACAATCGGCGCCGTTCTTGATCCGGACAAACGAAACTCTCGCGCGGGAGCCCGCCGCGCCGCGCGGACGCAGCGGTTGCGCGCGGCTCAGAGGTTCGTTTCCACCGTGCGGATGAAGTTGGCGCTGGGTCGTGGTGCCCGGCTCAATGCGCTAGATGTAAAAGCCCGTGCCGCCGGGGAACGAGTCATCGCGCTGCAGGAAGCCCTGCCCCGCCAGCGGCCGCTTCTCGGACACGAAGGGCCTGAAGGCGGCCTGACGTATGTTGACGACCGTCCGCGCCTGCTAGCCGAGCTTGTGCATCTCGGGATCCCGCGTCTGCGCACGCCCCGCGTCGGGTGCTCACCGTGACTCAGAGCGACTTGTGCGTGCCGTCGCAGTAGGGCGGTTTGCCGGTGCGCTTGCAGCCGCACAGCCAAACCTTCTCGCTCTTCTCGGCCGTGAACTTCACCGGCGTGAACGGCGTGGTCTTGTGCGAGCCGTCGCAGAAGGGCTGGTTCCTGCTCTCGCCGCAGGCGCACCACCAGTAGTTCTGGCCGGCGACCACGTCTACGGGGTACGGCGACTTCTGGGCGATCTTCGGGGTGCTCATCGGGCGGCCTCCTCGGGGTTGGGCATCGCTGTCAGCGGCGGCACGCGGCGCGCGTGGGTTTCAGCGAGAAGTATACCGCGCCTCGCATGGACGGCGATGCGATCACCGCCGTGGCCCGCGATGGGCAAGCGCGCCGATGTCACGGCGCGCTGCCGCCGTCCTCATTGGGTCCGCACCTCGATCCTGCGCGGCTTGGCCTCCTCGCGCTTGGGTATGCGCACGCTCAGCACCCCGTCCTTGAGGTTCGCCTCGATCGCCTCGGACTTCAGCTCGCTGCTGAGCGTGAAGCTGCGTCGATAACGCGTGGAACGCACGTCAGCGTACAAGGCGTTCATGCCCTCGGGCATCTCGATCTTCGCATCGCCCTCGATGAGCAGCGTATCCCTGTCGACCTGCACCGTGAGGCGATCCCTGGACACCCCCGGCATGTCGGCCTGCACGTGTATGCCCTCGGCATCCTCGTAGATATCGACCGGAGGATACAGCACGGCTTCCGGCTGATCTTCGGACTGTCGGAGTTCGCCGGTCTTCGGCTTCGTGACCTCTCGCTTTTCAGTCATGGCATGTCTCCTGACGGATTACTTGATCTCGATGCGTCGCGGTTTCGTTGCCTCGCGGCGCTTGACGGTGATCTGCAGAATGCCGTCTCGATAGCGCGCCTCGACGCGATCCGGGTCCACGTCGTCGGGTAGCGTGACGACACGGCGGAACTCGCCGCTGTAGCGCTCCTGGCGGTAATAGTCCACGCCTTCCTTCGCCGGGATCTTCCGCGAACCGCTCACCGTCAGCAGATTCTGCTGGACGGAGATATCCACGGCCTTCGGATCCAGCCCGGCCGCGAACAGATAGATGTCCACGCCGTCTGCCGTCGCGCCGACGTTGATCGGCGGATACGCACCGCGCGCGCTGGACCGGATCCCCGCCGGCCACGGCCAGCGACCGAACATCTCGTCCATCTGTTGCTCCATGCGCCTGAACTCGTCGAGCAGGCGTCTGTCACCGCTGAACAGGCTCTCGAACATTTCGCACCTCCTCCGGGCTGATTCGCCCGCATCTTGTCGGTTCAGAATCGGATATAGGGGCGGCGAGGCCGGTTTCAAGGGGGTTGTTTCCCATGATGTCCCGGCATCGCACGGAGTCCGGGGATTCCCGCGGCTTCGCTCGCAGACCGGTATGCCCACTCGTTTGATCTCCCTCAGGAAACCGTGCATGGGATGGACTAGCCTGTCCGGCATGGCCTGGGTCTGGTCGATCGCCGTCACGGGCTTCCCGCATCCGGCGAACGCTATCGGTGATTGAATGTACAGACTCCTTCTACACGCCGGACTGGCGGCCGCGCTCGCCATACCGGCAGTGGCGGCGCCCGCGGGGGGAACATCGGCTGCCGAACCGACGGTCGGGCTGGACAGCACCGCCGCGGTGAACGTCGCGGGTCGCCAGCGCATGCTCTCGCAGCGCATGGTGAAGGCGTATCTCATGCTGGGGCAGGACATCGCCGCCGAGGATGCGCGGCGCATCCTTCGCGAGTCCATCGATCAGTTCGAGTCCCAGCTCGCCGCGCTGAAGGCCTACCAACCGAGCCCGGGCGTGGAGCAGGCGCTGGTGGCGCTGGAGACGGCGTGGGCGCAGTGCAGCGCGCTGCTGGCCGCGCCGCCCAGCAAGGCGGGGGCGGATGAGCTCTACGACGCGAACGAGACACTGCAGCGGGCGGCGCACCGCGCTACGCTAACCTACGAGCGCGTCACCGGCGCGCCACTCGAACACCTGGTCAACCTAGCGGGTCGCCAGCGCATGCTCTCGCAACGCATGGCCAAGTTCTACTTCTATCGCACCTGGGGGGTCTACGACGCGCCGGCGGACATGGAGCTGCACCTGGGCCATGCTCACTTCACCGCCGTGCTCAACCAGATCGAGGTCTCGCCGCTCGCCTCGCCGCCCGTGCGGGAACGCGTGGCGCGGCTGCGCAGCGAGTGGGAACCGTACGAGGAACTGCTGTTTGCGAGCAAACGGCCCGAGGAAATGCGCCGGGATGCGGCGCGGGTGGCCGCGTTGAGCGAGGAGGTGCTGGCTGACCTCGAGGATCTGGTCGCCCTGATCCTCGCGCCGGCGCGCGCCGGCGGAATCGGCGCCCGCTGATACTCATTCGTCTCCGGCCCCGGCGTCCCCGGCGCGCCGCACGCGGGCGACGACGCTGTGCACCGAGGTGCCCTCGGTGGTCTCGGTTTTCGTGCCGTCCAACAGGGCATTGACGTTGACGCCGTCGGCCGCGAGCTTCGGCCAACTGCTCTTGTGCATCAACAGCACCCGGGGAGGCACTAGGTCCGAGGACGACACGCGCGCCTGCACCGCGCCGCTAGCATCGTGGATCTCGACGCGGTCGCCGTCCTGCAGGCCCAGCGGCCGCATCGAGGTCGCCTAGGATCGCTTCCTCGCCGCCGGCCTCTCGCGCAAACCGCGACCAGGTTCGATGTTAATCTCTGGGGGCCCGAGCCCTGGCGTGGCGTTCCGATCCCGGTGTCGAATTCGAGAGCAAGCGGCGGAGTGCGCGGGTGGCCGTCGGCGACTAGAGTGCGATGCGCAGGCAAGGCACCCATGGGATCGAAGATGAGCATCTCCGCGAGGACCTCCGGTACGGCCGGCATTGCCACCGCGCGCGATCCGCGCTGGGCCGCCGTCATCGCTCGCGACCCAGGGGCGGACGGCGAGTTCGTCTACTCGGTGAAGACCACCGGGGTCTATTGCCGGCCGTCCTGCCCGTCGCGCCGCGCCCGAGCCGAGAACGTGCGGTTTCACGCCACTTGCGAGGACGCCGAGCGCGCCGGCTTTCGCCCCTGCAAGCGCTGCAGGCCCGAGGCGGCATCGCTCGCCGAACGGCGCGCGGAGATCGTGGCGGGGATCTGCCGCGTCATCGAAGCCGCCGAGCAGACCCCTCGCCTCGCGGAGCTCGCCGCCATCGCGGGACTCAGTCCATTTCATCTGCACCGTGTCTTCAAGGCCGTCACCGGTCTTACGCCGAGGGCCTATGCCGCGGCCCACCGCGCCCGGCGCGTGACGCGCGCGCTGCGCCGCAGCCGCTCGGTGACCGAGGCGATCTTCGATGCCGGCTTCAATTCCAGCGGACGCTTCTACGAGAGCAGCGCCGAGTTGCTGGGCATGACGCCGAGGCAATACCGCGCCGGCGGCCGCGACGCCGAGATCCGCTTCGCCATCGGCCAGTGCTCGCTGGGCAGCATCCTCGTCGCCAGCAGCACCAGCGGCGTGTGCGCGATACTGCTCGGTGACGATCCCGATGCGCTCGCGCGCGAGCTGCAGGACGGCCTTCCGCGCGCGCATCTGATCGGCGGCGATGCGCGGTTCGAGCGGCTCGTCGCCAGGGTGGTGGGTCTCGTCGAGAACCCGGGTCTGGGGGTGGACCTGCCGCTGGACGTCCGCGGCACGGTCTTTCAGCGGCGGGTCTGGCAGATGCTGCGAGCGATCCCGGCCGGCACGACCGTCAGCTACGGCGAGCTCGCGAAGCGTATCGGCGCGCCGCGCTCGGCGCGCGCGGTGGCGCGGGCCTGCGCGGCCAACACGCTGGCGGTGGCGATACCCTGCCATCGCGTGGTGAGAGCCGACGGCGGCCTTTCGGGCTATCGCTGGGGCGTGGAGCGCAAGCGCGAGCTGCTGCAGCGGGAGAGCCGCAAATGAGCGCGGCCGTCGCCGCGGCACGCACGCCCGGGGACGCCTCGCGCCGCCATCGCTCGACACACGCATGTAACACTCCCGTCGCCGGGAGTTGACGTCGTGCGCCGATCGTCCTATTGATCCGCATCATCATTCCCCTGACCGAGTGCACGCAGGCTAAACGGGCTACACGCAGCGGACGGCCCGGCGGGCATGGCCGTGATGCCACCCGGCAATGAAAGACTTCGAGCCCGGATGACCGGAGAAAAGACCCAAGGCGTGCTGACCCTGCCCCGCACGAGCGGCCGATCGCGACCGGGCGCGAGTTCCTCCACAACGGCCCTGGAGCGGTGGCTACTGCGCGGGCTGCACGGGATGCTGGGCCGGCCGACGATCTCCTTCATGCTCTGGGACGGCTACCGCGTGCCGGAGGGCCCGCCCGCGATGGCGTCGGTGGCGACGATGCGCATCGCCGATCGCAGGACACTGTGGCGGCTGTTGGCGAACCCGGCCCTGAACTTCGGCGACGACTACAGCAACGGCCTCATCGAGATCGACGGCTCGCTCGTGGAGCTCGTCGAGGCGCTGCTGCGCGCCGTGTACGTCACCGGCAAGGGCGGGCTGCGGGAGCGCCTGGCGGTGAACCGGCCGATATGGAGACGGCGCAATTCACTCGCGGAATCGCGCGACAACATCCACCACCACTACGATCTCGGCAACGACTTCTACCGGCTCTGGCTCGACGGGGAGATGGTCTACACCTGCGCCTACTTCGCGGACCCGTCCATGACGCTGGAGGCCGCGCAGGTCGCCAAGATGGATCACGTCTGCCGCAAGCTGCAGCTGCGCCCGGGCGAGACCGTCGTGGAGGCGGGCTGCGGCTGGGGCGCGCTGTCGCTGCACATGGCGCGCCGCTACGGGGCGAAGGTGACGGCCTTCAACATCTCGCGCGAACAGATCGAGCACGCGCGGGCGCGAGCCCGCGGCGAGGGCCTGGACTCGCTGGTCACCTTCGTCGAGGACGACTACCGCAACATCAGCGGCACCTACGACGTGTTCGTCTCGGTGGGGATGCTCGAGCACGTCGGCCGTGATTTCCACGGCGAATTCGGCCGCGTCATCGACCGCTCGCTCGGCAGCGAGGGCCGCGGCCTCGTGCACAGCATCGCGCAGTGGCGTTCGTTCCCGGTCAACGCCTGGCTGGAGCGCCGCATCTTCCCGGGCAGCTATCCGCCGACGCTGCGCGAGATGGCGGCGATACTCGAGCCCATACACTGCACGGTGACGGACGTGGAGAACCTGCGCCAGCATTACGCGCTCACGCTGCGGCACTGGCTCGATCGCTTCGAGCAGCGCGCCGGGGAGATCGGCGCGCTCTACGGAGAGACCTTCGTGCGCGCCTGGAGGCTGTACCTCTCCGGGTCGATCGCCAACTTCAACGTCAATTGCCTGGCCCTTTACCAGATGCTCTTCACGCGCGTCGCGCGCACGCAGACGCCGTGGACGCGCGCCCATCTCTACGCTTCTGATCCCGCGCACCCGGGGACCTGAACCCGATGAGGCCGCCACCCCGCGACCGGAGCGCGAAGCCGGGGATGAGTGGGCGCCGCCTGCATGGGTGCGCCGATGATCGCTGAGGATCGGCCGCGCGTCTCCCCGGGCATGTGGCGACGGATCTGCGCGATCAGCCTGCTGGTGCTGATCGCGGCGGGATGGCTGGGCAACGCGCTGCAGGGCCGGATCGGGAGACTGGGCCTGGTCAGCCTGGCGGCGGTGATCGACGTCGCCCTGCTCGCCTTCCTCATCTCGATCCCGCCGGTCATGGTGCGCGCCCTGATTGATGCGCAGAGGCGCCTCGGCAACAGCGACGTGGCGGCGGTGCGGTTTATCGAGCGCAACGAACGCGGCGTGGTGCGGCTGATGTGGATCGTCTGGGCCCTGGGCGCACTGCTCGCCGCGCCGTTCGTCATCCACGACCTGGTCACCGCCCGCTGAAAGTCGCGGCCGGTGACCCAACGGCGACGGGCAGACCTCCAGTCTCTCCGCCGCGCAGCCTGGTGTCGCGCCGATAAGCCAGAATGGCACAGCGAAGCTGCCGATCAAATCCCGATCGCCGTTCCGGTCGCGGGGCCGGCGCGCCCCGACTCGGATGCCCGCTCCGCCCTTCAGCGCCTTCCGTGGCGATCCAGTCCCTTCGCGTGCAGATACGCCGAGAGCAGATCCGCAATCTTGCGGTTGTTGAGGTCCGACATCGGGAAGTGCGTGTTGCCGTAGACGCCGATGGTCGGCAGGTGCAGGAGCTGCGCATCGCCGCCGGCGGCATTGATCCGATCCACCGAGAGCTGGCACATCGCCATGCGTCCGCGCCAGAGATCCAGCCCACCCTGCGGGTTTGGCCTCGCCGGGATGTTGTCGCCGTAGACGATCTGCAGCGGTATCTGCGTCAGCCTGGCGAAGTCTGCCGCGGGCATGGGGGTACCGCTGACGTTGCCGCCCGATGTCGGGATCGGCGCCGGCACCTCGCCTTCGGGGAATACGCATCCGACGGGCTCGTAGGAGATCACGGCCTTGACGTTCTCGCTCTTCGGCACCGTCAGCCAGCCGGGCAGGCCGCTGGCGGAGTGCGAAAGCAGCACGGCGGGACCGATCTTCTCGAACAACGCCGCGGTCGCGTCGGAGACGAGCGCGTTGTTGGCCGGGGCAGTGTCGGGCGTCTGCTGGCGATACCACTGATCGAGCGCATCCGGATCGCGCGAGAACTGCACGCCGGGAAAGTAGTCGGGCCAGAAGCCGATGCGGAAGCGGATGAAGATGGCCTGCTCGCCGACGGGACCGGAGCCGGGTACGAAATTCGCCAGCGTGGTCGGGTTCGTGGTGCTGCGTCCCGCCCGCCCGCGATGCGGCTGATCGAAGATGTAGGTGGCGAAGCCGCGGCGGAGGAAGATGTTCTGGAAGCCGTCGCGGCCATCGGGCGTGGTCTCCCAGGTCTTGGAGAACTGGCCGCCGCCGTGCCACATCACCAGCGGCAGCTTGCGCGCGTGGACCGGGACCTGGTACTGCACGTAGGCGTGATCGCCGTGTATGGTCTGCCCGTCCGGCGTCAGCGCGATCGGGTCGAACGTGCCCGGGTTCGTGACCACGGAGCCTCCGACCATGAAGCTGCCCTGGTCCTTGAGCAGGATCGGCGGCCCCTTGTGTCGCTTCGAGCCGCCGTCCGCCGCCACGCCGGCGCACGCCAGGGCGAGAACCGCCCCCAGCAGCAAAGCATGCCTCCCGGTGTTCCCGTAAGCCTTGCAGTCAGTCTTCATGATGAGTCTCCGTATCGATCACGGCGCGTGGCTGCAGCCGGCGCGCGTGGCTGTTGGATTGAGGACGTACACCCGATGAGCGACTCGAACGCTGCGAGCCGGCGAACGGAAACTAGCATCGGCGGCGGTGAGGATTCTTGCGGAAAGCCGTCATTCCTGTCGCATTCGTGCGCGCGTGTTCCTGCTGCGCGCAACGCGGACGCACGCGTGTGCCTCCGCGCGCAGCCCGTCCCTGCGGCCCGCGTCGAGGGCAGTGTCGGGAGACGTTCAGCGATCCAGGCGGTACTGCCGCGGCGTGACCCCGGTGAGCCGCCGGAACACGGCGGTGAAATGACTTTGCGTGGCGTATCCCACCCGGGCGGCCACGTGCGCGATCTCCAGGCACTGATCCGCGAGCAGCTTCTTGGCCATGTCGACGCGCTCCTGCATGAGGTATCGGTGCGGCGAGACGCCGAAGGACTTGCGGAAGACGCGGCAGAAGTGAAACGGACTCAGATGCGCGATCGCGGCCAGATCCGCGATGCCGATCTCCTCGCCGAGGTGCGCGCGCATGTATTCGACCAGACGCCGCACCTGCTGCGCGGAGAACACGTGCCGGAGGCCCGCCGTCTCGGGTGCCCTTCTGGTCGCGGAGTAGCGGGTGAGCACGTACGCCGACAACGCGATGGAGAGCGACTCGCCATAGACCCGGCCGGTGGGACTGCCGGCGCGCACCTCGGCCTCGATGTTCCTCATCAGGCAGAGCAGCGACGGGTCCTGCAGGCGTTTGGCGGAGATGATCGACGGCGGCGGCGGGCGTCCATCGCCCTCGAACTGTCTGCCGAGCATCTGGGTGTTGAGCTCGACGACCAGAAAGCGGGCGGCGCCCTCCCAGGCAAAGGACATCTCGTAATCCTTCGGCAGCAGGGCGACGGTATCCGGCTCGAGCAGGGTGCGCTGCTCGCCGCGCGGCTGGTCGCGGTATCTGAAGTTGCTATAGCCCCCGGTCTGCAGGACGACGTGCGGATGCGGGTAGTACCACTGGCTTTCCGAGCCGGTCTGCGGCGAAAGATGCTCCTCCACCTGGAATCCGGACCACGGCGTATCGGCGCTGGTGAGCGTGCGCATGAAGCCGGTGGGACTGGGGCGCTTGCGCTTGAGTATCGTGATGACCCTCTCCGGCATGGGGTGCAGCGCTCAGGTTGGCGCGGGGACGAGCAGCTCGAGTACGCCCAGGTGCATGAACCGCCTCCCCGCCTTCGCCGCGCCACCGGCTTCAGGGCAATCTTGGTTGTCGCGCCGCCCGGGTGTGCCGGCGAGGTGCTCGAAAGTCATGTCGCCACGAGCGCGGCCCGGGTCGGAGGCGTGGCTGACGGTATCGAAAGACACGAACGATTTCTTTCAAAAAGTGGTCGTCGATATCAAGAATTTGCCGCGGAGACCCGATGTCGCAGCGCACATCACGCTGTTCCTCCTCCTCGCCATTGAACGCGCGGACACGCGACCCTGCACGCGCCGCGATGACGGACGCGTCTTCTTTGAACATCCTCATCCTTGCGATTAAGCTTGGGGCACCGAACCCGGCACGCCGATACTCGCCTGGATGTGATTGCCATGAGGTTCCTCGTCCGTCCGTCGTGTGCAGTCCGCCCCGCCGCCAGCGCAGCGACTGGCGGCCCCGCGCGCGCGGGGTGGTACATCGAGGCGCGGGGGAGCTAGGTCCGTGGGCAGGAAGAGCCGCGAGAAGAAGGCACGCAAGGGACCGTTGGAGGAGACGGCCGCCAGCGCCGAGATCGAATCGCCGATGACGGCGGCGGAGCGCCAGGCCGCCGACGATCCGGGACCCGCAGCGCCCGGCGCGCCCCAGTTCGGCGGTGAACCGTGGTACGTGACGGAGGGCAAGCGCGCCGAGCAGCTGCTTGACGCGGGACGCGTACACGAGGCGCTGGCGGCGTTCCAGTCCATCTTGTCCGCTTTCGGCGACACCCCGAGCTACGGCAAGGCGGTCATACAGGGCCGCGTCGGACGTTGCCTGCACGTCGATCGGCGCTACGCTCCTGCGATCGCCGCCACCCGCGGCGCGATCGGGATCGCCGAAGCGCTGGTGCCCAGCCAAGGCGTGATCGCATTGCTCGGCACCCTGCACTCCGCCCTGGGCGAGGCCCTGGCGGCGTGCGGACGGCTCGAGGATGCGGCAACGGCGCAGGAGCGCGCGCTTGCCTATGCGCGCGAGGCCGGCGATCGCCATAGCCAGGCCGTCGACCTCGGCCACCTCGCGGCGCTCGCGCTCGGGCGCGGTCAGCTCGACGAGGCGCGGCGACTCTGTCTCGGCGCCCTGGCCGTGATGCAGGGGCTCGGCAATCCGGCGATGGAGGCCGCCCTGCATCACCGCCTCGGCGCCATCGCGCAGGCGAGGGGCGACACGGAAGGTGCCGAGCGGCATTACCTGGATGCGGCGCGCCTGCGCATGCGCCACGGCATGCACGGGCCGGCGGCCGACTCGCTTGCGGCGCTGGCGGCGCACCAGCAGCGCGTGGGCGAGACCCGTAAGGCCGAATCGAGCTGCCGGGCCGCGGTCGACGCCGTTCGGCACAGCGGCGACGCGCTGCGGCTGGCCGATCACCTCGGCAGCCTGGCCGGCATCGTGAGCGGCGAACCCGCACGCCTGGCCGAGGCGCGGCAGGTGGCCGAGCACGCACTGCTGATCGCGCAGCACGTGGATGCGGTGGCGCACGTGGTCTGGCGGACCTACGAACATCTCGCCACGATCGCGGAGCGCGAGGCCGCGCACGGCGAGGATCCGCAGGCGCGAGCGGAGCTCCAGTCGCGGGCGACGGCGTTCAGGGAGGTGGCCGTGCGCGCGCCGCGCCTGCTGGCCACGCTCGAACGCCTCGGCCCGGCACCGACGCTGGGACGCGTGGCGGTGGACGGCCGTATCGCGCGCTGCCTGCTCCTCGGGCGGCGTACGGACCTCGCCAGCGCGCGCCTGCACGCCGCGCTGCAGGCCGCCTCGCAACTGCCGGCGAGCGGCGAAACGGATCGGCTGCTGCAATGGCTGCACGCCGACCTGGGCGAGACGCTTCGCGCCGATGGCCGGCACGCCGACGCCAGTCGGGCCTACGAGCAGGTGCGGCAGATCGCCGCGGACAGCGGCGATCTGCTCGGACAGGCCAACGCGCACACCGCGCTCGCCGAGCTGGCGACGATCGCGAACGAGCCCGAGGAGGCCGCCGGGCACTGGCGGTCGGCCGCTGCCCTGGCGCGGACCATGCGCCGGCCAGACATGCAGGTGGCGCTGCGGCGGCGGCTGCCGGAGATCGACGCAGCGGCGGCCAGCGACAACGACAGTGCCGAGACGAGCGACGGGCTCACGATCCACGAACGGGCCACGCGCGCCTACGTCTTCGACACGGATCTGCTGATCGACGGCCCGTGCACGCACGAGGTGACGCACCGCGGCCCCGGGCAGCGCGCGCTCGCGGCGGAGCTCCGGCCGGCATTGCCGCCGTCCACCCGCGTGTATCCGGAGTCCGCCGACCTCATCGGCATCAGCCCGGGGCTCGAGGAGCCCGCGCTGACGCGCGGCGACGGCTGCACGATCCTGCGGCGCGCGCAGCGCGAGATCCTGGTCGCCGGACGATCGCAGGTCCTCTGGGACATCGTCCGACTCGCCGACGGGAGCCGCAGCGTCGAGGAGATCTGCGCGGCAGCGACGGCCGCCGACCCCGGGGCGATGCGGCAGATGCTGGCCGATCTCGTCGACGTCGGCGCCCTCGACGTCTCCGGCCGATCGCTGGGCCGCTTCCTGCACACGATGACCAAGAAGGGCGTGCTGCCGGGCGGCGGGCTGGAGAGCGAGCAGGTGCTGCAGCTGGCCACCGACGGCCGCTACCGGGAGTATCCCGGCGCCGCGCGGCTCGAGGTTGCGCAGTCGGTGCCCGATCCGCTGCAAGCCTTCCACGGCCTGACGCGGGCGCGGCGATCGCGCCGGGACTACGACGGCGCCCCCATCACGCGCGCCGAGCTCGACGCGATCCTGCACACCGCCTGCGGCGTGACCGGCTCGATGCCCTGGTCCGGGCGCGAGGTGAAGCTGCGCGCCTACCCCGCGAGCGGCGCGCTGTACGCGGTGGAGATCTTTCCGCTCGCCCTCCACGTGCAGGATCTGCCGGGCGGCATCTATCACTATCGCGCCGCCGACAGCGTGCTGGAACGCATCGATCGCGATCTCGACCCGCCGCGGCTCGTCGCCGCGATGCTGCCGGTGGAAAGAGAGATGGTGGCCGGCGCGGCCGCGATGATCTGCCTGGTGGGCGAGTTCCGCCGGCACGAGGCGAAATACGGCGAGGGCGGCTACCGCATGATGGTCGCGGAGGCCGGTCACATCTCCCAGAACGTGGTGCTGGCCGCCACGTCGCTGGGACTGGCCGCGCGCCCGTTCGGCGGCGTGTTCGACGATCTCATCAACGCGGAGCTGGGACTGGACCCGGCCGAGGAGCAGTTCCTGCTCTCGGTGCTGATCGGCCACGCCACCTCCGGCGTCACCGCGCCGCGCAGCGCATGAAGCTCGAGTTCGACAATCGCGTCCTGCGGCTGGAGAATGCCGACGGGCTGCGCTGGCAGTTGAACGACGCCGAGAAGCCCGTGTTCAGCTTTTCGTACGAGGCGCTGCGGGTGAACGAACAGCACGCGCTGCGGCACACGGGGCAGGGCGTCGTGCCGCTGACCGATGCCGAGATCGCCGAGGTCGTCGACTACCTCATGCGCCAGACGCCGCCGCCCACGGTCACGCTGCAGCGGCAGACGATCGCCGACCTGCGCGCCTTCGCGCACGGCCTCATCAACTCGATCGTCACGCAGCTGGAGTACGACGGTCTGCTCGACGTGTCCATCACCGGCCGCGAGGGCTCCACGGATCTCTACGCCGTGGAGGCGCGGCGGGTGCTCACGTATGTCGATACGGTCTGGAACGCCTTTCACGGCCTGGCGGCGCGCATCGCCGAGACGCCGAACGCGGAGCTGCGGCCGCTGAAGGAGTACGCCGAGTCGATGCCGTTCCCGCCGCCCATGGAGTATTTTCACAGCGGCCTGCACCCGGGACTCTTCGATGCCAGGGGCAACGATGGTTGAGATGCCGGATCCGGCGGAGGCGAACCTGCGCGACGTCGTCGATCGCGTGCTGGTGTTCGATCGATTCTTCTCCGACACGCAGCTCCTGCTGCTCAGCCAGTGGGCGCTGCAGACACCGCACTGGATGTTGACCAACTCCGTCTACAACGAGTTGCGCCAGGCTCAGCACCGCATCTGGGGCGCCTCCTACATCCAGGCCTGGCGGCGTGGCGGCTGGCCGGGATTGCCGCCGGTGCTGTTCTCGGCAATCGCCACGGTCTGCCAGCGGCTGCGCGTCTTCTTCACCGAGCCCAGCTACATCGGCCTGAACGGCCAGTCGCGCGGCCAGGACGCCTCCGTGCACGTGGACTGCGAGCGGAACGCGACGGACCAGCTCTCGGTACTCATATATATAGGGGAGAACACCAGCGGCGATCTCGTGCTCTACGACAAGGACACCGGCGCGCTGCCGCAGGACCGGATCGCCTTCCGTCCCAACCGCGTGGTCGCCTTCGACGGCTCGATACCGCATCAGGCCCTCGCCCCCGCCGACGACCGGTTCCGCATGTCGGTGATCGTCCGCGGGACCTACCAGTGCGGCAACGCCGCCGCGGGCGGTGCGCCGCCATGACGACAGAATACGATCGCGTCCCGGACGGGACCGTCGCGGAGATCGAGGCGCACGGGCGCGTGGAGTACATGTTCGCCACGCCGCTCTTCAGCCACACCTTCCGCGAGGTGACGGCCCTGAACGGGCGGCTGCGCGAGATCATCCTCGAGCGGGAACGCACCACGCCCTCGGCGAGCAAGAGCAACCAGGGCGGATGGCAGTCCGTGCCCGATTTCTTCGACTGGCCCGACCCCGCCGTCTCGACGCTCGAGGGCATGATCGCGCGGGTGCTGAACGCCGCCAATGCGCGCGTGCCCCTGCCGCCCAATCTCACCGTGGAATTCGAGCTGTTCGGCTGGGCAGCGGTGAACCGCCGCGGCCACTACAACACCACGCACCTACACCCGCAGTCGACCTGGTCGGGCGTGTACTACGTGGACGCCGGCGACGAGGCGCGGGAGGGCCCCGCGGCGCTGCTGGAGTTCAATCACCCCATCTCGGGGGCGCTGATGGACTTCTTCCCCGGCATCCTGCCCTCGGCACGCACCGTGCGGCCGGAGACGGGCATGATCGTCGTGTTCCCGAGCTACCTCCTGCACAGCGTGCGCATGTACCACGGCGAGAGGCCGCGCATCTGCGTGGCCTTCAACGCGCACCTGCGCGGCGTCAGGAAATAAAAAGGGAGTGGCTGCAGGCAGCCACTCCCAGGGAACCCTTCCGGTCTGCCGCCGATGGCCGCGTTCCCGCAGCCTGTCGGCGACGCCGCATCAACGGATCAAGGTCTGAGCACGTAGTGCGGTGCGACCTCGTTCTGGCCGTTGTAGCAGCAGGACGTCAGGAACGCCGGCCGGTACGGATTGCCGAAGCTGTTCATGCCGCGGTGAAGGATGCCGACGTCCGTCCCGATCGCCGGGCCGTTGATCCGCGCCAGGACGTTGTCGCGCGAGCGGACGGCCTTGCGGACCACCTTGTCGACGTCCCAGCCCACCAGCTTGCCGTTCCAGTACACGAGCTTGCCGGCGATCATCACGTGCTTGACGTGCCGGGTGTCCATCATGGTGACGATGGTGCCGTAGACGTTGTTCATCGGCTGGCAGTTGATGTTGTCGAAGTCCAGCATCACGATGTCGGCGTCCTTCCCGGGCGTCAGCGTGCCGAGCTTGTGGAGCAGCCCGCTGCCCGCGGCGCCGGCGATGGTCATCATCTCGACGACCTGGCGGCAGGTCAGCAGCTGCGGCGTCCCCAGGCCGCCCGGGTCGCTGATCGGGAAGGTCAGATCGTTGGCCAGCCCGCGCTGTATGGCGAACGCCCCGCGCATCATCGAGAACGGATCCGGCGTCATGTTGGTGTCGACGTCGGGGCTCAGGCTCGGCAGGATGCCGTAGTTGAGGCACAGCTGGAACGGCGGCATTCCGTGCCGCATCTGCGCCTCGAGGATGCCGGCAATCGAGACGTGACCGCCGTTGTCGGCCCAGATCTGCATCGCCGAGGACGTGGCCGGGTTCGGATAGCCCTGGTGGCTGTGACCGATCTGCGCCAGCGGGTTGTCCTGCCAGCGCACGCAGTGCACGAGCGTGACGTCGTCGAACGGCGCCAGGCCGTTGGCCAGCGCCGTGGCCGGCACGCCCGCGCCGCCGACGTTGTGATTGTTGATGAAGGCGCCGAAGGCACGGCCCAGCGCCCAGCCCGTCATGCCCGTATACGGCGCGGGCAGGTTCGCGATGACGCCGGCGCCGCCCGAGAAGCCGAGCGTGACCAGCTGGTCCTTGGAGCTGAACCACTTCTTGGCGATGCGCTCCAGGCCCGGCATCGGGAACTCGAACGGGCTCGTAGGCACGTCGTAAGGCACCGCGTAGACGCCCGTGCGGTTGGTCCCGCCGCTGTAGTCGAACAGGGTGCGACGGCCGGAATCGATACAGGCCTTGATCATCGCATCCGTGTGCTCGGGGGTCTGCGAGTTCTGCGAGGTGTCCGTGCCGCAGGTGATGCCCTGGGTGATCTGGCTCAGGCAGGCGATGAGCTCGGCGTTGTAGTTGTCCTCCGGGTCGTAGGGCGAACGGCCAAGGTCCCACTGCGGCGTCGCCGCCGGGCCGATGCGGCCCGTCGTCCATATGCTCTGCACGATCGTCCCGTAGGCCTCGTAGATGTTGTTGACCGTGCTCGTCGGTTGCTGGTCAGGATCGCCGCCGAAGACGATCAGGCCGTCGGCGATGATGCTGCGCTGGATGGCCTCGTACTGGTGGTTGTGCGTGCTGATCATGCCCGGCATGAGGATCATGCCCTTGCAGTCGATCACCTGGTCGGCCGAGGCGTGCAGGTTGCGGCCAATGGCCTTGATCTTCCTGCCCTCGATCAGGATGTCGCCCTTCTCCAGGTCCGGGTTCTTCGGATCCGAGTCCAGCGTCAGGACGATGCCGTTCTTCAGCAGGATGCGCCGGCCCTTGGGCGCCGGCTTGTCCTTGTCCTTGAAGTCGTGCGCCAGTGCAGTATCGGCCAGACCGACCGCGCCGGCGACGGTTGCGCCGACCAGGCCCGCCGTCGTCGTCTTCAGGAAGTCGCGCCGCAGGAATCCGCCGGGAGCGGGTTCGCCATGACCGTCATGGTCGTGATTCTCGGAGCCTCTGGTTTCATCCCCGGGGGGGAGACCCTTGTCTTTGCTCATATCTCTTTCCTCCGCGCTTGGCCGACGCGCGTGCGCGTGCGGCCTGTTGTGACCGTTGCCGGCGCGTCGACGCGGCGTCCATGCGCGAACACGAACGACGCCGCGCGCCGGCAACCCTTCTGACAGCTGCAGGCGATGGTAGGAGATAGGGGACGGGGCGTCTTTCAGAGCGCGGACAGAATTATCGAAATCTTGCCTTGAGGAGGAAATAAAGCGGCATCGAGGCAGCCAGTCGCGGCCGCGATTGCTTACGCCGCATGCCGCGACGCAGCATCCGCTCGAAATGCCGACACGCTCGGGCGCGCGCGCCGCTCCTCGCGGCCTCGCCGGCGCGGACGGTCAGTAGCCGTTGCGAAAGGCGCGCGGCGTCACGCCGTAGAACCTGCGGAAGACAGCGGTGAGGTGACTTTGCGAGGAGAAGCCGACGCGATCGGCGACCTCGACGATGGACAGGCCGCGATCCGCAAGCAGACGGCGCGCCTCCTCCAGCCGCGCCCTGGTCAGGTACCGGTGCGGAGACTCGCCGAAGGTGTGCTTGAACACCCGGCAGAAGTAACTGGGGCTCAGTCCGACCTGGCCGGAGAGATCCGCGAGGCTCAGATCCATGTCCAGGTGCGCCTGCACGTAGTCGCGCAGCCGCTGCCGCTGCGCGCGCGAGAGACCCATCGCCACCTGGTCCGCGCCACTGCGGCCCGCGCCGGCGGCGAATCGGTTCTCGATGTAGGCGAGCAGGGCGAGCGACAGCGACTCGCCGTATACGCGGCCGGACGGGCTGCCCGCCTTGGCCTCGCTCTCCATGCCACGCATGAGCGCGATGAGCGGCTGGTCGGTCACCCTGATCTGCGGGATGAGTTCGTTGCGCGCCTGGTCGCCATGCCGTGGCGTCAGGCGGGCCGCCATCTGCGGGTCGATCTCCACCACCATGAAACGCAACGGACCGTTCCATGAAAATGTCATCTCGAAACCCTGCGGAAGGATGGAGATCGTGTCCTTGCCCAGGAACAGGTGCTCGGCGGTGGACCCGGCCTTGCAGCGAAAATCGCATACGCCGTGCGTGTTCAGCACGACGTGCGTCTTCGGATAGCACCACTGGTGCTGCGAACCGCGCTCCGGGGAGAGGTGCTCCTCGATGGGAAAACCCGTCCAGGGCGTGCCACTGGTGGAAAACTGCAGGTCGAAGCCCGTGGGCTTCGGCTTCCTGTCTTTCAGGATCGTGATGCGCTGACTGGCCATGAAATCCGATCTCCCGACAATCGAACTGCCACCCATCGTCAAGATCCCTTTATTCCGGCCTCCTGGTGCAACCCCGGACAGACGATACCGCATGGTGGCGCGCGCCGCCAAGTCGCGAAACGGAAATCCGGGTCGCGCCGGCCGTGCGACCGGAGCAGCCATGTGGACTTGATCGGCATTACCGCTCTGCCAGTCAGACTTCCCTGCGGTAACGGCTCGGCGGCACTCCGGTCTCCCGGCGGAACACCTGCGTGAAGTGGCTCTGGCTCGCGAACCCGAGACGCGCGGCGATATCGACGATCGGCACGCGGCGGCGCCGCAGCAGGATCTTCGCGAACTTCACCCTCTCGGCGATCAGGTAGCGGTGCGGAGTCGTGCCGAAGCTGTTGCGGAACAGCCGGGTGAAATGCCGCGCGCTGATCTGCAGGGCGCCGGCCATGTCCTCGAGACGGAAATCGCTGCCGACGTGCGCCCGCAGGTAGTCCAGCACCCGGCGCAGCTGGGTGCCCGAGAAGCGCAGCGCGCGCGTATGCGCACAGGCGCCGCCGGCCGCATAGCGGCCGCGGACGTAGGCCGCCAGCGCCAGCGACAGCGACTCGCCGTACAGGCTGCCGCCGGGACAGCCTGCCTTGATCTCCGCGATCATGGTGCGCACCAGCGCCGCCGCCTGGGCGTCATCCACGCCGATCTGGGGCGCCAGCGCCATGGCCGGCTCATCGCTGCCGCCCTCGCTCAGATGCCGGACGCGCGCGCCGTCCATCTCCACGACCACGATGCGCTCGCGCTCGCCGGCCCGGTGCACGTCGGTGGGGCCGGTCCCCGCGGGAAACAGGCAGATGGAATGGCCCGGGCGCGAAAGGTATCGGCGCTCGCCCGCCACACCGGTCACGTGCACGGCCGCGCGGCCGCTCAGGCAGACGTGCAGATGGGTCTGCGGCCAGGACCAGCCGCGCCAGCGCTCGAACGGCGCCGTCAGGTGGATCTCGAGCGGGAAGCCGGACCATCCGGACCGCGCGCTCGAAAACTCCGGTTCCGACGCGCCGATGGGCAAGGGACGGCCATTGATTCGTACGCTGATTCGGGATCCGAACATGGCAGGCCCCGCTAGCAACCAGCTTCCTGTTCGTTGGAGCTTAAAGCTTAGTTCAGCATCGGCACGATGCAAGCGAAGCGCGCCTCGCTTCGAGCGGCCGTCGGCCCGCCTCAGGCCCCCTCGAACAGGCCTTCGGTCCCCGCCGATCCCGCATCCTGGATCGCTCGCACCGGGAACAGCCAGTCCACGGGCGCGGAACCGTCGCTGCGCTTGACCACGATACGCACCGCCGCGGGCAATTGCGCGGTCTCGTTCCAGTCCGTCTGCCAGCGCGTCTGCCGGCCGAGCTCGTCCTTCACCAGGAACTGGAAGTCCACCTCCGCCACCTGCTCCAGCAACACCACGCGGCCGTCGGGCTGAGCCGGCGACGGCGTCGCGGTGGGTTCGTCCCGCGTCATGGGGGAATACGTGAGGATCAGCGTCCTTGCCGATCCCTCGCCCTCCACCGCCAGCGCCAGCCAGTGCAGACCGAACGCGCCGCGATGCACCGGCAGCGGCGCGAGCCAGCGCATGCCCGCGCGATGACCGGTGAACGCGGGGATCGGCGCATTCCTCGCATCCCTCAGCGCCGCCGGCTGCATCTGCGCGAGCTCGCGCCGCAGCACACGGTGCGTGGCGATCAGGCCCTCGAGCCTCTCCACGTTGGACTCCACCGCATTCGAGGTCCGCGACAGCGTGTACGTCCCCTGGTACAGCAGCAGCATGATCAGGGCGAGCAGGCCGATGGCGACGACCATTTCGACCAGCGTCAGACCGGACTGCGCGCGCGGGCCGATCATGGGCGACGCGACAGGCGCACGGTGCTCACGCTCAGGCCGCGCTCCCGCCCGCCGCGGCTCCAGTACACGTCGACGTCGATGCGCACGAGCTGCCAGGCAGGGTTGGCGTCGAACGCGCGGCCCGGTTCGCGGTACGGCGAGACCCGCCGCCGCCAGTGCCACTGCCCGTCCGCCACCCCCGCCGTCGTTCCCGGCGCGAGTTCCCCGGCCAGTTGCGCCTCGGCAAGGACGTTTTCCGCCTGCATGGTCGCGAAGGCGTAGTCGGAGGACAGGCCGCTTGCGCGAGAGATCGAACCGGCCACGCGCAGCGCCAGGGTGAGGACGATCGTGAGGATGAGGAAGGCGACCAGCACTTCGAGCAGCGTGAAGCCGAGGTCGCGCCCGACCCCACGGGCCATGACCGGATGCCGATCACGCACGCTCGTCATCGAGTATGCTGACCTTGCCGGTCAACCAGTTGACGTCGACGCTCAATCGTGCACGCTCGGTGGAGACGCTGACCCGGCCGCCGCTGGCGCTGCCGTCGGGGTAGAAACGGATCCCGCTCACGCGCTCGCCGATCGTCTCGCTGCCGGCGGCGATCACGTCGATGGACACGCCGGCGGGAAGGGCGCGTGCACGGCCGCCGGCGCTGGAGACGAGCCTGCGGTTGGCAAGATCGATCCTCACCAGCGTCTCCACCTGCCCGCTCATCGCGTGATTGCGCGCATGCCGGAGCTCCGCGGCCATCTCCCTGACGCAACGGCGTGCCTGCATCTCCTGCCAGCGGCCGGTGAAATCCGGCACCGCCAGCGCCGCGATGAGCCCCATGAGGAGCAGCACCACCGTCAGCTCGAGCAGCGTGAAGCCCCGCGATGCCGAGCCGCCCGACGTCGATGGCAGGTGCATGCGCTCGGCGCCTACTCGCCGGACCGCCAGCTGGCGATGTCCTGGTTCTCGCCGTCGCCGCCCTCGGCGTTGTCGGCGCCGAGCGAGACGATCTCGTAGGCGCCGTGCTCCGAGGGCGAGCGGTACTGATACGGATGGCCCCACGGGTCCATCGGTATCTCGTTCTTCTTCAGGTAAGGCCCGTTCCAGCGGCTGACCCCGGCCGGCGCCTCCACCAGCGCCCGCAGGCCCTCGGAAGTGCTCGGGTATCGCCCCACCTCCAGGTGGTACAGGTCGAGCGCGGCGCCGAAGTCCTCGATCTGCAGCCGGGCGGTATCGCTCTTGGCCCCGCCGACGTACTTCATCACGCGCGGACCGACCAGGCTCGCCAGCAATCCGAGGATCACCAGCACGACCAGCAGCTCGATGAGAGTGAATCCTCGCGGTCGGGAAACGGTTGCGTGCCTGCCTCGTTGCGACATCGGTAGCTCCTCCACGCCGGTTGCGGTAGTTGATCCTCAGGTCACCAGTTCGTTGGTGGCCAGTATGCCGAGCAGTATGGACACGATCACGCCGGTGATGACGACGGCCATGAGCAGTATCAGCGCCGGCTCCAGCACGGCGAGCAGGCGCTTGACGCTGCGCTCGACCTCCTGATCGTAGAGATCGGCCACCGTGGCCAGCATCGGATCGAGACCGCCGGTCTCCTCGCCGACCCGCACCATCTGCGCCGCCAGGCGCGGAAACAGCGGGTGCTCGAGCATCATCGAGCCGATCGACCGGCCCTGCCTGACGCCCTCGCCGATCTGTTCCATCGCCGCCGCCATGGCCCGGTTGTTCAGGGTCTCGCGGCTGATGGCCAGCGCGTTGAGCAGCGAGACGCCGTTGGCGAGCAGGGTGCCGAGCGTGCGCGCCAGCCTCGCCATCTCGGTCTTGGCAAGGACGTCGCCGAGCAGCGGCACGCGCAGCAGCCACGCATGCCAGGTGAGCTGCGCCGCCGGCCGGCGCACCGCCCAGGCGGCGAGATAGACCGCGCCCACGGCCACGAGGAGCATCCAGACCCCATAACGGCGCAGCGCCTCGGCCAGCGCGATGACGATCTGCGTCGGCACCGGCAGCGCCCTGCCGGCGTCCGCGAACAGCACCTGGAATTGCGGCACGACGAACAGCAACAGCACCACCAGCGAGACCATGGCGACGACGAGCAGTATCACCGGGTAGATGAGCGCGGTCTTCACCGCCTCGCGGATCTGCCGGCTGCGCTCGAGATACTCCGCGAGCCTGTTGAGCACCGGGGCCAGCACGCCGCCGGCCTCGCCTGCGCGGGTCATGCTGACGGCGAGCGGCGAGAACATACTGGGCTGCCCGGCCATCGCCTGGGACAGGGCCTGGCCGCCGCGCACGCGATCGCGCAGCTCCTCGAGGACGCGGCGCGCGTCCGGGCTGGCGGTCGTATCGATGAGGACGGCGAGCGCCCTGTCGAGCGGAAGTCCAGCCTTCAGGAGGTTCGCCAGATCACGGCTGAGCGAGATCTGCAGCTCCAGCGACCTCCTGCCGGCACGCGCCGCGGAGCGATCCCCGGCGCGCGCGGCGTCCGCGGCGGTGGCGAGCTCCGCGCGCACGGGTATCTGACCGAGGGCGTGCAGACGATCGATGACGCCCTGCTTGTCGGGCGACTCGATCGCGCCCTCGATCAGACTGCCGTCGGCGGCCACCGACTGATACCTATACAGCGGCATCGTCCGCACCCCGGCTGACACGCAGCACCTCCTCGATGCTGGTCAACCCTCGGCAGGCCTTCAGGATCCCGTCCTGGTACATCGTGCGCATCCCGCCCGCGATCGCCGCCTGCTGCATCGCGTGGGCGTCGGCGCGCTGCTTGATCAACTGCCGCATGCGATCGTCGACGACCAGGAACTCCAGGATCGACATGCGCCCGCGGTAGCCGGAGTGATTGCACTCCGGGCAGCCTCGCGGCGCGAACAAGGTCGCGTCCGCGGGCGTGCCGACACCGGCTCCCAGGCGCGCCGCGAGATCCGCCGCCGGCAGCGGATGGCGACAGGCGCGGCAGAGGACCCGGACCAGGCGCTGCGCGATCACGCCTCGAAGCGTCGAGCCCAACAGGTAGTCCTCCACACCCATGTCGAGCAGGCGGGCCACGCTGCCGCCGGCGTCGTTGGTGTGCAGGGTGGAGAGCACGAGATGACCGGTCAACGACGCCTGCACCGCGATGCGCGCGGTCTCCGTGTCACGCATCTCGCCGATCATGATCACGTCGGGGTCCTGCCGCAGGATCGCCCGCAGCGCGCTCGCGAAGGTGAGATCGATCTGCGGGTTGACCTGCAGCTGGTTGATGCCCTCGAGCTGGTATTCGATGGGATCCTCGACGGTGAAGACCTTGCGCTCGATGCTGTTGAGCTTGTGCAGGGCGGTGTAGAGCGTCGTGGTCTTGCCGCTTCCAGTCGGCCCGGTGACGAGCAGTATGCCGTGCGGCTCTGCCAGCGCCTGGTTGAGGTTGCGCAGTGCCGTGTCCTCGAAGCCGAGCCTCTCGAAGTCGAGCACCAGGTTCTGCCGATCGAGGATGCGCAGGACGACGCTCTCCCCGAACAGGGTCGGCACCGAGGACACGCGGATGTCGACGTCTCGTCCCTGCAGCTGCAGCTGTATGCGGCCGTCCTGCGGCAGGCGCCGCTCGGCGATGTTCATCCTCGCCATGATCTTGATGCGCGAGATCACGGCCGCGGCGGATTGCAGCGGTGCGGACTCCGCCTCGGCGAGCACGCCGTCGACGCGGAAGCGTACCTGCATCCTGCGCTCGAACGGCTCGATGTGGATGTCGGAGGCGCGTGCCGCCATCGCCCGCTGCAGCAGGGTATTGACCATGCGTATGACCGGCGCCTCGCTCGCCAGGTCGCGCAGGTGATCGACGTCATCGATGCGCGCATCGACGGCGCGCAGGCCGCCGGCCACGGCGTCGTGGCCGGCACCCGCGCCGGAGTACAGCCGGGTGATCGCCGCCTCGATCTCGCTGCTCGCGGCGACACGCGGCAGCACCGGCACTCCCATCGCCAGCGACAATGCCTGGCGCGTGTATCCGTCGTCGGGGAAGGCCATGGCGACCAGGGCGCCCTCCTCCGCGACCCGGATGGGCAGCGCGCGCGCCTCGCGCAGGAACTTGGCCGACAATCGATCCTCGAACAGCGGCAACGCCGGGAAGTCCTCGGCACCCACGATCGGCACGCCGGTGAGCGCGGACTGCGCCTCGCTCATCTCGCGCTCCGACACCATGCCGAGCTTCAGCAGCAGGGCGGCGAGGCGATCGCCGGGCCCCTGGACCTCGCGCGCGCGCGCGATGCTCTCGGCGGTGAGCCTGCCGCTGCGCACGAAGTGCTCGGCGAGTGGGTCCTCGATTCGCTCGCCGGCGTTCACGATCGCGCCTCGCCGCCGCGCCCTCGGCGCTGCGGACTGATCGGATTGACGGGCCCGATGGTCATCGTGTCGATCCTCGTGCCTGCGTTCGCCCTTCGACGCCGTCAGGGTCGCGGCAGCGGCCCGACCTCCGCGCCGGTGATCGGCGGCAGTCCGCGCAGCTTCCGGCGCATCTCCTCGGTCGCCTCCCGGGCCTCGCCCTGGCTGCGCACGGCGCGCGGAGTGATGACGACGAGCAGCTCCGTGCGCGAGTTGTCCACGTCGGTGGTGCCGAACAGCTTGCCGAGCACCGGGATCTTGTACAGTACCGGGACGCCGCGCTCGGTATGGGTCGCGTTGTCGCGTATGAGTCCGCCGAGCACGATCGTGTCCCCGCTCTGGACGGCCACCGTGCTGGCGATCTTGCGCTGCAGGATCGTCGGCGTGAGGGTCGCGCGACTGCTCACGTCGCTCACCTCCTGCGCGACGTCCATGGTGATGAGGCCGCTGGCGTTCACCCGCGGCGTCACCGAGAGGATCACGCCGGTGTCGCGATACTCGATGGAGTTGATGATCGGCGCCGTACCCGTGCCGCCGGTGATGGTGGATTGCTGCTGCTGCACCGTGATGGGCACCTGATCGCCGACCTGGATCAGGGCCTGCTGGTTGTCCAGCACCATCAACGACGGCGAGGAAAGCACGTTCAGGCGCTGGTCCTCGGCGAGCAGGTTCAATACCGCGCGTATGTCGCCCGCCGAGCCGGTCACGGCGTAGGAGAAGCCGTCCGCGAGCGCGTTCAGGCCCGGAAGGCCCAGGTCCAGCTTTCCGGTCGCGTCGTAGTCCCCCGCGGAGTTCTCGAACAGCCACTCGACCCCGTACTGCAGGCTGTCGGACAACGTGACCTCGACGATCGTCGCCTCGATCAGCACCTGCAGCGGCAGCACGTCCAGCTGTTTCAACGCCTGATCGATCATCTCGTACTGCTTGGCCGTGGCGAGGATGACGAGCGAGTTGTGCGCGTCGTCGGAGATGACGCGCACCGTCTCCTTCTCCTGCGGCAGGCGCAGATCGGCCACGAACGGCGGCGGCGCGTCCCCGCGCTGCCCCTGCCCGGCCCGCAGCGGCGGTATCGAGGAGGCGGTATCGCCGGCGCCAGGCAATCCGGTGGTCTCGTCAGTCGTGATGCCGCTGCCGGAGATGTCGCCGGCCGTGGCCAGCGGCGCGCCGCCGATGTACCCCGGATCGGTCACGAACGTAGGTGTCTCGCCTGGCGCAATCCCGAGCGGCGGCGGTTCCGGCGGCCCGCGCTCGTCGGAGCCGAGCGCGCTGGCGAGCACCGCGGCGAGCTCCGAGGCGCGGCTGTTCTGCACGCGATACACGTAGAGGCTCTGGCCGACCTTCTCGGAGGGCCGATCCAGGCGCATCACCCACTCGCCCGCCTCGTGCACGTAGGTCTGCTGGGGCGAGATGACCAGCACGGCGTTCAGCCGCTCGATGGGGACGACGCGCACCAGATTCTGATAGAGGCCGCCGTCCTCGGTGCCGAACAGTGCCTTGACCTCCTCCGCGAGCACCTTCGCCTCGGCATGGCGCAGCGTGAACAGGCCCACCGACATGCCGCGCAGCCAGTCCACGTCGAAGGTCTTGATCGTGTCGGTGAGGTTGGCGAGCTGCTCGCCGGTGCCGCGCAGCAGGATGACGTTGTGTTTGTCGTCGGCATGCATGGCGGTGCCTTCCCCGATCAGCGGCTGCAGTATGTTCTGCATCTCCTGTGCGCTGATGTACTTCAGCGGAACGATCCGGATCCCGTAACCGGTCCCGCCGGCGCGCAGGCCCGCGCCGGCCTCGGCGCCGGCGAGCGGAACGATGCGGTAGACCCCGCCGCTGCGTACCAGCACGGCGCCGTTCATGGCCAGGAACGATTCGAGCGTCGGCAGCAGCTCCGACTTCGACAGCGGACTGCTCGTCTGCACCGTCACCGTTCCGCGCACCTTGGGATCGATGGTGTAATTGACCTTCAACATGTCGCCGAGGATGACGTTGATCACCTCCTGCAGGTCGGCGCCCTGGAAGTTCAGCGTCACCTCGCCGGTCTCGGCCGATTCGGGCTCGGTGTCGGTGTGCGTGAAACGCACGGCCGGGCGGCCGGGGAAGTACTCGGCGCGCGTCGGCGCCGAGCTCGCCGCCTGCGTCATCTCGACCGGGCCGGTTGGCGTCGGCGCCGCGGCGCCGGCCGGCTGCCGCGCCGCGCCCGCGACGGCCTCCGAATCGGCGGCCGGCAGCGCCGCAGGCGACGCGGCGGCCACCGGGCTTTCGGCCTTCCTCTGCGCACAGGCGGGAAGCGACGCCACGCTGCAGGCCAGGATTGCGGAGACTACTTGCCTATGGATCGTTGCCACTGTTGGTCACCTCGCGCCTGGGCTCGCTCTCCGGGAGCCTGCTGTGGAATTTCGAATCGGGATTACTCGGCGACGCTCGCGCCGCCGCCTGCCGCGGTCTCCTCGTCCGCGGGCGGGGAGTCGGCGGGAGGGTTCGCATCCGGACGTGCCGACTCACGCTCGCGGGACTCGGCCTGCGCCGTCCCGTCCACCACCTCGTCGGGGAGTCCCGGGGGCGATGCGTCAGCCGTTTCCCCGGCCGCATCCGATTCCCCGCCGCGGTCGTGCGCCCCGGACGCCGCCTCGATCGCCTCCTCCGGGGATAGTTCCTCGTCCGTCTCCTCTGCGACCTCACGCAGCAGCGGCAACGTCCGCAGCTCCTCGCCGCGCCGAAGCGAGACCTCAGCGGCCCTGACCTCGATGAGGGTCCAGCCTTCGACCTCCGATCCCTCCTTCAGACGGATCGTCTGGCCCTCGCGACCCTTGCGCACCAGAGCATAACGCCCGCGCTCGGAGATCGCGATCGCGGTCAGGCGCAGTTCCTCCTCGGGCGAGCCGCTCGCACGGACGGCGGCGCGCCTGGACTTCTCGGCGGGCCGACGTGATTCCATGAAAAGCGGACGCTCGACCATCGCCGGATAATCCGCCGGGGACGCGCGCGGCGCCGCCTCCTTCGCGTCCTGCGACTCCTCGAGTTGTTGCCGCGGCGGAGAATCGGCCTGCGGCGCGCCGGCGGCGATGCCGGGCTGCGGAACGGCCGGGGGCGCGGGCTGCCTGAGCTGGAAGTATAGCCACGCGCCGAGAGCGATCACCACGACGGTCAGCGGACGCTTCATGCGCTGCCGCCGCCAGCAGCGGCTCCTCGCGCCGATTCGGCGTTGCGCTTGTAGCCGGAGACCCGCATCCGTATGTTCAGGGTGGTCGGACTCTCCAGCGTTGCCTCGGGATCCTCCAGGTAGATCATCTCCAGACCGCTGCTGCGGGTGACGTCCAGCGCGTCGATGAAGAGCCGCGGCGTGCCCGTCTCGATCTCCAGTAGTATGGACCGCAATGCGACGATGTCCGTCTTCAGCTCCACCTGAATGCCGATTTGCATCAGATCGCCTTCCGCCTGTTCCGGCAGTATGCGCGTGCTGGTCAACTCGGCCCCGGCATCGTTGACCACGCGCGTGACCCGCTCCTGCAGTGCCACCGCGGCGAGCGCCGAGGTCTCGCCGGCCAGATAGGCGTTCCGCTGCGCCTCGCGGATCTCCCCGAGTCGCGCCAGCCTGTCGTCGAGCGCGGCGGCGCCGGCGCGCACGCGCTGAAAACGCTGCAGCCAGTCGAGCAGCTTCTCGCGTTCCTCATCCAGGCTCGCCGAGTAGCGCGCGATCGGCGCCAGCGCGAGCGCCGCGGCGCCCACGAACAGGAGCACCAGGAGGACGGCCGCGAGTCTGGCCACGGCGGGCGAGATCCTCATGGCGCACCGCTGGCATCGTTGACGAGATCGGCGCCGATATCGAAACGGTCGCGACCGGTCGAGACGTTCTTGGTCAACTGGGCGCGAAAGCGCACGTTGGCGAGCGACGGCGAGTTCTCGTAGAGACCGATGAGCGCGGTCGCCGAGCCCGACTCACCCTGCAGCGTCAGTTGCCTGCCCTCGATGGACAGCCTGCTCAGCCAGGTGTCCTCGGGCGTGATCGCGCTCAGTTCCTCGATCATTGCCAATGCCCCGGGGGACGCCCGCCGACGGTCGTCGAGAAAGCGGCTCTGCCCGACCAGCGCCTCGGCCTCGCGCGCGCGCTCGTTGGTGGCCTCGGCTTCCTGGCGCGCCTTGGCGACCGCGGCGAGGAGCTCCCGGTTCTGCGCCTGTTTGCGCAGCAGCGGCAGCGCGACGATCGCGGCGAGCAACGCCACGGTCGCCATCGCCAGCACCGAGTCGAGCGCGCGCGATCGGCCGCGACCGTCGCCGTGCTGGCCTTGCGGCAGCAGGTTGAGCGCGTCCCGCTGCGGCTCCTCGCCGCCGACGTCCAGACACTGTGGGTGCACGCCGAGCGCCCGCAGACGCTGCAGGGCGGAGTCGGCCACGCCCCGTGGAACGACGGTGAGGTCGATGAGGGCCTGCTGGGCCTTCGCGTCGATCTCCATCAGCCGCGCGTCGTAGTACACGTCCTCGACCTTGAAGGGCGTATGGCGATCCATTTCGAATCCCAGGACCTCCCGCAGGTTCTCCAGCGTCGCCGTGGGCAGCGACAGCGTCCTGCGCAGGGCGCAGTCCGCCGGCAGGCGCAGCACCAGCGCGGTCCGCGGTGCACGCCTTGCCTGGTCCAGCGCGCGCCTGCCGGCTGCATCGGGAGCCGCGAGGTCGATGCGCGCGACGCGCCGCGAGGGCATGCCGGCATCCAGCTCGCGAAGGATCTCCAGGTCCTCGCCCGCCAGGCGCAGGATCAGGCGCTCCCTCGCCAGCCCCAACATCCCGCGGATCGGAACGGGCAGCATCGCGCGCAGTTCCGAGGCCCACCAATCGAGGAACGATCGCAGCGCCGGTCTCCTGCCTCCGGATCGATCGGCAGAGGAGGTCACGATGTCTGCCCTCGCGGAGACATGACGCCCTACTCACGCCAGGACAGCACGGCGTACGGCTCTCGGCCGACGGGCGAGAGCCTGATGGTCGCGACGATCCGCGCCCGGTCGCCACTCGCCGTCACCGCCCGCGCATCGATCCGGTAGACCATGCCGGCCGCCTGAGACTGCGGTTGTATCTCCGTGGCCGGCTCGCGCCCCGACGGCGTTCCGGCAGGCAGAGCCACGCGTGAGTCCACGTAGCTGCGCGCCGCGTGCGCGCCGCCGAAACCGGGGATGCTGCGCAGCACCGGCTCGGGCGCAAGCTGCGGGTTGACACCGGTCGATCCCGAATAGACGGTCACCCATGGCGAGATCCGATCGTATATCTCCGCGTTCATGCCCATGACCTGACGCAGCTGCTCGATGCTGTCGAACGGCCCGTCGCCGGCGCCGTGGGCGAGCGCGGCGTGCCGGTAGTCGCCGTCTTCCGCGCCGTGCGGACGCCGCACGTTGTCGACGTCGCGCCAGTCGAGGATGGCGTCGGCCAGGGCGCTGCCCTGCTCGCCGCCGGGACCGACGATGCCGATCAGTCCCCGCAACAGTTCCTCGCTGGCCGCATTGATGTCGACGAGGCCGCTCGCGTCCTGTATCGACACCTCGATGCTGCCATCCGCGAGCAGCAGCTCGTGCGGCGTACCGTCGGCGCGCCACCGTTCCGTCTCGCGCACCAGCGTCAACTCCGCCACGGCGCGCTGTATGCCCGCCTCGGCGAGCGCCCTGGCCTGCGCGCCGCGGGTGGACACGTCGACGGCGGCGACCTGGCTGCGCACCATCGCCACGGCGCCGAGGATCAACGCGATGAGCAGGGCAGTCCCCCAGAGCACCGCGAGAATCGCCACGCCTGCCTGTCGCGGGCATCGCGATACATCGCTGGCGGAACCCCTTCGCTTCACAATCGCCACCCTTTCATCCCCATCGTCCGGTCCCACGCTGCCGGCAGAAGCGATAGTGTAGGCCGGCGGCGCGGGCCGTACACACCTGCCGGTACCATCTCTGGTCGGATGCGGGTTGCGCAGCGAACGCGACGCCGTGGGCGGGAGCCCCCTAGAACTGGCGCTGGTAGCGCTTGGGAGACACGCCAGCGGCCTTGCGGAACACCGCGGTGAAATGACTCTGATCCGCGAATCCCAGCATGCTGGCGATCTCGGCGATGGATATGCGCCGGGTCGCCAGCAGCTCCTTGGCCCTGGCGATGCGCATCTCGGCGACATAGCGATGGGGCGTGTTGCCGAGCGTGTTGCGAAACAGGCGCGAGAAGTGCCGCGGACTCAAAGACACGACGTTGGCCATATCGATGAGACTGAAATCCGCGCCGATATGCGCGTGCACGTACTCGAGCACGCGTGTCCGCTGCGGGGCCGAGAGCTTCGGTTCCCTCGACTCCGGCGACATCTCGTTCACCGCATATCGCCCCGAGACATACGCCGCGAGAGCCAGCGACAGCGACTCCGCGTACAGCGCCCCGGTCGGACAGCCGGCCTCGATCTCCAGCCGCATGCTGTGCAGAAGGTTCTCGATCTGGGCGTCGCGGATGTCGATGTGGGGCGAGAGCCTCGTCTTGCTCTCGGGATCATCGCCATGCAGCAGGCGCTCCAGGGTCGCCGGGTCGAGCTCGCACACCAGGAAGCGAAGTCCGCCGCCGGAATGATAAATCGAAGTGTAATCCGTGCCCGCCGGGATCACCGTCACGCAGCCCGGCCTCGCGACATAGGTCTTGTTCGCGGCCGCCCCTTCGAACCGCAGCTCGGAATCCCCGCCCGTGCACACGCCCACGTGCGTGCTGTGCCAGGCCCAGCCGATCTCCTCGCGGCTGGCCTCGACGAGGTGCCCCTCGATGAGAAAGCCTGCCCACTTGGTGCCGACGCTGGAAAACGGTGGCGGCTCTTCGCCGATGGGCGTGACCCGTCCATCCATGATGCCGGTGACTCTCTGCGGTGGCATAGACGCCGGGCTCCTCTGCATGACCTGCTGCTGAAGGCGCATCTGCCGAAGCGTCAGCGGTGAGTCGGGGCCGGGCCGACCTGCTGCCGTTGGATGCGCGGTACCGTCTCGTCGTCGGGACTGTGCCGGGCGGCCCGCCGGAAACCGGAAAAGTCAGGATGGCCTGGCACGAGGTGGTGTCGCTTTTGTCCAACCGTAACAAAAAACAATGCGGCAAATCAATAAAATCGCAAATAGTTCCGATCCGGGCGCGCACCCTGTCCGGAGTCCGCCTAGCGGAGGACAGGAACGCGACAAAACATGGCCGTTTTTTTACAAAAATCCGGCCTCGGCAGGCGCACGGGAAGGCGGCGCGCTGATCGGACCCGGCGGGAATGGCATCAGGAGGTCGGAGCGCAGGGGTGCGGAAGGTGATCGCGGCGAATGACCGGCGCGGGCGCGGTCCGCCGTCCGATCGGCTACGGCCACCCCGCCCCGGTGCGGCAGACCCTGGCGCGCACCAACGCTGCGCGGGCCGGGCCGCAATTGCATGCCGCGCGCGCCGGCCGCTTGCCGCCGATGCGGGCGGGGCGGCCGCGCGCGTCTCAACCGGCTACTGCGTGCCGGTCATGATGCTGATGTTCGTCCCGTCGCCCTCGCCCGCGAGCACCACGTTGAGCACCCGGTCGGCCTTGGTGTAGCTCATCATCATCCCGGGCTCGCCGCCCGCGCCCTGCTGATTCATCGACATCACCTCCGACCAGCCCTCGGCGGCGGCCTTCGCCTTGAGGGCGTCGCTCACCTTCGCCATCGCATCGGAGGTACGGCCGTTGACGGTGAACATGCTGCCCTGGGTGCCGGAGAACTCGAGCTTCATGCCCGGATAGGTCGGCACGTCCTCGGGAAAGCCCGACGGCAGCTCCACACCGGCGCCGGAGGAATAGGTGGCGGTGCCGTCCTCGCCCTTGACCGTGATGTCGACGGTATCGCCCTGATCCTTGACCCTGACCTCGGCGTCGCCCTCCTTGTGGACGACCTCGCCCTCATCCTTGCCGCAGCCGAAGGCGGCCATGGCCATGCCAACCACCACGCCCCGAACCCACACCGTACGCGCCCACTTCGATGTCATGACGTTCGCTCCAAGTTTGATCCCCGCCGAAGTGTCCTCCGGCCGTGTCGGCATCCGGGGCAATTCCGGATGCGTGGGGCCCGGGACGTTTCCATTGAATGGCAACTACCACAACAGCATAGTCAGCGGATCCCGGTTCCACAATTGCCACCGATCAACATTCCGGCGACCGTTTTGGCACCCGACCGCACCGATGCCCCGCCAGCACGCGGATCCTTCGCCGCAGCGAGTGCGGCACCGCGCAGCTTTCCCGCTGCCCGCGATGCGCACGATTGCGACAAGATAGCGCCGATGGCACAAGACCCATGCGCAGCGGCGTTGCTGCGTTGAATCGCCGCCGGGGGAATCACCGACCGCGCGCGGTGCCTGCTGCAGCGCGCGATCCGCCGGCCGTGGGCAAACCCGAAGCGAAACACCGACTACCGATTACGTGGAGGATCAAGAAGGGCTACGTGTCCATTGAGCCGGCGGCCTCGCCATACCCGCGGGTGAATCGGCGGCGCCCCTGAAGGACGTTCCGATACTCACCGCTTTCGGCGATTGCGTCGCCCTGAGCGCCGCGGCCACCAACTGGCGAAGTAGCGCGCTCGACACCAGCGCACAGGTCAATGCCGCGGGCGGTGACGCCATGCAGATCGTGCTCCCGGACATCGGCATCGTCGGCAACACGCACATGATAATGATGGACAACAATAGCGGGAGGATCGCCGACCTGGTCGAAAAGTGGATCCGCACGCACGTGCGCCACGTCAAGGGGTCGTATCATCAACACTGACCGCCGCACTCCGGTCCGAACGATGGCGTGGCGGCGGAGGGCCACGGACTAATCGGGGCCCTCCGCCGTTCCCTCCCCCCCAGCATCGACGCGGATCCCATTCATGGCCGGAGCCACGCAGGATGCCAGCGTCGACCGTGCCGCCACCGGGAGTTCATGGCGGGGTTCAGAGTTCATCCAGAACTGGTTAACATGCACGAGGCGCCGCCCGCGCCTCGCACGGTGACATCCGGGCGCGACAACCACCATCAACGAGGAGGACGTTCTGCATGAAACCGCTCATGGCGCGCCCCTGGCCGCTGTTCCTGACCGCTTCGCTTTGCGGTTCCGTCCACGCCGGCGAGCTGGATATCTCCGGGGGTGATTCCCTGGCAAGGGTGCTGGCGCTGCAGAAGGGCGGGACCGTGACGGTGCAGCTCAACTCCGGGCAGGAGATTACCGGCAAGGTCAAGAACGTGACCGAGGATCTGGCGCAGCTGACGGAGCTGACGGGCAAGGAATACTTCGATGCGGTGATCGTCGTCGACGAGATCGCCGCCGTCGTCGTCCGCACCAAGTAGAGATATCCGCGCGGCGGCCGCCGCCGCGCTGCAGCACATGGAGAGCACCATGAGCAGCCGTCTCGGCAGGCTGACGGCGCCTCTGTACCGGCAGGTCTGGGGCGCCGCCCGCCTGGATGAGCTGCCGATGTGGCGCCGGTGGTGCGTGACCGTCGCGCGCTACGTGCACGTGACCCTGCGCGACGTGAGCCGCGGCGAGATCACGCACCGCGCGGCAAGCCTTTCCTACACCACGCTGTTGTCGTTCGTGCCGCTGCTGGCCGTCGGCTTTTCAGTGCTGAAAGGGCTGGGCGTGCACAACCAGCTCGAGCCGGCGCTGCTGCAGCTGCTCGCGCCGATGGGCGCGCAGGCGACCGGCATGGCAAAGACGATCGTCGGCTTCGTCGACAACATGAAAGTCGGCGTGCTGGGCGCGGTCGGCATCGTGATGCTGCTGTACACCGTGGTGAGCACGATGACGAAGATCGAGGGCGCCTTCAACTACAGCTGGCGCGTGAAGTCCCCGCGCACCCTGGCGCAGGGCTTTCGCGATTACCTCATCGTGCTGATCGTCGGTCCCGTGCTCGTATTCGCGGCCGTGGGGCTCACCGGCGCAGGCGCCAGCAACAGCGTGGTGCAGTACATCGCGTCACTGCAGCCCTTCGGCACGCTGCTCGAGTGGCTGTCGCGGCTGGTCCCCTACCTGATGATCATCGGCGCCTTCACCTTCCTGTATGCATTCATGCCCAACACCCGGGTGCGGATGGCCTCGGCGCTGTTCGGCGGGGTGGTGGCCGGCGTCCTGTGGCAGACCGCGGGCTGGGGCTTCGCGCGCTTCGTCGCCGGCTCCACGCAGTACGCGGCGGTCTACTCGGCCTTCGCCGGTCTCGTGATCTTCTTCGTCTGGATCTACCTCGCCTGGCTCATCCTGCTGATCGGCGCCAACATCGCTTTCTACCATCAGCACCCCGAGCATCTCTGCCTTTACCGGCGCGAGCCGCGCCTGAGTCTGCGCGAGCGCGAGGGGCTGGCGCTTTGCGTCGTCAAGCTGATGGCGTCGAATCACTACGCGGGCAGGCCCGCGTGGGACATTCCGGCGCTGTCGACGGCTCTGATGATCCCCCAGTCTTGCGTCGAGGAGGTGATGGCGGCGCTGCAACAGGCGGGCATCGTCGCCCGTGGCGCCGGCCGGCCGCCGCCCTGGCTGCCCGCGAGGCCTCTGGAGACGACCTCGCTCGCCGAGGTAATGACCGCGGTGCGCAACGCCCAGGACGAGGGGCTGGTGACGGGCAAGCTTGCCGGGCACGCCGAGATCGCCGCGCTGCTGCGCGCCGCCGATGAGGCCGCCGCCGCGGCGTACACGCCGCGGATGATCAAGGAACTGGCGGCGACGGCGGGAGCTGCGCACTCCTCGGCGCAGGCCCCGCCCTGAGGCCTGCCCGCGGCCGCCTCGACGCCGACGTCGAGGCTCTCAACCGCGACCCGAACCGGTGATCCGGTGCTCGAGGGCCGCGATGCGCGTGAGGAACTCCTTGATGAGGATCTTCGAGTTCGACTCCATGTTCTTGGTGAGCAGATCCTTCAGGGTCTTGATCTCCTGCCGCAGCTGATCGCCCTGGGCGTCGAGCGCCTGGCGGAACTCCCGGCGCAGCTGCTCGACATCGGCACCGGACAACGCCGCGCCCCCTGCGGGCCCGTCTCCCGCCTGCGCGCCGAGCATCCCGGGTTCGTCGACCATCACTGCGCGCGCGGCGGGCGGCGCATACTCCTCCGGCAGGTCGATGACCTGTTCCTCCGAGCCGTCGGGAAGCATGACGCTGTTCTCGCCGTACTGCCGCGTCAGGCGCAGATAATCGGCGATGGAATTCTTCAGATAGCAGACGTCGAATCCCTGCTGGGCGACGAGAAACGCCGCCAGCGCGCTCTCCAGTTCGTTGTCGCTGCAGGTGATGTAGGTCTTGTTCGGATCGAAGTTGCGCCTGGCGCGGCGCAGGAGGTCCAGCGGGATGCCACGGCTGCCGCGTATCGAATAGGTCTGGTATTCGACCGACGGACGCACGTCCACGACCACGGTCCCCTCGGCGATCATCGCCTTCGCCGCCTCCGGCTCCACGCCGTGCAGCAATGCCGTCTGCACGTACTCCACGAAGCCGTCCTTGTCGAGCCGCGCCAGCGATCCGTCCGTCAGTGCCTCGATGGTCGCGTTGCGAGGCGCGTTGCGGATCAGCGCCTCCTCGCCGAAGCTGTCGCCCGGCCCGAGGCTCGCGATCTCCACCGTGTCGTCCTCCACCGAGTGGTAGCCGATGACGCGGAACTTGCCGGAGCGGATGATGTAGAAGCTGTCGCCGACCTCGCCCTGGCGGATGATCGTTTCGCCGGCCCGCGCCGGCAGCATCTCGATGCGCGAGACCAGTCGTTTCAGATTGTCACGCGGCACGCGCGCGAAGGCCTTGGACGTCAGGATCTGATCGAGCAGGCCGTCGGATTCGGCCTGAGCTGCGGTATTGCTGGGCATGGCTCGGTACCTCTGCGGGAAACCGCCTGCTGTCCGGCCGCGCCGACGGTGCGGCCCCTGTTAGCCTGTGCCAAGTATAGGCTTGGCGCGTGGGGGCTGCGCAACGGCCGGCGGCCTGCGCGAGCGCAGCAATCTTGATGGAGTTCGAATTTCGCCCTGTGCGAACCGGTGTCTGCGGGCCTGATGTCGCGCCCACGGCCGCGGGCGGCTCGTGGACGGGAAAGCAACCTCGCTCCGCCATCCTCGGCGACTCAGCGCGCCCTGAGACCGAACCAGTGACGCCGGGCAGGGATGCAACGCGGCTACCTGCCGATCGCGATGGCGGTCAGGATTCCCCGCATGATGGCCAGCGGTGAGGGCGGGCAGCCCGGGACCGCCACGTCGACGGGGATTACGTTGGAGACGCGCCCGCAGCTGGCGTAGCTCTCCGCGAAGATCCCGCCGGTGCAGCCGCAATCGCCGAGGGCGACGACGAGCTTCGGATCCGGCGTCGCCTCGTAGGTTCGCCGCAGCGCCTCCTCCATGTGGCGCGAGACCGGGCCGGTGACGAGCAGCATGTCGGCATGGCGCGGACTGGCGACGAATCGTATCCCCAGTCCCTCGAGGTTGTAATACGGATTGTTGACGGCGTGGATCTCCAGCTCGCAGCCATTGCAGGATCCCGCGTCGACGTGTCGTATCGTCAACGCGCCCTGGAAGCAGCGGCGCACGTCCTCCGCGAGCTGGCGCGCCGTGGCCAGCAGCGCCGGATCGGGCTCGGGGGCGGGCTCCGTCCGGATGCCCTTGGCGATAATCTGTCGAAGTATGTCCTGCATCGCGCGCCGCGCTCAGAGATCGTGACCGCTGTAGGCCAGGTTGAAGGACTTGTTGATCAGCGGGAAGTCCGGAACGATATTGCCGATGACCGCGTGCTCCAGGACCGGCCAGTTCTGCCACGACGGATCGTGCGGATGCAGGCGGTGGATGCGGTTCGCCGCGCCGGCATGCAGGGCGATGAAGACCGGGCCGCGCCAGCCCTCGACCATGCCGACGCCGAAGGCGTGGTCAGGCCCCAACCTCAGGGCCGCGCCCGACTCCGTGCCCGGCAGTCCGCCCAGCAGCAGGCGCGTGATGCGCAGAGACTCGAACACCTCCTCGAAGCGGACATTGACCCGTGCCGCGACGTCGCCGTTGCGGTGCACGGCGGCGCGCACGGACAGCTCGTCATAGGGCCGGCACGGGAGATCCACGCGCGCATCCCAGGCGATGCCGCTGGCGCGCCCGGCCAGACCGCACAGCCCCAGCTTCAGCGCCAGTTCCGGGGTGACGACCCCGGCCTTGATGAAGCGATCCTGCAGCCCTGCGTGCTCGTCGTAGATCGCCCGCAGGGCGGCAACCGCGCGCTCGAGCGTGTCCGCCTCGTGGCGCAGGCGGTCGATGTCGGCGGCGCGCAGGTCGCAGCGCACCCCGCCGGGAATGACCGCGTCCATCAGATAGCGGTGTCCGAACAACGATTCGTTCACCCGCAGCATGTCCTCCTTGAGCAGCGAGAACTGCGTGAGGCCGAAGGCGAACCCGGCGTCGTTGCCGAGCGCGCCGAGATCGCCGAGGTGGTTCGCGATGCGTTCCCTCTCGAGCAGCAGCGCCCGCATCCACACCGCCCGCGCCGGCGGTTCGGTCCCGGTGACACCCTCCACGGCCATCGCGTAGGCCCAGGCGTACGCCACCGTGGAATCCCCGCTGATGCGCGCCGCCAGGCGGGCGCCGGAATCGAGCGTGCAGGTCTCGAAGAGTTTCTCGATGCCCTTGTGCGTATAGCCCAGCCGCTCCTCCAGCCGCAGGATCCGCTCGCCGACGACGTGAAAGCGGAAGTGCCCGGGCTCGATGGTGCCGGCATGGACCGGGCCGACCGGAATCTCGTGCACGCCGTCGCCGGACACCGGGACGAAGGCATAGGGTTCCGAGCGTTGCGTGCCCGCGCCGCCGATCGCGCAGCCCTTGCGCAGCGGCGCCTCGCCCGCAGCCCATGCGCCGTGCCGCAGCCAGGGCCGCGTGTCCCGGCTGCCGCTCGCCTGCAGCCCGAGCAGATCCTTCACAGCCCTCTGCATGCGCACAGCAGCGGGATACACGGGGCTCAGATCGGGGTAGGTGCGATGCTGCCCGAGCGGCAACGACAGGCAGGCCAATGCTCCGGAGGCCGCATAGGCGACGTGCATCGTGCAGCCTTGCCCCCGATCGCTGTCGTCGCTGCCCCAGAGGCTGACCAGGAAGCCGCCATGATCGCGTACCCGCTGCGCGGTCTGATCCCACTTCAGCGCGTAGGTCTCCCCGTGCCAGGCGGGCATCGCGCCGGGCAGCGGATTCAGACCGATGGTCAGCTTTGCCGGGTTCATGCGCGTCTCAGCCGATCAGCGCCGCCGCCTGACGATACCACTCAGCGAGGTACGGCGGGATGTAGACGCCGAGCACGAGGACCAGCGCGAGATGCACGAACACCGGCAGGATGGCCGGCGGATGCGGCAGCCGTTTGCCGGTGGTCTCCCCGAACACCATGGGCTGCACCTTGCCGAAGACCGCGGCGAAGGCCACGCCCAGCGCGGTCAACAGGAACGGCGTGGCCCAGGGGTGTTCCCGCATGGCGGTGGTGATGATCAGGAACTCGCTGGCGAAGACGCCGAACGGCGGCATGCCCAGTATGGCCAGGCTGCCGAGCATCAGCCCCCAGCCGATGGTCGGGTTGGTGTCGACGAGGCCGCGGATGGAGTCCATCATCTGCGTGCCGGCCTTCTGGCTGGCATGACCGACGGCGTAGAAGATCGCCGACTTCGTCAGCGAGTGGACCGTCATGTGCAGCAGTGCGGCGAAGGTGGCCACCGGCCCGCCCATGCCGAAGGCGAAGGTGACGAGCCCCATGTGCTCGATCGAGGAATACGCGAACAGACGCTTGGCGTCCTGCTGTCGCGAGAGAAAGAACGCGGCGACCACCACGCTCAGCAGACCGAAACCCATCATGAGGTTGCCGGTGAGATCGCTGCCGAGCGCGCCATCGGCGAGCACCTTGTTGCGCACCAGCGCATACAGTGCGACGTTCAGCAGCAGGCCGGAGAGCACCGCGGAGACCGGCGTCGGTCCTTCGGCGTGCGCGTCCGGCAGCCAGCTGTGCAGCGGCACCAGGCCGACCTTGGTTCCGTAGCCGACCAGCAGGAACACGAATGCCAGGGTGAGCACGCTGGGCTCGAGCTGCGACTTCACCGCGTCCAGGTGCGTCCACAGCAGCGCCGTGCCGCCCGCGCCCAGCACCTTCTCGGCCGCGAAGTACATGAGCACGGTCCCGAACAGGGCCTGGGCGATGCCGACGCCGCAAAGGATGAAGTATTTCCACGCCGCCTCCAGGCTGGCCGGCGTGCGATAAAGACTCACCAGCAGCACGGTCGCGAGCGTCGCCGCCTCCATGGCCACCCACATGATGCCGAGGTTGTTGGTAAGCAGGGCCAGCAGCATCGTGAACATGAACAGCTGATAACTGGCGTGGTAGAGGCGCAGCCTGCGGGCGTTGATGCGGCCGTGGTGCATCTCAATGAGCATGTAGGGCCCGCTGAACAGTGCGGTCGTGAATCCCACGAACGCGGTCAGCGCGACCAGGAACACGTTGAACGAATCGACGAAGAAGAGCTCCTCGTAGGCCAGCATCGGCCCGTGCTCGATAACCTGGGCGGTCAACAGCGCCGCGGCGACCAGGGTCATCAGGCTCATCGCGGCGTTCAGCGCGCCGGCATGGGCGCGGTGCCCCCATAGCCCGAGGATCACGGCCCCGGCGATCGGTGTCAGCAGCACGGAGACCAGGTACATGGCTCAGCGCTCCTTCAGCTTCTCGATGTGCTCGATGTCGAGGCTGTCGAAGGCCTCGCGCAGGTGGAAGGTGAAGATGCCGAATATGAACGTCGCGACCAGCACGTCCAGCGCCACCCCCAGCTCCACGACCAGCGGCATGCCGTAGGTGGCGCTGGTGGCCGCGAAGAACAGGCCGTTCTCCATCGCCAGGAACCCGATCACCTGCGGCACCGCCTTGCGGCGGGTGATCATCATCATGAAGGAGAGCAGAACGCACGCCAGCGCGATGCCCAGGGTCCCCTGGGTGACGGTCTCCGAGAGGTGCGAGATCGGCATCGCGACGTTGAAACCGATGATGACCAGCACCACGCCGATCAGCATGGTCGTGGGAATGTTGACCAGAGTCTCCACGTCCCAGCGCACGTTCAGCTTGTCGATGAGACGGTGCAGGATCCACGGCAGGAGGATGACCTTCAGGACGAGCGTGAGCAGGGCCGAGTAGTACAGGTGATGCTGATCGGTGACGAACGCGACCAGCGAGGTGTTAAGCGCCAGCACCGCGCCCTGCCAGGCAAAGAGGTAGATGAGCGAGAGGACCCGCCGCTGCGCGAGCATCGCGAAGGCGATGAGGAGCAGCAACGAGGCGAAAAGGTTGATGAGCTCGGTGGACAGGGAGGCGCTCATGCCGCTCCCTCCAACAGCACGTGCGTGAGCAGGCCGAGCACCGCCAGCAGGAACGCCATGGCCAGAAATTCCGGGGCGCGGAATATCCGCAGCTTGGCCGACAGCGTCTCGAGCAGCGCCAATGCGGCACCCGCGACCGCGAGCTTCACGGGCAGACTGGCGAGCGCCAGCCACAGGGCCGGGCCGTCGATGGTCCTGGCGATCCCCCACGGGGCGAACAGCGCCAGGCCGATGGTGGTGTACGCCAGCAGCTTCAGGTTCGAGGCCCAGTCCATGAGCGCGAGGTGACGCGCCGAGTATTCGAGCATCAGCGCCTCATGAATCATCGTCAACTCCAGATGGGTCGCGGGGTTGTCGATCGGGATGCGCGCGTTCTCCGCCAGCAGCACCATGAGAAATGCGATCGCCGCGAACGCCAGCCCGGGGTGAATGATGAAATGCTGGTGGGCGAGCGTGTGCACGATGGTCGACAGCGAGGTGGACTGGCTGATAAGCGCCGGCGTGAAGAACACCATCAGCAGCGCGGGCTCGGCGAGGAAGGCCACGAGCATCTCGCGCCGCGCGCCCATGGAACCGAAGGCGGTGCCGATGTCCATGGCGGCCAGCGCCATGAACACGCGTGCCAGGGCGAAGATCCCGACAAGCGCAATGACATCCGCTGCCGGTGACACAGTCAGGCCCGTGGCCAGGGTCGGGATGATGACGGCGGCCAGCACCATGCAGCCGAAGCGGATATAGGGCGTCGACCGGAACAGGAGTGACGCACGGTGTGCAACGACGGCATCCTTGTGAAACAGCTTCCGCAGGACGCGGTACGGCTGCAGCAGGCCGGGGCCGCGGCGATTCTGCAGCCACGCCCGGCACTGGTTGACCCAGCCGGCGAACAGCGGCGCGATCAGCACCACGAGGATGGCCTGGGCGAGCTGTATCGCGGCCGCCGCGCTCATGACACCACCAGCAGCAGCAGCACCAGCGTCGCCAGGCTGTAGAGGAGGTACAGCGAGATCCGTCCGTGCTGCAGGACCCCGATCCAGCGCGAGAGCCGCTCGGTCAGCCGGGCTATGGGAAGATAGGCCCAGTACCAGAAATGATCGTCGGCGGTCGCGCGGTACACGGGCCGCTCGTCGAACGGCGTCGGCAGCTGCCGTTCAATCCGGAACATCGGCTCGAAGATCTGCTTGATGGGCTGGCCGAAGCCCTCCGCCGAGTCCTGCATGCGCGGAGTGAGGCCCGGATAGCCGCAGTCCCACGGGTCGCCACGACGGACGCGGCAGTTGTAGCGAAAACGCACGACGAGGAAGGTGGCCCCGACGACTGCCAGCATGCCGCAGAATACGATCACCGGACTGTAGCTCGCGCGTTCGGGCGCAAGCCCGGTGATGAACAGCCAGCCCGAGCGCGCCGCCGTCTCGCCCAAGGTCTGCGCGAGCAGCAGGCTGTTCACCGGATCGAGTATCGCCACGACCTTCAGAGGCAGCAGTCCGAGCGCCACGCAGCCCGCCACCAGCCAGGCCATGCCGAGACGTTCCAGCCAGCCTGCGTCGTGCGCCTGGGCGAGCGCCGGTTCGCGCGGCTGGCCGAGAAATATGACGCCATAGAACTTCACCATCACGTATCCGGCCAGGCCCGCGGCGAGCGTCAGCGCGGCCGCGCCCAGCGGTATGAGCATGTTGAGGTAGGAGTTCGGCAGGCTGGGCGTGGCCAGAAAGGCCTGCAGCAGCAGCCACTCGGAGACGAATCCGTTCAGCGGCGGTATGCCCGCGATCGCCAGCGCGCCGATCAACGCAAAGAAGGCCACGCTCGGCATCGAGTGTATGAGTCCGCCGAGCTTGCCGAGATTGCGTTCCCTGGTGGAATGCAGGACCGAGCCGGTGGCCAGGAACAGCAGGCTCTTGAACAGGGCGTGATTGATGCAGTGATAGAGCGCGGCCGTGAGCGCCAGCGCCGCGAGCAGCGGCATGGCGTATGCCCGGAAGGTGATGGCCAGCCCGACGGCGATCAGCACGACGCCGATGTTCTCGATCGAGGAGTACGCCAGCAGCCGCTTCATGTCGGTCTGCACGGCGGCGAACATCACGCCGAACACCGCCGTCAGCAGGCCGAGCACCAGCGTGAGCACTCCCCACCACCATTGCGGTGCGCCGAGCAGGTCAAAGGTGACGCGCAGCAGGCCGTAGATGGCGGTCTTCAGCATGACTCCGCTCATGAGGGCGGACACCGGCGACGGCGCGGCCGGATGCGCCTCCGGCAACCACACGTGCAGCGGCAACACTCCGGCCTTGGCGCCGAATCCGAACAGCGCCAGCACGAAGGCCGTCGCCGCCCAGGCCCCTTCCGGCGGATGCTCGCGCATGCTGCTGAACACGTAGTCGCCCTGCCCCGCCTGCAGCACGCCATAGGAAAGCAGGATGGCGACCGCGCCGACGTGGGCGATGAGCAGATAGAGAAAGCCGGCGCGCCTGATCTCGGGGATGCGGTGATTGCTGGTCACCAGGAAGTACGAGGACAGCGCCATCGTCTCCCAGGCCACCATGAACAGGTAGGCGTCGTCGGCGACCAGGACCAGCGCCATGCTGGCGAGGAAGACGTGATACTGGATGCACAACAGGCCGGGCGCCGTGCCGTGGCCGGCGCGGAAATAGCCGGCCGAGAAGATGGAGACGCCCACGGAGGCGATCCCCAGCAGCACCAGGAAGAAGGCCGAGAGCGCGTCGACGCGAACGTGGAACGGCAGGTCGGGCAGACCCAGGGGGAGGATCGCCGCGACCGGTCCCACGGGCAGCGCCACGGCGCCGGCTGCGGCCACCGCGAGGCCGCCGAGCGCCCCGAGCGGAAACAGGATGCGGGCAATCCAGAAAAGACTTTGAGGTCCCGCGAGGCCAGCCAGTCCGACCGCGAGCCAGTGCAGCGTGCCGGCGAGCACCAGTCCGATGGCGAGCTGAGGTCCCTCTAGCACCGTTGCATCCCCCCTGCGGATGCGGGCCGTCGGCAGCGCACGGCGTCACCCGCCACTGCATCGCGGTCGCCGGACCGCAGACGGCCCAGCGGACCGATGCCGCAGACAGTTCTCGTCAACGTGGCGCTCCATAGCACAGGACTCTCCCGGAATCGGCCTCGCATATCTCCCGCGCCCGGACCTGCACCCGTAATCGGGTGTCCGGGCGTTGGGCTTACATAATCAACATTACGTGCTATCGTTATACCATATAGTGTAGGTTCGAAAACGCAAAAATGTGAAATCCGCCGCCGGAGGCGCCGATGCAAGAGCGGGAGTTGAAGCTGCTCGTCGAGGAGGGAGCGGTCAAGGAGGTGGTGGTGACGCGGCGGCCGCAGGGTGGTTACCTCATACAAATCAACGGCCGAACCCTGAAGTCGGCGCGGCGCGAAGAGCGGCATTTCGCGCGCCTCGACACCGCGGCGGATCTGCTGTACCGGTTCGGCATCGCACAATTCGCGGTCTCCACCGAGGGACCGGGGACCAGGGCACCGGCCACGGTCGCGGCGCAGCCGGCGGGTTAGTCCTCTCGCACCGGCGTCGCCGTCTCGCCCCGCCGCCGGCCCGGCCTTATTCCAGGTCAAGTCAATTCCCCGGGACCGAATGCAGACTCGGCACCGTCGATCACTCACGCAGAGGTGATGCAAATGGAGTGGAAACCGGACTTCGAGCTCGGGCTCGCGCCGATGGACGAGACGCATCGGGAGTTCGTGGCCATGCTGAGCGAGCTGGAATCCTGCCCGGAGGGCGAATTCCTCGACCGGCTCGAGCGCTTCGCGGCCCACACCGTCGCGCACTTCGATCAGGAGAACGCCTGGATGCACGCCAGCGGCTTCCCCCCGATCCATTGTCACACGGGCGAACACGAGCGCGTGCTGCAGATCATCTTCGACGTGCTCGCGCGGGTGCGGACCGGCGACCTGGAACTCGGCCGCCGACTGGTCGCGGAACTGCCGCACTGGTTCGAACATCACGCGGCCACCATGGACAGCGCATTGGCCGGTTACATCCGCACCACCGGCTACCACGCGTCGGCCGCGAGCCGCCCGCAGGGGCAGCCGGCCTCCGCCTCGCGCTGACCGCGACGCTCCCCCGCGTCGCGCCGACGCGGCGCCGGTCCCCCGTGGTAAGCTGCCCGCGGGATGGAAACCTTCCTCACGCGCACCCGCATGTCCAACGTCATTCCGTTCCGCAGGCCGAAGGCGAGCGAGAAGCATCGCGGCAAGACGCTGTGCCGCGAGGGCTTTCACAAGTGGGAGGTGAGCAAGGACCAGCAATTCGATGTCAAACGCGGCCGCCTGATCACGCTCTACACCTGCTCGCGCTGCGGCGCGCGCCGGACCGAAGCGACATGAACGGCGGTACGAACCACGCGGGTTAGGAAGGGCTCACATGAACGATCTGGTCGGGGCGCTGTGGATGATCATCGGTTACCTGCCCGCCATCGTCCTCTACCTCGCGGGGATCGCCATCGCCGTCTATCGCTGGCGGCTGCATCCCGAGGTCTCGGCGTTCGCCGCCGTCGGCTGCGCACTGCATCTGATCGGCACGCTGTTCTGGTCCGGGTACGTCGTTCTGCAGCGGCTCGATGCCGGGGCCGCGAATGCCATGACGGCCTCGATCGCGACCTACTCCATGATCTCCCGACTGCTGTCGCTCGTGGGAACCGCGCTGATACTCACCGCGGTGTTCGGCTGGCGCTACCGCGTCGAGCCGGGAAAGTAGCGACTCGCGGGCGTCAACCCTCCTCGCAGGCGGCCAGGCGCCGGTACTGCTCGCGCTCGCGTTCCCCGGCGTGGAGTTCGAACAGCGCCTCGAGCCGGGCGAGATTCAGCATCCGCTCGACCTTCTCGACCTGCGTCTTCAGACGCGCCTGATCCAGCTCGGCGGTCTCGGCCGCGGGCAGGGCGCGCAGCGCCTCCCGCAGCCGCGCGTACTCCGGCCTCGCCGCCAGATAGGCGTGGATCTCCGCCAGGACCGGATCGCCCTCCCTCCACGTCGGTTCATCCGAAGCACCCCGCAGCTGCGGCCAGCGCCCGATGAGCTGCTCGCGCAGCTGCTTCTGCAGCGCCTCGATGTCGCCGGCGATCTGCTCTTTGCGCGACTCGAGCGCCTTCTCCTGCCTCCTGAGCTCCTCGCGTTTGGCGGCGAGCTCGTCGGCCTTCAGGCTCCAGCCGTGGCGCGCGGCGACATCGGCGGCAATCCGCCAATAGACCGAACTCGTATTGTCCGGGACCTGTACATCGCGCAACGCCCGCGGTTCCCAATCCTCGAGAAAGACTTCGCTGGTGGAGCGCGAAAGGTCGTAGCTGACCGCCGTGCGCAACGTGTACCAGTGCGCCTCGCGCAGACTGACCCTGCCGTCGCGATCCAGGTCCGGATCGCTGGCGAGCGGCCCGCCCTGGCGCGACCTGCCGGCGAGAGCCGCAAAGAAGTAAGTGGTGTAATCGCGGTACTCGACATTCTCTATGTCGAGCTGGCAACCCTCGGCGCCGCGCTTCGCCTCCTGCGACATGAACCCGCAGCGATTCTGCGTGGACAACCTTCGATTGCCGGGCGGCCGGTACATGAGGCTCGAAAACCCGCCCGAGAAGCACTGCGGCAGAACGTACCGGATCGTGGTCTCATCGGGCGCCTTGTCCAGAACGCGGTCGAGCTCCTCGACGGTGATCGCGGAGGGCCCCCAGAGATCCAGCGTATTGTCGGCGTAGACGTTGTCGCCCTCGCCGCCATGACCGTTGAACACGAGCAGCAATTGCGAACCCGGCGCGAGGCCGGCAAGCGTCTTCTCGAGCGCCGGCGTCAGTTCCTCCTCACGCGTGGAACCCAGCACGTCCTTCACCGCATGGCGCTTGTAGCGCAGCCGGCTCGAACCCGGGTCCTCGAAGATCTCCGACAGCGCCGTCAGCGGCCCGTCCTCCGGGGCAATCGGATCCAGGTAAACGACGTCGTCGCCCGGCTGGTTGCCGATGCCGAAATACATGTCGACCTCGTAGCCCAGCCGCGGCAACAGCTCCTGCAGCCAAAGGACGTTCTGCTCGATCTGGCCCTGCGATTCGCCCAGCCGGGGCCCACCCCCGATCACGATCGCCTTGCCGCCGGCCGGGGCGTCGGCCGGCACCGCGCCGGCGAGCGCCGCCATCGCGCCGATCATGATCCCACCGCGCAATCGCATCCGAGATGACTCTCCTGGTTCCCGCCGCCGCGCCTGACTTCGCCCTGCCCGCGCCACCGGCGGCTCGGAGGCGCAGACCAGGGTAGAGGTTATCAGAACGCCGTCGCGGCGGCGGCCGGGCGGCAGGGCAAAAGTTGCGTCGGCGCGCACGTCTTCGCGTGAATGCCGGCGCGCGCCGGCGGGCATTCACGCATCGCCGCCTCCGAACCGGCGCGGCAGTCCGACCCCTCAGAGATCGAGCGCGATACCCCGCTCGCCCGCCTGCGGGTAACGCGCCGTGAAATCGTAACGGCGCGCCAGCAGGCGCGCCCTCCACATCTCGTTGAACCGGGTCAGGTAGTTGAAGTGGATGGTCTTGCCCGGCGTGCCGTACTTGGCCACACGCGCGATGCACTCGCGATCCGGGTGCTGGAACAGTTTGCCGTTTGTCGAGACGATCCAGTGCGGACAGGCGACGGCGCGCACCAGCTCGATGTTGGTGTTGTTGCGGCTGCCGTGGTGAGGGAGCTTGAAGGCATCGACGCGCAGCGCACCCACACCGGCCAGCCGCCGCAGCGAGGTCACCAGCACCGGCGCGAGCGCGTCGGCCGCCAGGACCACGCGCCTGCCGCGATATTCCGCCAGCAGCGCGATGCTGCTGCCGTTCGGCCGCGCGGAGTCCGAGACGAAGCGGCGATCGGCCAGCGCGTCGATCGACTCCATTGCGCGCGACAGCAGCGCGCGCACGCGGTGCCGCAGTCTGCGCCTGCCGGCGCCGGGGACGAGACCGGCCGCCCTGCAGGCCTTCTCCCATTCCGGCAGCAGCCTCGCGAGCTGCGCCGGCGTCGGCGACAGCACGGTCAGGCGCATGCCGCCGGCGAACTCCGCGGTGGGCAGCGCCGCGTTTTCCGGTACCACGACGGCGCTGCCCCCGAAGCTCGCGTTCCAGGGCAGCGCCATGCCCGCGATCTGGGCCGTGAGATCCTCGCCCTGCAATGCGCCGCGCCGGCCGGCCGCCAGGTGGCGGTAACCGTTGAACCAGATATCGCCGAAGGTCACGCCGAGCCGCCGGGAGTCGGCGAGCAGATCGACCGCACCGCCGATGTGATCGACGTCCACGTGTGTGACGACGAACAGCTCGAAATGCCGGTCCTGCGGCTTCAGCGACTCGATGCGGCCGCGCAACGCCTCGCGATAGACGGCCTGCGTGCCGCAGTCGACGAGGATGCGCCGCGGACGGCGCGCCGGGCCGTACTCGATCCAGAGCGAATCACCGTACTCCGCCGCAAGCACCTCGATGCGCAGCAAGTTCGCCACCCTCCCTACGCCTGCTCTCGAGGAGAGCATAGTTCATCGGCGCTCGGGAGGTGTGCGCGCTCGATGCCCAACCAGGCGGGGTGGCCGGAAATGGCCGATTATTCAGATCGTGATCGGGGATCGCCGCCGAAGGGACGCGTGAGGTGAGCGGCGGCGCGACCATGAGCCGTCCGGTCTGCCATTCCTGGGGGAGTGAATCATCGGATAGATGGGCGCCCTGCCGGCGTCCTGCCGGCACGGCGCCCCGGACAACCGTCCTTGTCCCGAGACCTGCGTCCGTACGACATATATAGCGGACGGCGTCGTGGGCGCCTTGATAGGTCGTAAGCCGAATCATCCCTAGGAGAAAACCCTAATCCTTCGCGCCGGCGCCGGCCGCCCCTCCGCGTGCAGTCCATGGGGCGGGTGCGAAGCGGGCGTGGGAGTGAATCAGGTGAGGTCGTGGTCCAGGCAGTACCGCATGATCTCCGCGTTGTTCGCCAGACCGAGCTTTTTCAGCAGGTTGGTGCGGTGCGTGCTCACCGTCTTGACGCTCAGGTGCAGAATCTCGGCGATCTCGCCGACCGTCTTGCCCGTGCCGATGAGGCACATCACCCGGTATTCCTGCGGCGAGAGCCGTTCGTGCGGTTGCTGCGTGCCGTCGCCGATGACGTTCATGGCCAGACGCTTGGCCAGCGCGGTGCTGACGTAGTCGTCCCCGCTCAGTATCGTGCGCACGGCGGTCAGCAGGTCCTCCGGCGCTTTTTTCTTGGTGAGATAGCCGTCGGCGCCCGCCTTCAGCGCGCGCAGCGCGAAGTGCTCCTCCGGATGCATACTGAGCACCAGTATCGGAACCTCCGGGCATTGCCGTCGCAGCGAGGTGAGGCCGCCCATGCCCTCGTTTCCGGGCATGGTCAGATCCATGATGATGGCGTCGTAACGCTGCTGGCGCGTGGCGCTGAGCAGCATGTCGGTGTCCTCCACCTCGTCGATGGTCGCGCTGGGGAAGGCATCGAGCAGGAGTTGCTTAACCCCGCGGCTGACAATGGGGTGGTCGTCGGCGATGATCATTTTCATTTACGCCATCTTCCTAGATTGCTGCTGAGTCCGCATCGACAGGCATCTCCACACTTACGACTGTGCCACGCCCTGGGATACCTGTCACCGTCAGATGGCCGGCCAGCAGCCGCGCCCGTTCACGCATGCCGAGCATGCCCAGCGCGCTTGCCGAGTTGGGCTCGCTCTCCGCGATGCCCCGGCCGTCGTCCTGGATGTCCACCCGCAAGACGCCGTCGACCTCGACCAGCGATACGTCGACACGCGTCGCGCGCGCATGGCGGGCGACATTGGTCATCGCCTCCTGCACGATGCGGAACACGTGCGTGGCCTCCCCGCCCGGCAGCGCCGCGATCTCGCTGGCGTGCACGCGGCAGCGGATGCCTGTGCGCTCCGCGAACTGCTCGGCGTATACCTCCAGGGCGGGCACCAGTCCCATGTCCTCCAGCATCTGGGGGCGCAGTTGCGCGCTGATGCGCTGCACGCTGTCCACGGTCGTGTCGATGAGCGCGGTCATGCCCCTGAGCTTGTCGATCACGGCGGCGCGGGCGGTCTCGTCCCCGCCGCCAAGACGCTGCGCCGCCCAGCTCGCATCGAGCTTCAGGGCCGTCAGTGACTGCCCGAGCTGATCGTGGACCTCCCGCGCGAGGTGGCGGCGTTCCGCCTCCACCGCCTCGTCCAGCCGGCCGAGCAGGGTTCGCAGCTGTTCGCGCGAGCGACGCAGCTCCATTTCCACGTCCTTGTTGTCCGAGATGTCGGTGACCGTGCCCATGAAACCCGTGAGCCTGCCGTCCGGGGCATGCTGGGGGATGCCGCTGCAAAGCGCCCAGCGCACTTCTCCGTCCGGGCGCTGGTAGCGGTACTCGGCCTGGAACGGCGTGCGCCCGGCGACCGCCCGGTACCATTGCGCGCTGAGGCGATCGCGGTCCTCCGGATACAGGGCGCTCGTCCAGCCCTTGCCCTGGGCGTGCTCGGGAGACATTCCGGTGATGTCGCACCAGCGCTGGTTGACGTAAAGGCAGTCGCCGCTGGCATCCGTCTCGAACACTCCTACCGGGGCGATCTGCACGAGCTCGTGGAAGCGCCGTTCGCTCGACGCCAGCTGTTCCATCGCCCGCCGCAGGGCGGTGATGTCGCGGTTGGCCTCCAGCATCAGTGTGCGGCCGCCTATCGTCACCTTCTGCACGCGGCTGGATACGATGACCTGCCGGCCGCTGCGCGTGTATTGGCGCAATTCGCCGGACCACTTGCCGTGGCGGTCGAGTTCGGCCTGCAACTGCTCGCGCGTATCGGGAAAGACGGTCTTGAGCAGGACGTGCGACGCCCGCCCCACCGCTTCTTCCTTGGAGTACCCGTAGAGGCGTTCGGAGCCCTGGTTCCAGAACACGATGCCGTTGGTTTCGTCCCACACGAAGATCGGATCGTGGGCGAGGTGGATGAGCATCGCCTGCTGGCGCAAGCCCTCCTCGGCCGTCAATCGCTGCGTGCGATCGTGCGCGAGGAGGAGGAAGCGCCTTTGGCCGTGCAACCGGCAGCAGCTGCGCCGCATGTCCATCGACACGGTCGTGCCGTTCTTGCGGCGGTACAGCGCGCGCCCGCTCATCCCCTGGCCAGGCTGCAGGCACGCCCAATCCTCACCGCCTTTCCCGGCCGCCGCCTCGCCCGCGTCCAGATCCTGCACCGACATCGCGAGCAGCTCGCCGCGGGTGTAGCCCAGGCAGTCGCAGGCGGCCCGGTTCACCTCGGTGAGGCGGCCGGCCTCGTCGTGAACCAGAAACGCGTCGGCGGCGTGCTCGGCCAGCGCCCGCAGCATGACCTCCGTCTCGCCGGCCTCGGCGATCCTCGCCTCGGGCACGGCCATCGTCTCAACGCGCCCGGCGGCCGGAGTGGCGAGGATCTCCTCAGGCATGCCGTCCGCGGGTTGCCGTTCGACTCCAGAAATGGCGAGTGCCGCCAGATCCCGCAGCACCTCGGCGCCGCGCTCGGGCCATCCACGCGGCCGGTCGTCGATAACGCAGAGCATCCCCTGTAGCCGACCGTCGGCGGACTTGTACGGCACGGCCAGGCACGAACGGAAGCCGCACTCGAGCAGGGCCGTGCATTCCGGCGCCGTCGGGTGCTGGCGCGTGTCCTCGGCAAGGAATGACTCGCCGCTGGCCGAGAGCCGCGCATACAGGGGGTCCGACACCGTGGTGGTAAGCGCGCGGCAGAGCTCGGTCGACAGTCCGAACGCGCCCGTCGTCTGATGCCGGTCGGGATGGACGATGCTGAACAGTGAGGCGGACGCGCCCAGGGCGCGGGCGGCCGCTCTCGCCAGCAGTTCGGGCATCGAGGCCTCCGGCACATCGGGGAGGACGGCTTCACCCACCTGCTGCGGCGGCGGGGACTGCGGAAGCGACGATCTTGACGGTTGATCCACGGATACCGCTTTCGGCCGATGAACGGAAGGCCGCCCTATGTGATCCCTGCAGGACCGTAGAGACGATACTACGACCCGCCCTCCTTTGCATCAGCCGGCCGCGGCGGCAGCGCGGGCCCGAAACCCGCAAGACCGTCGCCGTCAAGAAAAAATCCCGCGGGTCGATACTCAGTTACTCAAGACCACGCCGGGCCGTCCGATCTCATGTCCAATCATGCTGCGCGTACTGCCGCTATCGCGGCGCTGCTGGCACTCGCCACGCCGGCGACGGCCGAGGCCGGCGCCGAGCCCGGGCTGGACGTGCGCGTGCTGATCGACGTCTCCGGCAGCATGAAACGCAACGATCGGGCAAACCTGCGCGTCCCGGCATTGCGCCTGCTGACCGGTCTGCTGCCGGAAGGCGCGCACGCCGGCGTCTGGATCTTCGGAGACCGGGCCGTGGAGCTGCTCGCCCCCCGCCGCGTCGATACGGCGTGGAAGCGGGCCGCGAATGCCGCGGCGGCGAAGGTTCACTCGCGCGACCAGCACACCGACATCGAGGCGGCCCTGCTGGAGGCGACGCAGGACTGGACTGGCGCGAGCCCCCCGGGTCGACGCGAGTTGATCGTGCTGACCGACGGCATCCTCGATGTTGCCGCGGGCGGGGAGGAAAGCCGGGCTTCACGCACCCGCCTGCTCGAGGTTCAGCTGCCGAGTCTGAGGCGGCTGAACGCGCGGGTCCACACGCTCGCGCTCTCGCCGGAGGCCGATGCCGGGCTCATGGAGAGGCTGTCCGCCGCCAGCGGCGGATACCACGAGGCGGTCGCGCACGCCGGCGGCATAGAGCGCGCCTTTCTTCGCATCTTCGAGGCCAGCGCGACACCGGACAGCCTGCCCATCGTCGAGAACCGCTTCGAGGTCGATGCCAGCGTCACCGAGCTTACGCTCGTGGTGTTTCGCGCCGTGGACTCATCGCCCACCCGCATAATCGAACCCGACGGCCAGCCGCTGGGATGGGAACGTCTCTCCGAGGATGTGCGCTGGGATCACGAGCGCGGCTTCGATCTCATCACCGTCACGGGACCGGCGGCCGGCACGTGGAGGATCAACGCCAATCCCGACCCCGCCAACCGCGCGCTGGTCATCACCGACCTGCAGCTGAAGGTCCGGAAGATGCCGAAGCATGTCGCGGCGGGCAGACCGGCGGCCGTGAGCCTGGAACTGACCGACGGCGGCAGACTCATCGACAGCCCCGCCATTCTGGGCCGGACGACCTTTGCCGCGAGCCTCACCGGGAGGTCCGGCGCAAGCGTGAACATAGCGGTTGAGCCGACGGACGTAACGGGGCGTCTCCTCGCCTCCATCCCGGCGATGCCCGAGGCAGGCACCTACGAGCTGAGGGTCACCGCGAACGCTCCGACATTCGCGCGCGAGCTACGGCATGTGATGACCGTCGGCGCGATCGCGTCGGACGCTGTGGAGGGCGCCGAGGCGGCGACCGCGGACGGGCGCGATCCCATCGAACAGGTGCGCGCCGGCGAGACGACCAACGGCAACGCGAGTCCCGCCGCGGACGCGCCCGGCGATGTCCCCGTCGCGGTGCACGCTGACGCGGTCCGGCCCACGAAGGGAGATCATCGCGCAACGACCGCGGCTGCCGCCCTGGCGGCGGAGGGGGAAGAGCCGGGCGAGGGGATCGATGGCGTCACGGAGAACGCGCCCGCCGCCTCCGCGGCGGATTCCGCGGATACTCCCGCGTACCTCGAAGGATTGAAGGACATTGCGGTGGTGGCCGGGTTCAATCTGCTCCTTGCCGGTATCGGCCTGTACTTCCACCGTCGCTGGCGCAACCGCCCTGGCGTCGCCCCTGCCCTGGAGGCGCTATGAACGCTCTGATCAACGAGCCGTCATGGATGATCATCGTCATGGAGACGACGTGTATCCTGCTGCTCGCCTGCACGGTCCTGGTCTTCCTCATGCTGCGGCAAAGCCGGCGCGACAAGGAGAACGTGCGCGGCTTCATCGCCGCGGTCCACAACGACCTGAAATCGCGGGAGGGATCGCTGCTCGAGGTCTGCGATCAGCGATTCCGCATGACCACGGAGCAGATTGGCAGTTCGGTCGACGAGCTCGTCGGCATGGAGCGCGACATCTACAAGATGCTGGTGGTCGCCTACCACGATCGCGATGGCGTCTCCATGCTGAAGGTCCACAGCAACGTCAAGCGGCTGCTGTGGGCTTGCCTGGACCTCGCGCCCGCGCAGAACGAATACGGCACGCCCGAGGGCATCCAGAGATACGAATCCATGGTTCAGCAGCTCGCAGACTCCGAGGAACACAACAAGCGGTTGCACGAGCAGATCGCCCGCAACCAGGAGGAAATGGCGCGCCTGCTGGCCGAGTACCAGCGCGTCTTCAAGAAGACCCAGGCGCAGGACGCGGAAGCCGCGACCGCCTGAGCGCGGTCACGCGGCGCAGGCCCGCGCCCGGCCCTCGCGCCGCCGCCAACGCCGCCCGGCCGTGTCAGGCGCGCCGGGTGACCGCGTAAACGCCCGCGCAGACCAGCACGGCGCCTGCGAGTTGCAGCGTCGAGGTCGCCTCGCCGAGGACGAGGTGCCCGAGCGCGATGGTGATGATGGGTCCCATCGAGCTCACCACCGCGGCGCGGCCCGCTCCCAATCGACGTATCCCGGCAGACACGAGAAACGCGGGCAGGACCGTGGACACGAGCGCCATCGCCGCCGCCCAGCCGTACACCGGCGCCGGCAGCCGCAGATCGCCCATCTCGTGGGTCATCGCGAAATGCACCATGACCGCGGCGCAGGACACGGTCATCGCCGTCGCGGTGAACACGGCGGCGCCGAGCTTGGCGATCAGCGCCTCGCTGCCGACCAGGTAGATCGCAAAGCAAACCGCACTCACGAAGACCAGTCCGCTGCCCATCAGCGCCGCCGGCTGCTGCACGGAGATGTCGGCGTATACCGCCATCGCGATGCCGGCATAGCTCAGCGCCGTGGCGGCGACCTCGCGGCGGGAGATCCGCGCGCCGGCAAGGTGCGCGGACAGCAGCACCACGAGCGTCGGATAGAGAAACAGGATCAACCGCTCGAGTCCGGCGGAGATGTACTTCAGGCCTAGGAAGTCCAGGTAACTGGCGAAGTAGTGGCCGAGCAGACCCATGGCGATCACGCCCGCCCAGTCCCGCCTGGTGGTGGCGAGGCCGCCCCGGCCGCGCCATTTCACCGCGGCCACGGCGAGGAAGAACGGCAGGGAGAACCCCATGCGCAGGGCGAGCAGCGTCGCGGCGTCGACGCCGTGGCGGTAGGCAAGCTTGATGAAGATCGACTTGACCGAGAAGCACGTCGCTGCGAGCAGTATCAGGACCGCGCCGGAACCCATCCAGCGATCAGCTAGCCGCGGGAAGCGCATGCAACGGCCTCGCCTGAAGCGGCTTCGACATGGAGGAAGGAGAACTGGGACGGGTGAAACACCTCCTGGTGCAGCGCCGCGAAGCGGCCGCGCGCTGCGGCGGAGTTCGACGTCCGGAGCGGGGGTGTGGCGATGCCGAGCGGTGGTGGCGAAGCCCACCGGCGGCATTGCGTGGCGCCCGCCGCCGGTGGTGTAGGACGCTGGCTGAACCGCGGCCGCGGCTCAGCTGCGAATCATGCGGACTGCCTAGCGGGCAACGGCATCCTTCAATGCCTTGAGGGCGCGGGCGCGAACGTCGAGCCGTGCCGGCTTGGCCTTGATAGTGATCTCTTCTCCCGTGAACGGATTGCGACCCTTGCGGGCCTTTGTCGCGGGTTTCTGTATCGCCCTGACCTTCACGCCGAGCCCCGGCACCACGAACTCGCCGGCGCCGCCCTTGATCAGGTGACGGCGCGCCACATCCGCCAGAGCATCGACTACGGCGCCGACGTCCTTCTTCGAAACGCCGGTTGCCGCGGAAATGGTGGTGTAGATCTGAGATTTTGTCTGTTTCGGCTTTATGGGTTTGTTGCTGGCCTTTGCCATCGATTCCCCCCTTTCTCAAGGATGAGTGTGAATTACTCAAGCGCGCCTATCCTAACAGAGAGTAGCGAATATGTAGAGTTTTAGCGAGGAAAACCGCTCTTTCGAAGAAGGCCGCGCGCGCGAGGAAGCATTCGCGAGGTCGCGGGCGCGACGCAACTCGTGTCGCAACCATGTCACTCGATTCGCGATCCCCTCCCTATTCACCGGCAGCGGAACGCGCGTGCCTGCACGCCGAGCCCGCCTCGACGGCAAAAGGTACGCGAATGCGACGCCGACATCGCGCGAAATGGCAACCGCCGGCCATGCCGGCCAATGCGCGGGCGCGGCATCAGACCGCAAGCTGGCGCCGTCGACGCCCGGGCCTGCGGCGCTTACGCGAGTATGAGGAAGAAGGGATGGCGCGCCCGGAAGGATTCGAACCTCCGACCCCCTGGTTCGTAGCCAGGTACTCTATCCAACTGAGCTACGGGCGCGTTGTGTACTTCGTAGCGACTGCCTCGACTGCATCCGTCCATGGCGCCACGTCCCGGCCTCGACCTCCATGTCTCGGCGCTCGGCGGGGCGAACATTCACAGGATGTTCGCCTGGGCCCGCCTCGCCCAACTGAGCTACGGGCGCGTTGTGTACTTCGTAGCGACTGCCTCGACTGCATCCGTCCATGGCACCACGTCCCGGCCTATCGAATGACGTGGCCCGCGGCCGAAACCGCGGCGGATTATCAAAGACCGGGAAATGGCCTGTCAAGGAAACTGGCGGAGAGGGAGGGATTCGAACCCTCGATAGAGCTTTTGGCCCTATACTCCCTTAGCAGGGGAGTGCCTTCAGCCTCTCGGCCACCTCTCCAAGTATCGTGCGGGCGTAAGGATACCCGTGGGTCAACGTAGCGTAAAGCGCGGCGGGCTCGGGCGATGCGCGCCTGGTTACGACATCTAATCCTCGCGCACCTCGTCCTCCGGGCTGCCGGCCGTCACCGCGGGCGAGCGCCCTTCGGCCTTCTCCTGCTGGATGCGCTGGTAAATCTCCTCGCGGTGCACGGCGACCGTCTTCGGCGCGTTCACGCCCAGACGAACCTGATTTCCCTTCACGCCCAGCACGGTGACGCTGATCTCGTCACCGATCATCAGCGACTCTCCAACCCGTCTCGTCAAAATCAACATGACAGCCTCCAGATGAATTCCCGCGCACTCCCGGCCACGGGGGCCGGGAGCGGGTCCGATTCAAGCCGGACACGCCCGCGTCCGGCTTGCTCCTTCTTGTCTATGACCATTAATGACCCGTAAATTCCATTCTCGGGTTTCGGGTTTCGGGTTTCGGGTTTCAGGCTTCCGGCCTGTCCAGACCGAAGGCAGTGTGCAGCGTGCGCGCCCCCAATTCGATGTATTTCTCGTCCACGACCACCGAGATCTTGATTTCGGACGTGGAGATCATGCGGATATTGATGTTCTCAGCCGCCAGCGCCTTGAACATCTTGCTGGCAATGCCCGCGTGCGAACGCATTCCGACGCCAACCACCGAGAGCTTGGCGATCTTGTTGTCGCCCTCGACGGCTCGCGCATTCATCTCCCTGGCCACGGTCTTGAGGATCTCGAGCGCCTGGTCGTAGTCGCTGCGAGAGACCGTGAAGGTGAAATCGGTGGTCTGGTCGGCGCCGACATTCTGGACGATCATGTCCACCTCGATATTGGCGTCGGCAACCGGGCCGAGGATCCGGCTGGCTATGCCGGGCTTGTCCGGCACGCCCAGCATCGTCAGCTTGGCCTCGTTCTTGTTGATCGTGACCCCTGATATTAAAGGTTCCTCCATCGCCTCTTCCTCTGAAGTGATCAGCGTCCCCGGGCCTTCCTCAAATGAAGATAGCACCCGCAGACGAACGTTGTACTTGCGCGCGAACTCCACCGACCTGATCTGCAGCACCTTGGCGCCCAGGCTGGCCATCTCGAGCATCTCCTCGAAGGTCACCGTGTCCAGCCTGTGCGCGGCGGGGACGATGCGCGGATCGGACGTGTAGACGCCGTCGACGTCGGTGTAGATCTGGCACTCGTCGGCCTGGAGCGCCGCGGCCAGCGCCACGGCGGTCGTGTCGGAACCGCCGCGGCCGAGCGTCGTGATGTTGCCATGCTCGTCCACGCCCTGGAAACCCGCCACCACCACCACGCGCCCGGCCTGGAGATCGCGGCGCATGCGCGCATCGTCGATATCGATGATGCGCGCCTTGTTGTGGGCGCTGTCGGTGAGGATGCGGACCTGCGGGCCGGTGTACGAGATGGCGCGACAGCCGCGCTTCTCCATCGCCATGCTGGTGAGCGCGATCGTGACCTGTTCTCCGGTGGCCAGCAGCACGTCGAGCTCCCGCGGAGTCGGTTTCTCGGAGACCTGCCGGGCCAGGCCGATGAGGCGGTCGGTCTCGCCGCTCATCGCCGAGACCACGACCACCACGTCGTGACCTTCCCGCCGCGCACGCGCGACTCGCTCCGCGACACCGGCGATCCGCTCCGGACTGCCCACCGAGGTGCCGCCGTATTTCTGAACGATAAGGCTCATACCCTGCCTGGCCGGTTAGTCGTGGTACGAAAGACCTACCAAAATTTGGTTAGTGATTGCATGGACATGATAAGCGTTTGCCCCTGCTTTCCCAAGTAGGGCGGGCAAAATTCCCAATATCACCTGAGCTTGTCCCGGACCCACTCCCCGACGGATTTCAGCGCTGCATCGAGCTTGGAAGGATCGGTGCCGCCGGCCTGCGCCATGTCGGGCCGGCCGCCGCCCTTGCCGCCGACCTGGGTGGCCACGAAGTTCACGAGCTCCCCGGCGCTCACCCGGTCGGTGCAGTCCTTGGTGACCCCGGCGATGAGGCGGACCTTGCCGTCCTCGACCGTCGCGAGCACCAGGACCGCGCTGCCGAGCTTGTTCTTGAGCTGATCGGCGGTCTCGCGCAGGCTGCCCGCGTCGGCGCCGTCGATCGCCTCGGCGAGCACCCGCACGCCGCCGATGTCCACCGCCCGCGCGCTCAGGTCGCCGCCGGCACCGCTCGCAAGCTTGCCCTTGAGCGCCTGAATCTCCTTGTCCTGCTGGCGTATGCGCTCGAGCAGCTGCTCTGTCTTCTCCTGCACGTTTTCGCGATTGCCCTTCAGGCGCTCTGCGATCGATCGCAGGCATTTCTCCGTCTCGCCGACGTAGGCCAGCGCAGCGGCGCCCGTGAGCGCCTCGATGCGTCGCACGCCCGAGGCCACACCGGATTCGGCGATGATCTTGAACATCCCGATGTCGCCGGTGCGCGCGACGTGCGTGCCGCCGCACAGCTCGACGGAGAACTCGCCCATGCTCAGCACCCGTACCTGCTCGTCGTACTTCTCGCCGAAAAGGGCCATGGCCCCGCTCTCGATGGCCTTCTGCACCGGCATCAGCCGCGTGCACACCTCCCGGTTGGCGCGGATCTCGGCGTTCACCATCGCCTCGATCTGCTGCAACTGCTCGGGGGAGACCGCCTCGTGATGCGAGAAGTCGAAGCGCAGGCGGTCGGGCGCCACCAGCGAGCCCTTTTGCGTGACGTGCTCCCCGAGCACCTTGCGCAACGCCGCGTGCATCAGGTGGGTGGCGGAGTGGTTCAGACGGGTGGACTGCCGCAGCGCGTCGTCCACCATGGCCTCGACGGTGTCGCCGACGCGCAGCTCGCCGAGCTTCGCCACGCCCACGTGCAGATGCGTGCCGTTCTGCTTGCGCGTATCGAAGACCTCGAACGCCGATTCCGCGCCGCGCAGGCGGCCCTTGTCGCCGACCTGGCCGCCGGATTCGGCATAGAACGGCGTGCGATCCAGCACCACCACCCCGGCCGTCCCGGCGATCAGGACTTCCACGCTCTGGCCGTCGACGAACAGGCCGCGCACGCGCGCGCTGTCGGTGACCGTCTCGTAGCCGGTGAAGGCGAATCCCCTGGCGAGCGGCGCGAGCGCCTCGGCCGGGATGGCCGTGTCCAGGCCCGCCATCGTGAAGTGGCTGGCCGCGCGGGCACGCTCGCGCTGCGCGGCCATCTCGCGCTCGAAGCCGACGGTATCCACCGACAGGCCGCGCTCGCGGGCAAAGTCCGCGGTCAGGTCCACGGGGAAGCCGTAGGTGTCGTACAGCACGAAGACGTCCTTGCCCGGGATGACCTTGCTGCTGAGCCTGCCCAGCACCTGCTCCAGGTGCTTCATGCCCTGCACGAGGGTCTCGGAGAAGCGCTCCTCCTCGTCGCGGATGACCCGCGTCACGCGCTCGGCCTGCCGCGAGAGCTCCGGATAGGCCGCCCCCATGTCGCGCTCGAGCACGGGAAGCAGCCGGTGGAAGAACGGCTCGTGCAGTCCGAGCTTGTGACCGTGCCGCAGCGCGCGCCGGATGATCCGGCGCAGCACGTAACCACGACCCTCGTTGGAGGGCAGTACCCCGTCCAGCACCAGGAACGCCGTCGATCGGATGTGATCGGCGATCACCTGCATCGAATTGCGGTTCGCGCCCGCGCCGGCCATGGCCTCGACGCCGGCGATCAGGCTGCGAAACAGATCGATGTCGTAGTTGCTGTGCACGCCCTGGATGACCGCCGCCAGGCGCTCCAGTCCCATGCCGGTGTCCACACTCGGGTTGGGAAGCGCGTGCATCACTCCCTTCTCGTCGCGATTGAACTGCATGAAGACGAGATTCCAGATCTCGACGTAGCGATCCCCCTCGGGCTCCGAACCTCCCGGCGGCCCGCCGGCGATGTGGGCGCCGTGATCGTAGAACACCTCCGTGCACGGGCCGCACGGGCCGGTGTCACCCATCATCCAGAAGTTGTCGGAGGCGTAGCGCGCGCCCTTGTTGTCGCCGATGCGCACGACGCGGTCGGCCGGCACGCGGATGTCCTTGGTCCATACCTCGTAGGCCTCGGCGTCCTCGGCGTATACGGTGAACCAGAGTCTCTCCACCGGCAGCCTGTAGGTCCCGGTCAGCAGCTCCCAAGCATAGCGGATCGCGTCGCGCTTGAAATAGTCGCCGAAGCTGAAGTTGCCCAGCATCTCGAAAAACGTGTGGTGGCGCGCGGTGTAGCCGACGTTCTCGAGGTCATTGTGCTTGCCGCCGGCACGCACGCAGCGCTGCGAGGTCACCACCCGCTTGCTGACAGGGGTCTCCAGCCCGAGAAAGATGTCCTTGAACTGCACCATCCCGGCGTTGGTGAAAAGCAAGGTGGGATCGTTGTGCGGCACGAGCGAACTGCTGGGCAGCACCTTGTGCCCCTGGCTGGCAAAGTAATCGAGAAACGCGCTACGTAATTCGCCACTGCTGTTCATCGTCTGCTGCGCTCACTCATCTTCCGCACCGCCAACCGCCGCGCGGATCACCTCGGCCGGAAACCCGCGATATTCCAGAAACCGCATCTGCCGGGCGCGCTCCGCAGCCCCGGCAGCCGCGGCGCGGCCGAACCGCTTGACACGCGCCGCGCGCGCGAGCCGCAACCAATCGGCCTGCTCCAGCCCGTCGATCGCCGTGCTGACTGCCTCTTTGGAGGTTCCCCGTTCGCGCAGTTCCCGCGCGATGCGCAGCGGTCCGTATCCCCGGTCCGCCCGCTGGCGCACGTAGGATTCGGCGTGACGGTCGTCGCTCTGCAGGCGCTCGCGCGCCAGCTCGTCCAGTGCCGCCTCGATGGCCGCCTCATCGTCGATGCGGCGCCGCAGCTTGTTCCGCAACTCCTCTCGCGTATGCTCGCGGCGCGCCAGCAACGCCAGCGCGCGCCTGCGGGCCTCAGCGCGGCGGTCGAGGTCGCTCAGTCGGTGACTTCCTCGGCAACCTCGGTTTCGACAGCGCCACCCTGGACGGCCGCCGCCTCGCGGATCTGATTCTCGATCTCGCGGGCCTTCTCCGGGTTGTCCTTCAGGAACTGACGGGCGTTGTCCTTGCCCTGGCCGATGCGCTCCTTCTTGTAGCTGTACCAGGCGCCGGTCTTCTCGATGATCTCCATCTGCACGCCAAGGTCGAGGATTTCGCCCTCGCGCGAGACGCCCTCGCCATAGAGGATGTCGAAGGTGGCGACGCGAAACGGCGGCGCGACCTTGTTCTTGACCACCTTCACCTTGGTCTCGCTGCCGATGACCTCCTCACCGCGCTTGATCGCGCCGACGCGCCGGATATCCAGGCGCACCGAGGCGTAGAACTTCAGCGCGTTGCCGCCGGTGGTGGTCTCCGGATTGCCGAACATCACGCCGATCTTCATGCGGATCTGGTTGATGAAGATGACCAGGGTGTTGGAGCGCTTGATGTTACCGGTCAGCTTGCGCAGCGCCTGCGACATCAGGCGCGCGTGCAGGCCGACGTGGCTGTCGCCCATCTCGCCCTCGATCTCCGCCCTCGGCGTCAGCGCCGCGACGGAATCCACCACGATGATGTCGACGGCCCCGGAACGCACCAGCATGTCGGTGATCTCCAGGGCCTGCTCGCCGGTGTCCGGCTGCGACACCAGCAGGTCGGCGACGTTAACGCCCAGCTTCTCGGCGTACTGCGGGTCGAGCGCGTGCTCGGCGTCGACGAAGGCGGCCGTTCCGCCCGCCTTCTGCGCCTCGGCGATCGCCTGCAGGGCGATGGTGGTCTTGCCGGAGGACTCCGGCCCGTAGATCTCGACAACGCGCCCGCGCGGCAGACCGCCGACGCCGAGCGCGATGTCCAGCGCCAGCGACCCCGAGGAGACGACGTCGAGGTTGCGCACGGCGCGGGCATCGCCCATGCGCATCACCGAGCCGGTTCCGAACTGCTTTTCAATCTGTCCTAGCGCCGCGGCGAGCGCCTTCTTTCTGTTTTCTTCCATATGCCTTTCTGTCCGTCCGATGGTAGGTGAGTTTCTGTAGACGCGCGATTATCGCACAGATGTAAACACGATTTAATCTGTCCCTGGCAGCCCGATCCGGCGCCCGGGATCACTGCAACGGCCAGGTCCTGAGCGTCTCGTAGCGCGCGCCGCCGGCGCCCGTACGACTCGCGACGAGCGCAAAGTCGCGGACGTGCCAGGGGATCTCCACCGGTTCAGGCGCCGAGGAGCGACTGGGGGCATCCCGCAGCAGCGTGATGTGCGGCGAGTAGGCGCGCATCTCGACCTCGCAGCCGCACGACCGCGCTGCGTCCTTCAACGCCTCGTGCAGCGCGGCGAGGGCCTCCGGCACCTCGGCCATCCCCGCCCAGAGCACTCTGGAGCGCGGACAAGATCCGATGCGCGTGAAATGCATGGTGAACGGCGGGCAACGCACGGTGTCGGCCGCGGACTCCACGCACTGGCGTGCCTCCGGCGTCGTCGGTCCGAGGAAGAGCACGGTCAGGTGCAGCTTTTCCTCCGGCGTCGGCCGACCGGATCCGCGCGCCCGCCGCGGCGTGCACGCCTGCAGGGCCGCACGCGTGGCGGCGTCCGGCCACAGGGCGAAGAAAAGTCGCTCGGTGACTTTCCCTTCCATGCCGTGCCCTGTTCAGGGCGCCTCCGCGATGGCCAGCAATCCCGTCAAGGCGTGGCGGACGGCGGCGCGGCGCACCGCCTCCCGATCGCCGGCGAAGCGCTGCACCTCCGCGGCCGTGGCCTCGCCAGGCCCGGCATAGGCGAACCAGACGGTGCCGACCGGCTTGCTCTGCGATCCGCCGTCCGGACCAGCCACGCCGCTGACGGCAACGGCGAGCTGGGCTTGACTGCGCGTCAGCGCGCCGCTGGCCATCGCGCGCACGGTCTCGGCGCTGACCGCGCCGTGCTCGTTCAGTGTCCGTGGCGCGACCGCGAGCAGCTCGGATTTGGCGGCGTTCGAGTAGGTCACGTATCCGCGCTCGAACCATCGCGAGCTGCCCGGCACGTCGGTCAGCACCTTCGCGATCCAGCCGCCGGTGCAGGACTCCGCGGTGGTCAGCATCCATCCGCGGCGGACGCACTGCTCACCGAGCCGCGCGGCCATGGCCACCAATGCCGCGTCGGAGAGCGCGGGGTTCACGCGCGCCGCGCCTCGAAGAAGCTGGTCAGCACGGCACTGCACTCCGCCGCCCGCACACCGCCGAGGACATCGACGCGATGGTTCAGCCTGTCGGTCTCGAGCACGTCGAAGACACTGCCGGAGGCGCCGGCGCGCGGATCGTAGGCCCCGAACACCACGCGCGCGACCCGGGCGTGGAGGATAGCCCCGGCGCACATCACGCAGGGTTCCAGCGTCACGTACAGCGTGGTGCCGCAGAGGCGGTAATTGCCGATACGATCGGCCGCCGCGCGCAGCGCGACGATCTCCGCGTGCGCGGTCGGATCGCGCGTGGCGACCGGGCAGTTCCATCCCTTCCCTATCGCCTCGCCGTCGAGGACTACGATGGCGCCTACGGGCACCTCACCCGCCATGGCCGCCCGCCGCGCCATCTCCAATGCCCTGTCCATCCAGACTTCCGAGCTGCTCACGAACGTCCGGCTCCCCGCCACGCGCCATGCCGTGAAGACCTGCTTGAAGGTGGCAGGGTAACAGAGCGTTTACCCCATGGCATCATCAGGGCTCGAAGGCGCCTGTGCCGCGGGCCTTTTGCGGCAATCGCAAGGGACTGCCATCATGACGCCTCGATACCAACTCGCACAGGCTGACAGACATGAATATCCTCGAGAACATATTGGCCGCCGGTGGCGGCTCGGCAATCACAGACCTTTCCCGCCAGTTCGGCACGCCGCCGCAGGCCACGCAGAGTGCGGTCACCCAGATCGTCGACGTATTGAGCAAGGGTCTGGCGCGCAACACCGCGACACCCTCCGGCTTAGAAGGCCTGCTCGGCGCCCTGGCCGGCGGCAACCACCAGCGTTATGTGGAGGATGTGAACCAGGCACTCTCTCCGGACGGGATGAACGACGGCAACGGGATACTCGGTCACATCCTCGGCAGCAAGGACGTCAGCCGCGAACTGGCGTCGCGCGTGGGGGCGAACGCCGGCCTGGACAGCAGCGTCATAAAAAAGATGTTGCCCGTGATCGCCACGTTGTTGATGGGCGCGCTCAGCAAGCGGCAGAGCCAGGGCGGGCTGGGGAGTCTGCTCGACGCAGCCAGCACCAATGCCGCGTTCGGCAACCGGCAGTCTCCGCTCAGCGCGATCCTCGATATGAACCAGGACGGCTCCATCGCCGACGACATCATCAACCTCGCCGGCAAATTCCTGCGTTGAGGCGGGCAGCATGATCTGACCGCGCGACTCGGCACGTCCCGCGGGTGGCGGACCGGCGTTGCCGAAGCAGCGCGACGTCCCGCCGTGATCACCCCCGTGTCGCGGGCGCCTCCCGCGGCCGCCACGCAGGCGGTCCGGGCGCCACTCTCGACGGACGCGGGGGGACAGCGGGGGATCCGCGTGCCTCGCGCGCATACCGAGTGGCCGCCCGGCATCCGGGCACTTCCCTAAAACCCTTTTCCCGCCGCCGCTTGCGACGGCGCCGCAGTTTTAAACACCAATCTATTTGCGAACTGTTCTCAGTCGTACTAAGATTCGCATAAGCTGGCGGCCGCACCGGCGGGCCTGTCAAATGATCGTTCACCTGGGGGAAGTAAGATGTCAGCACGCCACCCTTGCAGCGGGCTAGCCGCGTTCGCGGTCAGTCTCATGCTCGTCAACACGAATGCCACGGCCGAGGAAGACGCGACCCGGGAAGGACCCACTGTGCTGCGCCAGGTCGACATCATCGGCGACCCGTCGGCTGTCTACACGATCCCGGGCTCGGCGCACTATCTCGACGAGGAAGCGATACGCGAGTTCTCCTACGACGACATCAACCGCGTGCTGCGCCAGGTTCCGGGGGTGTACGTGCGCGAAGAGGACGGCTACGGGCTGTTTCCGAACATCAGCCTTCGTGGCGTGGACACCAGCCGCAGTGCGAAGGTGACGCTGATGGAGGACGGCGTGCTCGCGGCGCCCGCGCCTTACGCAGCGCCCTCGGCCTACTACTCGCCGACCACCGGACGCATGCATGCCATCGAGGTCCTCAAGGGCACGAGCCAGGTGAAGTACGGTCCGCACACGACGGGCGGCGCCATCAATTACCTCGCCACGCCGATCCCGTTCGAGCAGCGCACCTACCTGCGTGGCCAGTACGGCGCCGACAACGAGTACCGGACCCACGCCTTCCACGGCGACACGGTGGAAACCGGCGTGGGACGCTTTGGCTATCTGGTCGAGGGCTTCCTGCGCGGCACGGACGGGTTCAAGTCGATCGACGCGGCCCCGGGCTTCAACGACACCGACGAGACCGGCTTCAACTCCATCGAGCCGATGGTGAGACTGGCGTGGGAGCCGTCCTCGGCGATCTATCAGCGACTCGAGTTCAAGTACGGCTTCACCGACAAGGAGGCCGACGAGACCTACCTCGGGCTGAGCACGGAGGACTTCCGCAACGACCCCTTCCGGCGCTATTCCGCCTCGCGTTTCGACAACATCGACACCGAGCAGCATCGCACCTACCTGCGGCATTTCATCTCCCCGACCGAGGATTTCGACCTGGTGACGACGGCGTACTACAACAAGTTCGCTCGCAACTGGTACAAGCTCAACGATATCCGCGCCGCGGCCGGCGGGCTCGGGACCAACCTCGACCTGTCCTCCGCGTTGGCCGGCGCCGAGGGCGGTGACGGCCTGGCCTGCCTGCGCGGGGAACTCGCCTGCGGCCTGCGCGCGCGCGCCAACGACCGTACCTACTATGCCTGGGGAATACAGTCGGAAGGCAACGTGCGCTTCGAGACCGGCCGGCTGAATCATGCGCTGACGGTCGGCTTGCGCTATCACACCGACGAGGAAGATCGCTTCCAGAACGACGACGTCTACAGCCAGGCGGCCAACGGCGCGATCACGGACGTCGCGCGCGGCGCGCCGGGCTCGCAGGACAATCGCGAGGCCGAGGTCCGCGCGGTGGCCCTGTTCGTCGAGGACCGGATCGAATGGGGGCAGTGGTGGATGACGCCCGGCTTCCGTTACGAGACGCTCGAGCTGGAGCAGCGCGACTACCGCCCGCTGGCCACCGGCGGCGCGGCGGTGTACGGCGAGGAATCCCTCGACATGCTCGGCGGCGGCGTGGCCGTCGGCTACAACTTCACCGATGAGTGGCAGGTCTTCGGCGGCCTCAATTTCGGCTTCTCCCCGCCCTCCCCGGGAGCCGCCATCAACGACGGGCTGGAGGAGGAGACCAGCATCGGCTACGAGCTGGGCACGCGCTACGCGAGCGCCAACAAGGTCCTCGCCGCCGAGGCCGTCGGCTTCCTCACCCAGTTCGAGGACCTGATCGTCGTCAGCAACATCGGCGGCACGGGCACCGGCGAGGACGAGAACTTCGGCGAGGTCGACGCCTATGGCGTGGAGCTTTCCGGCCAGTTCGATCTCGGTGCGGCGAACGACTGGTCTTTCAGCAACCTTTACTGGGTGGCATTCACGTACACGAACGCCGAGCAGCAGAACGACGCGCAGTCCACGGACCCGGAGTCGATATTCAGCTTCGGTGCCGAGGGCAACAAGGTCCCGTACATTCCCGAGTATCAGCTGACGGTCGGCTCGTCGCTGACCTTCGCGCGCTGGGGTGCCTCGCTGAGCGCGAGCTTCGTGGACGAGACCTACACCAGCGCCAACAACGTCGAGACCGAGGTCGACGGCCTCGGGGACCCCGACGCGCGTTTCGGAACCACCGACGCCTACACGGTCGTGGACCTGAGCGCGAACTACGACATCAGCAAGAACGCGACGGTGCTTGCCGGGGTGCACAACCTTCTGGAGGAGGAGTACATCGTCTCCCGCCAGCCGCATGGTCCGCGCCCGGGCCTCGATCGCACCTGGTACGTCGGGGTGGAGATCGATCTGTGATGTCGCCATCGCGACGCCCGCGACCCGCCGGCATTCATTACTGAGACGCCTGCGGGGCGCTCCTCGCGCGCTGCCTCATGTTTCCCGGCCGGTCGCCGTGACCGGCCGGGTTCCTCGTTCGCGACACGGCCGCCCGCGTGACCACGACCAGCTCGCATTCCGGCGGCAACCGACTGCCGCATCGCCCATCTCGAAGGCCCTTCATCGACCGCCCGAAATTCACTTCGCCGCGCCGCGGCAATCGCGCCCGCGCCACCGCCGCGGCTTGACGGCGCGGAAACTTGTTATCCACCATGTGGCTCTTTCCGCGTGAGCGCGCGTGCGGCCGCGTGGCAGTGCAGGTCCGCACTCGCGCGCCTCGCAGGAATCCAGATCGTGAGAACCAGACATGCCGATGGGGTTGGATGAGGTTCTGCAGGAGATCGCGCAAGGGATACATCCGTATCTCGCGAAGGGGAAGGTGGCGTCTTACATACCGGCGTTGCGCCACGTGCCGCTCACGAAATTTGGCATGGCCGTGTGCATGGTCGATGGCGCCGAGTTCGCGATCCGCGATGCCGCCGAGCAATTCTCGATCCAGAGCATCTCCAAGCTGTTCACGCTGATGCTGGCGATGAGCCGGATCGGGGATGAGGTCTGGCGACACGTCGGCAAGGAGCCCTCGGGCACGGCGTTCAATTCGCTCGTACAACTCGAGTACGAGAAGGGCATCCCGCGCAATCCCTTCATCAACGCCGGCGCACTGACCGTGCTCGACTGCCTCATGGCGAACACGCGCGGGCGCACCGCCGACGTCATACGTGACTACGCGCGCGTGCTCTCCCGCAATTTCGGCGTCGATTACGACGAGAAGGTCTACGCCTCGGAGCTGAAGGCGGCCTACCGGAACCGATCGATTGCGAATCTGTTGCGCGCGCACGGCCGCATCCAGCAGGAGCCCGAGCACCTGCTCGACACCTACTGCCGGCAGTGCTCGCTCGAGATGAGCTGCGTGGACCTGGCGCGGGCGTTCCTGCCGCTGGCCAACGGCGGTCACTCGCCCCTGCTGCGCGAAACGGTGCTGACCGAGCGGCAGGCGCGCCGCATCAACGCCATTTTGATGACCAGCGGCGTGTACGACTCCGCCGGCAGTTTCGCCTTCCGCGTCGGACTGCCGGCGAAGAGCGGCGTCGGCGGCGGCATCGTCGCGGTCGTGCCGCGGCGATGCTGCATCGCGGTGTGGTCCCCCGGGCTCGATCGCGCCGGCAATTCGCTGGCGGGTATCGCGGCGCTGGAGATGTTCGTGCGCGCGACGAGGATGTCCATACTCTGAGTCCGCGTGGTGCCGGCGCACCCCGCCGGCCGCACGGGCAGAGCTGCAAGAATTGCCGCGGATCGGGTACCCTGCCGCCATACGCCGACCTGAACCCGGAGTCCGACGATGAGCGTCAAGGTGCTCTGCTTCGCCGGCGCCAACCGCGCCGCCTCCTACAACAAGCAGCTCGCGCGCGCCGCCCACGCCGCGGTCGTGGCGACCGGCGCCGAGGCGACGCTGCTCGACCTGCGCGACTTCCCGCTGCCGCTCTACGACGGTGACCTGGAGGCCGCCGAGGGCGTGCCGGAGAACGCGCTGCACCTGAAGACCCTGTTCAAGGCGCACCAGGCGCTGCTGATCGCCGCCCCGGAGTACAACAGTTCGATTACGCCGCTGCTGAAGAACACGCTCGACTGGATCTCCCGCGAGCACCAGGGCGAGAGCGGCCGTGTACCGTATGCCGGCAAGGTGGCCGCGCTGGTGGCCGCATCGACCGGCGCTCTGGGCGGCCTGCGCGGCCTGTTCCACGTGCGCCAGATCCTCACGACACTGGGCGTGCTGGTGCTGCCCGAACAGCTGGCGCTCAGCAAGGCGCACGAGGCGTTCGATGCGGCCGGGCGATTGCAGGACGCGCGCCAGCAGAGCACGCTCGAGAACATCGCGCAGAAGCTCGTCGGCGTCACCGCCAAGCTCGGCACCTGATTACCCCGCGCGTTCCCTCGCGGCCCCGCCAAGAGCGGGTGCGCCGGGCAGAAACGCGTGATCAGGCCCCGTAACAAGGCTCACCGCAGCGCTGGACGTGCGCCGTGACGCACGATCGCCTTGAAAGAATGCATAATCAGCCGCGGTCGCCAGAGGTGGATCCCCGCGAGCCTGCGCGGCGCGATCCGGTGAGCGGCGTCCGCGGACGAAGCCATTTACCGACACCGGAGCCCATCGACATGCCCGACAACCAGCTCTATCCCCCCGCAACACGCGAGCTCGCGGCGAAGCGCGCCCGGCTCGCCCCCGAGATCGACGCGGCGTTCAAGGCCTTCAATGAACGCGTGTTCGCGCCCGGCGCGCTGCCGGTGAAGACGAAGCAACTGATCGCCGTCGCGGTCGCCCACGTCACGCAGTGTCCTTACTGCATTCGCGGGCACACCAAGGCCGCGCTCCGGGCGGGCGCGACACGCGAGGAGCTCATGGAAGCGATCTGGGTCGCCGCCGAGATGCGCGCCGGCGGCGCCTACGCGCATTCCGCGCTGGCGCTGAGCGTGATGGAGGAGCAGGGCGGTCCGCCAGATTCGTAGGCCAGCTGCCAGGCGCTGGCCACCGGCGCCAACTCCATCGCCGACGGCTCATGATGGTGGCGTCAGGACCGGACTGACCTCTGACAACGTGGCATCTCAGTTCGTTTGTGCAGTTGTTTGACTCGCATCGGGGACCGCGATGGCAAGCACCGGGTACTGCAACGACCGCGTCGTGCACCTGTTCCTGCTTGCGGCGACGGTGTGGGGCATCGTAGGCATGCTGCTTGGCATGTACGTGGCGGCCGAGTTCGCCTGGCCAGGCCTGAATCTCGGCCTCCCTGGCTGACATTCAGCGGGATCCGGCCGGACCACACTTTCGGCGTCGTTTTCGCATTCGGCGGCTCGGCGCTGATGGGAGGTTCGCAAAGGTCACGGTGAGTGACTTCGGCGTCGCACCCGGAATCTTTGCATGCAATCGCGTGTCGCGCTTCCACGGCGTCGCCAGATCCTCATCGTCGACAAAGGTCACGTCGAGGGGATGCACGCCGCCCGTGGCACGAACGATCGTTGGCTCTATGTCGTGCGCCGACATCGACTGAATCGATGCCAGGAACTCCCACTGGTCCGGGTGCGGTCGCAGATCGGAGTCGACAGACACAGTGAAGCCGTTCTCCCGCGGCCTCTTCTGCAGCGGCAAGGCGATCAGATTTCCGAAGCCGCCCTTGGGCATGGTGTCCTGATTGGGAAACAGTCGGTCGTAGGACGAGAGCTCCAGATGCCGCGCGCGCAGGTGTGACTGATGATGGCAGTGCCCAACCGACGGGCATCCCGGGCCGATACGCGGTTGGCGAAGAAGATCCAGGCGCGCGCCCCGTTTCCGGAGCGGGAAGTCTCAATCGCAACCGGGACGCCGAGATCGGTGCACGCACCGGCGAAGGCTCGGACATCCTCTCTCCACCCGGCTTCGTCGAAATCGATCGCGAGGAAGTGGCAGCTGTCGTCCTCCAGCAGCGGGTAGGCACCGATCGTGTGGTCACCGGCGAGGTGGGCGTAGATGGCGGCGTCCGAAAGCGGGAGCAACGAGCGATTCCGGCAGTCTCGGCACTGGATACGTGGCTTCTCGCACACTCCAGTGCGCCACTCGTTCGCACAGGCAGGTGCGTAACCCGACCTGCCGGTCGTCTTGCTCTCCCAGCGCACAGGTCAGACATCTGTGCGACCCCGAAACCACCGGCGAAAGAGCGCCACTTTCGCCTCGGCGGAGAGTCGCGACGATGCCGGTCGCGACGGAGACGTTGCCGGTTACCGCGCCAGGCGCCACTCGATTCCATTTGCCTCCAGGAGCGCGATCAATCGCTGGTTCTCCGCCTGCAGCACCGCGAGGGAATCGGGCGTCGACGACGAGCGCTTGCGCGGTCGTCGTCTCCCTGAAGCCGTGATTGCGGCTGTTTCCGATCTCGGGGCGACAGCAGCGCCGGATACCGCCGGTTTGCACGCATTTCCTCGATGATCGCATCGGAGAGCTCCCATCTGTCCCCGCTGATCCGCGCGATCAGCTCGGCCGAGAGGCGCTCGAATGCATGGTTCGCATCCTCATCGCTCCAGCGCACGCTCGCGGGCAGCACTGGCGCGGGTTCCCGGGCGGTTTCGCGAAAGCGCACCTTTCGGGATCCATCGAGGTCCGTCGGTGCTGAGTTCCCCCCGCGCCCGCGGCTGGTTGGTCCGCAGAACGATCAGCTACGCCGTCGTCATCGACGCCGCAGCAGGCGGATTCCTGTGCACCATGTAATCCAGACTGGCCAGCGTGTTCAAAAGGAAGTGCGGCTGCACCCAGCGGTGCGCCGCCCGTACCCGCGCCCGTTCGAGAGTACGCTCACGCAAGGCGGCAGTCACGCGTTCCTCCAGCGCGGACAGCTCGACGGCGCGGTCAAGGTCTGAAAAAGGGAAAGGGCGTCCTCCAGTGCCGGCGGGTATCGGGCGCCTGCATCTTTAGGCTGCCCAATGCCATGCCCAGGTTCACGCCTTCGTCGGCGCTCAGCAACTCGTCCTGGAATGCCTGGCGGCCAGGCCAATTTTCCAGGAAACGCTTTAGCTCCCGGGTGAGGTCGCTCTCGGGGTCCAGGCCCGGCAGCACTGCCGCCAATTCGTCCCGCCGGCTGGCCAGCTTGTACGCCACCTTGCCAGCCAGCCTTTCAACCTTTTCGGGCGTCATGCCGCGCGCCAAGCGATGGTAACCAAAATCCGTATAGATCTCGCCCATCTCCCACAGCAGGGCCCCGGCCTGATCGAGGGGGCTTGCGGCATGGCCTGGCCATGACAGCAGGCTGGCCACCAGTCCGAGCAGGCCCATGAGACTGAAGCGACCCCAAGCGCGCGCTTTCACGGCCACCTCACTTCCTCAGCAGGGCCGAAAGGCGTCCGCCCTGGCCATAGTCGAGATCGTCCAGGCGCCAGCCGCTGTCTTCGCGCACCAGTTCGAAGATGACAACCCGCTGACTCCATGCATCGGCGAAGCGTACCGGCACGTGGGCGCGGCCCTGGCGCACCTGTGCCGCGCCCACGGCAAAGCGGGTGGGATATTCCTGGCTATCGGTATAGGGGTCACCGTCGATGGGGGGCACCTCATCCCCCGGCCGGGGTTTGGTCAGGTAGGCCGCCATGAGCCGGTTCAGCGCCTTGGATTGCTGCGGGGCCTTGGAATGAGCCGTTACGGCGTTGAAGCCCATGTCGCCGCCAAAATGCTGTTCCAGAAGGGCCTCCACACGGCCCGCCGCGCTGGCGGAGTCGGCCCGGGCGCCCGCGGCCCGGGAGAGGACCCAGACCCGGTTGTCCAGACCCAGCAACAGGGTGTCGGCGTCGGCCTGGTGGAATTCGAACACCCCCTTGTCGCAGCTCACCCGCAGGCCCTCCACGGAGCGTTGGCCCAGCCCCAGAGCCTGAGCCGAGCGCTCGGCCGGGTCAGGCAGGTTGCCCTGGAACAACGCGTCGGCGGGGTAGCGGGTGGTCTCCAGCCGCGCGACGCCGGCGCAATCCAGGGGCGCGGGGCCATTCATCGCACCGCGTTCCAGGCGCAGGGTCTTGCCGGCGAGGTCGGCGCTACCGGGCACCGGCGCGCCCCAGGGGGCCGGCAGGGGGTGGGTGAATCGCCAGGTGCCGACCAGCGCGGCAGGGGAGGCCATGACCGGCACAGTGGCCAGCAGGCCGACGCTCAGCAGCCAGGGCAGGAATAACTTGAGCGTCATCGAGTCACCTTGGCTTCGAGCTTGGTTCGGCAGGGATCCAGCGGCCGGACTGGCGCCGCTCCCAGGTCATACCGTCTCGGCTGCGCCACAGGCCTTCCGTCGCGCAGCATCCCCCTGCGCCCAAGGCTTGGCGGCCCAGTTCGACCACGACATGACCGTCGCGCACACTGGCCTCCTGCCGCTGGCAGGCCGAGATCATGGGGTAGAAGTCCGTGGTCAGGACCCGCTCCCGGCGGCCATCGGGCAACACGATGAAGGCCTCGCAATCCGCCAGGGCCAAATGGATCGGCCGGCCATCGATTTCCGTGCGGAAGTGCGTAGCATTGTCCTTCGTCGGGGCTGTGGGCTCCTCCCCCTGGCAGCCCGTTAGCACGGCGCCGGTGAATACCGCGGCAGCGCACAGCCGGGCCAGCAGGAGGAGCCTCACGGTGCAACGGCGGCTTCGTGACTTGGCGGAAGCCCGGATCATCCTCAGCATCCCGGTAGAGCGGAGGGCGTCCCGCCGTCCTATATTGACGGTCGACCGGCGGTCAGGACAGCGCGCCAGCCAAAGGCTGCGGTAACAGCTCGTCGAAGCGGCCCTGACGCTGCAGGGGCAGTTCTCCGAGTGCATTCTGGTCGGACTCCAGCGGCGAAATCACCAGATGCGTGGTACCGTTGCGATGCGCATGGGCCGAGACTGCAACCGGTAGTCATTATTCTTCACTCATTCCCTGCGGTACGGAGAATGACGCCACTATATCAAACTGGACACGATGTACCTCCACGACGCATGACCGACGGGCATCTTCTCTTCATAACCCTCCCTGTTCTGTTCATTGCCGCCTTCGCGCTGCTGAAGGGCATCCCGAAGCTGATGTCGGCAATGCATGTGGAGGCCATTGCGGACCTTCCCCTGACGAGCGGCGGAACGGTAGAGGTCGCCGAGGCTGGCGAGTTGATTCTGTGCCTGCGCGGCAAGCTGGGTGGCATCGATTTCGCCACGGCGACCTTCACATTGCGGGATGCCGCCGGTGCGGCGGTGCCATCGAGCATGATCCTGGTGCGCGCATCGCGCACCGGCATGGATGGCAGGACGACGCTGGCCGTGCGGCGCTTCGCGGTTCCCGCCGCCGGCCGTTACCAGATTGACGTCGCGGGCATCGATGCCGCCAAGGTCTCAAGTGACAGCCGGCTGCTGCTCACCCGACCGAGCGGCACGCCGCTGCGCGGGTCCGTGCTGTGGGTGGTCGCGGCCGCGGTGGCGTTGCTCCTAAGCATCGTCTTCTTGAGCATCGCGGCCTTCGCCCAGAGAGGGTCCGCGGTCTATACGCCCGCGGCGGGCAGCCCGCTCCGGGTCGGCGTCATGGATGTGACGCGGCAGCATCTCGGCTTGGACTCTGGCGGGAGCAGCCGTTTCAAGGTGTTCCATCTGAAGACCAATGACGAGTGGACGTACTTCGAGGGTAACGAAATCGTGGACCTCGGAGATGGCGAATGGCAGGAGACCGATCTGACGGTGAAGGCCCTGTTCCAGTTCGAAGGCAAGGTGTTGCGCGTGCGCGCATTGTGGAGCCTGCCGGACAACGATCGACTCTCGCTACAGGAGTTCGAGCGCCAGGTCGTGGAGTTCCGCGCCAGCGCCAAGCTGCCCGAAGCCCTGTTCCCCGACACGCCGAATCCGGCCACCGATCCGTTCCAGGCGGCGAAGGAGCGCAGCGCTGCCCGCAAGCCGGTGGCCCAGGACATGCCAAATCGATCCAGCGAACTCCGGAACGCGCTGTTCGCGGCGATCAAGGAGTACGATCTGGCCGCGGCACAAGCTGCCGTCGCCCAGGGCGCGGACCTCAAGGCACCGGGCGACTTCCGGCGCACGCCGCTGCACGAGGCCGTGCTCGGCGTGAACGTCGAACTGGTGGAATGGCTGCTGGAGAACGGCGCGGACCCGAATGCGACCGACAACGACGGGCGCACGCCGCTGCACCGGGCCAACGAACACCATCTGCCCGCACTGCGGCGCCACGGCGCGGACCTGCATCGGCTCGATCGCCAGGGCAACACGGCGCTGCACATCGCCGCCGAGCGCTACTTCAGTGTTCCGTTTTGCAAAGGCCTGGTTCAGGCCGGGATCGCTTTGAACGCCCGCAATCGTGCCGGCCTGACACCGCTGCATTTCGCGGTCCTCGCCGGCAACAAGCTCAATCTGGCGACGCTCATCGACCTCGGCGCCGATGTCAACGCAAGAACAACGGCGGAGTACGCATACAAGAGCTTCGATGTCAGTTGGAGCGCACAGGGCATGGAATACATCGTGCCCGCCGGATCGACGCCGATTTCGCTGGCGCGGCGCCTGCACAAGAGGGACAAGTGGGTGGACAGCAAGTACGAGACTGCCGCCGAGTTCCTCCTCAGCAAGGGTGCGGTGGAACGAAAGTGGTGGCGGCTCGGAGGGAATTGAACCCGAGTGGGTCAGGCAACGCCACGAACTGCCAACCGGTCTCGACCTGCAATCGGCGGCGAATTCATGCGCTCGTGCCCGATGCCGATCACGTCGGCGACCGCGGCGCCATCGAGCAAGTCCGGCGCGACGGGCGGTGTTGGTCGTTGTCTTCCCAGTTCTTCATGAAGATGCCGGCCGCCTCGCCGCCCGGCCCCTGGAATCCTCGCCAAGCTCTCCGCCGCGCCCGCCCCGCCCGGCGCGTCGGCGGCCAGCGCAATCGCCCGTACCCTTCGAGTTCATATCAAGCTGAACCGCCCCGGCGGCGCCCGTGTCCCGAGCGGCAGCTCGGCCTGATGGTGACCCGGAGCACTGCGACCCGGGGGCGCCAGAACATTCGCAGTGACCTGCGGCTCCTCGATGCTGGCGATGATCCTGTGGGAAGCGGACGGCTGATCGGGTATCGCGCACCTTCTCCCGGAACCCCTGCGCTGCATTTCGCGAAGCACTTTCTCGGGATTGCACGCATCGCGACGACCAAGATCGGAGCCGACTCGAAGCGGCTACCCCTCATTCCCACTCGATGGTCGCAGGCGGTTTGCCGGAGATGTCGTAGACCACACGCGAGATGCCGGAGACCTCGTTGATGATGCGGCGCGAGAGGTGATCGAGCAGCTCGTAGGGCAGGTGCGCCCAGCGGGCGGTCATGAAGTCGATGGTCTCCACCGCGCGCAGCGCGATCACATGCGCGTAGTTGCGCTGGTCGCCAGTCACGCCGACGGACTTGACCGGCAGGAACACGGCGAAGGCCTGGCTCACCCTGTCGTAGAGATCGTGCCGGCGCAACTCCTCGATGAAGATCGCGTCGGCACGTCGCAGCATCTCGGCGTAGTCCTTCCGCACCTCGCCCAGGATGCGCACCCCCAGCCCCGGCCCCGGGAAGGGATGGCGGTAGACCATCTCGTAGGGCAGGCCGAGCTCGAGGCCCAGCCTGCGCACCTCGTCCTTGAACAGCTCGCGCAGCGGCTCGACCAGCTGCATGCGCATCTGCGAAGGCAGGCCGGCGACGTTGTGATGCGACTTGATGACGTGCGCCTTGCCGGTCTTGCCGCCGGCGGACTCGATCACGTCCGGATAGATCGTCCCTTGCGCCAGGAAGCGCACGTCGGTGAGCCTCGCCGCCTGCTCTTCGAACACGTCGATGAAAAGGCCGCCGATGATCTTGCGCTTGGCCTCGGGGTCCTCCACGCCCTTCAGGGCATCGAGAAAACGCTGCTCGGCATCCACGCGGATCACGCGCACGCCCATGTGCTGGCCGAAGGTCGCCATCACCTGGTCGCCCTCGTGCAGCCTGAGCAGGCCGGTGTCGACGAACACGCAGGTGAGCTGATCGCCCAACGCCTTGTGCAGCAGCGCGGCGACCACGGAGGAATCGACGCCGCCGGACAGGCCCAGCAGCACCGTGCCCTCGCCGACCTGAGCGCGCACGCGGGCGATGCTGTCGTCGATGATGTTGGCGGTCGTCCATGAGGAGCCGCAGCCGCACAGGTCGTGCACGAAGCGGGAGAGTATGCGCACGCCCTGGCGGGTATGCGTGACCTCGGGGTGAAACTGCAGAGCGTAGAAGTTGCGGCCCTCGTCGGCCATCCCGGCGATGGGGCAGGTGCCGGTGGAGGCGATCACCTTGAAGCCGGGCGGCAGCTCCACCACCTGGTCGCCATGGCTCATCCACACGTCGAGCAGGCCGTGCCCCTCCTCGTTGGTGCGGTCCTCGATGCTGGCGAGCAATTGCGAGTGCCCGCGCGCACGCACCTTCGCATAGCCGAACTCGCGCTGCTCGACCGCTTGCACGCGCCCGCCGAGCTGCGCGGCCATGGTCTGCATGCCGTAGCAGATGCCGAGCACCGGCACGCCCAGGTCGAAGACGACGCGCGGCGCGCGCACCTCGCTCGCCACGGTCACCGACTCCGGTCCGCCGGAAAGTATGATGCCCTTGGGGCGGAACTCGCGGATCGCCGCCTCGTCCATGTCGAAGGCGTGCAGTTCGCAATAGACGCCCGCCTCGCGCACGCGGCGCGCGATGAGCTGCGTGTACTGCGAGCCGAAATCCAGGATGAGGATGCGATCGGCGTGGATGTCGGTCATGTCGGACAAGGTGCGAACGGTGGTTCCTGAGCGGTGATTCGTGATTCGTGATTCGTGATTCGTGATTCGTGATTCGTGATTCGTGATGCGTGATTCGTGATGCGTGATTCGTGATTCGTGATTCGTGATTCGTGATTCGTGATTCGTGATTCGTGATTCGTGATTCGTGATTCGTGATTCGTGATTCGTGATTCGTGATTCGTGATTCGTGATTCGTGATTCGTGATTCGTGATTCGTGATTCGTGATGCGTGATTCGTGATGCGTGATTCGTGATGCGTGATTCGTGATGCGTGATTCGTGATGCGTGATTCGTGATGCGTGATTCGTGATGCGTGATTCGTGATGCGTGATTCGTGATGCGTGATTCGTGATGCGTGATTCGTGATGCGTGATTCGTGATGCGTGATTCGTGATGCGTGATTCGTGATGCATCGTGATGCGTGATTCGTGATGCGGATCGTGATGCGTGATTCGTGATGCGTGATTCGTGATGCGTGATTCGTGATGCGTGATTCGTGATGCGTGATCGTGATGCGATTTCAGTTCGTGATTCGTCATCGGTGATTGGACGCGGCGCTCCGGCACGCCCGGCGCACCGCGAATCACGATCTGCGACACACCAATCACCAATCACGAATCACGAATCACGAATCACGGATCACTCCAGCCGGTAGTTGGGGGCTTCCTTGGTGATCTGCACGTCGTGCACGTGCGACTCACGCATGCCGGCGAGCGATACGCGCATGAACTCCGGCCGGTTGCGGAACTCCTCCATGCTGGCGCAGCCAGTGTAGCCCATGGCGGCGCGTATGCCGCCTATCATCTGGTGCACGATGGCGGTCATCGGCCCCTTGTAGGGCACGCGGCCCTCGATGCCCTCCGGCACCAGCTTCTCGATCTCGCCGGCCTCCTGGAAATAGCGATCCGCCGAGCCGTGCTGCTGGGTCATCGCGCCGAGCGATCCCATGCCACGATAGGCCTTGTAGGTGCGGCCCTGGAAGAGCTCCACCTCGCCCGGCGCCTCCTCCGTGCCGGCGAACAGACCGCCGATCATCACCGCGTAGGCGCCGGCGACCAGGGCCTTGGCGATGTCGCCGGAATAGCGGATGCCGCCGTCGGCAATGAGCGGCACGTCCGTGCCCTTCAGTGCCTCGGCCACCGCGGCCACGGCCGTGATCTGCGGCACGCCGACGCCGGTCACGATGCGCGTGGTGCAGATCGATCCCGGCCCGATGCCCACCTTCACCGCATCGGCGCCGGCCGCGACCAGCGCCTTGGCCGCCTCGCCGGTGGCGATATTGCCGCCGACGACCTGCGTGTCGGGATACTTCTGCTTGATCCAGCGCACCATGTCGAGCACGCCCTGGGAATGACCGTGGGCGGTATCGACGACGATGACGTCGACGTTGGACTTCACCAGCATCTCCACGCGCTCGTGCGTGCCCTTGCCGGTTCCCACCGCGGCGCCCACGCGCAGCCGTTCCTGCTCGTCCTTGCAGGCGTTCGGATATTCCTTGGCCTTCTGCATGTCCTTGACGGTCACGAGGCCGCGCAGCTGGAACTTCTCGTTGACCACGAGCACCTTCTCGATGCGATGCTTGTGCAGCAGTCCGATGACCTCCTCCCGGCTGGCACCCTCCTTGACCGTCACCAGCTTCTGCTTCGGCGTCATGATGCTGGCGACGGGCTGGTCGTAGTGCGTCTCGAAGCGCAGATCGCGCGCGGTGACGATCCCGACCAGATCCTCGCCGTCGACGACCGGCACGCCGGAGATCTTGCGCGAGTGCGTGAGCTGCAGCACCTCGCCGATGCTCATCGTCGGCGGAACCGTGATCGGATTCTGGATGATGCCGCTCTCGTACTTCTTCACCCGGCGAACCTCGCGCGCCTGCTCCTCCGCGCTCAGGTTCTTGTGGACGATGCCGATGCCGCCCTCCTGGGCGAGCGCGATCGCCAGGCGCGACTCGGTGACCGTGTCCATGGCCGCGGACATCAGCGGGATGTTCAGCCGGATGGCGCGGGTGAGCTGCGTGCCGAGATCCGCCTCGCGCGGCAGAACCCTGGAGTACGCGGGCAGCAGCAGGACGTCGTCGAAGGTTAATGCTTCACCGGCCAGGCGCATGGCAGTCTTTCGATCTCGCAACGGGAGGCGGGCAATTATATATGTATCCACCGCACCGCGGTATGCGCCCGCAGGGGCCCGATTCCCGTATCATTCCAAAGATGAGCACGACCAACCAGCTGCCCATGGACCTCGCCCCGCAACGCGACGTCTACACCATCTCGCGCCTGAATCGCGAGGCCCGCGCGCTGCTGGAAGGACGCTTCCCGATCATCTGGATAGAGGGGGAAGTATCGAACTTCGCCCGCCCGGGATCGGGGCACTGGTATTTCACGCTCAAGGACGCGCAGGCGCAGGTCCGCTGCGCGATGTTCCGGCAGAACAACATGCGCCTGAAGTTCCTGCCGCAGGACGGCATGCACCTCCTCGCGCGGGCGCGGGTGAGCCTGTACGAGGGCCGCGGCGAATTCCAGCTGATCGTCGAGCACGCTGAACCGGCCGGGGAAGGCCTGCTGCGCATGCAGTTCGAACAACTCAAGAGGAAGCTCGCCGCCGAGGGCCTGTTCGAGGAATCCCACAAACAGCCGCTGCCCCCGCATCCCCGCACCGTCGGCGTCATCACCTCGCCCACCGGGGCGGCCATCCGCGACATCCTGAGCGTCTTGCGCCGCCGGGCGCCGCAGCTGGAGGTCATCATTTATCCGGTGCCGGTGCAGGGAGCCGCGGCCGCGCCTCAGATCGCCGCCATGATCAGGACGGCCGACGCGCGCCAGGAATGCGACGTGTTCCTGCTGGCCCGTGGCGGCGGCTCGCTCGAGGACCTCTGGCCGTTCAACGAGGAGGTCGTCGCCCGCGCCATCCATGCCTGCCGCACGCCGATCGTCAGCGGCGTCGGACACGAGATCGACTTCACCATCGCCGACTTCGTGGCCGACGTGCGTGCCCCGACGCCGTCGGCCAGCGCCGAGCTCGTCAGCCCCGATCGGCGCGAGCTGCTGGCGCAGCTCCGCGGGCTGGAATCGCGCATCATCCAGCTCACCGGCGCGCTGCTCGCCCGCCAGCGCGAGTGCATGGCGTGGTTGTCGCGACGGCTGGTGCATCCGGGACGACGCCTGCAGGAACTGGCGCAGCGACTCGACGACGTGTACGCGCGCCTGGGCAGCATGGTGCAGGCTTCCATCCATCGACGCCACGTCGAACTGGCGCGGCTTTCCGCGCGTCTGTCCGCGCTCAGCCCCGCGCAGCGACTGTCATATCTGCGCGGTGAGCTCGGGCAATGCCGGCTGCGCCTAGAGCAGGCGATGCGCAACCGCCTGCAGCGGGAGGCGGCCCGCCTGCAGCCGGTGCTCAGGGCCTTGCATGCCGTGAGTCCGCTCGCCACGCTCGAGCGCGGCTACGCCATCGTCTCGGATTCGCGGGCGCGGATCCTGCGCGATGCGGGCGCGGCGCGGATCGGCGACCGCGTCGCGGCGCGACTGGCGCGCGGCCGGCTTCTCTGCACCGTGGAAGCGATCGATATCGACGAGCGGTCCGCCGACGCGATGCCGGATCGCGATGTGTAATCCGTTGCGCTGCCTCGCCGTCGGCACATTCGGGCTGGCGATGCTGCTGTCGCCGCCGCACGGCGCGGCGCAGCCGATCGAGCAGACCAGGGCGGCGGCGCCCCCCGGGCTGCCGGCGGGGGCCAATGTACCGGGCGGCTTCGTGGTCATAGCCCTGGAGGCGGACGGCCCGGATCGCCCGACCGCCAGCTTCAACGGCCGCCGCGTCCTGGTGATCCCCGACGGCGAGGGCTACGCGGCGATCGTCGGAATACCGCTCAAGACCGCGCCGGGGGGACATCGCATCACGGCGCGCGGCAGCGCGCGCAAGACCTATGCGTTCCGGGTCGAACCGAAGCGATATGCCGAGCAGCGCCTCACGATCACCGACACGCGCAAGGTCAACCCCAACCCGGAGGATGAGGCGCGCATTGCCCGCGAGATGAAACGCATCGCCGCGGTGAAGGCGCACTGGAGCGAGGAGGAGCCCGAGTCGCTGTGGCTGGATCTGCCGGCGCAGGGCCGTTTCAGCAGCCCCTTCGGCCTGCGCCGGTTCTTCAACGATCAGGAGCGCAATCCGCACTCGGGCCTCGACATCGCCATCGGCACGGGCACGCCGGTGCGAGCCGCGGCCGCCGGCACCGTCATCGACACGGGGGATTATTTCTTCAATGGCATGACGGTCTTCGTCGATCACGGCCAGGGCTTCCTGACCATGTACTGTCACCTTAGCGAGATCCGCGTACATCCCGGCGATCGGGTCGCCCGCGGCGAGCGGCTCGCCCTGTCGGGCAAGTCCGGACGTGCCACCGGTCCGCACCTGCATTTCTCCGTTGTCCTCAACAACACCTTGGTCGACCCGGCGCTGTTCCTGCCGCGTCCGGGCCCGCTTCCCGAGGCCGAGGCCAGGTAAGCATCAAGCGTGGGCGGCGCCGGCCGCTCTCGCCGCCGGCCCGCCGGGCGCAGTCGCGCGCTCGAAGGCCGGCGGGTGTCACACTCAGGCTGGAGGTTTCCGATCGACGATGCTCCCGGCCTGCAGGTCGGCGTGATACGAGGAGCGAACCATCGGTGCGCTGGCGACGTTGGCGAAGCCCAGGGCGCGGGCGTATTCGCCGAGCTCGGCGAATTCCTGTGGATGAACGAACCGCGCGACCGGCAGGTGCGCCCGGCTGGGCTGCAGGTACTGCCCCAGGGTCAGCATGTCGCAGCCGTGCGCGCGCAGGTCTTCCAGCACCTGCCTGACCTCGCCGATCTCCTCCCCCAGACCCAGCATCAATCCGGATTTCGTCGGTATCGAGCCCTGCTCCTCCTTGAAGCGCTGCAGCAGCCGCAGGGACCAGTCGTAATCGGCCCCGGGGCGCGCCTGCCGATACAGCCGCGGCACGGTCTCGAGATTGTGATTGAAGACGTCCGGAGGCGCGCGGCGCAACGCCGGGAGGGCGGCATCCATCCGGCCGCGAAAATCCGGGGTGAGGATCTCGATGCGGATGCCCGGGCTGGCGGCGCGTACGGCCTGGATGCAGTCGGCGAAGTGTCCACCGCCGCCGTCGCGAAGGTCGTCGCGGTCCACGGAGGTGATGACGACATAGCGCAGGCCCATCTTCGCGACGGTCTGCGCCAGTCGCGCGGGCTCCTCCGCGTCGAGCGGCAGCGGCCTGCCATGGGCCACGTCGCAGAAGGGGCAACGGCGGGTGCAGATGTCGCCCATGATCATGAAGGTGGCGGTCCCGTGCGCGAAACATTCGCCGAGATTCGGGCACGCCGCCTCCTCGCACACCGTGTGCAGCCTCTGGGTGCGCAGCAGCTGCTTGAGCGCGATCACCTTCGGGTCGGTGGGCGCGCGTGCGCGGATCCACTCCGGTTTGCGCGGCAGCGGCCCGGTCGCGGCGACCACCTTGACGGGAATACGGGCGACCTTCTCGGCGCCGCGCATCGCGCGCCCCGGCTCCTTACCCGTCGTCCTCTCGCTCATCCGCTCCCCCTATCCGGCACCGTTCGATGCCAACGATGCAACCTCCGGACCGGCCGGCGCGAAATCATCGAGGCCCAGCCGCTCGTCCAGTGCACGCAACAGGCGCTCGCCGAACTCCGGCACGCCGATGCGCACCCCCTCCTCGCGCAGGCTGCTCACCCGCAAACCCGCGTAGCCGCACGGATTGATGCGCCTGAACGGCTCCAGTTCCATGTCCACGTTGACGGCGAGCCCGTGATAGCAGCATCCGCGGCGGACGCGGAAACCCAATGCCGCAATCTTTGCCTCCCGCGTGTACACGCCCGGGGCACCCTGTCGCCTCGAGGTCGCCACGCCGAGCCCGGCGAGCGCATCGATCGCGGCCTGCTCGGTGCGCCAGACGAGGTCCTTCACAGCAAGCCTGCGGCGCTTGAGATCCAGCAGCAGATAGACCACCAACTGGCCCGGGCCATGGTACGTCACCTGGCCGCCGCGATCGCTGTGCACCACGGGGACCCCGCGGGCATCGAGGATGTGCTCCGGCCGCCCCGCCAGCCCCAGGGTGTAGACCGGCGGATGCTCCAGCAGCCATACCTCGTCGGCGAGGCCGGCGCCTCGCGCGTCGGTGAATTCGCGCATCGCCAGCCAGACAGTCTCGTAGTCCTGCAGGCCCGGTCGGCGCACGATGGTCTTCATAGCACCATCACGATGCGTGTTTCGCTGGTCAGATCGCGGTAGATCGCGTCGAGCTGGCTGCGACTCTTGGCCTCGATGGTCACGGTGACGGAGATGAAGCGTCCACCACGGCTTTCGCGCGATCGCAGGGCGCCCTCGCCGAGGTCGCCGACGTGGCGTCGCACGATCTGGGCGACGAAGGCATCGAAGTCCTCTGCCCAGTACCCCATTACCTTGATGGGAAACTGGCAGGGAAAGACCATGGCCGACTCGCGGCGCTCATTCATGTCTCGGTTTCCGTTTGCCCCCATATCGCCGCGCTGCGGCGCCGCGGTCCGGAACGGCCTTGGGAGGCCGTGGCCGCGCGCGCTCCGCGTACTGCGCCATGGTCGCCTGAGCGCTGCGCGCGCCGCGGCCCGTCACCATGATGCCAGAACCACCGCGACGATCGGAGTGAAGCGTCGTCTGGATCACAGTACCCGTGGCGCCCGGGTAGTAAACAAGACCTTTCACTTCATGTTATCGTAGTAACCACGCGGTTATTCGATACCGCGAACCGGATCGTCCAGCGCCAGCGATGGCCCATAGGTAGAGGCGCAGGTAAGCGCGTAAACCCCAACGAGACCCCGACGAAACAATAACTTAGATATTGGGCGACCGGAAGATGAACGCCGCGGCGAACGCCGGCGGCGACATCGTCCAAAGTAGTCGGGGACTGAGTGCATGTTACCGGCAGCGGGATGCGGTCGGGCGCAGGGTACGTCGACGACCCGCGTCCTCACCATGCATCCATACTCGTCGCGACGGCCCCAGGCCCGCCGCGCCGCGGGGAGGACATGCCTCCAAGGCGGGCTAAGTCGGCCGGGAAGTCCGGCTCCAGCTTGTTCACGATAAGGAGATCGAGACTGGAACGTAGGAGTGCCCAGGATGTTGGATACTGAGTTTTGCCGGCAGATTCTCAAACTGCCGGAACCATGGGTGGTCGAGGACGTGCGCGTGGACAAGCCATCCAACCGCATCGACGTCCGGATCGGCTTGCCCCGACACAAGCGCTCCCTCTTCAGCCGCCCAGCGACCTGTCCGCGCTGCCATCGCGCCCTGCCCGAGACGGGCGCTGGTCACCGTGTCGTCAGGCACCTGAACATCGGTGAGATGCGCACCTACCTCACCGTGCCGGCCACGCCCGCGGAGGGCGGCGCGAACGACTGCGGATGTCGACGCGCGTGGAGCAATCCCGGATCGCGCTTCACCCAGGAGATGGAACGCCAGGTCGTCGAGGGCCTGCATCTGCTGGGTTCGATCGACGCCGTCGCCAAGCTGTTCCTGGTCAACGCCGCCGACGTCCGCGAGATCAACGGGCAGCACCGCATCATCGATTTCGACAAGCCCGCACCCGCACCCACCCACGCCGTCGCCTACGCCCAGGCGCATTTCAATGACGGCGGGCTGGAGGTCGCCTACATCGACGAGGAGGACTACGGCACCGCGCCCGCGGCGCCGCCACCCGCGCCTCCGAAGGAAAATCAGGAGGCCGTGCCGCCGGAGTCCGATCCAGTCTGGCAGCGTCTCATCGATCATTCCGCGCACGCGAGCCTGCAGTCGTTGGGGCTGAAGATGCTGCTCGAGCAGATCCGGCTCAGCGTCACCGGCAATGCCTCCGAGACCTCGCGCCTGGCGGCCGCCCGCATCCTGCGGCAGTACTTCGTCAAGCACTGGCGCCGCAGCCAGACGGAACTCGCGTCGCTGCTGAGCGAGACGCGCGCGCAGCCGGGTACGCAGCCGGCCCAGGCGCCGGCAAGACCGCTCATCGAGCCGCCGCCGGAGACCGACCCGGGCTGGCAGTACCTCATCGAGGGACGCATACCCGTCCACGCCGAGGCCATCGGGCTGAAGATGCTGATCGAGCGCCTGCGCCTGACGCTGGGCTCGCGTCCCTCCGCCGAGAGCCGCATCGCCGGCGCCCGCATCCTGCGCGAATACTTCGTCAAGCACCGCACCCGCCATCAGGCCGAGCTGGCACAAGTCGTCGCCGCCGGCAAGGCTCACACGCAGCGCACGGCGGCCCCGGCGCACCCGCAGACGACCGCGGTCGTCGAAGTGCCGCCCGAGACCGCGCGCTGCTGGCAGCTGCTGATCGACGGTCAGCTGGAGATCCAGAGCTCGGCCGTGGGTCTGACCATGCTGCTCGAGCGCATCCGGCTGACGATCGGTCGCGTTCCCTCCCCGGCCGCGCGCATCGCGGCGGCGCGGGTGCTGCGCCAGTATTTCGAGAAGTACCGCAGCCGCCACGAGGCGGAGCTCAAGCTGCTGGTCGCCGAGGATGCGCTCTACCATCCGGACAGCAGCGGCCAGGTGGTGGAGTTCGTCGAAGTGCCGCCGGAGAACCACCCGAGCTGGGACAAGCTGATACGCGGCGAGCTGCAGATCCGCACCGAGGCGCTGGGCCTGAAAATGCTGCTGGAACGGGTGCGCCTGTCGCTGGGTTCCGAACCCACGGAGGCGCTGCGTCTGGCCGCGGCGCGCGTTCTGCGGCAGTACTTCATCAAGCATCGCAGCCGCCACCGCGCCGAGCTCGAGCAGCTCAAGGCAGCCTAGGGAAGGAGGCCTCATGTTCGGGATCACGAGCCCGCAGCCCGCGAACACACCCCTCACCAGCGTCAGCGGCCGCCTGGTCACGATCGCCGAGGCCGCGGCCGCGATTCGTCAGGGACGGGCACTCTGGATCGGCGGCGACGAGACGCTGCTGCGGCAGCTTCCCACCGGCCACTGGATAGGCGGATCGATCCCCTACTTCGTGGCGCAGAATGGCGGGGAGACGACGCGCGAGCGCGTGTTCTGCTCGGAGTTGCCGCCCAATATCGCCACGGGCATCGACATACGCTTCTACGATCTGGACACCATCAGCCGTATTGCCGTGGAGGCGCCCGAGAACGGTTTCACCATCCTGCTGATTCCGGCTACCAGCGAGCTGCATCTGAGCTACGCTCAGAATGCGCCCGGCTACGAGGAGATGTTCCTGAAGCCGATCGCGGGCTGGGTCACGGGCGTCCATCTCGACGACCTCGGCCGGTCGCACCCGGTCGTGTACAACGGCAAGACCGGCGAGGCCTCGCGCGAGCGCGGTCTGGTCATGCACGTCGCGCTGCGTCCGGAGAAGATCGCCCAGATCGGCATCGTGAATACCTTCCGGCAGGGCAACGGCGACACCCTGGTCTTCAATGAGACCGGCTTTACCGCCCACCGCTGCGAGGTCAACGGGGTGGAGCGCAATTTCGCCGAGTACGTGCGCGAACAGAAGATCGACCAGCGCCTGCCGCTGGTGGCGGACTACTCGGGCACGATGATCAACGTCGGACTGCAGCGCGTCGACGAGCGCGGCGACGAGGTGTCGTTCTACGCGCCGGTCTTCAAGGGCATCCGCTACCGGTTTGCCGCGCCGGTCGAGAACTACGTCGAGGCGTTCCAGTCTGCGATACCGAAGCTGGATCAACCGGTGGTGTTCAGCTGCAATTGCGTCCTGAACTACCTGTACTCGGAACTGGAAGGCAAGCACACTGCGCACATGACCGGCCCGATGACCTTCGGCGAGATCGCCTACCAGCTCCTGAACCAGACCATGGTCTACCTGACCGTCGAGGATGCCTGAGCGTGAGCGCTAGCCCCGAGAACGTAGGCGCGCCCCCTTTCGATGCCGGCCCGCTCCCCCCCCGGCCCATTTCCATATCGATGATCGGCGTCAGTGCCGACGACCGGCGCCAGCTCCTGGACACCTTCGAGGAGATCCCCGACGACCGCATCCTCTACCGGCCGGTCGCCCTGCATCAGCGCCCCGACATCCTGCTCGTCAACGCCGACGACGCCCGCTCGCTGGCGACCTGGGTGCGCTACCGCAATTACGCCCGCCAGTTGGGCGCGGAACCACCGAGCGTCGTCATCTCCAGCGACCGGACCTTCGACACGGCACATTACCAGCTCACCAGTCCGCTGGATGGCCACGCGGCGCTGCGGCTTTTCAATCGCATCGTCAGCGAACGGCTGACGGTGAAGGAGATCGAGGCCCCGCAGCGCCCGCCGCTGTCGGTGGTGTACTCACCGCCGCTCGAGGAGACAGCGCTGCCGCCGCGCCTTCTCGACATGAATCCGTCGGCCGATGAATCCTTGCCGCTCGCCTCGGCCGCCAACGACATGGTCGCGCCCGACGTCGATCTGAACGTGGCGGCCGTGCGCGCCCTGGTCATCGACGACAGTCTGCCGGTTCGCATCCAGATGAAACAGGCGCTGCAGCCGCTGGGCTGGCAGGTGGACTTTGCCCAGAGCGGTGAGGAGGCCCTGCCGTTCCTGGACAACGATGACTACAACATCATCTTCGTCGACACGATCATGCCCAACATGGACGGTTATGAGGTCTGCCGCTACGCGAAGGCGGGGCGTGCCAAGGACGTGCCCGTGGTGATGCTGACCAGCGCCTCCAGTCCCGCCGATCGGGTGCGGGGGAAACTCGCAGGTTGCGACACCTACCTCATCAAGCCCGTCACCCCGCAGGTCCTGCGCCAGCTGCTGGAGCAGTATCTCTCGGTGCGCTAGGCGAACGGACGCGATGGCAGCGGGGCGCATCGTGACGTTCGTGCATCATCTCCGCCGTTCAAGCCCGCGTGCAGCCGCGGCGGCCTGGGGGTTGGTCGCATGAGCACCGCCGATGCCGGATTGCTTCTGGCGGCCGAGGTTCAGGGTCCCGCACGCCGGGAGCGCCGATTCGGTTTTCGCATCGGGGGCGCGGGATTCCTCGTCCCGGCCGGCGTGGCGAGCGAGATCGTGCAGAACCCCGTCATCCATCGCATGCCCTGGCGGACGCCGCACATGCGGGGACTCCTCAGTCACCGCGGCAACGTCGTGCCGGTGTTCGATCTGTCTGCCCTGTTTCACACGGTGGTGCAAAGCGAATCCAGCGCCTACCTGCTGATCCTCGACAGCGGCGAACGCGCGGGCGGCGTCATCGTCGACACCTTGCCGGCCATGCTCGCCTGCGAGGCCGACGAGCATCCCGATTCCAGCGGATTGCCCTCGCCGCTGTCCGATACCGTGCAGGGCACCCGCGTCGCCGCAGGGGAGCGCTGGTTCGAACTGGACCACATGGCGTTGTTCTCGGCGCTCGCACGCATGCACGCGGCCTGATACCGGAATCAAAGACCCGCTGCGTACGGCACGGCAAGAAACTCGCGAGAGGCTGTAACGGCAATGAAGTCCGCAAGATGGTCGGTCCGCGCTCGCCTCGTCGCCCTGGCGCTGACGCTGCACGTCGCCGGTCTGCTCCTGGGAGCCGCGCTGATGTATCGCAAGGGCTCCGCGCCGGCCGGCCTCGCCGACGCCCTGCCGGAGATCGCGGTCATTGCGCTGGGCGCCATCTCGGTGTGCCTCGTGGCGGTGATGGCGATCCGCAGGTGGCTCGCGCCGCTGGATCGCCTGCGAGTCACCCTGCAGCGCGTCAACGAGGGCGACATCGACGTCCGCGCCGCGGTTCACACCGGCGATGAGTTCGAGGCCCTCGGGTCGGGTATCGACAACGTCGTCGCCCAACGCTGCGGCACGCTGCAGAGCGAGGGGGAAAGCGATCGGCTCCACCAGTCCGTCGGCGCGATGATGCAGGCGGTCACGCGTATGGCCGGGCGCGATCTCAGCGTCCACGCGCCGGTCCGCAACGATGCCACCGGACCGATCGCCGAGGCGCTGAACACCATCGTTGGCGACGCCGCGGCCGTACTTCGCAACGTGACGGAGGTGGCCACCAACGTTGCCGAGACCACCAACCTCATCAAGTCTCAGTCCGATCACATCGTCATGCTGGCCCGCGCCGAGCGGGAGAACCTCGAGGAATGCGTCAACGATCTCGAGGTGGCGGCCGACTCCCACAGTCACATCGCGCGCATGGCGACCGCCTGCGCGGAGGCGGGAGAAAAGGCCCTGATGGCCACGCGGATCGCGCGCGTGTCGGTTCAGAACAACGCCTCGGGGTTTCAATCCATACGCGCGACGCTGGCCGACACCGAACGGCGCGTGCGGCTGCTGCTGGACCGATGCCAGGAAATATCCGGAGCGGTCAACCTCATCAGTCATCTCACCGAGCGCACGCACATACTCGCGCTGAACGCGAGCATGCACGCCTCCGCCGTGGGCGACGCCGGACGCAGCTTCAGCGCGGTGGCCGACGAGGTGCAGCGCCTGGCCGAGAACACCCGCGAGATGGCCGCGCAGATCAGCGGCATCGTGCAAGCCGTGCAGGCGGACACCGCCGATACCGTGCATTCGCTGCAGATGTTGAGCGCGCACGTGCAAAGCGGTACCGAACTGGTCGATCGAAGCGGCCGCGACATGCAGGTCACCGAGGAGGCGGCCGGCAACCTCGTGGATCTGATCCGCAAGATCGCGGCCGCCGCGGCCACCCAGCGACAGATCAGCGCAACCATACGCCAGCGCACGACGGCGATCATCGAGAACGTGAGCCGCACCGGCGCCTATCTGCTCGGGCAGGCCGAGCACACCGACGACCTCGCCGAGCAGGCGATGGCGCTGGTGGAATCGGTGAGTGCCTATCGGCTGCCGGAGGAGGACGATGGCCCCTCTTCAACGGCGTGATCCACGCGCCGCAGGCGCGAACGGGATTCCGTGCCATTGCACCCCACGACGGATCGCGGTGCGCGGCGTATGAGCAATCCCAGCCGCGACGTCGTACGCATGCTGCAGGAAGAACTGCAGGAGGTTTCAGCCAGCCTCCTGTCTCCGCCGCTCGGGCCCGGGGATACGCCGGCGCAGGCGCTGCGCGCCCTGTCCCGGCGCCTGCACCGGCTGGCCGGGATGGCGCGTGCCCTCGGCCTGCCCGGTCTGCGACGTGCGATCGAGCATGCGCAGGCCAACGTGCGGGCATGGCTGATGGAGCATCCCAACGCGGCGCAGCCGCAGCTGTGGCGGCTGGTGGTGGAATGGCCTTTGGAGGTCAACCGCTACCTCGAGCGGATCGAGTCGCCGGATTCAATCGCCGCGCTCTGTAATTTCCTCGGCAACCGGGACTGGCTGCGACCGTTGCCGCCCGAGGATTTCGAGATCCTCGCGCAGGAGCATGGCGCCGAGGAACCGGCGCCGTCCCCGGCGAGCACCGAGGACTCGCTGTCGCTGAAGATCCCCGAAGACGTCTCCCCCGCGATGGTTGTCGAGCTGCTGCAGGAGGTCCCGGACCTGACCGAACGGCTGGCGCGCCTGGTCGACACATGGGGCGAAGACGGCAGGACTGCTCACAGCCTGATGGAGGCGCAGCGCGTCGCGCACGCGATAAAGGGCGCGGCCAACACGGTGGGCGTCCGCGGCATCGCGCGATTCACGCACGTGCTGGAGGATGTGCTTGCCCATGAGAATCACTCGCCGACGCAATCCCGGGCCCTGCGTTCGCTGGTCGCGCGCGCTGTCGCCTGCCTGCACCAGATGAGCGACGCTCTGCTCGGTCGCGGTTCGGCGCCGGGCGACGCGGCCGCGATACTTGCGGCCATGCAGGCGCACCTCGACGGCATGGCCGCCGACAGCCAGGCGACGGAGGCCACCCATGCCGAGGGCACAGGGGCCGGTGGCGCGGGCGCCGTCGCGGAGGTCGAAGACGGCCTCGCCGCCGTCTCCGCCCTGCCCCCGGCCGGCATCAGGATCAACCCGGCACTCATCGACGAGGTGTTCCGGCTCGCGGGTGAATGCACGGTGTCGGTGAATCACATGCGCGATGAACTGCAGTGCGCCCGCCAGCTCGCACAGGAACTCGCGCGGCGGGTGATGGCGGCGCGGGAGCCGGTGCAGGCGCTGCTTGCGATACGCGCGTCCGGCGGCTCGGAGCGCGGGGCCGCGGCCGGTGCATTGGGGCCGGTCAAACAGCAGGACCTGCGCGAGGCCATCGCCGATGCCTTGATCCTCGACGAGGATCTTCAGGCGCAGATCCGCCTCATCGAGGAACGGCTCAACGCGCACGAACGGCTGAACGAGGAGCTGCGCGGACGCGTCAGGCAATGCCGCATGATGCCGGCCGCGGAGATCGTCCCCAGGCTCAAGCGGGCGGTGGCGCAGGCCGCGAGCCTGGCGGGCAGGGAGACCGAGATCGCGATCGCCGGCAGTCATACCCTGGTCGATACCTACATACTCAACGGGGTGGTGGATCCGCTCATGCACGCCCTGCGCAACGCGGTCGATCACGGCATCGAGCCGAACGTCGAGAGGCTGCGCCAGGGGAAGCCCGGGATCGGCAGGGTGAATCTGACCTTCCAGCACGAGGGCAACGAGGTACTTATCCGCTGCGAGGACGACGGGCGCGGTCTGGATGCCGCGCTCATACGGCAGCGTGCCATTGCGCGCGGAATCATCGCCCCCGGCGAGGAGCTCGACGAGGAGCAGCTGGTCCGGCTGGTCTTCCGTCCCGGGTTTTCCACGCGCGAACACGCCTCGCAGACCTCGGGTCGAGGCATCGGCATGTCCGCGATCGCGGCCCAGATCGCGCGCCTGAAGGGTTCGGTGGATATCCGTTCGCGGCCAGGAAAGGGTTGCACGATCGAGATCCGGGTTCCGGAGTCGATGCTGTCGGTCGGCGCCGTCCTGGCGGCCGTCAACAATTACACCGTGGCGATCTCCAACAGAGGCCTGCTGCGCGTCAGCATGATCGAGGCCGATCAGATCCGCGCCGAGGGTGCGGAGGCGTACGCCGAACTGGACGGTGACCGTCTGCCGGTGCGGACGCTCAATTCCCTCCTGTTCGCCAATGCCCCCCCGCTGGCCGCCTCGCCGCACACGCAGCTGCCGGCGCTGCTCATGCGCGCGGGCGAGTCGCGCTGCCTGGTGGTCGTCGAGGGCATACTTGGAACGCGCACGATGAGCCTCACGGCCCCGGGCCTGTACCTGCGCGCGGTGCCGGGCCTGTTGGGCACCACGACCATGACCGACGGGATGATCGTGGCGGTCCTGGATCTCACCGAGCTGCTTGCGCAGCCCGCCGCGTGGACGCCGAACGCGCCGATCGAGCCGGACGTTGCACAGCAGGAGGACAACCGCCCCCTGGCCCTGGCCGTGGACGATTCGATCAGTATCCTCCGCGAGTTGACCCATACCCTCGGTGCCCGCGGGCTACGGACGCATGCCATCCAGGACGGGACGCGCGCCTGGGAGTACCTGCAATCGGTCACGCCCGGCCTGGTCATCGTCGACGCCAACATACCCGGCATGAGCGGCGCGGAGCTCTGTTCCAGGATCCGCACCGACGACCGGCTGCGCCCGGTGCCGGTGATCATGATCAGCGCCAACGCGGACGCCTACCGCGCCCGCGCCCAACAGGCGGGCGCCACCTGGCTGCTGCCCAAGACCGGATTGCGACCGTTGCTCGAGGAGGTGCTGCAGCGGATACTCGCCGCCCCCGGATCCGAGGCCGGCAACCAGGACAACTCCTCGGTGCCGGCCTGACCCGCGGGTGTCGCCAGCCTTGTTTATCTGGCGTCTCATTCCGCAGATAATCTGCGGGTAGCTTCAGCTCAAGAAGGCGCCTGCTTTGCTCAAGGTTCTGGTCATTGACGACTCGCGCGTCGTGCGCAAGATGATGGTGGAGTCACTGCGCACGGAGTTCGCGGGCGCCGCGGTCGACGAGTACGACCCGTGCATCCAGGGATTCCCGGGCTCGGAATTCGGATGGTCGTATTACGACATCGTGTTCCTCGATTACAACCTCGGGCTGGCCGGCGAGGACGGCCTCACCTGGCTGCGCAAGTTCCAGAATTTCGCCGATATGCCACCGGTCATCATGCTGACCGAGGAGGAGCGCATCAGCGTCATCGTCAAGGCGATCAAGGCCGGCGCCAAGGACTACGTGCTGAAACGCGATCTCAAGAACGCGGATCTGGCCAACATCATCTACCGCGCGCTCGGGATCGAGGGCGACGAGGCCGAGGCCAACACGCTCAACGAGATCCCGGCCCTGGAGGTGCCCACCGCGGCCACGGAGCGGACCCAGGGGCACGGCGAGAACGCCCCGGTCACGCAGCGGCACGAATCACTCGTGTCGCGCCGCAACGGCGCGCCGCAGGACACCATACGCGTACACATCCCCGGCTACCGCATCATCGCCCCGATCGCGCAAGGCGGCATGACCACGATCTTCCTCGCCCAGAGGGTCGAGGACGACCTGGAGATCGTCCTGAAGCTGATGTTCACGCGCGACCAGCCCGACACGCCGCTGTTGCGCTATTTCATGCAGGAATACGCGCTCATCTCCAAGCTCAACCACCCCTACATCATCAAGATCTTCGAGCGTGCGTTCGCGAAGGACTTTGCCTATATCGCCATGGAGTACCTGCCCGCGGGGAACCTGGTGGCGCGCATCCGCAAGGGCCTGATGCCGGACAAGGCGCTGCAGTACATACGCCAGATCGCCGAGGCGCTGGGAGCGGTTCACAACCTGAGCATCGTACACCGGGACCTTAAGCCGTCGAACATCCTGTTCCGCCAGAACGACACCGTGGCGATCACGGACTTCGGCGTGGCGCATTTCGCCGCCGGCATGAGTGGCATCGACGAGACGCAGGTTCTGATCGGCAGCCCCTCCTACATGAGCCCGGAGCAGTGCAAGCGCCGCCCCGTGGACCCGCGCAGCGATCTGTACAGCCTCGGGGTGGTGATGTTCGAGATGCTGACGGGGGGCAAACCGTACACGGGGCGCAGCATTCCGGAGATCATCGATGCCCACATCCGCGCCCCGGTACCTCGCCTCCCCGACGAACTGCGGCAGTATCAGGCGCTCATAGACGGCCTGCTGGCGAAGGACCCGGCCGAACGATTCCAGAGCGCGGGCGAGTTCATCGCCGGCCTGGAATGGATCTGCCAGGGCTGAGGCTGCCGGCGCGCGCCGAGGCTCACACGTCGACGGCCGTCTCGTCCGTGAGCACGGGCTGGAACTGGCCGCTGGCGGGGTCGAACATGGACAGGTGGCCGTCGGCGATCCCGAAGTGCATGCCGTGCAGCGCGATCCTCCCGTCCTCCACGCGCTCGCCGATCCATGGATAAGTGAGCAGGTTCTCCATGCTCAGTCTCACGATCTGGTACTCCATGTGAAGCAGACGCTCCGCCGGCGGCAGTGGCAGGCGCATCATGCGGTCGCGCGCGGTCATCGCGATGTTCATCCAGCTGCCAATGAACTCGGCGTTGGGTATCTGGTTGTGATAGCCTTCGAGCAGCGCCGCCGCGCCGCCGCAGCGTGCGTGCCCCATCACGACGATGTGCGACACGTTCAGATGCAGCACGGCGAACTCCAGCGCCGCGCCCGTCGCCTGGTGGCGCGCGATCGGCGAGTTCGGCGGCACGAGATTGGCAACGTTGCGCAGGACGAACACCTCGCCCGGGCTGGTGTCGAATATGGTCGCGGGATCGACCCGGCTGTCGCAGCAGGCGATAAACATGGTCTGCGGGGATTGGCCTCGCGCCTCTAGATCCCGGAACAGTTTCTGGGCTGCCGGGAAGCGGGTATGACGGAATCGCTGATAGCCGGAGATCAGACCTTCGATGCTCATGAGTTCAACCTCGCTTCGATCACGGGTCGCGCGCTGAGTGATGAAAGCGGCATGGCCGATCCAAGCACGATCCGAGTGCCGGCGGCAATGACGGACCCCGTAGCACATCATATCGCACTGGACCGGAAGCTTGTTGAGACCGCTCAGTCGATCAAGCTGCTCACCGCGCTGGCATGGCCGGAGTCCGTCTACGAGGAGTTCCGGAAAGGATGGCGGCGCGGCAACGCGCGATTGCCGCGGGTCGAATATCCCCGCAACGACCACGCCAGCCGCATCCCCTCGCTGCTGGCGATCATGGCGGCCTGCGATCGCTGCCACCCCCTCGGCAACTACGTCTACCTGACGGCGGAGAGCTTCCTGCTGGCGGCCCGCATGCTGCAGTGTATCGGTCAGCCGCAGTTCCGGGAGTTGTCGGTGAGTCTCTACGGCCAGCCGAAGGACGCCATCGCAACCGGCAGCCTCACCCATCTGCACGCCGCCGACTTCTTTGCCGAGATGACCGGTGAGTTCGCCAACGCGGCGTCGATACCGGAGGCGGAATTCTCGCTCGGCTCCGAGGACGTCGCCGAGGCCTTGCGCAGCCGCCTGGTCCCGTTCTTCTCCCATCACCCCATCAAGGTCGTCATCGACCCGGCGATAGCTTCCAAGGCCGCCGCCGGCGCGTTTCGCATACGCCTGCGATCGGCCACGCGCTTCACTGCGATGGACGTCGCGCAACTGATACATCACGAGGGATACGTCCACATGCTCACCGCGTTGAACGGGCGGGAGCAGCCCCGGCTCGCCAGCCTGGGCCTGGCCGCCCCGCGTACCACGTGGACACAGGAGGGGCTGGCGACGTTCTCGGAACTGATCAGCGCCTCGGTCGACCTGCACCGGATGCGGCGCATCGCGCTGCGCACGCACGCGGTGCAGATGGGGCTGGATGGCGCGGATTTCATCGACATCTTCCGCTTCTTCCTCGACTCCGGCCAGGACGAGTACGAGAGCTTTCAGTCGACGGCCCGCATCTTTCGCGGCGGTGATCCGCGCGGCCGGGTCGTGTTCACGAAGGACGTCGTGTATCTGCAGGGGTTGCTGCGCACGCACACGTTCCTGCGCAAGGCGGTGCAGTCCAACAAGTTCCACTACGCGGAACATCTGTTCGCGGGACGCATGACGCTGGGAGACGTCATCGCGCTGGAGCCGTACTTCCAGAGCGGGGTCATCGCCCCGCCGCTGTACGAGCCGCCGTGGCTGCAGCAGCGCAGCTGCCTCGCCGCCTACCTGTGCTATTCGATCTTCGCCAACAAGATAAACCTTGCGGCGGTCAGCCTCGAGGACTTCCAGAACATGGAGCAGCGCGCGCCACAGCCGGCGTAGCGCGTCGCGCTGGCGTCAGTTGGCGCGCACGCCCTCGAAGCCGAGCACGTCGCGGGCGCTGACGACCTCCGCGCCCCAGGTGGTGGCCGGTGGGATGTAGATGCAGTCGCCGGCGCGCAGGAGCATCGATTCGCCCTCGATGATGAGCTTCATCTCACCCTGGTAGAGCGCGCACACGGTCTCGACGTCGGCGTTCTTGTCCGGCAACACGCTGCTCGGCGGATATCCCACCGGCTGGCACTTGTAGCCCCGGATCATGATCTTCTGCAGCATCGACTGCTTGCTGAGCAGGTCGTCGGTCTTAGGATCCCAGTGCTCGACCTTCAGCTTGTCCATGGTGCGGAAGGACACCACGCAATTGCCGCCCTGGAAGCGGGCTTCGTAGAGCGCGGTGTCGATGCGCTTGACCAGCTCCGCGGGCTCGTAATCCTTGATGGGGATGAGCGTAGCCACACCCACATGGGCCGTGAGCGTCTGTCCGGCGTGCACGACCTCGTGCGGGATCTTCTGCTGCTCGATGCGCTTGCGCAGCGCATCGGCGATGCGGACGGCGTTGCGGCCGTCGCAGTCCGGCAGCAGGATGGCGATCCCCGCGCCGTCGTAGCGGGCTGCCAGATCACCGGGCCGCCGGCCGACGGCGGCCGCCAGGCGCGCAATCCGGTGCAGCATCGCATCGGCGGCCTGTACCCCGTGCGCCTCGCGATAATGGTCGAATTCGTCGATCTCGCACATCAACAGCGATAGCGGCCGCTTGGCACGCATCTGCCGGCGCCACTCCGCGTCCAGGTGTTCCTCGAACGTGCGGCGATTGGCGATGCCGGTGACCGGGCACAGCGGCGAGACCCGGCTCAGGGTCTCCGAGAGCGCCTGCGCCTTGCTCTTCATCAGGCCAAGATCCGCGGAGGCGCGTTTGGCCTCGTTCTCGGCCTGCTGACGGCGATCGTTGTTGAGGCGCACGCTCTGATTGAGCTTGTCGATCTCGGTGCGGCGGGCCTCCAGCACGCCGCGCATCTGTTGGACGTCGTCCTCCAGCGCCAACAGCCGGTTGTTGACGCGATACAGGGCGCGCGAGGCGAAGATCGTCAACCCCAGGGCGACCAGCATGATGACCCCGATAGCCGAGGCCTGGGTATTGCCCCGGGCAAGCATGCTCAGGCTGGCCGGAAGCAGCGCGGGCACCGCGAAGGCCAGCACCGGTGCCCGGATGCCGCCGTAGATGGGCACCGTGCAGATGGTGACGAAGGCCAGCCAGAACAGCAGCACGCTGGCCGCCTGGATGTCGGCGTGACGAACGGCCAGGAATGCCAGCCCGCCGAAGGCCGCGCCGAGAAGTCCGGCACCCGCGACAAAACCGCGGTACCACGCGGGGTTGCGTGGCCGCTTGTGGCGCCGCCCGCGTGAGCGATATAGCCCCGCCAGCCATAATCTGACCCCGATGATGAGCGCGACCGCGATCACCCAGCCGACGAGCAGACGGTTTTCCACGTGCTCGTGACAAAGGAAGGCGAAGACCAGACCCGCTACGGCCAGGCCCGGCGCTTCGTTCCGTGTCTGGCGGTAAAGCAGACCGGCGAATTCCGGCGCGGCCTCTTCTTGCTTGTCCATCCGCCTGTTACCCCCGATTGTTGTTGTTTCTAGTATATATGCAGGGCTGCCCGAGCATGGAGCATGCCATGCCCCTTCAGGGCCCCCGGACCGCGTCCAGGCTGACCACTGGCTCCTCCCCAAGGACCTCGGCGCTGTGCACCGCCCCGGCGGGGACCTCCACCCAGTCGCCCGCCTGGAGCTCGACCGCCCCCTCCCCGAGGGTGATCCGGAATCGCCCGCTCAGCACCGCGTCGACCTTGTCCACCGCGTGGGTATGCGGCGGGAAGCGGGTGCCGGGCGGATAGACATAAACGGCCACGCGGTACCCCATCGCGACGAGCCTCCGGCCAAGGGCCGCCTCGGTCAGCGGACCGTCGACCGGCTCGTCCCAATGGCCGGTGACCACGCCGGATTCACCCGCGGCGGCGGCCGGGGGGGAGCGCCGGGGCGGGTTGCGCAGGGTGGAACAACGGCACGTCGCGATGCTTGAACAGGGGAATGAGCACCATGCCGGCGATGAACCCGCCTATATGCGCGAACCAGGCCACCCCGCCCTTCTCGCCGCCACCGGCAGCCGCTGAGGAGAATATCTGCATGACGAACCAGAACCCCAGTACGAGCAGGGCCGGGAGCCGGATCATCTGCGCATAGAAGCCCAGCGGCACGACCGTGAGCACGCGCGCATGAGGGTACAGAAGCAGATACGCCCCGAGAACGCCCGATATCGCACCGCTCGCCCCGATCATCGGTATCTGCGAGTCCGGATGCATCCATGCCTGGCCGACCGCCGCGGCCACGCCGCAGAGCAGGTAGAAGATCACGAACCGCGCGTGGCCCATGGAGTCCTCGACGTTGTTGCCGAATATCCACAGGTAGAGCATGTTGCCGGCCAGGTGCATTATGCCGCCGTGCAGGAACATGGAGGTGAAGACGGTCGCCTCCGCCGGCAGCAAGGCGAGCTCCGCCGGCAGTTCGGCCCGGTCGAACAGCACGGCCGGGATCACGCCGAGACTGTAGACGGCACGCTGCCCGCCCTCGCCACCGAGGGACATCTGCCAGAGAAAGACCAACGCGCAGGCCGCGATGGTCACCATGGTGATCACCGGACTGATGCGGGTGGGATTGTCGTCGTGCAGCGGGATCATGCAGCGCGGGCAGGTGGGCTGCGGGGGAGTGTAACCCCGCGGCCGCCGGGGCGCCTAGCCGCCGGCAGCCAAAGCGGGAGGTGATCAGGAACGCGGCGTGTGGCCCGCGGCCCCCGCATCGGAATCCGTGCAGCCGCTCGAGCGGGCTGCGCATCCGCCGCAGGCGCTGCGGCATCCGCCGGCGGCGGCGTTGCGGCGCGCGCGCAGCGCGGAGCGCACATACCAGCCGGCGACGGCCACGACCACGGCGATGGCGAGCAATTCCTGCACCCGATCGAGATTCATGCGCCCCCCGGCTTCATGACGCCAGACGATAGACGATATAGGCAGCCGCGTAGCCCAGCAGGGTCATATATACCCAGGCGAAGGCCGGCCAACGCCACGAATTGGTCTCGCGTCGTATGGTCGCGACGGTGGCGGCGCACTGCAGGCAGAAGGCGTAGAAGACCATCAATCCCAGGGCGACGGCCAGCGAGAACACCTTGCTGCCGTCGGGCCACTCGGAGGCGCGGATGCGCGCGACCAGGCCCGGACTTTCCGCATCCACGTCGGCGCCGACGGCGTAGATCGTGCCGAGCACCGCGATGACCACCTCGCGGGCCGGGAAGGATGCCAGCACCGCGGCGGAGATCTTCCAATCCCAGCCCAGGGGGTGAAACACCGGGGCGACCGCACGGCCAATGTTTCCGAGCAGGCTCTCCTCCAGGTGCGTGGCCGCCTCACGATGGTCGATATCGGCCGATGCCGCATCCAGATCCTCTCCGCTCAGGGTCTGCGCCGCCTGCGTCCGCTCCGCGGCGAAGCGCTGCGTGGTCGACTCCCAGTGCGGAAAGTACGCCAGCGCCCAGACCACGATGGCGACGGTGAAGATGATCGTGCCCGCCCGCACCAGGAACATGCGCGCCCGCTCCCACATGCGATAGAGCACCGACTTCAGGTTCGGCAGCCTGTAGGGCGGCAATTCCATGAGGAACGGCGGCGTCGGTCCGCGCAACAGGGAGCGCTTCAGCAGGAACGCGGTCAGCACACCGCCGGCGATGCCGAGCAGGTAAAGGCCCAGCAGGACCAGACCCTGCAGATTCACCAGCCCCCCGAGATAGCTGCGGGTGGGCACGAAGGCGGAGATGAGCAGCGCATAGACGGGCAGACGCGCCGAGCAGGTCATGAACGGCGCCGCCAGGATGGTCGCGAGTCGGTCGCGCGGGTCAGCGATGACGCGCGTGCCCATGATGCCGGGCACCGCGCACGCGAAGCTCGAAAGCATGGGAATGAACGACTGGCCCGACAGACCGCACCAGCGCATCAGGCGATCCATGAGGAAGGCCGCGCGCGCCATGTAACCGCTGTCCTCCAGGAAGATGATGAAGGCGAACAGGATGAGGATCTGCGGCAGGAATACGACCACGCTGCCCACGCCGGCGACGACACCGTCGGCCACCAGGCTGGCGATGGCGCCCGCCGGCAGAGTCGCCTTGATCCAGTCGCTGGTTGCCGCGGCGGCACCGTCGATCAGATCCATCAGCGGCGCGGCCCATGCGAACACCGACTGGAAGACCGCGGCCATCAGCAGCAGGAACAGGAGCGTCCCCAGCACCGGGTGACCGACCGCCCGATCGATGCGATCCGAGGTCGTCGCGCGCGCCGCGCCGCGGGTCTCCACCGCATCCACCGCCTGGTTGATCCACAGGTAGCGCGCGCGCGCGTCGAGCGCGGCCAGCGGTCCGGCGGCGCCGAGCTCGGCGCGCACTCGCGCCAGCGCCGACTTCGCCGCGGCTCCGAAGCGCTGGTGCAGCCGCGTCTCAGCGTATCCGCCCTCATCGATCAGGGCGCGCTCGACCTCGTAAGGGTCCAGCGGCTCCCCGGCCGGCGCGAGTTCGCGTGCCAGCGCCGCGGCCGAGTTCCGGATCGTGGTGGAGAAGGACACGAACGGCACCGGGTTGTTTTTCAGGACCTCGGCCAGGGCGGCCTTCAGCGCGTCGATGCCTTTGGCCCTGGACGCCACCAGCGGCACCACCGGGCAGCTGAGCCGCTCCGCCAGTTTCCCGGCCTCTATGTGTATCCCGCGCGATTCGGCCAGATCAACCATGTTGAGCGCCACCACGACCGGGATGCCGAGCTCCAGCACCTGGCTGGCGATGTAGAGGTTGCGCCGCAGATTGGAGGCGTCGACCACCACGACGATCGCGTCGGGCCGGCCGAGATCGCCGATGCGACCGAGCAGAACGTCCACCGCGACCATCTCATCGGGCGAGTGCGCGCTCAGCGAGTAGGTGCCGGGGAGATCCACGAGCTGCACGCGCCGCCCGTCCAGCGTCGTCTCACCTACGTGGCTCTCGACCGTGACCCCGGGGTAATTGCCGACCTTCTGCCGCAACCCCGTCAGCAGATTGAACAGCGTGCTCTTGCCGGTGTTGGGATTGCCGATGGTGACGATGAGCGGCAGCCGCTCCTCGTCGATGCCGAGCTCAACGCTGGTCGCGCTCACGGGAGGGCCTCGACCTGCACGAAGCGCGCCTCGTCGCGGCGCAACGACAGCGCGTAACCGAGCAGGCGGAACTCGATCGGATCACCTGCCGGAGCGCGTCGGATGCACTCGACCTCGGTGCCTTCGAGAAGACCGAGCTGCATCAGGCGCTGCAGCAGGCCGGCGGGCGCCGTCAGTGCCGTCACTCGCCCGCGATGACTGGGCTGGAGCTGATCGAGGGTCAAGCTCGCCGCAACCTGTCGCGCAGTCCGTGCTTCAGGCGCCGCCACCACGTATGTGCCGTGACGCCCGCCAGAGGGGCGACCTCGATATACTCCGCCTCGTCGCCGTCGATGGCCCAGCGGCTCTCATCCAGCGCCACGACGACCGGGTCGCCGTGGTGCAGCAACATCAGATGCGCGCCGGGCACGATGCCGCGCGAAAGGTATTTCTGGCGAACCGCCGGCACCCGATGGCTGAGCGCGGTGACGATGGCGCACTGGCCGGTCTTCAATGCCCGCAGACTGATCACGTCTAGACTCATGGCGGCTTGGCGGGGTGGGGTCTGTCTTCCGGATGATTGCCTATTCGACAGCACGAATGATAATGATTCCCACTAATCCCGTAAATGGATGCGGATCAAATTCCTGCACGACGGCCCCAGGGGGCGGATTTCGAAAGCGGTTGGTCGGTCAGGCCCGGAGGCGGTAGACCACACCGCGGGGACAGCGAACCATGTCGAACTCCTGGGAGTAGCTCGCCAGCGGCTCGGAGCCGCCCAGGAACAAATACCCTTTTGGTTTCAGGGCCTTGGCGATGCGGGCGAGGATGTCGCGCTTGTTGTCGTTGGAGAAGTAGATGAGCACGTTGCGGCAGAAGACGACGTCGAAGGGCCCCAGCATGGAGAAGTTCTGCAACAGGTTGCACTCCCGAAAGTCCACCCGGGCCTTCAGCTCGTCCCGCACGCGCAGCTTGGCGCCGTCCCTGGTGAAAAATCGGCTCCGACGCTCGGCGGACAGGCCACGATTGATCTCCAGTTCGTCGTAGACGCCCTCGCGCGCCTGCCTGAGCACGCTGGGGGCGATATCCGTGCCGAGTATCTGGACTCCTGCGCTCAGTGTGCCCGGTCGTGCCTGCTGATACTCACTCACCGTCATGCTGATGGAATAGGCCTCCTGTCCGGACGAGGAGGCCGCCGACCAGATGCGCATGGGCAACCCCCGCGGCCCGCCGATCTCGGGGAAGATCGTGTCTTTCAGGATCTCGAAGGGATATTCATCTCGAAACCACAGCGTCTCGTTCGTGGTCATGGCGTCGATGACCCGCACCTTGAGGCTGGCCGAGGCGCTGCGATCGAGCATGTTCAGCAGGGCGCCGAGCGTGGGCGCGTTGACCTCCTCCATGATGCGGCTCAGGCGGCTGCGGATCAGATAGCCCTTGTTCGCGCCGAGAGTAATGCCGCTGGCGGACTCGAGGTACCTGCAGAAGCGCTCGTAGTCCTCGGTGGAGATCTCCATCCGGGTGCTGCCGATCGCGCTTGCGCTTGTCTGTATCGCCAAGGTTCTCCCCTTCTACCTGTCAGCCCGCCGGGGCTTGTTCGTGGACCGCGCCCGCACCGGCCGCCGCCAACGCCCCTGGCGGGTCATGCCGCGCGCCTGGCTCCGAGTTCGTTGAGTCGCTCGAGCACCATCCTGGCCAGGTCGTCCGGGTCGAACTTCGCGCACAGGCGATCGGCCTTCACGCGCTTGGCCATCGACTCGTTGAAGGTGCCGCTCAGCGAGGTGTGCAGGCAGACATAGAGGTTCTGCAGCTGCGGGTGGTTCTTGATGCTGGTGGCCAGCGTGTAGCCGTCCATCTCGGGCATCTCCACGTCGGAGATGACCATCGCGATCTTCTGATCGACGGGACGGTCGTCCTTGGCGCACTCCTCCAGGAGCATCTCCCAGGCGATGCGGCCGTTCTCGGCGACCGTGTAGGGCACGCCGGTCTGGTCCAGCACGCGGGTGATCTGCTTGCGGGCCATTGCCGAATCGTCAGCGACGAAGATCCGCATGGCGGCCTCGCCCACCGACGCGCCGGCCGCCGCCTCGGAGAGCTCTTTCGAGACGTCCACCTTCAAGCCTATGACCTCGCTCAGCACCTTTTCGACGTCGATGATCTCGACCAGCTCGTTGTCGACCTGGGTGACCGCCGTGAGATAGTTTCCGTGGCCGATCCCGGTCGGCGGCGGCTTCACTTCCTCCCAGTTCTTGTTGACGATGCGATCGACGCTGCCGACCAGGAAGCCCAGGACCCGGCGGTTGTACTCGGCGACGATGACGAAATTGTCCTGCGCGTTGTGCAGCGGACGGCGGCCGATTGCGGCGCTCAGATCCATCACGGTGATGGTCTGTCCGCGCATGTTGGCGATCCCGGTCACCACGGGGCTCGAATGCGGCATGCGGGTCAGCGGCGGGCACTTGATCACCTCGCGCACCTTGAAGACGTTGATCCCGAATCGCTGCTTGCCGCCCAGCTTGAACAACAACAGCTCGAACTTGTTGCGGCCGACCAGTTGCGTCAGACGATTGACGCCGTCCATCACGCTTGCCATGTAGGAATTCCCCCTTCGTTGCCCCGCGCGCTCAGCACGGATTACGACTGCCTCGGGCTTTATCGACGGATGGACGGGAAAGCTTTAGGCACCACGCGTTGCCGGGGGCCAAGGCACGCAACTTGCTTTTTCCCCGTCCATGAGAGTCTACCGGTCCCCGCTTCGAACCCGCCTGATCGCGCTGCTGGCGGTTGCAGTTTTCCTGCCGATGCCGGCCCTTGCCCAACAACAGGCGGTGCAGCCGCTGGAGTCGGTCAGGGCGGCGGCGCAGCAGGCCGCCGAACAGTCGATGCTGGCGGGGATCGACGCCGAGGCCGGGGCGTCGATCGTCGTTGGCCAGCTCGACCCGCGCCTGCGGTTGCCGGCCTGCGACACGCCGCTGGAGGGTTTCCTGCCCGGAAGCATGCAGGGACGCTCCAACGTGACGGTCGGCGTTCGCTGCCCCGGGGCGACACCGTGGACGGTCTACGTTCCGGTCCGCGTCTCGGCGCCGCGGCCGGTCGTCGTCCTGACCCGCCCGGTACCGCGCGGCGCGGCACTCACCGCCCAGGACATCGACGTCGAGTTGCGCGAGGTGGGCGGTCTCGGATCCGGGTATTTCGAGGACCCGGCCGCGGTGCTCGGCAAGATGCTCACCCGCCCCGGGTCACCGGGCCAGGTGGTCGTGCCGACCCTGGTCACGGGGGCGGTCGCCGTGAAGCGCGGACAGCAGGTGACGCTGACGGCCAACAGCGGCGGTATCCTGGTGCGCATGGAAGGCACCGCCCTGGCCGACGGCAGCATCGGTGACCGATTGAAAGTGAAGAACAATTCCTCCGCCCGCGTGGTCGAAGGCACGGTGCTCTCGGACGGCTCCGTCGAGATCGGGTTGTGATTGAATGGCGGTTCCTCGAGGGTGGCCTAAAGTTCGAGGGCAGTTTGCCGCTACCCGGGATGAACAGAAATTGGAGTAAGAGACCATGGTTACAGAGGTCAAAGGTACAACGAGCGGAGTAGTCAGCCCGACCACCCAGCGCCCCGCCACGGCGGAGGTCGCGGGTGTCGTCACGCCGGGCAAGCCGGGGGCGGTCAGTGGCGAGAACGTCTCGCTGACCAGGACCGCCGCCGAGATGCGCGACCTCGAACAGGCCGTACGCAGCGCCCCGGACGTGGACATCGAACGTGTCAACCGGCTGCGCCAGGCCATCGCCGAAGGCAACTACCAGGTCGACGACGAGAAGCTCGCGCAGAACCTCCTGCGCCACGAGATGATGATGATCTCCGGTGGCGAGGTCGGCAAGAAATGAGGCCAGCCCAGCAGCGCCTGCTCGAGATCACCGCCGCCCACATCCGTTTGTTGACGGAGCTAGATCAGGTCCTGCAGGGGGAGACCGAGGCGCTGGGCAGCCGCAACATCAACAATCTGCAGGCGGCCACGGATCGCAAGAACGATCTGCTGGGACAGCTGGAAGGCATGGGCAAGGAGTTCACCCGCCTGTGCGAAGAGGCCGGCGTGCAGCCGAACCGCGACGGACTCGTCGGCGCCGAGGTCACCGCGGTCATGGCCGATGCCTGGTCGCGGATGTGCCGGCTGCTGGAACGCTGCGAGGAGCGCAATCGCATCAACGGCGTGACGATCAACGCCAGCCGCAATTTCGCCGAGAACCTGCTGGCCCTGCTGCAGGGCGGCCAGGGGCGCGCGAAGACCTACGGGCGCACCGGCAACCTGTATCGGGACGGCCAGGCCAAGGCACTGGGCAGCGCCTGATACCCCCGACGCGACACGACAGAGGAACGTCACCGTGGCGTTGTGGCCATTCTCCAGGGCGCAGGCGGCGCCCGCCCGGCGCGAAGAACGCGAACCCGTCATCAACCTGAGCAACCCGGACGCGATCACCCGTCCGGAGCAGATCGCCCGCATCCTCGAGCAGCTCTACGAGCAGCGTTGCCTGCTCGGCGTGAGCGTGGACGGCACCGACGACTACTACTCCAGCGCGGTCATCGAGGTGGTTCGCAACGAGGGCTACCTGGTCATCGACGAGCTCACGCCGCGCGCCGTCAACAAGTTCATCCAGCCCCAGCGCAGGCTCTCCGTGCGCGCCCGCATGAACAACGTGACCATCCGGTTCGAAACCGATGTGAGCGCCGTGGGTGAGGAAGGGGGCCTGCCCTACTACCAGCTGCGGTTCCCGCCGGTACTCGACTACATACAGCGCCGCGAACACTACCGCGCGGGCGTGCCGATGGAGAAGCAGATACCCGTGCAGCTGGCGATGGCGAGCGGCACGCTGTACACGGCCGAATTGCGGGATATCTCGATGGGTGGTCTTAGCGCCCGCCTGCGCGGCGCGACGGCCTCGGAATTCGCCACCGGCAGCGAGATCCAGCACCTGGTCATCACCCTGCCCTCCGGCGCGGGCATCCACGGCAGCGGAGTCATTTGTTATGCCGACGTGGTGCAGGTCTCGCGCGTCGCACGCTGCGGCGTGCGTTTCAGGCACGTGGACCGCAGCGACCAGCACGCCCTCGAGCAGTTCATCGCGCAGCTGGATCGCGAGATGAAACGCAAGCGGCTCACCTGAGCCGCGCACGGAAGCCCCGCCTCGCGGATCGCGCACATTGCGAACCAGGCGGCGGTTCAGGCCATCGCTGCAGACAGTCCATATTGGCGCGGCGGCCTTTGGCGGTTAAACTACGCGGCTCCTGACGTGGGGACGTAGCTCAGCTGGGAGAGCGTCGCGTTCGCAATGCGAAGGTCGGGGGTTCGATCCCCCCCGTCTCCACCATTCAAATCAGCAAGTTACAACTCCCCGCTTCTCTCTCCAATTTCAACGTGACCAGAACGTGACGCGACATTTTCCAGCATGGAAACTGCCGCTCTAACGTTCTCGGGAGCCAGGTGCGCATAGCGCTCCGTCATCCTGACTGTCGTGTGTCCAAGCAAGTCTTTTACCTCGGACAACGCGGCACCCGCTGAAACGAGCCACGAGCCGCACGTGTGCCGCAGATCGTGGATTCTGAAATCCTCGATGCCTGCTCGCCTACATGCAGTCGTGAAACTCCGTTTCACATCCTTGATGCGATCTCCGTTCGCATGACTCAACACCCAAGGGCTGTCCGGACAATTCGCTTTCCGGAATGCCCTGCGCTGCTCCATAACAGCTCGAGCTACTGCATTCAGCGGAATTGAGCGGCGCCGCTGTGTCTTGGTGTGCCTGGCATCGAGGTAGAAGATCGACCTCTCCATATCCACCCGGCTCCACTCAAGCCCCAACAGCTCCTGCTTGCGACATCCCGTGTGCAGCGCCAGGCGGAGGAAATCGCCCAGGTGCGGCGCATTCACCTCTGCATCCGCCGCGGCCAGAAGCGACTGTGCCTCTGCTGGCGTCAACCGCCTGGTTCTGCCCTCCGGTTCCCGCAGCTTTCGCCCGGTCACCGGATTCGGAATGTCCCAATCCCACTCGCTCCGTGCGTAGTTGATAGCGGACGACAACAGGCATAGCTCGCGGTTAATGGTGGCATTCGACACTTCCGATTGCCGCTGCGAGCAGTACGCCCGAATATCGACAGCCTTCAACTTGTTCAACTCCCGCCCTCTGTAAAACTCCGTCAAATGCCGCGCCGCGTCGATGTTACGCTGGTGACTGCGCTTCTCGGTGGTTGCCTTCAAGTACGCCACCATCAGTTCATCGTATGTGCGAGACGGCTGCTCGTCCCAGAGCCGAACCTTGTGCGCTTCTAGCTTCCATTTCGCCTCGAGCGCCTTTGCTTCCTTGCGATCGGTCGTTTCAGTAGAACGTCTAACTCTCTTGCCGCTTCCATCGACGTAGGAAACCCACCACACGTCGCTGTCTTTGCGCTTGTATGGCATGCGTCTATCTCCTCTTGACGCACGCCGAGCCCCGCGCAATTTCGATTATGAGCAGCCTCGACCTTCTTTGCCAACCATCCCTGCACCGACTCCACAGGGATCCGCCGACAACGCCCGACCCTGACCGAGACGAGCTCGCCCCGGTCCAGGAGACGGCGCACAGTGCGAATAGAAACATTGCCGAGCTGCCTTGCTGTTTCAGCCAATGACCAGAGCAGCATCAGCTCTGCCCCTTCGGGAGCACGTCAGGAAGAAACGAGGACACGCCTTTTAGACGCCTCGGGCAGCCTTCTCGAATGACCTCGCGGAGCACGCCTTCCATGTCGCCCTCATGCGCGTAAGTCATCACGTTCAACGCAGGGCCGGCTGCCGTCCGTACCCATTTGACCATCTGCTCGTAGGCGAGCTGGCCCTCACGTCGGATCGTCGCAACCTTGTCCTGCGGAATCGAGAGAAACTCCATGCAGGGATACGCACCAGCCAGAAAGGCACCTGGGCGGGTGACCATTTCCCAACCGAGAACACGCGACTGATGCCGCCATTCAACCTCGACCCGAAACCAAGGGCTGCATGGATCGCCCTGCTCTTTGCCCTTTTCGTAGCACCGACACATCTTGCCGTTCGCCCGAGCGCCGACATACAAAGTCTTGCCATCGCCCGACCCGAAGTCGTCCACGAGCCGAGCTTTTGGCGGTCTGCCGCTGGCATTGAATCCGCCATCTCGGTACCACGCGAGAACGGCCTCCATGTTCACCAAAGCGCCCTCGAGGTCATCGTGCGCCAGGTCGATTCTTGTCACCGTAGCGGCTACGGTTATGCCCCATGCATGCACAACCGCCCAATCCCGGACGTGGCCGCATCCCTGCGCGTTCAATTCAACATGCATCGTACCTCGTTGCCTTTCCCCTCCATACGCCGAGAGGCCGCAGTCGCCCAAATTGATCCGCTGCCGATAGCCCATCCAGCCCTTCGACGTATGTTGCCAAGCATCGGGGGGGAGATTGAAAACTTCGTGCAGCTGCTCGCGCAGCCAGCTAGGTGACCGTTCGTCGCCGCCGCGCAGCGTGAACGCAAGCCAGTCTACATGCGCGATTTCGGCTGCATGACTAGGCGTGTGGAGTGACCTGTTGCCTTGAGGTGGGGTCCCGAGACCGTTGACGTTGCGGTAAGCTCGCTCAGCCTGGAGCTCACTTTCACCGCTCGTCACCGACTTGATGTCCTCTGGACTTTCGCCCCGTGTTACTAGGTCGGGGCCGACATCGACGCCGCCGGCCGGCTGCGCCAGCCGTCGGCTCTCGGTGCAATGCCCAGCCGCCCCATCTTGGCGCTTAAGAATATACAGTAATGCGTAGTCATGCCGCTGCATGACTACAGAGTCTAGAGGGTACTAGAAATCCCTGTCAAGGGATTCTCATTCTCCCTTACTGCAAGAGTCGACGCCCTTCAATCTTAACGTCCCCGCTAACCACTTTCCAGAAATTGGATAGCTTCCTCGCGATCTGATAGGCAAACGCTCGCCCGACATCTGGCCCCTCTTCGTCGAACTCCTTACGAATTTCTATTCCAAGTATCTCTTCGTATTTCCTGATTGTTCTCTTGTTATGGACTAGAATCAGCGGCTTCCAGCCAACGTGCCTACCTATCATGTAGAAGCCAACCGCTTGCTCGATTTCCTCGAATGTTCCGTCATACCGCACAATTGCCTTGTCAAGAAGATCGATAATTCGCTTTGCCTCTTGAGCACTCGCCGCCGCCAAGTTGCCTTTCGTTTTTCGGCCCATTTAATGGACTCCCAGCATTTCGCGTAGCCCGCCCACAGGCTACGCATACTCCCTTTGGCGTGCAACCACAACCATAGAAAGCCCGACCCTATTTCTTCCTGGAGGTGTGAAAGACCACCCGACTAGTGCTGCCAGAAACCACCAACAACCGTTCGAACTCGTTGGTAAAAATGCGAATTACCTCCGACAAATCTCTATCGGAACTAGCTCTCCAAGCAGCGTCAGTAGCATCACGATATTGCGCCAACGCAAACGCGCGGTAAATTGGGTCCGAGAACGAGTACAGTCCTGAAGTTGAGTCATACCTCAGGATTCCGCCGTACTCGGGAGTCGTAAGTCTTGGCAGGATATTTTTTAAATTATATTCGGGATAACTTGGCTCCGCTTGGCGAATCCGCTTATGCAGATCAAATCTACTCGCACCACGCTCCGGAGATCGGCACAGCGCTTTAATGACTATAGTCGCATTATCAAACCTAGTCTTTCGCCGCTGCCTCACTGCACTGTCGAAGGCACTCCTTATGCTATCCGACGCATCTTCGGCATATGCCTTGATCGCCGTTTCAAAATGTTCTTTCGCGAGCGCTATCGGTGAGCTAACCGTGCAGTGAACTCCGGCCGCATCACACATGTTCAAACATAGATGGTGACACGCCGACGCCAACCCGTTGGAATAGCGAGCAATAAGACTTTTTATTTCCTTTCCAAAAACAATATTAAGTGCTGCTTCACCCTTGCTAATGATTGCCTCTATTTCTTTTTCCGTCATAAGCGTCACGTGTATTTCGGCAACCCGATTTCGCATTTCTCTATCGCAATCGATCACCTGGCGGGCAGTATCCACGGCGCCTAGCGCCACAATTTTTAGTTCCCCATACTCGTCGGCGAGGTCCATAAATACTTTCATCAACTGCGACAGTTTGACCTTCTCCGCTTCGTCAATCTTGTGAAAATCCTCAAGTACCCAACAACATTTCGCCGCACCCATGAAACGACCAAGCGCTTGGGGCGTGAGTTGAGGCGGCAGGATTCGAACCTCCTTTTCGCTGGTCTCTGTCGTCTTAGTACCTCCAATCTTGGATTGGATATTTAGGTACGACCCAGCCAGTTCACCAGAAATCGATTTTGAACTTGCAGCAGTGCGTTCAGCGATGTAAAAGGGCGCCAGTTGGTCGAATCCATCCAGTATTAATTGTTCAAACGTCAACCCCCGCATACATCGCGTTGTAACATGGTTCTCGTATAATTGATTGAGTTTGTTAATTAGTAATGTGGTCTTCCCCGATCCCGAATGCCCATACACAACGACTTGCTTCCCGGGCGTTGTGAGTGCGCTTACGAGCCGATCGTTTACAGCGTCACGCTCTACGAACGCGACCCGGGCTGGCTTCGTTGGTGTAAATACATCCCGTGCTAAGTATTGTCCCATCTCGCCCTCCCCGAGTTCGTTTCAGTCTTTCCGAAGTCTGGATCGTTCCTACCGTCGACCATCGTTGCCCGGATATCTCAGTGGCAATTTTCACCAACCGCTAATAGCGTCCATTATTCTGCCGAACAGCGCCACAAGCTTGTCTCCCTTAAGCGCGACGTCAGTAGTCGCATTCACAACCCTCCATAATTCGCGAAGCTTAGTCACTGTCTCGGTGCCCGAGTTCTCGCGCACAGTTTCCTGGGCCTCAAGCAGTTCCCCGCTAGCAATATGTGCCGACTCCCGCAATGCCTTAGCCCCGCATATCGGATACCAAGCCAACCCTCGTCTGATAAGTCCAATATGGTGCCGGACCAGAAGTACTATGCTCTCTGGTACATTCGAATGCTCTACAAGCGCTTCTAACTCGCTAACTCGACGCTCGATTTCCCCAAGCTCTTCGGCGTCAATAGCCACCTCTTCGTCATCTAGGATTTCTGCACAGAATGCCAAGGCCGTTAGAGTTTCTGGCTTTATTTGCGAGATGACGTTGCTCCAAGGTCCGTTCAGGAAGCTTGGCTGAATACTGCTTCTCAGCCTTTCCACCAACTTGCTGTACAGCTCCGGACTGAGATCCCGCTCGCCAAGCTGCTTGGCGATTGCCTGGATCTCCCTTTCGACTAGGCTCAACCTCTCAACGACCGCAAATTGAGTAGAGAGACTGTCCTCAGTCTCTACGCCCAGCAGAAGTGCCCAATTGTCACTAGCAGGTTTAGTGTCCGGAATGCCGGCACCTTTTGGAATATGGCAAGCAACCGGGCGGCGCTATTGACTTTCCTGACCATGGATTCCCTCCTCAAATTCCATTCTAGCGCCAGTCCCGTTTCACCGTGATCCACAGCCGCTGGCGCCTCCGTGCATTGACCCGGGCAAGTTAGCAGCCCGGGTCCACGCCAGCTATGGGCTATGGACTACGGGGAAAACGCAGCCCCGGGGATACCATCCCTAAATGTGCTTCGGAGGAAGATTTCGTCCTGGATCTCATGTGACACCTCTGGCCTGCTGTCCATTCTGATTCCAAACCATCCACCCCGCGCATCGAATCGCAGATATTCGACTTTTCCGGTCGAATCGACCGGCGTATCGCTTCCCATTGATTGGACGACCACAAACCGCCGCCCTATGAAGATACCTGGCGATAACCGCACCGTGTTTACTCGCTGCTTTCCCATGTCTATGCCTTCCACAACGTGACTGAATCGTGACCAACGTCGGTCACTGGCAACCGCTTTATGTCCCGTCTGGTCACATTTGCACGGGGCTGGCGTGCGTAACTGATTGAAGGATCGAGAGGGAGAACGGTCCTGCAGGATTCGCAATGCGAAGGTCGGGGGTTCGATCCCCCCCGTCTCCACCATAAATACAATAAATTAGACTTCATTTTCGTCTGGCAATCCCTGCGGTTTTTGATGTAAGTCCGAGATAAGTCCTCCGTGATCGATCTCGCGACTCTCTTCGCCTCATACGAGGCGGCGCCGCACATAAGACTAATTATTCGGTGGCGCGACGACGAACCGCACTACCTCGCACAGCCACCCCTGAACCACCGTCTGCCCGTCCTCTAGCCGCTCATAGCCGCGTAGCCGGAGACCGTCCGCAACGATTGCCACGAGGACGGATACATAGAGCGGAGAAAAGGCCACTTCGGCCATGGACGAATTTGCCAGCTGCAGCGTCGCAACCTGATATGGCCGCTCCCCGTACACTTGGTGATGGGGCTTCAGATCGCCCTCGACGGGTGCCATAACCGCTATTTCTCTCCACGGCAATTGCCTGCCTCATTTACGAAGCACCCGGACCCGAACGTGCATAACAGAATACTGTACTCATATACAGCGGCCGAGCAGCTCGCTGGCCTCCGCAGCAGTCCCACGCGCCATCGCGGCCAGACAGTCGGTCAGCAGCATGTCCTGGAGGTGATGCTCGCTGATGTGGACGTCGAAGATGTCGCTCATGTTCGATCGAGAATCGCCACCTGCTTTACGGGTACCAGTATCTTCATGATTCTCGCTCTGGGTTGGTAGTGGAACTCGAATCGTCCGCAACCGCCGCCGGCCGTTGCGGCTGCCCGCGCCGAATCAGCGCCCGCAGCGCCGCGAATCGCACGTGCGGATCCGGATCCTCGGTGAGGTTTTCCAGATCCTCTTCGGTGAGCGCCGGATGTTCCGCGAGCATGACGCGGTTCAGCGGGTAGGGGTCCTCCCGCAGCGTGTGAAGAACCTGCCGCGGGGCGGCCCTGTTCAGTATGACTGCGCGCCGCAGGTCGCTGTTCCCGCTCGCGGCGATGCGCAGCAAGACCCCTGTTGCCGTGTTCGGATTGCGGCCGATCGCCGAGGCGACATCCGGATCGTCTTCGGCGGACAGGCGCGCCAGCGCCTCCGGCGGTATGTCGGGACGCAGCGCCACGCCTGCCCTGACCCAGGCGACCGGGTCCGTCGCCAGGCGGTTCAGCAGCGCGGGCGTGCAGCTCGGATTGCGGCTCACCGCGCGCCGCACCTCGAATTCCCGGTCCGCCGCCAGTCTGCCGAGCACCGGCTCCGGCACGCAGCGGTTGCGGCCCAGCCAGCGTCGCACCCAGGCATCGGGGTCGCGCGACAGCCGTTCGACCACGGTTGCCGGCAGGGCGTCTCGCCTTGCCTCCGCGCGCCGCACCTGCGAGGAGGGGTCGGCGGCAAGGCCGCTCAGCTCCTCCGCGGAAACGCTCGCGCCCTGCACGGCCGCCGCTCGCACTTCGGCCGCCGGGTCGCTCAGAAGTCGGAGCAGCGCCTGCATGGACGCGGCGGGATTCGCCGCCACCATGCGCCGCACCGCAGGCTCCGGACTGCGTTCCGCCGCCTCCATGATCGCGGGCGGGCAGTTCGGATGCGCCGCGACCTGCGCGCGCAGGTACGGATCGGGCGACGCCCACAGGTGCGCCAGCAGCCTGGCGTCCGCATGCGGATTGCTCGCGATCCCCTTGCGCGCGGGCAGGGGCGCGCCTTCCATCAGCGCGCGCAGCAACGCGAGCGGCGCGCGAGGATTCCAGCACAGGGCGTCGCGCACGCCCGGATGCGCGCGCCACGGCAAGCCCTCCAACACGGCCGCGGGCGCGTTCCGGTGCCGTGCGACGGCCTCCAGGATCTCGATGCAGGCGTCCTCGCGCGCCAGCTGCCGCAGCACCTCCGGCGGCGTGGCCGGATGGCGCGCCACCTTGCGGCGGATCTTGCGATCGGACTCGCCGGCGAGGCGGCGCAGCACCTCCGGCGGCGTGAACGGGGCCTCGGCGAACTGCCGCTTCAGGCGGTAAGAGGCAAGAAGGATCGGCTCCAGTCGGCCGCGGTCCTCCTCGCCGGTGGCGGCGTAGGCGGCCGCGGCCAGGAAGGGATCTTCGCGCCGCACGGCCTTGGCAATCACCCTGGCGAGCGCATCGACGAGCATCATGGCGGCCGCGCTGCCGTCGCCCTCAGGCCGTCGCCGTCTGGCCGGCGGCGGCGCCGTGCTGATCGAAATCCATGCAATCCGCGACCAGCTCGATCAGTTCCATGACCTGGAACCTCTCTTCGTTGCCCGTGGACTTGCGCGCGTCCTCGAACATGTTCATGCACTTCGGGCAGTTCACCACGAACACGTTCAGCCCGTCGATCTGCGCCGCCTCGCGCATGCGGTTCTCGGACGGCTTCTGCTTGTCGGTCGGATCGGGCATCCAGATGCGGCCGCCGCCGGCCCCGCAGCAGAAGGAGTTGTCGCGCGAGCGCTTCATCTCGACGAGCTCCGCGCCCAGCATGCGTATGGACTCCCGCGGCGGGTCGTAGCCCTTGTTGAGCCGCCCCAGGTGGCAGGGGTCGTGATACGTCACTCGATAGTCGAGCTTCTTCTTCAGCCGGATCCGCCCCTCCGCCAGCATGCGCCGGATCATCGCGCTGGCGTGCTCGATCTCGTAGCGGCCGCCGAACTCCGGATACTCGTTCCTGATCGTGTTGTAGGTATGCGGATCCGTGGTCACGATGCGCCTGAACGTGCAGGCGCCCAGCGTCTCGATGTTGGTCTCGGCCAGGTGCTGGTAGAGGCCCTCCTCGCCGACGCGGCGCACGTCGTTGCCGGCCGTCATCTCGTCCTCGTACAGGATGCCGAAGTCGACCCCGGCCGCATGCAGGATCCGGGCGAAGGCCTGCGAGACCTTCTGGTAGCGCGGATCGAAGGACGCGTAATCGCCGACGAACCACAGCACGTCCACGGGCTCTTCGCGCGCGTCCTTGATCTGGAAGTCGAGCTTCTTGGTCCAGGCGGGGCGCTTGCGCTTGTTCTCGCCCAGGGAGTTGCCCTTGGTCTGGATGTTCTGCAGGACCTTCTGCAGCGTCGGCTCCATGCTGCTCATGTCGATGAGCGCCCGCCGCATCTCGACGATGACCGGCACGTGCTCGATGCCGACGGGGCAGATCTCCACGCACGCCGCGCAGGTCCGGCACGACCACAGGGTCTCGGGCCGCACCTGATTGACGCCGGCGCCGATGGCGGCCAGGGCGTCCCTGGGCGGCAGGGCCGCCGAGCCAAGCGTGTCGTTGGCGAGCTCTCTCAGGGTCAGCACGAGATCGCGCGGCGAGAGCGGAAATCCCGTGGCGTTGGCCGGGCAGGCCTCGTGGCAGCGCCCGCACTTGGTGCAGGCGTCGAAGTGCAGCAGCTGCTTCCAGGTGAAGTCCGTGATGGCGCTGGCGCCTATGCCCGAGGCGCTCAGGTCGGCCTTGGGCAGCAGCGCCGCGGGCTTGCTGTCGCGCAGGGCCAGCGCCGCCATCGCGGTGAAGATGTGTTTGGCCTTGGTGAACGGTATCAGCGCGATCAGCGTGAGCGCGAGCAGCCCGTGGAACCACCACAGCCCCATGCGCATCGTCCCGGCGCCCTCCGCCGAGGTTCCGGCGGCGTCCAGCAGCCAGGCGATTGCCGCGCCGACCGGCGACCACCAACGAAGGTCCCAGACCAGCGGGTCCGCACGCAGCCAGACGAGTCGCGCGGCCTCCAGCAGGAATCCGGTCAGGCCGATGAGCACGAGTGCCCAGAGAAACGCCCAGTCCTCCCGCCGGTAGCCGCTGCGGTCGTAGTCCGGGTCCTGGGGACTGCGGTCCGGGCGCGCGTAGTCGAGCTTGGGCAGCGCCAGCCACTTGCGGCGATACATCATGTAGAGCAGGCCGAGGATCAGACCGGCGCCGGCGATGTCCATCACGAGGGAGAACCAGAGATAGAAATCCCCGTACCAGAATTTTACCCCCGCCAGCGGGGCCAGGATGTCGTACTCCAGCGTGATCGTCGCCGTGCCCAGGAAGAGCAGGCCGAATCCGAAAAAGATGAGCCCGTGCGTATGCCCCGCGGCGGTGTCACGGCGCCTGAGGGTCCGGTGGGACAGCATGGCTAGCACCATGTCCCACGCCCCACGGCCGAGGGAGGCGATGCCGAGCGGCCTGCCGCGGCGGTACTTGCGTATCTGCACGTAGCAGCCATAGAGGAACACGCCGATCGCACTGAAGCCGACGATATAGAAGACCGCCTCGAGCCATCCCGGGAATCCCTGGAAGAGGATGCGGGTGATCTGCTGTGCGCCTTGTGTGGTATCGAGCGGATTCATGCTTGCCTCGTCCGGGAGGGACGGCTGTCGGAGAAAAGGGCAGCCCGGCGACGTGCAGTGCCGCCGGGCTGCCGCTTGCAGCGGACTACTGCTGGTACTCCAGCTCGAACTTGCCGCCCGGCATGTGCGGGGCGCCCCAGACCGCGACCTCGCGCCTGTAGGGCTTCGGATGCTGCGGGTCCTTCTCTTCGATCTCGCGGGCGATGCGATGCCCGTCGAAGGTCGCATCCGCGATCAACTTGGGAGCCCAGGCGTCGCCGATGACATAGACGCCCTTGATGCCCTTGCCGGCCCACTCGCTCGCCCGCGCCTTCAGGCCGCGATAGAGCGAGTCGCGGGAATGCCGGCCGGTCACCAGCACCAGCGTATCGAACTCGAGCCATCGGTGCGACGTGTTCTCGGCGCGCGGCAGCTTGCCGGGGCCGCGATACTGGCGCTCCCAGCCGTCGGCGAGGATGTCGTAGATCTCCAGGCGGCCCTTCTCCGCACGCGTCGTCCACGCGCCACTGACGATCTCCACGTGATTGTTGTGCAGCCAGCGGTGCAGGTTGGGCGACTCCAGGGTGAAGTGCATGTAGCGGGCGAGCTCCACCGAGGTGACGATGGTGACGTCGTGGCCGGCCATCCGCAGCCGCTGCGCCAGGCTCGGGCCCATGAAGTACCAGTCGCAATTGAGCAGGACGACTCGTTGGCCAATCTTCTTCTTGCCTTCGAAGATCTGCTCAGGAGTGATGCACCAGTCCAGACCCGCATCCACGCCCGGAATGGGCGCGTGGGTCAGGCCGCTGGTGCCGTCGGAGTTCCAGTCCGCACCGGTCGCCACGACGATCTTGTCGGCGCCGTAGTTCAGACAGTCGTCCACCGTCATCGCCTTGCGGCCGAGCGCGATCTGGGAATCCTTGTTCTTCTTCACCAGCTTGTTGAGCTGCGTCTCGCGGTAGTCGCGATGATAGCCCCACTCCCCGAGGCCCGGCAGGGTGGCGATGGTATTCACGCAGCCGCCGATCTTCTCGGCGCTGTCCACGAGGTGCACCGTGTAGCCGCGCTCCATGAGCACGCGCGCCGCCTCGCCGCCCGACGGGCCGGCGCCGACCACGAGTATGGAATCGTCCGAGCCCTTCTTCGGGAACTTCTCGGGATGCCAGCCGCGGCGGTATTCCTCCCCGGCGGTGGCGTTCTGGGTGCAGATGAACGGCGGGCCGCCGATCTCCCAGCGGGAGATGCAGACGTTGCAGCCGATGCACACACGGATGTCGTCGATCCGGCCTTCGTTGATCTTCTGCGGCAGGAAGGGATCGGAAATGCTCGGGCGCGCCGCACCGATGATGTCGAGGTGGCCGTTGCGTATCACCTCGGCCATCTTCTCCGCGTCCGTGAAGCGGCCGACGCCGAGCACCGGCTTCTTCGAGACCCGCTTGATGTGCTGCTGCCAGGGGATCTGGTGGCCCTGGCGGTAGAAGCGCGACGGGCCGGCGTCCTCGCCCCACTCGGCGATGTCGCCGACGTTGACGTCCCAAACATCGACGTAGGGGTCGGCCAGCTCGACGAACTTGATGCCGTCGACCTCGACCTCGACACCGGCGTCCCCGTACAGCGTGTCGACGGCGAAGCGGGTGGCGATCGCACAATCATTGCCCACCGCCTTGCGGACCTTCTCCAGGGTCTCGACCCAGAAGCGGGCGCGGTTTTCCAGCGAGCCGCCGTACTTGTCCGTGCGCTTGTTGTAGTAGGGCGACAGGAACTGCAGCGGCAGATACGAGTGCGCCCCGTAGACGTAGACGATATCGAAGCCCGCGTCGCGCGCCCGCAGCGCTGAATCCACGTACATCTGCTCCAGGCGGTTGATGTCGTCCTGGTCGGCCTCGTGGCAGTAGGTGAGGTTCTCGTACTCGGAGTTGTACTGGCTCGGTCCGTAGGAGGTGCAGCGCGATTCCATACAGGGGGCGTGGGCCGATCCGTACCACATCTCCACGCCGGCCAGGGCGCCGTGCTTGTGGATGTGATCGGTCATCGCGCGGAGATTGCGCACATCGCCCTCATCCCACAGGCGCGCGGACACCCGGTGGCAGTCGTCGGACTCCGGATGGATGGAGCAGTACTCGGTGTTGATGCCGGCCCAGCCGCCCTCGGCCTTGATCGAGCGGTTGGCCGCCTGGAAGCCGGGTCTGTCCGATCCCGCGCCGTTGCAGTGTGGTACCTGGTAGAAGCGGTTTCGCAATACCTTGGGGCCAATCTTGATTGGCTCGAACAAGATGTCGTACTTGGGATCTCGTGCCATGGACCTGACCTCCTGTGTGACGTCTGGATTGGTTGTTCAACCGTGAGTAGGGAGCTGCGGAATCAGCCCGGAAGCGCGCCCGCCGGCGGCACTCGCGTGCACGGGCCGACCGCTGGGGTTTCCCGTGCCGCCGGGACCGCCCCCCGGCCGGTTCCGCGAACCTCGAAGAACCACGCGACCGAGATCGTTCCCGAGAGTTGTCGGTGCACGGATCGTCGATTCCTTTTCTTCTGGTCTTGCGATCTTGCCGGCGAGCCGCCTGCGCTCGAGCCGCGGCTCTCCGAAGAGTGCGCGATGCAATTCACTGCAACAGTCCGTCGCCAGTGTCCCTGCACCGGGATGGGCTCGCAATCGTCTACAGGAGTTACCTCCTTGGTGTTAGAGAACTCCTCGCATCATCGGCTGCGCCACCAGCGCCGCCACGCGCGCGTTGCCATGCAGGCATATGCGCGCGCAAGCAGGTCGGTCAGATCATTCATCGAGACCGCCGGGATCGCATCATCCCGAGCCCCCGCGCCACCGTCCCATGGCGTCAATGCAGCGGCAGAGTTTCGCCGGCGGCGTGCGCCTCGGAATGGCTGCAGGCGCGCAGCGCGCCCTCCAGATCGACGGCGGTGCGCACCGGCGGCGCCTGATAGAAATCGCAGGCATGGCGACGGGCTGCGGCAAGCGCCTCCACGCCCGCTGGACAACGGGCGATGAGGTGCACGCCGCTCTCGCGGGCGGTCGCGGTCACGGATCTCCTCGGGCCAGCCTCACCGTCGCCGCCGCGCAGCAGTGCTTCCTCGAGGCGCAGCGCGTAGACGGGCAGCTCCGGCAGAATCTCCAGCGTCGAGCCGCGCTCGCGCTGCACGTCGATGATGAAGGCGATGTCCTGCGCCCGCAGCACGGCCAGGCTCGCGCGCAGGACCGATACGCAGTCTCGCAGCATGTCCTCCGAGATCTCCAGGGCGAGCGGCACCCCGGGGCCGGCCGCGGCGCGCAATTGCGTGACCATCCGCCCCAGGAATCCGGGCTCCAGCATGCAACGACCGGCGATCTCCGCGTGCATGCGCAGCGGCTGGTCGCCGACCGTCCGATCGCGGAAGGCGGCGGCCTGGGCCAGCAGTGCGTTGATGTACCAGCCCTTCAGCGCCTTCACCATCGGCAAGTGCTCGGCAATGCTGAAAAACTCCCATGCCGGCAGACGACCGCGGCGCGGATGCTCCCAGAACAACTGGACGTCGACGGCCGCCGGGGAGTTCGTCGCAATGGCGATCACCGGGGAAAAGGCGAGCCCGAACTGCGCGTTTTCCACGGCGTGGGCCAGCTCCTCCTCGATGCTCGAGGGCGCGGCCCGCCACATGCCGCCGGTGCGATCGGCGGTTTCGACGCGCGCCCCGCCCAACTCCTTGGCGCGCGCCATCGCCGCCGCCGCGTCGCGCATCATCTCCTCGGCACTGGCATAGCCGCTGCGCCCGAGCGCGATGCCGATGCTGGCCGTGAGATAGGTTTCCGTATCGCCGTCGACGATCGGGAATCTCAGCTCATACTTCAGCCGCTGGGCGTCGGCGCGGGCGTCGTCGGCCTCATCGAGCAGCACGGCGAACTCGTCTTGGCGCCAGCGCGACAGCGAATCGACGGGGTGGAGGGCGTTCTGGAAGCGGCGTCCCACGTCCGCTGCCAGGCGTTCGGCGCGGTCGGCGCCGTGCGTCGCGCGCAGAGTGGCGAAACGGTCGAGGGAGACGAGCATCACCGCGGATTTGCATCCGGCCGAGTGCCGCGAACGCAGCAGGGCGCGCTCGAGCCGATCCATGAACAACAGGCGGGTGGGCAGACCGGTGGGAGTCTCGTAGAGGTTCTCCCGCTGCAGGCGGAGCTCGGCCCGCTTCTCCTCGGTGATATCGGTGATGAATCCTTCGAGCCCCAGCAGCTCGCCGCTGGCCGAGAAGTTCCCCCGGCCGCGCTCCAGCACCCACTTCTCGGTGCCCTGCGCGGTGCGGATGCGGTAGGTGAGTTCGAAGGGCCGGTTCTCGCGCAAGCCGGCCTGCACCGAGTCCCACACCTGCTGCCGATCGGCCTCGACGATGAGGGCCCCGTACGCCAGGCGACGGTTGTTGATCAGGTCGCGGGGCTGGTAGCCGGTCAGTTCGGCCGCCCCATGGCTGACGAATTCCATGGTCCAGTCCGGGTTGTTGCGGCCGCGGTAGACCATCCCCGGCAGATTGTTGATGAGGATCGAGAGCGTGCGGTGGCTCGCCTGGCGCACGTCCTCGGCCAGCACCCGGCGGGTGACGTCGGTGAGCGTTCCGACGAAACCCGCCTGTTCCGAGCCCCCGTTCAACACGCAGATGCGCAGATTGAGCCGCAGGCAGGAACCGTCACGCGCCAGCCAGCGCGCCACGATGCCCTCCTCGTCGCGATGCTCATCGCCTACGTAGCGCGAGACCGCCGCCTGGTCGCGCGGATGGACGTAGTTCATCAGGCTGGTGCCGCGTGTCTGAGTCTCCGGGTAGCCCGACAGCCGCTCCCAGGCCGCGTTGAGGTAAACGAGGCTGTAGCTCCGCGACATGGCGAATACGACCACGTCGATGCTGTCGAGCACCGCCGCGAGCGCGACCGCGCGCGGCCCGTCGGCGCGGCCGACGGTGGCCGCCAGTTCATCGATCAGGCCGCCGAGCATCCGGAGGTGCTGGTTGGAGTGCTGTTTGCTACCAGCCATCGTGCGCGCCGTATCAAGATTCATGCCCCGGCGGAGATGATAGAGGTGGTCGTGCCCGGTGGCCATGCCGCCGATCTGCTACCCATTTGGAGATACTCGCATCGGTCCTTTCCCGGGAAAAGGAAACGTCGAGGAGCTTGGCCGCCAGGACCGGCGCGGCTGCCGGTGTGCCCATGGCCGGCCTTCCGCGCGCCCGCGGGACTCGAAGGTGCCGCGCATCCCCGGCGGCGCGGCGGTCAGGTGCGCGTCAGGCCCAGCGCAGCGTCAGCCGGTCCTCGCCGTCCCTTTCCACGGATGTGCCCAGTTTCCTTCCTTCGCGCGTCAGCATCTCGGCCAGCCATTGCACATGTCGCGCGCCGGCGCGCTCCAGTCGGAAACGCCGCCGCTGCACGGCGGCCATGGCCAGCCGGGACAGGCGGCCGGTGGCGGCATCCAGCGTAGGGAAATACAGCAGCGCCAGCTCCGGGTTGAACTCCTCGTATCCGCCGATGCCTTCGTAGTCGTTGATGAGGTCCCCGCAGCCGTGCAGCACCAGCTTGCCGTGATAGACCTCGACCCCCATGGGGTGATGGGAGGAGTGGCCATGCACGATATCCACGCCGGCCTGGTCGATGAGGCGATGGGCGAAATCCCGCTGCGCCGGGTCCACGCCGTAGCCCCAGTTCCCGCCCCAGTGTATCGATGCCACCGTGATGTCGTCTTCGCGCCTGGACTCGGCAATCTGCTGCGCCGCGGCGTGCAGCGACGTCGGTGCGAAGTCCCGCAGGAAGTTCACCCCGGCGCGATCGGGGAGCGCCGCCCAGCTCGAGGTCACCCCGGAGCTGTCCATGCCCCAGGCGAACACGAGCACCCGGTTGCCGGTGGGCAGATCGATGAGCGCGGGCGCCGCGGCGGCGGCGGCGTCCTGACCGGCGCCCGCCGTGCGCAGCCCCGCGGCGTGCAGGCAATCCAGGGTCTCCTGCAGGCCGGCATGCCCCCAGTCCAGCACGTGATTGTTGGCGAGCACGCAGCAGTCGATGCGGGCCGCGGTGAGACAGGGCACGTTGGCCGGGTGCATGCGGTAGTGGATGCCCTTGCGCGGCCAGGCCTCCTCGCTGGTGGTGACGGCGGTCTCCAGATTGACGATGCGCGCCGCCGGCTGCGCCCGCGCGATCTCCTCCAGCGCGTCGCCCCAGATGTAGGCGTAGTCCACCGGCCGCGCGATGGGGCCGTTGGCGCGCTCGGCGATCTCCACGTATCCGAGCGCGGAGCGCACGTAGGACTCGTAGAGGTGCGGCTTGCCCGGGTGCGGGAGGACCTGATCGATGCCGCGCCCGGTCATCACGTCGCCGCAGAGGAACAGTGTCACGGCGTCCACGGCAGGCCCGCCAGCGGCGCTAGCCCTTGATGCAGACCAGCGGCTCCAGCCGCGCCACCTTGCGCGCCAGGCCCGCGTGGTCGGCGGCGTCGACGACCGCGGCGACGTCCTTGTAGGCGCCAGGGGCCTCCTCGGCCACGCCCCGCCCCGAGGGGCTGCGGATGAGGATGCCGCGCCCGGCGAGCTCGTCGATCACCTGCCGCCCGTGCCAGGTCCGCAGCGCCTGGTGACGGCTCATGGCGCGGCCGGCGCCGTGGCAGGCCGAGCTGAAGGAGCGCTCCTCGGAAGCGGCGGTCCCGGCCAGGACGTAGGAGCCCGTGCCCATGGAGCCGCCGATGAGCACCGGCTGGCCGGCGGCGCGCAGCGGCTCCGGGATGTCGGGATGGCCGGGGCCGAAGGCGCGGGTTGCGCCCTTTCGATGTACGTACAGGCGGCGCGTCTCGCCGTCGACACGGTGTTCCTCGACCTTGCAGGTGTTGTGCGAGACGTCGTAGATGAGCGCGAGTTCGGCCCGCGGCAGGATCTCCGCGAAGGCCTTGCGCACCAGGTCGGTGAGGATCTGCCGGTTGGCGAGCGCGCAATTGATCGCCGCGCGCATGGCGCCCAGGTATTCCTGGCCGATCGCGGAGTTGATCGGCGCGCAGGCGAGCTCGCGATCAGGCAGGGTGATGCCGTGCTCGGCCGCGGCGATGGCCATGCGCTTGAGGAAATCGGTGCCGATCTGGTGCCCGAGCCCGCGCGAGCCGCAGTGGATCATCACCACGATCCTGCCGCGCTCGAGATCGAACGCCTTCGCGATCGCCTCGTCGTAGATCGAGGTCACCTCCTGCACCTCGAGGTAGTGGTTGCCGCTGCCGAGCGTCCCCATCTCGTCGCGCTGGCGCTTCTTCGCCTGTGGCGAGACGTTGCCCGGCTTGGCGTGCTGCATCTGGCCGTGCTCCTCGATGCGCTCCAGGTCCGCGGGCACGCCCCAGCCGCGCTCCACCGCCCAGCGCGCGCCGCCGGTCAGCATCGCATTCATTTCCTTGTCGTCGAGGCGTATCGCCCCGGTGCTGCCCATGCCCGCGGGGATGCGGCGGTAGAGCAGGTCGGCGAGCTCCTTTTGCACCGGCAGGATGTCCTCGCGCGTGAGTCCGGTGTGCAGGCAGCGCACGCCGCAGGAGATGTCGAAACCCACACCGCCGGCGGAGACCACCCCGCCCTGGTCCGGATCGAACGCCGCCACCCCGCCGATGGGGAAACCGTAGCCCCAGTGCGCGTCGGGCATGGCGTAGGCGGCCTTGACGATGCCGGGCAGCGTGGCGACGTTGACGGACTGCTCGTAGACCTTCTGATCCATCTCCCGGACCAGCCGCTCGCTGGCATAGATGACCGCGGGCACGCGCATCGCGCCATGCCGCGGTATTTCCCATTCATACTCCGAGCGTCGCGTGAAGAGATTCAGGTCCATGGTTCAAACATCCACTACCGTCTGTGCGAGCCACTGCCCACTGTCGTCGCGCGCCACGCGCAATGCGGTGTAGGTCGCGCCCTTGACCTCCACGGCGGGCCGGTGGCGTGCGATATCGACGGGCTCGCCCCAGGCCTGTGCGTCCAGGCGCGTGCCCTCGATCCGCACGCTGAAGCGGCTGAACAGCATCCTGCCGGTGGCCATCTCGTAGACCAGCGCGTTCAGCCAGTCCGCGAACAGAAGCTCGTCGTTCGGCGCCTCGCAGTGGATCCCGACGGCCTGGCGCGGCTCGATGGTGTCGAGGTCGGTGATCACCGCCATCATCGCCAGCGCCGCCTGCTCGAAGGCCTCGGTTTCCGTCGGCCCGTAGCCGCGCACGCCCATGTCGGCCTCGTGCGGGAAATGCTCCCAGCGGCCGCGGTGGAGCGACTTCGTGACTTCAGCCATTCGCCACCTCGATCGCCCTCGCGAACACCGCGGTCTTCTCAAAACTAGCATTCCCACCGGCGGGGTCGCCTGACATCGGTCAAGTCCACCCCCTGCCCTCGCGCGGCGTGCGCCCAGAGCCGCGGCGCCTTCGGCGTGACCGGACAAGTTTATTTCGGATGGCGAAAGCCGGAAAATGACCGGGCGCGGGTTTTCATGGATCGATGTTGCAGGCCGGCGTGGGTGAAGGGCGCGGGCGGGCGGCGGGCGGAGGTGGCGGCCGGCGCGCACACGGGCGCTGAGGTACTGCTACAGGAACGAGGCGGAAGCCGGGCATGAACCCGATCAACAGCGCATTGCTCACCGATCTCTACCAGCTGACCATGCTGCAGACGTATTTCGAGCGCGGCATGCGCGAGACCGCAGTCTTCGAGCTGTTCGTGCGCAGGTTGCCGCCGCAACGAAATTTTCTCGTCGCCGCCGGCCTGGAACAGGCGCTCGAGTACCTCGAGAGCCTTCGATTCGAGGACGAGGAGCTGCGCTGGCTCGCGGATTGCGGCCGCTTCAGCCGTGATTGCCTCGAGGAGCTCGCGGCGTTGCGTTTCACCGGCGACGTCGATGCCTTGCCGGAGGGCACGGTGTTCTTCCCGGAGGAGCCGCTCCTGCGCGTCGTCGCGCCGCTGCCGGAGGCGCAACTGGTCGAGACCCGGCTCATCAACCTGCTCAACTTCCAGACCATGATCGCCTCGAAGGCGGCGCGCTGCGTACTGGCGGCGCCGGGCAAGCTGCTGGTGGACTTCGGGCTGCGCCGCGCCCACGGCGCCGAGGCGGGCCTGCTGGCGGCGCGCGCCGCGGCAATCGCCGGCTTCGCGGGCACCTCCGCCGTGCTGGCGGGCCCGCGGTTCGGGATCCCGCTCTACGGCACCATGGCGCACTCCTACGTGCAGGCGCACGACGAGGAAGGCGCCGCGTTCACGGATTTCGCGCGCACGCAATCCGGGCCGATCGTGCTGCTGATCGACACCTACGACACGGAGGCGGCGGCGACGAAGGTGGTGCGATTGGCCACGCGACTGCGGCGGGAGGGGCTGCGCGTGGACGGCGTGCGCCTGGACAGCGGCGATCTGGCCGAGCACGCGCGCAAGGTGCGGCGCATCCTCGACGAGGGCGGCCATCCCGAGGTCACCATCTTCGCAAGCGGCAACCTCGATGAGTGGCGGCTGCAGAATCTGGTGAGCGGCGGGGCGCCGATCGACGGCTTCGGCGTGGGCACGGATCTGGTCACCGCCGCGGACTACCCGTCACTGGACTGCGCCTACAAGCTGCAGGAGTACGCGGGGGTGGCGCGCCGCAAGCGCTCCGAGGGCAAGGCCACCTGGCCGGGGCGCAAGCAGGCCTGGCGCGTCCGCGATCGTGCCGGCCGGCTGGATCACGATGTCCTCGCGCTGGAGGGGGGGGCGCGCGCGGGTGAGGCACTGCTGCAGCCGGTCATGCGCGCGGCGCGGCGCGTGATGGCATGCGCGTCGCTCGAGGAGATGAAGCGGCGCGCCGCCGAAGGGCTGGCCAGCCTGCCCGAGCGCCTGCGCGCGCTGGCGAAGGCCGAGCCCTACGAGGTTCGCATCGACGACGGACTGCGGCGGCTGGCGGCCGAGGTCGACGCGCGAACCGCGGCCGCGAGGGCGAAGGATCTCGCGGAATAGCCGGAAGCCGCGCGCGTGCCGGGCGCTAAGTCTGCGCCTCCTCGAGGTCGCGGAGACGCACGAAGCGTGCCGCGTGCTGCCTCATCGTCTCGCAGGCCGCCTCCCCGTCGCCGGGATGGACGTCGACCGCGCGGATGGCATCCTCCAGCACGAAGGTGGTCAGGCCGAGTCGATGGGCGTCCTTGACCGAATTCACCACGCAGTAGTCGGTGGCCAGGCCGCCGATGAAGACGCGCCGCACGGATCGTTGTCCGAGTTGCTGCGCGAGGTCGGTGCCCTCGAAGGTCGAGTAGGCCTCTTTCGCCGCGTTCGTGGCCTTGGAAATGATGGTCGCGTCCGCCGGCATCTGCAGCGAGTCGGCGAACGCCGCGCCGTGGGTTCCCGCGACACAGTGAACTGGCCACGGCCCGCCTTGCTCGGGGAACGAGCAGTGATCGGGCGGATGCCAGTCGCGGGTGAAGTAGATCGGCAAGCCGCGCCGGGCGAACAGGCGCACATATTGGTTGATCACCGCAATGATCTCGTCGCCGTTTCGCACGCCCAGCGCGCCCCCGGGCAGGAAGTCGTTCTGTATGTCAACGATGATCAGTGCATCGCCGATCGCGAGCTTTACCGCGCGTGATGCCTGCAGTGATGCCGCCTGGTCCATGTCGAGAATGAAACCCCGCCGCGCCGCCTGTTGGTTATTCAGCAATGCACGAGCGAGGGTCGGCGGCTAGGCGATGTGGTGCTTGCCGATAACGTGCACCGTCGTGGCGTGGGGGCCGTCCTCGGCGGCCTCCTCGCTGAAGCGGACCTCGCTGCCGGGCAGCAGCGTCTCGAAGGAGCCGTCGACCACGCTGTTGCGGTGAAAGAAGACCTCCCGGCCGTCGGCGGTCAGTATGTATCCGCTGTCGCCCTCCACGCGGACGACCTTGCCGTGCAGCGGCGGCTCGTGCGTCTTCACGTCGCCGCGACGTTCGCGGGCGTAGTCCTCCAGCTGGCGCCTGGCCGCATCGAAGGCGTCGCGGATGACGACGTAGACGTCCTCGTGCTGGTGCATGTCGTGCCGCTCGTGGCTGGCCAGGATCTCCTTGCCCGGCACGCCGAGCTCGACGCGGACGTGGTAGAGATTGCCCTGGTGATGGTGGTGATGCTTGGCCTCGACCACCACGCGGCAGCTCATGATGCGCGGGTAGAACTCCTCGAGCTTCGCGATCCGCTCGCGCAACTCGGTCTCCACGGCGTCGGAATGGGGTATGCCGCGAAAGGTTATCTGTGGGGGCAGTTGCATGGCGCGCACTCCGGATGTCTGCGGACATTGAAGGCCAGGACCCGGGCCGGCGCATTGACGGCGATCAGATCCGGGACGGGTGTATGCGGTCACTGCGCCTGCGGGCGCCGGCGCGACGAGGGTCCCCCGATCGCGGGCCTGTTGTTCGAGTGCCAGCGGCTCAGTACGTCGAGGCCGCCATGGCGGCGGGCGGCAGCGCCCGTGCCGCCGAGCTCGGGACGGCCGCGCCCTTCAGGACTTCAGCGGCTGCGCATTGCGATGATTCAGGGCCCACACCGCGGCCTCGAGGCGGGAGCGAAGGTGCAGCTTGCGCAACAGGTTCTTGACGTGCACCTTCACGGTTCCGTCGCTGATGCCGAGCTCGCGGGCGATGTGCTTGTTGCTCTTGCCGGCGGCGATGAGCTGCAGGATCTGGCGCTCGCGCTCGGTCAGCGCCTCGTCCGTCGACGGGGCGGGCGTGCCGCTGCGCATCGCGTCGACCAGCATGGCCATCAGCGAGTCGGTGAAGATGACCTCGCCGCGCGCCGCCTGGCGCAGCTTCTCGAGCATCTCTTCCGGCTCGGCGTCCTTGAGCAGGTATCCGTCCGCGCCGCTGCGCACGGCCGTGACGAGGTTCATTTCGGCATCCGAGACCGAGAGCATGATGACCTGGGTGTCGGCGCCCGATTCCTTGATCTCCTTCAGCGCCTGCAGGCCGCCCATGCCGCGCATGTCGACGTCGAGCAGGACGATGTCGGGGTTGAGCCTGTGCGTGAGCGCCACGCCCTCCTCGCCCGAGGCGGCCTCGCCGACGACCTCGAAATCCGGCTGCGCGGCGATGAGCTGCATCACGCCGCGGCGGAACAGCGGGTGATCGTCGACCAGCAGTACGCGGCAGCGGGAGGAATCCACGGCCGTCACGCGCCCTCGCTCATCGCCGAGGCGCCGGTCTGGCGCAGCGGGCAGGCCACCACGACGCGGGTGCCGCCGCCCTCGCGGCGCTCCATGCGCAGGCTGCCGCCCAGGGAGTGGGCGCGCTCCTGCATGATCACCACTCCGTGATGCTGCTCCGCGTCGTGAGCCGTCTGCATGCCCACACCGTTGTCGGCGATGTTGATCTGGCAATTGCCGTCCTCGGTCAGGCGCAGGGTCACCCAGCAGTAGCTCGCGTGCGAGTGACGCACGACGTTGGAGAGCGCCTCGCGCACGATGTGCAGCAGCTGCATCTCCTCCACCATGCCGAGCTCGCCGGCGGGCAGGCGGTTGTCCAGATCGAAGGCGATGGAGCAGCGCCGCTCGAATTCCTCGATCGACTCCTCCAGCGCCTGCGCGAAGGTCTTCCCGTGCATGGTCAGGCGGAAGGTCGTGATCAGCTCGCGCAACTGGCGGTAGGCGACGTTCAGGGTGTTGCGCAGCTCCTTGACCGTGGCGTCGATGTCGGAGTTGGCGGCGGTCTCGGGATTGCGGCCAAGGGCGGACTGCAGCAGGCTCGCCTGTATCTTCAGGTAGGAAAGCGACTGCGCCAGCGAATCGTGCAGCTCGCGGGCGATGGCCGCGCGTTCCTCGCATTGCGCGTGGCGCAGCTTCAGCCGCGCGCGCCGCGTGCTGTAGATGATCCCGGCCAGGTAGTCGCCGTAGTCGTGCACCGCCTGGATCGTGGCGCGCGGCAGCGAGCCGCTGCGGCCCGGCAGCCGCAGCAGCAGCAGGCCGTGACCGTGCGCCCCCTGCGTGAGCCACTGCGCGAGCACGTGGGTGTTCTGCTCGGCCGGCTCGTCCAGCACCTGTGGGGCGCTGTCGGGGTTCGGCGGCAGGCGCAGTTCGTGATGGTCGACGAAGCGCACCCAACGCTGGCGGTCGTCGCAGCCGGTACAGGCCAGCAGCACGAGCTGGCGCCCGGTCTCGGTGGTGACGAAGACCGCACCGGCCTCGGCCCCGGCGATCTCGAGGATGTCGGCCAGCAGCAGGGTGAAGGGCTGGGTGGAATCCGGGTCTTCGAGCAGACGCGTGAGGACCGTGTGCAGCAGGTCCATCGCGCCCAGCGGGCTGCCGGCGCCGCGCGGGGTCGCCGCGCCGATCATCGCCGGGCGCGCCGGGTCAAGCATGGCAATCCCCGGGTGCGGCGCGGACGTGACGCGGCAGGGTGGGCCGCCGCGAGCGCACGCCTGCATGAGCCACGGGCAGGGAGATGGCGAACGGGGGGTCCGGTGCCGTTACCGTAAGAATTCCTTCAGGTTTTTTGCGCACGCCTAGTCCTCCGATCACGCTCCCGGCGGGGCCTTGGAAGGTCGCGGCCTGAAGGGCTGTAACCGCCTCCCTGCGGCGGGCTCTACCCCGCAACGGGTATCCACAAAAGTAGGTGAACAGAATTCACTTTTGTGGAACTATATTCAATATCGATCGTGCACCGAATGCAACAGGGACCGCGTTCCCGCAGCAGGACGAGGTGGCATAAAGACTATCATGGCTTGCGAAGACCCGGATCGCGATCCCGGCCCCACTGAGAACGGCACCGTCGAGGACCAGTCGCCCGAGGCGATCGATCGCCGCATGGCGCAGGCGATCGGCCAGCAGGTGCGCATCTTCCGCACCCAGCGCGGGCTGACCGTCGCGCGCTTGGCCCAGCTCGCGGGGCTCTCCCCGGGCATGCTCTCGAAGATCGAGAACGGCAACGCCTCGCCCTCGCTCGGCACGCTGCACGCGCTGTCGCGCGCCTTCAAGGTGCCGATGACGTACTTCTTCCAGAGCTACGAGGACCAGCACGGCTGCTGCTACACCAAGAAGGGCGGCGGCATCACCATCGAAAACCGCGGTTCACGCGTCGGCCACCAGTATCAGCTGCTCGGCCACGGCGTGGGCCGCGACGTGGCCATCGCGCCGTATCTCATCGAGCTCACCGATCAGTCCGAGGTGTTCCCGGAGTTCCAGCACCCCGGTGTGGAGTTCATACACATGCTCGAGGGCGAGGTCGTCTACCAGCACGCGGGCAACCGCTATCATCTCGCGCCCGGGGACTCGCTGTTGTTCGAGGCGAGCACGGCGCACGGACCGGTGCAGCTCATCAAGCTGCCGATCCGCTTCATCTCGGTGATCGTGCAGCCGGGCGGGGATATCGACGCGCGCTAGCGCGCCGCCGCCGCGGCCTTCGCGTCGCTCGCGACCGAGCGCTCGCCGCGGAGGTAGGCGTCGAGGAATGGCGAGCGGTAGCCGTCCTGCCGCCACAGTATCGGGAAGTAGCTCTCGTCCATCGTCAGGTCGGCCACGCGCTTGTAGCGGCTGTAGATGTAGCCGATCTCGGTGGGGTGGTAGCGCGCCTCCGATGAGATGCAATGCGCGACCGTGGAGCGGCGCGGGGTGTTGCCGCGATTGGTGTCCGAGCCGTGCCAGGTGTCGCCGTGATGAAGGGCGCAACCGCCGGGGGGGACCTCGACCGGCACGATCTCCGGCTCGCGGCCGACGCTGCGCGCCGCCTCGCGCGTGGGTCTCGTCCAGCGCGATCCAGCAGGTGAGGTACGCCGGCGGCTCGCACCACTTGATGTAGCTGTTGTCCTGGTGAAAGCCCAGCGGCTTGGCACCCGGCGGCTTCCACAGCACGTTGTCCTGCGCGATGCGCGCACCGGGCCAGCCGGCGAGCTGCGCGCACATCCTGCCGACCTGCGTGCTCAGCACCACCGCGGCGATGGCGCGATCGGATTTCCAGCCGTTGCAGATCTGCCGCGTGCGGTCCGGCGGGTCGCGCCCCTCCTGCCAGTTCCACTCGTCCGGGTACAGGCCGGTCTCGAACTCGCCGCGAAACAGGTGCTCGAAGCGCGCCGCCGTGCGCTCTACCTAATCGGGCTCGAGCAGCCGATCCAGGATGAGGAAGCCGTCCTCGTTGAACTGCCGTACCTGCGCGGGCGTGAGATCGATTCGGAACATGGTCCTTCGCGCCGGGGAGCCTGATCAGGTGGCATCGCGCATGCTGCCCGGGTACTTCGCCAGGTCATCGTCGATGTGGTAGTAATCGCCGGCGTCCGCGGTGTAGATGTGGGCGATGCTCTTCAGACCCGTGGGGTCGTCCAGCGTGCCAGCGGCGATGGAGATGGTCGCGAGCTGTTCGTTGTCCCAGAACAGGCTTGCGCCGCAGTGGCCGCAGAAGCCGCGTCGCACGGCCGCCGAGGAGCGGTACCACTTCAGCCCGGCGTCGTTGATGAGCGTCAGCTGCGTGCGCTCCACGGAGGTGTAGGCGCCGAAGTGGCCGTGTATGCGCCGGCACTGCTTGCAGTGGCAGTTGACCACGCCGCGCATCGCGCCGCGCACGCGGTACCGAACGGCGCCGCACTCGCAGCCGCCCTGGTGTGTGGAGATGGAATCGGTCATCGCGTCGAAGGCTTCTGAGCGGGCACCTCTTGAGGGGGTGATTCTAGGGACGCCTTCGGGGGCGCGGCGATACCCACTTCGGCATATGCGCTGCTGCATATGCCGCGCCGCGGCTCGCCGTCGACGGGCGCTGGACCGGCGAATTGAACCCTTCTCCGTTCCGTGCCGTCTGCTGTTGAAAAGGATCGACGTAGCCCCCGGCAGTGGTTCAGGCATGCAGGGAGTTCAGGGCGAGCTGCCGCGGCACGCGCGACGCGCCTCGGCGGCGCGCGCAGCCGGGGTGAGCCGGAAGAAGCGAACAGTCCAGTGGACTGTTCGCCCGGCGAACGCCCGGTCCATGGATGGACCGGGCCGGACTTTCGAGCGGAGCATGACAGCGCAGCGAAGAAAGACGAGCACGACGCCGCGGTAGCAAGCGGTACAGGATGTACCGCGCAGCGGTAGTCGCGCGTGCCGCGGCAGCTCGCCGGTCACCGCGTCAAAAGCGCGGTCGACAGGGCGGGATCCAGGCTCGCCGCGCGCGACCCGCCAGATTGCGCCTGGCTCCGCGCCGATTTTCGCCCGGCCTGGCGAAGCGGCAGTCCGAATACGCGGCAGAATTGGCGGGCTGGAATGCGGTTGTCGGTTCGCGGGCGGCGGGGAAGCGCCTCAGGCGGCCAGGCCTTCCAGCCCCGACTCGCTGTCGTACACCCGGTAGGCGATCTGCTGGAGCTGCGCCTCGCCGAGATCCAGCCGGGCGGCGAGATGGGCGGGCAGCGAAACGACGACCTCGTGCGGCGCGGCGTTCTCGGCGCGCAGCTCGGCGAGCTGTCCCGCCAGATGCACCACGGCCGCGAGCGGATCGAACCCGGCAAAGGTGAGGGGCTCGGCGCATTGCGCCACCCCGCGGTGCAGTTCCTCCGGGAAGTTCCAGCGCCGGCAGAGCTCGGCGGCAACCTGCGCGGTGCTGTAGCCGAGCTCGGCGCGCTCCCAGGTCGGCCGGTGCCCGCCCTCGGCGACCGCGCTGTCGATGCGCTCGGCCGCCGAGGCATTGCCCATGCGCAGCAGCAGCCGCCCGAAATCCGCGATCAGGCCGCAGGTGAAGGCCGTGTTCGGGTCCACGCCGTCGATCAGCGCCGCGATGCCCTTCGCATAGCTCGCGCGGCGGAAGCTCTGCATCCAGAAGCCCCTGAGATCGAAGCCCTGCATCTGCGGCACGGTCGCGACCATGCCGGAGGCGATGATGATGGTAGCGAGCCTGTCCACGCCGAGGCTCAGCACCGCCTCGTCGATGGCGGTGAGCTTGCGCGGCAGACCGTAATAGGCCGAGTTCACCAGTCGCAGGACCTTCATGGTGATGGCCGGGTCGCGCGCGACGTCGCGGGCCAGGTCGTGGAGATTGGCCTCCGGAACGGTCAGCTCCTGGATGAGCCGGCAGACCACGTCCGGCACGCTCGGGATGCGGTAGACCTGATCGAACAGCCTGTCGATGCCGTTGGGCATGGCGAGATTTGTCCTTGTGGCGGGAGCCGCGCGCGGCCGGAGGGCCGGCGACGGCGGGCAAGCCCGGCCCGACTTACGCGGGCCAGACCCTGGTATCGGCGCCCTCGGCGCGGTCTTTAGGCAGGGGAGGCCGGCGTCAGGCGGCGGTCCGGGCGCGCTATGACGCAGCGCGCAAATAGGCTTTAATGCCCGCCATGTCGACCTCCCTCACGGCGCCTCGCGAGCTCACCTCGTACCGCAAGTACTGGGCGGCGCGCTTCGGCGTGGCGCCGTTCCTGCCGACGTCGCGCGCCGAGATGGAGGCGCTCGGCTGGGACTCCTGCGACGTCATCATCGTCACCGGCGATGCCTACGTCGATCATCCGAGCTTCGGCATGGCGATCATCGGACGCGTGCTGGAGGCGCAGGGGTTCCGCGTCGGCATCATCGCCCAGCCGGACTGGCGCAGCGCCGAGGCGTTCAGGGCACTTGGCCGGCCGAACCTGTTCTTCGGGATCACCGCCGGCAACATGGATTCGATGGTCAACCGCTACACCGCCGATCGCCGCATCCGCAGCGACGATGCCTACACGGCGGGCGGCGAGGCCGGCCGGCGGCCGGATCGGTCCGTCATCGTCTATGCGCAGCGCGCGCGCGAGGCCTGGGGCGAGGTGCCCATCGTCCTGGGCGGCATCGAGGCCTCGCTGCGGCGCATCGCCCACTTCGACTACTGGTCGGAGAAGGTGCGACGCTCGGTGCTGATGGATGCGCGCGCCGATCTGCTGCTGTACGGCAACGCCGAGCGCGCGATCGTCGAGGTCGCGCATCGCCTGGCCGCCAAGGTCCCGATCGGGGAGATCACCGACGTGCGCGGCACGGTGTTCGTGCGCGACGCCGTCCCCGAGGGCTGGATCGAGATCGACTCCACCGCCATCGACACGCCGGGCGTGCTGAATCCGCCCGTCGATCCCTACGAAGAAAGGGGTCGGAGTGATTCTCCGGAATGGTTAGGCGGGGTCGCGTCGCCGGCGGGGGAAAGCGGAAAATCACTCCGACCCCATACGATCCGCTTCCTGCCGCGCGTCAGCGCCGCCGATCGCGAGCTCAGCGTCGTGCGCATGCCGGCCTACGACCAGGTGGCCGACGACCCGGTGCTGTACGCGCACGCCTCGCGCATCCTGCACCTGGAGTCCAACCCCGGCAACGCGCGCGCGCTGGTGCAGCGGCACGGCGACAAGGACGTGTGGCTGAATCCGCCGCCAATCCCGCTCACGACGAGGGAGATGGACGCGGTCTACGAGCTGCCGTACGCGCGCCGGCCGCACCCCTCTTACGGCAGCGCGAAGATCCCCGCATATGAAATGATCCGCTACTCGGTCGCTATCCAGCGCGGCTGCTTCGGCGGCTGCACCTTCTGCTCGATCACCGAGCACGAGGGCCGCATCATCCAGAGCCGCAGCGAGGACTCGGTGATCCGCGAGATCGAGACCATCCGCGACAGCGTGCCCGGCTTCACCGGCGTCATCTCCGATCTCGGCGGGCCGACGGCGAACATGTATCGGCTGGCCTGCAGGTCCAGGGAGATCGAGGCCGCCTGCCGCCGCCCCTCGTGCGTGTACCCCGGCATCTGCAAGAACCTCAACACCGACCACGCGCCGCTCATCCGGCTTTACCGCCGCGCCCGCGCCCTGCCCGGGATCAAGAAGGTGCTGATCGGCTCCGGCGTGCGCTACGACCTCGCGATCGAGTCGCCCGAGTACGTGAAGGAGCTCGCCCAGCACCACGTCGGCGGCTACCTGAAGATCGCGCCAGAGGCGATCGCCGAGGGTCCGCTGTCGAAGATGATGAAGCCGGGCGTGGGCGCCTACTACCGCTTCAAGCAGCTGTTCGACATGTACTCGAAGGAGGCCGGCAAGGAGCAGTACCTCATCCCCTACTTCATCGCCGCGCACCCGGGCACCACCGACGAGGACATGCTGGAGCTGGCGCTGTGGCTGAAAAAGAACGGCTTCCGCGCCGACCAGGTGCAGGCCTTCCTGCCCTCGCCGATGGCCACCGCCACCGCCATGTACCACTCGGGCAAGAATCCGCTGCACAAGGTCACGCGCGGCAGCGAAGAGGTGATCATCCCGAAGGGTCTGAAGCAGCGGCGGCTGCACAAGGCCTTCCTGCGCTACCACGATCCCAACAACTGGCCAATGCTGCGCGCCGCGCTGCGGCGCATGGGCCGCGCCGATCTGATCGGCAACAGCAGGCATCACCTGATCCCGCTGCACCAGCCGCCGGGGACCGGCCACGCCGGCGAGGGCCGGCGCCGGGCCGCGCTCGAGCCGGCGCATGCGGCGAGGCCGTTCCGCACGCAGCACACCGGCCTGCCGGTCACGCCGCCGCCCGCGGCCGGCAAGCGCGCCGGCACCTCGCGCCGCCCGCCGGCCACCCTGCATCCCGGCAGCCCCACCGGCCGCGGCAAGCGCCGCTGATCGCCACCTGCCAGCGCTACCGCGGCGCCCCACGGATTGTTCTAAGCTTCTTACTGAGCAGGCGCAAAGTGGCACGGCTGGAGTGCCGGGGTCTGCCATGTCATGCGCGGCGCGCCTCGGCGGCGCGCGCAGCATGGACAGCGAGCACGACGCCGCGGTAGCGAGCGGTACATGGAAGTACCGCGAGCGGTAGCCGGGCATGACATGGCAGGCCGCGGCACGTACACGTGACGACGGACAGCATCGAGGCGGAGGGAGACATTGTCGTGGAGAGCGATGGTCCGACGACGATAGGGCGATACCTGCTGCAGCGGCTGTACGACGCCGGCGCGCATCACGTCTTCGGCGTGCCGGGCGACTACATCCTGCGCTTCTACGAGGAGATGGGCCGCGGGCCGGCCATGCACGTGGGCACCACGCGCGAGGACACCGCCGCCTTCGCCGCCGACGGCTACGCGCGCTGCAAGGGCCTGGGGGCGCTCGCCATCACCTACGGTGTGGGCGCGCTCAACGTCGTCAACGCGGTGGCCGGCGCCCATGCCGAGTCCTCGCCGGTGGTCGTCATCAGCGGCGCGCCGGGCATACGCGAGCAGCGCGAGGACCCGCTGCTGCATCACCGCTTCGGGCCGTACACGTTTCAGCGCGAGATCTTCGAGCGCATCACCTGCGCCACCACCGTGCTCGACGATCCGGTCACCGCGTTCCGGCAAATCGATCGCACGCTGGCGGCGGCGCGGTGCGAACGCCAGCCGGTCTACATCGAGCTGCCGCGCGACATGGTAATGGCGCACGGCCAGGCACTGCCGGCGATGACGGAGCCCGGAGCGGGCGCCGAAAGCGATGCAGCCGCGCTCGAGGAGGCGGTCGCCGAGACGCTGGAGCTGCTGGCGGAATCGCGTTCGCCGGTGCTCATCGCCGGGGTCGAGCTGCACCGGCGCGGGCTGCAGGATGCGCTGGTCGATCTCGTCGAGCATGGGCGGCTGCCGGTCGCCGCGACGCTGACCGGCAAGTCGGTCATCGGCGAGCGGCACCCGGCCTACGTCGGCGTCTACGAGGGGGCGATGAGCTCCGAGCACGCCCGCACGGTCGTTGAGCAGGCCGATCTGCTGCTCATGCTGGGCGTGACGCTGAACGATGTGGACACCGGCATCTACACGGCGCGCTTCGATCCGCACCGGCTGGTGCGCGCCGCGCAGGGCGAGGTCAACATCCGCTTCCACCGCTACCCGCGCGTGCAGCTCGGGGACTTCGTGGCGGCGCTTGCGAAAAGGGTCTCGCCGCGGCGCGAGGCCCTGCCGATGCTGCCGGCCGTCGGGCATGCGGAGGCCTTCCCGCAGCCCGGGCGGGCAATGACGATCGCGCGGCTCATCGAGCGGCTCAACACCAGCCTCACCCCGGAGATGATCGTGGTCTGCGACGTCGGCGACTGCCTGTTCGCGGCGATCGAGCTGCGTGTGCGCCAGCGCACCGAGTTCCTGGCCTCGGCGTACTACACGACCATGGGATTCGCGGTGCCCGCCGCGCTCGGCGCGCAGGTGGCGAGCCCGGATCGGCGCGCGCTCATCCTGGTCGGCGACGGCGCCTTCCAGATGACCGGCACGGAACTGTCCACGCACGCGCGGCTCGGGCTGGCGCCCGTCGTGATCGTCTTCAACAACGCCGGCTACAGCACGGAGCGCTACATCCTCGACGGGCCGTTCAACGACATCGCCGCCTGGAACTTTCATCGCCTGGGCGAGGTGTTCGGGCCGCTGCGCGGCTACGAGGCCGGCACGGAGGAGGAGTTCGAGACCGCGCTGCAGGCGGCGATCGCGGACCGCGCCTGCCCGAGCATCGTCAATGTGCACCTCTCGTCCAGGGATCCCTCGCCCGCCATGCGGCGACTGAGCGAGCACCTGCGCCAGCGCGTCGGCTGAAGGGGGCCCCCACCTGCGGACACTCGGCCACCGTCGTGGCCCTCGCCCGCGCCGGCGATTATCATTGGTGCCCATGAGCACGCGGGCGAAGGGCAGGTTCCTGCTCGGCATCCTCTTGTCTTCCGCGGTATGGGGCGCGCAGGCCGCCGAGCGCGTCACCGCCGGTCCGATGCCCGGTTACCCGGCGATGCGCGCGGCGACCATCTGGCTGCAGGCGAGCGGCACCTCCGAGGCGCAGATCGAGTACTGGCCGGAGGGCAAGCCCTCGGAGCGCTGGAAGACCGAGTCCTACGAGTTGCTGCCGGAGACGGACTACTCCGCGCACGTGCGGGTGGAGGACCTCGAGCCGGGCCAGGCCTACGAGTACCGCGTGCTCATCGACGGCGAGCCGCAACCGAGCGGCGAGACGCCGCTGCGCTTCCGCACCACGCCGCTGTGGCAGTGGCGCGGGGATCCACCCGCGTTCACGATCGCGCTCGGTTCCTGCGCCTACATCAATGACGATCCCTACGATCGGCCCGGGCAGGCCTACGGCGGCGGCTACGAGATCTTCGACAGCATCGCCGCGCTCAAGCCGGACATGATGCTGTGGCTGGGCGACAACATCTATCTGCGCGAGGTGGACTATGACAGCCCCTCGGGGATGAACTACCGCTACCGCCACGTGCGAGCCTTCCCGCCGTTGCAGAAGCTGCTGCAGGGCACGCATCACATCGCCACCTGGGACGACCACGACTTCGGCCCCGACAACGCCAACGGCAGCTTTCCGCTGAAGGACAGCGCGCTCGCGCTGTTCAAGCGCTACTGGGCCAACCCCGCCTACGGCCTGCCCGAGGCCCCGGGCGTGTACACGGTGGCGAGCTACGGCGACGCGGATTTCTTCCTGCTCGACGATCGTTACTACCGCGATCACGACCAGCAGCCCGACCCGGCCGGCAAGCGGATGCTCGGGCCGGCGCAGCTGCGCTGGCTGAAGAACGCGCTGCTCGCCTCGCGCGCGACCTTCAAGTTCATCGTCAACGGCAGCCAGATCCTCCTGTCGCAGCGACGCGTGGAGGGCTGGCGGAATTTTGCCGAGGAGTATCGCGACTTCATGGACTGGCTGGTGAAGGCGGACATCGAAGGCGTGTTCCTGCTCACCGGCGATCGCCACATGACGCGCATGAGCCGACTGGCGCGCGACGGCACCTACCCGCTGCACGAGCTGACCTGTTCGCCGCTGACCTCGGGCGTGCGCGATCCCTCCAAGGACGCGAAGAACCCGCAGGTTGTGGAGGGCACCGAGGTGGGCCAGCGCAACTTCTGCACGCTGAACGTCAGCGGCCCGGAGAAGGGGCGCGTGCTCACCGTGCGCTCGCTGGACACCTACGGCAACCAGCTCTGGGAACGCAAGTTCGAGCAGTCCGAATTGAAGTGAAAAGGGACGCCGCCGCCGCCGTCGATGATCGCGCGCGCGGCCGCGGCGCCTTGATGTTCCTCAAGGCCGCGGGAGTGTGGCGGCGCTAGCGTGAGCGCATGTCGATCATGACCGACGCCCTGCACCGTCCAAGCGCGCTGCATCCCTTCTGGAGCCTCGGCTTCCGGCCGTTCTTCCTGCTCGCGGCCGTCGCCGCGGGCCTGCTGCTGCCGGCGTGGGGCTTTTATTTCGCCGGCGATCTCGGCGTGCCCACGCGGCTCGCGCCGCCCGTCTGGCACGGCCACGAGATGCTGTTCGGCTTCACCGCGGCGGTGATCGCCGGCTTCCTGCTGACGGCGGTGCCCAACTGGACCGGCATCCCGGCCGTGAGAGGCGGCCGGCTGGTCGCGCTCGCCGCGCTGTGGATCGCCGGGCGGCTGGCCGTGTACTTCGGAGCGCTGCTGCCGGCCTGGCTGGTCGCGGCGATCGACGTCGCCTTCTTCCCGGCCCTGATACTCGCCATCCTCCCGGCGCTGGTGGCCAGCAACAATCGCCGCAATTTCGGCTTCCCGGTCGTGCTGCTGGTCTTCGCGCTGGCGAATCTGGCGATCCACGCCGCCGCGATGGGGTATTTTCCCGTTATCGGCGCGGAGATCGGCATCAAGGCGGCCGTGGGCCTGGTGACGCTGCTGATGATCGTGATCGGCGGGCGCGTCATCCCCGGTTTCACGGCGAACGCGCTGGGCGCGCCGCCGCGGCGACCCAACTGGACCGACAAGGCGGCGTTGTACGCGGCGATCGCCGCGCTGCTGCTCGAGCTGCTGCCGCAGGCGCGGCTGGCGCAGGGCGTGGCGGCGGTGGCCGCGGCGGTGCTGGTGGCGCTGCGCATGCGCGGCTGGCAGTCGCTGCGGACCGCGCGGCACCCGATCCTGTGGGTGCTGCACGTCGGCTATGCCTGGATCGCCGTCGGGTTCGCCTTCAAGGGATTGGGGCTGCTGACCGAGATGCTGCGCTGGCAGGATGCGCTGCACGGGCTGACCGCCGGCGCGATCGGCACGCTGACGCTGGGCATGATGTCACGCGTGGCCCTCGGCCACACCGGCCGGCCGCTGCGGGTGAGGCCGTCCATCACCGCCGCCTACATACTGGTCACGCTGGCCACGGTCATCCGGCTGTGCACGCCGTTCGCGGCCGCGCTGCACCCGGTGCAGGCGCTCACCCACGTCGCGGGCGCGCTCTGGGCCGCGGCATTCATTATCTATTTTGCCGTCTACGCGCCGATGCTCATCGCCCCGCGCGCCGACGGCAAGCCTTAAGCCCGCCTCGCGACGAACCAGTGCTTGCGTGCCGGCGCCAGGCCGGTGCTCAATAGCACGATGTTCGCCGCAAGCGAATTCCGCGCGCCGTGGTGGCTGCGCAATCCTCACCTGCAGACGCTGTGGCAGCGTTTCGCGCGGCGCAGGCCGCTGGTGGCCCTGCGGCGCGAGCGCGTGGAGTTCCCCGACGGCGACTTCCTCGATCTCGACTGGGCACGCCCGGTCTACGCGCCGGAACCCGCCGGGCGCGACGCTGATGGCGGGGCGCGCACGCCGCTGGTGATCGTGCTGCACGGCCTGGAGGGCAGCTCGGCCTCGCCCTATGCGCAGGGCATGCTTGCGGCGGTCGCGGCGCACGGCTGGCGCGGCGTGGTGATGCACTTCCGTGGCTGCAGCGGCGAGCCCAATCGCCTGCCGCGCAGCTACCACTCCGGAGAGACCGGCGACATTGCGCACGTGCTGGCGCTGCTGCGTGCGCGCTTTCCGCTCGCGCCGCGGGCGGCGATCGGCTTTTCGCTCGGCGGCAACGTGCTGCTGAAGTACCTTGGCGAGCGCGGCGCGGCCGCGGGACTCGACGCCGCGGCGGCGGTGAGCGTGCCGTTTCTCCTGCACGACAGCGCCGACCGGCTCGACCGTGGCTTCTCGCGCCTCTACCAGAAGCTCCTGGTCGGCAGTCTTACCCAGAAGGTGGCGCAGAAGTTCGCGCGGATGCGCAGCCCGATCCCGCTGGACGCCGTGGCGGCGAGCCGGAACTTCCGCGAGTTCGACGACCGCGTGACCGCGCCCCTGCACGGCTTCAGCGATGCGGCGGAGTACTACGAGCGCTCGAGCTCGCGGCAGTACCTGCGGGCGATCGCGGTGCCGACATTGATCCTGCAGGCGCGCGACGACCCGTTCATGACGCCGGCGGTGATCCCCGGGGCCGGCGAGCTCGCCCCGCCGGTGCGCCTGGAGGTGAGCGATCGCGGCGGCCACGTCGGCTTCGTCACCGGCGCCGTACCCTGGCGCCCGCGCTACTGGCTGGAGGAGCGCATCCCCGGGTTCCTGGCCGGGCACCTGCGCGCATAGCCCGGCGCCAGATGCCAAGGTGCGGGCTAACCGCTACCATATCCGGCCGAAACTTAGACACCGGATCGCGCCCGTGAGACTCACCGCCCGACAGTTCCGTGCCTGGCCGCACAAGAGCATCTCGCTGCTCGGCATGTCCGGCGTGGGCAAGACGCAGCTCGCCAACCGGCTGCGACGCGCGCACTGGTTTCACTACTCCGGGGACTACCGCATCGGCACGCGCTACCTCGACGAGCCCATCCTCGACAACATCAAGCGCCAGGTCATGCACATCCCGCTGCTGCACGACCTGCTGCGCTCGGACTCCATCCGCATCGAGAACAACATCACCGTCGACAACCTCAAGCCCGTGTCGACCTTTCTCGGCAAGCTCGGCAACCCGGAGCGGGGCGGCCTGTCGCTGCCCGAGTTCAAGCGCCGGCAGGGGCTGCATCACGACGCGGAGGTGGCGGCCATGCGGGACGTGCCGGAGTTCATCCGCCGCGCGCACGACATCTACGGCTACGACCACTTCATCAACGACGCCGGCGGCAGCCTGTGCGAGCTGGACGACGGGGAGGTGCTGCAGGTGCTGAGCGAGCACACGCTCATCCTCTACATCAAGGCCACCGATCGCGACGAGCAGGAGCTCATCCGGCGCGCGCAGGAGGACCCGAAGCCGCTCTACTATCGCGAGGCGTTCCTCGAGGAGCAGCTCGCGGCCTACATGCAGGAGCGCGCGCTCGATTACGTCGCGCTCATCGACCCGGACGACTTCGTGCGCTGGATGTTTCCGCGGCTGTTCTACTCGCGCATTCCACGCTACGAGCGGATCGCGCGCGAGCACGGCTACACCGTCACCACCGACGAACTGTGGGCGGTGCGCGACGAGACCGACTTCCTGGCGCTGGTGGAGTCCGTGCTGGACAGGGCGGACTGAGGGATCGAGCATGCCCATCGTCGCCAACACCGCGCTGCCCGCCTTCAACGATCTCCGCAAGGAGGGGGCCACGATCATCCCGCTCGAGGTGGCGGTGCGCCAGGACATCCGCGAGCTGCACATTGGGCTCCTCAACATGATGCCGGACAAGGCGCTGCAGGCCACCGAGCGGCAGTTCTTCCGGCTGGTGAACGAGAGCAACCAGATCGCGCAGTTCCACATGCACCCGTTCACGCTCAGCGAGCTGCCGCGCGGCGAGGAGGCGCGGGCGCACATCGAGCAGTACTACGACACCTTCGAGGAGATCCGCGAGCAGGGCCTGGACGCGCTCATCATCACCGGCGCCAACGTCACGCAGCCAGACCTCACGCGCGAGCCGTTCTGGCTGCCGCTGAAGGAGGTCGTCGACTGGGCCTACGACAACGTGACCTCGACCCTGTGCTCGTGCCTGGCCACGCACGCGGTGCTGCAGTTCCGCTACGGCCAGACGCGGCACCCCCTGCCGGCCAAGCGCTGGGGCGTGTACTCGCACCGCGTGGTCGATCCGCGGCACCCGCTGGTCATGGGCGGCAACACCCGCTTCGACGTGCCGCACTCGCGCTTCAACCAGATCGATCGCGCGCAGTTCGAGGTCGCGGGCCTGCACGTGCTGGTGGAGAGCGAGGAGGCCGGCGTGCACCTGGCGGTGAGCGAGGACGGCTTCCGCATCGTGTTCTTCCAGGCGCACCCGGAGTACGACACCATCAGCCTGCTGAAGGAGTACAAGCGCGAGGTCATGCGCTACGCGAGCGGCGAGATCGACGAGTACCCGCCGTTCCCCGAGAACTACTTCCGGCCGCAGGTGAAGGCGATCCTCGAGGAGCACGCCGGGCGGGTGCGCGCGGCGCGCGCGCGCGCCGCGGCCATCCCGGAGATGCCGGAGGCGATCGTCATCCCGCATCTCGACAATACCTGGCACGACACCGGCGAGGCGGTCATCAACAACTGGGTCGGCAAGGTCTACCAGCTGACCGACATCGACCGGCGCAAGCCCTTCGCGCCGCATGTCGATGCCTCGCACCCGCTGGGCGACTGGCGCTAGCGCCCGCCGGCATGCCGGTTGCGTGCAAGGTGGAAGATGTACCCACCGGCGTCATTCCAGCGCAAGCTGGAATGCATTCAGGGTGTCAGTGGCGATCTTCCTGCACCGAGTGCCGCGAGGCTTTTGCCGAGGTGACAGCAGACGAGCCCGTTATTCGTGATTCGTGATCGAAGGAGCCATTGATGAAAGAGTATCAGGTGCTCATCTACCAGGAGGGCCTGCTCGGGTCGATGTTCCTCGGCCAGTCCAAGGTGGACCCGGAGCGCTTCGCGGCCTTCCTCAACCGGCACGCGCGCAACGGCTGGCGCGTGGTGACCATGGAGCGCGAGAGCCGGCGGGCGCTGCTGCTGTGGGCGCGCGAGGCCTTCCTCGTGGTGATGGAGCGCGATGCGAAAGGCTAGCCTCGTCGCCATCGTCCTGCTCCTCGGGGCGGGGGCGCTGTTCCTGCTGCAGCTCTGGGTGCGGCCGTTCGCGGCCGACACCTTCTTCAAGCTCATGGTGACCATCGGCGTCGTGCTGGTCGCCGTCGTGATCGTCGCGCTCATTCGCCGCGAGTATCTCAACGAGAAGCGCCTGCGCGAGAAGGGCCTCATCGACTGAATGGCCGGGCGGAGATCCAGGTCGGCGCGCGCCATTCCGGTCGCGGGGCCGGCTACCGCTCGCGGGACATCCTGTCCCGCGCGCTACCGTGATGCCGAGCTACGTTCCCGACTACGCTCGCCATCAAGGCGCGCCGGCCCCGCGACCGGAACGGCGCAATTTCCGCTCTCGTGTCTGGTCTGCCGATAGCGCAATGACGCAATAGGATCGGGAAAACATGCGCAAGAATCCGGGAGTGCTCACGGCGGTTATCGCGCTGCTCATCGCGATGCCGGGCCTGGCGCGCGCCGCCGAGTGGCTGGGCGTCTGGAAGGTCATGTCCACCAAGGGCATGCCCTACTACATCACTCTGTCCAAGGATGGTGAGGCCGAGAGCACCATGGAGCCGGGGTATCGCGCCACCTGGGAGGAGAGGGACGGCAAGGCCTGGATCATCTTCGCCTCCGGCTGGAAGGCGATCCTCTACGACGACAACGGCTCCATCATGAAGGCCGCCTTCAAGCGCGACAAGGAATTCACCGACGAGCCCGACAGCGTCACGCCCGCCGAGCGCGTGCCTGAGATCCCGCCCGCCGGCGATTGATCACTTGACAAGGGAAAAACCAACCAGCGCTTGGGAGTCGTGGAAGATGGCGGATCTGACCGCTTGCCGGCTTAGCGCGCCGCCTGCCAGCGCGAGAGCACGCGGCAGGAGGACTCGCTGCGGCACTGCGCGGGGCGGGTGTGATCGGGGATGTCGCCGCCGCGGCAGTCCCACCGGAATCCGCCGTCGTCGTGGCTGGGCCTGACGACCAGCGTCCTGCCGTGCAGGTTGGGGTAGCGCGGCGGGTGAAAAGGGGCCGTCGTCGTTAATATTCATCGACGACAGCGGTCAGGATGGCCGCGTCGCCGTCAGCAAGGCTTCAACCAATGGCAAAGGAGCTGCCATGCCGCGCAAGACACGGATGTACCTGCCGGGGATCCCGGCGCACGTGGTGCAACGCGGTCACAACCGCGATGCCTGTTTTTTCGACACGAGGGACTATCAATTCTATCTGGCACAGCTGGGCGTTGGTCTGCGGCGCTACGGCGTAGCGTTGCACGCCTACGTATTGATGACCAATCACGTCCATTTGCTGATGACGCCCGAGTGCGAGGCCGGGATCTCGCGCCTGATGGCGCATATGGGGCGTCAGTACGTCCAATACTCCAACCGTCGTTATCGCCGCAGCGGGGCCCGCTGGGAGGAGCGACACAAGGCCAGCCTGGTCCAGGCGGAAACCTATTCGTTGAGTTGCATGCGATATATCGAACTGAATCCGGTGGTCGCGGGCATGGTGCAGGCGCCGGAGCAGTACCGATGGACATCCTATCGAACGCATGCCTGGGGCGACCATGACGCGTTGCTGACGGAGCACCCGATCTATCGACGGCTCGGCGACACGCCGCGGGTGCGGCAGCATGCCTACCGCGAGCTCTTTCGTGCGCACGTGGACGAGCGGGACATTCACGACATCCGCCGCTGCGTGGCGTTCAACCATCCCCTGGGCAACGAGCGATTCCGGAAACAGATCGAGGCGATTACTGGCCGGCGGGTAGGATACGCGGCGCGCGGCCGCCCGCGGCGCAACCGCGGGGCGTGAAGATAAACGACGACGGCCCCTTATTACCTTATTACCGGGAGAACACGCGGCAGGAGGACTCGCTGCGGCACTGCGCGGGGCGGGTGTGATCGGGGATGTCGCCGCCGCGGCAGTCCCACCGGAATCCGCCGTCGTCGTGGCTGGGCCTGACGACCAGCGTCCTGCCGTGCAGGTTGGGGTAGCGCGGCGCATCGAAGGTGAGCGTGATCGCGCCATCCTGAGTCGAAACCATGCTGCCGACCGCGGTCGACAGCGAGTCCGGTTTCCTGCGCACGCCCGCCTCCCGCAGGTCGGCAGGGTAGTGACGGTTCTCGCGCCAGTAGGACTCGATGGCCTTCTTCGCCGCGGCGACGTGCTCGAGCGCCTCGATGACGGCGACGCGCTCGCCGTAGGTGGTGGAGCTCTTCGGCCCTTTCAGCACGATGAGCGGCGAGATCGCGGTGAAGAACAGCGTCGCGCAGCCCACCGCGTGCGAGAAGCCGCTGCTGCGGAAACCCCTCACCCACCGGCCCTCGACAACACGGATGGTCAGCACGCCCAGGTAGGCCATGCACAGCAGGAAGACCACCGAGAAGATCGCCACCGTCACCCACATGAAGACGTCGTGGCAGGGGTCGCCCGGCAGGGTGAGCTGGATGAGCGTGTCGCAGGTCCACGCGCCCGCGGCGACGAGGACGCCGAACACGGCGGCGCTCAAGGGGAGGGAGTTGCGCATGGACGCGCGCGATTATATCGGCTGCGGCGTCGGGCGCGAACAGCGGTTTTCGTTGCGCGCGTCTCACGCGCGACCGCGGATCAAGGCGGCGATTGCCGGCGTCCGCACGGCCGCGCGACAGAACCGCGATCGCCGTCCTAGATCCTGCGCAACGTCAGAGCTTCGCCTCGGCCGAAGGCGGGCCGGCGGGGATCGACGGCGTGCGCGGCAGCGGCCACACCTGCACGCGCTGGGCGCGCGGCGACATGCCGAAGAATTCCCGGTAGCAGGTGCTGAAGTGCTGCGTGGAGGCGAAGCCGCAGGCGATGGCGATGTTGCCCACCGACATGTTGGTCTGCAGCAGCAGCTGCCGCGCCTGCCGCAGCCGCAGCTCCAGGTAGTAGCGCGTGGGAACGGTGTTCAGGTACTTGCGGAACAGCCGCTCCAGTTGACGGCGCGAGATGCCCACGTGCGCGGCCAGCTCGTCGATGCTGAGCGGCTCCTCGACGTTGGCCTCCATCAGCGCCACGGTCTCGCTCAGCAGCGGCTGCATCCGCCCCAGGCGCTCGCGCAGCGGCACGCGCTGCCGCTCGCTCGGTCCGCGTATCCGCTCGCAGAGGAACTCCTCCGAGATCGCCACCGCGAGATCGCGACTGTGCTCGCGCGCGATGAGGTTGAGCATCATGTCGAGCGGCGCGGTGCCGCCGGAGCAGGTGTAGCGATCGCGATCGATCTCGAAGAGCTCCTGCGAGACGCGCGCGGAGGGGAAGAGCTCGCGCAGGCTGGAGGCGTTCTCCCAATGAATGGTGCAGCGATAGCCGTCGAGCAGCCCGGCGCGCGCCAGCACGTAGGTGCCCGTGCACAGCGCGCCCAGCGGGATGCGCCGGCGCGCCAGCCGGTGCAGCGGCTCGCGCAGCACGTCCTGCCAGGCCTTCTCCACGCAGATCCCGCCGCAGACGAACAGGGCGTCGAGATCGGCGTGCGTGCCCGCGAGCGCGCTATCGGGCATGATCACCATGCCGTTGCTTGCCGCCACCGGCGCTCCGTCCAGCGTGTACAGCGTCCAGCGGTAGCGCTCCTCGCCGCTCAGCAGGTTGGCCATGCGCAGCGGTTCCACCGCCGAGGACATGGCGATCATCGAATAGTCCTTCAGGAGCAGGAAGCCGAAGTGCTTCGCCTTCGCGGGCGACGCCGGTTTCTGCAGGGCGCCCGCGACGATCTGGCCTTCCCTGCGCGCGACCGGCGCGCCGGTCGGGGAACCGGCGTCGGCGCCCAGGCCGCGATCCCGCGACGGACTGGTGAGCCAGCGGTTCATCGCGCCCACCTGCTGGCGTCGTGCAGCCAGTGCCAGAGATAGTCGGCGAAGCTGCGGCGCACGATGAGTTCATAGGCCTGCGTCGCCGGCAGCGCCTCGATCAGCACCGGCGCCTTGGCGATGAGCGTCTGCGCGCACTGCCCGTCGCCGAACACGCGCGGATGCAGGTCGAGCGCGCAGCCCTTCGCCAGCACGTCGCGGCCGCTCGCGCCGCGCAGGCGGATGGTGGTGTAGCCGCTGGTGACGTCGGTCACGGCCGAATGCACGCCGCCCAGGCTCAGGCGCAGGCCGCTCACGATCTCGGCGGCCGACTGCGAGAGGCTCACCAGCAGCCACTCCTCGGGTCCCAGCCAGAACACCTTCGCGGTCTCCGAGGCACCGAGCGTGTTCGGCTGCTGCGGCAGCTCGATCTTCAGCACGTCGCTCACTGCGCCTGCCACGTTCGGCGCCGCCGGGTCGCCGCGAAGATTCACGTAGTGCAGGCCGGGGACCTCCTCGATCTGCAGCCGCCCGCCGGCGGCGTCACGCAACGCACTGCGCAGGATGTCAGCCATGTTGTCGCTTTCCCTCTCGATCCAGGAACACGGGATCGTTGATCGTGGCCGGCGCGACGCGGCCGTCGCCCAGCGTGACGTAGACCGTCTGCCCCATGCGCGATCGCCCGCTCTGCAGCACCGCCAGCGCGATGGAGCGGCCGAGCGCCTCGCTGAAATAGCTCGAGGTCACGTGCCCGGTGGTCCTCACCGGCGCGGTCCACTGCGGCTCGCCGAGGATCTGCCCGCCCTCGGGCAGCACCAGCGCCGGGTCGGCGGACAGCAACCCCACGAGCTGTTTGCGATCGGTGCGCGCGGTGTCGGCGCGGGCGAAGGATCGGCGGCCGATGAAGTCCTTGCTCTTCGAGACGATCCACTCCATGCCCAGGTCCTGCGGCGTGAGCGAGCCGTCTGTGTCCTGGCCGACGATGACGTAGCCCTTCTCGGCGCGCAGCACGTGCATGGTCTCGGTGCCGTAGGGCGTGATGCCGTGCGGCGCGCCTGCGCTCATGAGCGCCTCCCAGACGTGGCGGGCGTAGTTCGCCGGCACGTTGACCTCGTAGGCCAGCTCGCCGGAGAAGCTGATGCGGGCGACGCGCGCGGCGACTTCCGCCACCGTGCCGTCGCGGAAGCCCATGAACGGGAAGCTCGCGGCCTCGAAGTCGATGTCGCCGCACACGCTCTTCATCAGCTCCCGGCTGCGCGGCCCGACCACGGCCATCGTCGCCCAGTGATCGGTCACCGAGGTGAGATACACCTTCAGCTCCGGCCACTCCGTCTGCAGCCAGCGCTCCAGCCACGCGTACACGCGCGCCGCGCCGCCGGTGGTGGTGGTCATGAGGAAGTGGTTCTCGCCGAGCCGCGAGGTCACCCCGTCGTCCATCACCATGCCGTCCTCGCGCAGCATGAGGCCGTAGCGGCACTGCCCGACCTTCAGCGTATGCCAGTTGTTGGTGTAGACGCGGTTGAGGAACTCGGCGGCGTCCGGTCCCTGGATATCGATCTTGCCCAGCGTCGAGGCGTCCATCATCGCCACGGCGTTGCGCGCGGCGTGGCACTCGCGCCGCACGGCCTCGTGCATGGTCTCGCCGGGTTTCGGGTAGTACCACGGCCGCTTCCACTGGCCGACGTTTTCGAACTCCGCGCCGTGCTCCACGTGCCAGGCGTGCAGCGCGGTCAGGCGTATCGGCTCGAACAGCTCGCCGAGATCGCGCCCGGCGATCGCGCCGAAGGTCACCGGCGTGTAGTTGGGCCGGAAGGTGGTGGTGCCCGTGGCGGCGATGTCCTGCCCGAGGGCCTGCGCAAGGATGGCCAGCCCGTTGATGTTGCCGAGCTTGCCCTGGTCGGTGCCGAAGCCGAGTGCGGTGTAGCGCTTCACGTGCTCGACGGAGTGGTAGCCCTCGCGCGCCGCGAGAAAGACGTCCGAGGCCGACACGTCGTTCTGCAGATCGAGGAACTGCTTGGCGCCGCGGGCGTGCCCCGGCGGATCGGGCACGCGCCACAGCGGTCGCAGCGCATACTCGTGGCGCTCCAGCGTCCCGGGTCCGGGCGGCAGCGTGGCGGCGGCCTCCTGGCCGGTCTCGCGCGCGGCGGCCGTGCCGGCCTCGTAGCCCTCGCGCAGGCAGTCGGCGAGCGCGAAGCTGCCGCGGCAGCCGCCCACGGAGCGTTGCGGCTGCACGGCGGGACCGGGCACGAAGGCTGCCAGCCTCTCGTCGAACAGCGGCCGGCCGCCGGACTGCGCATACAGGTGCACGATCGGGCTGTGGCCGCCGGAGACGCCGATCAGATCACAGTCGACGACGGTGGTGTCGTTGCCGCGCAACCCGGTCGCATCGGCGCCGAGCGAGGCCACCACTGCGGCCTGCACGTGGCGGCGGCCGCGCACGTCGACGATCGCCGAGCCGGCCATGAGCCGGATGCCGCGCTGGCGCGCCGCCTCGTAGTGCGGCCCCTGCGGCTGCTCGCGTGCATCGACCACGGCGGCCACCCGGATGCCGGCATCGAGCAGATCGAGCACGGTCGCGTAGGCGCTGTCGTTGTTGGTGAAGATGACGGCACTGGTGCCGGCGCGCACCGCGTAGCGGCGCGTGTACGCCGAGATCGCCGAGGCCAGCATGACGCCCGGCCGGTCGTTGTTGGTGAACACCAGCGGGCGCTCGCAGGCGCCGGTGGCGAGGATCACCTGCCTGGCGCGCACGCGCCAGACGCGCTCGCGCGGGCCGCGGCGCTGATCCTCGGGCAGGTGATCGGTCAGCCGCTCGGCGATGGTGAGGAAGTTGTGGTCGTGATAGCCGAACACCGTGCTGCGAGCGAGCACGCGCACCTCGGGGAAGGTGGCGAGCTCGGCCAGCGTGCGGCGCAACCAGCTCGCCGCCGGCAGGGCGTCGATGGACTCGCGGCTGTAGAGCAGGCTGCCGCCGGGCTCGGACTGCTCGTCGGCGACGATGACCCGTGCGCCACTGCGCGCGGCGGCCAGCGCCGCGGCGAGTCCCGCCGGTCCGGCGCCGGCCACGAGCACGTCGCAGTGCGCGTTGTGCTTCTCGTAATAGTCGGGGTCGCGCTCCGCCGGCGTCTCGCCCAGGCCCGCGGCCTTGCGGATGAAGTGTTCGTAGTGCCTCCAGAACGACTTCGGCCACATGAAGGTCTTGTAGTAGAAGCCGGCCGGCAGCAGCCGCGAGAACAGGCCGTTGAGCGACAGCAGGTCGTACTCCAGGCTCGGCCAGCAGTTCACGCTGCGCGCGCTCAGGCCCTCGTGGATCTCCACCTGCGTGGCACGCGCGTTCGGGACGGTGCGCGAGCCCTCGCCGAGCTGCACGACGGCATTGGATTCCTCGGCGCCGGCGCCGACGATGCCGCGCGGGCGATGGTACTTCCAGCTGCGCGCGACCATGTGCACGCCATTGGCGAGCAGCGCCGAGGCGAGCGTGTCGCCCTCGTAGCCCGGAAACTGGCGGCCGTTGAAGCTGAAGGTGACCGGGCGATCGCGATGGATGCGGCCGCCGTGGCGCAGGCGCGCGGGCTGCGTCATGTCGCCTCCCCCGCGGCGCCGAGCTTCTCGATGCCGTCGATGCGGTAGGTGACGGTGTCGCGGCGGACGATGAACCAGCGGCGGCAGCCGTGCGCGTGCCACCACTGCTCGCGGTGCAGGCCGCGGTGGTTGCTGCGCATGAACAGGTAGTCGGCCCACTCGTCGTCGGAGACCGCGTCCGGCTCCTTCGGCCGGACGATGCCGGCCTCGCCGCCACAGCTGAATTCGCTCTCGGCGCGCGGACCGCACCAGGGACAGGTGATGAGCAGCATGTCGTTCGTTATCCGTGATTCGTCATTCGTGAATCGTGATTCGTTATTGGTGGTTCGGCGTGTGGGTTGTCTGCGCAGTTGTCGTGTCGGCTCGGTAGCTACGGATTACGAATCACCAATCACCAATCGCGAGTCGCCAGTTACCGTCTAGTGCGCGACGCCGGCGGCGCCGTGTTCGTCGATGAGATGGCCGCTGGTGAACCGTTCCAGCGAGAAGGCCGCGTTCTGCGGGTGCGGCTCGTCGTGCGCGATGGTGTGCGCGAACACGAAGCCGGACCCGGGAGTGGCCTTGAAGCCGCCGGTGCCCCAGCCGCAGTTGAAGTACAGGCCGCGCACCGGGGTCCTGCTCAGGATCGGGCAGGCGTCGGGACAGATGTCGACGATGCCGCCCCACTGCCGGTTCATGCGCACGCGCGAGAGGCTCGGGAACAGCTCGACGATCGCCGCCAGCGTGCCCTCGATGACGTGGAAGCTGCCGCGCTGGCCGTAGCCGGCGTACTGATCGATGCCGGCGCCGATCACCAGGTCGCCCTTGTCGGACTGGCTGATGTAGCCGTGCACGGCGTTGGACATGATCACGGTGTGGATGACGGGTTTCATCGGCTCGGAGACCAGCGCCTGCAGCGGATGGCTCTCCAGAGGCAGCCTCAATTCCGCCATCGCCGCGATCACGCTGGAGTTGCCGGCGGCCACCACACCGACCTTGCCGGCGCCGATGTAGCCGCGCGAGGTCTCCACGCCGATCACCCTGCCGTTCTCGCGGCGGATGCCGGTGACGGCGCAGTTCTGGATGATGTCCACCCCTCGCGCATCGGCGGCGCGCGCGTAACCCCAGGCCACCGCGTCGTGGCGCGCCACACCGCCGCGACGCTGCAGGGAGGCGCCGAGCACCGGGTAGCGGGCGCCGGGCGAGGTGTTGAGGATGGGCACCATGGCCTTGACCTGCGCGGCGGTCAGCACCTCCGCGTCGATGCCTTGCAGGCGATTGGCGTTCACGCGCCGGTGGATATCGCGCATGTCCTGCAGGCTGTGGCCGAGGTTCAGCACGCCGCGCTGGCTGAACATGACGTTGTAGTTGAGGTCCTGGCTCAGGCCCTCCCACAGCTTCAGCGACAGCTCGTAGAGATGCGCGGCCTCGTCCCAGAGGTAGTTGGAGCGCACGATGGTGGTGTTGCGGCCGGTGTTGCCGCCGCCCAGCCAGCCCTTCTCGAGCACCGCGACATTGGTGATGCCGTGCTCCTTGGCGAGGTAGTACGCGGTCGCCAGCCCGTGGCCGCCGCCGCCGACGATGATCACGTCGTAGGCCGGCTTCGGCTCGGGGCTGCGCCAGGCGGCCTGCCAGCCCTCGTGATAGCTGAGCGCATTGCGCAGCAGGCTGAAAATCGAATAACGCTGCATGGCGGGCGCGTCTCTCGTCCGGATCGGGGAGAGCATCAGACTGCAAAGTGCGGATTTGCGACAGGAACGGAGCTGACAACTTTCTTGTAGGAATGCGACATCGGCGCGAGGGCGGCCGGCGGGGCCGGCCGGGCCGGGGCGCGTGCGCCGTTTTGGATCAGCGGCATGGAGCCTGGTACCGGGGCCGCGCCGGGTGCGCTGCAACAACCTGCCAACCTTGCCGGCCCGGTGCCGCGCTGACTAGACTGGCTGTAACTACGCCGCATTTTCACAACTCATGTGCCCTCAGCCGGAGCCCCGCAGCGAAGGACGGCCCCACGAAGCCGGCAGGCCCATGCTGTCGGTGCAGTTCGTGCTGCTCCCGCACTTCACCCTGCTGCCGTTCTCGGCCTTCATCGACGCCCTGCGGCTGGCGGGCGACGAGGGCGATCTGAGCCGGCAGATCAATTGCACGTGGACGATCGCCGCGGCCTCCAAGGATCCGGTGTGCTCCAGTTGCGGCGTGGCGATCACGCCCTGGGAGACCTTCGGCGATCCCCGGCGCTTCGACTACGTCGTCGTCTGCGGCGGGCTGCTGCATCGCGGGCCGCAGACCGACGCGCCGACGCTCGCCTACCTGCGTCTGGTCGCCGCCGCCGGGGTGAAGCTCGTGGGCCTGTGCACCGGCAGCTTCGCGCTGGTGCGCGCGGGCCTGATGCGCGGCCGGCGCTGCTGCGTGAGCTGGTACCACTACCAGGATCTGCTGCGCGAGTTCCCGGGCGTACAGGCGGTGGCGGATCAATTGTTCGTGGTCGACGGGGATCGCATCACCTGCGCCGGCGGCCAGGGCGCCATCGACGTCGCCGCCTGGATCATCGAGCACCACTGCGGTCATGCCTGGGCGCAGAAGAGCCTGCGCATCATGCTGGTGGACGGCGCGCGCCCGCAGACCGCGCCGCAGCCGCACCCGCCGCTCACCGAGGCCGCGCGCGACGACCGGGTGCGCCGCGCGCAGCTGCTCATCGAGCAGAATCTCGGGGAACCGCTGAGCGTGGCGGAGCTCGCCACGCGGCTGTCGCTGTCGAAGCGGCAGCTGGAGCGCCTGTTCAAGGAGGAACTCGGCATCGGGCCTCTGGACTACGATCGCCGCTTCCGCCTCAACTACGGCCTGTGGCTGCTGTGCCACACGCGCCGCACGGTGACGCAGATCGCGCTGGACTGCGGCTTTGCCGACAGCTCGCACTTCACGCGCGCCTGCCGGCAGGCCTTCGGCCGCACCCCGGGGCAGTTGCGCGACGAGCGCGCGCTCGCAACGCCGCCCGCGGGCGATCTTCCCGCGGCGCTGGCGTCGGGCTCCGTGCCGGTGCATTGATGGCGGCCGCGCCTGCCGCCGCGGCGGTTGGCGCAATCTGACAAGTGCATGTCGCGGGCGACGCGCCCGGGGAGGTGGGCGCGGTTCATCATGCGAATCGACGAAGTCCCGGTATCGGCTCCGGCGCGCGGCCCGACACGAGGCGCGTGCCGACGTAAGGAGAGTGGCGAGCGAGCATGGCCCAGTTCGATGCGCTGTTGAAACCCTATTCGTTGAAGCATCTCACCCTGCGCAACCGGGTGATGAGCACCTCGCACGAGCCCTCCTACACCCAGCAGGCTCGCCTCACCGAGCGCTACGTGGGCTATCACGTCGAGAAGGCCCGCGGCGGGATCGGGCTGACCATGTTCGGCGGCTCCTGCTGCGTGTCGCCGGACTCGCCGGCCTCCTTCGGCCAGCTGGCCTGCATGGACGACTCCGTCATCCCGGAATTCCAGTCCTTCGCCGCGCGCGTGCACGAGCACGGCGCCGCGCTGATGATCCAGTTGACGCACATGGGCCGGCGCACGCGCTGGGACGCGGGCGACTGGCTGCCGCCGGTGTCCTCCGGCAACCGCCGCGAGCCGGCGCATCGCTCCTGGCCCAAGGAGATGGAGGAACACGACATCCGCCGCGTGAAGCGCGACTACGCCGAGGCCGTGCGCCGCTGCAAGGAGGGCGGACTCGACGGGCTGGAGCTCTCCGCCGCGCACGGGCATCTCATCGATCAGTTCTGGTCGCCGTCGGCGAACAACCGCCACGACCGCTACGGCGGCTCGCTCGCGAACCGCATGCGCTTCGGCCTGGAGGTCTTCGAGGAGATCCGCAAGACCGTCGGCGATGACTACATCGTCGGCATCCGCATGTCGGGCGACGAGATGATCGACGAGGGCCTGTCGCCGCAGGACTGCCTGACGATCGCCAGGACCTATGCCGAGAGCGGCATGGTCGATTTCATCAACGTGCTCGGCGGCTCGGCCGCGGATTTCCGCGCGCTCGCCAACTGCATCCCCGAGATGTGGTCGCAGGTGGCGCCGTATCTGTACCTGCCGAGCGCGATCCGCAACGAGGTCGGCGTCCCGGTCATGCACGCCGGCAAGATCCCGGACGTCGCCACCGCCGCGCGCGCGATCGAGGACGGCCACGTCGACCTGGTGGCGATGACGCGGGCGCAGATCGCCGATCCGCACCTGGTGCGCAAGCTGATGGAGGATCGCGTCGACGACATCCGCCAGTGCGTGGGCGCCGGCTATTGCATCGATCGCATCTACATCGGCAAGGACGCGCTCTGCATCCAGAACGCCGCGACCGGCCGCGAGCAGACCATGCCGCACGAGATCCCGCGCGGGCAGCAGCACCGCAAGGTGGTGGTCGTGGGAGGCGGGCCGGCGGGGCTGGAGGCCGCGCGGGTGTGCGCGGCGCGCGGTCACGCCGTGGTGCTGTACGAGGCGCAGCCGAGGCTCGGCGGCCAGATCGCGCTGGCCGCGCGCGCGCCGTGGCGCGAGTCCTTGAGCGGCATCGTGCGCTGGCTCGAGCTGCAGGTGCGCAGGCTGGGCGTGGAGGTGCGGCTCGGTACGCCGGCGACCGTCGAGGCCGTCGCCGCCGACGAACCCGACACGGTCGTCATCGCCTGCGGCGGCCGGCCGCGCTTGGAGGACTGGCTGAAGGGCAGTGAGCACGCACTCAGCGTCTTCGACATCCTGGGCGCGCGGGTGCCGCCGGCGCCTTCGGTGCTGATGTACGACGACAACGGCCAGCACCCCGGCCCCTCGTGCGCGGAGTTCCTCGCCAACGCCGGCAGCGCGGTGGAGTTCGTCACCCCCGATCGCATGCCCGGCGAGGAGCTCGGCGGCACGAACATCTGGCCGCACATGCGCAACCTCTACGACAAGGGCGTGATCTTCTCCCCCGATCTGCGCCTCACCGAGATCTACGCCGAGGGCGAGAAGAAGATTGCGGTCCTGCGCAACGAGTACACGCTGCGCGAGGAGGAGCGCGTCGTCGATCAGGTGGTGGTCGAGCACGGCACGCTGCCGGTGGACGATCTGTATCTCGCGCTGCGCCCGGGATCGGTGAATCTCGGCGAGACCGACCTCGCCGCCCTGCTCGCGGGCCGGCCGCAGGAGGTGCGGAGCAATCCCGCCGGCCGCTACCAGCTCTTCCGCGTCGGCGATGCGGTGGCCAGCCGCAACATCCACGCCGCCATCTACGACTCGCTGCGCCTGTGCAAGGACCTCTGAGCATGCCGTTTACCAGCAAGACGTTGCCCGGAGACTTTGGCGTGACTCGGACAGCCGCGGCGCCCATGTGTGAGGACCCTCGCCGGTCTCGTTCGGCGCGCCTCGGCGCCGCGCGCAGCATGGACGTACGAGCACGGCGCCGCGGTAGCCAGCGATTCATGGATGAATCGCTGGCGGTAGCCGAACGAGACCGGCGAGGGTCACCTGCGACGATCGCCGCGGCTTCCGAATACGCGCCGAGCATGAACACGCAACGATGACCAACCCGTCCAACATCGCCTGGCTGTTGATCATCACCGCCGCCGTCGCGGCCGTGGGCGCATGGCGGCGCTGGCAGATGTGGCGCGCCGGGCAGCCGGCGACGGTAGACTGGATCGGCGGCCTGCTGGCGATGCCGCGCCGCTACCTCGTCGACGTGCACGACGTGGTGGCGCGGGAGCCGGCGACCGCGCGCATGCACGTGCACGTGGCCGGCGGCCTGGTCGCGATCCTCGTCCTGCTCGTGCTCATCTACTTCCTCGACCTGCAATCGTGGTGGCTGCGGCTGGCGCTGCTGGTCGCGGTGCTGATGATGTGGCGCGGGCTGCGCATGCTGGCGGAGCGCCGCCGCGAGCCGCCGGCGCATCTCTCCCGCGGCAGCTTCCAGCGCCTGCCCGATACCCTGCGACTGCTCGCGATCGGGCTGGGCGTGCTGGCGGTGTTCCTGGTGCTCGGCAACTGGGACGTGGGCGGGATCATCGGCTTGGCGCTGTTCGTGGTCCTGGCGCTCGGCATGGCAGAACTGGCCGTGGCCACCTGGGGCGGCCCGCTCAAGCACGCCTTTGCGGGCGCGCTGCATCTCGCCTTCCATCCGCGGCCGGAGCGCTTCAGCGGCGAGAAGCGTTCCACCGCGCTGAAGCCGATCGATCTCGCCGCGCCGCGCCTGGGCGCGGAGCGGCCGGTGGACTTCAAGTGGAACCAGCTGCTCGGCTTCGACGCCTGCGTGCAGTGCGGCCGCTGCGAGCGGATGTGCCCGGCCTACGCCGCCGGCCAGCCGCTCAACCCGAAGAAGCTCATCCAGGACCTCGTGCTCGGCTTCAGCAGCCAGGGCGACGATCGCCGCTACACCGGCAGCGCGCATCCGGGGCAGCAGCCCGGCGAGCCGACCGCGGCCATCGTGCCGGAGCTGGTGGCGCCGGAGACGCTGTGGGCCTGCACCACCTGCCGCGCCTGCGTCTACGAGTGCCCGATGATGATCGAGCACGTCGACGCGATCGTGGACATGCGCCGTCACCTCACGCTCGCGCAGGGCGCCACACCGGCCAAGGCGGTGAACGTGCTGGAGGAACTGCGGCAGACGGACAACAGCGGCGGCCAGGACCCGAGGGCGCGCATCGACTGGGCCGTGGATCAGCGCCTGCGGCTGATGCGCGACGTGCGCCAGGCCGACGTGCTGCTGTGGCTGGGCGACGGCGCCTTCGATCGGCGCGTGCAGCGCACGCTGCGCGCCCTTTTCAAGCTGCTGCGCGCCGCCGGCGTGGACTTCGCCGTGCTCGGCGAGGAGGAACTGGACTGCGGCGATCTCGCCCGCCGCCTCGGCGACGAGGCGACGTTCCAGTCGCTCGCCCGCCGCAACCTCGCCATCCTCGAGCGCTACCGGTTCAATCTGATCGTCACCGCCGATCCGCACGCCTATCACAGCCTGAAGAACGAATATCCGGCGATGGGCGGGCACTATCGGGTGATGCACCACACCGGCTATCTCGCCGAGCTGCAGCGGCAGGGACGGTTGAAGCTCGCCGCGAGCACCGACGCCCGGCCGGTGAGCTATCACGACCCGTGCTATCTCGGCCGCTACAACGGCGAGATCGAGGCGCCGCGCGCGCTGCTCGGCGCGCTGGGCGTGCCGCTGAAGGAGATGGCGCGTTCCGGCCTGCGCGCGCGCTGCTGCGGCGGCGGCGGCGGCGCGGCGATCACCGACGTGCCGGGAAGACAGCGGATCCCGGACATGCGCATGGAGGACGCGCGGGCAGCGGGCGCGGAGATCCTCGCCGTGGCCTGCCCGCAGTGCACGGTGATGCTGGAGGGCGTGGTCGGCCCGCGTCCGGAGGTCCGGGACGTTGCCGAGCTGCTCGCCGAGGCCGTCGTCGAATGAGGACCCGGACATGAGCGCATCCCGCCCGCCGCGCCTGCGCCGCGATCCGCGCGCCGGGCGCGTCCTGCAGCCGCGCGCCGACGGGCGCGTGCGCGTGCTGCGGGGCGAGGGCGCCATCGCCGAGGCGCCGGCGAGTGTGCCCACGATCGTCCCCGCGGCGGCGGCGCGCGTGCGCACGATCGAGCAGCCGGCGTACCTCATCCTCGTCGTGCCCGACGCGGTCGACGGCCGGCTCTCGGCCCAGGACCGCGATCTCATCGGTCTCGGCCGTGCCATGGCCGACGCGGGCGGCGGCGCGGTCTGCGTGGCCACCTTCGCGGCGCCGCTGGAGGATCTCGGCGTGGGGGGCGCCGACCGGGTCGTGGATCTCGGCGCGGCGGGCGATGCCCCGGAGCGCCGCGCCGGCATGCTGCAGAGCTACATCGAGCGCGCCCATCCACGTCACGTGCTGTTCCCCGAGAGCGACTGGGGCGGCGGCGATCTCGGCCGGCGCCTGGCCGCGCTGACCGGCTCGCCGGTCGCGACCTCCGCGTGGCGCGCGGACCTCGGCACGGTGTCGCGGCGCGCCGTCGGCGGCACGCGCGAGGTGAGCATGGCCACCCCGCGCATCCTGCTCGTCGAGCCCGACGTGGGCGACGCGGTGACCGGCGAGCGCCACGAGGCCCGGGCCATGGATGCGCCGGCGGCGCCCGATCTTGCCCCGCGCGTCCTCGATCGCGGGTTGCGGCCGTACGATCCGCAGTCCGTCGCGCTCGAGGAGGCGGAATTCATCCTCGCCGCCGGCAACGGCGTCAGCGACTGGCCGGCGTTCCACGAGCTGGCCGAGGCGCTCGGCGCGAGCGAGGGCGGCTCGCGCGTGGTGGTCGACGCCGGCGCGCTGCCGCGTCACCGGCAGGTCGGCGCGACCGGCGCCATCACCACCGCGCGCTGCTACATCGCCCTCGGGATCTCCGGCGCGCCGCAGCACCTGCAGGGCATCGGCGCGTGCGAGCACGTCATCGCCGTAAACGTCGATCCCAACTGCGACATGATGAAGCGCGCCACGCTGGCCGTGATCGCCGACGCGCAGGCCGTGATGCGCGCCCTGCTCGAGCTCTGCCAGGACAAGGGAGGCTGATCGGATGGACACTGCCGCAGGCGTGCAGGTCGTCACTCTGATCTCGGTCGGGCGTCATCCCGTGAGCGGCCGCCCGCGGCGCTCGCCGCTGGACGCGCGCGCCGTGGAGCTCGGTCTGCGCATCCCGGGTGCACGGCAGGTGCTGCTGCATGCCGGGGACGCGGGCGCCGGGGTGTTGCGGGAATACCTGGGGATGGGTGTCGAGACCTTGCACGTCGTGCCATGCGGGCCGCGCGACGACGTCATACCGGCCCTGCGCGCGCCGCTGGCGACGTTGCGCCCGTCGCTGATCTTGACCGGCGTGCGCGCCGAGGGCGCCGAGGACTCCGGCATGGTGCCTTACCTGATTGCGCAGTCCCTCGACTGGCCGATCGTGGCGCAGGTGGCGGACGTGGTGATCGGCCGCGACGGCAAGGCCACGGTGGTGCAGGCGCTGCCGCGCGGGCGGCGCCGCGAGATCGAGGTGGCGCTGCCCTGCGTGCTGGCGGTCGGGATGGGCGCGCCGACGCCGAGGCCGAGCGCCTACGCCAGGGCGCGGCGCGGGCGCATGGCCGAGGTGAGCGTCGCGCCGGTGGGCGACGCGCGCCGTGACGGCTGGCAGGAATCCCCGGCGCGCGCCCGCGGCAAGCGCCTGCGCATGCCGAAGGGCGGATCAGCCGCGGCACGGCAACAGGCCGCCACGGTGGTGGTCGCCAGTGGCGGTGCGGTGCTGCAGCCGGACACGCCTCGGGAGGCCGCCCGCGCGATCCTCGAATACCTGCGGCGCGCCGGCGTGCGCTGACGCGGCTCGCCGGCGGTTACTATACAAACAGCGGGAATGTATAGTAACCTCGGTTCGGATGAGGTTCGTCGAACTTTCATTGTCGGCGCAGACCGCCTACTCCGAACTCCTCGCCCAGGCGCAGACCTTCGAGATCTCCAGCGCCCTGGCCGGTCTGGTGGGCGCGTTTCACAGGCGCACCATCAAGGGTCGCCGTTACTGGTATTTCGGCTACCGCGACATCGATCAGAAGCTGCGGATGGTGTACGTGGGTCCTGACGGGGAGCGGGTGCGCGCGCTCGTGGAGCGATTCAAGGAGGTCCGACGCGAAAAGCCGCTCGCACCCGCTGCGCGCGCCGCCATCGCTACGGGGTGCGTGCCGGCCACGCCGAAGCATTTCCGCATCATCAAGCGACTGGCGGAGTACGGTTTTTTCCGCGCCGGCGGCATCCTGATCGGCACCCATGCCTTCCTCGCGCTCGGGAATGTACTGGGGGTGCGGTGGCTCGATGGTGCGACAACGCTGGATGTGGATTTCGCGCATGCGGGCCGGAACATCTCCATTGCACTGCCCGCCGATCTGAGGATCGGCGGGCACGGTGCACTCGAGTCGCTGGAGGTGGGTCTGCTGCCGATTGCGCAGTTCGACGGCAGGGCGGGCGCGCGATACCGAGATCCGCGCGATCAGGAACTGCGGCTGGATTTCGTCACCACCATGGTCCGTGGCAAGCGCGACGTGGTGATGAGGAATTTGAACCTGGCGCTGCAGCCGTTGAAGTTCATGGAGTTCTCGTTGACGGAGACGACGCATGGCTGTGTGTTCGCCAATGCGGGCGCCTGCGTGGTCAACCTGCCGGCGCCGGAGCGATACGCCGTGCACAAGCTCATCGTCTACGGCGAGCGCGCCGTCAGCGAGCGCGCCAAGGCGACCAAGGACCTGCTGCAGGCGGCCAGTCTCGCGAGCTACTTTCTCGACCGAGGCCAGGCGGAGGTCTTCAATGCGGCGTGGCGCGATGGGACGGCGCGCGGGAAGGGATGGCATCGCCGCGCGGAGCAGGGGCGCAAGGCGCTGTTGCGCATTGCCCCCGAGCTTTCGGCGAACGCACTGTGGCGGACATGAGCGAATCGGCGGTATGGGAACCGACGGGCGGGACGTGCAATGCATGCCGTCGCGCGTCGGCCAGCGTTGGGACTTGCAGCTGATGCGGAGGATCGTGTCGTGAAGGTCATCGTCCTCGGCAGCGGCGTCATCGGCGTGACCGCCGCCCATTACCTCAACCGTGCCGGACACGAGGTCACCGTGCTCGATCGCCAGCCGGCGGCGGCGATGGAGACGAGCTACGCCAACGCCGGGGAGATCTCCCCCGGGTATGCCGCGCCCTGGGCCGCGCCCGGCGTGCCGCTGCGGGCGATCCGATGGCTGCTCATGAGGCACGGGCCGCTGGTCGTGCGGCCGAAGGCGGATGCGCGGATGTGGTCCTGGATCGCGATGATGCTGCGCAACTGCACGGCCGCGCGCTACGCGATCAACAAGCGCCGCATGGTGCGGCTGGCCGAGTACAGCCGCGACTGCCTGCGCGCGCTGCGCGAGGAGACCGGCATCCGCTACGAGGAGCGCACGCTCGGCACCCTGCAGGTGCTGCGCACGCAGCGGCAGCTCGACGCGGTCGCCGCCGACATCGAGGTGCTCAGGCAGTACGGCGTGGTCTACGAGCTGCTCGACCGGGACGGCTGCGCGCGCGCGGAGCCGGCGCTGGCGGCGGTGCGCGAGAAGCTCGCCGGCGGCCTGCGACTGCCGGGAGACGAGACCGGTGACTGCCACCTGTTCACGCAGAAGCTTGCGCGGCTGGCGGCTGATAGGGGCGTGCAGTTTCGGCACAACGTCGCGATCGAGCGGCTGCAGGCGAGCGGCGATCGCGTCGAGGCGGTGGTGACAAGCGAGGGCAGCGTGGCTGCCGAGGCCTACGTGGTGGCGCTCGGCAGCTACTCGCCGCCGTTGTTGCGGCCGCTCGGGATCCGGCTGCCGGTCTACCCGGTGAAGGGCTATTCGATCACGGTGCCGATCACCGATCCGGACGCCGCGCCGGTCTCCACCGTGATGGACGAGAACTACAAGGTCGCCATCACCCGGCTGGGCGACCGCGTGCGCGTCGGCGGCACCGCCGAGCTGGCGGGCTATGATCTGAGGCTGCGCCCCTCGCGGCGCGCGGCGCTGGAGTTCCTGGTCGAGGATCTCTTCCCGCGCGCCGGCGACGTCCGGCAGGCGAGCTTCTGGTGCGGACTGCGGCCCATGACCCCCGACGGCACGCCGGTACTGGGGCCGACGCCGCTCGGCAATCTCTATCTCAGCACCGGCCACGGCACCCTCGGCTGGACCATGGCCTGCGGTTCCGGACGGGTGCTTGCCGACCTCATCTGCGGCCGCAAACCGGAGATCGAGACCGCCGACCTCGCGGTTTCCCGCTACCGGGACTGAGTGCGGCTTCCCGCCGGCACGGCGCCGCTCCGTGCACGCTTGTCACATCCCGCCGCCCGCGGTGTCGTTTTTCGACATGCCCGCGTCGCCGGCTGGTCAGTGCGCGACCGGGTTCCTGCCTACCATGTGTTCAACCACAGACCCGCCACCTTCCGGAGACCGCCGAACATGGCCGACGACCAGAACCAGACCGATGACCTCGACCTCAATACGCTGAACGACGAGGAGCTCGTCGAGCAGATGCACGATGACCTCTACAACGGTCTGAAGGAGGAGATCGAGGAGGGCACCCGCATCCTGCTCGAGCGCGGCTGGGCCCCCGACAAGGTGCTGAACGTGGCGCTGGTGGAAGGCATGCGCATCGTCGGCATCGACTTCCGTGACGGCATCCTGTTCGTGCCGGAGGTGCTGCTGTCGGCCAACTCGATGAAGGGCGGCATGGAGATCCTGCGGCCTCTGCTCGCCGAGACCGGCGTGGAGCCGATCGGCAAGATGGTCATCGGTACGGTCAAGGGCGACATCCACGACATCGGCAAGAACCTGGTGTCGATGATGATGGAGGGCGCCGGCTTCGAGGTGATCGACATCGGCATCAACAACCCGGTGGAGAGTTACCTCGCGGCGCTGGAGCAGCACAAGCCCGACATCCTCGGCATGTCCGCGCTGCTCACGACTACCATGCCCTACATGAAGGTGGTCATCGACGAGCTGAAGGCCAAGGGCCTGCGCGAGGACTACATCGTGCTGGTCGGCGGCGCGCCTCTGAACGAGCAGTTCGGCAAGGCGGTGGGCGCGGATGCCTATTGCCGCGATGCCGCCATCGCCGTGGAGACGGCCAAGGCGCTGCTGATGGCGCGCCGCGCGGCGCAGCGCCAGCCGCAGGCGATGGCGAACTGAACATGACCGAAACGGCGCCCACGGTCCTCGTGCTCGCCTGCGGCGCGCTGGCACACGAGATCGTCGCCGTGCTGCGAGCCAGCGGCTGGAAGCACGTCGCCGTGCAATGCCTGCCGGCGGCGCTGCACAACACCCCGGCCGCGATCCCCGAGCGGGTGCGCGCCGCGCTCGCGGCCGTGCGCGGCCGGTACGAGCGCGTCTTCGTCGCCTACGCCGACTGCGGCACCGGCGGCGAGCTCGATCGCGTGCTGCGCGAGGAGGGCGTGGAGCGCATCCCTGGCGCGCACTGCTACGAGTTCTTCGCCGGCAGCCAGCTGTTCGCCGGACTGGCCGAGGAGGAGCCAGGCACGTTCTTCCTCACCGACTTCCTGGCGCGGCACTTCGATCGGCTGGTGATGGAGGGGCTGGGGCTCAATCGTCATCCCGAGCTGCTGCCGGTGTATTTCGGCAACTACCGCAGGCTGGTGTACCTCTCCCAATCGGACTCCGCCGAGCTGCTCGCGCGTGCCCAGGAGGCCGCAGCGCGCCTGAAACTCGAATTCGAGCATCGCCACGTCGGCCACGACAACCTGGCCGGCGTGCTCAACCACGGCATCAGGATGGTATCGAAAAATGGCAAAGCTGATCGTCGTCTCCTGGCGTGACATCCCGGCCCAGGTCATCGTCAAGCGCGGCCGCGAGGCGGCGAAGGTGGCATTGTCTCCGCGCTTCCAGGTCGCCATCGATCGCGCCGCCATGCGCGCCGGCAAGGGCAGCTCGGATGAGTACCTGGCCGACTGGAGGCGCAGCGCGCGCGAATGCGGCGATGACATCGAGGCCGAGGCCGCCGGCGAGGCGGCGCGCCTGGAGGCCGCCTACACCGACGAGGATCTCGAGCGCCTGATCAAGAATCACGGTCTGGGCGAGACCGCCGTCGCGGCCAGCGTGCACTGATCGCCATGTACGCTGCGCGCCTCTGGTCGGTCAGGCACTCCCGCGGGCTCGAGCTTTTCTACAACGCCTTCGAGCGCATGCTGGTCCGGCTGTATCCGCTGTGGAGGCGGATCGGTTACGCGCGCCTGGAGCGGCCGGTCCGCGCCGTCGAGCGCTCCGTCAAGGGGCTGCTGTTCGATTGCCGCATGTGCGGGCAGTGCGTCCTCAGCGCCACCGGCATGTCCTGCCCGATGAACTGCCCCAAGCAGCTGCGCAACGGCCCCTGCGGCGGCGTGCGCAGCAACGGCAATTGCGAGGTGCACGCCGGCATGAAGTGCGTGTGGGTGCAGGCCTACGAGGGCGCGCGGCGGATGCGCGGCGGCTACGAGAAGATCCGCATCGTGCAGATGCCGGTCGATCGCCGGCTGGAGGGCTCCTCCTCGTGGCTGCGCGTCGCGCGCGAGCAGGGTGAGAGGCGCGCATGATCTTCGACGACGAACCGGTACCGGGTTATCCGCTGCCGATCCTCCCCGGCCACACCTCGCCCGGACGCTTCGAGCGCGTGCTGCGGGCCGGCGCCTTCGCGGTGACCACCGAGCTGGCGCCGCCGGATTCCGCCGATCCGGAGGAGGTGTTCCGGCGCGCACGCATCTTCGACGGCTACGTCGACGCCATCAACGCCACCGACGGCAGCGGCGCGAACTGCCACATGTCCAGTGTGGCGGTGTGCGCGCTGCTCACGCGCATCGGCTACGCGCCGGTGATGCAGATCTCCTGCCGCGACAAGAACCGCATCGCCATCCAGGGCGATATCCTCGGCGCCGCCGCGATGGGCGTGTGCAACATGCTCTGTCTGACCGGCGACGACGTCGGCGCCGGCGATCACCCGCAGGCCAAGCCCGTATTCGATCTGGACAGCATGTCGCTGCTTTCGATGGCGCGCATGATGCGCGACGAGCACCACTTCCAGAGCGGGCGGAAGCTCACGCACGCGCCGCGCGTGTTCCTCGGCGCCGCCGAGAATCCGTTCGCACCGCCGCACGACTGGCGCGCCGACCGCCTCGCGAAGAAGGTCGCCGCCGGCGCGCAGTTCATCCAGACGCAGTGGTGCTACGACGTGCCGATGCTGCGCAACTTCCTGCGCGCGGTCGAGGACCTGGGGCTGCTGGAGCAGGTCTTCATCCTGGTCGGCGTCGGCCCGCTCGCCTCGGCCAAGAGCGCGGAGTGGATCCGCAAGCACGTTCCCGGCGTGCACATCCCGGACGCCGTCGTCGAGCGGCTGGCCGGCGCGCAGGACCAGCGCGAGGAGGGCAAGCGCATCTGCATCGACATCATCCAGGAGGTGCGCGAGCTCAAGGGCGTGGCCGGCGTGCACGTCATGGCCTACCGCCAGGAGGAGGCGGTGGCCGAGATCATCGACAAGTCACGGGTCTTAAGCGATCGCATCCCGTGGCATCCCGAACGCGATCAATCACTGAAAGAGAGACAGGCATCATGACCGACACCGTCATCAGTTCCGCCACCAGGGAGGTGGTCATCGGCTTCGACCGGCCGTTCGTCATCATCGGCGAGCGCATCAACCCGACCGGCCGCAAGATCCTCGCCGAGGAGATGGCGGCCGGCAATTTCTCGCGCGTGGAGGCCGACGCGATCGCGCAGGTCGAGGCCGGGGCGCACATGCTGGACGTCAACGCCGGCATTCCGCTGGCCGACGAGCCGGCGATCCTCGCCAAGACCGTGCAGCTGGTGCAGTCGATCACCGATCTGCCGCTGTCGATCGACTCCTCGATCGTCGCGGCGCTGGAGGCGGGCCTGAGCGTGTACAAGGGCAAGGCGCTGGTGAACTCCGTGACCGGCGAGGAGGATCGGCTGGAATCGGTGCTGCCGCTGGTGAAGAAGTACGGCGCCGCCGTGGTCGCCATCTCCAACGACGAGACCGGCATCTCCCAGGACCCGAACTTGCGCTTCGAGGTGGCGAAGAAGATCGTGCACCGCGCGCTCGATCACGGCATCCCGGCGAGCGACGTGGTCGTCGATCCGCTGGTGATGCCGATCGGGGCCATCAACCAGGCAGGCGTGCAGGTGATGGCGCTGGTGCACCGGCTGAAGACGGAGCTGAAGGTGAACACCACCTGCGGCGCCTCGAACGTGAGCTTCGGCCTGCCCGAGCGCAACGGCATCAACGCCGCCTTCCTCACCATGGCGATCGGCGCCGGCCTGACCTCGGCCATCACCAACCCCTGCCACGAAGAGGTCATGAGGGCGGTGATGGGGGCGGACGTGATGATGGGCCACGACCCGGACTGCGCGCGCTGGATCCGCCGCTTCCGCCAGGCCCCGGCCGCGGGCGCCGAGGGCGAGGCCGCGCGTGGCCGCCGCGAGAGCCGCCGCCGCCGCGGCTAGCTGGGGCGATCGCACATCGCCGCCGTACCATGCAGTTGGCGAGAGAGATCTCCGAACCTTGAGGGCGGCTGGCGGTGCGTGCGGGCGGGACCGTCTGCCGCAGGGATGCGGCAGTCGAGCGTACAGGGATGTATTCACCGCGTGTCCCGCCCGCACGCACCGCCAGCCGCCGTGCACGATCAGTGCCGGCGTGAGTTTGAAGGCTGATGCGAGTTGCAGTTCGAGGTCGGGTATGCGCGGGTCGGCGACACGCCGTGAACATGTCCATGTGGGCTCGACTGCCGCGTCCCTGCGGCAGACGGTCGCCCACCGCGCATACCCAACCTCTTGTCCGTGCACATCGCCAGCCGCCGCGCACCGTTCGTTACCAGCGTTGGTTTCGCGAGGATTGGGATTGAGCGGCGAGGTCAGAGTGGTAGAGCGAGGCCGGGTATGCGCGGGTCGGCGACACGCCGTGAACACGTCCGTGTGGGCGCGACTGCCGCGTCCCTGCGGCAGACGGTCGCCCACCCGCGCCCACCCGACCTCTTGTCCGTGCACATCGCCAGCCGCCGCGCACCGTTCGTTACCAGCGTTGGTTTCGCGAGGATTTGGGATTGAGCGGCGAGGTCAGAGTCGTAGAGCGAGGCCGGGTGTGCGCGGGTCGGCGACACGCCGTGAACACGTCCGTGTGGGCTCGACTGCCGCGTCCATGCGGCAGACGGTCGCCCACCCGCGCCCACCCGACCTCACGTCGGTGCGCGCTGAACGCCAATTGAGTCGGAGATATCGACATGGCCAATGATGCATTGATCGTCTTCACGCCCTCCGGCCGGCGCGGCCGCTTCCCGATCGGCACGCCGGTGCTGCAGGCGGCGCGCTCGCTGGGCGTGGACATCGACTCGGTCTGCGGCGGCCGCGGCCTGTGCGGCCGCTGCCAGGTGCAGCTGAGCGAGGGCGAGTTCGCCAAGCACGGGGTGACCTCGCGCGCCGCGCACCTGAGCGAGTTCTGCGAGACCGAGGAGCGCTACGCGCAGAAGCGCGGTCTGGCCGCCGGGCGGCGGCTGAGCTGCTCGACGAGGCTGCTCGGCGACGTCGTCATCGACGTGCCGGCCGAGAGCCAGGTGCACCGCCAGGTGGTGCGCAAGGCCGCCGAGGCGCACGACATCGCGATCAATCCCACCGTGAAGCTGCACTACGTGGAGGTGCAGCCGCCCGACATGCACGACCCGTCCGGGGACCTGCGGCGGCTGGAGGCGGCGCTCGAGTTCGAGTGGCGGCTCGGCAACCTCGCCTGCGACGTGCGCGTGCTGCAGCACCTGCAGCAGGCGCTGCGCAAGAGCGAGTGGAAGGTCACCGTCGCGGTGCACGAGGGCAACAAGATCATCGCCGTGTGGCCAGGTTTCAAGGAGCGCGCCTACGGCATGGCGGTGGACGTCGGCTCCACGACGATCGCCGCCCACCTCTGCGATCTCGCGAGCGGCGAGGTGGTCGCCTCCGCCGGCGTCATGAATCCGCAGATCCGCTTCGGCGAGGATCTCATGAGCCGCGTCTCCTACATCATGATGAACCCCGGCGGCGAGCGCGAGCTCATCGCCGCGGTGCGCAAGGCGCTGAACGCGCTCGCCGTGGACGTGGCGAAGCAGGCCGGCATCGAGGTCACCGACATCCTCGAGGCGACCTTCGTCGGCAACCCCGTCATGCATCACCTGCTGCTCGGCATCAACCCGGTGGAGCTCGGCGGCGCGCCGTTCGCCCTGGCGAGCGACCAGGCGATCACGCTGTGGGCGACCGAGATCGAGCTGTGGATCCATCCCAACGCGCGCATTTACGTGCTGCCCTGCATCGCCGGCCACGTCGGTGCGGACACCGCCGGCGTCGTGCTCGCCGAGCGCCCGGATCTCGCCGAGGAGGCGACGCTATTGGTGGACGTCGGCACCAACGCCGAGATCGTGCTCGGCAACCGGCAGCGGCTGCTCGCCTGCTCCAGCCCCACCGGCCCGGCGTTCGAGGGCGCGCAGGTGAGCGGCGGCCAGCGCGCCGCGCCCGGCGCCATCGAGCGCGTGCGTATCGACCGGGAGACGCTGGAGCCGCGCTTCAAGGTCATCGGCTGCGATCTGTGGTCCGACGACCCGGACTTCGCCGCGAAGTCCGGATCGGTCGGCGTGACCGGGATCTGCGGCTCGGGCATCATCGAGGTCATCGCAGAGCTCTATCTCGCCGGCATCATCAACCAGGACGGCGTCATCGACGGGCGGCTGGCGGCCCGCAACCCTCGCATCCACGCCGACGGCCGCACCCACGCCTACACGCTGTACGAAGGCGAGGTGCAGATCCGCGTGACCCAGAACGACGTGCGCGCCATCCAGCTCGCCAAGGCTGCGCTGCTGGCCGGCATCCGACTGCTGATGGAGCACATGGGCGTGGACCGCGTCGATCGCATCCGCCTGGCCGGCGCCTTCGGCAGCCACATCGACGTGAAGTACGCGATGGTGCTGGGCATGATCCCGGACTGCGATCTCGCGAAGGTCAGCTCGGCGGGCAACGCCGCCGGCACCGGGGCGCGGGTGGCGCTGCTCGATCACAGCGCGCGGGCCACCATCGAGGACATCGTGCGGCGCGTGGAGAAGATCGAGACTGCCATCGACCCGCGCTTCCAGCAGCACTTCGTCGAGGCCATGGCCATCCCGCACAAGACGGCCGTCTACCCCAACCTGCGGCGCGTGGTCGAGCTGCCCGAGCCGCGCGCCGCGGCGCAGCCGGAGGGCGAGACCGCGCGCGGCCGCCGCCCCCCGCGCCGCCGCGCCTGATTGCCTCCGCCCGCGACGCGGGCAAAAAAAAACCGCCGTCGAAACGGCGGTACTCTTGGGGGAGGAACAACAGAACTTTCGAACCGGCGGCGGTGCCGCCGGCCGTCAAACGTTGGAGTCCGGGAACGAGCTCTTGCGGCGGTTGATGTAATCGAGCAGCGCCTCGTCGATCGCGGGGTCGAGCGGCGGCGCCTCGTACTCGGCCAGCATCTTCTTCCACTGCGCGTTGGCGCGCTGCGCCATGTCCTTGCCGCCCTCCGCCTCCCACTGCTCGTAGCTGTTGTTGTCTGCGAGCGGCGAGCGGTAGAAGGCGCTCTCGAAATTCATCTGCGTGTGCGTGCAGCCGAGGAAGTGCTTGCCGGGGCCGACCTCGCGCAGCGCGTCCAGCGCCTGGCCGTTCTCGGAGAGGTCCACGCCCTGCAGCATGGTGTGCATCATGCCCGCCTGGTCGCAGTCCATCACGAACTTCTCGTAGCCCATCGACAGGCCGCCTTCCAGCCATCCGGCGGTGTGAAGCACGAAGTTCACGCCGGCGAGGCAGGTCGGCAGCAGCGTCTGCGCCGCCTCGTAGGCGGCCTGCGCGTCGGCGATCTTGGAGGCGCACAGCCCGCCGCCGGAGCGGAACGGCACGCCCAGGCGGCGCGCGAGGTTCGCCATCGTGTAGAGCACCAGCGCCGGTTCCGGCGTGCCGAAGGTCGGCGCGCCCGACTGCATGGAGATCGAGGAGGCGAAGCTGCCGAGGATGCAGGGGCAGCCCGGGTTGATGATCTGCACCAGCGCCAGCCCCGCCAGCGCCTCGGCCAGCGTCTGAGCGCAGGTTCCCGCCACCGTCACCGGCGCCATGGCGCCCGCGAGGATGAAGGGCGTGACCAGCACGCCCTGGTTGTTGCGCGCATACACCTTAAGCGCCCCGAGCATGGTGGCGTCGTAGGTCAGCGGCGAATTCACGTTGACGAGGCTGACGGTCACCGTGCGGGGCCTGCCCGTCTCCGCGTCGATCCACTGGTCGCCGAAGAGGATCTTCGCCATCTCCACCGTGTCCTCGGCGCGCGAGGGATGGGTCACGGAGCCCATGAAGGGCTTGTCGCTCAGCTTCATGTGGCTGTACACCATGTCGAAGTGCCGCTTGTTCACCGGCAGATCGACGGGCTCGCAGATGGTGCCGCCGGAGTGGTGCAGCCACGGCGTGGAATAGGCGAGCTTCACGAAGTTGCGGAAGTCCTCGATGGTGCCGTAGCGGCGGCCGTTGTCGAGGTCGCGCACGAAGGGCGAGCCGTAGGCCGGGACGAAGACCGTGTTCCTGCCGCCGATGCGCACGCTGCGCGCCGGGTTGCGGGCGTGCTGCGTGAACTCCCGCGGCGCGCTCGCCTGGATGATGGAGCGCAGCATGCCGCGCGGAAAGCGCACGCGCGTGTCCTGCACGTCGGCGCCGGCCTTGCGCCAGATCTCGAGCACCTCGTCGTCCTCGCGGAACTCCAGCCCGATCTCCTCCAGGATGGTGTCGGCGTTGCGCTCGATGAGCGCCAGTCCTTCCTCGTCCAGCACCTCGTAGTAGGGGATCCGGCGGGTGATGTAGGGCACGGAGGCGGCGGCGCGAGCCTGGCGGGCCGCGCGCTTGGCCTCGCGTCCGCCACCGCGGCGCGTACGGGTGGCCTCTTGGGTATCGGTCATGCGGGTCTCCGGTTGACGGGCTGGCACGGGTGCTTACGCAGGCCGTCTCGGGGGCGGGCGGTCTGTCGATCTGCAGCCAGTATGGATGGGGCGGGCGGGGCTGTCTGGCCATGGGGCGACCCGCACTTGTGCGGAAACGTCATGTGCGGCGCGGCGTCCCGTTGAGCGGGCCCCGCGGGGGTGTGAGAATGGCCGGAAAAGGGGGCGCCGCCGCCGAGATCCGCCGCCACAGCAATGACCAGAGCGATAGACAGACTTCCGGTCCGGATCGGCTTTCTGACGCTGGCGGACTACTCGATGATCGCCTTCAGCAACGCGGTCGATCCGTTGCGGATGGCGAACCGCGAGAGCGGGCGGGAGCTCTACGCCTGGTCGGTCGTCAGCCTGGACGGCGAGCCGGTCCGCGCCAGCAACGGGCTCACGGTCTCCCCGACCATCGCCATCGGCGCCAGCCCGCCGCTGGACATGCTGTTCGTGTGCGGCGGAGTGAACGTGCAAAAGGCCGTCGACGATCGGGTCGTGAAGACCCTGCGACGCCTCGCCCGGCAGCGCGTCGCCCTCGGGGGACTGTGCACGGGCACCTACGCGCTCGTCCGCGCCGGCCTGCTCGAGGGCTATCGCTGCGCCATCCACTGGGAGAACATGGCGGCCATCCGCGAGGAGTTCCCGCGCACGATCTTCTCGCCGGAGTTGTTCACCATCGATCGCGATCGCTACACCTGCACCGGCGGCGTGGCGCCGCTCGATCTGATGCTCAACGTCATAAGGACGCAGTTCGGCAACGATCTGGCCGCCTCCATCTCCGAGCAGTTCATCGTCGAGCGCATCCGCGACGGCCGCGATCGCCAGCACGTACCGCTGCTGGCGCGCGTCGGGCGTGGCCACGACAAGCTGGTGCAGGCCGCCGTGCTCATGGAGGCGAACACCGAGGAGCCGATGTCGCTGGACGAGCTGGCCAGGTGCGTAGGCCTCTCGCGCCGGCAGCTGGAGCGGCTGTTCAAGAAGTACCTGGACTGCGCGCCGACGCGCTATTACCTGGAGATCCGCCTGCGCCGGGCGCGCGAGCTGCTGCTGCAGACGGACATGTCCATCCTCGACGTCACCACCGCCTGCGGCTTCCAGTCCCCGCCGCATTTCAGCAAGTCCTACCGCGGCCTGTTCGGCCACCCGCCGAGCGCGGAGCGCGGCGGGCCGGCCGCGATGCGCCGGGCGCGCTGAGCGGGATCGCCGTCATCCTCCGCGCTCCCGCGGACCGGCCCGGCCGGAGCCGGCAAACGTTCCGGTGCGAGCCGCGTATTGTTGCGCAACGGTGGAGACAGTGCGCCGGCCGGCACTTGCTCGTCGCGCGGTTGTCTTAGCCTCGATGAAAAGCCGATCCGACATCGCTGCCGGGACGGGCAGGCCGGGGATGCCTCGATTGCCAGCCCTGGCCCTGCTCGCCGTCTGCGCGGGCATGACGCCGCAGGCGCAGGCGGAATGCCCCGCGCCTCCCGGGAGTCTCGCCACGCAGCAGCGCGATGCGAGGCAGGCGTTGCGCCTGGAGCAGCAGATGGATCTGGATCGCGCACGCGCCCAGGGCCTGCCGTCCTCCGGGCAGCTGCGCCAGTACGAGCTCACGATCGAGCAGCGCGGGGAGCAGAAATATCTGCACGATCAGCAACGGCTCGAGCAGACGATCCGGAACGGTCGATCGAGCTCGCGTCCCGCTCAACCCGGGAGCACCGAGCAGCAATTGCAGCGCTACCGCATCGAGGACGCGGAACGGCAGCACGACTTCCGCATGCAACGGGACCAGCGCTGATCGGATCGCCCAAGGGCTGCCGAGCCGATGCGCACCCGCGTGTTCGCGTTTGTACGGGCCCGCCGGCCGGCGCGGGGAACCCCGGCCGCGCAACCGGGGTCCCACTGGCACGCATCAGAAGAGGCGACGTTCGATGATCGATCTCACGACCAGCCCCGTGCGCCGCGCATGGCCTCGCGTCATCCTGTGCGTGCTCGCGATGGCGTCCGCGGGGCTGTCGCTGGTCCCGATGCTCGCGCATGCGGCCAGGCCGGCAGCCACGAACCGCCAGTTCACCTTCGCCTGGCCGTTCGCGGAGGGTGACGAGCTGGCGCCGCGCGGCGGCATCACGCGCGGGGCGCCCGTCACCCTGCAGACCGGGCCGGGCGAGGCATGGCGCCGGCTGCAGGCGCCGGGACTGACGGCCTTCGAGCGCGACCGGCGCGCCATCCTGGCGATGGCCGGGGAGTACCGCGCCAGCTTCGACTTTCTCGAGGTAGCGGGATTCACCGCCGGCCACCGGCCGACCACCCCGTATCAGAGCTGGGCCACGGAGAAGGTCTACGTACTGGCCGACGAGGGCAGGTTCATCTCGTTGCAGCACGTCCTGGTGATGCGCATGGCCGACGAAGACGGCAAGGCGGGCGAGCCGTTCGTGACCAAGCACTGGCGGCAGGAGTGGCAGTACGAGCCGGCGACCCGGTTCGCCTACCGTGGCGCGAACACCTGGGCGCGCGTCGATGTGCCCGAGGGCGAGCGCGCGGGCAGCTGGCGGCAGAGCGTGTACCAGGTCGACGATTCGCCGCGCTACGCCGGCATCGGCCGCTGGCAGCACTTCGGCAACTATTCCACCTGGGTTAGTGGCGAGACCTGGCGGCCGCTGCCGCGCCGCGAGTTCAGCGTGCGCGACGACTACCAGGTCCTGCTCGGCACCAACCGTCACACCATCACGCCCAAGGGCTGGATCCACGAGGAGATGAACAACAAGGTCAGGCTCGATAGCGAGGGCAGGCCGTCCGCCGATGCCCCGGTGGTGGCGCGCGAGTTCGGCTTCAATCGCTACGAACGCATCACCGGCTACGATTTCACCCCGGGCGATCGGTACGTCGAGTCGACCGACGCGCTATGGAAGATCGTGCGGGAGGAGTGGGACACGATGCTCTACGGCGGGCAGCCGGTGCGGCTGCGCGGCGCGCCGGATCGCGACCGGATGTTCGGCCCCCTCTTCGAGATGGCCGCGGCGCTGGAAGGCGGCGAGCGGCCCGGCGATCAGGCGAAATGGCAGGCCGAGGTGCGCGCGGCCGTGCGGGAGTATCTGCGGTGAACGCCCTCCCGGTCCGCACGTCCGGCACGGGGCCGCACGCCTTGCGCGAGGAATCTCACACAACCCGAAGGAGTCCGACCATGACCCGATTGACCGCATTCCTGCTGAGCGCCCTGCTCGCCGCCTGCGCGACGGCCGACCAGGACGCGTGGCCGTTCACCGCCACGCCGGTGGCCACGTTCGACGAGCCCTGGGCGATGAGCTTCCTGCCCGACGGCCGGCTGCTGGTGACCGAGAAGCCGGGGCGGCTGCTGCTCGTCACCCAGGAAGGGAAGAAATTGCCGGTGACGGGTGAGATCCCCGAGGTCGACTACGGCGGCCAGGGCGGATTCGGCGACGTGGTGCCGCATCCGGATTTCGCGAGCAACGGGCTCATCTACCTGAGCTACGCGGAGGCCGGCCCGGGCGGCACCCGCGGCGCGGCGGTCGCGCGCGGCCGCCTCGAGCTCGGCGCCGAGGACGGAACCTTGTCGGACGTGCAGGTGATCTGGCGCCAGGATCCGAAGGTGACGGGCCGCGGTCACTACGGTCATCGCATCGCCTTCTCGCCGGACGGCCATCTCTACATCTCCTCCGGCGAGCGGCAGCACTTCGATCCGGCGCAGGACATGAGTGGGAATCTCGGCAAGGTGCTGCGGTTGAACGACGACGGCACGATCCCGTCCGACAATCCGTTCGCGGATCGCGGCGGCGTGGCCGCGCAGGTGTGGTCGCTCGGCCACCGCAATCCGCTCGGCATCGCCTTCGACGGCGAAGGGCGTCTGTGGGAGGTCGAGATGGGGCCGGCGGGAGGCGATGAGCTGAATCTCGTCGTGCGCGGGAACAACTACGGCTATCCGATCGTCTCCAACGGCGACCACTACGACGGCACGCCGATCCCCGATCACGACGCGCGCCCGGATCTCGCCGCGCCGAAGGCGTGGTGGACGCCGGTGATCTCCCCGTCGAGCCTTTCCTTTTACACGGGCGATCTGTTCCCGGACTGGAAGGGCAGCGCCTTCATCGGCGGGCTGTCCTCGCAGTCGCTGGTGCGCATACGCTTCGACGGCGAGAACGCCGCGGAGGCCGAACGCTACGCGATGGGCGAGCGCATACGCGCGGTCCGGCAGGGGCCCGACGGGGCGCTCTGGCTGCTGGAGGACGGCAGCAACGGGCGGCTGCTGAGGCTCGCGCCCAGGCCGCGCTGAGCGTCCGCTCTGCTGTTTAGACGGCGGCCCGGCTCGGGACGCGCGGCGTCGTGCGGCGGCCGCCGGCGCCGTGATCGAGCTGGCGCAGCGGCGTGCCCGGCCGCTGCCGCGTCTGCCAGTCCTCCGCCACGCGGTAAGGCGCCTCCGAGCGCTGCAGCATGCCCTTGCCCTTGATGTGATCGGCGGCCTTCTCGCGGGCGTCTCGGGCGCACGGGTGCTGGAACTAATCGCAGCGTCAGGTTCCCGATATGCTCGGCCTTCCAGATCAATTGCAGGAGCGATCCAACGACACCGATGAATACGGTGTTCGCCTGCAGGGTCCGTGATGACGCGAGGATTCGGGCGGGCCCTTGCGGAGTTGGAGTCTCTGGAAAGAGCGATTTAGTCGAGAACGCGATGCCAGCCGATTCCTTCCAGCTCATTGATATCCATCTATTGCAGAGAGGTGGCCAAGAGTTTGACGCAGGCCTCGGCGGGGAACACGGAATCCGTGTTCATTAATGGGGCCGGTGACGGGTAGCCGGAACGCCTCGGCAATCCAGCACGTCGTCGGCGCCCGCACGGACAGGAACGCAAGGATCTCGTCAGGCGAATCATCGCGGCGCAGCTCCGGGCGCGCCGGCGAATTGCACCGTCCGGCTGCTACGTGCACCCGCGCCATTCGCGAGCGCCATTGACTGCAATCAAGTGAGCGGCACTTTACCGAACCCACGCGTTGACATGTGAGCAGCTCTAAAGTTGTAGCCTGTGCAAATGTACAAAAGAGAATGCCTCGGTGTCGTCGAAATTAGGTATTAGCGTTGAATGCCATCAAATCCTTACGACCGTCGGGTTCACGCCTTGACTCGCGAGCGGCTCCCACAACGGACAGTTCGACGTACGCGATGAATGCGACCGTCACCAGAGCCGGGAGACAGGTCAAGACCATGTGCGTGAGCGACGTGGCCCAGGAATGTAATGTCAGAGCGGACACCGTGCGTTACTACGCGCGCATAGGTCTGGTGCGACCGAACCGGAGAAGCAACGGGTATCGGCAATTCGGCGGCCCGGACATACAGCGGCTGAACTTCATTCAGCGTGCCGTGAACCGCGGTTGTACCCTGGGGGAAATCCGCAAGATTCTGGGCTACAGCAATTCCGGGAAATCCCCGTGCCCCATGGTGCGCGAAACTCTCGAAAGGCGAATCAAGGAGAACAGACAGCGGCTCAAGACGCAGCTAAACCTGCAACGACGCATGGAACAGGCACTTAAGGGCTGGTCATCCATGCGAGGTGGAGTGCCAAATGGTGAGTCCGTCTGTCGGCTCATCGAGGCTCTCGGTGCCGGTTCGTGAGCGTCAGGTTTCCCGCGCCGCAGATATTTTACCCCCACCACGCGGCGGCCAGATGTGGGCACGATCCGGACGGAGCACCGAATGACCGAGCAGAGGGTATCTCGAGCAGGGAGGGAGGTGATCAGTACGGCAATCACGCGTCGCCCGGCCTCGGCGTTGCCATTTGCATCTGAAGGTGGCGCCGCTGTCGGTCATCGGCGACTCGACACTGCTCGAGCGCCCACAACCCGGGAACCCTTGGGAACCTCCACGGACCGCTGGCTCGGCACCAGACCCGTGGTCGCAAATGCCGGCGCGGTCGCAGTGCTGTGGTCGCGCTGCCTCGCCATTCCCTCGGCGCGCGGTGCGGCGTCCGCGCTGGGCCGGCCGGCTCTCGTCGCCTGGATGCTTCGGAAGGCGCGCCGCGCGTCTGGTCCGTGCGACCGTTTGGCCGGCGAACTCGTCCACGGGGGGCGTCGGCGGTGAACTACCATTATGTCTGGTTCATCTGGTCGAGTGCGTTTCTCCTCCCGTGGGCTGCGTTGTATCTGCTGTTTCCCGCACATCGCCGACCAATGCTCATGACCAGCGTGTTTACAGCTCCGTTCGGTCTAACCGAGCCATTGTTCGTTCCCGAGTACTGGAATCCTCCAAGCCTGTTCGATCTCGCGCAGAAGACCGGCTTTGACATCGAGAGCCTCATCTTCACCTTCGGCATAGGTGGCGTGGGCGCGGTCTTGTACAACGTCCTGACCGGCCGCCGGCTGCAGCGCGTGGAAGCCGCGGAGCGACATCACCACAGGCATCGCTTGCATCTGGCGGCCTTGCTGGTCCCTGTGGTTGTGTTCCCCCTCTTGTACCTACTGCCATGGAACGCGATCTATCCCGGCGTCCTTGCCATGCTCGCGGGAGCCATTGCAGCAGTCCTGTGCCGTCCGGACCTCAAACTCAAAACGCTGGTCGGCGGTTGTGTATTTCTCGGCTACTACCTGATCTTCATGCTCGCGCTCAAGTGGCTGGCACCGGGGTACGTCGAATCGGTATGGAACCTGGATGCTCTGACCGGCATCGCGCTATACGGCATGCCGCTGGAAGAGCTGCTATTCGGATTCGCCTTTGGCGCCTACTGGGCTGGCGTGTACGAGCACGTTACCTGGCATCGGCCGGTGGCGGAGACGCCGCCACGGCGCGAGCAAGTGGAAATCGCGGAAAAGGCGCGAGTTTGAGGTCCGCCCCGAGGGTAAATGCGATTCAACGGAGGAATGTCTGATGAGAAGCGCAATGAAGCCGGTGCACGCTGCAGTGCTCGGCGCTGTTTTGATCGGAGCGGCAGTGATTCCGCCCGGCACCATGGCGGACGTGGCGATTGAACGACTAATCGAGATCGCGAGGACCAAGGCGAATCACGAGGCCATCGCCGCACACTACGAACAGGAGGCGGCATTGCTTCGACAGAAGGCGGAAGAGCACGCGCGCTTGGCCTTCTTGTACCGCCGTGGCCTCGAAGGGACCCATGGGAACGGGGAACGGCTCGCGGAGCATTGCGAGGGTCTTGTCGAGAAATACAGGGCGGCGGCCGAGGAGAACGTCGAGTTGGCCATTCTGCACCGGGGATTGGCCGCCCAGGCCGCGGAGTGACGGTGCACCGGCATGAGCCACGGGGTCCTGTCGCCTTGCGCTCCGTCGCAGCGGATCGAGGCAGCCCGCTCTTTCTGAGAGCCCACGCTTCACGCCAGACTCGGTTCACGCGCGCCGGGCCCAACGTCACGCTAGGTATCCAGACATTCAAAGTCATCTGACCAGGAGAAGTAATCAATGAAGCGACATGTGAAACTGTTGCTGTTGATCGGAGCATTGGCGGGAGGCGCAATCCTCCCCAGGCTGTCATTCGGCGGCGCGGACGCGCACGCCATCGACCAGTTAGTCGGCAGCGCCAAGTCCAGGGCGGATCACGAGGCGCTGGCCAGTCATTTCGAAGCCGAGGCTCAAACGCTGCGGGCAAAGGCAGACGAACACAAGAAGATGGCGGTCACCTACGGCGCTGCAAGTTATGGCAAGGGCGGCAGTCATGCGCTGGTGCAGCACTGCAAGAATCTTGTGCTCAAGTTCGAGGAGGCTGCGACAGAGAACGCCGAGCTTGCGAGACTCCATCGCGAAATCGCAGCGGAGTTGAAGGAATAGCCAGAGACCCGTCGGGCGAATGATGCGCGCACCCGCATGGCGTGCGAGTGTAACCGTTCATCATCGTCTCGCGGGATGGTGGTGGAAAGCGCGGAACGAGAACGATCATGCAACATCAACATGACCATGCCGAAAACAGATGGCAGGTTGCGCGCAACATTGTCATGTGGGCATTTCTTGGCATCGTGCTCTTCTTTCTGGCGGCCGAGCATCGCGCCCACTTATTCGGTGTGTTGCCCTTCCTGCTACTGCTCGCTTGCCCGTTCATGCACATGTTCATGCATGGAAGTCACGGCGAACACGGCAAGCGTCGCGGGGAAGACAGCGGCCATGGAGAGGGTCACGCAGACGGGGGCGAGCCACGAGAGTCGAAGAGCCAGGAGACGGAGGGCAGGGCATGAGCCAGGAGTCCGCGTATGGTCTATGGTGGCTGGTCATCATCAATTCGCTGGTGTTCATCATCTTCGCGTTCAGCTTCGCGAAACCGCAGACGAAACGCGACTGGCGAACCTTCGGCGCTTTCTCCGCTTTCATCATAGCGCTGTTCGTGGAGATGTACGGCTTCCCACTGACCATCTATCTGCTGTCCGGCTGGCTGGCGACTAACTATCCACAGATCGACCCGCTGACGCACGACAGCGGTCACTTGTGGCATACGCTGCTCGGCATGAAGGGCAACCCGCATTTCGATGTACTCCATGTCCTGAGCAATGTGCTCATCGTCGGCGGCTTCTGGCTGCTTGCCTCCGCGTGGAACGTGCTATACAAGGCGCAGCGCAATAACACCATGGCCACGACAGGCGCCTATGGACATATGCGCCATCCGCAGTACATCGGGTTCATCCTGGTCATGCTGGGCTTCCTGCTGCAGTGGCCGACATTGCCCACGCTGATCATGTTTCCGATACTCACCTATGTATATTTGCGGCTCGCTCGGCGCGAGGAGCAGGAGGCGCTTGCCGCGTTCGGTGACGCGTACGCGCGATACATGCGGCAGACGCCGGCATTCATACCGCGGATCCAGTCAAAAGTGTCATCGGGGAGTGCAACTCGTTGAGAGGCTGCTGACGAAACTGAAACGGAAGACCGTCGTCATGGCAGGAGGTCCGTGTGAAGGGGAGTCCTGAGCGAAAATGAGAAGTCGGCAATCAGTGTCGTGGCTCCCGTCGGGTACGGCCACGCCTGCGGCGTCTGACGTAATGCGCGGACCACACGCGCATCATGCAGCCGCGGAAAGTGGCATGTACGAATCGACGCGTTATGGAGTTCGCGGCAAGCGGTATGTCACGCGCAGGCGGGTTCAAATCGACTGGGAGAACGCGTGATGAAATTCTGGCGAAAAACGTGGTCCGGCGCCGGGCCAATGTCGTTCTGGAGACAGTCAACTGCCGGGTTCGGCACACTCAACAAGATGACCATATTCGCGGTGGTGTTCTTGGTGCTTACGGCGTGCCACTCCAGCGTCGCTCCCGAACAGGGACAAACCAGGACAGTCGACGGCGTAACGATCTATTACGGGATTCTTCCTGCAGAGATCATGGGCGGCCCACCATCGCGGCACGCGGATGCGCGCGCGGATGAAGCGACGCACCATCTGGTGGTTGCGCTCTTTAACGCGGAGACCGGCACGCGGATCGTCGGCGCGGAGGTCAGCGCGGGGGTGGAGCAGCCCGGACACCTCGGAACATCAGAGAAGAAGCTGGAACCGATGGACATTGCAGGCAAGCTCACCTACGGCAACTATTTCGAGATGTCTGGCGAAGGTCCATTCCTCATAACCATAGCGGTGCGAATGCACGCCTCGCCAGAGGTGGCCGAGGCGATGTTCCAGTACCGCCATTATTAGACTGGTACCGCGGTCAGCGATAACGGGCACGAGCGCGCAAAAATTCGAACTCTGCGACGCTCAAATGGGAGGCGCTGCTGTCGGGCAAGCCGTGCGCGAGCGACGAGCCGCGATTCGGTGCCGCGCCGTAGTCCATGGCCTTTAATGCCCAGGTGCCCGCGGCAAGGCCGTTGGACGGGTCGGTGGTCGTGATGATGGGTCGGCGAACCGCAGTCAATCCGCACATTGAGACGTATCTCAACCCGCTGTTCCAAATTGGTGGACCGATGCACGGGTGCATTTCCAGGGGGCGACGCTGCAATCCGGCCGAGCCGAAACGGGGAATCTCCCGGGGCCGATCGATCGCGAGCTGGACGTCTGGCGCGAGGGCTGCAACGCCAGGCGTTTCGGCGACACGGGAAGGGACGAGCCGACGGTCCGCGTGCCGCGCGATTTCTGGGAACGGTCAAGACGACGGGTGTTGACGATGAAACGACGCTGGGGACTGCGAGTGAGCGGCGAGTGTCCGCAAGACCCAACGGGACGGCATCGATTGGGGATTGTATCAGCGAGGCCGCTACTGCCGCAGCTTCCCGAGTTCGGTCTTCTTGCGACGACTCTTATCCGTACGGCGTCCTCGCCATGGACGACGGGCGTCATTGTCTTGGATCCCGGCGTTCTTGGGCAGCAGTCGCTGCGCGAAGGCCGAGTGGTGTTTGCCTGGGAGCTCTTCGTCGGTCACCGACACTCTCGTCATTAGCACTTTTCGTCATAATATCTGCCAGCTGGGCGCCGCGCATTGGTTATAAATATCGCACCGGCGGCAATGGCGTCGAAGTACGAATTGACTTTGATCATCACTGTCGTTGAGAAAGATGCTATCGTTGCCGCGCAGATCACCAGTGGGTGAATGGACACTCTATGCTGAGTTCCCTTCGTGCTCGTAAGTCCCTCATCCGCGCAGTGCTGGGGCAGTGGTCTGTCTTTCTATTGCTGGCGTTCCTGCAGCCGTGCTGCGAGGCATTGGCGGCTGCGATCCCTCACGAGCACGAGTATGCCGTGCCGGGAGGGCACCACGACGGCGGCGACGACCACCACCACCACCACGAGGATGCGTCGGAGTCTCCTGGCGGGCACGAACACTGTCCGTCGCTTGTCGATCACCATGCCGAGATGCCGATGGTCACGGCGGTGTCGGCAACCGACACCAAGGCTCCGCCGCCAGCGTTGCTGCCAACGCCGGTCACAACGCTACATCCACTGCGGTACGCAGGATCCACCGCCGCGTCTGGATTTCGTGTTCCTGAATCACTACCGCGGCTGTATCTGAACACCCTCCGTCTGCGCATTTGACAAACCTCCGTCTGCGGCCCGCCGCCGCGGGGCCGTGTCGCATTGCCTGTTTGCCGGCGCATCGTGCGCCGCCAATGTACGCATCGGAGGATCCCATGATAGTCAAAGAACTTGCTGAAAAGGCCCGCGTCTCCACCCACCTGGTGCGCTTCTACAGTCGGGTCGGACTGCTCGACCCGGCGCGGGACCACCAGAACGGCTACAAGCTGTTCGAAAACAGCCATGTGAACCGCGTCGAGTTCGTACGGACGGCCCAGTCGCTCGGACTGAAACTGAAAGAGATCCGGGCGCTCATCGAGGCCCAGGACCGGGGTTCTCCCGCGTGCTGTCACCGGGTCACGGAGATCGTGCGGGAGCGGCTCGCGGATACCAGGAAGAAGATTGAAGACCTGACCACCTTGGCCGGGCGGCTCGAAGCTGTGCTGTTGGAGTGGCAGGAGGTCGACGGCTGCGAGCCGCTTCGCAGCGGCGTCATCTGCCCCAAGATCATTGCGTCCGACAGCGGCGCGCAAACGGGTGACCTGGCGACACAGCTTGAGCTGCACCCAAGAGTCAAGGCGCGAACGCAGGCCCGGACCATGGAAGGGTGCCTGCCATGATAGACATCATCCCGAACTGGCACCCCGTCTTCGTGCACTTCACGGTGGCGCTCCTCACCGTCGCCGGCCTGTTGTTTCTCGTCGTCGTGCTGATCCCGGCCGGCTCGGCGCTGCGCGCTCAACTCCTCAGCGCGGCAAACTGGAACCTGTGGCTTGGTCTCGTCATCAGCCTCGGGACGGCGACGGCTGGATGGGTGGCAAGCACCACCGTCGCCCACGACGAGCCCTCGCACGTGGCAATGACCGTTCACCGCAATTTCGCCATCGCGACGGTCACCATTTACATTCCGATTGTCGTATGGAGTGTGATCCGCGCCCGCAAGAGCCAGGTACCCGGTTGGCGGTTTGCACTGGTCGTGGTTGTGGCCACTGGCCTGGTCCTGGCGACGGCGTATCGCGGTGGGGAGCTGGTGTACCGCTACGGTCTGGGGGTCATGGCATTGCCCCAGGTGCACGAGCACGCGCATGTTCGTGTCTTCGACGACCACGGCGAAGCGGCACACGCGCATGCGCATGGTCCCGCGGAAACGGTCAGTCATGATGCAGGCCAGGCCCAATCGCCGTGATTCGGGATCGGCATGCCAGCTCAGGCAGACCGCGTGCCGGCGCCGGATCTTCCGCCATGGGCAGGGCCGCCTGGGTCGGTGTCCCGCACACGCCCCCTGACTCGGCATCCTGCATCCATGCGGCCCGGCAGGGCGCGAGGGCAACCTTCACTGGTGGCGGAAGTCTGCTGCCGCACGGCTCACGCACGCGCTGCCGGGGCACGCTCACTGTGCCCCATTGACTTGTCAGTCGCTCGCAGGTGCTAGGGTTTCGGCCGGGTGAATGAGCATCGTGCCGAGCGACAATCGAGTGTCACCTTGGAACTGAGCGCCATGACGGAGCGAGTCCTGCATGAGCCGCTCGTCCTGTCGGGGGCAGCCGGCGTGACCGCCGGGTCACCTCCTGACATGGTCGCCGCGGCGCGCGATGACCACCCGGGCGCGGGCCGTAATGGATGAACTGCACGCCACTTATGGGCCGGGCAGGCACTTTGACAGGTGCCGGGCGTGGCCCGTAAGCGAGACTCGAGACTGTAATCGGAGAAGGGTGTGCCCGTGACCAACCATACCGTCACGACTGCGCCGCGGCCGAGCGCCGGCGAAATCTCGGCCGACACCGCGGAGGAGACAGTGGTCGGAAGACACTGCCCCGTCGCGGATGAGGAGCGCCACTGCATGATTGCCGCGGCGCCATACTACCGCGCAGCGCACCGCGGATTTGCGCCGGGACATGAGCTGGAGGATTGGCTCGAGGCAGGGGCGGAAGTCGAACCTCAGTTGGGTAGCACGTGAACCAGACAAGGCAGGTGGTAGAGGGCGCGGCCGGCTCGCCGCGCGGTGCGGGCCGTGTGTCCCGGATAATCCGGCGCGTCTTCCAGGCCTACCCCGGGCGGCTCGGCGTGCGCCTGTGGAACGGCGAGGAACTGCGGTTTGGCGAAGGCACGCCGGATGTCATCCTCGTCTTCCATGATCCGCGGCCGTTACGTGAGCTGGTGCTCTTCCGCGACCCCACGCGCCTTGCCGAGGCTTATGTCCTTGGTGGCATCGGTATCGAAGGAGACATCCATGCAGCCCTGAAGCTGAAGGACCATCTGCCGCTCCTGAAGTGCCCGCTCGCCGGGAAAATCGCGCTCCTCGCCTGGTCCCTGGCCTCGGGCGTTGCACCTGCCGCACGAACTGCGCAGCCGGCGCACTGGCGCCAGCCGCTGTTCGCGCGCCCCCTGCGTACACGCGCCCTGGCCGCGAGCCGCGCGGCCATCGGCTTTCACTACGACGTGTCCGACGAGTTCTACAGGCTGTGGCTCGACGAACAGATGGTCTACTCGTGCGCGTACTTCGAACACCCGGAGGACAGCCTGGACGATGCGCAGCGGAACAAGCTCGATTACATCTGCCGCAAGCTGCGTCTCAGGGGAGGCGAGCGTCTCCTCGACATCGGCTGCGGGTGGGGTGGGCTCATTTGCTGGGCGGCACGTCATTACGGCGTGGATGCGCACGGCATCACGTTGAGCCGCAATCAGTATGAACATGCGAGGCGGAAGATCAAGGAGGAGGGACTGCAGGGGCGGGTCAGGGTGGAGCTCAAGGACTATCGCGAGCTCGAGGACCAGCAAGAATTCGACAAGATCGTCAGCGTGGGGATGTTCGAGCACGTCGGACTCCGGAATCTCCCGCTTTACTTCGGGATCGTCCGGCGCCTGCTGGCGCCGGGCGGCCTGTTCCTGAACCAGGGCATCACCAGCGAAAAAGAGGGGTGGCGTCAAACCCGGGAGACGAAGTTCATCAATCGCTACGTGTTTCCGAACGGAGAGCTGGATACGGTGAGCAACGTCCAGCTCGTCATGGAGCGGGCGGGCTTCGAGATTCTGGACGTGGAGGCCCTGCGGCCACATTACGCGCTTACGCTCCGGCAGTGGGTGCGGCGTCTCGAATCACGCAGGCGCGAGGCTCTGCGGCTGGTATCGGAATCCGTGTACCGCGTATGGCAACTGTACATGGCGGCCTGTGCCCTGCAATTCGAGGAGGGCACCACCGGCGTTTACCAGATCCTGACGTCGAGGAGGGGGACATGGCCAGGCGCCGTCCCCCACACCCGGCGTGATCTCTACGGGTAAGAAATGTGGCGAGGTGCGCCCGGTGAAGGTGAAGGGTGGAATGGCCGACACAGAACCGGTTGTGGGCACCGCTGGTTGGCGTGCACTTAGACCTGCACCTGTTCGGACATGGCCGGCACGATGGCGGCCGCGGAGGAGGACATTGCCGGCGCCGGCAATCCAGGGACGAAGCGGTCGTATGGCCGCGGGCGCAAGGGCATGCGCTATGTGTCGCGGAGGCCACGCCGGAGATGACGCGAGTATCTTGGGGGAAAGCATGCCCGCCACCCGGCTGACTCGCCGGTCCGGAAATCCTGTCCGCCTCGGAAGCGAACGTTCTGGATACCGTGCGTACTGGCTTGGACAGGCAATGATCCGGATCTCCACCGGGAGCCTGAAGTCGCGGTTACGCGATTCACTGCGTCCATGACGAATGGGATTTGGTGCTATGGAGAAAAAGCAACAGCAGTTCTCGATCTGGTACTTCCTGCTGGTACTCCTGCTCATCGTCGCCATGCAGAATTACCTGTTCCGTCCGCACGCGGAAAATCTTACTTACGACCAGTTCAAGATCCTGCTGAAGGCAGGCAAGCTGGACGATGTGGCACTCGGCGAGCGGCTCATCACGGGAGCGCTGAAACAGGAAGGTATCGAGACGTTGTTGCCCACGGAAAAGGTGGATGAGCTGAAGCAATTCGGCGGAGACCGGCATCGGTTCGTCACGGTGCGAATAGACGATCCGGCGCTAGTCGAAGAGCTCGAGGCGGCCAAAGTGCGTTTCGCCGGCATAATCGAGAGCAACTGGATGCCGACGCTGCTCTCCTGGATCGTCCCTGCCGTCATTTTCTTTGCTCTGTGGTCGTTTCTGATCAACCGCATGGGTAGCGGCGCCCATGGGCTCATGGAGATCGGCAAGAGCAAGGCGAAGGTCTACGTCGAGAAGAAGACGGGGGTCACTTTCGACGATGTCGCCGGAGTCGACGAAGCCAAGGACGAGCTCAAGGAGGTCGTGGAGTTTCTGAAGCATCCGAAGAGTCACGGGCGGCTCGGGGCGCGCATTCCCAAGGGCGTGTTGCTGGTCGGCCCTCCCGGAACCGGTAAGACACTGCTCGCCCGCGCCGTCGCCGGTGAGGCGGGCGTGGCGTTCTTCTCCATGAACGGCTCGGAATTCGTGGAGATGTTTGTCGGCGTGGGCGCGGCACGGGTACGCGACCTGTTCGAACAGGCCCGTGGTAAGGCGCCGGCGATAATCTTCATCGATGAACTCGACGCATTGGGGCGGGCGCGCGGCGCCTTTCCCGCCATGGGTGGTCACGATGAAAAGGAGCAGACGCTGAACCAGCTGCTCTCCGAGATGGACGGCTTCGATCCGAGCCCGGGCCTGGTACTCCTCGCCGCGACAAACCGGCCTGAGATCCTCGACCCGGCATTGCTGCGCGCCGGACGCTTCGACCGGCAGGTACTGGTGGACCGTCCCGACAAGATGGGACGCGTGGCCATTTTGAAGGTGCATCTGCGCAGGGTCCGGCTCGCCCCGCAAGTGATCCCGGACGAGATTGCCGCCCTCACGCCTGGTTTCTCGGCGGCCGATCTGGCCAACCTCGTCAACGAGGCCGCACTGCTGGCGACGCGCCGTGGCGCCGACGCGGTCGACATGAACGATTTCACTGGGGCCGTGGAGCGCATCGTCGCGGGACTGGAGAAGAAGAACCGGCTGCTCAATCCGCACGAACGCAAAGTCGTGGCATATCACGAGATGGGCCACGCCCTCGTCGCGATGTCCCTTCCGGGCACCGATCCGGTCCACAAGGTCTCCATCATTCCACGCGGCATCGGTGCCCTCGGCTATACGATTCAGCGGCCCACGGAGGACCGTTTCCTCATGAGCCGCGAAGAGCTCGCCAACAAGATGGCGGTGCTGCTCGGCGGACGTGCCGCCGAGCACCTGGTGTTCGGCAAAGTATCCACCGGTGCTGCCGATGACCTCGCGAAGGTCACGATCATCGCTCGCAGCATGGTGATGCGTTACGGCATGGAGGAGTCGCTTGGCCACGTCGTCTATGAAGAGGAACGCCCGGCCCTGCCGGGAACGGCGGCGGAACTGCGCCCTGTTCGCGCGTACAGCGAGGCGACTGCCGAAGCCATAGACCGGGCCGTACACGGTCTGGTCGAGTGCGCGTTCGAGAAGGCCGTTGCAGCGTTGCAGGCGCGGCGCGAATGGCTTGACCAAGGTGCCAGATGGCTGCTCACTCGCGAGACGTTGAGTGAGCAGGATTTGCACCAGCTGGGTTCCGGAGGGATTCGTACCACGGCGGCGAGTACCGCTTGAGGCACCAGCATGGCGGAAATGGCGAGTACGACCCGGGCCGTTGACTGTGGCTCCTCGAGCGTCAAGTTCGCGCTCTTCGCATGGGGAGAGACGCTCGTGCGTCGGCAGTCCCGTGCGATCGAATGCATCGGCCTGGAGCACGGCTGGACGAGGGCGCGCGATGCGGATGGGGCGACTATCGTCGACGTCACGTCCAGGAGCCCGGACCGCGCGGCCGCGCTCACAGTGCTTATGGAGACGCTGGCGTGGCAGCCGGCTGGCGCGTCGCTCCGCGCCGTCGGTCATCGCGTCGTGCACGGCGGCGCCGAGTTTGATTGCGCGATTCCGGTGAAGGAGTACCTGGAGGCGCGACCAGGCACGCCCACTCCTCTGGCGCCGCTGCACCTGCGGCACAACCTCGCCGGCATGGCCGCGGTAAGGGAAGCGCGACGCGACCTGCCGCAGATTGGCTGCTTCGATACCGCGTCTCACCAAGGCCTGCCGCGATCGATTGCAGACAAAGGGATCCGGCGCTACGGAATCCGAGGGTTGTCCTATGGCTACTGCGTGGCCGAGCTGCCGCGACGGCATGGTTTCGCGGTCGCCAGAGAGCGGATTGTCATCGCGCATCTCGGCAACGGTGCCTTCATGGCAGCCGTCCGCAACGGCCGCAGCGTCGAGACGGCCATCGAATTGGGCGCACTCGGTGGGGTGCCGATGTGGACACGCTCGGCCGATCTCGAGCTGGGCCTCGTGCTGTTTCTGATGCTGCAGAGGGCAATGACCACCGCGGCCGATCTGACCCCGCGGCCCGGCGTGGGCAGATGCCCGGCGCTCTGGCCGGCTGCCCGCTCGGCGTTTGACGATGATGAACAAACGGTTGTGGGCGACCGACCGGCTCCTACCGCAACGGGATGGCCGAAAGAATCAAGGTCCCAGCGCTCACCCTTGCGTATGGACCGCATCCGGATTTCCTTGTCGCGAGTGTCCCGATGATGAAGACCGCCGAGAAGTCACGCAGCAATCCCCCGAAAAAAGCGCCGCCGCAGGCACCTGCGTCTGCTGCCGTCAACGAGACCAACGAGCCGGTGCGCGTGCAGCCCGTGGATGCTTTGCGAAATCTACTGGAGGATGCTCAGCGTTACCAGCTGGATCTCTGGCAACGCAGCGTGCTGTTTCTCGACGTTCTGCGCGAGCGCGCCAACATCATGCTGGCACACGAGCAGGCGGGCTTGCCTCCGCTGCTGAAATTCGAGTACGAAACGATAATCGATGCGCGCCGCTTCGAGCGGCCGGCGAACTACGCGTTGCTGCGCATCACCGCGTCCGGCGAAGATCGCCTCGTGGATTGCCTCGACGAGAGCAAGCGGCCGGTCATCATCATCGATCCGCGCGCCGGGCACGGCCCGGGGATAGGCGGCTTCAAGCGCGACTCGGAAGTCGGCATGGCACTGCACGAGGGCCATCCTGTCTATTTCGTGATTTTCTTTGCCGAGCCCTGCGCGGGCCAGACGCTCGCTGACGTGCTGCATGCGTTGCGGCGCTTCGTCGAGGAAGTGCGGAATCGCCACGACGGCCGTGCCCCAATCATGTATGGCAATTGCCAGGCCGGCTGGGCGGTGACGCTGCTGTCCGCGGACTGCGAGGGCCTGGTGGGGCCGGCGGTGTTGAATGGCTCGCCGCTGTCGTACTGGGCGGGCGAATCCGACGTGAATCCCATGCGGCTGGCCGGCGGTTTCGTCGGCGGCACCTGGCTCGTCCACTTCCTGGCCGATCTCGGCAACGGCCGTTTCGATGGCGCCTGGCTGGTGCAGAACTTTGAGAACCTGAAGCCCGCCAACAGTCTGTGGGACAAGAACTATCAACTCTTCGCCAACGTCGACGGCGAGCGCGAGCGTTTCCTGGAGTTCGAGCGCTGGTGGACAGGCTTCTATTTCCTGAGCCGGGAGGAGATCGTTGCCATCGTCGAGGATCTCTTCATCGGCAACAGGATCGAAGAGGGCAAGATGCGCGTCTGCGAGGGCTGCGTCGCCGATCTGAAGCGCATCCGCAATCCGCTGCTGATCTTCGCCTCCAGCGGCGACAACATCACGCCGCCGCACCAGGCGCTGAACTGGATCCCTACCGTCTATCCCAGTACTGCAGACCTCAAGAATGCGGGCCAGCGCATCGTCTACCTGCTCAATCGCCATGTCGGCCACCTGGGAATCTTCGTCTCCGCCAGCGTGGCGCGGCTCGAACACCGGGCGATCCTGGAGAGCATCGACGAGCTGGAAGCGCTCGCGCCCGGGGTCTACGAAATGAAGATCGTGAACCCCACCGGCGATCCCGACTGTCGCAAGCCGCAGTACTCGGTGGCGTTCGAGGAGCGGCAGGTCGAGGATCTGCGTGTCGACTATCCGCGCCGGGAATTCGAGCGCGTGCGGCAGTTATCCGAGTTGAACGAGCTGCTGTACCGCAACTTCGTGAGCCCCTGGGTGCAGGCCGCCGCCACACCATGGAGTGCGACGGCCATGAAGTGGCTGCATCCCATGCGCAGCAGCCGCTATCTCTTCTCGGAGAAGTTCAGTCCCTGGATGGGCATCGTTCAGGCATTGGCGCCCTGGGTCTGCGCGCAGCGGATGGCCGTTGCCGAGGACAACTCCTTTCTCGCCGGAGAGCGAGCGCTGAGCCGCGAAATCTCGCAAATACTGGATGCGTACAGGAACGTGAGGGACCAGGCCTATGAGGCGCTGTTCACGGCGTTCTACAAATGAATCTGCGCCTTGCACGCGTTACTGTCCCACTCGGGAAAGCAAGAGCGCGAGCAAAGTGCAATTGATGGAAGGTTCAAGTTGGGATTGTGGCTTAGACGAGTCTGTATAGGCGGATAGGAGACATGAAGACGAGCAACATCGAGGTTGCAGGGTTGCTCTCCGCACTGAGTGCGCGCGGTGTCGAGAAGCAGCTCATGAAGCTGCGGGGCGTCGAGCGCGCCGATGTCAACTACGTCGCCGGCAGCGCCACGGTGGTCTACGACGAGTCGGTCGTCGATCTGAAGACCATCAAGGCACGGGTGCACGAATGCGGGTATCACTGCCGCGGCGAGCAGGTGCCGAGCCACATCTGCCAACCGGAAGATCCGCCGGCGGCTGCGCTTGCGACGCCACCGGGTCACACGGATTACATGACGCATGCCGGGCATGTTCAGGCGCCCGCTGCCGCCGAAACGGAAACGCACGCGCACCACGAGGCCATGGCCCATGAAATGGGTCATGGCGCCGGGATGGACATGGCGGAGATGGCGCGCGACATGCGCAACCGCTTTCTCGTTTGCCTCGCGTTTGCCGTGCCGCTCTTCCTATACGCGCCGATGGGTCTGCCGATCCCGACGCCCGCACCGCCCTTTGGCCTCGCCTCCAACACGTGGCAGTTCGTGCTCGCTAGCGGCGCCGTGCTCTGGCCGAGCTGGCCGTTCTGGATCGCGGCCTGGCGGGCACTGAAGAACGGCGTGCTCAACATGGCGACATTGGTGGTTCTTTCTGTCGGTACCGGCTATGTCTTCAGCGTCGGTGCAACGTTCCTGTGGGGCGGCGCGCAGTTCTACGAGGCGGTGGCGGTGCTGCTCGCCTTCATCCTCCTCGGCCACTGGCTCGAGATGCGGGCGCGCGCCGGCGCCAACGACGCAATCCGTGCCCTCATGGACCTCGCTCCGCCGATGGCGAATGTGCTGCGCGAGGGGCGCGAAGTTTCGATCCCGACGGCCGAGGTACTGGTCGGCGACGTCGTCATCGTGCGTCCGGGCGACAAGATCCCGGTGGACGGCGAAGTCACAGCGGGCGAGTCGCAGGTCGACGAGTCCATGCTGACAGGCGAATCGTTGCCGGTGAAGAAGACCGTGGGCAGTGCCCTCGCCGGAGCGACCATCAACAAGAGCGGCAGCCTGCGCTATCGCGCCACCAAGGTCGGCGCGGACACGGCGCTCGCGCAGATCGTGAAACTGGTCCAGGAGGCGCAGAACTCGAAGGCGCCGGCACAACTGCTCGCGGACAAGGCATCGGTGTGGCTGGTTTGGCTCGCGCTCTTCGTCGGAGTGGGCGCGTTCGCGGTTTGGTACTGGATTCTCGATGCAACGCTGCTCGCGGCCACGACCTTCGCCATCACCGTGTTCGTGATCGCCTGCCCGGACGCGCTGGGGTTGGCCACCCCGATGGCCGTGATGATCGGGACCGGCCGTGGCGCGCGCAACGGCATTCTCATCAAGAACGCGGTGGCGCTGGAGGAGGCGACCAAGCTCGACGTGATGATCTTCGACAAGACCGGCACGCTCACGCTGGGCAAACCCGAAGTTGTCGATGTGGTCGCAGCGCAAGGCCGCGGCGTCGACGAGGTGCTGGCACTTGCCGCCGCCATGGAGCGGCACTCGGAACATCCGCTTGCGCACGCGATCCTCGAGCGGGCGAAAGCCTTGTCGTTTCAAGCGGCGGAACGGTTTGAGAACGTCGATGGCATGGGCGCGAAAGGGACGCTCGAAGGCGAGGCAGTACTCATCGGAAACCACCGCTTGATGGACGAGGGCAATGTCGATCTCGCCAATCTCGAGGAGGCGGCGACGCAGCTGCAGGGTGGCGGCCGGACGGTGGTGTACGTCGCCCGCGCAGGAAGGTTATGGGGGCTCATCGCCATCGCGGATGCAACACGGCAGAGTTCCGCCGCTGCAATCAGGGATCTCAACGCGCGTGGCGTCAGTGTGGCGATGCTTACCGGCGACAACCGCGCCACCGCTGAGCGCATCGCTGCGGAACTCGGCATCGGCATCGTGCTCGCCGACGTGCTTCCGGGCCAGAAGGCCGATCAGGTAAAGGCATTGCAGCAGCAGGGCAAGAAGGTCGGCATGGTCGGCGATGGCATCAACGACGCCCCGGCGCTCACGCAGGCGGATGTCGGCTTTGCCATCGGCGCCGGCACCGACGTCGCGATGGAGAGCGCCGACGTCGTGCTGATGAAGAGTGATCCCTACGACGTTGTGGGGGCGGTGGAGCTATCGCGCGCGACACTGCGCAAGATGCACCAGAACCTGTGGTGGGCGGTCGGTTACAACGTGGTGGCATTCCCGTTCGCGGCAGGTGTCTTTTACCCGCTCACCATCAGCCCCGAGGTCGCGGCGCTGGCGATGTCCGGCAGCTCGCTGCTCGTCGCTGTCAACGCCCTCATGCTGAAACGCGCTCCCCTAAAGGGCGTGCACGGTTCGCAAGTACTTCATGCGGCCATGGCATCTCATGCCTGACGCACCTCGACGCTACGTTGGGCCGCCTTCGCCGGCAGCGCCGTGGCGTTGGCAACACATGACGGCCGCCGTGATATAGGGTCTCGAGGAAGGGGTGGCTTCTATGAGCCTTGCGGGAAGTGACATTCGACGGCGGACCTCAGACTCATATCCGCCTCGCACGGTGATGTTTGCGATGGCTACGAGCCATGGCGCGATCCTTCCAGTGCTTCGGCTGGTTGTTCGGACCAGGAAGCTCCGAGGTCGGCTTGGCATTGCAGGCCCGGCAAGTGTTGAACCTGAGCACGCGCGAGATTGGATTCGCCTTTGGCAGGTGCAGGTTGGTCATGATCCTCGTGCAGGCATTCCTTCTCTCGCCACTCCGCAATCGCACAGGTGGCGAGAGGGTGCTGGCGCCGGCTCTACCCGCGATGACCGCCGGAGTGGAGTTGATACCATTCAGCTTGGAGCATTCGCTACGGCTTGCCGCGCGCATCCTCATACCGTGCCTCGCTGCAAACCCGCGAATGAGTACGGTGTGCCATAGAGGAGATGCCACTTGGACATATCTTTCTTGGGTGCAACCGGCACCGTTACCGGCTCGAAGTACCTGGTGACGTCGGGTTCCGGCCGGATCCTGGTGGACTGCGGTCTGTTCCAGGGATACAAGCAGCTGCGCCTGCGGAACTGGGCCCCGCTGCCGTTCGATCCCCGCGAACTCGATGCCGTGATCCTCACGCATGCGCATATCGATCACAGCGGCTATCTGCCGCTATTGGTCAAGAACGGCTTCTCCGGGCGGGTCTATTGCAGCCACGCCACGCGCGATTTGTGTGCAATCCTGCTGCCGGACAGCGGGCACCTGCAGGAGGAGGATGCAGCGTATGCCAACCGCCGCGGTTTTTCCAAGCACAAACCGGCACTGCCGCTCTACACCAGGCAGGACGCAGAAGATTGTTTGCGACAGCTCGCGCCGATCGCCTTCGAGCGGGACGTCAAGCTGGACAACGGCGTGAGCTTCCGCCTGTCGCCCGCGGGCCACATCCTGGGCGCTGCAATGGTGACGTTACGCGACGGAGGGGTGTCTGTCCTGTTCTCCGGCGACCTTGGCCGCCCGCATGATCTCCTCATGCCGCCACCGACACCCATTCGGCTGTCGGATTACCTTGTCATCGAGTCCACCTACGGCGACCGGCGCCATGACCCCGTCGACGCCCGGGATCTCCTGGCGCAGGTGCTGAACCGCACATTTCGACGTGGCGGCGTGGTGGTGGTACCCGCGTTCGCCGTCGGACGCGCGCAAGCCCTCATGTATTTCATCCATCTCTTGAAATCCGCGCGAACCATCCCGGACGTACCGGTGTTCCTCAACAGTCCGATGGCAGTGGATGTCACGCGCGTGTTCCGTAGCCATCGCGGCGAGCATCGGCTGACGCCGGCGCAGTGTGACGGAATGTGCGGCGCGGCCCACTATGTCAACAGCGTGGAGGAGTCGAAGGGGCTCAATTATCGCCACGGGCCCATGATCATCATTTCTGCCAGCGGCATGGCGACAGGCGGACGCGTTCTGCATCACCTCAAGGCCTTCGCGCCCGATGCGCGCAACACAATCCTCTTCACGGGGTTCCAGGCAGGCGGCACACGCGGCGCGGCAATGCTCAATGGCGCCGAAGCCGTAAAGATTCATGGCGAATACGTGCCCGTACGCGCGGAGGTGATGAACATCGACAACCTATCCGCCCACGCCGACTACGCGGAGACTTTGGATTGGCTCAGGCACTTCGAGTCACCGCCCCGGCAGACCTTCATCACGCATGGCGAGCCCGCGCCGGCCGATGCGCTCCGCCACCGGATCGAGGAAGGACTCGGCTGGCACGCGCGGGCTCCCGAGCACCAGGAGCGGGTGACACTCAGTTAACGCGGATTCCATTTATGCGGAGACGGAACGCGACATGAGACCCACCACCGGGAACAGCCTTGGGCAACGGACGACTCCCAATACGTTGCGGCTGCGTCGGATCGGCATCGACACTTACCAGGAGCCCGTCATCTATATGCATCGCAACTGCCACGTGTGCCGAGCGGAGGGCTTCGAGGCCCAATCGCGCGTGCAGGTCGCGAACGGGGAGCGGGCGATCATCGCGACGCTGAACGTCCTCACTGCCGAGCTCCTGGCGCCGGATGAGGCGGGGCTTTCCGAAGCGGCGTGGCGTCATCTGGGAAGCCGCGAAGGCGACGTGGTGATGCTCTCTCACCCGCCGCCCGTCGAGTCGTTGCGCCATGTGCGCGGCAAGATCCACGGCCGGCCGCTCGATGATGCGGCGATGAACGCCGTCGTGCGCGACATTGTGGCGGGCCGTTACTCGGACATCCACCTCGCATCGTTCATCACTGCGTGTGCCAGCAATGGTCTGAGTCTCGATGAAACTGTAGCTCTGACGCGCGCGATGATCGGGGTGGGGGACCGACTCGAGTGGGGCCGCGTTCCGGTGATGGACAAGCACAGCGTCGGCGGTCTGCCGGGCAATCGTACGACCCTGATAGTCGTTCCCATCGTGGCGGCGTGCGGGCTTACCATGCCGAAGACCTCGTCGCGGGCGATCACCTCGCCTGCAGGGACGGCGGACACCATGGAGACGCTCGCGCCTGTCGATCTCGACGCGGCTGCCATGCGTCGCGTGGTCGAGCAGGAGGGCGCGTGCATCGTGTGGGGTGGCGGTGCGGTACGCCTGAGCCCGGCGGACGACATCCTGATCCGGATTGAGCGGCCCCTGGACATCGACACCGAGGGCCAACTCGTGGCGTCTGTGCTATCCAAGAAGGCGGCGGCAGGTTCCACGCACGTTGTCATTGACATTCCCGTCGGGCTCACCGCCAAGGTGCGAAGTGCCGATGCGGCAGCGTCGCTCGCTCAACGCCTGAGCGATATCGGACGCGCGGTTGGACTGGAGGTGCGTGCAGTGGCAAGCGACGGCACGCAGCCAGTCGGCAGGGGTATCGGCCCGGCACTCGAGGCGCGAGATGCCATTGCCATACTGCGCGGTGAAGCGGCAGGGCCTGGCGACTTGCGCGAGCGCGCGCTCGCGCTGGCCGGACACGTGCTGGAACTCGGCTCTGCTGTGCCCGCGGGGCAGGGCCGCTCTCTGGCAGAGACCATCCTCGGAGATGGGCGTGCCTGGAGGAAGTTCCAGGCCATCTGCGTGGCACAGGGCGGGCTGCGCGAGCCGACGCAGGCGGCATATACGCAGACCGTGTCCGCCGCCTTTCCCGGGTGCATCAGCGCGATCGACAACCGGCGCCTTGCCCGCGTGGCAAAGCTTGCAGGGGCCCCGACCGCGCCCGCGGCGGGCCTGGAGCTCTTCGTTCGAGTGGGGGCGACGGTGGAGAAAGGGCAGCCGCTTTTCACTGTGCATTCCGAGACGCCCGGAGAGCTGGCCTATGCGCTGGAGTTTGTGCGGGCACAGGGCGACATCGTGACGGTGGAGCCGGACGCGTGACAGCGGTCGTGCTTGCCTGTCCCGGGAACGCAACACTTGCCGGTGCACTGGCTTCGCGACTCGGCGCGGAAGCCGGTTCGCTCGTCATGCGCAATTTTCCTGACGGCGAGTCGTACGTGCGCATCGACTCGCCGGTCGCCGGCCGCGAGGTGATCCTGGTCTGCACGCTGGACCGGCCGAACGACAAGGTGCTTCCACTGCTGTTGCTCGCAGCGACTGCCCGAGACCTTGGGGCATCGCGCATCGGTCTCGTCGCCCCATACCTCGCCTACATGCGCCAAGATGATCGCTTTGCACCCGGCGAAGGCATTACCTCGCGCTATTTCGCCGGCCTGGTAAGTGGCTACGTTAACTGGCTGGTGACCGTGGACCCGCACCTGCACCGGTACCAGAACCTCCGTGAGATCTACAGGATTCCCGCACAGGTGGCTCGCGCTGCTCCCCTGATCGCGGAGTGGATCCGTCATAACGTGCCTAAGGCCGTGCTGATCGGGCCGGACGGCGAGAGCGAGCAATGGATATCGGTCGTGGCGGATGGAGCCGACATCCCGTTCGTCGTACTGCAAAAGCAGCGCAAGGGTGATCGAGATGTCGAGATCTCGGTGCCGAAGATCGCGCACTGGCGCGAACGCACTCCTGTCCTCGTCGACGACATCATCAGCACCGCCCACACGATGATTCAGGCCGTGCGGCAACTTCGGGCCACCGGGTTGCCGTCACCCGTTTGCATCGGTGTGCACGCGATCTTTGCCGATGACGCTTACGGCGAGTTGCGCGTGGCGGGCGCCAAGCGCGTCGTCACATGCAATACGATTCCCCATGCCTCGAACGACATCGATGTCACCGATCTCCTTGCTGACGGCGTGCGGGCGGCGTTCGCGTGACGCCCTTGCACGCGAAGTCTGGCTGCCGACGCAAAACGGCCCATGGCCGGCGACATACGAAGCGGAGTGAGCGATGAGAACGAAACCGACAGTGCAGGAGGCGTCCGGGCCGGGACCGCTGAGCGACGAGGATCTCCAAGCCATGAACGCCTGGTGGCGCGCAGCAAACTATCTTTCGGTAGGCCAGATCTACCTGATGGACAATCCCCTGTTGCGCGAGCCCCTGGCGCCGCGCCACATCAAGCCTCGGCTGCTCGGTCATTGGGGAACGACACCCGGGCTCAATTTCATCTATGTACACCTGAACCGTGTGATCAAGCGCAACGACCTCAACATGATCCTTGTTGCCGGTCCCGGTCATGGCGGACCGGCACTCCTGGCGAATACGTGGCTCGAGGGAAGTTACAGCGAGTTCTACCCCAACATCTCTCAGGATGCCGAAGGCATGAAACACCTGTTCAGACAGTTCTCCTTTCCGGGCGGTGTCGGCAGCCACGCCACGCCGGAGACGCCGGGCTCGATCCACGAAGGCGGGGAGCTTGGCTATGCACTCTCGCATGCTTTTGGCGCGGCATTCGACAACCCGGATCTCATCGTCGCATGTGTAGTGGGAGATGGCGAAGCGGAGACCGGGCCGCTTGCCACAGCGTGGCATTCCAACAAGTTTCTCAATCCGATCACCGACGGTGCGGTGCCACCGATCCTGCATCTCAACGGCTACAAGATCGCCAACCCACGTTCTCGCTCGCATCCCGCACGGGGAAGCTCGAGTCTTGTCCGCGGCTATGGCTATAAACCGTACTTCGTCGAAGGCGCGGAGCCAGTGGCGATGCACCACGCCATGGCTACGGCTCTCGGTACGGTAGTGGCAGAAATCAAGGCAACACAACTCGCGGCTCGGAGGCGCGAAATCACTGGGTGACCGTCCTGGCCGATGATTGTGCTCAAGACTCCGAAGGAGCTGGACCGGGCCCAAAGAAGTGGATGGGAAAGACGGAAGGTCACTGGCGGTCACACCAGGTGCCGTTTGGCAGAAGTTACCGCCAACCCGGCTCATCTGCAGATGCTCGAGCAGTGGCTGCGAAGCTACGTTGCGGAAGACTTTGATGTGGACAGCGCGCCTACGGCCACGCTGCGTGCGTTCGCGCCAGCGAAGTAATCGTCGCATGGGCGCCAATCCGCACGCCAACGGTGGGCTACTGCTGCGAGACTTGCGCCTGCCTGACATTCACGATTACGCCGTCAGCGTTCCACGACCCGGTTCAGTTTCCGCCAGGCCATGCAGGTCGCGGGCGACCTGCTGCGCGATGTGATGAAGCTCAATCTCGGAGCCGGCAACTTCCGTGTAGTAGGTCCGGACGAGACTGCTTCGAACCGTCTTGGCGCGCTCTTTGAAGTGACCGACCGCACATGGGTCGCCGAGCGCCTGCCCGAGGACCAGCACCTTGCGCCGGAGGGACGCGTGATGGAGATATACTCGGAGCATACCTGTCAGGGCTGGCTCGAAGGCTATCTGCTTACAGGGCGACGCGGTTGTTCTCGTGTTACGAGGCGTTCATCCACATCGTGGACTGGTGTTCAATCAACACGCCAGTAAACCGAGGTTGCTAACGAGGTGCCGTGGCGGCGCGCGATTGCTTCAGCAATATCATCCTCACCTCGCACGTCTGGCGGCAGGATCACAACGGCTTCTCGCATCAGGATCCGGGCTTCATAGACCACGTAGGCAGACAAGAAGGCCGACATCATCCACGCGTCTATCTGCGCCGGATGCGAACACCCTGCTTTGCATCACCGACTGCTGTCTCCGTTCACGCAATCTCGTCAACGTCATGCGTAGCCGGCAAGAACGAGCAGCCGCAATGGCTCGACATGGACGCCGCAATCAGGCACTGCTCTGCGGGCATCGGCATCTTCGAGTGGGCGAGCAGCGGCCGCGACGGCGAGCCGGACGTCGTGCTCGCCTGCGCTGGCGACGTTCCAACGATCGAAACACTTGCGGCCGTGGACCTGTTGCGCATGCATGCACCGGAGATCAACGTTCGGGTAGTCAATGTAGTCGATCTGATGACCCTGCAGCAGGAGAGCGCCACCCCGCACGGGCTTTTCCGATCGCGACTTCGACGCACTGTTCACCACCGACAGGCCAATTATCTTTGCTTATCACGGGTATCCGTGGCTGATTCATCGCCTTACCGTCGCAATCACAGGTGCGCATGTGCGCGGCTATAAAGAAGGAGGGCACGACTACTACTCCATTTGACATGGCGGTCCTGAACGACATGGATCGATTCCATTTGGTGGTTGATGTGGCCGACCGCGTAAAAGGCGCCCCCAAGGCGGCATTCATCAGGCAGCTGATGGGGGAGGCGGCGCATGGAGCACAAGCAATACATCGTGCGTCATGGCCAGGATCTGCCGGACGTCCGCGATTGGAAATGGCCGTATTGAGGGCGACCGGTGGGCGGCACCCGCCTGCGCGCCTGACGGCCGAGGTCGCGGACCCGCAGCGGTTGCATTGGGTTTCCATGTTTACCCGGAATCCCTGCTGCGGGACACCAGGCCTGACGACGCACTCGTCGGCCCGATACCGCGAGCACATCACCGATGTGCCAATCAGGAGCCCTGCCGTGCCCATGGTGGTCCGGTGATCTTTGGGTCTTGGCAGGACGACCGGCAGCGCGAACGCGCCGTAAAGCGCATCGTCGATGTCGCCACGACGATGCAGATCCCCGCGCCCCGAACCGGTTGCGGAAAGAGCTGAGTGACGAAACGCTAGGCGACCGCGCTTAGTGCAGCCGGCAGCGCACGCAGCGGCGTGCCCGGCCGCTGCCGCGTCTGCCAGTCCTCCGCCACGCGGTAAGGCGCCTCCGAGCGCTGCAGCATGCCCTTGCCCTTGATGTGATCGGCGGCCTTCTCGCCGATCATGATGGTCGGCGCGTTGAGATTGCCGGTGGTGACCTGCGGCATGATCGAGGAGTCGACCACGCGCAGGCCCTCCACGCCTCGCACGCGGCACTGCGGATCGACCACCGCCATCGCGTCGGTGCCCATGCGGCAGGTCCCGCAGGGATGGAACGCGCTTTCCACCGAGCCGCGGACGAAGTCGTCGATCTCCTCGTCGGTCTGTACCTCCGGGCCCGGCTGCAGTTCCTCGCCGCGATACGGGTCGAAGGCGGGCTGGGCGAAGATCTCGCGCGTCAGCCGCACCGCGGCGCGCATCTCGATCCAGTCCTCCTCGTGCGACATGTAGTTGAAGAACACGCTCGCCTTGGCGCGCGGATCGGCGCTGGCGAGCTGCACCCAGCCGCGGCTCTTGGAGCGCATGGATCCGACGTGGGCCTGGAAGCCGTGCGTGCCCGCCACGGCGTTGCCGTCGTAGGAGAACGCGCCCGCCAGGAAGTGATACTGGATATCGGGCCAGCGCACTCCCGGGCGGCTGCGGATGAAGGCGCCGGTCTCGAAGTGGTTGGTGGCGCCGAGCCCGGCCTTGGTGAAGAACCACTTGGTGCCGATGAGGAACTTCGACCACGGGTTCATCACCTTGTTGAGCGTGATGGGCTGCGTGCACTCCTGCTGGAAGTACATCTCCAGATGATCCTGCAGGTTGCGGCCGACGCCCGGCAGATCCCGCACCACCGGCACGCCCACCGCGCGCAGGTGCGCGGCGGGGCCGATCCCGGAGAGCATCAGCAGCTGCGGCGAATTGATCGGGCCGCCGCTCAAGATCACCTCGCGCCGCGCGCGCGCCTCCTGCATGTTGCCGCCGCGCTCGAACACCACGCCGACGGCGCGCCCGTCGCGCAGCGTCACCTTGTGCGCCAGCGCATTGAGCATGATCGTGAGCTTGCGCGTGGCGCGGACGGGATGGATGTAGGCGTTGGCGCAGCTCCAGCGCTGGCCGCGGTAGACCGTCATGTCCATGCGTCCGAAGCCTTCCTGCTGGTAGCCGTTCATGTCGTCGGTCTTCCAGTATCCGGCCTGGATGCCCGCCTCGACGAAGGTGTCGTACAGCGGATTCTCCAGCGTGCCGTTGCAGGTGTGCAGCGGACCGCTGTCGCCGCGGTAGTCGTTGCCGCCCTCGGCCCGGCACTCCGCCTTGCGGAAATACGGCAGCACGTCGGCGTAGGACCAGTGTTCCGCGCCCATCTCCGCCCAGGCGTCGAAGTCGAGCGCGTTGCCGCGCACGTACACCATGCCGTTGATGGAGGAGGACCCGCCCAGCACCTTGCCGCGCGGGCAGTGCAGGCGGCGGCCCTTCAGGCCGGGCTCCGGCTCGGTCTCGTAGCGCCAGTTGTACTTCTCCATGTTCATCGGGATCGACAGTGCCGTCGGCATCTGGATGAAGATGCTCGAATCGCCGCCGCCGTACTCCAGCAGCAGCACGCTCACGTCCGGATCCTCGGTGAGCCGGTTCGCCAGCACGCAACCGGCGGATCCGGCGCCGACGATGATGTAATCGAATTCGCCCGCGGAGTTCATCGCATGGTCCTGCCCGTTCAATAAGGTGAATCGACGTCGCCCATCTCCACGTACACGCTCTTCAGCTGCGTGTAGTGCTCGACGCATGCTAGGCTGTTCTCCCGCCCGATGCCCGACTGCTTGTAGCCGCCGAAGGGGATCTCGATCGGGGTGATGTTGTAGTTGTTGATCCAGCAGATGCCTGCCTGCAGCTGCGCCACCACGCGGTGCGCGCGCTTGACGTCGCGGGTGAATACGCCCGCGGCCAGGCCGAAGCGGGTGGCGTTGGCGCGCGCCACGGCCTCCTGCTCGTCTTCGAAGGCGAGGACCGTCATCACCGGCCCGAAGATCTCCTCCTGCACCACGCGCATGTCGTCCCGGCATTGCGCGAAGACGGTCGGCTCGACGAAGCAGCCGCGATCGCAGCCGCCGGCCAGGTGGCGCTGCCCGCCGCAGACCAGCTCGGCGCCGTTGTCGCGGCCGATGGCGATGTATTCAAGGACCTTGTCCATGTGGTCCTGCGAGATGAGGGCGCCGACGTCGGTGGCGGGATCGAGCGGATCACCGATCCGCATCCTGGCCACGCGCTGGCGCAGGCGATCGAGAAACTCCTGCAGCACGCTCGCGTGCACGAACACGCGCGTGCCGTTGGAGCAGATCTCCCCCTGCGTGAAGAAGTTCGCCAGCAGCGCGCCGGAGACCGCGTTGTGCAGGTCGGCGTCGGCGAACACGATGAGCGGGGACTTGCCGCCGAGCTCCAGAGTGACGTGCTTGAGCGACTCGGCCGCGGCCGCCATCACGCGCTTGCCGGTGCCCACCTCGCCGGTCAGCGACACCTTGGCGATGTCCGGGTGCGCGGTCAGCAGCCGGCCGGTGCGGCCGTCGCCCTGGACCACGTTGAACACTCCCGGCGGCAGTCCGGCCTCGGTGTAGACCTCCGCGAGCTTCAGCGCGGTCAGCGGCGTGAGCTCCGCCGGTTTGAAGATCATGGCATTGCCGCAGGCGAGCGCCGGCGCGGACTTCCAGCAGGCGATCTGTATGGGGTAGTTCCAGGCGCCGATGCCGGCGCAGATGCCGAGCGGCTCGCGCCGCGTGTAGGCGAAGGAGCGGCCGAGATCGTAGTGATGGCCGTGCAGCGTGGCGGCCACCCCGGCGAAATACTCGAGGCAGTCGGCGCCGGAGTGGACGTCGACGGACTGCGCCTCGCGGATGGGCTTGCCGGTGTCGAGGACCTCCAGGCGCGCGAGCTCGTCGTTGCGCTCGCGCAGCAGGATCGCGGCGCGCGTGAGTACGCGCCCGCGCTGCGTGCCGGTCATCGCCGACCAGGCGCGGTAGCCCTCGGTGGCCGCCTCGACGGCGCGCCGGACATCGTGCTCGTCGGCGCTCTGCACGCGGCAGAGCGTCTCGCCGGTGGCCGGGTTGACGGTCGCGAAGGTCTCGCCCGAGTGGGCCTCGAGATAGCGGCCACCGATGAACAAGCGCTGGGTTTCCAACATGTGCACCTTACGGGGTCGTCCCGCGCGCCTAGGGGCGACGGGCTGCTCGTACCTGGAATGGTTGCGGCCGAGTATATTTATCGGCCGTACAAAAAACTAGATGCTCATCAAGCGGCCGGGACGACGCCGGGGCCGGAATCTGGCCTGGCAGCGGGGCTTAGCGGCAGCACGGTGGCCGCTGACAGGTCGCCTGGGCACAACTGCATGTCGTGATCCGAGAAATCCGGGTGGCGGAGGACCCACAAAGCGTGCTAATTTTGTCCGGACAGGCGATACTGTCTGTTGCGCGTCTGGCCCATCGGGAGCGGTTGGGTCCAGACCACTGATGCGGCGAAGCAACAACAAGCCGTACGCGGACGATGAGCGGTTGGCGGAGGATGGCCTGGGATTTTCAGGTAACCGATAGACACGCGAGGGTCGCACGGCCTTCCATGGGGGAAACAACGATGAAAGCAACAAGAGCAATGCAGCGCGCACGCGGTCGCTGCCTGATGAGTTCAGCTATCGCATTGGTGACAGCGGCTGCAGCACTGCCCGCCAGCGCGGAATACACCTTCTTCGAACGCGGCGGCTTCAAGGCCAATGCCGGGCTTTCTGCGATCTTCGGCGCCGTCGGCACCAGCGACGTAGCACCGCTGACGAATCGCGACTACTACATCGAGGGTTTCGCGAAGCCCAATCTGAATTTCACCTGGGACATGCCGACGGAAGGCACCATCTACGGCAAGATCTCGGGCGTCGGCGTCTACCAGGCCGGCGACGGTGATCCCACCGGCCTGACGAATGGCGACGTCGGCGACCTCGGCCTGGAAGAGGCATATCTCGGCTGGCGCGGCCAGTACCTGGACGTGCGCGCCGGCCGCACCGAGTTCACCATCGGCGATCAGTTCCTGATCGGCGATTGCAACTTCGACGCCAACGTTGCTCCTTCGCCCGACGGGCGAGGCGACGCGCACTACGACGGCAGCTTCTGGATCGCCCCGTACAAGGCCTGCGACACCTCCGTGATTGTCACCGCCAACAACGGCGGCGCCTGGAAGGCGGATGCCTTCACCATCAAGGGCGACGGCCTCCAGGGCTACACCCGCATCGCCGGCCTGAACGTCGAATACCTGCTCGGCGACGCCGGCGCGGACGGCAAGTTCGGCCTCATGCTGGCGGGCATTCCGGAGTCTGCGAACGGCTTCCGCCAGGGCATGAACATCCTGGACTTCCGCGCCAACGGGATCGCGATCCCGATGGTGCCGGGCTTGAAGGTGCACGGTGAGATCGTCGGCGAGTTCGGCGACCTCGACGCCGGCGTCGATTCCGAGGCGATGGCCTACTACGGCGAGGTGGAATACAACTTCGCCAACGTGATGTGGACCCCGACCGTCCACTATCGCTACGGCCACTGGGACGGCGATGATCTCAACAGCGCCGACAACGAGGGCTTCGACTCGCTGTTCTACTACGCGGGCCCGCGCGGTTGGGGCACCTGGTACCAGGGTGAGATCGCCGGCGAGTACCAACTGACGAACAGCAACCAGGACACCCACATGGTGAAACTGGCCGTACACCCCACGGATACCACCGCGGTCAGCGGCCTGTACTTCAATCACTCGCTGGATGAGAGCCATTACTTCGGTACGCCGGTGACCGACGACAAGTGGATGGACGAGTTCAACCTCGTCGCCGAGTGGTTCCCGACGGCCAACTGGTACGTCGCGGGCGTGTTCGCGTATGGTATCGCCGGCGATGCATACGAGCAGATCAACGGCACCGACGACGATTCGATGGTGTACGAACTGTGGGTCCAGTTCACCTACTGATCCCGCGGTACGGTCCACAGGCCAAGAGGAAATAGCAGGGCCGGAGGGCCGGGGGCGGCAACGCCCCCGGCCTTTTCTTTTGCCGGTCTTCGCGAGGCGATGGTGGCGGAAAAGCGCGCGAGGCGCGCTCCAACCGCGGTTCGAGCCCGGCAGGACGGTGTTTGACGACGCCAAGATTAGAAGTTACATTTCCCGCAGCCCTTGGATGTTTGCGAATTGCCACCTGAAATGCGTCGGCGTCTGTTCACATCGCTGCTCCTACTCGGTTACCTGTTGACCTCCAGCGGTCTGTTGCAGGCCATGTCGGTCGCGGCTCTGGCTGATGGCTACGGGCACCGCGCATTCGCCGAATCTTCGCTGCGGGGCACTGTGTATTACCTCCATCACGAGGGCCACTCGGACCGGCATGAACGACAGCCCGAGGCGGGAGACCAGTGCTGGCTGTCGTCGCGCGCGCATGGCCACGACGATCACATCATCGAAGTTGCAGACGACGCGGAAGCAAGTCGCGCGGTCGCGATGGTTACAGGGGCTGACAGGGCCGCTGCGGTCCTCCCCGCGGGCGCATCATGGCCCAGTCCTGCCTTGGGCGCGAGAGTTGAACCGCCGCCACCACTTCCAGTACCTCTGGTTCGAAGTTGCCGCTCGGTGCTGATCCGCTGCACCGTCCTTCTGATCTAGTTCGCCCGCCCTTCAGCTTCTAGCGACGTCCGGCGTCATCGCCCGGGCGCCCGTGTCTTTACCTGTCACTTCGTTTTCGGAGCACTGCCATGCGTTCGGTGTCAGGACGTCACATTCCATTCATTATTGGTTGTCTGCTCTGGTTGGTTGCAGCCGGGCAGTCCATTGCCGCCAACCCCGACCTCGCGACCTTGTCCTTGCGCGATGCCATCAACCTCACGCTGGAGCGCAACCCGTCGTTGGCCGCCGCCGCCCAGGAGATCGCCGCGCGCGAGGGCGCCGTCATGCAGGCCGGCGTGCTGCCGAACCCCGCCCTGGGGTTCGTTGCCGAGGACGTCGGACTGACGGAATACTCCACCTCACTGCAGCTCAGTCAGCTCGTCGAGCTTGGCGGTAAACGACGCGCTCGTGTGGAGGCCGCGGTCGCCGGCCGCGAGCTGGCCGAGCTTGAGCTCGCGGTCCGCCGCAACGAAGTGCTGGCAGAGGCAACCAAGGCCTACGTCGAGGCGCTGGGTGCCCAGCAACGCAAGGTCCTGGCACAGCAGAATCTCCACCTCGCCGAGCGCTTCGCCGCGACCGTGGCGCGGCGAGTCGATGCGGGCAAGGTATCACCTCTCGAGGCCACAAAGGCAACGATCGACGTTGCCACGGCCCAAATCGAGCGCGAGCAGGCGGAACGCGAATTCGCCGCCGGCCGAAAACGGCTGGCATCGTTCTGGGGCGAGGCCGACCTGCCGTCGACACAGCTCGTGGGCGTGCTGGAAGCCGGCCCGGTCACGCTTCCTCCTCTGGAGGATCTGCGCACGCGCTTGCGAAACACCCCTGCCTGGCAGTTGCAGGAGAAGGCTGTCGCGGAGGGTCGCGCAAAGGTGAATGTCGAGCGGAGCAAGCGTACCCCCGATGTCACCGTGAGCGCAGGCGTAAAGCGTTTTCCGGACATCGACGAGGACGCGCTGCTATTCGAGGCCTCGGTGCCGCTGCCTCTCTTCGACCGCAACCAGGGAAACCTGCGCGAGGCGGAGGCGAAGCTGACGAAGAGCGGGAGCGAACAGCAGGCCGCGCAGATAGCCCTGCTCACCGAGCTCGACCAGACATACGAATCCCTGCTGGCCGCGGAGCGGGAAGTCGCCTTGCTGCGCACCGAGGTGCTGCCGGCGGCGGAAGACGCCTTCGCCGCGGCAGGCAAGGGATACGAGCTCGGCAAGTTCGGATTCCTCGATGTGCTCGATGCCCAGCGCACCCTGTTTCAGAACCGGGCGCTCTTACTGCGCGCCCTGATCAACCATCAGCGAGTGACCACGGATCTGGAGCGCCTCCTCGCCGGTCCCGTCAGCGCTGCCGAATCAAAACGATGAGGTTTACCCGATGAAGACCATGACGCAATGGCTGCTGGTAGCAGTGATTCTGGCCGCCGGTGGATTTCTCGCGCAGCGGATCCTCACCATTAAGCCGAACGCACCCGCCTCGAACGAGCATGGCCACGGCGAAGGGGAAAGGGAATCCCATGCGCTAGGCGACGCAGGCGCGGCCACCATGGAAACCGAACACAATGCCGACCACCCGCGTGGCGATGCCGGGCAACCACGGAAGGCTGAAGACGAGCAGTCCGATGCCGGTTCGCCAGCCGAGACCGCCAAAGGTCCGCACGGCGGCAGATACTTCGAGGACGGTGCCTTCGCACTCGAGCTGACGATCTACGAGGAAGGCGTGCCGCCGCAGTTCAGGGCCTATCTCTACGAGAACGGCCAGCCGACGCCACCGGCCTCCGAGCGCCTCACGGTGACGCTGACGCGACTCGGCGCGGCGCCGCAGGTGTTCAACTTCAGAGCCGAGGGGGATTACCTCGTTGGCGATCCGGTGGTCGAGGAGCCGCATTCCTTCGAGGTGGCGATCGCCGTCGAACGCGGCGGCCGTACCCATCACTGGAGCTATGCGCAGACCGAGGCGCGTGTGGAGTTGAGCGACGACGCGTTGGCATCGGCCGGTATCGTGCTCGAGACCGCCGGGCCCGCGAGCATTCGAAGCACGCTGCACCTGCCTGGAGAGATCCAGTTCAACATGGATCGATTCGTACACGTCGTTCCACGCGTCGACGGCGTCGTGATCGACGCGCCGGTGGTCAGCGGCCAGCAGGTCCGGCAGGGCGACGTGCTGCTGGTGATTGAGAGCCAGCAGCTCGCGGAGTTGCGCAGCGAGCTGGCGGCGGCGCGCAAGCGCCGCGACATGGCCAGCCTGGCGCACGATCGCGAGAAAAAGCTCTGGCAGGAGAGGATCTCGCCCGAGCAGGACTACCTTGCGGCGAAGCAGGCCCTTGCCGAGGCCAACATCGCGAGCGAAAGCGCCCGCCAGCGGCTGGAGGTGCTGGGCGTGACCGGCAGCGAAACCGGACGCAGCCTGACGCGCTACGAGATCCGCGCGCCCATCGGCGGCCTGGTCGTCGAGAAGAACGTGGCCCTCGGCGAGGCCATCAGCCAGGAAATGACGCTGTTCAAGATCGCCGACGTCTCCACAGTATGGGCGGAGATCATGGCGAACGTGCAAAGCCTCAACAGCCTCCGAACCGGCCAGGCGGCGACGGTCAAGGCAAATGGCCTCGACCTGCAGGCCACGGGAACGGTGTCCTACATCGGCGCGCTGCTCGGCGAGCAGACGCGGACAGCCAAGGCACGCATCACGCTGGATAATCCGGATGGACGCTGGAGACCCGGAATGTTCGTGACCGTCGACGTGACGGCCGAGGAAGTCCAGGTGCCGGTTGCCGTGTCGGTCGATGCGCTGCAGACCGTGCGGGACTGGACGGTGGTGTTCGGGCGCTATGGCACTTTTCTCGAAGCGCGACCGGTGGAGCTAGGACGCAGCGACGGCAGCGTGGTGGAAGTGCTGAAGGGTTTCAACGCCGGCGAACGGTACGCTGCCAAAAACAGCTTCGTCATCAAGGCGGAGCTGGGCAAGGCCGGCGCCAGCCACGATCACTGAAGGAGCCACTCATGAAACAGATAACTGCGGTCATCCGGCCGCACATGCTGGAGAAGGTCGAACATGCGCTGCGCAGTCTGAAGCATTTCCCGGGTTACACACTCTTGCGCGGCAAGGGCGAGGGTCGCGGACGGGCGCCAGGTCACGCGTACCGCGCGGGCGATCACGGCATACATGAACACGATCGCGCGATCCTCCTCATAGCCTGCACCGATGAGCTCGCGTCGCAGATCGTCGAAGCCATCCGGCATGCCGCGCACACCGGCCACCCCGGCGACGGTCTCGTGACCGTAGCCGAGGCGGTCTCGGTGGTGCGCATCCGCAGCGGCGAGCACGACGACGCTGCGCTCTGAGCGAGGACCGAACCATGCTCGAAAGCATCCTGCGGTTTTCCATAAACCAGCGATGGCTGGTGCTGCTCGCCGTCCTCGGTATGGCGGCTCTCGGCGCCTACAGTTACCAACGGCTTCCCATCGACGCCGTGCCGGACATCACCAACGTACAGGTGCAGATAAACGCCGAGGCGCCCGGATACTCGCCGCTGGAGGCGGAGCAGCGGATCAC
>JAWLAN010000007.1:0-259234 GCA_041395385.1 Gammaproteobacteria bacterium
GCGAGGTTGGCCTCGAGGTTGTAGTCGGCGACGTTGCGCCGGGTCAGGTTCGCGGAGCCCAGCGTCAGCCACAGCCGCTCGTCGCTGCGCACGGCGAGCAGCTTGACGTGGAACTGCTCGCCGTGGGTGCGGTACCAGCGCACCTGCGCGCGGTTACCGCTCAGGCGCAGCAGCTCGAGGGCGACCGGGCGATTGGGGATGCCGTCCTTGACGTGCCCGAAGGCGTCCTTGTTGGGGTCGAGAATGATCCGCACGTCGACACCGCGTCGCGCCGCCGCCGCCAGCGCGGTGACATGCGGGCGATCCGAAAGGTAGAACATCGCGACATCGATCCCATCGCCGGCCTGCGTGCGCTCGATGGCCGCGAGGGTCGCCGCCGCGATGGCGCCCTCGGTCAGGTACTGCACCTGGAGTTCGCCCGCACCGGTGTCCGGTTCAGTTCTGGGTGGACGCCATGCGCCGTCCCAGCCGGAGAACCGCGCGATCGCGAGCTCGCTGTCGACGATCTCCTCGACGATCGGACCTCGCACCGCCAGCGCGATGTTGGAATGCGCGCTGCTGGCGTCGTGCGGATTGCCGGAGGTGACGATGGCGACCCGGCCTCCGGCGCCGTCGTCCGCGGCGATCAGCTTGCGGTGGTTGGCCTTGAAGTTGAGCAGGCTGAGCCAGGAGCGCAACGTGACGCGTTCGGGACCATCGTCGAGAGGATTCGGCAGCCATCCGTAGCCGTTGCCGTCGCCCGCCCACCAGCCGACGAACAGCCGATGGAAGCCGGAGTACAGCGGATTGGAGTCGCGCAGGGCGCCGAGGCGCGTCACGGCCACATCGATGCCGGCGGCGCGCAGCCGATGCAGGCCGTCGGCCGGCGCGCCGCCGTAGGCATCGTTGATCGGATCGGTGACCACCAGCACCCGCAGGCCTGGTACCGCCCGTTTGCGCTCGAGCAGCCGGTCGATGAGCTCGTGTGAGAGCGCCCGGTGCGGTTCCACCCGGGTGCCCAGTGCGCCGCGATCGTCGTTGATCAGGAAGAAATCCAGCACGACAAACTCGCGGGCGTCGTCGATTACGGCGAACACGGCGTCGAAGATCTGCTGCTCGATGCGGCGCTGCCCGGGACCGTCGCCGGCGGTGACGTCGTAGAGAAAGCGCACGTCCTCTTCCGCCAGAGGGAACGTGGGCGATGCGATGCGGGTGCCGGGTGGCATCGGTTTCAGGACGCTATACGCGCCGGTGACGACCCAGGCGCTCGCCAGGACGAGCAACAGCCATCGCATCCGGCGGCCGCGTGGGTGCGATCGTGCGCTGCGTGCGGAGGCGCCGGTGGCAGGAGGCGGAGTCGGTCCCGTCATCGGCGGCATTCTAGCAGCGGAGGTCGCGGCGGCACGCGCCGCAGCGAACGCGATCACTTTGCCGCGCTGCGCTCGGAGCGCAGGCCGCGTGTTGGCGCGGACGGACCCGGAGCTGAAGGCACCCGGATTGCGCGAGTCGTGCATGCCCGTGCTGGATAACTCCACGAAACACTCATAGGATTCCATGTCGTCGATCATCGTCCGAACCGATGTCAGACTGAGACGCGCCAAAGAGAGCCGAAGGCCATGTCCGTGCGAGAGCCGCATTCCCCGCAATCCGCCGTCGCCGGCCCCTTCGGCGGCCGCAAGCGTTCCGGCATCGGCCGGCAGCTCGGCGCCGGGGGGCCGGATGCGTTGCGCGAGACGAAATTGTCGATGATCGACCCCCGATCCAGCCGCCAGGACTTGCGGTGGTTCCCGTACAGGGATTCCCGGAGCCGCACCGGGTCACCAGGCGCACCCGGGCGCGCCGAAGGCGGCGACCCGGGACGATGACCCATCGTTCGCAATGGCTGGCCGACGTTGAACGGGATCTCCCCCCCGCAGGGGAGCTTCAGGGCCCCATCGACGTCGACGTGGCAATCGTCGGCGGCGGATTCGTCGGCCTCTGGACGGCCATCACGCTGAAGGACCTCGAGCCGGGCTGCGCGTGGCGATCCTGGGAGATGAACCGCTGCGGCGGTGGCGCTCGCCTCAACGGCGGCTTCTGTCATGTCCTGGTGGCCGAAGATCGCGAGCCTGCTGCGGAATCCGCGGACAGACGATGCCAAGCTGGCCGAGGAGACCTCCCTTGTCGGTGGCGCTAACCTTTGCCGACAACGGCATGGGACGCGGAGTACCGGCGGGCGGGTTGGCTGTGGACCGCCACCACACCGCTGCATGTCGGCGCCCGGAACGACGTGGTCGAGGCCGCTCACCGCCTGGGCCGCGGCGAGGTCTTCGTGCCGGTCGAGCGGGGAGCTGGCGCGGCGCACCGATCCCGCGCGCATCTCTGCCGGCGTCTTCGAGCCCATGAATGCCACCGTCCGATCCCGGAAGGCTGGGGCGCGCGCTGGCCGAGATCGCGGCGGCCGCGGGCGCGTAGCCATATACGAGAACGCGCGCGTCGAGCGATCGAGGACGCGGCCCGCTCGGCCGTTCGCGGTGCGACGGTGACGGTGATCGGGTGGCAGATCGCGACCAATGCTCAAGGGCAAGCATCCCGGAACTGGCGTTCCTTCGTCTGCGTCGGCAGCGCGGTGGTCGCCACGCCGCCGATCCCCGATCGCCTGGCCGCGATCGGCTGGACGGGTGGCGAGAGCATTACCGATTCGCAGGCCACGGTCACCTATTACCGCACCACGCGGGACGGGCGTATCGTTCGGCATGGGTGGCGGCTGTATTTCACCGGCGAGCCGGGCCCGGCGGCGTTCAGCTGCGACCACGGCGGCATCGCGGCCGCCGATAGGCCGACTTTCGCCGCGTTCATCCCATGCTGGCGGACGTCCCGACGAAAGGAGTTGGTCGTTCATCGATCGCACCTACGACAGCTCGGCCGTTGCTGGGCCAACTCCCGGGCGCGCCGCACATCGTCTGCGGCATAGGCTGGAGCGTAACGGGGTCAATCCGAGCCGGGTCGGCGTGTCAGATACTGGCGGGGCTGGTCCTTGGGCGCAATGGGATGATGGACGAGTTAGTGGACTGGTGAACCGTCAGGTAGCAGCGCTTTCCCCGCCTGAACCCCTGCGGTACGTCGGCGGCGCGCTCGTGCGCGCAGCGATGGCGCGCATGATCGCACCGAGATACTCGGACGCGTACCGACGCGATGGGTGAGGGCGCTCGCCGCGCTCGCGCCCTCGGGCCTGGAAGACAAGAAATAGCCGGACAGCGCGATCGCCGCGCTGTCCGGCCGTTCAGGTGTGGTCCGCAGCCGGGAGGATTTGCCTCACTCCTGCACCTGCATCTCGTGCGCGTGTTGCGCGTGGTCCTGCTCGGCCTGCTTCATGGCCGCGGTAAAATCCATCACCTCCCCGCCGAAGCCGCGCGCGAACTTCTCCGCCTCGCCCTTGGTGCCAAACGCGAGCCACGAAGGCTGGCAGCAGTAGCCGACCTCGCTGCCGCGCAGGTACCACGCCTGCCGCGGATCGATCATGGTGCGGCGAAGGAAATCCTGCACCTTGGCGTTTCCCTGCGTGGCCGTGTCCGTCTTGGCGAGCACGCTCAGGCCGCAACCCGGACAACCATAGGGTTGTTCCTTCCCCGCGGCGTCCGTAATGACGAAGAGGTTGCTCGACTCCGTGATCGGACCACCGCAGACTCCGCACTCACCGATCTTCTCTTCGGCCATGGCGGTCCACGGCAGCAGTACGACGGCGAACATCAGCAGCATTCGTGAAATGAAATTTCTTCTCATCATGGTCTGTCCTCGGTGATCAAACGGATTCAGTTGTCGGGCATCGGCGGCGGGCTTCGGCGCATTCATTTCCGCTTCGTCCACGGCCGATCCGCGCATTGAACTCAGTCTATTTCGGAGCCGGTTCGCGTTTGATGATCCGGATCAACGGCGCTTTCCGACCGGGGGAACGCTCGAGCAGCTCTGCCCCGCAGCGATCAAGGCGCAGGCTGCGGTGGCGATTGATTCGGATCAATCGCGGTTCACTCGGGAACGCCAGTTCCCCCGCCGCGCAACGACCTATAATCTCACGCATGGGCAGAAGTTCCGCGCCGTATGCAACAGTGGCTGGCGCCAGCCGGGAAACTGCGGCGCCATCCACGATCACGGTAACCGTGCATCAGGCCGAAGACGGCACTCTCCCGCCGCTCCAGCGGGAGTGGAAGCAATGTCTTGCCGGCGTACCCGAGGATCAGCAATTCCTGACCTATGAGTGGTACGGCGCATGGATCGCCGTGTACACGGCGCCACTGACGCGCGAGGACCGGCGCTGGACCGGGCGCTGCCGGGTGCTGGTCGCGCGCGACGCCGACGGGCGGGCCGTGGGGATCCTGCCGCTGGCGCTGCGACTCGAGAAGGGCGCCCGATGGTGGTCGTTGGCGGGCTGCCAGTCGCCGCTGCGCGGCTTTCCCTGCCACGCCCGGCGCGTGGAGGCGGCCTGCAGCGCATTCGCCGTGGCGCTGGTGGACATGCTCGGCTGGCGCGAGATACTCCGCCTCGGCCCCTACGGCGCCAACACGCCCGAGCGCGCCGCGCTGCTGCACGAGCTCGAGCGGCGCAGCGGCACGCTGCTGAAGTTCGACCTCTACCGGCGCATCGTCGTCAGGAACATTCCGCGGACTCCCGAGGAGCTCCGCCGGCACATGCAGGAACACTCCTCTTTCCGGCGCGTCGCCGGCTATGAGCGCCGGATGAATCGCGAGGGCAGCGCGCGCTTCGTGCACTACCGGGATCCGGCCGGTCCAGGATTGCAGAGGCTCGTCGATGAATGCCGCGCCGTCGAGGAGGCCTCGTGGCTGATGCGGTCCTCGTGGCCGAACTTCACCTTCGCACGCGGGCCGGAGGCGCGATTCTGGCCCCTGGTCAGCGCCACCAGCCTCATCCCCAACGGCCAGTTCGACTGCTGGATCGCCTATTTCAACGGTGCCCCGGTCGCGCTGCGCTTTGCCGTCACCTGCGGCCGCACGCGCTACGCGATCGCCAATCAATACGACGAGAGATACCCCCAGTACGGGCTGGGGTGGGTGCTCTACCTGAAGGACCTGGAAGACTGCGTCGCCCGCGGCGTGCGCTGCATCGACATGGCGATGGGCAATGCCGACTACAAGCGCCGCTGGGGAGGCGAGGACGACGTCACGGAGATGGAGGTGCTGATGCTGCCGCCGCGATGGCACGGACGCATTCTCGCCCGGCTCGCCGCGCTGCCGCCCGTGTACCGGCGGCTCGCAGCGCGCATGCCCAGGCTCTGAGGCCGCAATCGACGCGGGAATTCCTCGCCAGGTGCCCCGGCGGGTATCATTACCTGCTCGTAGTCCTTCGGTGAGCAGGCCGCTCACGTTCGGGGAGAGCATGAAAAATTTGCGATGCGCCGTCGTTGGCGTTGGCTACCTGGGGAAGTTCCACGCCGAGAAGTATGCCGCCCTGCCGGATTGCGACCTGGTCGCAGTGGTGGACAGCAATGCCGGCACGGCGGAGGCGATCGCGGCGAAAAACCGCACGCGCGCCCTGACCGATTACCGCGAGCTGCTGGGGCAGGTGGATGCCGTCAGCATCGTCGTTCCCACGACGCTGCATTTCGAGGTGGCGCGCGATTTCCTCTCCGCCGGGGCCCATGTGCTGGTCGAGAAGCCCATCACCGTGGCGATCGAGGACGCCGATGAGCTCATCCGCATCGCCGCGGCGAAGGATAGACGGCTGATGGTGGGCCACCTCGAGCGCTTCAATGCCGCGCTGCTGGGCCTGGATCTGGCCAACTACAAGCCGCTGTTCATCGAGTGCCACCGGCTGGCTCCGTTCAATCCGCGCGCAAACGATGTCAGCGTGGTCCTGGATCTCATGATCCATGACATCGACATCATCCTGGACATCGTCGATTCCGACATCGAGCGCATCGACGCCAAGGGAGTGACCGTGCTGACGGGCGACACCGACATCGCCAATGCCCGCATCCAGTTCAAGAACGGCTGTGTCGCGAACGTCACGGCCAGCCGCGTGAGCCTGAAGGTGGAGCGCAAGATGCGCCTGTTCATGCCCAATGCCTACGTCGCGGTGGATTTCCAGAACAAGGTGCTGGCGCGCCATCGCAAGGGCAGCAGGGAGATGTTCCCGGGCGTGCCGGAGATCCTGAGCGAGGAGTCCGTCTACGAGAGCGGCGATGCGCTGATGGAGGAGGTGAGGCATTTCATCGCCTGCATCCGCGAGGGTCGCGAGCCGCTGGTGTCAGGCCACGCCGGGCGCCGCGCGCTGGCGGCCGCCATCCAGATCACGCAATTGCTCAAACCCGCCTGAAGGAGGTTCGCCCACGATGATTCCCATGGTCGACCTGAAGACGCAGAACCTGAATCTCAAGGACGAGATCGATCTCGCCATGCAGGAGGCGCTGCGGAGCTGCGCCTTCGTGCTTGGCCCGTGCGCGCAGGCGTTCGAACGGGAGTCGGCCGCCTGCCTCGGCGCGGAGCACGCCGTCGGCTGCGCCTCCGGCGCCGACGCGCGGGCGCGTGGCCTCAGGACCTCGGGTAGGCCACCGTTTGCGACAGCAACACCTGCTGATCGTGCGTGAGCCCGAGGGCGTCGGCGATCGCGGCGCGATCGATCCAGCCGCGGATCACGGCGGCCAGGCCGCTGCTGGCGGCGTACAGGTAGACGTTCTGCGCGATCGCGCCCGCCGCGGTATACGCGTACGCGGCACGCTGCTCCACCGGCACCATGGTCATGCGCGCGTGGTCCGCCACGTACACGAGATCCACGGGCGCCTCGTCCACGAAATCCTGGTACCCCGTCACCCGGCGCAGATCGGCGGCCGCCACGAGGTTGAGCGCGTGCGCCGCGCCGTCGTAAGCGTATGCGCCCTCGGGGAGCGCGACGAAGACACTCACCTCCTGCTCGTTCAGTGCCGAGGGGGCGGTGCGATGGCCGTCGGGGCGGTTCACGCCATAGGCCGCCCACAGCAGGTTCGAGAGCACCGGCAGCGGCAGGGCATCCTTCGCGAATTCGCGTGATGAGCGGCGCCTGGACAGCGCCTCCATCAACGGCATGCCGCCGAGCTTCTCGGGCGGAGGCAGTGCGATCGATGGGTTCGAGTCCCCCGTTGCGGGCCTGGGTCGAAGGCGCCCCATCATGCCGAGTGCCAGTTTAGTCAATGTGCTCATCCCAGTCCTCCGTCGGTTGCGGATTGCGGAACACGCGCTCGCATGATCGTCTCGGCTTGCGGGAGATGCGTTGACGCCGCTCAATTCGTCGAAGTGGAAAGTCAGCCTCGATGCGCCCTGCCGCGAACGTGCCGACCAAATGGCAAAGTGGAAATCCGAGTCGCGGCCCGCCATTGCGGTCGCGGGTCCGCCTACCGCTCGCGGGACATCCTGTCCCGCGAGCTACCGTGATGTCGCGCTGCGTTCCCGACTACGCTCGACATCAAGGCGCGCCGGCCCCGCGACCGGAACGGCGCCTGGGAGGTGATGGGCCTTTCCGCTCAGCTATTTTGGCAGGTCGCGTTCTCCGGCGCGGAGACCGTCAGGGGGCGCATGACTCGTGCGTTTCGTGGTGCTCCAGCCGCAGATCGAAGCTCCGGACGCTGGAGAGGGTTGTCGACGAACCCGGAGCGGGGTTCTCCGGGCGCGACGTCAGGCTACAGCGTCCGCGGCGACGCCGTCGCGGTGAGGTCCGAAAAAGAGTGCCTCGATCAGCAGTATGAGTTGTACGGGCAGATCGCGCATGGAGATGACACCGTCCAGGGCGCTGGCGGCGATCGAGGAGGCAAAGCGGCTGTTTGCCTCGGCGGTGAGGAGGACTATCTTGACGTCCGGGCAGTGCTGCTTGGTCAGTTGCGCGAAGATCTGCGGGCCGGTCCGTGCCGTCGTCGCGGCGGAGTCGGGGGGCGATTCAACCAGCACCAGATGGGGTTTCTCGACGACGGCCTCGGCGAACGCCTTGGCCCCCGTCTCCGCCTGTCCCGCGAGGGCGAGCCCCGGGCAGACTTCGATGAACTCCGCAACAGCCGCCCGGATCGTTGGCGTATCGATTGCCAACACGACACGTATCGTTTGCATCGCGGGACCCCCTGGGGCATTTGTAATCATACTCAGGACTCTCACGGTCCTTGATGAACGAGACTAGGGGCAGCCAGGCCTCATGTCCAGACTATCCGGAGGCATTTCCTCGCGAATGTCCCGGAACGGGATCTGATTCGCAAAACGCCCGTCGTCATCGCGACCTGACCACGATGGTTCGAGTCAGTGCCGGCGGTCCAGCCGGGTCAGTCCGAATCGGGCGGCAGCCCGGAGGGCATCGCCGTATTCCTGCGCAGTCGTCGGACGGTCGATCGCCGGATGCTCCTCGGCGCGGTGGCAGGGGTGGTACTGATCCATCAGATTCAAGTAGGTGTCGCGCGAGATCTCGCTGGCGAGGAAGGCGAGGACGCGATCCGTTCCGGCGATCGCGTTCGGCATGACGAGATGGCGCACGAGCAGGCCGCGCATCGCGATCCCCTCACGGTCGAGGAGGAGGTCGCCCACCTGGCGGTGCATCTCCCGCACCGCCGCCTGGTTCACTTCGAGGTAGTTGCGAACCTTGGAGTATTTGCGCGCGAGCTCCGAGTCGCCGTATTTCATATCCGGCATGTAGATGTCGATGATCCCGTCGAGGAGCGCCAGGGCCTCCGGGCTGTCGTAGCCGCTGGTGTTGTAGACGAGCGGCAGCCGCAGGCCTCTTGAGGCCGCATCATGCACGGCGGCGATGATCTGCGCGACCACGTGGCTAGGCGTGACGAGATTGATGTTGTGACAGCCCTGCGCCTGCAACGCGAGCATGATGTCGGCGATCTCCGCCGGAGCATGATCCCGCCCGCCCCCCTTCTGGGCGATGTCCCAGTTCTGGCAGAACACGCAGCGCAGATTGCACCACGAGAAGAAGATGGTTCCCGAGCCCCGGGAGCCGCGCAGCGGATCCTCCTCGCCGTGATGCGCCCCGTAGCTGGCGATCACCGCGCGCTCCCCGGTGCGGCATACCGCGCCGTCGGTGCTCGCCCGGCGGTTGACGTGGCAGTAACGGGCGCAGAGATCGCAGTTCTCGAGGTGCCGCCAGGCCGACTCTGCCCGTCGCGCCAGCTCGCCGGTTTCGAGCAGGCGGACATAGGACGGCACGAACGCCCGGGTACCGAGGCGCACGCTCATCACGGCCGGGGCGCCTTGCGCAGCCCGCGAACCAGGTTGATGACTTCGCGCATGAAGGCCGGCAGGTCCGCCGGCACTCTCGAGGTGACGAGGTTTTCGTCGACCACCACCTCGCGGTCCTCGTAGTGCGCGCCGGCCGCGCGCAGCCGCTCGGCTATCGAACCATGCCCGGTCACGGTTCGGTGGGCGAGCAGGTGGGGTCGCGCAAGCACGAGCGGCCCGTGGCAAATCGCTGCGACCGGCTTCCGCTGCGCGAGAAACGAATCTACGACGCGTGCCGTTGCCGGATGCCGGTTGAGTTCCTCCGGCGCCCGACCGCCGGGGATGATCAGCAGATCGTACTCCTCCGGCCGCGCGTCGGCCGCCGCAACGTCCGCCTCGATTTCGTGGCCGCGCTTGCCGCGAATCCGCCCCTTTGCAGGCGCGACGATGTCCACGTCGACGCCTTCCTGGGTGAGACGCTCGTACGGCAAGAGCAACTCGGAATCCTCGAACTGATCGGCGGTGAGCAGCATCGCTTTCATGGTCGCGTGCCGTGCTGAATCGGAGCGGGTGTTACCATCGCCATCGTAGTGCGCACCGGTATCGCAGGGTTGATGAGGGTCAAACCGCCGGCGCCGGCACGGCATTCCCCGGTGCCCGATCCCGTGAGGGAACCCCTGGGCCGGCCCGCGGATCGCATGCCTGCGGACGATTTGCGTCGCCGGGATGCGAACGGCACTTCCACGCGGGCCTTCGCGTCGCAGGTGTGCGGTGCAACAAAGACCGGACCGTGGTCAGGGGCGACGCGGCATCATGAACTCTTTGATGGCAGTCAATGTCACCGCGGTGAAACTGACCCATAAAGTCATTGTTGCGCCCAATCACCGTTTGATGGAGGGCATCGCCATGACTCATCAGCCCAACGAGGTGAAGGCAGCGACCGCGACGGCAACAGACAGCGCGGTCGTTCAAATGGAAGGGGATGCTTCGGTCATCGTCAGGGAACTGCCGGACGGAGCGACCACCCTGACTGCCGAGGAGCGTGAGCAGCTCATTGCGGAGGCGGCCTATCGTATTGCCGAGGTGCGCGGATTCGGCGACGGCCACGAGCTCGACGACTGGCTGGAGGCGGAAAAGGAGGTGGATGCACTGCTGGCGGTCGCCACCGATCGCGGCGTAGCCGCTACAATGCGCAGGGCCTCGTAGGAGGAAGCGACGGGCCTCGCGGCACGGATCAGAGGTTCCTTTCAACTCATCGCCGGCGCGTACTGCGCAATGCGTCGGAAGGCGATGAGCGGGAGCGTGGGGCAGCGATCGAGATTTGAGTCCTTCGGGTTTGCGACAGCCGCTGCACCCGAACGTGAATGCGGCGCATCCGGGGCGGGAAGTGCAGTGCTCATGGGAGATAGATTGACAGCCGGTGTTGCATGAACGTTGCCGCCGATCGACCTGCCATCATCGTCAAGACCCCGGCCGATCTGCGGGTCGCGCCGAACCTGCGTGAGGCCGAGCGCCGCTCCTTCTCCTGGGCGGCGATGCGTGCCGAACTGGACGGACTGCCCGGCGGCGGCATCAACATCGCCTGGGAGGCGGTGGAGCGTCATGCCCGCGGCGCGCGTCGCGATCACGTGGCGCTGCGCTGGCTCGGTCGTTCCGGCGGCAGGCGCGACATCACCTACGCGGAGCTCGCGCGCGCCAGCAACCGCTTTGCCAATGCCCTGCGCGGACTCGATGTCGGCAAGGGCGACAGGGTCTTCGTGCTGGCCGAGCGGGTGCCGGAACTGTACGTCACGGCGCTCGGGACGCTGAAGAACGGCAGCGTGCTCTCGCCCCTGTTCTCCGCCTTCGGCCCGGAGCCGATCCGCACGCGGCTGACGCTCGGAGACGCGAAGGTCCTGGTCACCACCGAGGCGCTGTACCGCAAGAAGGTCGCTCCGATCGCCGCCGGCGTGCCGACGCTGCAGCACGTCGTGCTGATCGGCGCCGGTCAGTCCGAGGCAGCCATCGAGGGAACGCTGTCCTTCGATGCCCTGCTCGCCGGCGCGGGCGAGGAATTCGTCATCGAACGCACCGTCGAGGAGGATCCGGCGCTGCTGCACTTCACCAGCGGCACGACCGGCACGCCGAAGGGCGCGCTGCACGTGCACGGCGCCGTGCTCATGCATTACATGACCGGCAAGTACGCGCTGGACCTGCACGCCGGGGACGTCTTCTGGTGCACCGCCGACCCGGGCTGGGTGACGGGCACCTCCTACGGCATCATTGCGCCGCTGCTGCACGGCGTGACCAGCATCATCGACGAGGCCGATTTCGACGCACAGCGCTGGTACGACATCGTGGCCGCGCAGGGCGTCAGTGTGTGGTACACGGCGCCGACGGCGATCCGCATGCTCATGAAGGCCGGCGTGGATCTGGCTCGTGCGCGCCGCTACCCGGCGCTGCGGTTCCTCGCCAGCGTCGGCGAGCCGCTGAACCCGGAGGCGGTGTGGTGGGGGCAGGAGGCCTTCGGCATGCCGATCCACGACAACTGGTGGCAGACCGAGACCGGCGGGATCATGATCGCGAACACGCCCGACATGGACATCAAACCCGGCTCGATGGGCAGGCCGCTGCCCGGCGTGGAGGCCTGCATCGTCCGCCGCGACGGCAACCGCGGCATCGAGGTCGTCGAGGAGTGCAACGTCGAGGGAGAGCTCGCCCTGAAGACCGGCTGGCCCTCCATGTTCCGCAGCTACCTGCATCAGGAGGAGCGCTACCGCAAGTGCTTCGCCGGCGATCTGTACCTGACGGGCGACCTCGCCAGACGCGACCAGGACGGCTACTACTGGTTCGTCGGCCGGGCCGACGACGTGATCAAGTCCGCCGGCCATCTCATCGGCCCCTTCGAGGTGGAGAGCGCGTTGATGGAGCATCCGGCGGTGGCCGAGGCCGGCGTCATCGGCAAGCCCGATCCGGTCAGCGGCGAGAGCGTCAAGGCGTTCGTCTCGCTGCGCGCCGGCTACGAGCCCGGCGAGGAGCTCAAGCTCACGCTGCTCGGCTTCGCGCGCAAGCGCCTGGGCGCCGCGGTGGCGCCGAAGGAGATCGACTTCCTCGCCACCCTGCCGCGCACGCGCAGCGGCAAGATCATGCGGCGGCTGCTCAAGGCGCGGGAGCTGGGTCTTCCGGAGGGCGATACCTCCACGCTGGAGGGCCCGGCGTGAGCCACGCCGGCATCTATCCCGTGCCCCGCGACCGCGCCGTGGCGCTGGAGCTGCTCCGACAGATGCTGCGCATCCGACGCTTCGAGGAGAAGTGCGCGGAGCTCTACGGCGCCGGCAGGATCCGCGGCTTTCTGCATCTGTACATCGGCGAGGAGGCAGTGGCCGCCGGCGTCATCGGTGCGCTCAAGCCCGAGGACGCCGTGATCGCGACCTACCGCGAGCACGGCCACGCGCTGGTGCGCGGGATACCGGCCGACGTCCTGATGGCGGAGATGTACGGCAAGCGCGCGGGATGCTGCCGCGGCCGCGGCGGATCGATGCACCTGTTCGACGCCGCGACCCGCTTCTACGGCGGCAACGCCATCGTCGGCGGCGGGCTGCCGCTGGCGGTCGGACTGGCGCTCGCCGACAGGATGCAGGGGCTGGCGCGCGTGACCTGCTGCTTCTTCGGCGAGGGCGCGATCGCCGAGGGCGCCTTCCACGAGTCCATGAACCTCGCCGCGCTGTGGAACCTGCCGGTGCTGTTCTGTTGCGAGAACAACCTCTACGCGATGGGCACGGCGCTCGGCCGCTCCGAGTCGCAGGTCGACCTGTGCGCGAAGGCCGCAAGCTACCGCGTCCCGGCGCGCCGGGTCGACGGCATGGACGTGGTCGCCGTGAGCGAGGCGGCGCATTCCGTCGCCGAGCACGTGCGCTCCGGGATCGGCCCGTACTTCCTCGAGATGCAGACCTATCGTTTCCGGGCCCACTCGATGTTCGACCCGGAGCTCTATCGCGACAAGGCCGAGGTCGAGGAGTGGAAGAAGCGCGGCCCGCTGCACACCTACACCGACCGGCTGAAGGCCCAGGGGATGTTGAGCGAGGAGGACTTCCAGGCGCTCGACGCCGCGGTGAACCGCGAGGTGCAGGCGGCGGTGGACTTCGCCGAGGCGGCGGAGTGGGAGCCGGTCGAGAGCCTGGGCAGCGAGGTGGGGGCGACAGCATCGTGAGCGCCGGTGCCACGATCTCGTATCGTGAGGCCCTGCGCGAGGCGTTGCGCGAGGCCATGCAGCGGGACCCGCGCGTGTTCCTGATGGGCGAGGACGTCGGCCGTTACGGCGGCACCTATGCCGTCAGCAAGGGGCTGCTGGAGGAGTTCGGTCCGGAGCGGATCCGCGACACGCCGCTCTCGGAGCTCGCGTTCGTCGGCGCCGGGATCGGCGCCGCCCTGGGCGGAATGCGGCCGATCGTGGAGATCATGACCGTGAACTTCAGCCTGCTCGCGCTCGATCAGATCGTCAACAACGCCGCTACGCTGCGGCACATGTCGGGGGGGCAGTTCACCGTGCCGCTGGTGATCCGCATGGCCACCGGCGCCGGCCGGCAGCTCGCCGCGCAGCACTCCCACAGCCTGGAGGGCTGGTACGCGCACATCCCTGGCCTGCGGATCCTCGCGCCCGCGACCATCGACGATGCGCGCGGCATGCTCGCCCCGGCCCTCGCGGATCCCGATCCGGTGCTGATCTTCGAGCACGTGCAGCTCTACAACACGGAGGGCGTGCTGTCGGAGGAATGGCGGCAGGCCGACATCGGCCGCGCCCGCGTGCGCCGTCCCGGCAGGGACGTGAGCCTCATCACCTACGGCGGCTCACTCGGCAAGGCGCTGCAGGCGGCCGGGCAGTTGGCGGGCGAAGGCATCGAGGCCGAGGTGATCGATCTGCGCGTGCTGCGGCCGCTCGATGAGGCAACCGTGTTCGAATCGGTGCGCCGGACGCACCGGGCGGTGATCGTCGACGAGGGCTGGCGCAGCGGCAGCCTGTCGGCGGAGGTGAGCGCGCGCATCACAGAGAGCGTCTTCTACAGCCTCGATGCCCCGGTGCTGCGCGTCTGCAGCGAGGAGGTCCCCGTGCCGTATCCCAAGCACCTGGAGGACGCCGTGCTGCCGCAGGTGCCGGACATCCTGGCGGCGGTGAAGGAGATCGTGAGCGGCCATGATTGAGTTCAAACTGCCGTCGCTGGGCGCGGACATGGACAAGGGCACGCTGCTCGAGTGGCGCGTTCAGCCCGGTGACGCGGTCAGCAAGGGCCAGGTCGTCGCCGTGGTCGATACCACCAAGGCCGCCGTCGACGTGGAATGCTGGCAGGAAGGCAACGTGCACGAACTGCTCGTCGGACCGGGAGCGACCGTTGCCGTCGGCACGACGCTGGCCGTCTTTCGCGAGCCCGGCGATACCCCCGAGCAGCTTGCCGGCGCCAGGGCGCGAATCTCAGCCGCCGCCGCCGCTGCGGCCGCACCCGTGGCGCCCGCGCCCGCCGGCGGGGCGCCGGGCCTGCGGCCGCCGGCCGTTGCAGCGGCCGCCGAGCGGCGCGTGTCACCCGCGGCCCGCAAGCGCGCGCAGGAGCTGGGCGTCGACATCGACGCCGTGCAAGGGACCGGTCCGCACGGTGCGGTGAGCATCGCCGATGTCGAGCGCGGCGCGGCGGCGAAGACCCCCGCGCCCGCCGATCGCGCCCGGGCATTGCGGCAGACCATCGCCATGGCCATGGCACGCTCGAAGCGCGAGATCCCGCACTACTACCTCGCCGAGGAGATCAATCTCGCCTCGGCCGTGGAGTGGCTGCGGCGGGAGAACGAACGCCGCCCCGTGACCGAACGCCTGCTCCTCGCCTGCCTGTACCTGAAGGCCGTGGCCCTGGCGGCGCGCCGGCACCCCGCGCTCAACGGCTACTTCCGCGACGGGGAATTCCGCCCGAGCGAGGCCGTGCACCTGGGCGTGGCGATCTCGCTGCGTGGAGGCGGACTCATCGCGCCGGCGATCCACGACGTCGACAGGCTGAGCCTCGCGGAGCTCATGCGCGCGATGTCGGACCTCGTCACGCGCGCCCGTGCCGGGTCGCTGCGCAGTTCCGAGATGTCCGATCCGACCCTGACGGTGACCAATCTCGGCGAGCAGAGCGTCGATGCGGTCTTCGGCGTCATCTATCCGCCGCAGGTGGCCCTGGTGGGATTCGGACAGGTTCGCGAGCGCCCTGCGGTCGTGCAGGGCGAGATCAAGCCGGCGCAGACGGTGACGGCGAGCCTGTCGGCAGACCATCGGGCGAGCGACGGCCACGACGGCGCGCTGTTCCTCGCCACCGTGCGCGAGCTGCTGCAGCACCCGGAGAGGCTTACCCCATGACCGAGATGGATGCGGAGTCCTTGCGGCAGGTGCTGTTCGCGGCGCTGCGGCCCATTGCCCCGGAGGCCTCGCCGGAGGAGGTGCGCGGGGATCTGCCGCTGCGCGATCAGATCGATCTGGACTCCATGGATTTCCTGCATTTCGTCCTGGCCCTGCACGATCGGCTCGGTATCGACATCCCCGAGAGCGACTATCCGCAACTGACCACGATCGACGCGATCGTGGCGTACCTGCAGCAGCGACAGCGCGCGAACGGCTAGTCCGCCCGGGTACGGATCACCGATCGCCTTGCACCCGGGCCCGCCCGGGCAGCCCTGGCCCGCTCGCGCCGCGGCGGTGGCATCGTCCCCGAAGATGACATACCGTTAGGGGGGCGGCCGGCACCGCGCGATGTCGGAGCGGGGCGCCGCGGCAGTATGTCGCGCGTCGAACATGGCGCAGTCCAGCGAGCGGAGGTATACGCGTGGTGCAGAAAAAGAGATCGCAGAAGTCCGGTCAGCAACGCGTCGCGAAGCCGGGGCGTCCCGGCCGCCGGCGCGCGCGCCCGGCCCTCGCCGGTGCGGAGTCCGAGAGCTCGGCGCTGACGCCCGCCAACGTCGAGATGCGCATCGGCAGCGCGCTGCGCCGGCACCGCACGCACAGCGGGCTGACGCTGGCGGAACTGGCGGTAGGCGCGGGGATCAGTCCGGCGATGCTGAGCCGCATCGAGACCGGCGCCGCGGCCGCCACCCTGGAGACGCTGATGCGCCTGGCCAAGACGCTCGGCATCACGGTCTCCTCGCTGTTCCGCGAGATCGAGGACGTCGGCGGCAACGCCCAGGTGATCAAGCGCGGCAAGGGCATGGAGGTGATCCGCAGCGGCACCAAGAAGGGATACACCTACAAGCTGCTGGCCTATCACCAGGGTCCCGAGAAGCACTTCGAGCCGTTTCTCATCACCATGAACCAGGAGACCAAGGTCTACCCGGAGTTCGAGCATCCCGGCACGGAGTTCATGTACGTACTGGAGGGCCGGATGCAGTACCGTCACGGTGACCAGGTCTACATGCTCGAGCCCGGCGATGCGATAACCTTCAGCGGCCAGGTGCCGCACGGCCCGGTGCGCCTCTACGACGGCGCGGCCAAGTTCATCGACATCATCATCTATGGCCCCGGCGAGGCGCCCTAGGACGCCGCGCGCACGCGTACCGCGGGGGCTACAGGTGGAAAGCCCCGTGGCCGGGCGGCCACGGGGCGGGGTGCGGCCAGGTAACTAGCCGTGGAAGATGTGGTTGGTGATGAAGACGATGGCCACGCCTGCGGCCAGCGCGAGATACGGCAGGACGCCCGCGCGCTTTGCGCTCATCTGACCGGGGGCGACGTGCAGATCCTTGAGCATGCGCTCCGGGAACTGGCCGCCGTCGACGATGTAGTGACGGTACCAGAACACCGGCACGATGAGGGCCAGGGCCACCACGCCCGTGGTCAGCGTACCCGCGCCCCAGACGTTGGCGCCGCCGCCCAGCATGACCGCGTTGACGAACGCCAGCACCACGCCGAGGCCCATCAGCCAGTTCGGGCAGCGGTAGGGCCGCTCGATGTGGGCATTGTCGAGGCGATGGATCCAGCCCGCGTGCAGGTTCAGGTAGATGAACACCAGGTAGCAGATGTTGGACACCGCCAGCACGAACAGGTAGTCCGACATCATCAGCAGCATCAGGTTGAAGCCGAGATCGGTCCACATCGCGCGCGTCGGCGCGCCGTGCTGGTTGACGTGCGAGAGATACTTCGGCAGCCAGCCGTCCACGGACCCCTGGTACAGGGTGCGCGAGGAGCCGGCCATCGAGGTCATCACCCCGAGCAGCAGCGAGAGGATGAGCATGACGACCAGCAGGTTCTTGAAGAAATCACCGCCGCCCACCATGTTGGACATGGCCGCCGCGACGCCGGAGCCGTCGATAATGCCCGGCTCGAGCATGCCGGAGACGCCGAGCGAGCCCTGGAAGGAGAGCGGGATCAGCGTGTAGGTCCCTACGCACAGCACCCCCGCCCACAGGATGGCCTTGAAGGTGTCGGTCTTCGGGTTGCGGAACTCGCGCGTGTAGCACACGGCCGTCTCGAAGGCGTAGGAGGACCAGGAGGCGATGTAGACGCCGCCGATGAACAGCGTCCAGCCGGCGAGGTTCCAGGCGCCGTCGATGGCCGCGCCGCTGTCGTCGAAGGCGATGGGCACGAAGGGGGTGAAGTTCTCCTTCGGCATGTCGCCGGTGATGAGCGGCACCAGGCCGACGATGAGCAGCGGCGTCAGCGCGGCCATGCCCAGTATCATCTGGATCTTGGCGGTGCGCAGGATGCCGTGATGCTGGGCGGCGAAGGTGAACAGCAGGAGGACGGCGGCGACGATGAAGGTGGCGTTGATGCGGATGTGCAGCCCCTCCTTCAGCGAACCGAGATCCAGCAGCGTGAGCTCCCAGGTGTTGACGACGGCGTCGGCGGGGAACAGCGCGGTGAGGATGTAGCCGGCGGCGATGCCGCTGCCGATGGTCAGCACCGGCGTCCACGCCAGCCAGTTCGACCACACCGACATCGGCGCGATGATCTTGCTGTAGCGCACCCAGGCCGCGGCGCCGTAGATGGAGGCGCCGCCGGACTTGCCGGGAAACAGTCCGGCGATCTCCGCATACACGAACGCCTGGAAGAATCCGAACAATACCGACAGTGTCCAGCACAGCCAGGAGGGCTTGCCGACCGTCGCGGCGATGCCGCCGATGGAGAACAGCACCAGGGCCGGCACGCCGCTCGCCACCCAGAATGCATCCTTCCAGCTGATGCTGCGGTGCAGCTCGCCCATCTTGTCTTCGATCCATCCGAATTCGGATGGTGTGCCGTCGGCGACGGCGGCCCGGGTGGGCGCGTTGGCGGTTCCTTCTATGACGTGACTCATGTGCTCCCCCAAAATGATGTTGATGGTCTTGGTCGTGGGTTCGGGTGCGGACTTCCGCCGGTGCGGCACGGAGGTCTTGAGATCCCAGCGTAGAGACAGATTGCATAAAATGCAATAGACTTGCACCAAAAGCATTAGGGGGCGGATCCGCCTCCGTCTCGATGTTGCAGACGCACAATTCTCGGAGGCTTGCATGTTCGACGGGCAGGTGAAGTTCACGCCATGGTGGTGGGAGGCGGCGCAGCCGGAGTCGGGGGATCCGCCGCCCGTGCCGCGCGGCGTCGACGTGGCAGTGGTGGGTTCGGGCTACACGGGACTGTCCGCGGCGCTCACGCTCGCCCGCGCCGGGCGCAGCGTCGCCGTGCTCGAGGCGCAGGCGCTGGGCCATGGCGCGAGCACGCGCAACGGCGGCCAGGTCGGCAGCGGCAATCAGAAGTTCACGGTGCGCCAGCTCGTCGGGCTGTACGGCGAGGCCAAGGCGCGGGCGCTGGTCAACGACGGCACGGCCATGCTGAGTTACATCGCCGAGCTCATCGAACGCGAAGGCATCGCCTGCGAGTTCCGCCGCGTGGGGCGATTCCGCGGCTGCATGCATCCGGCGCACTACGAGTCCATGGCGCGCGGCATGGAGGATCTGAAGCGGTTCGCCGGTGTGGAGTTCTTCATGGTGCCGAGGAACGAGCAGGGCAGCGAGATCGGATCGGATCGCTACTTCGGCGGCTCGGTGCTGCCCAACGACGCCGCGCTGCACCCTGGCCTATATCACAAGGGTCTCGTGGAACGCGCGCGCGCCGCCGGCGCCGTGCTGCTTCCGTTCACTGCGGTCACGGCAACGGCGCGCGATGGCGCGCGGATGCGCGTGCACACCACGCGCGGCGCGATCGAAGCGGGTGACGTGATCATCGCCACCAACGGCTATACGACCAGCGCGCTGCCATGGGTGCGGCGGCGCGTGATCCCGATCGGCTCAGCCATCATCGCCACCGAAGAGCTGGCCCCCGAGCGCATCGCGCGCCTGATGCCCAAGGGCAGGGTCTACGGCAACAGCGCGCGGGTGTTTCACTACTTCCGGCCCTCGCCCGACGGGCGCAGGATGCTGTGGGGCGGGCGCGTCGGGCGGCTGGTCTCGCAGACCTCGACCGCGGCATTTGAACACCTGCGCAAGGAGATGGGCGCGGTGTTCCCGGACCTGGAAGGCGTGCGCATCACGCACTGCTGGAGCGGCGACATCGCCTACACCCACGACACGATGCCGCATATCGGAAGCCACGACGGCATCCACTATGCGACCGGATACTGCGGTACAGGGGTGTCCCGCTCCACGTACTTCGGCCACAAGGTGGCGCTGAAGCTGCTGGGGAATCCCGAGGGCCGCACGGCGTTCGACGATCTCCAGTTCCGCAGCCACCCGTTCCACTGGGTAACGCCGCTCGCCGTGCCCGTGGTCGAGACGTGGTACCGGATCCGCGACGCACTGGGACCATAGGGCTCCCGCGCTCCAGCCTCACGCCGCCATCGCAGACGCGTGCCGCGCACGGCGCGGCACGACGGCAGGCGCGAGATGGATATTGCATAAAGTGCAAAATACTTGTATAAGAAGCAAACAACGGTCGTCATTACACAACCAGTCGATGCCGCAAGGCGTTAGGGGGAGCGATGAATGAGCAAGTGGTGGCGCGGCTGTTCCAGGCGCGCGTTCGCGGCGAGCTCGCCGCGCCGAAGGGGATGACGGCGCAGGAGGCGCAGGCATTTCTCGAGAAGCACGACGTGCGCTACGTGCTGGCGCAGTTCGTCGACATCCACGGCGTGCCGAAGACCAAGGCGGTGCCGGCGGAGCACCTCGACATGATCCTCACCGACGGGGCCGGTTTTGCCGGTTTCGCCATCTGGGGCATGGCGATGGAGCCGCACGACCCGGACTTCATGGCAATAGGGGATCTCGACACCCTGACGCTGCTGCCGTGGATGCCGGGCTACGCCCGCATCGTCTGCCGCGGCCACGTGCGCGGCAAGCCGTATCCCTACGACACGCGCAACATCCTGCTCGCCCAGGTCGCGCGGCTCGCCGAGCGCGGCTGGACGATGAACACCGGCCTGGAGCCGGAGTTCATGCTGCTGAAGCAGGGCGCGAACGGGCGCCTGCAGCCGGTGGACGACACCGACACGCAGCCGAAGGCCGCCTACGACTACAAGGGTCTGAACCGCAGCCGCGGCTTCCTGGAGCGGCTCTCGGAGACGCTGCGCGCCGTCGGCATGGACGTCTACCAGATCGATCACGAGGACGCCAACGGCCAGTTCGAGATCAACTATCGCTATGCCGACGCGGTGACCTCCGCCGATCACATCACCTTCGTGAAGATGGCGGCCAACGAGATCGCCAACGAGATGGGCATCATCTGCACCTTCATGCCCAAGCCCATGTCGCACGCCACCGGCAACGGCATGCACATCCACCTCTCGATCGCCGACGCGGCCGGCCGCAACCTGTTCCAGGACGACGGTGACGGCAACGGCCTGGGGCTGAGCGAGCTCGCCTACCACTTCTGCGGCGGCCTGCTGCATCACGCCGGCGCGCTGGCCGCGCTGCTCGCGCCCACCGTCAATTCCTACAAGCGCCTGGTGGTCGGCCGCACGCTCTCGGGGGCCTCGTGGGCGCCGGCCTACATCTGCTATGGCGACAACAACCGTACCTCGATGGTGCGCGTGCCCTATGGGCGTCTGGAGCTGCGCCTCGGGGACTCGATGAATCCCTACCTCGGGACGGCGGCCATGATCGCCGCCGGCCTCGACGGCGTGGATCGCAGGCTGCACCCCGGCCCGCCGCGCAACGCCAATTTCTACAAGTACTCGCCCGAGGATCTCCGCAGGGAGGGCATCTCGCTGCTGCCGCAGTCGCTGAGCGAGGCGCTGGTCGCGCTGGAGAACGACGCGCTGTTCGCCGAGCAGCTGGGCCGGGGATTCGTCGAGGAGTTCATCACGCTGAAGCGCATGGAGTGGGTGGAGTACCACCGTCACGTATCGGACTGGGAAGTCTCCCAGTACCTGCAGTTCTTCTGATCGGAAGGAGCAAGACATGTGTGGATTGGTCGGTCTGCTGGCGAAGACGCCGGCAATCTCCGAACAGCTGGGCGCACTGATGCGCCCGATGCTGGAAGGCATGACGCAGCGGGGACCGGACTCTGCCGGTTTCGCCATATTCAACCAGTCGCCCGACAGCAAGGCGTGGCGCATCAACGTCCTGGCGCCCGTGGAGGACTACGACTGGGCGCCGGTGTCCTCGACGCTGGCGGCCAAGCGGCTCGGCGGCAAGGTGGGGCTCAACGCCGACGGTCGGCACGCCATCATCGAGCTCAGCGGCGATCCGGCGCCGGTGCTCGTCTGCCTGCAGGAGGAGTTCCCCGCGCTCGACGTGCTGTCCACCGGCCACGCCATGGACATCTACAAGGACGTGGGGCTGCCGCGCGAGGTCGCCGAACGCTACCGCCTCGATGAGCGCACCGGCACGCACGCCATCGGCCACACCCGCATGGCGACGGAGTCGGAGATCACGCCGCGGCACGCGCACCCGTTCGTCGCCGGCCCGGACTTCTGCATCGTCCACAACGGCTCGCTGTCGAATCCCTACAGCGTGCGCAAGCGGGTGCAGCGGCGGGGCATCCACTTCGACAGCAACAACGACACCGAGTCGGCGGCGCGCTTCATCCAGTGGCGGCTCGGCGAGGGCGACGATCTCGAGACTGCCGTCACCCACGGCCTGCGCGAGCTCGACGGCTTCTACACGCTGCTGATGGGCGACGGCAAGAGCATGGCGCTGGTGCGCGATCCGTTCGCCTGCAAGCCGGCGGTGGTGGCCGAGACCGACGACTATGTGGCCATCGCCTCGGAGTTCCGATCGCTCAAGCATCTTCCGCACATCAACGAGGCCTCGATCTACGAGCCCAAACCCGAGAGAGTCTACGTATGGAAAGTCTAGCGACAGCAGAGAAGCGCGCGGCACGCGCGCAGCCGGCCGGCCGGCACGGCGGGGAATCGGTCGCCTACGACCTGGCGGCGGGGACCGTGCGGGAACTCAACCGCATGCTGCACGGCGATCTCCTCGGGCAGGGCGTGAGGCGGGTCGTCATCGAGAACCCGGACGGCGCCCACAACATCGCCGTCGGCCTGGATGCGCCGCTGCAGATCGAGATCAACGGGCACGCGGGATACTTCACCGCCGGCCAGAACATGCAGGCGCACGTGACCGTGCACGGCAACGCCGGGCGCAGCCTCGCGGAGAACATCATGTCCGGCTACGTGCGCGTGAAGGGCTACGCCTCGGAGTCGGTGGCGGCCTCCGGTCACGGCGGGCTGGTGGTCGTGGAAGGCGACGCCGGATCCCGATGCGGGATCTCCATGAAGGGCGTGGACATCGTCGTCGGCGGCAGCGTCGGCCACATGTCCGCCTTCATGGCCCAGGCCGGCCGCCTGGTCGTCTGCGGCGATGCCGGCCATGGGCTGGGCGACTCGCTCTACGAGGCGATCATCTACGTGCGCGGCCGCATCGAGGGATTCGGCGCCGATGCGCGCGAGGAGCCGATGGCGGAGGCCGACTACGCGTCCGTCGAGGAGCTCCTCGCCCGCGCCGGTTTCCAATACAACCCGCGGGATTTCAAGCGCGTCGCCTCGGCGCGGACGCTCTATCACTGGAATCCCGATGCCAATCAGGAGTACTGAGCGATGAACCATCCCGTGCCCGTCATTCCCGAGGCGGAGTCCTTTCCGGAGGACTTCTCGCTGGAGACCAACTACACGTTCAACCCCGACACGCTGCGCTACATCCAGCTCGCCGCGCGCCGCGGCGTCTACGACATCCGCGGCATGGGCGCGAAGCGCAAGCTGCCGACCTTCGACGACCTCACCTTCCTGACGGCCTCGGCGTCGCGCTATGCGCTGGAGGGCTATCGCGAGAAGTGCACGACCAGGACGGTGCTGGGCACCCGCTACGCGGAGAAGCCGATCGAGCTCGCCATGCCGCTCACCTTCGCCGGCATGAGCTTCGGGGCGCTGTCGGCCAACATCAAGGAGGCGCTCGGGCGGGCGGCCACGATGCTGGGGACCACGACCACCACCGGCGACGGCGGCATGACGCCGGAGGAACGCGAGTCCTCCAGGACGCTGGTCTACCAGGTGCTGCCGTCGCGCTACGGCTTCAACCCGAACGATCTGCGCAAGGCCGACGCGATCGAGGTCGTGCTGGGGCAGGGTGCCAAGCCGGGCGGCGGCGGCATGCTGCTCGGGCAGAAGATCACCGAGCGCGTGGCGATGATGCGCACGCTGCCGGTCGGCGTGGACCAGCGCTCCGCCTGCCGGCACCCGGACTGGACGGGCGCCGACGATCTCGCCATCAAGATCGAGGAGCTGCGCGAGATCACCGAGTGGCGGGTGCCGATCTATGTGAAGATCGGCGCCACGCGCGTGAAAAACGATGTGATGCTGGCGGTGAAGGCGGGCGCCGACGTCGTGGTGCTGGACGGCATGCAGGGCGGCACGGCGGCGACACAGCAGGTCTTCATCGAGCACACCGGGATCCCGACCATCGCCGCCGTGCGCCAGGCGCGCGAGGCGCTCGAGGAGATGGACATGGTGGGCGTGGTGCAGCTCATCGTCTCCGGCGGCATCCGCAGCGGCGCGGACGTCGCGAAGGCGATCGCGCTCGGCGCCGACGCGGTCGCCATCGGCATGGGCGCGCTGGTCGCGCTCGGCTGCAACAGCTCCTACTACGTGCAGGGCAAGCAGCGCATCTCCGCGCAGGCGGACTACCGGGCGCTCGGCACCGCGCCCGGATCCTGCCATCACTGCCACACCGGGCGCTGCCCCGTGGGCATCACCACGCAGGACCCGGTGCTGCAGGAGCGCGTGCGGCCGGAGGACGGCGCGCGCCATCTGAAGAGCTACTTCCAGACGATGAACATGGAGCTGACGACGCTGGCCAGGGCCTGCGGCAAGTCCGACGTGCATCACCTGGAGCCCGAGGACCTGGTCGGTCTGACGATCGAGGCGGCGGCGATGGCCGGCGTGCCGCTGGCGGGAACCGACTGGGTCCCGGGTGCGGCGGCGCGCTGACGCGGGCCGCACGCGCGGGTGTTTCGACGACCTCCCAGTAAGAGCACTTTCCCTGGTGCTCATTCAACCGCTTTCGGCCTGCCAGCAGTGCCGAAAGCGGCCTTTTACGCCGGGCACTGATGCACAATGGTCACGAGAATGAATAACGGAGGGCAGCAATGAGCAACGCCAGAAAGAACATCTCTTCCGGTGGCGCCTACGAATCGATCTTCGGTTACTCGCGCGCGGTGCGGGTGGGCAATCATGTCCACGTCTCCGGAACCTGCGCGCCGCCGGGCAACGAGAACAACGACGCCTACGTGCAGGCGCGCGCGGCGCTGGAGATCATCGGCCGCGCGCTCGCCGAGGCCGGCGCGAGCTTCAACGACGTGGTGCGCACCGTGGTCTACATCATGGACATCAAGGACGCCGAGCTGGTGGCGAAGGCGCACCTGGAGACCTTCGACGCCATACGCCCCGCGAGCACGCTGGTGCAGATCACCTCCGCGCTGCGCCCGTGGCAGCGCGTTGAGATCGAGGCCTACGCGATCTGCGGGTAGCGATAGCGTCGTCACCTCGACGGTCAGTCCGGTAACGGCAGTCTCAACGTGGTCTGACATCCCCGGAATCATCGTCGAGATGACTCTCAGGAGTGCGGGGCCGCGCCGCCAGTACTCCGAGAAGCACGCCGTCTGACACGCACGCGAATCGGACGCAGGCAGTCGCCACGAAGTTCATTTCCGGGTCCCAGCCTGCTCGTGGCTTGGACTCGTTCTCGTCGAATTCATGCGCGCGCCGCCCATCGTGTCGGTCCCGTCATCGGCATTGATGGCGCAGCACCATCATCGGCCATGGCAGATGGCCGGGCAGTCCGGCGCGCGGGCCGCGCCGGCAGGCACGCGAGGGACCGTCGCCGCAACCCGACACGTCCGGCATCCACGGCGTCCCCGCACCGCTCATCGCATGAGGCAAGGCAGCCTGCGCCTGCCATCGAGTTCGATTTTTCCGTCGCAGTTCCGTGCTCAAGGCCCGGGGGAGGCCGGTTGTTGCACCGGAGCGGGGAACATGCCTCGTTGTGGCGCGCGAGCTGTGACGCAGCGCACGCGAGGCACCGGCATGGGTGCGAATCTTGCCTAACTGTCCAGCACTACGCAGCGGTGAATACGTCCAATGCCGAATTCTGGCCTGTTGTCCGATGCGGGCAGTGTGGATGGCCAGGGCACCAACGAAGGGATAGTCACAGTGAGCACAGATGTCGACGTGAACGGTCTGTACTATCTGGGCGACGCGACGGGCGCGGCGTGCGCTCAGGACGGAAAATCGGACGCACAGCCTGGCCGCACGAGCGGCGGGGTCACGGTGACGGTCCTCGGTGGACGCGACGGCGCCCTGCCTGACATCAGGAATGCCTGGCAGCGCTGTCTCCAGCGGGCGCCGGACCATCAGCAACTTTTCAGCTTCGAGTATTTCGACGCCTGGCTGCGGTACGAAGCCAGGGGCGGGCGCTGGTCCGGGGAGACCCGACTGCTGCTCGCTCACGACTGCGACGGCGAACTCGTGGGTATCCTGCCGCTGGCCTGCAAGCGCTATGGACTTTTTCGCCTGTGGATGCTGGCGGGTCCCTACGAACCGTTGCGCGGATTCGTGTGTCACCCGCGCTTGGCGGCCGCGGTCACCGAGGCCTTCGCGCGCAAGCTGGTGTCGATGCATGTCTGGCTGCAGGCGGTTCGGCTGGGGCCGGTCGACACCAGTTTCCCCGAGGTCGCCCTGCTGATGGAACACATGCAGCGGCTGAGCGGGCGGCTGGCGTCCTTCGCGACGCCCGCCGCCGTGTACGCCGCGGACGTGCCCACTACCGTGGCGCAGTTCCAGGAGCGGGTGCGAGCCTCCAGGAACTTGAGTCGCATCGCCTCGCGCCAGCGGCGGCTGGAACGGGAGGAGGGGATGCGCATCGAACGCTACGCCAATCCGACCGGTGAGCGGCTGAGCACGATCCTCGAGGAGTGCCGGCTCGTGGAGTCGCAGTCCTGGCTCGTGTCGGCTGCCGACGGGCGGTTGCGTTTCGGCACGGACGCGCAGTTGAAGTTCTGGCGGCATCTCTGCGATCGGGATGCGTGCTCGCGCCGCGACGTCGACATCTGGGTGGTGTACATGGGTGCCAAACCCGTCGCGTTCGACCTGGTGATCACGCTTGGTACGGTTCGTTACCTCTACGCCGGGCAGTACGACAAGGAGCATGCAAAGTGCGGGCTGGGCTGGATGCTCAACATGGCGTACACGCGCGAAGGCATCGAGCGCGGCGTGCGCACGGTCGACATGGGCACCGGCAGTGTCGAATACAAGCAGCAGGCAGGCGGTGCGATATTCGACGTGCGCCGGGATTCATGCCTGCTTCCGGGGGGACCCCTCGGCACGGTTGCCGCGCGCATACTCTCCTCGGAGCGCTTGCGGATGGTGCTGCGTCGCATACGGCAGTGGCGACGGACCGGAATGACGGGCGTCCTGTCAGTGGCCGCGCACCCGCAGACCGAGAGGGTCGTGGTTGGCGCGAGCGACGATATCGTCGCGACGCCCGCGCTGTTCGCGATGGTGAAGACCCTGATTGCCGTGCCCTAGGCGCTCCGCCGAGCTTCCGCCGCCGCAGCCGGACTGACGCACTCCATCTGTTCTCGGTGCGCGGGTATCCGCGAGGGATCGCGCACACCTCCGCGGCGAGGTCTCAGGCGCCGCGCCTCCTGGCTTCGAGTGTCTCCCAGCGCTCGAGCTTGTCCATGAGCATCGCCTCGATCTCCGCGCCGCGTGCGGAGTCGGCGCGCAGCGTGGCAGCATGCTTCCGGTAGTAGTCACCATCCGCCAATTTCTCGGCCAGCCGGCGCTGTTCGTCCTCGAGCACCTCGATCTCCCGCGGGATGGATTCCAGCTCGCGTTGTTCCCGGTAACTGAGCTTGGTCTTCGGCGCCACCCTCGACGCCGGCGGTGGCGAGGAGCCAGCCGGTGGCGTCGATGCGGCGGCGGTGAGCGGGCGCTGCGCCCGCCAGTCGCTGTAGCCACCGACGTACTCACCCCAGCGGCCCTCGCCCTCGGCGACGAGGGTCTGCGTGACCACGTTGTCGAGGAACGCCCGATCGTGGCTGACCAGCACGATCGTGCCGGCGTAGTCCTGCAGCAGCTGCTCGAGCAGCTCCAGGGTGTCGATGTCGAGGTCGTTGGTCGGCTCATCGAGCACCAGCAGATTGGCCGGACGCGCGAACAGCCTGGCGAGCAGCAACCGGTTGCGCTCGCCGCCGGAGAGCACCTTCACCGGCGAGCGAGCGCGTTCCGGGGAGAACAGGAAGTCGCCGAGATAACTCGCGATGTGGCGCCGCGTGCCGTTCTGTTCGATCCAGTCGGATCCCGGGCTGATGGTGTCTCCCACGGTGCGCTCGGGATCGAGCTGCTCGCGCATCTGGTCGAAGTACGCGACCTGCAGGTTGGTGCCGAGGCGCACCGTGCCGCTGTCCGGTTTCTCCATGCCCAGCAGCAGCCGGATGAGCGTGGATTTCCCGGCCCCGTTCGCACCGATGAGAGCGAGACGATCGCCGCGCATCAGGCGCATGCTGAGATCGCGGACGATTACCCGATCGCCGAACCGCTTGCTCACCTTCTCGAACTCCGCCACCAGCCTGCCTGAGCGCTCGCCGGCATCGACGGCGAGACCGACGCGGCCGATCCTCTCGCGTCGGGCGGCCCGCTCCCGGCGCAGACCCTCCAGCCGACGCACCCGTCCCTCGTTGCGGGTGCGTCGCGCCTTCACCCCCTGGCGGATCCATGCCTCTTCCTGCGCCCAGAACCTCTCGAACCGGCGGTGCGCCGCATCCTCGGCCGCGTTCTCCTCCTCCTTGATGCGTTCGTAGGCGCTGAAGTTTCCCGGGTAGGATCGCAGCAGGCCGCGGTCGAGCTCCACGATGCGGGTGGTCACGCGATCGAGGAACTGGCGGTCGTGGGTGACCAGGATGGCGGCCGGGACTCGCGACACCGCCTCTTCCAGCAGGGAGATCGCATCCATGTCCAGATGATTGGTCGGCTCATCCAGCAGCAGCAGATCCGGTTGCAGCGCGAGCGCCAGCGCCAGGGCCGCGCGCTTGCGCTCTCCGCCCGAGGCGCGCGCCGGATCCACTTCGCCGCGCACCCCGAAGCGATCCATGAACTCGGCAAGTCGCGTCTCCACGCTCCAGCGCTCGCGTTCGTCGTGGATCCCCGCGATGCGGCCGCGCCGCTGCAGCGACTCGCGGAGACCGACGGCTGCGGGCAGCTCCGGTTCCTGCTCGACATGGGCGATGCGCAGGCCGGCTTGCCGCCTTAGCTCGCCGCCGGAGAGCTCCTCGGCGCCGTGGATGACCCTCAGGAGGGATGACTTGCCGGTGCCGTTGCGGCCGATGAGGCCGATCCGCTCGCCCTGGTCCACGGCCAGCGAGGCGCCGTCGAGCAGCGGCTGCAGGCCGTGGGCGAGCTCGCCGTTCAGCAGATTGATGATTGCCATGGGGCCGGCACGATACCGCAATCGGTCGGCAGCACAAGGCCCCATCGCCGTGCGGACTGCACTTCCGCGGCGTCAGAGAGGTCCCGACGCCCATGGCGTAGCGATCTGCCGCGCTTCGGAGACGCGGCGGCCCGCAATCCGTCACATCCGCTCGTCGTGATGCGCGCCGCCGCGCAGGTCCGCCATCTCGGGCGTAACCTCCTCGAAACGCAGCACCTTGCCGCCGTGCTCCCGCGCGAAGGCCTCGGCGTCCTCGCGCCGGCTGAAGGCCGCGAAGGTGGGGCCCATGGAGCCCATCAGGTTGCTGCCCTGGACATAGAATGCCTGGCGCGCATCGATCCATTCGCCGCGCGGCTGGTTCCATTCGGCCTTCGCCATGTCCTGGGTGTAGGCGGCGACGACGCGCCTGGCCTGCTCGGGTCTGAGCAGCATCGAGAACATCTCCACCGTGTCGCAGAAGAACTCGGGCTCGCTCTCCGCATACTGCAACTGCGCCTTCGGCCCCGGGTAGTCCCGCAACAGCATGCCGTCCAGGGCGCAGGCGGTGTCGTCGCCGATCTCGACAGGCGCCGTGGAGGTCGGCGCCTTGCTGCAGGCGGCGAGCGCGAGCATGAGCGCCAGCGAGTACGCGCGAGGCGAGCGGAGCGTGGCAGTCTTGACGATCATGGCATCTCCTAGGGTGTGCGGAAGGATCGATAGGCCAACGCGAGCGGGACGACGATCCACGCCAGCATCACCGCCCCCAGCAGCCAGGGATTCGAGAGGGCGTCCGGCATCGCGGTGGCCAGTCCGTACAGCGCGCGCATCTCCTCCATCGCGTAGACGTTGAGGATGCGGAAGACGTCGGCGGGATTCAGCAGCAGCAGCGCGGGGAACACCTCGGCGTAGCGCTGGCCGGAGGTGGCCACCATCAGCCCCAGCAGCACGAGATCGTAGACCAGCACCAGCAGGAACCATGCGGCGATCGCCATGCCGCTCGCCGTCACACGGTTGGCGGCCTTTACCGACAGCAGCACGGCCAGGCTCAGGAATGCGCAGCCGAGCGCCAGCGTGCTGAGCACGAAACTGCCGTAGCGCGCGAGCGCCGGCAGCCCCACCCCGTAGGAAAGCACGACGCCGACCAGGCCGAAGCCCGCCACGGTGGAGATCCCCAGCGCCGCGGCCAGGCCGAGATACTTCCCGAGCAGCAGCTCCAGGCGCGAGATCGGTTGCGAGAGCAACAAATCGAGGGACCCGCGCTCGCGCTCCCCGACCACCGCGTCGTAGCCCAGCATCAGCGCGATGAGTGGCACCAGGTAGATGACCAGGCTGACCAGGCTGGTGATGGTGACGTCCATGCCGTGGAAGCCCACGGCGCCGCCCTGCGCGGTGCCGAAATAGGCGATGACCAGCGCGAACACGGTGAAGATGCCCGCGACCGCGACCACCCACTTGTTGCGCAGTCGGTCCCAGAACTCCTTGCGCGCCAGTACCAGCATCAGCCGCGGATCAAACTTGCGCATTGTCGTCCTGCTCCGGTGCGGCGGAATAGCCAAGGAAGACGTCCTCGAGGGAGGGCTCCTGCACCCGCAGGTCGCGCGGCGCGTGCTCCGCGGCGAGCAATGCGGAGAGCACGCCGACCTTGTCGCGCTGCGCGCAGGTGATGGTGCACTCGCCATCCTCCCGCGTGTCGATCGTGCAGCCGCCGAATCCGCGCAGGAGGCTCTGCGGACTGCCGTTGACGTCCGGACGCCACGCCGCGTGGATCCTCACCGGCAGGTTGAGGGCCTCGCGCAGCTGCTGAATGGTTCCCGCGGCCTGCAGCCGGCCGCTTCGGATGAGCGCGAGGCCATCGACGCGGTCCTGCAACTGGGCGAGGTTGTGCGAGGAGAGCAGGACGGTGACGCCCTGCTGCTTCAGATCGTGGAGCAGGCGGTAGAACTCGCGGATGCCTTCGGGGTCCAGGCCGCTGGTGGGCTCGTCCAGGAACAGCACGCGCGGATCGCCGAGCAGGGCCTGGGCGAACCCGAGCCGCTGCCGCATCCCCTTGGAATAGGTGCGCACCGGGCGATGCGCGGCGTGTGCGAGTTGCAGTCGCTCGAGCAGCGCGCCGCAGCCGCGCGGATCGACGGCCTTCATGTCGGCGTAGAAGCGCAGCGTCTCGGCTCCGGTCAGGTTGTCGTAGAGGCTCACGTTCTCCGGCAGGTAGCCGATCCGCCGGCGCACCTCGCGAAAGCGCGGTCCGAGCACCGGCTCGCCGAGGATCGTGATCGAGCCGGCGTCGGGCGCGAGCAGGCCCAGCATCAGCTTGATGAGCGTGCTCTTGCCGGCGCCGTTGTGGCCGATGAGCCCGTAGAGCCTGCCGGCGGACACGCCGAAGCTGACGTCGTCGACGGCGAGCACCTCGCCGTAGCGTTTGCGCACGCCCCTGACGTCAATGACGGATTCTTTCAATCCACTTCCTCCAGTCGGTGTGCAGCGGCCGCATGCGCGGTCGCTCGTCGACGATACTGGGAGCACGCAGCAGCGGGAACTGCTGGGCCACCAGCCGCAGCGAGAACACCGCCGGGCTGTGCAGCAGCAACTGCACGTAAGGATAGCGCCACACCAGCCGATCGACGATGTCGTTGGCGGTGTACTTCACGTCGCCCAGGCCGTCGCCGTCGCGGTCCCAGCCGCTGTAGTTGCTCCAGTAGTTGCCGCCTTCGACCCCCCAGCGCTCGTCGCGGGTGGCCACATAGCGGATCTGCTCCTCGTTGCGGATGAAGTCGTTGTTGTCCACCTGGTTGCGGTAGGAGCCCGCCCAGAGGTGCACGCCGGTGCGGTTCTCCGCGACCAGGTTGCCGCGCAGCGTGTTGTACTCCGCGTCGTAGACGAAGAAGCCCTTGCCGTTGCCGATGACGATGTTGCCCTCGATGACCGAGTCCTGGATCGTTCGCAGCATGATGCCGTGGTCGGTGTTGCCCCAGGTGACGTTGTTGCGCACGGTCTGGTTGCGCACTTCCATCAGCGCCAGCCCGCCGCGGTTGAGGTAGGACCAGTTGCCCTCCCAGAGGTTGTGATGGGAGTTCATGTAATGCGTTCCGTAGCGCACGTGGTGGATGCGGTTGCTGCGGAACACCGCCCTGTCGGAGACGTCGACGTAGATGCCGTCGCGCACGAAGCTGATGTGGTTGTCGAGGATGCGCGCGCCGCGGGTGTTGTAGATCTGTATGCCGTTGCCGCGCTGCGCCGACTGCAGGTCGCGCTTGCCGGTGATGACGTTGCCCGCGATCTCGATGTCCTCGACGCCCTCGGCGCGGACGCCGAAGAGGTTGTAGTTCAGGTAGCAGTTGCGCACCCTGGCGCGCGTGCCGGTCTTGCCGATGTACACGCCGGCGTCGGCGTTGTTCAGGTCGGTGCCGCTGTCGCGGATGATCAGGCCCTCGACCAGCACGTCAGGGCCGAGGATGCGGATGACGTCGCCCCGGCCTTCGGCGGTGAGTGTCGGCCGGTTCACGCCGCGCAGGGTCAGCGGCTTCTCGATGCTCAGATGTGCCGTGTAACGGCCGCGCTCGATGAGGATCGTGTCCCCGGGCGCCGCCCCGGCCACCACCTGCTCGAGGGATGCCCCGGGTTGCACGCGCCATTCGCGCCCGTCGACGGCGGGACTGATGAGCGGCAGCAGCCCGAGCATGGCGAGTCCTCGCCACGCCATCATTTCAGCCACGGAATGGCCGACAGTGTATCGAGCGCGCCGGTGGCCTGCAGCGCAAGGAACAGCGCCGCGGCGATGAGGAGGTTCTTGGTGGCCACGTAGAACGTGACGTCCATCCACGTGCCGGGCCGGTAGTTTCGCCCCCACCACGGGCCGTCTTTCACCAGCGGCTTGTAGTGCATGCGGGTCATCACCTCGTAGACGCTCCAGCCTACCCACCACGCCAGCATGACTGCCGGGCCGATCTGTTGGGTCGCGCTGAGGATCCATGCCGACGTCACGGCCACCGCCAGGAACACCGCGATCGCGCGGATGGCGAATATCTCCCGCGCGAAGTCCGCGGTCCACGGGAACAGGTGGAACCACAATTCCTCGCTCAGGCGGCCCGAGGGCGCGGCGGCGGGTCGCACGCCCTCCGGCGTGAACACCATGGCCGGCGCCGGGCGGGCCGCGGCGGGCAGGGGCTCGAAGTAGCCCGAGGCCGCGATGGGCGTGAGCGGCAGGCCCTGCTTCTCGCGCGCCTTGCGCTCCTGCACCAGGGGCGGGCAGCTGTGCGCGTCGTAATACAGGACCATGCAGTCCAGGCACAGCAGGCATTCACGCTGGTCGATGCGGCCCTTGCTGTCGATCGCGAGCTGGGTGCAGCCCTTGGCGCAGGCCGCGCAGGTCGTGCACTCCGACTTGCGCTTCAGGCCGAAGAACCGGAAGGTGGACGGCACCGCCAGCGCCGCCCCCAGCGGGCAGAGATACTTGCAGAAGGGCCGTTCGATGAACAGCGACAACCCCGCGAGTACCAGCCAGTAGGCGGCGAACGGCCACGAGCGGTTCCACCCGCCGACCAGGAAGGTGGTCTTGAACGGCTCCACCTCCGCGTAGCGCTCGGCCATCGGCATGGAGTAGAAGGACAGCCCGAGCAGGCCCGCGAAGATGAGGTACTTGGTCCACTTCAGCCGATCGTGCCAGCGCTTCGGCAGGCTGAACTGGTATTTCTTCAGCCCGGCGTGACCGGCGATCTTGTGGAGCATCTCGCTGCCCGCCCCGTAGGGACACAGCCAACCGCAGAACAGGCCACGCCCCCAGATGAAGACGGTGACGATGATGAACCACCAGAAGATGAAGATGAAGGGATCCGAGAGGAACAGCTCCCATTTCCACTCGTAGACGATGGAGTGGAACCAGGTCAGCACCTGCGTGATCGAGGGCTGCGCCATCGCGTAGACGCCGAGCAGCAGGACGCTGACGGTCCAGATGAGGTACTTCGGACCCTCCAGCGGGGTCTTGTCGCGGCGCCGGCTGGCCCGCACCAGCTTGTCGCGGTTGGCGTACATCAGCGCCGTGAGCAGCAGGATGAGCGCGAAGCCGCCGAGCTCCCACGCCCTGGCCTTCCACACCTTCACCCACGGCGGCGCGGGCCGTCGATACTCCGGCCGGCCACCCTGCATGTACCTGCCGGGCAGCCAGTACTCGGAGGAGAAGTTCGCGAAGGAGCGTTCGCCGGTCTGCGGATCGACGCGGTTGGCCAGGAAGACCAGGCTCCAGGGATAGGCCGGGGAGAAACCCTCGCGTCGGATAATGAAGATGCCGGACTCGGTGAACCGTGGGGCCCCCGGCACCTTCACCGAGTACAGGTTCTGGTAGTCCAGGTCGCGGAAGGTGAAGGTGTCGATCTCCTGTGCGACCTGGATGCGATCGAAGATGCCGCCGCGCACGAAGCCCGAGCCCTTGAACGAACCGGTGCCGTTGGCGACGATGAACAGGGCGTGCTCGTTCGGCTTCAGGCCCGACATCAGCCGCCGGTAGTTGTCCTCGCCGAGTACGGCGCGGCCGACCGCCGGGGCGTTGAGGTAGCCGAAATGCATGTCGATGTAAGGCTCGGCGCTCTTCTCCATGCCGAGGTCGGAGGCCTGCACGGTCAGCCGCGCCACACTGCCCTCGTCCATCATCTCCGCCCAGCTCGCCGGCGGCGCCGCCTCGGCGTAGACGGGCTGGGGGCGGGCCTTGCTCTCGAGGATGCCGACCTGCTTGGCGATCTCGTAGCCGCTGCGCAGGATCACCTGGTTCTGGGCAATGACGGTGACCGTGGCGCCGCTGATGGCATCCACGCCGATCGAGCCCTCCTCGGGCTTGACGCTGCCGACCTCGATCTTGGTCCCGACGAACTTGCCGACGTACTGCTTGGTGAACTTGGTGAGCTCCTCCTCGGGTATGCCCACCAGCAGGATGGGCTCGCTGTGCTTGAGGATCTTCACGCCGGTGATGATCCCCGTCGTATCCATGCCGAGCAGGGTGACGACCGGCTTGCCGGAGTAGGCCGGGATGTCGACGATGTCGGTGGAGAGGAAGACGTAGCCGAGCAGCCGATCGCCGCCCCCGTCCTCGCGCCCCGCGGCGGCGTTCTCGCCCTCGCGCTCGCCGCCCTCCGTGGCTTGCGCGTCGTCGGCGTCATCCTTCCCGCCGCCGAGCTCCCCGCCGGTTCCGTAGGCCTCGACGTAGGTGGGCTGGCCCTTGCGCTTGGAGAAGCGGGTCGCGCCCGGGAGCACGTCCCGGCAGGGGACGTAGGCGCAGAGGTCGGGGTCCGTCGACAGCTTGACCGGCAGCGGCGCCTCGTAGGAGGTCCCCGGCGCGGCCAGCGGCGTCAGACAGCATGTTGCAGCAAGGAGCAGGCGCGCGAGTCTACCCGGCAGTCTCATCCGTCCATTCCCGAACGCGGCGCGCAAGGGCGGTGTGTCCACCCTTGCGCGCGGGTTCCTAGGTTGCTAGGCGGCGCGTTCCACCACCAGCCTGGAGCGCATCTCCAGGTGCAACGCGTGGCAGAAGTGCGTGCAGTAGGCCCAGTATACCCCGGGCTTCTCGGCGATGAAGGTCACCGACTTCGCCTCCTGCGGGTTGACGATGAAGTTGATGTTGTACTTCGGGATCGCGAAGCCGTGGCTCAGGTCCTCCACCTTGTCGAGGTTGGTGACGATGAGCGTGACCTCCTCGCCCTGCTTGACGCGGATCTCCGACAGGCCGAAGGCCGGCGCGATCGCAGTGATGTGCACGGTGACCTTGTTGCCGTCGCGCTCGATGCGCGAGCCGTTCATGTCCTTGGTCGCGAGCGGGAAGTCCTCGATGTTGCGGACCTGGGTGGTCTTGATGGCATCGCGCTTGACGATGATGAAGTCGTGCGGTTCCGGGTAGACCGGGGCCTCGTGCAGGGTCACCATCTTCTCGCCCGAGATGTCGATCAGCACCTCGTTCTCCGGGTGCAGCGGGCCGGCCGGCAGGTAGCGGTCCTTGGAGAACTTGCAGCCGACGGCCAGGTAGATGCCGTCGCATTCCCTGGTCTCGCTCATCGAGGCATTGAGGTGGCCGGGCTGGTAGTGCACGTCGATGCGGTCGACGACGACCTTGGCGTTCTTGTCGCCCTTGAAGGCCGCGATCGCCGCCTCGATGTTCCACTTGACGATCTGGCTGTCGAGGAACAGGGTCGTGAAGGCATGGCCGCGCCCGTCGAAGGCCGTGTGCAGGGGCCCCAGGCCGATCTCCGGCTCCGCCACGACGGTGTCGCGCGGGTCCTTGAGATTGCCCTCGAACCACTCGAGCACCTTCGCCAGCTCGATGACAGTGGCCGTCGGCGAGAGCTTGCCGGAGCAGATGAAGTACTTGCCGTCGGGGCTGGCATTGACGCCGTGCGGGTTCTTTGGCACCGGCACGTAGGCCACCAGCGCGGTCTTGGGATCGGGGTTCGCGGCCTTGGTGCCGTCGACCACCGGCGTGTCGGAGCCCGGGATCGTGAAGAACTTGCCGTCCTTCACCGCCTGCTCGATGCGCGCGATGTGGAAGAACACGCACGCGTCGCGCTCCGCCGACATCATCTCGCCGTAGACCACGCCGTTCTCGGTGTTGTACTGATTCGCGGCGGCGAGCTTGCCGTCGAAGGAGGTCGCCACCAGGTCCATGTTGCCGTCGATCTTGCACTGCCAGCGCGGTTCCATGGTCTCGGCGTCGACACAGGTGAACATCGAGTAGTACTGCGTGGTGTCGTCCATGTTGCCGCCGTCGTTGGGCAGGGGCAGGGTGAACTCGCCGCCGCAGAACACGCGCGTGGTGTGGTTGATCGCCGGGTCGACCGGGTCGCGCTTGTCGGGGAATATGCCGTGGAAGCCCTGGATGTTCGGGAGCTCGGTGATGGCGTCGCATTCGAGCAGATCGCCGCGTATCCGGCCCAGGCGCGCGTGGATCTTGTCGTTGACCCAGAAGTACTTGCCGTCGTAGGTGCCGTCGGCGTAGGAGCCGTGCACGTGATGGGTGTCGCCGGTCGTGTACTTCAGCCGGCCGTCCGGCAGCGTGCCGATGACGGCCCTGGACTCGTTGGTGATGCCCCAGCCGCTCATGGGGTCGACGTTGAAGACGGGTATTCGCTTGATCTCGCGGCTGGAGGGGACGCCGAGCACGCGCACCTCACCGGAGTGTCCGCCGCTCCAGATGCCGTAGTACTCGTCGAGCTGTCCGGGCTTGATCTCGGCGCTGTGCGCGCCTGCGGCGTCAGCGGCGGCGGGCGCGGCCGTGCCGGGACTGGCGGGCTGCTTGCCGCAGGAGGCCAATCCCGCCGCCACGCCGGCCCCCGTCAGGCCCACCCATGCGGCCGTGGTCAGGAACTGACGACGCGGGACGCCCTCGTGCTGCGTCGTCTCCGCGCGGTTTGAAGTCTCTGAACTGTCGCTCGATTTCCTCATATGGACCTCCGGTGCCATGCATCAAGTGTGTCTGGCGGACGGCAGCCTTCGGGAGGCCCCGTCCGTCACCCAGGAAGCTCTAGCCTGCGACAAAATGTCGCACCGCGTCGGCCCGTCGACCTTGATGGGTATCAACTGGAGCGGCGACGGGGCAGGCCGCACGCGCCCATATTGACGGCGATCATCTTTCTCGCGGCGTGGGCGCCGGACAGGGGGCCTTGACTGACATCAAGGGTCGCGGCGCCGCGAGCCGGCGAGAATGCCCCCTGCACGGTACGGAGGGCGGATGAGGATCGAGATCGACGCGCGCGAGATGCTGCCTCCCGAGCCTTTTGAACGGGTGGTGGCGGCGCTGGAGGCGTTCGCCCCGGGCGACGAGATCGTTCTGCTGCTCTACCGTGAGCCGTACCCGCTCTACGACATGCTGTCGCGCAACGGCTACCGCTACAGCACCGAGCACGAGGAGGACGGCACCGTGCGCGTGCGCATCACCTGAGTCGCGCACACCCCATTAGCCGGGAGCACGGAAGCAGTCCAAGATTTCGTTCCGCTTGGCAGGGGAGTCCGGGCGGTCTGCCCTCCAGCGAGCGCCGGGGGCGGTCCGCCTTGTGCGGGCGCGGCTAACGCGGCGCGGTACATCCATGTACCGCTTGCTACCGCGGGGGCGTGCTCGTTCATCCCTGCTGCGCGCGCCCCCGAGGCGCGCCTCGCCCGCACAAGGCAAACCGCTGCAACCCCGCTGCAGGGCAGACCGCCACCGAGGCGCGCCGCGTACGAACCGGGCAGACCGCTTGCACTCCTCGCCCACGCGGCAGACCGCCTCGTGGCAGCGTGCATCACGCGCAGCGGGTCAGCCGGTGTATTCCCGCAGTCGCCTCAGGTCGTGTATCACGATGTGGCGGCCGTTGACGGAGATGAGGCCTTCCTCGATCAGCCGGTGCTGGACGCGCGAATAGGACTCGGGCGTGAGGTTCAGGCGCGAGGCGATCACGTGCTTGGAGGTCGGCAGATCGATCTCGACGCGCCCCGTCGATTCCGGATCGCTCTCGCCCACCGCCTGCAGCAGGAAGCCGATCACGCGCTCCAGGCCCGAGCGCAGCGAGTAGGACTCCACGTCCTGCACCAGGGCGTGCAGCCGCATCGACAGCCCCGCCAGCATGCGCCGCGCGAACATGGGGTCCTTCTCCAGCAGCAGGAACACCGGTTCGCGGGGGATGCGCAGGACGAGGGAATCCACCAGCGCCGCGGCGAACACCGGATAGGGGCGATCCATGAACATGACCGCCTCGCCGAAGCTCTGGTTCGGCCCGATGATGTCCACCACCTTCTCGTCGCCCTGCGCGGAGGAGAAGCCGAGCTTGATCTGTCCCTTCACCACGACGTAGAACCCGCCGGCGGGATCGCCCTTGTTGAAAAGGAGGTCGCCGCGCTGCAGCGTCCTCTCGCGGGTGGCCGCGGCGATGGTGGCGATCGCGTCCGGATTGACGTTGGTGAAGATCGGCAGTCGCAGCAGGACTGCGTGTATGTCCGAGTTGGCTGGCTGCATGCGTGCCCCGTTCCGATCGCCCCTTACGCAGGCGCGCCGTCGTGGATGCACGGCGCGGTGATGGTTGATAAGGCCCGCGATTATAGCGAGGCCCGCGCCTTCACGCCGCCAGCCCTCAGCGCGACGCCGCGTAGACCTCGCGGAGTATGGCGGCGGTGAACTGCGGGCGCAGGTAGAAGCCGAGGGGAAGGGCGGCGGTGCGCATGCCGTCGCCATCGCTGCTCATCGTACGGGTGCGGCCGCTCGCCGCCTTCGGACGTACCTGCAGCACCGCGCCCATCTCGCCGCGGATCCGGTCGCCGCGGCCCAGCGCAATGAGCTCCATGTGCTCCTCCCAATCCCGGCGCAGCAGCGCCTCCGCGCGGGCGTCGGGGCTCCACAGGATTGCCTGGCCGACGCGCCGCATCGGCAGCGCGACCGCAGCCGCCGCCTCCACCGGCACCCACAACACGCGCGCGAGCTTGGCCCGGGCCACGGAGGTCTCCCAGCGCGCGCCCGCCGCCTCCCGCATGAAGATCGCGCAGACGTGGGTCGACTCCTTCGGAACGCCCCTGGCGTCCACCGGCAGGGTCTTCACCTCGATGCCGAGCTCGGGAAAGTCGGGCTCCGGTCTGGAGCCGGCCGTGGCGCCGAGCGTGGTCTCGATGAGCTCGCCGACCCAGCCCTTCGCACGGCGCAGATCCGACGGCACCGGCCGCCGCAGCGAGGCGGCCAGATCGCCGAGGCGGGCGCCGGCGAGCAAGCGCGCGCGTTGCAGCAGCTCCGCCTCCGTGCGCGGCCGCGGCACGGCTGCCGGCACGCCGCCTAGTCCTGCGCCAGCGCCTCGGCGATCGAGCGGCGCAGGCATTCGAACTTGACCTCATCGCGGATCGGCTTCCCGTCCATGTCGGTGAGGAAGAACAGGTCCTCCACCCGTTCGCCGAAGGTGGCAATGCGGGCGTTGTGGAGCCGGACCCGGCAGAAGCGCATGCCCTGCGCTATGCGCGCCAGCACGCCGGGACGATCCGTCGTGACGACCTCCATGATCGTGCGCTTGCTCGACTTGTCGTCGCTGAACGTGATCCGCGTCGGCACCGAGAAGCTGCGCAGCTTGCGCGACGGGCGCCTGAACTGCGCGGCCGGCAGCGCGCGAGCGCTGATGTTGCGCTCGATCGTCGAGACGATCTCATCGGCGCGATAGCCGTGTTCGATGAGCTTGCCGCTGTCGGCGTCGAGCACGATGTAGGTGTCCAGCGTGTAGCCGTTCTCCGAGGTGATGATGCGCGCGTCCTGCACGGTGAGGCCGAGCTGATCGAGCGTCTGGGTCGAGACCGCGAACAGGAAATCCTGGTCGCGCGCGTACACGAAGATCTCGGTGCCGCCGCGCCGCGGGTTGGGGCGCAGCAGCACCAGCGGCGCGGGGCTCTCGCCGTGGCCGAGTATCACCTCGGTGTGCCAGGCGATCTCCTCCGGCGTGTGGCGCAGGAAGTAGTCCTCGCCGAGCGCGTCCCAGTGCCTGAGGACGGCGTCCTTCGCGAGGGACTTGCGGCAGAGCAGGGCCAGCGCCTCGCCCTGTACCTCCATGACGCGTTCGCGCCGCTGGATCGGATTCTCCAGGCCGCGACGCAGTGCCCCGAGCGTGCCGCGGTACAGCTCGCGCAGCAGCGCGTCCTTCCAGCTCGTCCACAGGCTGATGTTCGTGCCGCGGATGTCGGCGACCGTGAGCAGGTAGAGGTAATCCAGGTGCGTCCTGTCGCCGAGCAGGCCGGCGAAGTTGTTGACGACGTCCGGATCCGAGACGTCCATGCGCGTGGCCGTGCGCGACATGAGCAGGTGATTGCGCACCAGCCAGCCGACCAGCCGGGTGTCGTACTGGCTGAGACCGTGCTGCTCGCAGAAGGCGACGGCCTCGTGCTCGCCCAGCTCGGAATGATCGCCGTTGCGGCCCTTGGCGATGTCGTGGAAAAGGCCGGCGAGATACAGCAGTTCCGGCTTGGGCAGCTGCGACATGATCTCGCGGCACAGCGGCAGTTCGTCGTCGCGCTCCGGCGTCATGAACTGCCGCAGGTTGCGCACCACCGTCAGCGTGTGCTCGTCGACGGTATAGACGTGGAAGAGATCGAACTGCATGAGGCCGACCACCTTGCCGAACACGGGCAGATAGGCCTCGAGCACGCCGTAGCGGTGCATGCGCGCCAACTCGTGGCCGATGCGCCGCGGTTGCCGGATGATCTCCATGAACAGGCTGCGGTTGCGGAGATCGGCGCGGAATGTCTCGTCGATGAGGTGGCGGTGATCGCGGATGAGGCGGATCGTGCTCGCGCGCACGCCCTGGATCTCCGGGTTCCTCTGCAGCAGCAGGAATACCTCGAGCATGGCGAACGGGTAGCGCCGGAAGACGTGCTCGTTGGTGGCCTCGATGTAGCCGTTGCGCACCTGGAAGCGGGCGTTCAGCGAGACCACGTCGGCGGGTTTGTCGCGCTCGAGGATGGCCTCCTCGAACAACTCCAGCAGCATCTCGTTCAGGCGCTGCAGCTCGAGCGCGGTGCGGTAGAACATCTTCATGAACTGCTCCACGCCGCGATTGTTCTCGCTGTCGCGGAAGCCGAACTGCTCGGCGATCGCCCGTTGGTAGTCGAACAGCAGGCGATCCTCGCGCCGGCCGGCAAGCAGGTGCAGGCCGAAGCGTATTCGCCAGAGGAAGTTCTGGCCGGCATCCAGCGTCTTGAACTCCTCCTCGGTGAGGAAGCCGTGCCGGACCAGCTCGTGCAGCGTCTCGGCCCCGAAGTGCCGCTTTGCCACCCAGCCGATCACCTGTATGTCGCGCAGACCGCCGGGGGCGTCCTTGATGTGCGGCTCCAGCCGCTGCGCGGAGTCGTGGTAGCGGTGGTGGCGCCCGGTCTGCTCGGCGAGCTTGGCCCCGAAGAACGCCGCCGTCGGCCAGATGCTCTGCGGACCGGTTACCCGCCGCATCTCCTCGAACAGGCCCGGATCCCCGGCCAGCAGGCGGGCCTCCATGAGATTGGTGACCACGGTGACGTCGCGTTCGGCCTCGTCGCGGCACTCGGCCACCGTGCGGACGCTGTGGCCGACCTCCAGCCCGATGTCCCACAGGAAGGTGACGAACTGCTCGAGACGCTGGCTGATGCCGCGATCGGTGCCCTCGGCGAGCACGACCGCGATGTCGACGTCGGAGCCCGGATGCAACTCGCCGCGCCCGTAGCCGCCGACGGCCGCCAGCGCGAGCCCGGTCTCCGGCAGGCCGTTGGCGCGCCAGGCGTCGATCAGCACTCCGTCGACGAGGGCCGCCATCTGGCGGACGAGGGACTCCACCGGCGCCCCGGCCTCGTAGTCCTGCCGCAGCCGCCCGCGGCCCTCCGACAGGCGGCGTTTGAACTGGGCGATGGATTCGGTGGTGTCGGCCGGCCGCCCGGCGGCAGGTTCGGCGGCCGGGGTGGCGCTCACGGGAACTGCTCGTCGGGCCGGCGGGTCAGGACCTCGAACCCGTCCTCGGTGACCAGCACGGTATGCTCCCACTGCGCCGAGAGGCTGCGGTCCTTGGTGACGACGGTCCAGCCGTCCGGCAGCAGGGTGACGAAGCGCTTGCCGGCGTTGATCATCGGCTCGATCGTGAAGGTCATGCCGGGCTCCAGCGGCAGGCCGGTGCCGGGCGTGCCGTAATGCAGCACCTGCGGCTCCTCGTGGAACTGCCGTCCGATGCCGTGGCCGCAGTACTCCCGAACCACCGAGAAATTGTGGCTCTCGGCGTAATGCTGGATGGCCGCGCCGATGTCGCCGAGCCGCACCCCCGGCCCCACCATCCGGATGCCCACGCACATGCTCTCGTAGCCGACCTCTGCGAGCCGGCGCGCGCGGATGCCGGGCTCCCCGACCAGGAACATCTTGCTGGTGTCGCCGTGGTAGCCGTCCTTGATGACGGTGATGTCGATGTTGAGGATATCCCCGTCCTTCAGCGGCCGATCGTTCGGTATCCCGTGGCAGACGACGTGATTGATCGAGGTGCAGATCGATTTCGGGAAGCCGCGGTAGTTCAGCGGCGCCGGGACGGCCTGCTGGACCTCGACGATGTATTGGTGGCAGATCCGGTCCAGCTCGTTGCTGGTGACGCCGGGGCGGACGTGGGGCGCGATCATCTCGAGCACCTCGGCGGCCAGGCGGCCGGCGACGCGCATCTTCTCGATCTCCTCGGCGGTCTTGATATGGACTGTAGTGGTCTTCTGCAACATGGGTCTGGGAACCGTCCTGTCTGCGGCAGCCGCGCGCTGCGGTCCGCCCCGCCAGCTGCCATTACCCCGGTATGGGACAACGCCGTGGGCAGTTTGTTGCCATCCGGGTTGTATGGTATAAAGCGCCCGCTTTCGAAGCAAACTAAACCGGGCGCAACAAGCACTTGCGCGTCCGGAATTCCACACACGTGCCGCAACCCGCATCGGGGTGCCCCGCCGAGCAGGCTCGCCGGGGTTCGACGCCGGGGGCACGTGGAGGCTCAACCCTATATTTAAGGAGTCGATCGCAATGGCGGAAGTCACCATGCGCCAGATGCTGGAGGCCGGCGTGCATTTCGGCCACCAGACCCGCTACTGGCACCCCAAAATGGCCCCCTACATCTTCGGGGAGCGCAACAAGGTCCACATCATCAACCTCGAGAAGACGATGCCGTTGTTCGGCGACGCCATCAACTTCATCGGCCGGCTGGCCGCGCGCAAGGGCACCATCCTGTTCGTCGGCACCAAGAAGGCCGCGCAGGAGGTGGTGCGCACCGAGGCCGCGCGCTGCGGCATGCCCTGGGTCGACCGTCGCTGGACCGGCGGCATGCTCACCAATTTCAAGACGGTCAGGCAGTCCATCAAGCGCCTGCGCGATCTGGAGCAGATGCAGCAGGACGGCACCTTCGAGCGGCTGGTCAAGCGCGAGCAGCTGACCCTGAGCCGGGAGCTGGAGAAACTCAACAAGAGCCTGGCCGGCATCAAGGACATGCCGGGTCTGCCCGACGCCCTGTTCGTCATCGACATCGGGTGCGAGAAGATCGCCATCGCCGAGGCCAAGACCCTGGGTATACCGGTCGTCGGCATCGTCGACACCAACAACAACCCGCTCGTCGTCGACTACCCGATCCCGGGCAACGACGACGCCATCCGCGCCATCCAGCTGTACGCCAGGGCCGCCGCGGACGCGGTGCTCGACTCGCGCATGGCGTTGGTCGAGGCGGCCGCCGAGAAGGGCGATGAATTCGTCGAACTGGACGAGGCCGGCGAGCCGGTCAACCTGCTCGCCCCCGAGGAGGAGAAGAAGGCCGCGCGCAAGAAGGTCGCGCCGCGCCGCCCCGCGGCGGCACCGAAGAAGAAGGCCACAGTCAAGAAGAAGAGCACCCGCGGCCGCGCCGAGGAGGGTGGCGAGGCCGAGTAATTCCCTCGGTTCCGTGCCCGGCCGGCGGGCCGGGCACGCGAGGCGCCCGCATCTGTGTGCCGGCGTGACCGGCGGTGGAGCACCGCCGGGGGCCGCCGGTGAACTTCAAGCGATCTGGAGACTGGACGATGGAAATCACGGCATCGATGGTGAAGGAGCTGCGCGAGCGTTCCGGCGCCGGCATGATGGAGTGCAAGAAGGCGCTCGTGGAGAGCAACGGCGACATGGAGGCCGCCGCCGAGTGGCTGCGCAAGAGCGGCATCGCCAAGGCGGTGAAGAAGTCCGCCCGGGTGGCGGCCGAGGGCGCCGTGATCATGAAACAGGCGGGCAGCAGGGCCGTCATGGTCGAGGTCAACAGCGAGACGGATTTCGTCGCCAAGGACGAGAACTTCCGCCGCTTCGCCGAGGCGGTGGGCGACACGGTCCTGAACGCCCGGCCGGCGAATGTCGAGGCGCTGATGTCGACCACCATCGCCGGCGGCAGCGAGACGGTCGAGGTCGCGCGCACCGCGCTGGTGGCGAAGATCGGGGAGAACGTCTCGGTGCGGCGCTTCGTCAGCGTCGAGACCGCCGGCGGCACGCTCGGCAGCTACATGCACGGCACGAGAATCGGCGTGCTGGTGGACCTGAAGAACGGCGACGACGCCCTCGCCAAGGACATCGCCATGCACGTCGCGGCCAGCAGGCCCATGTGCATCGACGACTCGGGCGTGCCGGCGGAGCTGATCGCCAAGGAAAAGGAGATCTTCACCGCGCAGGTCCTGGAGGAGGGCAAGCCCGCCAACATGGTCGAGAAGATCGTCGACGGCAAGATCAAGAAATACCTGGGCGAGGTGACGCTGCTGGGCCAGCCCTTCGTGAAGGACGACAAGACCACGGTCGGCAAGCTGCTGCAGTCCCGCGGCGCGAGCGTCACCTCCTTCGTGCGCATGGAGGTGGGCGAGGGCATCGAGAAGAAGGTCGAGGACTTCGCCGCCGAGGTCATGAAGCAGGCCCAGGGGGGCTGATCCGCGATGACGCCATCCCCGGGCGACGCGCTGCGCTACCGGCGCGTGCTGATCAAGCTGAGCGGCGAGGCTTTGATGGGGGCGGGCGACTTCGGCATCGACCCGGCGGTGCTCGAACGTATCGCCGATGAGGTCACGCAGATGGTCGCCGCCGGCGTCCAGGTCAGCATGGTCATCGGCGGCGGCAACATCTTCCGCGGCGCCGGGCTGGCGGCGGCCGGCATGGACCGGGTCACCGGCGACCACATGGGCATGCTCGCCACGGTCATCAACGCGCTGGCACTGCAGGACGCGCTGGAGCGCCACGGCCTTTACGCGCGCGTCATGTCGGCCATCAAGATCAACCAGATCTGCGAGGACTACATCCGCCGCCGGGCGATCCGCCACCTCGAGAAGGGCCGGGTGGTGGTCTTCGCCGCCGGCACCGGCAATCCGTTCTTCACCACCGATTCCGCCGCCAGCCTGCGCGCCATCGAGGTGAGCGCCGATCTCCTCATCAAGGCCACCATGGTCGATGGCGTGTACACCGCCGACCCGAAGCGCGATCCCGGCGCGCGCCGCTACGATCACCTGCATTACGACGAGGTGCTCGCGCGCAAGCTCGCGGTGATGGACGCGACCGCCGTGGTATTATGCCGCGACAATCGCATGCCGCTGCGCGTGCTCGACATGACCAGCCCCGGCTCGATGTTGCGCGCCGTCATGGGGGAGAACGAAGGCACGCTGGTGGACTGCGGGACCTGACGCCAAGCTCGGGAGGACCTTCGATGACAGACAACATCATCCGCGATGCCGATGCGCGCATGAACAAGGCGCTGGAGGCGCTCAGGCAGGAATTCAGCCGGCTGCGCACCGGGCGCGCCAGCACCTCGCTGCTCGATCACATCCAGGTGGAGTGCTACGGCTCGAAGATGCCGCTGAACCAGACGGCGAACATCGCCGTGCAGGACGCGCGCACGCTGGCCGTCACCCCCTGGGACAAGAACATGGTCACGCCCGTGGAGAAGGCGATCCGCGAGGCGGGGCTGGGACTGAATCCCACCACCGCGGGCACGGTAATACGCATCCCGCTGCCGCCGCTGACCGAGGAGCGCCGCAAGGAGCTCACCAAGGTCGTCCGCCACGAGACCGAGAACGCGCGCGTGGCGATGCGCAACGTCCGCCGCGACGCCCTGCAGCACCTCAAGGACATGGTCAAGGAGAAGAAGATCACCGAGGACGAGGAGAAGCGCGCCCACGACCGGGTGCAGAAGCTCACCGACGACCACATCGCCAAGGCCGAAGAGCTCACCGCCAGGAAGGAAAAGGAGATCATGGAGGTCTGAGGGGCGCGGCGCGACGCGCCTGCCCTCGGACCCGCGCCCGGACATGGTCACGCCGTGATGGATATCTCCCCGTTGCCCCGGCACATTGCCATCATCATGGACGGCAATGGCCGCTGGGCCAAGCAGCGCGGCCTGCCGCGCATCGCCGGTCATCGTGCCGGGGTCGAGGCCGTCCGACGCACCGTGCGGGAATGCACCACCCGCGGCATCGCGGTGCTGACGCTGTTCGCCTTCAGCAGCGAGAACTGGCGGCGCCCGAAGGCCGAGGTGCGGTTGCTGATGGAGCTGTTCGTCAGCGCGCTGCAGCAGGAGGTGAGGCGCATGCGCGAAAACAACGTGCAGTTGCGCGTAATCGGGGATCGCACGGCATTCAACGAAAAGTTGCAGCGCTGCATCGCCGAGGCCGAGGAGACGACGCGTGGGAACACCGGGCTGACGCTGGTCATCGCGGCGAACTACGGCGGCCAGTGGGATATCGCCCAGGCCGCCAGGGCGCTGTCCCGCAAGGTGGCCGCGGGTGCGATGAGCCCCGAGGCGGTGACCGCCGAGGCCTTGAGGGCGGAGATGTGCCTGAGCGATCTGCCCGAGCCCGATCTGTTCATCCGCTCCGGCGGCGAGCAGCGCATCAGCAACTTCCTGCTCTGGCAGCTCGCCTACACCGAGATGCACTTTACCGAATGTCTGTGGCCGGATTTCGACGAGCACGAGTTTCGCAAGGCACTCGACAGTTATGCCCGTCGCCAGCGGCGCTTCGGGCGCACCGGGGACCAGATCGACGCTGCCGGCGAGGCCGTGCCGGTCGGCATCTGAATAGGCCTTCCGCGCCAACGGCGCCCGGGATCGGGCATCGCCGCGCGGCGGCAAGTCCGCGTCATTGGGAGCAATGTTGAGAATGGACGGGCCGGGCACACGCTCCGCGGAGCTGGTCACTCGCGTACTGACGGCGGCGGTGCTCGTGGTCGCGAGTGTCGCCGCCCTGGTCTGGTTCCCGACGCCGCTGGTCGCGGCACTGCTCGGTATCGTCGTTCTGCTCGGTGCCCGGGAGTGGTTGGCGCTGGCCGGGCCCACCGGCGACACCGTGCGCGCCGGTTATCTGGCCGTCACCGCCCTGCTGCTGTTCGCCATATATCAGTGGATCGGGACGGGCGCCGCCCTGCCCATCGCGCTGCCCGCGCTCGCCTGGTGGTTCCTGGCCGCGGTGCTCGTCTTGCGCTACCAGGTCGCCGGCAGGCCGCCGCCGGGCGGGCTGTGGTGGCGCTTGCCGGCCGGATGGGCGATCATGCTGCCGGCCTGGGCGACGCTGGTCTTCCTGCACCGGACGCACGGCCCGGCCGGCGTGTTCGCCCTGCTGGTGCTCATCTGGGTGGCCGACAGCGCCGCCTATCTCTTCGGGCGCCGCTATGGGCGTTGCCGGCTGGCGAGCCGCGTGAGTCCGGGCAAGAGTTGGGAGGGCCTTCTGGCTGCGGTGGCTGCCTCGGCGGTCTTCGCGCTGTGGAGTGCGGCGTGGGTCGCGGTACCGGGCGGCATGCGCTGGCAGTACGCGCTGCTCGCCGTCGGCGTGGTGCTGCTGTCGGTGGTCGGCGACCTCACCGAAAGCCTGTTCAAGCGCGTGGCCGGTCTGAAGGACAGCGGGTCGCTGCTGCCCGGGCATGGCGGCGTGCTCGACCGTGTGGACAGCCTGACCGCGGCCGCGCCGGCATTCTTGTTGGGTTTGCACTGGTTGGAGGGTTCGGCGTGAAAGGCGTGACCATACTGGGTTCGACCGGCAGCATCGGCGTCAACACGCTCGATGTCCTGAGCCGCCATCCCGAGAAATACCGCGTCGTCGCCCTGACCGGCAACTCCAACGTCGACGCGATGTGGGAGCAATGCCGGCGCTTCCGTCCCGCGTACGCCGTCATGGCCGACGCGGGCACCGCCCGCGAGCTGCGGCAGCGCGGCGCGCAGGCGGGACTTCCCACCGAGGTCCTCGAAGGGATCGCGGGGCTCGAGGCCGTGGCGAGTCTTCCCGAGACCGATTACGTCATGGCCGCCATCGTCGGGGCCTCGGGCCTGCTGCCCACGCTGGCGGCCGCGCGCGCCGGCAAGCGGGTGCTGCTCGCCAACAAGGAGGCGTTGGTGATGTCCGGCCGCCTGTTCATGGAGGCGGTGCGCGACCACGGCGCCGAGCTGCTTCCGATCGACAGCGAGCACAACGCGGTATTCCAGTGCATGCCTGCCGGTTTCGAGCGCGGCCTGCCCGAGGTCGGCGTGCGGCGCATCCTGCTCACCGCCTCCGGCGGCCCGTTTCGCCGCACCCCGGCGAAGGAACTCGCCTCGGTCACGCCGGACCAAGCCTGTGCGCACCCCAACTGGGTCATGGGGCGGAAGATCTCCGTGGATTCCGCGACGATGATGAACAAGGGCCTGGAGGTCGTGGAGGCATGCTGGCTGTTCAATACGACGCAGGACAAGGTTGACGTGGTGCTGCATCCGCAGAGCGTCATCCACTCGATGGTCGAGTACGTCGACGGCTCGGTGCTCGCGCAGCTCGGCAATCCCGACATGCGCACGCCGATCGCGCACGCGCTCGCCTGGCCGCGGCGGATGGATTCCGGGGTGGCCGCCCTCGATCTCTTCGCGGTGGCCCGGCTCGACTTCGAGCGGCCCGATGCCGAGCGCTTCCCGTGCCTGCAGCTGGCCCGGCAGGCGATGAGCGCCGGCGGCACCTCCACGGCGATCCTCAATGCCGCCAACGAGGTGGCGGTCGCGTCGTTCCTCGAGGGCAGGGCGGCGTTCCTCGACATCCCGCAGCTCATCGCCGCGGCGCTCGACGGCGTCGCCGCGGAAGCGGCCGACAGTCTCGAGGCGGTGCTGGCCGCCGACGCCGCCGCGCGCGATTTCGTGCGCCAGCGCGTGGAGAGGAAGGCGGCGTGACCATACTGCACTCGATCGCGGCATTCATCGTCGCCGTGGGATTGCTCGTCACCATCCACGAGTTCGGACACTACTGGGTGGCCAAGAGGCTCGGCGTGAAGATCCTGCGCTTTTCGATCGGATTCGGCCGGCCGCTCTGGCAGCGCCGGTTCGGGCCCGACGGAACCGAACTGGTGCTCGCCGCGCTGCCGCTCGGTGGCTACGTGAAGATGCTCGACGAACGCGAGGGCGGCGTGCCGGCCGCCGAGCTCGGGCGCGCCTTCAATCGCCAGCGGCTCTGGAAGCGCAGCGCGATCGTGCTCGCCGGACCGATGGCGAACTTCCTGTTCGCGATCTTCGCCTACGCCGCCACCTACACCCTGGGGATCGAGGGCATACGCCCGGTCATCGGCGAGGTGGAGGCCGGGTCGGTCGCGGACGACGCCGGCCTGCGCAAGGGGCAGGAGATCCTCGCGCTGGGCGAGGAGCCCACGCCGACGTGGGGCAATTTCACCGAGGCGAGTTTTCACTACCTCCTCGAGGGCGAGCCGCTGCCGCTCCAGGTCCGCAATCCCGACGGATCGATCGCGCGCGTGCAGCTGCCCGTCGGCAGCGGCGCGATCGACGACCTGGCCGGCGGGCGCCTCTATCGCAAGCTCGGATTCAGCGAGTACTTTCCCGAGCACGCGCCGATCGTGAACCGGGTGATCGGGGGCGGCGCGGCCGAGCGCGCCGGCCTGCGCGCCGGCGACGTGCTCGAGCGCGTGGACGGCACGCAGGTCACGAGCCTGGCGAAGTTCATCGCCTACATCGAGGCGCATCCCGGCCAGCGGATCGTCCTGGACGTGACGCGCGACGGCTCGGCGACGAGCATGGAGATCGTGCCGGATGCCGAGACTGCGGACGGCAGGACCATCGGTCGTATCAGGGCCGAGCTCAAGATCCCGGAATACGTCGGCGAGGAGCTGCGCAAGTTGGTGGCCGCGGAGCGATACGATCCGCTCACCGCGATCGGGAAGGGCTGGCGCAAGACAATCGACACCTCGGTGCTGACCCTGCGGCTGCTCGGCAAGATGCTCGTGCGCGAGGCCTCGGTCGAGAACATCAGCGGACCCATCAGCATCGCCAAGTTCGCCGGCGAGACCGCATCGCTCGGACTTTCGGCCTTCGTCGGCTTTCTCGCGGTGGTGAGCGTGAGCCTGTTCGTGCTGAACATGCTGCCGGTTCCGCTACTGGATGGCGGACACTTAATGTATTACCTTATGGAGCTTGTCATGCGCCGGCCTGTGCCCGAGTCCGTGCAGGCCATTGGCCAGCAGGTGGGGATCGCATTGCTGCTGGCGTTGATGGGGCTGGCGTTCTACAACGATTTGACGAGGGTACTGTGAGGAGCGCGACGGGCAAGCATAAGAACAAACTCGCACACGTCACTCGATGGTCTCTGCATCAAACTAGAAAGTACTTTAAGAAAGCGCTGTACCTGACTCTCTTCGCAGTACTGGCGGCGCCAGTCCTCGCGGCGTCGTTCGTCGTGCAGGACATACGTCTGAAGGGCCTCACCCGCATCGCCCCCGGTACGGTCTTCAATTATCTGCCCGTGAAGGTCGGCGATACCTTCGATGATCGCCGTTCCGGCGATGCCATCAAGGCGCTGTTCAAGACCGGACTGTTCGAGGACGTGCAGCTGGAACGCGAGGGCGACGTGCTGGTGGTGATCGTCCAGGAGCGCGAGGCGATCTCGCAGATCACCTTCAGCGGCAACGACAACATGAAGACCGAGGATCTCACCAAGGCGCTGAAGGAGATCGGATTCGCCGAGGGCGAGGTCTACGACAAGTCCAAGCTCGACAAGGTTACGCAGGAACTGAAGCGCCAGTATTTCGCCCAGGGCAAGTACGGCGTGCGGATCGACACCAAGGTGACCAGGCTCGAGGGCAACCGGGTCGCCATCGCCATCGACGTCTCCGAGGGCAAGACCGCGCGCATCAGGCAGATCAACATCGTCGGCAACAAGGCGTTCGAGGACAAGGATCTGCTCAAGCAGTTCAAGCTGTCCACGCCGACGATGTTCTCGTTCTTCACCAAGAACGATCAGTACTCGAAGCAGAAGCTCGCCGCCGATCTGGAGTCGCTGCGTTCCTATTATCTCGATCGCGGCTACGTCAACTTCAACGTCGATTCCACGCAGGTTTCGATCACGCCGGACAAGAGCGACGTCTACGTCACCGTGAACATCTCCGAGGGCGACCTGTTCACGGTCTCCGACGTGAAGCTCTCCGGCCAGCTCATCGTGCCGCAGGAGGATCTCTTCGAGGTCGTCAGCATCCGCAAGGGGATGACCTTTTCGCGTAAGCTGGTGACCGAGAGCAGCAAGGGCATCACCGAGCGGCTCGGCGACGAGGGCTATGCCTTCGCCAACGTCAACGCCGTGCCCGACATCAGGAACGAACAGAAGACCGTCGCCATCACCTATTTCATCGACCCTGGCAAGCGCACCTACGTCCGCCGCATCAGTTTCTTCGGCAACACCCGCACGCGCGACGAGGTCCTCAGGCGCGAGATGCGGCAGCTCGAGGGCGCATGGATATCCACGAGCAAGATCAACCGCTCCAAGGTGCGGCTGCAGCGCCTCGGCTACTTCGAGTCGGTCAACGTCGAGACGCCCGCGGTTCCCGGGACCACCGATCAGGTCGACGTGAACTTCACGGTGGTCGAGCGCGCCTCCGGCAACCTGCTGCTGGGCCTCGGCTTCTCGCAGTCCCAGGGCGTCATCTTCAACAGCCAGGTCACCCAGGACAACTTCCTCGGCTCGGGTAAGCGCCTGGACTTCGCGTTCAACAACAGCGAGGTCAACCGCACCTACCGGCTGGGGTACCTGAATCCGTACTGGACCGTGGACGGCGTCAGCCGCGGCTTTGCCGTCGGCTATCGGGAGACCGACGCCAACGACGCCAACGTCACCCAGTACAACTCGGCGGTGATCAATGCCGGCGCGGAATTCGGCATCCCGCTGACGGAGTACAACACGCTGAACGTGGGTCTGGATTTCGAGAACACCGAGCTCGACCTCGGCGCCTTCGCCTCCGAGCAGGTGCGCGACTTCGTTGACCGCGAGGGCGATGAGTTCAACACCGTGCGCTTCACGGGCAGCTTCGCCTACGACACGCGCAACAAGGCCATACTGCCGGACCGCGGCACGCTGCATCGCATCCGCACCGAGGTCGCGGTGCCGGGCGGGGATCTCGAGTATTACAAGCTGGACTACGACGCGCGCTGGTTCTATCCCGTCACCAGCAAATACACGCTGGCGCTGCAGGGCCGGGTGGGTTACGGCGAAAGCTACGGGGACACCGAGGTGTTCCCCTTCTTCGAGAACTTCTACGCCGGCGGCCCGCGCTCGGTGCGCGGCTTCGAGGACAACACCCTGGGTCCCAAGGACAGCCGCGGCGACGCGCTGGGCGGCAATCTTCTCGTGGTCGGCAATGCCGAGGTGATCCTGCCCGTGCCCTTCCTTCAGGACATCGAGTCGCTGCGCATCACCGGTTTCGTCGACGCCGGCAACGTCTATGGCGTGGACGAGGATTTCGATGCCGGCACCATCCGGTATTCCGCCGGCCTCTCCGGCCTGTGGCTGTCGCCGTTCGGCGTGTTGACAGTCAGCGTGGCGCAGCCCTTCAATACGCAGGACGGTGACAGCGAACAGCCGTTCCAGTTCACGTTCGGCACGAGCTTCTGAGCGGGGCGACCGGCGCGTGCGTCCAGCGCGCCCACCTATGATTTCACATCTGGAGTAGCAAACCTTGAAGGCCAAATCAATCATTTCATTCATGACGATAGTGGCGGCCATGGCATTGCCCGGCGTCGCCAGCGCGGAGTTCAAGATCGGCGTGGTGAACGCCATCAAGATCCTCGAGGGGGCGCCGCAGGCCGAGGCCGCGCGCAAGCAGCTGGAAAAGGAGTTCGCTTCCCGCGATCGCGATCTGGTCGCGCGCCAGAAGACCATCAAGGAGATGGAGGACCGGCTGGCCCGCGAGGGCGCCACCATGAGCGAGGCGGAGGCGCGCAAGCTGGAACGCGACATCGTGTCGAAGCGACGCGATCTCAAGCGCGACCAGGACGAGTTCCGCGAAGACGTGAACCTGCGGCGCAACGAGGAGTTCGGCAAGATCCAGAAGGAGATCGTGCAGTCGATCCAGGACGTGGCCAAGTCGGAGGGTTATGACCTCATCCTGGGCGAGGGCGTGATCTACGCCAGCGAGAAGACGGACATCACCAACGCCGTGCTGGAACGTCTGCGCAAGGGCAGCAGCTCGCCGTAGTCGCCGGGGCGGCAGCGGACGCACGTGCTGCAGATGTCCCGATGAAGGTGACGCTGAGGGAGCTGGCCGAGTGCACGGGCGCGGCACTGCGCGGCGACGCGGGCATCACCATCACCGGCATCGCCACCCTCGACCGGGCCCAGGCCGGCGATCTCGCCTTTCTGTACAACCGCCGCTATCGCAAGTTTCTCTCGGTGACGAGCGCATCGGCCGTGCTGCTGACGCCGGCGGACGCCGAGGACTGCCCGGTGGCCGCCCTGGTCATGGACAACCCGTACCTGGGTTACGCGCGGGCAGCGGCCCTGCTGGCGCCGAAGCTGCCTATCAGCGCCGGCATACACCCGACTGCGCATGTGGACCCGGCAGCCCGCGTCGAGGCCTCCGCCAGCGTCGGGCCGCACGCGATCCTGGAGGCGGGTGTGCATATCGGTGAGCAGGTCGTGATCGGCGGCAACACCATCGTCGGCCGCGACACGCGGATCGGGGACTACACGGTGGTGAAGCCGGGGGCTTGCCTGTATCACGGCGTGACCGTCGGCAGGCGCTGCCTGATACACTCCGGCGCGGTGATCGGCGCCGACGGCTTCGGCTTCGCCCGTGACGGGACCCAGTGGGTCAAGATTCCCCAGGTCGGCGGCGTGCACATCGGCGATGACGTGGAGATCGGCGCCAACAGCACGATCGATCGCGGCGCGCTGAAGGACACCGTGATCGAGGACGGTGTGAAGATCGACAACCTCGTGCAGATCGGCCACAACGTCCGCATCGGCGCGCAGAGCGCAATCGCCGGCTGCACGGGCATCGCCGGCAGCACGACGGTGGGCAAGCGCTGTCTCATCGGCGGGGCGGTGGGGATCGCCGGCCACATCGAGATCTGCGACGACGTGACCGTGCTCGCCAAGAGCGGCGTGCACAAGTCGATACGCAAGCCGGGCGTCTATTCCTCCGGCTGGCCTGTACAGGAGGCGCGCACCTGGCATCGTTATCTGGCGGCCATCGCGCGGCTGGCGCGGGGACGCGGCAAGACGCAGGACGATTCGGAGTAACAGGAAAACAATGTCGAACACAGTCTCATCCGAACCCGTGCAGATGGATATCCACCGGATCCTTCACCTGCTGCCGCACCGCTACCCGTTCCTGCTGGTGGACCGGGTGCTGGAGTGTCGCGCCTGGGAGTCGATCCGCGCGTTGAAGAACGTCTCCATCAACGAGCCCTTCTTCCCCGGCCACTTCCCCTATCGCCCGATCATGCCGGGCGTGCTCATCCTCGAGGCCATGGCGCAGGCCACCGGCCTGCTCGCCTTCCACTCCCTGGGCGAGAACGCCGAGGACGGCATCATGTATCTGCTGGTCGGTGTGGACAAGGCGCGGTTCAAGCGCCCCGTGGAGGCCGGCGATCAGCTCGTCATGGAAGTCCGGCTGAAGCGCGAGCTGAAGGGGATCTATCGCTTCGAAGGCACCGCGACCGTGGCTGACCGCGTCGTCTGCACGGCGGAGTTCATGACCACCAAGAGTCATATCGAGAAGTAGCGGCCGTCGTTACCGGCGGCGATGGGGGGAGGCGACGTGATCGATACGCGTGCAATCATTTCGCCGCAGGCGCGCATCGAGGACGGCGTCTCCCTCGGGCCGTGGTGTCTCATCGAGGGCGAGGTGAGCATCGCCGCGGGCACCACCGTTGCCGCGCACGTCGTCATCCGCGGGCCGACCCGCATCGGCCGGGACAATCGCATTCATGCCTTCAGCGTGATCGGCGGCGATCCGCAGGACAAGAAATACGGCGGCGAGGCGACGCGGCTGGAGATCGGCGACCGCAACACCGTCCGCGAGCATTGCACCATCAATCGCGGCACCATCCAGGGCGGCGGCATCACCCGGGTCGGCAACGACAACTGGATCATGGCCAACGTCCACATCGCGCATGATTGTCTGATCGGCGACGGCGTGGTGATGGCGAACAACACGGCGGTCGCCGGGCACGTGGTCATCGACGACCATGCCACGCTCGGCGGCTTCACGGCGGTGCACCAGTTCTGCCGCATCGGCGCCTACAGCTTCACCGCGATCGCCTCGGCGGTCACTCGCGACGTGCCGCCGTACGTGATGGTGGCCGGCAACTCCGCCTCCGCGCACGGCCTAAATCGGGAAGGTCTGAAGCGTCACGGCTTCAGCGCCGAGGCCGTCGAGACCCTGAAGCGGGCCTACAAGGTCCTCTACCGTTCGGGCCTCACGCTCAGCGAGGCGCTGGCGCAGCTCGAGGACATGGCCGCCTCCTCGCCGGAGGTCCGCCGCCTCGCCGATTTCGTCGCGGCCTCCACGCGCGGCATCGCGCGGTGAGGGGGGCGAGACCGCCATGTTGCGCGTCGCCATCGTAGCGGGCGAACCCTCCGGAGACCTGTTGGCGGCAGGCCTGCTCGGCGCCCTGAAGACGAGGGTGGATCGCCTCGCCATCGAGGGCGTCGCCGGGCCGAGGATGCGCGCGCAGGGGTGCGTGGCGTGGGAGAGCATCGATCGCCTGGCGGTCATGGGCCTGCCGGAGATCATCCGGCGCTACCCGGAGCTGCGGGCGCTGCAGCGCGAGACGCTGCGGCGCGTCGTCGCCATGCGCCCGGACCTCTACATCGGCGTGGACGCGCCGGAGTTCAACCTCGGCATCGAGGTGGCGGTACGCAAGGCCGGCATTCCCACCGTGCACTACGTCAGCCCGAGCGTGTGGGCCTGGCGCGAGGGCCGGATCCGCACCATCCTGCGCGGCGTCGACCTGATGCTGACCCTGTTTCCGTTCGAGGCCCGCCACTTCGAGCGCTACTCGCTGCCGGTGCTCTGCGTCGGTCACCCCCTGGTCGATGAGCTGGCCTCGGCTGCCACCCGCCCGCAGGCCCGCGCCGGGCTCGGGGTGCCGGCCGACGCGCCCCTGCTCGCGCTGCTGCCCGGCAGCCGCATGAGCGAGCTCAAGCACCACGCCGCGCCGTTCCTGCTGGCGGCCGCGGCGTGCAGGCAGGCCATGCCCGCACTGAAGGTGATGGTGCCGCTGCTGACGGCCGAGGCCGCGGCCAGCGTGAGGGCGGTGCAGGAGCGGGTGGCGCCGGGCCTTGCGGTCGACTATCCGGTCGGACGCTCGCGCGAGATCCTCGCGGCCGCCGACGCGGCATTGATCGTCTCCGGCACGGCGACCCTGGAGGCCCTGCTGCTCGATTGCCCGATGGTGGTCGCCTACCGCGCGCACTGGCTGAGCTACGCGCTCATCCGGCCGCTCATCCGCATCCGGCGTTTCGCCCTGCCCAATCTGCTGGCGCAGGAGGACGTGGTCGCCGAGTGCATACAGCGCGACGCCAATCCGGCCACGATGTCCGCCCGCCTGCTCGAGCTGCTCGGCGACGCGGAGGCCGCGCGCCGGCAGCGCGGCAGGTTCGCGGCGATCCGCGCCACGCTCCCCGCCGGCGCGAGCGCGCGCGCCGCGGACGCAATCCTCGCCCTGCACCAACGGGTGCGGGAAAATGGCGCGCGATGAGCGGGCTACTCGCGTACGTCGCCGGTGTGGACGAGGTCGGTCGCGGGCCGCTGGCCGGACCGGTGGTGGCGGCGGCCGTCATTCTCGACCCGGCGCGTCCCATCCCGGGGCTGGCCGACTCCAAGGCGCTGACGCCGCGACAGCGCGAGCGGCTGCGGGCGGAGATCGAGCGGAGGGCGTTGAGTTTCGCGCTCGGCCGGGCCGAGGTCGCCGAGATCGATCGCGTCAACATCCTGCAGGCGAGCCTGCTTGCCATGCAGCGCGCCGTGGCCGGCCTGCACCTGCGGCCGCACCGCGTGGAGGTCGACGGCAACCGCTGTCCGGAGATCGACTGCGAGTGCGTGGCGATCGTCGGCGGCGATGCGACCATCGCGGCGATCAGCGCCGCCTCGATCCTGGCCAAGGTCGCGCGCGACGCCGAGATGGACAGCCTCGACGCGGCCTATCCGCAGTACGGTTTCATCCGGCACAAGGGCTATCCGACGCCGGCGCACCTGCGGGCGCTCGGGCAGTTCGGCCCGTGCGCCATCCATCGGCGTTCGTTCGCGCCGGTGCGGGCGCTGCTGCGTACAGAGGACGAGGACCCGCGGCGGTGAGCACGCCCTTCGTCCATCTTCATCTGCACACCGAGTATTCGATCGTCGACGGGCTCTTGCGCGTGGAGCCGCTGATTCAGGCCGTGGCGCGGGCGCGCATGCCCGCGGTCGCGGTCACCGATCAGAACAACCTGTTCGCGATGGTGAAGTTCTTCAAGGCGGCCGAGGGCGCCGGTGTGAAGCCCATTGTCGGCGCCGAGGTCTGGGTGCGCGCCCGGCAGTGCGCTGCGCAGCGCGCGCGGCTGGTGCTGCTGGTGAAGGACGCGGCCGGGTACCGCAATCTCTCCGAGCTGCTGACGCGCGCGTACATCGAGGGACAGGAAGGCGGCGTGCCGCACCTGGAGCGGGAGTGGCTGGACGAGGCCAATGGCGGCTTGATCGCGCTGTCCGGCGCCCAGGAAGGCGACGTGGGCCAGGCCCTGCTGGCCGGCAACGAGGCGCTGGCCGTGGAGCTCGCCGGGCAGTGGCAGCTCTGGTTCGGGGACCGTTATTACATCGAGCTGCAGCGGACCGGGCGTGCGCAGGAGGCCGACTACCTGCCGGCCGCGCTGCATCTCGCCGCGCGCGCCGGGATCCCGGTGGTGGCGACCAACGACGTTCGCTTCCTCGCCGCGGAGGATTACGAGGCCCACGAGGCGCGGGTGTGCATACACGAGGGCAGGACGCTCGCCGACCCGCGGCGCCCGCGGCGCTATTCGGCGCAGCAGTACCTGCGCAGCGGCGAGGAGATGGCCGCCCTGTTCGCCGACATTCCCGAGGCCGTGAGCAACGCCGTTCACATCGCCGAGCGCTGCAACCTGGAGCTGACGCTCGGCAAGTACCATCTGCCGGACTTCCCCGTGCCCGACGGCAGCGACGTCAGCGAATGGCTGCGTGCCGAGGCGCGCAACGGGCTCGAGGCGCGCCTGCCCGCGCTGATGGACGTCGATGCCCCGGAATTCGCCGAGCGTCGCCGGCCCTACGACGAGCGCCTGCGGCGCGAGGTCGAGGTCATCAACCGCATGGGCTTCGCCGGCTACTTCCTGATCGTGGCCGACTTCATCCGCTGGGCCAAGAACAACCGCATCCCGGTCGGCCCGGGGCGTGGTTCCGGCGCCGGCTCGCTGGTGGCCTATTCACTCGGGATCACGGAGCTCGACCCGCTGCGCTATGACCTGCTGTTCGAGCGCTTCCTCAATCCGGAGCGCATCTCCATGCCGGACTTCGACGTCGACTTCTGCATGGACCGGCGCGATGAGGTCATCCGCTACGTGGCCGGGCGCTACGGCCGCGATCACGTCAGCCAGATCATCACCCACGGCACGATGGCGGCCAAGGCGGTGGTGCGCGACGTCGGCCGCGTGCTCGGGCTGCCCTACGGCTTCGTCGATCAGGTCGCCAAGCTCGTTCCATTCGCCCTCGACATGACCCTGGAACGGGCGCTGGCGGAGGAGCCGCAGCTGCAGGAGCGCTACGAGAACGAGGAGGAGATCCGCACCCTCATCGATCTGGCCATGAAGCTCGAGGGCATCACCCGCAATGCCGGCAAGCACGCCGGTGGCGTGGTGATCGCGCCCTCCGCGCTCACCGACTTCATGCCGCTTTACTGCGAACAGGGCGGCGGCACGCCGGTCACCCAACTGGACATGGGCGACGTCGAGGCCATAGGTCTGGTGAAGTTCGACTTCCTCGGTCTGCGCACCCTGACCATCATCGACTGGGCGATGCAGGACGTGAACCGTGCCCGCCAGGAGCGGGGCGAACCCGCGCTCGACGTCAACCTGCTGCCGCTCGACGACGCTGCGACCTACGCGCTGTTCGCGCAGGCCAACACCGCCGCCATCTTCCAGTTCGAGTCGCGCGGCATGCGCGACATGCTCAAGCGCGCCAGGCCGGACCGGTTCGAGGACATCATCGCGCTGGTCGCGCTCTACCGCCCGGGGCCGATGGACCTCATCCCGGACTTCGTCGAGCGCAAGCACGGCCGGCAGAAGGTCGTGTACCTGGACCCGAGGCTGCAGCCGATCCTCGGCCCGACCTACGGGATCATGGTCTACCAGGAACAGGTCATGCAGATCGCGCAGGCGATAGGCGGCTACACCCTGGGCGCCGCGGATCTGCTGCGCCGGGCCATGGGCAAGAAGAAGCCCGAGGAGATGGCGCAGCACCGCGGCATCTTCGTCGAAGGCGCGATGAACAACGGCATCGAGGCGCACACCGCCCACGAGCTCTTCGACCTGATGGAGAAGTTCGCGGGCTACGGCTTCAACAAGTCGCACGCCGCCGCCTATGCGCTGGTGGCCTACCAGACTGCGTGGCTGAAGGCGCATTACGGCGCGGAGTTCATGGCGGCGGTGCTTTCCTCCGACATGGACGACACCGACAAGGTGCGTGAGCTCATCAAGGACTGCCGGCGCATGGGTATCGCCGTGCTGCCGCCCTCGGTCAACAGCTGCCGCTACCGCTTCACCGTCGCCGACGCGAAGACCATCCGCTACGGTCTCGGCGCGGTCAAGGGAGCCGGCGAGTCGGCCACCGAGGCGATCGTGAAGGAGCGCGAAGAGCGCGGCGCCTACGCCGACCTCTTCGATCTCTGCCGCAGGGTGGACAAGCGCGTCAACCGCCGCGTGCTGGAGGCCCTGGCACGCGCCAGCGCGCTCGACGGGCTGGGTCCGAGCCGCGCGAGCATCCTCGCGAGCCTCGACCTCGCCCTGCAGCTCTCGCAGCAGGAAGACAGGGCGCGCGACGCCGGCATGGCCGATCTCTTCGGCGCCCCGACGGCGGCGCACGGTGAACTGGCCCCGGCGGTGAATTTCCTGCAGGCCCCCGAGCCGCCATTGCGCGAGCGCCTGTTGGCGGAGAAGGCCGTGCTCGGCTGGTCCCCGGGCGGTCATCTCATCGACGAGTTCGCCGAGGAGGTGGCACGCCTGAACGTCTCGCCGCTGGCGGGACTCAAGCCCGGCCGGCGCCGCGTGGCGGGGATCGTCGAGGATCTGCGGGTGCGCCCGAGCCGGCGCGGCCGCATGGCCATCGTCGTGCTGGACGACGGCACGGCCAGCACCGAGGTCACCGTCTATTCCGAGCTGCTGCAGTCCGCCGGCGAGGCGCTGGCCAGGAACGAGCTGGTGGTGATGGAGGGCGAGTACGGCGAGGATCGCTTCAGCGGCGAGCTCGGCCTCGTCGCGGAGAAGATCTGGAGCCTGGAGCAGGCCCGCCGCGAGTTCGCCCGTGCGGTGATGCTGCGGCTGGAGCCCGCCGATTTTCGCAACGGGCTGGTCCACGAGCTGCAGGAGATCTTCGAGGGCGCCACGCGTGGGCGCTGCCCGGTGCTGGTGGAGTACCGCCACGGGCTGGCGGATGCGCGGCTGCGCCTGGGGGAGATCGCGATCGTGCCCAGCGCCGCCACCCTCGGACGGCTGCAGTCGCGCCTGGGCCCCGCCAACGTCTGGGTGGAGTATTGAGGCAGGCGCCCCGCGGCGCTGGCGGCCCCGGGGCCGCGTGCGCGAAATCCGCCGTGCGTCCAATGGCTTGTAGACGTCTTGTGCAGACCGTTGGCAGCCAGTACCTTATGCACCCCACCATGCCCGAACCGGTGCCGGATGAATCTTAACTTCCTGGATTTTGAACAGCCGATCGCCGAACTTGAGGCCAAGATCGAGGAGTTGCGCTACATAGGCAACGACGCCGACCTCAATATCACCGACGAGATCACCCGGCTGCGGGCCCGCTCGCAGGAGCTCACGCGCACCATCTTCTCCAACCTGACCGCGCACCAGATCTCCCGCCTGGCGCGTCATCCGCAGCGTCCCTACACGCTGGACTACGTGCAGCGGGTCTTCACGGATTTCGAGGAGTTGCACGGCGACCGCGCCTTCGGTGACGACCCCGCGATCGTCTGCGGCCTGGCGCGCATCGAGGGCACGCCGGTGGCGGTGATCGGTCATCAGAAGGGGCGCAACACCCAGGAGAACATCCTGCGCAACTACGGCATGGCGAAGCCCGAGGGCTATCGCAAGGCGCTGCGCGTGATGAAGCTCGCCGAGCGCTTCCGCCTGCCGCTCGTCACGCTCATCGACACCCCGGGCGCCTATCCCGGCATCGACGCCGAGGAGCGGGGGCAGAGCGAGGCCATCGCGCGCAATCTTTACGAAATGGCCGGCCTGCGGATGCCCATCATCGCGTGCGTGATCGGCGAAGGCGGCTCCGGCGGCGCCCTGGCCATCGGCATCGCCGATCGGGTCATCATGCTGGAGTACAGCACCTATTCGGTGATCTCGCCGGAGGGCTGCGCCGCCATCCTCTGGAAGAGTGCGGAGAAGGCCGGCGATGCCGCCGACGCCCTCGGCCTGACGTCCTCCCGCCTGCTCGAGCTGCGGCTGGTCGACCAGGTGATCCGCGAGCCGCTCGGCGGCGCGCACCGGGATGTCGATGAGACCGCGGCGCGGCTGAAGGCGGCCCTGCTCGAGGCTATCGCCGAGCTCAAGCAGATCCCCGCGCAGCAGCTCGTCGAGCAGCGCTACGATCGCCTGATGCGTTACGGGCAGTTCGGGCGCGGTTAAAGGCCCGGGGACGTGCCCGCACGGGACGCGAGCCTGTCGCTGCGCAGCCTGGTTCGCGAGGCGCTCGCAAGCCTGCCGCCCTCCCACGACTCCGCGCTGGCCGTGGCCTACAGCGGCGGGCGGGACTCCACCGTGCTGTTGCACCTCCTGCGGGAGATCGGCGCACCGGCCGCCATCCGCGCGATCCACGTACACCACAACCTGCATCCCCAGGCGGAGCGCTGGGCGGATCTCTGCGTCAGGCAGTGCGCGCAGTGGAATGTTCCTCTCGAGCTGCTGCGCGTCGACGCGCGCGCGCCGCGCGGGGAGAGTCCGGAGGCGTGGGCACGTCGCGTCCGCTACGAGGCACTGTGCGCGGCGCTGAGGGCAGGGGAGGCGCTGCTCACCGCCCATCACCAGCAGGACCAGGCCGAGACGCTCCTGCTGCAGCTCGTGCGCGGGGCCGGTCCCGCCGGCCTGGCCGCGATGCCGCGGCTGACGAGCCTGGGCGGGCATCCCCACCTGCGGCCGCTGATCGACGCGCCGGCGAACCTGATCGCCGAGTACGCCGGCCAGCGGCGGCTCACCTGGATCGAGGATCCCAGCAACGTCGAGACGCGCTATGACCGGAACTTCCTGCGGCGCCACGTCCTGCCGGTGCTGGAGCAACGCTGGCCGCGCGCGGCGGCCACGGTGGCGCGCGCGGCGGCCTGGCAGGCCGAGGCCGCGGACCTGCTCCAGGCGCTCGCTGGCTCCGACCTCGCCGCCGCCGTCGGCGCGACGCCGCACCGGCTGCGGCTGGACGCGCTGGCGGCATTGCCGGCCTCCCGGCGCCGCAATCTGCTGCGTGGCTGGCTCAAGGGGCTGGGCTTCGCGCTGCCCTCGGCGGCGCAGTTGCGCGAGGTCGATCGCCTGCTGGCCGCTCGCCGCGATGCCGCCAGCTGCGTGCACTGGGGCGGCGTGGAGCTGCGGCGCTTCCACGACGAGCTCATCGCGATGTCGCCCTTGCCGATCTTCACGGCGGGCGGGCCCGTCCCCTGGCGGCCCGGGGAGGGGGATCTGCTGCTTCCCGCCGGCACGCTGACGGCCAGCCGGAGGCAGGGTGCGGGACTGGCGCAGTCGGCGCTTGCGGGCAGGCGCACCGCCATACGTTATCGCGCCGGCGGGGAGACGCTGCGGCTGCGAGCGGGAGGGCCGTCGCGGCCGGTGAAGCTGCTGCTGCAGGAATGGTCGATCCCGCCCTGGCTGCGTGACCGGCTGCCGCTGCTGTACGTCGAGGACGAGCTGGCGGCGGTGGCCGACAGGGCGATCGCCGCGGAATTCCGGGCGGGGCCCGGTGCGGAGGGCTGGGCGCTGCAATGGACGTGGAACGCGGCGCACGCGCCGCCGTGAAGCGCGGTTACTCTCCGCGGGTGGTGAATTTGAAGGTCAGGTCGCCGACGTCAATGATGTCGCCATCGGCAAGCGGCGCGTTCTTTACCTTGCGATCGTTGACGAAGACGCCGTTCAGCGACTCCATGTCCGTGATCTCGTAGACGCCGTCCTTGCGCAGGGTGATCTGCGCGTGCCGGCGTGAGATCGACGGATGTTTCAGGACGACCTCGTTGCGCTCGGTGCCGCGTCCGATGCGGCAGGGGGTGTGCAGGACCTCGTGACGGATACCCTCGCCGCCCTGTTGCAGCAGATAGACGCGGCCGGCAGCCGTTGCTGGCGCGCCGGGTATCGGGGCGGCGGCAGCCGGTTTCAACGGCGCCGAAATGCGGCGGCGGCGCTGCAGCCGGCTGTAGATGACCAACGCCGCCAGCACCCCGAGCAGGAATGCGGCCGGAATGGCGTACCAGACTCCCTCGGCGGCGCCGGAGACCGGACCGGTGCCCATGTCGCCGGCCCGCGCCACGGTCGCGAGCGCCACCGCCGCCAGTGCGGCGGCGGGCACAAACTGCCGGCTGAGACTGTAATGCGTTGATATCATCGCTGAAAACTCCGACGCCAAGCATAACAGAGACGGCGCGCCGCGCGACGGCGTATGCCGCGCGGCCGGGCACCCGGTCCCTTCCGGGCCTGGCTACTTCTCCGGGAACAGCGGGTCGGGCATGTCGAAAAACTGCAGATCGACCTCGAGCCTGCCCGTCACCGCGTTGCGAACGAACTCCGTCTCCCCAAGCTGCGGCAGGTTCTTGCGCAGCTTCTTGCTCGCCTCGTTGAGCTTGTTGTGCAGCCCCGGGCTGTAGGGGATCTTGTGAGCGCGTGGGATGCTCTTGCCCAACTGCTGCTCCATGTCGGTCAGCCAGAGATAGATGGTGCCCTTGGCCTGCGTGTTCTTGTTGGGCTCGTCGACGTGGATGCCGACCAGGTTGAAGCGCTTGGGCAGCGCGATGCCGGTCGGCCATCCGATGAGCGGCGAGTAGGAGATGGCGGTCGAGTAGGTGAGCAGCGCCACAGCCGCGATCGCCAGGCCCTTTATCGTCCAGCCCCAGCGCGTGCGCGTCAGCAGCACGAGCAGCAGCAGTGCGAGCACGAGGTAGGCGAAGATGATCCCGATCATTCCCCAGTTCATGGCGTGATGTCTTTCCGTAAGAGTGATTGCGAGCGCGCGGCCGGTGGTATGGACGGTCTGCGGCCGGTCCTAGGGCGCCGGTGGCGGCGGAGCGTCGTCGCCCGTGGGCGCGGCCATCTCCGCGGTCTTCGACGGCGGCGCGTCGGGCGCGGCGTCGAAGAACTTCACCGTGTACTTGTGGGTTTTCGCGCCCTGGCGCTCCTCGCCCGGCTTGCCCATCCTGGTCAGATCCATCTCGTCGCCCGAGGTCGCCTCGCCGACTTGCGGCACGTTCTTCTGCAGCTTGGCGCGCGCCTCCTTGGCACGGGCGTGCAATTCCGGCTCGTAGTCGAGCAGGTAGGCGCGCGGCACGATGCTGTTGCTGGTCTTGTCGGTCACCCAGAAAAAGACGTTGCCCTTGGCGCCGGTAATCCTGTCCGGCTCCTGCACGTAGAGCGCGATGAGGCCGAAGCGCTTCGGCAGATCGTCGCTGGAGGGCCATCCGAGCATCGGCGGAAAGGAGAAGTAGAGCACGAGGTAGGCCGCGGACGTGGCCACGAGGAGCACGGCCTTCATCAGCCAGGACAGTGTGGAGAAGATATTGAGCCCCGCGAGCACCGCCGCCAGCACGACGTATGCGGTTATCAGTTGCGCTATTCCCAGAGTCATGCCGGCCTCAGCTCCTTTGGAAGATGCGGGTGGTGAGCGACTTCTCGATGCGGTTGATGTTCGACAGTTTCCCGTCCTGACCGATGGTGAAGCGCACGGCGGTCTTCTCGTCGCCGGGCTTCTCGAGCTTGATGGTGCCGTAATAGATCACCTCGAGCTGCGGGTTCACCTTGTCGACGCGGACGTTGACGTCCACGGGCTTGTTGTCCTCCGAGCCGTAGTAAAAGATGTTGATGACGTACTCGCCCACGACGGTTCCACGTATGGTCACCACTTCCTGGTTCAGCGGGTTCTGCACCGTCTGCCCGTTGATGGTCAGCGTATCGTTGACGTTGCCGCGATCGTCGCGGTCCAGGTGGATGAGACCGGCCTCCTTGCTCTGGAACCAGACCAGGTTGCCGTCGGGCTCCTCCACCCAGGTGTCGATGTCGTTCGGATTGTTGTCCGGCCACTGCACCGTGATGATGTACTCGGCCTTCGGGTCGATGATGCCCTTCTTGGCCACCGGGTTCATGAATATGACCGAGAGGATGAAGAAGAAGGTCAGCGCCTGGATGATCTTGAACAGCACCGCCGTGATCGGGTCGAACGGCTGCTGAAACTTCGACTTGGAGCTCAGGCGCAACGGCATGGCGGGCGTGTCCGTGCTACGACGACGGTTTCATCCGCGGCCACAGCCTCACTTCTGTCAGGTCTATCGTGTTCTCGAGCAGTTCATCCAGCCCGCGTCCCAGCAGGTAGTACGGCACCGACAGCAGGATGCCCGCCACGAGGCTGACCAGGGTGGTGTTCAGGGCCGTGCTCATGCCGTGGCTCATCTGCTTCAGCACCCGCTGCATCATGCTGGCGTCGAGCAGTTCCTGCTGCGACACCGACCCGAGCATCCAGATGAAGCCGATGAGGGTGCCCAGGAACCCGACCTTCAGGTTGAAATCGATCAGGAACCAGCCGAACTCGTTGGCGCCGCGGAGCTTGGAGGCATAGGCCTCCAGGATGTCGTTGCGCGACTCCGCCGGCTTGCCGGTCTCGGTGCTGAGTTGCTTGGTGCGCACCAGGTCGATGAGGTAGCGGGAGACGAAGCCGTCGGGCAGCTGGCCGCGATCGCCGATCTGCACGCGCCCGTGGGCGACGCTGACCGGGGCCTCGGGGCTCTCGCTGTCGAGAGCCTGCCGGGACTTCGCCACCAGGTTCAGCTCGCGCGACATCACCCAGGTCCGCCACATCGAGTGCAGCACGCCGACGGCGTAGATCGCGATGACCGCGACGCAGATGAGGCTGCGGTCGTTCTCGACCATTTCCTGTATCAGGCCGTTGTCCCAGCACACCACGAGGCCGAAGGCGATGAGGCCCGTGACCAGGATCCACACGAGGAAGAGGAAATGCTCGGTCTTGTGCATGGTGCGTCCGGCTCTTCTAGATTGTTCGAACTCGCCAGCGCATCGGGGCTGGACTAAGGCTCGTGGTGGGGCCGGCTGCGGAGTATACACGCACAGCGTCGGTACGCCGCAAGTCGCGCCACCGTGATGGCGTCCCTCCGGCCGCGGGCTCCCGGCGCCGCGGCCGGGGCGATCAGGGCGCGGTCGCCGCAGCCCCGGCGGCGGGCGCGTCCTTCTCGAGCGCGAAGGCCGCGATCTCCCGCAGGCTCGCATTCATGCGCCGGGCGAAGGCGACCACGCGCGCATCCGGATGATTTTCGGGCAGAAGAATGACGCTGATGACGGTCTGACCGTCGGCGACATGGACGCTGATGCGGCAGGGCATCATGGCGATGTAGCCGGGGTCGAGCTCGAGCACCTCGCGGGCCACCTCGAGACTGCAGAAGTGGATGACCTCCATGTCCGGGAACTGCTCGTATCCACGTTCGCGCATGGCGGAACCGACCTTGTTGTAGCCGGTGATGCGGAAGTTGCGCTCGGTGATGGCGAACTCGAGTTCCTCGACCACGTCGGCGAAGGGCTTGTCGGTGACATAACGGGCCACCGGAGGCCCGCCGGGGGCCGCCGGCGGAGACTTGGAGCAGGCCGCCCCCAGCAGGAGCGGCAGCACGAGCAGCGCGAGGCGCATGGCCGGCGGCGGCGCTACTCGCTGATGACGACCCTGGTGCCCACGTCCACGTAGCGCATGACCTCCTCGACCTGTTCGTTGGTGAGCGCGATGCAGCCCTCCGTCCAGTCGTTGCCGAGGTGCAGGTAGAGCCGGTCACCGCTCTGGTCGCCGAGGCCATGGATGCCGATGGCCCCGCCCAGGGGCGTGTCCTGAGGCGGGATCTGGCCGCTGCGCGACGCCGCCACGATGGCGTCGAACTCCGCGCGCGTGATGATCTTGTTCTTCAGGCCGTAGAAGGCGTCCTTGACGTTAGGGTAGCTCAGCCGCAGGAAGCGGTGAAACTTCTCGCTGTCCTTCAACTCCACAATCCGGTAGATTCCCACCGGGGTCTTGCGGTCGCCCAGCATCTTTTTGTCGCCCTTGCCGCCCTTGCCGGAGGCGACGCGAAACTGCTTTTCGACCTTGCCGCCATGCTTGATGAGCAGCAGGCGCTGCGATTTGATGACCTGGATCTCGTAGTCATCGCGGGGCGCCGCGGCGACGGCCTCGATCGCAGCCGGTGACAGGACTGCCAGCGCGATGGCCAGCAGCGCGGCGAAAAGGTGTGTGGTCGTCCTGCCCGGCATGCGATTCTGGTGATTTGAATTCTTAGAAAGCGGCGTTAACTGTGTGCCCGGCGGCATATTATCGCAAAAAAAGCATACGACGTAGCCCCCGGTGCGCCGGCCCATGTGCGCGATGAAATCCTAAAGCAAGCGGAGTTCCAAGGATGCAAACCCGGACTGATCGCAGCAACCCCGGCCGCGAGGACGCGGCCGTTCTGACCCGCTACACCGGCCCGGCGATGCTGCTGCACTGGGTCGCGGCCGGGCTGGTCCTGTTTCTCTTCGGCCTGGGGTGGTACATGGTCGATCTGCCGAAGGGGCCGGAGCGGGGCGCGAATTTTGCGTTGCACAAGTCGGTGGGGATCCTGGTGTTCCTCTTGACCATCGCCCGCCTGTATTGGCGTGTGCGCCACCCGGCCCCGCCGCTGCCGTCACACATGCCGGCCTGGCAGCAGCGGCTGGTGCGCACCGTGCACCGGTCGTTCTACGTGATGCTCTTCGTGCACCCATTCTTCGGATACCTCTCGGCCGAGTTCGCCGGCTACGGCACCAAGTTCTTCGGCGTGCCGCTGCACAACTGGGGGTGGAAGGACCAGGGCATCAACGAGTTCTTCACCGAATGCCACGAGATCACGGGCATGCTGCTGCTCATTCTCATCATCTGCCATCTGGCCGGAGCGATCTCGCACCTGCTGAAGAAGGGCGACCGGCAGCTGCGTCGCATGCTGCCCTGGTGAGGGCCGGCATGCGCGCGCGATCCAGGTGAGGAATCCGCCGGCCGCGCGGACCAAAACTCAGAGTGGAAATGCCGATCATGCCTAATGCGCCGTTCCGATCGCAGGGCCGGCGCGCCTCGATGTCGAGCGTAGTCGGGAACGAAGCTCGACATCGCGGTAGCTCGCGGGACAGGATGTCCCGCGAGCGGTAGCCGGACCCGCGATCGGAATGGCGCGCGCGGACTCGAAGTTCCGCCCCGCGATTTTCAGGGCCGGGCGGGGCGCAGAAGCTCCGCCAGCTCCGGGTGGGCCGCGTCGGTGGCGATGTCGGCGGCGGTCTTGCCGCGGTCGTCCCGCAGCGACGGATCGGCGCCACGGCTGATCAGCAGCTCGGCGGTCCCGGCGTGACCCTGGCCGGCCGCCCACATCAGCGGTGTCAGCTCGTGCCGGCCGCGGGCGTTCACCTCCACCCCGTGATCGAGCAGGGAACGCACGCACTCCGCGCATCCCTCGCCGGCCGCGTACACCATCGCCGTCTTCTCGAGCTGGTCCCGCGCCGAGGCGTCCGCGCCGTGGGCGAGCAGATACTCGACGATCTCCGGCTTCGCCGCGAAACAGGCCGCCATGAGCGGCGTGGTCTTGTCGAGTGCAGCGAGATTCACGTCCGCGCCGTTCTCGACCAGGAACTCGACCGCCGAGGAGTTGCCGGCGGCGGCGAACATGTGCAGCGGCGTCTTCCCGACGCGATTGCGCGAGTTCGGATTGGCGCCCTTGTCCACCAGCAGAATCACCCGCTCGGCATCGCCCTGGCGGGCATAGTCGAGCAGCTGCGCGTTCAGCGTCTTCTCGGAGATTTGTGCGGTGCAGGCGAGCGGCATTGCCGCCAGCAACAGCACTCCCACCAGGTGCCTCGCCTCAGCCCGTTTCATGGCCGTTCACGGTGCATTGCAGCATAGTTGAAGATCTCCCGAGCAAGTGCGATAGGTACGTCTTCCTAAGTATGCCGGCAAATTTTCCTTGTACTACTATGACAGTAGTGCCACCGCATCGGGAATTTTTCACCACCTACGCCGGCGGTGGCGCTGCAGGCCAGACGCATTCAAATTCCTATTCCTATAAATCGCGCGGAGGTCTTATGCAATACAAGAAAATGAGGCTGGCAATCCTGACGGCGCTACTCGCGGGAGGCATCGGATCGGCCTACGCCGGAGGCGCGGAAACCGAGGCTGCCACGCGGGTGATGCAGCCGGTACCGAAAGACATCAATGTATCCCAGGGCATGCTCGACAAGGCCGATGGGGATTCCAGCAACTGGATCCATTCGAACATGTCGTATGCCAACAGCCGGTACTATCCGGCCGACCAGATCAATACCGGCAACGTCGCGCAGCTGAAACCGGCATTCGTCTTCCAGACCGCGGTCGTGGAGTCCATGGAGACCTCTCCGATCGTCGTCGACGGGGTCATGTTCCTGACCACCTCGTTCAACCACGTGTATGCGATAAACGCGACGACGGGCGAGGAGTATTGGCACTACAAGCACAAGATGGGTCCGGTCACCACCTACTGCTGCGGCCCGAACAATCGCGGCGTGGCGGTCTCCGGCGGCATGCTGTTCATGGGCACGCTGGACGCGAAGCTGATCGCGCTCGATGCCAAGACCGGCAAGCTGCTGTGGGAGACCCAAATCGCCGATCCCGAGCTGGGCTACTCCGAGACCATGGCGCCGGTGGCGGTCGACGGCAAGGTGCTCATCGGCACCAACGGCGGCGAGTACGGCATCCGCGGCTTCGTGAAGGCCTTCAATGCTGCCGACGGCAAGGAGATCTGGACGGCCTATTCCATTCCCGAGAAAGGCCACGAAGGCGTGTGGGCGACGCATGACGCCACGGGCCGCGACATGCTGCGCAACATCGAGAAGGAGAAGGCGGACCTCGCGGCCAAGGGCGGGGACTTCTACAAGACCCTGGGCGGTGGGGTGTGGATGACCCCGGCGGTCGATCGCGCGACCAAGACGGTCTATTTCGTGGCCGGCAACCCGTCGCCCGATCTCTACGGTGACATCCGTCCCGGCGACAACCTCTACACCAACTCCATCGTTGCCGTGGACCTGGACAGCGGCGCCTACAAGGCCCACTTCCAGTACATCGCGCACGATGTCTGGGACCTCGACGCGGTGAGCCCCGTCATCCTGACCGAGGCGGCGGACAAGGACGGGAAGATGGTCCCTGTCGCCATCCACGGCGGCAAGACCGGCCACGTCTACGTGCACAACCGCAATGATCTGAGCCTGGTGCGGTTCTCCGAGGCGATGGTGCCGCAGGAGAACATGTGGGTGCTGCCGACGCCGGAGGGCGCGCGCATGCTGCCCGGCGCCAACGGCGGCGTGGAGTGGAACCCGATGGCCATCAATCCCAAGCTGCGCATGGCCTATGCGGCCAACCTGCACCAGCCGATGACCTACCACGTGGAGGCCTCCGAATATCCCGGCGGCAAGCTGTGGCTGGGCGGCGCCTTCAAGGTCATCCCGGGCGAGGAGCAGGCCGGATACCTGGTCAGCGTGAATCTCGACACCGGCAAGGTCGCCTGGAAGGTCAAGACGCCGCAGCCGTTGATGGGCGGCGTGCTGGCCACGGGCGGCAACCTGGTGTTCAACGGCGAGGGCAACGGCTGGTTCAAGGCCTTCGACGCGAGCAACGGCAACGAGCTGTGGAAGTTCCAGTGCGGCGCGGGCGTGAATGCGCCGGCGGTGTCCTACACGGTGGACGGCAAGCAGTACGTTGCGGTCGCGGCCGGTGGCAACACCCAGCTCGACTTCAAGCGTGGTAACAGCGTGTTCGTCTTCGCGCTGCCATAACGTCCCGAAGTCCGTTTCGGAACCGCGCCACGCCGGGTGGGTCATACCCGGCGTGGCTTTTCTATGTCCAGGAGAGGGTTTTTGCAATGACGAGACTCACCATGCTGGCAGTGGCCGGCCTGAGCGTACTGTCCTTGAACGTGCATGCGGATGCCGCGGCGGGGCAGGAGAAGGCCGCGGCGTGCGCCGCCTGCCACGGGCCGGATGGCAACTCCACGATGCCACAGTATCCGAAGCTCGCCGGGCAGACCGCCCGTTACCTGTACCTGCAGCTGAAGGACTTCAAGGAGGGGCGGCGCAGCGACCCGCAGATGTCGCCGATGGCGGCCAATCTGTCCAAGGAGGACATGCACGCGATCGCCGATTATTTCGCCGCGCAGAAACAGGCACCCAGCACCTACAGCGTGGACGGGACCAAGGTCACCGACGGCAAGAAGATCGCCGATGCCGCACTGTGCACGATGTGCCACATGGGCGGGTTCACCGGGCAGAACGAGATCCCGCGTGTGGCCGGCCAGCACTACGAGTACATCGTCAAGCAGCTCACGGACTTCCGCGAGAAGAAACGCACCAATGACGCCGGCAACATGACCAGCGTCTCGCGCGGGCTCAGCGACGAGGACATCGACAAGCTCGCGCAATACATCACCAGCCTGAACTGACCCCCGGCTATCCGTCGCGGATCGACTGAGGGCAGGCCGCCGTGGCAGCGGCCCGATTCCGTGCCGGGCTGCCGCCCGGCGGGAATACGGAAGAGCAAAGGGGCCGTGAGGCCCCTTCGCGTTACGGCGGTTGAAGCGGCGTTTCAGCGGCTGCTGATGTACATCGTCACTTCGAAGCCGAAACGGACGTCGCTGTAGGCAGGGGTTTCCCGGGTCATGGCGGCTGCCTCACGGTTGAGCCGAAGGGACATGCGCACCGTGATGAGTGCAGTCGCTGTCCCAGGGTCCGGCCGTGCCGTCCGGATGGTGCAAAAACAAAGAGTTGGGGCCAATGACGCGCCGTCGGGCCGCCCGTTCCGAACCTGCGGGGCGGCACCACAGGCCGATGTCGACCAGCCCCGTGGCTGCATGCAGCCCTTGGGCGTACCTGGCCGCGCCAGGTGCAATAGCCTGCGAAACGCGGGTTTATACTGGCACGCATGCCGCTCGCCCGTTTGCGTTCGCTGCGCAGCCTGCTACTCGCCCATGAGCTCGCCTTCCTGTTCCTGGTCATCGTGACCGGGGCGCTGGGCGGCGTCTGGGCGTATTTCTGGCAGGAGACCTCCGCGGAATCGGTGCGCCTCAACCAGCTCACCTATTCCTCGCTGCAGATACGCAGCGATCTCTTCCGCCAGATCAAGGAGGTGACCTACGCGCGCCTCTCCGGCAACGCCGATGCGCTGACCCTGTACGGCGAGTACTCCCGCCGGATCGACAAGCACTTCAACACGCTGCGGCAACTCTCGGAGTCCGCGGAGGAGGACGCGGCGGTCCAGGGCATGCAGCGCAGCTATCGCGTGCTGCAGAACGACATGAACAACATTTTCTCCGATCCCTACTTCATCAGCCGCGTGGTGCCGATCAAGATCCTGGATCTGCAATACGAGCAGATCATGGTGGGGGATTTCGAGAAGGCGCAGAGCCAGTTCGAGCAGCTGCTGCGCGACAAGCAGCAGAAACTGGACGCCACGCTGGAGACCTGGACGCGCTACGCGCCGCTCATCCTGCCGTTGCCCATCATCGTGGCGATCGGGCTCATCGTCATGGCGCGACGGTGGCTCAAGCGCGGGTTCGTCGAACCGATGAAGGAGATCACGCAGGGGGCGCGGCTCATCAGCATCGGCGACGTCGGATACGTCATCCCGCAGACCGGCGTGACGGAGATGACGGAGCTCTCGCGCGCGATCAACCAGATGGCCGTGGACCTCTCGCGTTCGCGCGACGCGCTGGTGGAGAGCGAGAAGAGCGGCGCGCTCGGCGCCCTGGTGCCGGTAGTCGCGCACAACATCCGCAACCCGCTAGCCAGCATCCGCGCCAGCGCGCAGCTGCTCGACCATGCCGATGACAAGACGGAGATCCGGGAGATCAAGGACGCCATCATCGAAACCGTCGATCGGCTCGGGCGCTGGGTGAGCGCCCTGGTCTCCTACCTGCACCCGCTGAAACCTCATCTCGTGCCGCGCAGTCCAACGGTAGTGGTCGACGCGGCGGTCAAGCTGCTCGACAATCGGCTGCGGGAGCGGGAGGTCACCGTCGTTCGCCGGCAGTGGGGCGCCGAGGCCGTGGCGCTGGTCGACCCGGACCTGATGGAGCAGGCCGTCTATGGCCTGCTGTCCAACGCCGCGGACGCCTCGCCGTCGGGCGCTACCCTCACGCTGGAGGCGGTGCGCGAGGGCGATGAGCTGCGCATCACCATCGACGACGAGGGTCCCGGCATGCCGTTCGAGCCCCAGCCCTCCTCGGGACTCACGCCCGGGCCGACGACGAAGCGCTTCGGCACGGGCCTGGGCATACCGGTGGCGTTCAAGGTGTGCAAGGCGCACGGCTGGAAGCTGCAATTCGGCGGCACGGGGCGCGGCGGCACGCGCGTGACCATCACCGCGCCGCTGCACACGGAGCACGAGGAAAGCGAGAAGAGCGATGCCTGAGAGCAGCACGATACCCGGCGGCGAGGCCGCCGCACCCCAGCGCACGCTGATGGTGCTCATCGTCGAGGACGAGGAACTCTTCGGCAAGGCGGTGGCCAAGCGCCTCGGCAAGGCGGGCTATCACTGCCAGCACGCGACCACGCTCGCCAGGGCCGAGCAGTCGCTGCGCGAGCTGACCCCCGATCTCATCCTGCTCGACATGCGCCTGCCGGACGGCTCCGGCCTGGACTTTCTCGCCAGGCTGCGCGGCGGCGCCGGCGCGGACATTCCGGTGCTGGTCATGTCGGCCTACGGCGAGCTCGAGGACGCGGTCAGCGCGATGAAGCTCAACGCCGCCGACTACCTGAAGAAGCCGTTCGATCTCGAGGAGCTCCTGGTCAACGTCGAGAAGGTGCTCGCCAAGGCGGAGATGGTGCGCAGCCTCGCGTATTCGCGCAAGCGCGAGCAGCGCAGCGCGAAGATCGAGACGGTGCAGATGCTGGGCGAGTGCGAGGCCGTGCGCGCGATACGCGAGCAGGCCGAGCGCATCGGCCGGCTGGTGGCCGCCCCCGACGTGGTGCCCCCGACCGTGCTCATTCTCGGCGAGACCGGCACCGGCAAGGACGTGGCCGCGCGCCTGATGCACGGCGTCAGTGCCCGCCGGGAACGCCCGTTCGTGCACGTGGACTGCGCCGCGCTGCCGAAGGATCTGATCGAAGCGGAGCTCTTCGGCCACGAGAAGGGTGCGTTCACCAGCGCCCACGTCGAGCGCACCGGGCTCATCGAGGCCGCCGAGGACGGCACGCTGTTCCTCGACGAGATCGGCGAGCTGCCGCTGGAACTGCAGGCCAAGCTGCTGGCGGTGCTCGAGCGGCGCACACTGCGGCGCATCGGCAGCAGCCAGGAGCGGCTGGTGCGATGCTGGTTCATCGCCGCGACCAATCGCGACATGGAGCAGATGGTCAAGGAAGGCCGGCTGCGCTCGGATCTCTACTTCCGCCTGAACGTGCTCACGGTGCGCACGCCGCCGCTCCGGGAGCGGGGCGAGGACATCGTGGTGCTGGCGAAGGAGTTCGCGCGCCAGGTGGCGAACCGCTACGGCCAGAAGTCGCCGCAGTTCGACAGCGACGCGATCGCGGCGCTGCGCCGCTATTACTGGCCCGGCAACGTGCGCGAGCTGCGCCACGTCATCGAGCGGGTGGTGCTGCTCTCCGGCGGCGGGCCGATCACGGCCGACGCGCTGATGCTGACCGCGCCCCAAGCCGGCTCCGCCGGCGGCGACGGCCTGGCCTCGCTCGACGAGATGACGCTGGACCAGGTCGAGAAGCTGCTGATCGAGCGCGCGCTGAAGCGCACCGACAACAACGTCTCGGAGGCCGCGCGCCAGCTCGGCGTGACGCGCATGGTCATGCGCTATCGCATGAAGAAGTACAGCCTTGGTGGGTAGTTGGCGATTCCTAGCCGGTGCGGGGTACTCGGTGACTCGTGATTGCAGGCGGCTGCATTCGAGCCCGGATCACCCTTCACGAATCACGAATCCCGTCATCAGTGCAGCTTCAGTCGCGGCTTGATGCCGCGGGTGAGCAGGTTCGCGAAGGCGGTCAGCGCCACGCGCCACCAGCCCTGGATCGCGAGCAGGTGCATCTTGTACAGCGACAGGTAGGCCATGCGCGCGAAGAATCCCTCCATGAACACCATCCCCGTCTGCCGCCCCATGAGGTTGCCCATCAGGTTGCCGACGGTGCTGTGGTGGCTCAGGTTGATGAGCGATCCGAAGTCCTTGTAGACGTACAGCGGCAGATTGGCGTTGCCGCGCACACGCTTCTCGATGGCCGTCAGCAGCAGGTCGGCCTGCTGATGCGCGGCCTGGGCGCGCGGCGGCACGTAGCTCCTGCCGTCGGGCATAGGGCAGGCGGCGCAGTCGCCGAAGGCGAAGATGTCGTCGTCGATGGTGGTCTGCAACGTCGGCCGCACCACCAGCTGGTTGATGCGGTTGACCTCCAGGCCGTCGAGGTCGCGCAGCAGATCCGGGGCCTTGATGCCGGCGGCCCAGACCTTGATCTCCGCCGGGATGACGCGCCCGCTCTGGGTCAGGAAGGCGGTCGGCGCGGCCTCCGTGATGCGCTCGCCGGTGATGATCTGCACGTCGATGCGCTCGAGCACGCGCGCCGTGCGCTCAGAGATCTCCGGCGGCAGCCCCGGCAGGATCCGATCGGCGCCGTCAATGAGGTAGATCTTCACGTCGCGTTCCGGATCCACCTTGTCCAGACCGTAAGCCTTCATGGTGTGCAACGCCGCGTGCAGCTCGGCCGCGAGCTCCACACCGGTGGCGCCGGCACCGGCGATCGCGATGTGCAACTGGCCCTCCCGCAGCGGCTCGGCCTGGACGTTGGCCGCGTACATGTCGCGCAGCAGGTTGCGATGGAACTGGTCAGCCTGCTCGCGGGTGTCGAGAAACGTGCAATGCTCGCGCACGCCGGGCACGCCGAAATCGTTGGCGATGCTGCCTATGCAGACGACGAGCGTGTCGTAGGAGAAGGTGCGGCGCGGGATGAATTCCACGCCCCGGTCGTCCAGCGACGGCGAGACCGTCAGCGTCTTGTTCCTGCGGTCAATCGACTCGAGCGCCCCAAGGCGGAATTTGAAATGATTCTCCGAGGCGTAATACAGATAGTTCAGCTCGTCCTCGTACGCGTTCATCGTGCCTGCGGCGATCTCGTGCAGCAGCGGCTTCCAGATGTGCGAGAGCTTCATGTCGACGAGCACGACCTCGGCGAGTCCGCGTTTGCCCAGCCGCCTGCCGAGCTTGGTGACGAGTTCGAAGCCGCCGGCGCCGCCGCCGATGACGAAGACCCGGTGTGGTTGGGAGGTTGCGCTCATGCCCTGTTCGTTGTTCGATCGATCCGGTGGAATGGAAACCGGAAAACGGTAATCATACCGAACCAGCGCCGAATAACCCAATGTGACGGGAAAGACTATGGACGAGAAGACGCGTACCGAACTGGAAGCCGCCGCCTTCCGCGCCCTGGTGGATCACCTGCGCGCGCGGACCGACGTGCAGAACATCGATCTGATGAACCTCGCCGGTTTCTGCCGCAACTGCCTCTCGAAATGGTACCTGGCCGCGGCCGAGGAGCGCGGCATCGCGATGAGCGCGGATCAGGCCAAGGATGTCGTCTACGGCATGCCGTACGCGGAGTGGAAGGCCAGGTACCAGAAGGAGGCGACGGCCGAGCAGAAGGCCGCCTACGCGCGCAGCCACCCCGCCGGCCATTGACGCCCTCAGTCTGCGGGCGAAGGCAGGCCGCTCGAGGAGCGAACAGCCGTGCGCCGGTCTGCGCGGTCTTGCGCGGCTACCGGTGCGCGGTAGGTTGCGGATGAATGTGTCGGCACCTCGTGCTCGCGTTACGCAAGCACCGCTGTGTGGGGCGGCCTGCCGAGTGTTGCGCGGCGCGCCTCGGCGGCGCGCGCAGCAGGATAGCGAGCACGACGCCGCGGTAGGAAGCGGTACATGGATGTACCGCGCACCGGTAGCCGCGCAACACTCGGCAGGCCGCGGCACCCCGCCGCATCACCCCGCCGGACTATCCTTCAGAACACGCGGGTGATGGTGTAGCCGCGTTTCTCCAGCAGCCGCAGGATCCCGCGCTCGCCGGTCAGGTGCAGCGCGCCCACGGCCACGAGCGCGCCGCCGACCTCGAGGTGCTCCTGCATCCGCGCCACCATCTGCTCGCTGCGCGCATACAGCATCCGCTCGTTCATCCGCTGGAACAGCGGGTCGCCCTCGTGGCCGCTCTCGTTCTGGTGCGCGATGGCCGCGAGATCGCCGCGACCGTACAGCTCCATGAGCGTCACCGTGTCCGCCATGATTCGGGCGTGGTTGCAGATCGTATCGACCAGCACCGTCACCTGCTCCTCGGCGGGCTGCTCCTCCTGCGCCGCGATCAGCTCCTCGATGGACTCCAGGCCGAAGACCGGCCGGCCCATCTGCTGCGCCGTCTCGCGCAGCACGTCCTCCATCGTCCGGCCGCTGCTGGGTCGCGGCCTTCCGACCAGGCTGGTGGCAGCCCACGGCTTGAGGCCATGGGCCTGCGCCGCGGGCACCCCGTAGTGCGCGGCCAGCCGGTCGTAACGGGCGAGGACGTCGCCGCCCATCCAGTCGGCGAGGGACTGGCCGTCAGGCAGGTTCATCAGGCGCGCGAAGGTCGCCTGCGCCGGCTCGTCGATGAGGGTCTCCAGGACCAGCCGGCTGCCCTGCAGCAGCGCCAGGTTCACCTGTGGGGGCAGTCGGTGCAGGCGCGGATCGTCCAGGTGTATGGTGCCGAAGACGTGGCTGGGCGCCTCCCCCGGCCGCTCGACGCGGAAGAACAGCCCCTCGCCGTAAGGGATCGGCGGGGCGGGCGTCGCGGGGATGCCTTCGGGGCTGTCCGGGCCCGCGGGGCACTGGCTGGCGACGGCGGGCGTCGCCGCGGCGTTCGGACATGCCGTAGACAGCATCAAGGCGGCGATCAGGGGGAGAGAGCGCAGGCGTGGCATGCCTGCCAGTATACGTTCCCGGCGCCCGTATGCCGGTGCTGACGCGGCCGCGGTCAGCCCGTAGAATCACAGACTTCCCGTTGCCACCCACAAGAAGCGGGACACCGCCCAACGGAGTCAATCCATCGTGATCAGGAAATCGATAGTTGTCGTCGCCCTCATGGCCGGCGTCGGGCCGGTTGCCGCCGCCGAGTTCGCTCACGGAGCCAGGCCGTTCGAGGACTGCCTCGGCGCGGCGCTGACGCGCCAGCCGGGGCGCGTCGTGAAGGTCGAGTTCAAGGTGACCGCCGCCGGCCGCAACGTCTACGAGTTCGACATCCAGGGCGCCGACGGGCGCAGCTGGGACTTGGAGTGCGACGCCGACACCGGCGCCGTCATCGGCGTGGAGCGGGAGGTCGACAGTGCCGCCGACGCCCAGTTCGCCGCCCGGGCGAGGATCACGGAGGCCGAGGCGAGGGCCACGGTTGCAGCGACCCATCCCGGGGAGATCGAGGAGGTCGAGTACGAGATCGAGGAGGACGGCGGGGCCACCTACGAGTTCGACGTCGCCGGCACGAACGGGGAGCAGACCAAGGTGGAGGTAAACGCGGCCAACGGCGAGATCATCGAGGTCGATCAGGAGCGCTGGCAGGTCGGGTTCGAATAACAGGGTCATGTCGGCGCGCGCTTATTCCTCACGGGCCCCGTGGCTGTTGCCGGCGCTGCTGCTGGGCGGCTGCATGTTCCAGGAGTACAGGCCCAAGCCGATCGAGCCGCAGGCCTTCGTCAGCGCCTACGGCCAGCGGGATCTCGCCGCGCCGGGCCTGCGTACGTTCATGCCGCAATGCGGGCTGCCCGACCAGCCCTGGCCGCGCGAGCGCTGGGACCTGGCGGGCCTCGAGTGCGCCGCGCTCTATTTCAACCCGGCGCTCGCCCAGGCGCGGGCACGGATCGAGGTCGCCCGGTCCGCCGAGATCACCGCCGGGCAGCGGCCGAACCCGCGGTTCAACGTCGATCTCGAGCACCACAGCGACACCTCCGGGGACCGCACGCCCTGGAGCATCGGACCGAGGTTCGAATTCACGTTCGAGCAGCCGTCCCGGCGCAGCGCGCGCATCGAGGGTGCGGTGGCGCGCACCGCGGCCGCGGAGATCGATCTGGACGCGGCGATCTGGGAGGTGCGGCGCGCGGCGCGCGACCGCACGCTGGAGTTTCTGGCGGCCCGCCGGCAGCGAGAGCTGCTGATCGCGCAGTCCGAGCCGCTGCAGGAGGGCGTCAGGCTCCTGGCCCGGCGGGAGGAGGTGGGGCTCACCAACAGTTTCGAGGTGAGCGCCATGCGCATCGAGGCGCAGCGCGCCCAGCTCGCGCGCGCCACCGCCGAGGCGAGGCTGAAGACCGCGGAGGCGGCCCTGGCCGCTGCGATCGGCCTGCCATCCTCCGCCCTGGGCGCGGCGCGCATCGAGCCCGTCGAACTGCCGGCCGATGGACTACCCTTGGCCGCGCCGTCCGCCGAGACGCTGCAGCGACAGGCACTCACCGGCCGCGCCGACATCCGCCGCGCCCTGCAGGACTACGCGATCGCCGAGGCCGGGCTGCGCGAGCAGATCGCCCGTCAGTATCCGGACTTCACGCTCTCGCCCGGGTACTTCTTCGACCAGGGCGACAACATCTGGAGCCTCGGCGCGGCCTTGGTGCTGCCGCTGCTCCACCGCAACGAGGGACCGATCGCGGAGGCGGCCGCGGCCCGCGAGCTCGCGGCACGCGCCGTGGATGCCACGCAGGCTGCCATCATCGGCGAGGTGGCCACCGCCCACGCCGGCTACATGGCGCTCAGGCAGTCCGCGATCGAGTCGGCCGCGGTGGTCGATGGACTCGAGCAGCAGGAGGCGCGGCTGCAGAGGCAGTTCGAGGCCGGGGAGATCGATCGCCTCGCCGTGGTCCGCGCCCATATCGAGACCGTGAGCGCGCGCGTGCTGCGCGAGGAGCTGCTGACGGAGACCTGGCGCGGACTGTTTAGACTCGAGGACGCGGTGCAGAGCTCGCTGCGCGGCGAGGTACCCCTGATCACCGAGGAGCGTGTGCCGTGAGATCGATCTTCAAATGGGGTCTGACCCTGGCATTGCTGGCGGCGCTGGCCGCGATTGCGTACAGCATCCCGCCGGCGACCTGGCGCGCATGGACCGGCGAGCTGCGGGAGGTCATTGCGGGGTTGGGCGACCGTGGCCCAGAAGAGGGCGCAGGCGAGGGCGTCTCGGCGGAGGAGGAGGAGTCTGGCGCGGGCGATGACGACGACATCGTCGTTCCCTCGCGGGTCGAGAAGTTCGAGGGCCTGAGCGCAGTGCGCATGTCCGCCGAGGAGCAGCGACAGACGGGGGTGCGGGTGCTGGCGCTCACCGCGACGACCTACCAGTCCGAGACGCTCGCCTCCGGGCGCGTGCTGGACATCCAGCCGCTGGTGGACCTGCGCGCGGAGTTCAACGCCGCGCGCGGCGAGCAGGAGATGGCGCGGGCCGCGCTCGCGGCCTCCTCGCGCGCCGCCGAGCGCATGCGCGTGCTGAACCGCGAGGGCGGCAACGTCTCCGCCCGGCAGCTGCAGGAGGCCGTCGCGCAGGCGGCCTCGGACAATGCCCGGCTCGCAGCGGCGGAACGCCGGCTTGAGGACCTCCGCAACCAGGCCGCCGTGCAGTGGGGCCCGACGCTGGTGGACATGGCACTCGCCGAGACCTCGGCGCTGTTCGACCAGCTCGTCACGCATCAGGACGTGCTGGTGCTGGTGACGCTGCGCCCGGGCGAGGAACTGCCGGACGCGACCAGCTTCATCTACGTCGGACCGACCGGTGAGCGCACACGTGCGCGCAAGGCCTACCTGGTCTCGCCGGCCTCGCAGACCGATCCGGCGGCGCAGGGCGAGACCTATTTCTTCCGTACCCACGGCAGCAAGCTGCGCATCGGCATGCACATGGACGCCTGGATCCCGCGCCCCGGGCCGGCGCGCGAGGGCGTGGAGGTGCCCGGCGCCGCGGTCCTCTGGTACGCCAACAAGCTCTGGGTCTATGCGCGCCACGGCGAGGAACTGTTCGTGCGCCGGCCGCTGCGCGAGTACGAAGAGACGCGCGACGGCTGGTTCGTCACCGACGGCGTGACCGCCGGCGAGGAGGTGGTGGTGAGCGGTGCGCAGATGCTGTTCTCGGAGGAGTTCCGATCCGCCATCCCCAGCGAAGACGAAGCGCGCGAATGAGCACCGATCCGCGACGGGCGACCGGCGTCGCTCTGACGGGAGCCAGGGGTCTCCGACGCCTCTGTCCCGCTCGCACGACAGGCGGCAGAGCGCGCGCTCGCCGGGAGGGAGCGGAAGCAAGCAGTGCGCTCAACCTGCACGATCGTCGCTACGGGGTTCCCTCTCCCCTTGCGGGAGAGGGACAGGGTGAGGGGGTAAGGATTGGCGCCGCGGCGCGGCTTTCACCCTCGCCCCTACGGGCAGCGCCAGCGGGCGAGGCGAGGAGCAGCCCGCCATGTTAGCGGCGCTGGTGCGGTTCTCGGTCCGCTTCCGCGGCGTGGTGCTGAGCCTCGCCGTGCTGCTCATGGGGTACGGCGTCTACGACCTCTCGCGCGCCGGGCTCGACATCTTCCCGGAGTTCTCGCCGAAGCTCGTCATCGTCCAGACCGAGGCCCCGGGGCTCTCCGCCGAGCAGGTGGAGATCCTGGTGACGCAGCCGGTGGAGAACGCCGCCAGCGGCCTGGTCGGCCTGGACTACGTGCGCTCGGAGTCCATCCAGGGCCTCTCGGTGGTCACGGCTATCTTCGACGACGACACCGATCGTTACCTCAACCGCCAGCAGGTGGCCGAGCGGCTCGCCGCAGTCACCGGCAAGCTGCCGCCGGGCGCCGGCCCGCCGGTGGTGGTGCCGCTCGCCTCCTCCTCGGCCACCATCCTGACCATGGGCGTGACCTCGCCCAGCCGCAATCTCATGGACCTGCGCGCCATCGTCGACTACACGATCGTGCCGCGGGTGATGAGCGTGCCCGGCGTGGCCGACGTCAACGTCTTCGGCGGTGAGGAGAAGGAGCTGCAGATCCAGGTGCGGCCGGAGGATCTGCGCCGCTACGGCGTGGGGCTCGACGACGTGGTGCGGGCCGCGCAGCAGGCCACCGGCATCGGCGGCGGCGGCTTTATCGAGAACGAGAACCAGCGCCTGACCCTGCGCACCGTCGGCCAGCCGTCCACGGTCGAAGAACTGCGCAAGGTGGTGCTGCGGCGGCAGGCCGGCTACAACGTCACCCTCGGCGACGTGGCCGCCGTGCAGTACGGGCCGGCGCCGCCGATCGGCATGGCGGCGGTCAACGGCGAGCCCGGGATCGTGATGATGGTCATCGGGCAGTTCGGCGCCAATACCCTCACCGTCTCGCGGCGCGTGGAGCAGGCGCTGAAGGAGATCGGGCACACGCTGGCGCAGGACGACGTGCAGCTCTACCCGACGATGTTCCGGCCGGCGAACTACATCGAGACCTCGGTGCACAACCTCGCCGGCCACCTGCTGGTCGGCGGCGCCTTCGTGGTGATCGTGCTGTTCCTGTTCCTGTTCAACCTGCGCACCGCGTTCATCTCGACCATCGCGATCCCGCTCTCGCTGCTGGCGGCGGTGATTATCCTGCGCCGCTACGGCGTGAACCTGAACATCATGGTGCTGGGCGGGCTGGCCATCGCGCTCGGCGAGGTGGTCGACGACGCCATCATCGACACCGAGAACATCTTCCGGCGCCTACGCGAGAACCGCGCGCTGCCGGCACCGCGGCCGATCGGCGAGGTGGTCTACGAGGCCTCCATGGAGGTGCGCGGCTCGGTGGTGTACGCGAGCTTCATCGTGGCGCTGGTGTTCGTGCCGCTGCTCACCCTGGGCGGCGTGGCCGGCAGGCTGTTCGCGCCGCTCGGCACCTCCTACATCCTCGCCATCCTCGCCTCGCTCGCCACCGCGCTCACGGTGACGCCGGCGCTGTGTTACCTCCTGCTCGGCCGCGCGCGGCTGCACAGCGAGGACCCGCCGCTCATATGGTGGCTGAAGCCGGCCTACGGATGGGTCCTGCACGTGCTGGCGAGGATCCCGCTGCTGACCCTGCTGGCGAGCGTCGGCGTGTGCGTGCTTGGCGTGATGATCCTGCCGGCGCTGGGGGGGCGATTCCTGCCGGAGCTGCGCGAGGGTCACTACATCGTCCACACCACCAGCATGCCCGGCACGTCGCTGCAGGAGACCATACGCCTGGGCAACGAGCTGCAGCGCCGCTTCCGCGAGGTGGACGGCGTGGTGTCGGTGTCGCAGTTCGCGGGTCGCGCCGAGCGCAGCGCCGACACCTTCGGCAGTCACTACGCGGAGTACGAGGTCGATCTGAAACCCCTGTCCGGCACGCAGCAGCAGCACGTGCTGGACCAGTTGCGCGCGATCCTCGCCTCCTTCCCCGGGATCCTCTTCGAGGTGAACACCTTCCTCACCGAGCGCGTCGACGAGACGGTCTCCGGTTACACCTCGCCGGTGGTCGTGAACCTGTTCGGCAAGGACCTCGACGTGCTCGACGGCAAGGCCGAGGAGGTGGCCGCGATCATGCGCGAGATCCCGGGCGCGGCCGACGTGCAGATCCGCTCGCCCTCGGGCATGCCGGCGCTGCAGGCGCGCCTGCGCCTGGACGAGCTCGCCAAGTGGGGCCTGCAGCCGCTGCAGGTGATCGAGGCCATGCAGACGGCCTTCGAGGGCCGCGTCGTCGGCCGCGTCTACGAGGGCAACCGCTCCTACGAGATCGCGGTGATCCTCGATCGCGAGGCGCGCGACGACCCGGAGGACATCGCGCACATGCCGCTGCGCACGCCCGACGGCATGGTGGTGACGCTGGAGCAGGTGGCCGAGATCCAGCAGACCGGCGGCCGCTACAACATCCTGCACCGCAACGCGCAGCGCCTGCAGACGGTGACCTGCAGCGTCGCCGGCCGCGACTACGAGGGCTTCATGGACGAGCTGCGCGCGCGCGTGCTGGCCGAGGTGAAGTTCGACGCGGAGACCTACCCGGAATTCACCGGCTCGGCCGTGGAGCAGGCGGTGGCGCGCGAGGAGCTGATCCTGCACTCGCTGTTCGCCGGGGTGGGCGTGCTGGTGCTGGTGTACGTGGCAATCGCGAGCTTCCGCCACCTGCTGATTATCCTCCTGAACCTGCCGTTCTCACTGCTGGGCGGCGTGGCCGCGGCCGTGATGGGCGGCGCGTCACTGTCGGTGGGTTCGATGGTGGGCTTCGTGACGCTCTTCGGCATCACCGTGCGCAACTCCATCATGCTGGTGTCGCACTATCGACATCTGGTGGAGGTGGAAGGGGAGATCTGGGGCCTGCAGACCGCGATCCGCGGCGCCCAGGAGCGGCTGCCCTCAATTCTGATGACGGCGCTGGTGACCGCGCTGGCCATGCTGCCGATCGCCTTCGACAGCGACAACCCGGGCCGCGAGATCATGGGCCCCATGGCCGCGATCATCATCGGCGGCCTGGCCTCCTCGACGATTCTGAACCTATTGATCCTGCCGACTGTGCTGCTCCGTTGGGGGCGGTTCGTACGCACCGGCGATTAGTCTCCCGGCTCGAGTCCGTATTTCCTCCCGCGTGCGGAAGGCATGTGGTTGACGGAAACCTATCAGGTGATTCCGAGCGCGTCCTTCAGTGGCTGCAGGTGATTTTCGTAACGCCGCCAGCGCTCGCGCGAGGTGCCGTAAAGCGACTGCCTGACTTGGGAGGCACTGGCCGTACGCACTGCCCGCTCGGCGCGGTGGAACGCCAGGCACGCAGGGTTCCACTCCAGCCCGCAGGCGGCGATGAGCGCGCGGCTGACTTCCTCCTGTTTGGCAATAAGTTCCTCGTACACTACCGTGTGAATCCGGCCGGGGAACACGATCTCCCAATGCCGCATGAGTCGTTCGTACTGCCTGTAGACGGCCCCGATCTCGGCGAGGTCCTGGGCGTAGTCGTGCCCGTAGGTGAAGCGCTGGAAGTAGATGGAAACGCAGGTATCCATCGGATCGCGGCGCGTGTGGATGAGCGTCGCGTGCGGAAACAGGAGAGCGATCAATCCGAGCCACAGAAAGTTGTCCGGCAGCTTGTCGGTGACACGACGCGAACTGGATGAATGCCACTCCAGGAGCTTCAAGTATGGCTCGGTGATGAGGCGCAGGTTCGACACCCCCAAGCCTTCGACACACTCGGGAAAGTGCTCTGTGCGCCCAAGCAACCGGCCCAGCACGCGGCCGAGGCTTGGGAAATAGGACAGCTCGCCAGCCCCGTATGCATCCGGATGGCTGCAGATGATTTGCTCCATGAGCGTGGAGCCCGAGCGCGGCATACCGACGATGAAAACCGGCCTATCCGAGTCGCAACCTCCGATCTCGGCGCGTTTGCGCGCCACGAAGGCGGTGGAGAAGACGTTGATCACGCGGTCGACGGTCTTGTCGAAGCCGACGTACGTGCCGTAGCGCGTCGGGCGCAGCAGCCTGTTGGCTTCGCGGTAATGACCGAAGGCTTCGTCGTACTCCCCGCGGCTGTCATGGATCTTCGCTTTGGCGAAATGCAGGGCTGCAGAGGCTCGGGGGTCGTCTGAAGGTCGAGCGGTGAGTACGCTCAGGCGTGCAATGCTTTCCTCGTCGTCCTCATCGAAGCGCCTGGTCGAGGCATATCCCAGCCAGGCCTCGGCGTGTCCGGGCACGAGCCGAAGTGCCTGAGCGAAGGACTCGGCGGCTTCCGCGGTCTGTCCGAACTCGAGCAATGCGGCGCCAAGGAGCACCAGCCCCTCGACGTGATCCGGCTGAATCTGCAGCAGCCGCCGAGCGCAGGCGATGGACTCGGGCAGGCGCCATGCATCCTTCAGGCAGTATCCGAGGCTCAGCCGAGCCTCCGTGTCGCTGGGGACCAAGGCGATCGCGCGTTCCAGACAGCGAATTGCCGGTTCGAACCGCCGCTGCGCGCGATACAAACGGCCCAGATTGCGCTCGGCCTCCGCCAGGTCGGGCTGCAGCCTGACCGCCTCTTCGAATGCGGCGACGGCCTCGCCGGTCAGGGCGGCTGCATCCAGCGCGACGCCCAGGTTGTAATGCGCCCCCGCGAAGGAAGGCTCGCGAGCGACCGCCTCGCGCAACACGCGGATTGCCTCTTCGTGGTGACCCAGCCCGAAAAGCGCCTGGCCGAGGTTGTTGCGGGCAAGCGCATTGGCTGGCGCAACATCGATGGCGCGCCTCAGCACCGACACCGCCTCCTCCGTGCGCCCGAGAGACAAATACATGGCGCCTAGATCGCTGAGCAGGTCGGGGTGATTGGGCGTCGCATCGAGCGCGCGCCGAAGCTGGCGCACGGCTTCTCCCGTGTCCCCAAGCTGGAATTGGAGCGCGGCTACGCGATGCCGCACGGCATGGTCGCCACCGTGCTCGCGCAGGTGGCGGAGATACTGTTTGAGCGCCTCGCGTGGCTTGCCGGCCTTGTGGTAGTGAAGGGCTTTCTCAATGGGGGTACTCACGGCTCGGGGAATGCGATGAGCGCCGCGCCGAACGCGCAGCAATGCCGGTCAGATGTCCTTGAGGATGTCCCTGCGCCGGGATTCGTACTCCTCGGGCGTGATCAATCCCTTCTTCTTCAGGGTGTCGAGAGTCGCCAAGCGGTCCTCCACGGATTCCCCGCCGCCCGCCGCGCGGCCGGCGTCCATCTCCTTGCGCATGCGCGCCATTTCCTCGCGCATCTGCCGGCGCTCGGCGGCGGCGCGCGCGGCCTCGAGCTTCGCCTCGCGCTGCGCCTTCTCCGCCGCCGGCGATAGCCGGTTGCGCTGCTTCTCGATGGCGGCGTAGACGACGGGTACGTCCAGGATGAGCCAGTCGTCACGGGTCTTGCCGCCCGGTCTGGCGAAATCCAGGCCCTTCATTACCGTGATCGGCTCGGGGACCTTGCCCTTGCTGTTCCGCGAGGGGATGCGGAAGACGTAGAGGCGCTCGTCGACCGGGCAGTCGCCACACCCTGCGGCGTTGTTTCTCTTCTCCTGCTCCTTGTCGACCATGTCCTTGTGCACCTCGCCCAGGATCAGGTTCAGCCTATCGCCCTTCACGAAGGCACGGCCCGAGGTACCCTTGCGCTCCTTGGAAATCAGCCCCGCGTGGACGCCGGCCACGACGAAGACGATGTCCTCCTCGGGCTGCGCACGCTCCAGTCCGCGCGACAGGTGCAATGCCAAGGTTCCCGCTTCCCTGGGCGTGAACAGCGGCAGGGCCTCCTGCTTCTCCGTTATGATGCCGCCGACGTGCTGCATGGTGATGGCGCCCAGGACGGTTTCGAGCTGCTGTGCCGAGTACTCCGCCGGGTGGTCGTTGGGGCCGGCCGCGGCCTCGTCCTTGTCCCGCCTGACAAGCTTCACGTACTGCTGCCCACCCTCCATCAGATAGGTGCCGTCCGTTTCCTTCTTACCGAGAAAGCCCAAGTCGGGCAGCAGATCGAGCGCTCGGGCCGCGGGCGCCGCCAGCCCGGAAATAAAGGAAGCCAGGATGAAGATCAAGGGGGAACTGGAGACACGGAGGTTCATACTGCTGGAGTTCCTGCAAACTGAAGCCTAGGGCCCGGATTATACACAATTAGGCAGCACGTACAGGCTTTGGTTCGGCGGGCGTGGTGCCCGGAGACTGTAACGGGGTGGAATGGTGCAAAAAGAAAGGCGCGTCCGAAGACGCGCCTTTCCCTCTTACAGCGACAGCGGACTGCTCGGCCTCGAGGCCGTCACGTCATTACCAAGTAATGAACGCGCCGACGCTGAAGGCATCCCAGCCGTCTTCGGTGGACGACGTGGTCGTCAGACCAGTCGTGCCGTCGATCGTGACGCTCTCGCTGTCCGCGCTCTCGTTGTTGTACTCGGCGATGAGCTTCAGCCAGCTGTTAACGTCGTGGTACACACCGATGGACCACATCTCCAGCTCCACTTCCGCGAACGGATGGTTGGTATCCGCGCCGAGGGCGTTCACGACCCGGCTCTCGCCGTCCTGGTTCGCCTGGCCGTAACGGAAGCCGACCTTGGTGCCCTGTCCGAAGTTGTAGGTGCCCTGGACATACCACTCATCCTGCTCCGCCTCTTCGCAGCTGACCGTCGTCGAGCCTGCCAACGTGCCGCAGGTGACATTGCCCGGCGCCGCGAAGGTGCCGACCGTGCCGACCTTGTTGAGCGAAAGCGGGGTACCTTCCAGCACCTGATAGTAGCCGGTCAGGGCAAAGCCCATGTAGCCGATTTCGGCGCCACCGCCGAAACCCCAGACATCGAAATCATCCAGGCCAGTGTTACCTTGGCCGACTTCCTGCCACATGCCATCGCCCCAGACCAACAGGCTGCCGTTTGTGAAGGTGGTCGCATACGACAGTTCGCCCTCGAAACGGGGGATCTCCGTCTCGAACGCCGACGGACCGCCCAGTACGCCGGGCTCGCTCGGGTCATAGACGCCAACTTCCGCCTTGAAGCCATTGATGCTCGGCGTCGCGTAGGCGAAGCGGGCCTGAAAGTCCGGATACAGGTAGCCGTGGGCGATACCGCCGGCGGTCACCGAACCGAAATCGGCGCCACCGCCAACATTGCCGACACCGAACAGCGTCATGTCGTGCAGGATTGCCTGGCGGCCGAAAATCGACAGTGTGCGGCCGAAGCTGACGGTACCGAAGCTGCCGTCTACCGAGGCGAGGACTTCACGAGTATCGATGTTGGCGCCAACGAGGCCGCCGCTCGTACCCACCGAGTTGCCGCCCTTGGCAGTCTGGATGGTCGGAGCGAAGCTGAAGCGCGCACGGCCGGTGAGCCCGTTGACGGTCGGGCTCTTGACGTTGAAGCTGAAGAACGCGGGGAGGAAGCCGGAGTGGACGCGGGATGCATCCTCGCCGCTGACCGACGTCACGGTGGACGCGACGGTGGCGCCTGTTGCGGTGGTGGTCACCGTGGTGGTCGTGTCCGCGTTGTCGTCGTTGAAATGGGTGTAGAAAGCGTTGACGTTGCCGTCGAAGCTGATTTCCCAACCGTTGTCACCACCCACAACGACGACGGCCCCGGCCGAGGACGCCATCGTTGCAGCGGCGATAGCGGCTGCAATTCTGCTCATACGAAATTTCATTGTTGTTCCTCCTAACGGAAGTTAACCCAGTAACGTTAAAGCTTAAGCTTTAAGCGCTTCCCCCTAACCTGCCCTGCGGGCTTCCCCCGAGCCGCTAGAGGTTCATATGCGCGTCCCTTGTGAGGACATTCGCGAATTTAGTGCATCGGCCGGATGAAAGCAAGCTTTAGCGCAACATACTCCAGGCTGGAGCGGGCCTAAAGGTTGCGGCGATGCCACATATTTGGCCCAAGCCTGGCGCACGCCGAAGCGGGGCGGCAGGGGCTGCAGGCCTGCCTGGGCGTCGCTGAAACGAGTCTCCGACAGCCTCGGCAGCGCGCAGCCGGGGTCCGACCGGGGCGTAGAGACCGGTGCGAGCGCGCTTGGGACCGGCAGCAACGGGTCCGGACCAGGGCGATCGACCTGAACGGTCCGGGCCGTATGGCCTCTAAAGGGCATGCCGGGCGCCTTGCGAACCGCCGGGAAAATCTCCCGAACTGGCCCGGCCACCTTATATATACGCGTGGCGATCCATTAAAGTCCCTGCCTTTGCGGGCGGTGGTGACCATGACGGTGTCGGCGAGAGAGGAGGGCGCGGTGAGGAAAAAGAATCCAATGGTAGGTACGCTGTTGTCGGTGTGGCTGACCGCGTGGACGGCCTGGCTCCCGGCCGTCCACGCCGCGGATGCCGAGGAGGTCGAGATCCTGTTCGTCGGCGACCAGGGCCGCTCCGCCTGGGAGGGCGCCTCCCAGGGGCTGATCGAGGCGAACATGCAGGGCAAGTTCCTGGGCAGGACCTTCAAGCTCACCCAGCTCCCGGGGGCCGGGGAGATCCTCAAGGAGTCGAATCCCGCCGCCGTGGTCGTGGCCGGCGATGCCGCGACGCTGCGCCAGGTGGCTGAGGCGCTGCCCGGGGTGCCCGTGTTCAACGTCAGCCTCGACGATGACGAGATCCGCCAGCAGTGCGGCGGCAGCGTCCTGCACGTGCTTCCGAGCCAGGCGATGAAGCGCGACGCGCTCTCGCAGTGGAAGACCAAGAACCCGGAATCCGACGCGCGCGCGCTCGCCTGGCACAGCAGCGCGAAGAAATACTCCGGGGCGCAGCTTAACGACCGCTTCACCCAGTCCTTCGGCAAGCCGATGGATGACGAGGCCTGGGCCGGGTGGGCGGCAGTGAAGATGCTCTCCGACACGGTGGTCCGCGCCCAGAGCGGCGATCCTGCCAGGCTCCTGGACTTCCTGCGCAACGACCTGCAGTTCGACGGGCAGAAGGGCGCCGACATGAGCTACCGCAAGAATGGTCAGCTTCGGCAGCCGATCCTGATCGTCGAGGGCGAGAAGCTGGTCGGCGAGGCGCCGGTCGTCGGCGTCGCCCAGAGCATCGAGGACCTGGACAGCCTCGGCAACGTCGAATGCCATTAGGCGTGGCGCCAATTTCGAACAAAAATCCCGTCAACGAGGAGTACAACAGTGATGAAGAGACTCACCCTGGCAGTGCTGATGCTCGCCGCGCTCTCGGCGTGCTCCGAGAAGAAGCAACCGGAAACGGCGGTCACCGAGCCGGCCGAGACCCAGCAGGCTGCGCCCGCGGCGACGGAGGCCCCGGCATCGGCGGCAGAGGCAGCCTCGCCCGCTGCACCTGAATCTGCTGCGGCGGCAGAGGCGCCGGCGGCCGAGACCCAGCAGGCTGCGCCCGCGGCGGCAGGCGGACCCACCGGCCGCGTCTTCGTGACCAACGAGCGGGGGAATTCCGTGTCCGTCATCGACCCCGCGAACAACACGGTGATCGCCACCATCGACGTCGGCGCCCAGCCGCGCGGCATCGGCAAGTCGCCCGACGGCAGCGAGATCTACGTGGCGCTCGGCGAGGAGGGAAAGATCGCGGTCGTCGATCCGAAGGAGATGAAGCTGGTGCGCAAGTTCGACTCCGGGCCGGATCCGGAGGCCTTCGGCGTGCATCCGGACGGCAACATCTACATCTCGATGGAGGCCGATGCCAAGGCGGCGGTCTATAACCCGAAGACCGGCGAGCAGATCGCGCTCGTGGACGTCGGCCTGGAGCCGGAGGGCGTCGCCGTGTCGCCGGACGGCAGCAAGGTCATCGTTACCAGCGAGTCGACCAACATGCTGCACGTGATCTCCGTGCCCGACCACCAGCTGGTCGCCAATATCCTGGTCGGCTCGCGGCCGCGCGCGGCGACCTTCTCCAGGGACGGCAAGTGGGCCTACGCGTCGGCGGAGATCGGCGGCGAGGTCAAGCGCGTGAATATGACCACCCATGAGGTCGACAAGGTCACCTCGATCGGCGAGGACGAGGCCAAGCCGAAGGACGTGCTGCTGAGCAACGACGAGAAGACTCTGTACGTGGCCGGCGGGCGCGCGAACAAGATCTTCCTGTTCGATGCGGAGAGCATGGAGCTGAGGAGCAGCATCCCGGTCGGCAACCGTGTCTGGGGCCTGGCGCTCAGCAAGGACGGCAGCCGTCTGTACACCACCGACGGCGGCAGCGACCAGGTCTCCGTGATCGACACGGCCAAGAACGAGGTCGTGGCCACGATCGCGGTCGGCAAGGCTCCCTGGGGCGTGGTCGTCGACGACTGAGCCCCCCGCGCGCTCCCGTTTGCAGTGGGGGCGTGGGCGGGCGGTGAACCGTCAGGAACAAAAGAGGGCGCCATCGGCGCCCTCTTCATTTGAGAAACAACTTCAATTCTTCCAGAGAACGGACTGGCGTTCAGGCTGTTACATCGAGATCTTGATGCCGAACCAGCCGCCGATCGGCGCCCCCGGGCCGAAGAATCGGTTGTCGGTGAAGTTGGGGAACACCTCGTTGGCCTCGCCCAGCAGGCCGAAGGTCTCGTAGTCGGTGTCGAAGAGATTCTCGATGACCGCGAAGGCCGAGACGTGCTTGCCGAAGCGGTACTCGCCGCGGATGTTCACGATCGCGTAGGCGTCGGTGGTGTCGAGCAGGTTGGCCTCGTCGCCGCGCAGGTACTGCCCGGAGTTGAACACCAGGTCGCCGCCGAAGGAGAACGCCTGCGTGAACTGGTAATCCGCGCCGAGCTTCAGGCTGTGCTGCGGTATGCCGGGGATGCGGTCGCCTTCCTCCACCGGCAGCGTCCCGTCCGGACCCGCCAGCGGATGGTTCGGCGTGGTAGAGACGAACTCGTCCTCGAAGGTCGCGTGCACGAAGCTGTAGTTGGCGAACCACGACAGCCTGTTCCACAGACCGCTCAATCCCAGCTCCATGCCGGTGCGGCGGGTGTCGCCGACGTTGTCGAAGTAGCCCTGGTTGCCGGTCACGCCGCCGGTGGCGAGGAAGATGATGTCGTTGACGTTGGTGGTGTAGAAGCCGCCCAGGTTCCAGTTGATGTTGCCGAAGACCTGACCGCGCGCCCCGCCCTCGAAGCTCTTGGCGACCACCTGCTCGAGCGGCGGATCCGCGAGGAAGGCGTTGGGCAGCAGGCAGGGCGCGTCGGGGTCGGCGCAGGAGAGCTCCACCGGGGTCGGCGCGCGCGCCGACTCGCTGTAGCTGCCGTAGACGTTGACGGTCTGCATCGCCTGCCAGGTGATGCCCACCGCCGGGTTGAAGCGCGTGAAGACGTGATCGCCGCTCAGATCGTCCACGCCGTCGCCGTCCTCATCCAGCGGGTCGCCGACGTTGGTAGTCTGGATGCGGGTGTTGTTGTAGCGGCCCGCCAGGGTCAGCGCGATGTCCGGGGTGATGGAGAAGGTGTCGGTCAGGTACAGCGACCAGGTGCGGGTATTGGCGTTGAGCAGCGTGTCCTCGCCATCGACGATGATGCCGGTCCGGGTCGTGACCCGGTTGGCGTCGAGCTGGGCGGCTTCCACCAGCGAGCGGTACTCCACCAGTCCCTGGGTATAGGCAGCGCCGGCGATGAGCTGGTTCTCACGGCCGAAGACGTCGTTGAGGAAGGTTGTCTGCGCGCTGCCGCCGTAGCTGCGCTGGTCGCGCTCGCTCTGGTTGTTGATGGCGTCGAAATCCCCGTCGATGAGGTCGCCGGCCTCGTCGCGCACCAGCTCCTCGAGTTGATCGGGCGTCAGGGCGGCGATGGACTCGGTGCCGTCGCAGGCGAACGCGTCCTCCTCGGCGACCAGGAACTCGCCCTCGATGAATTCGCACTCCTCGTACGGCGTGCCGTCGCCGTTGAAGGAGTCGGCCCTGTTGTAGCGGTAGTAGGCGTTGCCCGAGAATTGCACCGTGTCGGTGAACCAGTGGGTGCCTTCCAGGTTCAGCATGCGCAGGTGGTTCTTGGTGATGTCCGGCGCGGTGAAGAAGGACTCGCGGTCGATCTCGAGCTGCTCGACGGGCAGCGGCCCGTTGCCGGTGAGGTCTGTGTTGGCGTGGAAGTACTGCAGGTCGAGCGTGCTCGCCGCCGTGCGCCAGCCCACGGTTCCGTAGATGTTGAATGCGTTGGAGGGCTGATCGTCGCGCCAGCCGTCCTCGACGAAATTGTGCAGGTTGAGAAAGTAGCCCAGCGTGCCGTTGTTGCCGCCGGACTCGATGTTGGCGACGATGCGTCCGAACGACCCGCCGTAGGCCTCGCCGGTGAGGCCCGGGTTGGTGAAACCGTTCTTGGTCTGGATCGACAGCGCGCCGCCCAGCGTGTTCAGGCCGAAGACCGGATTGGCGCCGCCGACGAGATTGATGCTGTTGATCATGGACTCCGGCAGCAGGTCCCAGTTGACCGTGTCGCCGAAGACCTCGTTGACGCGCACGCCGTTGACGTAGACCGCCAGTCCCTGCGGCAGGCCGAGCAGCGGCGAGGCCGTGAAGCCGCGGTACTGCACGTCGGACTGCAGGACGTTGGTCTGCGCCGCATTCAGGTTGACGCTGCCGAGGTTGCGGTTCATGTAATCGCTGAGGTCGAGGCTGTGCTGCCGATCGAGGTCCTCGGCCGTGGCCGACTGCACGTTGACCGGGATCTTCTCCTTCGGCAGGCCCACGCCATGCGTCGGGGTCACGCCGATGACGTCGATCTGCTCGAGTTCCTCCGTCTCTTGTGCGCGAGCGCCGGCCGAGAGGGCCGTGGCGAGCGCCATGGCGGCGGCGACCGCGGCGTATCGAGGACGGCGGCTTTGGATGCTGCTGGACATTGATGTCTCCCCTTGTTTTTGTAATCCGATTCCTGCGGTCGCGACGTACCGATTGCGGGCCGATGGCGCTGTATTGTCTTGGCGGCCATATCGTAAAGGAAAAATTTGAAGTTACGGGCAGGAAGAATTCCCGACCTGCATGGGAAAGGGGTTGTCGCCCGGCATACCCCGCCCGGCGTCGCACGCGGGTATCGGTGAGCTTCTCGATATCGCAACGCGGACCGGAATCGAACCTGGCCGGGATGAACCGGCATTCGAAGGGGAGAATAACGCTCAACACGTACGGGAAAACGTCCCGCTTCGCACCGTGCATATTGAATAGGCTTCCCACCTGAACTTTCATATGGACTCGCGGCAATGATGGCAGGCAGATGATCGCAATTGCGCCGGGTCAGGGGCGGTGACGCAGAGCAGGAGTGGTAAGTGCGCGTGAGGTCATCGACCCGGGTTCCGATGCCGCTGCGCATTTCAGTCCCTCCTCTCCGCAATCAATTACGGTGCGGCTTGTGCGCGAGAATCTGCCGACACGCGGCGCCGCGGTCGAATGATGATTGCGGCGCATTCATCCCGGGGTGTGAGGTCTTCCCTACGTGTAGCGCCTGATCTCCGGGCACGTCGGGTCTGCAATCGAGTAGCGAGGTCAATCCAGGTTAACTGTTAACCGAGTGCATCAATAATCAGAGGAGGAGGTCATGCGAAAATTAAACAAGAAGTGGGTGTTCGCGGCCCTCTCGTTGGCGGTACCCAGCGTGGTATTCGCGAACGACAGCGTCGAGAAGCTCATGAAGGACCCTAGCTACTGGGCATTTCCGGGGCTGAACTACTGGAACTGGCGTTACTCCGGGCTGGACCAGATCAACACCACCAATGTCGACAAGGTGCAGGTCGCATGGACCTTCTCGACGGGCCGTCTGCAGGGTCACGAGGGCGGCCCGCTGGTGCTGCCGCCTGAGGCCACCGGCCGCGGCAACAACACCCTGTACATCCACTCCGCGTTCCCGAACGACGTGTTCGCCATTGACCTCGACACCCTCGAGATCGTGTGGGAATACAACCCGGTTCAGGAGGAGAGCGTGCAGGGCGTGCTGTGCTGCGACAACGTCAACCGTGGCCTCGGCTACGGCGACGGGATGATCTTCCTGCAGCAGAACGACACCACGCTGGTGGCGTTGAAGGCGGGCACGGGCGAGAAGGTGTGGGAAATCAAGAACGGCGATCCGAAGCTGGGTCAGACCAACACCAACGCCCCGCACGTGATGAAGGACAAGGTGATCACCGGCATGTCGGGCGCGGAGTTCGGCGTCCGTTGCTGGATCAACGCCTACAACATCAAGGACGGCTCGCTGGCCTGGCGCGCCTACTCGATGGGTCCGGACAGCGACATCCTGTTCGACGACAAGACCACCTCGATGCTGAAGCCGGTCGGTGCCGACTCCTCGCTGAAGACCTGGAAGGGTGACCAGTGGAAGATCGGCGGCGGCTCGACCTGGGGCTGGTGGCCGTACGACAAGGAAGAGAACCTGATGTACTACGGCTCGGGCAACCCCTCGACCTGGAACCCGGTGGTTCGGCCGGGCGACAACAAGTGGTCGATGACCATCTTCGCGCGTGACGTCGACACCGGCATGGCCCGCTGGGCCTACCAGATGACCCCGCACGATGAGTGGGACTACGACGGCGTCAACGAGATGATCCTCGTTGACATGAAGGTCAAGGGCAAGGACCGCAAGGCCCTGGTGCACTTCGACCGCAACGGCTTCGGCTACACGATGGACCGTGTGACCGGCGAGCTGCTGGTGGCGGAGAAGTATGACCCGGCGGTGAACTGGCCACGCACGTCGACATGAAGACCGGCCGTCCGCTGGTCGTCGAGTCGAAGTCGACCCACTCCCAGGGTGAGGACGTCGTCGCCAAGGACATCTGCCCGGCGGCGTTGGGTACCAAGGACCAGCAGCCGGCGGCCTACAGCCCGCTGACGGGTCTGTTCTATGTGCCGACCAATCACGTTTGCATGACGTATGAGCCTGTCTCCAGCCCGCTGTACGAGGCCGGCAAGCCGTACGTGTTTGCGAACCTGACGATGTTCCCGGCCGGCAAGGTGTGCGCCAAGCCGGGTCCGGCCAACGGCACGCCCGTCACCGCCAACGAGTGCGCCAACAACGACACGATGGACAACATGGGCAACTTCATCGCGTGGGACGCCGACGCAGGCAAGATTGTCTGGACGATCCCGGAGCGGTGGTCCGTGTGGTCGGGCGTTCTGACGACCGCCGGAGGCATCGCGTTCTACGGCACGCTGGAGGGCTGGGAGAAGGCGGTTGACCAGAAGAGCGGCAAGCTGCTTTGGAAGCACAAGGCGCCCTCCGGCATCATCGGCAATACCCATACCTGGCTGCACGGCGGCAAGCAGTACCTCGGCGTGCTCTCCGGTATCGGTGGCTGGGCCGGTGCGGTGGTGGCATTCCGCAAGGAGCAAAGCGCTCCTGACGAGTGGGCGCTCGGTGCGGCCGGCGGCTATCGCGGTCTGAAGAGCGTCTCGAAGAACGGTGGCGTGCTGATGGTCTACGCGCTGCCGTAGCGAGATTGCCGTACTGCTCTGAGTTGTAGTCAAAGCAAGCGTGAGCCCGGTTGCCGGCAACGGCCGCCGGGCCTTTATTCCCGCGCAGCGCAGCTTCTGCTCCGTCCATTCCCGGCGAATCGTCGTGCGCCAGCGGGCCAGGGGGGCATCGTGCCCGACGGCTCAGCGGGTGGTATCCCATCGGTGGAGTCCGGGGTGGTTCGCGAGTGTGGACGTGGCGTGTTCGACAATCTGGTGACCGGCGGACGGAGTGGCGCTGCGCACCTTCCATTTCTCCTGAAATGGCATAGGAAAAATTCCTGTATGACCAAAAGTGGGTCCACCGCCTATTCCGCTTCGGTAACATCCGCCCCTGCCTGACATCGACGACTTCTCAACCCTTGGAGGGGAGACATGGCCGTATCAACCAAAAGAATTCATCTCATCACTGCCGTTGGCGTCGCGACCTGCATCACCGGCAGCGCCCACGCCCAGGAAACGGCCAGCGCCACCACCAAGGAAGTCTCCAGCCTCGAACTGCCGAGCGTTGACGTCATCGGCTTCACGCCGCTGCCGTCCGTCGGCATGCCGATCGAGAAGTTCGCCGGCAACGTGCAGAGCATGACCGCCGAGGATATCGAGGACCAGAACCCGGTCGATCTCTCCGAGGCGCTGTATCGCAATCTCGGCAGCGTCAATATCAACGCCGCCCAGAACAACCCCTGGCAGAACGACGTGACCTATCGCGGCTTTCTGGCCTCGCCGCTGACCGGCAGCCCGATCGGGCTCTCGGTCTATGTCGACGGCATGCGCTTCAACGACGGCTTCGGCGATACGCTGAGCTGGGACCTGATCCCGCAGTCGGCGATCTCCAGCATCGACGTCATACCCGGTTCCAATCCGCTGTTCGGCCTGAACACGCTGGGTGGCGCGCTGGCGGTGCGCACCAAGAGCGGATTCGCCTACCAGGGCACTGAGGTCGAGGTCCAGGGCGGCTCATTCGGGCGCTTCGGCCTGGAGGCCGAGCACGGCGGCTACAAGGGACCGTTCGACTACTACATGACCTTCAACGGGCTGGAGGAGAACGGCTGGCGCGATGCCTCCGCCTCCGAGCTGCGCCAGTTCTTCGGCAAGGCCGGCTGGGAGAACGACCGCACGGACGTCGACCTGAGCTACATCTACGCGAACAACGATCTGACCGGCAACGGCTTCGCGCCCGAGAGCCTGCTGGCGCGGGATCGCAGCGCGGTGCACACCTTTCCCGATAACACGCTCAACGAGCAGCATCTCGTCAACCTCAGCGCCAGCCACGAGCTGATGGAGAATCTGCTGCTTGCCGGCAATGCCTACTATCGCGACTACCAGCGGGACACCCTGAACGGCGATGCCGAGGTGGAGTGCGAGGTCGAGGTGGGCGGCGACGACGTCACCCCCTTCACCGCCGGCGGCGACGAAATTCCCGTGAGCCTGTGTTCCGGGCTGACGGCGGGCCTGGTCGACGAGGATGGCAATGCCATCCCGGACGGTCTCGCTCTCGAGCGCGGCACCGACGGCGAGGACCGCACCACCAGCACGGAGTCGGAGACCTGGGGCGGCACGCTGCAGCTTTCCCACCAGGGTCAGCTGTTCGGCCGCGGCAATGCGGTGACCGTGGGGTTTGCCTATGACCAGACCGACAGCCGCTTCACGCAGAGCGAGCGCGGCGGCGACATCGTGGATGTCGGCAACTCGCGAACTATCGTCGGGGAGGGTGCCTTCGAGACCGAGGTCGACGTCGACACCTCGCAGGAGAACATCGGCTTTTACATCACCGACACCTTCGACATCACCGATCGGCTGGCGCTGACGCTGTCCGGCCGCTATCAGAACGTCGACGTCGAGATCAGTGACAATACCGGCGATCCGGAGAACGCCGATCTCAACGGCGACCACAGCTTCGATCGCTTCAATCCGGCGGCGGGTCTGACCTTCCAGCTGATGCCGAAGATGACCGTGTTCGGCTCCTACAGCGAAGGTTTCCGCGCCCCGACCGCGGCGGGAACTGACCTGCGCGGATCCGGACGATCCCTGCAACCTGCCGAACGCCTTCGTCGCCGATCCGCCGCTCGATCCGGTGGTCGCGAAGACCTACGAGTTCGGGGCCCGCGGCCACCTGCCCGTCGGTGACGCGCTGCGCTGGAACGCCGGCTTCTTCCGCACCGACCTCAGCGACGACATCCTGTTCACCGTGGTCGAGACCGGCGGTGCCGGCTTCTTCCAGAACGTCGGCGAGACCCGGCGCCAGGGTGTGGAGGTCGGCGCGATCGGCAGCGTGAAGAAGCTGAACTACTTCGTGAGCTACGCCTTCGTCGATGCCACCTATGAGTCCGAGGAGACGCTGGCGAGCTTCGTCGATGCCGCCGGCGTACCGGTGGAGGAGGGCGATACCATCCCCGGCATCCCGCAGCACAACGTCAAGGTCGGCGCCGAGTACGAGGTGTTCAACAATTTCTGGCTCGGCGGCAACGTGATCGCCGCCTCGAGCACCTACCTGCGCGGCGACGACGGCAACAACCTGCCCGAGGTCGACGGCTACGCCATCCTCAACCTGCAGGCACGCTACGCACCGAGCAAGCACTTCGAGCTGTGGGGACGCATCGACAACGTGACCGATGCCGATTACGAAACCGCGGGCACCCGCAATTTCAACGCCTTCGCCGACCCGATCGCCGAGGAGCGCTTCCTCGCGCCGGGTGCGCCGCTGGCCGGCTGGTTCGGGGTCAAGGCGCGATTCTGACGCACTTCCCTGCGCGGGTCGGTGGCCGCGACGGCCGCCAACCCGCCGGGCCTGACATGCCTCCCTCGTTCAAGGGTCCCTCGCGGACCCTTCTTCTTTTGCGGGTGGCGGCCGCTGCACCCGGGCGCGGCTCCCGGCGAATTACACCTTGATGACGCCGTGGCGTATGGCGATGTGTGCGAGCTCGGCCACCGTGCTCACGTCCAGTTTGTTCTTGATCTGCGTGCTGTAGTTGGCGACGGTCTTGTAGCTCAGCGACAACCGCTTCGAGATGTCGTTGACGTTCAGGCCCTCGGCGAGCAGGCAGAAGATCTCGAACTCGCGGGTGGACAGATTCTCGAAGGGCGTGTTGCGACCCCGCGTTTTCTGGAACGCCAGTCGCTGCGCGATCTCCGCATCCAGGAAGATGTCGCCGCTGGCGATCTTGCGCACCGCCTCGACCAGCACCTCGGGGGCGCTGCTCTTGGTGATGTAGCCGCGCGCGCCTGCCTGCAGCGCCTGTTCGACGAACACCGTGTCCTCGTGCATGCTGAAAACGAGGATCTTCGCATCCGGATCGCGAGCGATGATCCGCCTTATCGCTTCGAGTCCGCCGATGCCGGGAAGGGACAGGTCCATGATGACGATGTCGGGCCTCTTGTCTATGAATTCCCGCAAGGCCGCCTGCCCGTTGTCGGCCTCGGCGATCACCTCGATATTGCTCGCGTTCTGCAGCAGGGTGCTGTAGCCGGCGCGCACCACGGCATGATCGTCCACCAGCAATATGCGGATCCTGCGTCCGCGTTCGTCCAATCTGTCAGACATCAGCGTTGTCTCCTCCCATCGGCAAGGTGATGCGGATCCGCACTCCCGTGCCCGGTGTTGTGTGCAGTTCGAAACGGCCGTTGAGCGCCTCGGTCCGCTCGCGCATGCCGAGCAGACCGAGTCCGCCCGTGGTGCGTTGCGCATCGAAACCGATGCCGTTGTCGGAGATGGCGAGCTCGAGGACCTCTCGCATGCCGTCCATGTCGCGGACGGTGCGCCGCAGTGACACCTCGACTTCCGTCGCCCGCGCGTGCTTGGCGATGTTCGTCAGCGCCTCCTGCACGATGCGGAAGACGTTGATCTTGGCCTCGTCCGTGACCAGGTCGAGGTTGCCATCGACGATGAGCCGGCAGAAGGTCTCCTCGTGGCGGTCATTCCACTCGTCGACCACGTTCTGCAGTGCCGGGATCAGGCCGAGCTCGTCGAGAATGACGGGACGCAGCCGCCGCATCATGCCGCGTACAACGTCGTAGATCCGTTGCGATGTCTCCACGATCGTCTGCGTGCTTTGCGCGATCTCGGGCTGATCGACCGTGCGCTGGCCGATGGAGACGGCCAGCGCCTTGATGGCGCTCACCGACTGGCCGAGCTCGTCGTGCAGTTCGTGAGCAAGGTATCGGCGTTCCTGTTCCTGTATCGCCAGGGATTTCTGCGCGAGCAGACGGTTCTGCGCGCGGCTGCGCTCCAGCACCTCGGCCATCTGGTTGAATTTCTCGACGATGACGTCGAGCTCGGGCAGTCCGATCGAGGGCAGGCGCGACTTGTAGTCGCCACGCTCGATATTGTCGAGCGCGTTCAGGATGGAATCGACCGGTTTCATCGATCGGCCCAGCGTGAAATAGACGAGAACGTTGGCGAGCAGGCAGAAGGCCACCAGCAGACCCAGCAGCGTGCGCGCCTCCTTCCATGCCTCGCCGATCTCGTCGGCCGGATCCGCCTCGATCACCACCTGCAGTCCATAGGAATCCGCCGGGGCGAGATTGCGCCGGAGCTGCAGCGAAGGCGGTCTGACCAGCCGCACGAACCAGTCCGGCGCCTTGGCCTGCCGCGCAACGGACATGGGCGGGTAGCCGAGCTCGCGGGTGCCGTCCGGACGCAGCAGGTCGATGTGCAGGTGGCGGGTCTCCTCAAAACGGGCGAGGTGGCCGAAGATGGCGTCGAGCGTATTGGCGGCGGGCGTCTTGCTCGCGATGGCGACCTCCAGCAGGTTGAGCGTCAGGTTGGCGGTCGAGCGTGTTTCCTCCTCCACCGCCCGGCGCGCGTGATGGATGACAAGCATCGCCCCGGCGAAGAGCACCAGCAGGAACATCACGGTGATCAACAGATTGAGTCTGACGCGGAGGCTCATGTTGGGCGGCTGGATCCCGGTGCTTGAAAGGCTGGCGCGGTATGCATACCATGCACCGTTCTATTTCCCAGGAAAGCGGGTTATGTGGTTCATTCTAAATGGTATTTCGCGCGCTTGTATCCGGGCGTTTCTTCCCCCCCGAACCGTGAAAATTTCCCTGCTGTGCGGGTGTCTGCTCGGGACGGGCATGGCGGTCTCGGCCCAGGAGCCCGTCAAGCAGGCCATCGATGCCGCCGCCGCCGCGAATGCCGAGGCCGCGGAGTCGCAGCAGCGCGTCGATGCCCTGGCCACGGATACGCAGTCCATGATCGAAGAGTACCGCAAGGTCGTGGCGCAGACCGAGGATCTGAAGGCCTATAACGACCAGGTCGAGCGCATGCTCGGCACGCAGCGCAACGAGCTCGCGGAGCTCGCGCAGCAGACCCGCCCCAATGCCGTGACGCCGGAGCGGCTGTTGCCGCTGCTCCGCAAGATGGTCGAGACGCTCGAGCAGTTCGTCCAACTGGATTCGCCGTTTCTCGCCGAGGAGCGCGCCAATCGGGTCAAGGACCTCAAGCAGCTCGTCGACCTCCCCGACGTCAGTCTCGCCGAGAAGTACCGCCGCATCATGGAGGCCTACCAGGTCGAGGCCGAGTACGGCCGCACGATCGAGGCCTACACGGGCGAGTTGCCGGCCGGTGACGGGTCGGATGCCAAGGGCCGCACCGTGAACTTCCTGCGCGTCGGGCGCATGGCCCTGCTGTACGCCACGCTGGATGGCGGCGAGTCGGGCTACTGGGACGCCGTGAGCAAGTCCTACAAGAGCCTCCCATCGGAATTCAACCGCGAGATCGAGCACGGCCTGCAGATCGCGCGCAAGGAGGCGGCGCCGGATCTGCTCAAGGTGCCCCTGCCGGCGCCGGAGGTGGCGAAATGAAGACGCCTTTCAGCGCCGTCTGGCAGTGTTTCGCCCCGGGGGGGCGCCCCTCGCGCCGTGTCACGGCCGGCGGATTGGGCGCCGCGTGCGCGGCGCTGCTAATGGCCGCGACGTCGGGCGGCGCCGTGGCGGTGCCGCAGTCGCCGGAAGATCTGCTCGCCAATATCGTCAAGGAGCAGGAGGCCGCGCGGCAGCGCAATGCCGAGCGCGAGAAGAAGTTCGCCGAGGCGCGTGATCAGCAGGCCGCGCTGCTGGCGCAGGCCAGGGCGGCGCTGGCGGCCGAGCAGGCCCGCGCGGATCAGCTCAAGGCCACCTTCTCCAGCAACGAAACGACCATCGCCGAGCGGTTGCGCGAGAACGACGCGGGCGACGGCGAACTGCGCGACTTCGACGCGGTCGTGCGGCAGGCGGCCACTGATCTGAAGGGCATGCTTGATGCCTCGCTGGTCTCGGCGCAGAAACCGGAGCGGCTGTCGTTCGTCGAGTCGCTGGTCGAATCCGACGAGCAGCCCACGATGGACGACCTCGAGCGGCTCTGGCAGGTGGTGCTGGAGGAGATCATCGAGTCGGGCAAAATCGTGCAGTTCCAGACCAACGTCATCTCCGCGCAGGGCAAGGACGAGCCGCGGACCGTCACCCGCCTGGGCGTGTTCAGCGCCACCTCCAATGGCGACTTTATGCGCTATGCGCCCGAGGTTCACCAGCTTGTGCAGTCGGCGCGCCAGCCGCCCGGCGTGTATCGCCGCATGGCCAAGGCGCACGAGCGGTCCAAGGAGGGCATGACCACGGTGGCCTTCGATCCCACGCGCGGCTCGATGCTCGCGATACTCTCGCAGGAGCCGACGCTGTGGGAACGCATCAAGCAGGCCAGGCTGATCGGTTTCATTACGCTGGCCCTGGGTGGTCTGGCGATCGTAATCGCCATCTGGCGCTACTTCTCGTTGTCGTCCATCGCGCGCGCGGTGGCGCGCCAGCAGCACAGCAAGGAGGCCGATACCGGCAATCCGCTCGGGCGCGTGCTGAAGGCCTACACGGAGAACCGCAACGTCGATCCGGAGACGCTCGAGCGCAAGCTCGACGACGCGATCATTCGCGAGCTGCCGCCGATACAGCGCGGCCTGGGGGCGCTGCTGGTGATCGCCGAGGCCGCCCCGCTGCTCGGTCTGCTCGGCACGGTGAGCGGCATGGTGGCCACCTTCCAGGCGCTGAGCATGTTCGGCGCCGGGGATGCCAAGGTGGTCGCGGGCGGCATCTCCGAGGCGCTGGTGGCGACGATCATCGGCCTGTGCGTGGCCATACCCTGCCTGGTGATGCACAGTTTCCTGAAGAGCAAGAGCGACGGCATCGTGCAGGTGCTCGACGAGCAGGCCGCCGGCATGGTGGCCAAGCTCGCCGAGGCGCACCTGCACCAGCGCGCGGCGGTGCGGCCGGCGGCGCCTGCCCCGCACCTGGCCAAGAATTGACCCGCACCCTGCGGCCCGAGGCACGAACGTGAGCCTGGTCTACGACTACTACGAACACTTCCTGACGTTTCTGAACCGCGGCGGGCCGGTGATCATCGCCATCTGCTGCGCCTCGGTGCTGATGTGGACGCTGATCGTCGAACGCTACTGGTTTCTCTGGCGAGTGCTTCCGTCCAAGGAGGAGGAGGCGCGCCGGGAGTGGTCCGGTCGCGGCGAGCGTTCCTCGTGGTACGCCAAGCGCATCCGCGAGCAGCTGGTGAGCGAGATAAACGAGGCCACGCGGCGGAACCTGCCGCTCATCAAGGCGCTGGTGACGGTGCTGCCGTTCCTCGGCCTGCTCGGCACGGTCAACGGCATGATCCACTCCTTCGAGGTGTTGCGCGTGTTCGGCACCGACAACGCGCGCGGGCTCACGGCCGGCATCGCCGAGGCGTTGTTCACGACGCTCACCGGCCTGCTGACGGCGCTATCCGGCCTGTACTTCAGCGTTCACTTGCACCGGCGCGCGGACCAGGAGCGCGAACGGCTGCTCGATGAGCTCAAGCTCGAGCATCCCGCAGCCGGTGCGATGACCCCCGGCCCGGCAAGAGGAGGACGCTGAACATGCGCCGCAGGCATTCATCCGGCAGTGAATCGATGGCGCGCATCAACGTCGTGCCGCTGGTCGACGTCATGGTGTTCCTGCTGATCTTCTTCGTGTCCACCGCCTCGTTCCTCAAGGAGGCCGGCATCGAGGTCAACCGCCCCACGGCCCAGACCGTGACCAAGCAGGAGAAGGGCAACATCATCATCGCCATCAGCAAGGACGGGGAGATCTGGCTCGAGAAGCGCCAGCTCGACATGCGCATGGTGCGGCCGACCGTGGAGCGTCTGCACGCGGCGAATCCGGAGGGGGCCGTCATCATCGTCGCCGACAAGGACACCGCGACGGGCGTCACCGTGCAGGTGATGGACCAGGTGCGCCTGGCCGGCATCGCCAACGTCTCGATCGCCGCCAGCCGCGAGGCGGGAGGCGCCCGGTAGATGGCGCAGGCGCTGAACCTGCTGCGCTTCCCCGCGAGCCTGGTGCTGGCGATCGGCGTCAACATCCTCTTGCTGATGTTCGTGATACGCCTCGTTACCGGCGAACGTGAACGCCTGCAGACGGCGACGGAAGACGTCACCGTCGTCGACTTCGTTCGACTGGTCAGGAACATCGAGCCGTTGCAGCGTCAGCGTCGGCAGGAACTTCCGGAACTGGTGGAGATCACCGAGCCGCCGCCGCCGGAGGCGCAGCCCACGGAGGTGGAGCCGCCGCCCGAGCCCCAGTTGCGCATGATCACTCCCGAGCTGGCCCCGCCGCTGAATCTCACCAAGGCGCCCGAGCTGCCGGCGGTGACGCCGCCGAAGGAGGCGCCACCGAAGGCGGCGGACGCGCCGCTGGTGGTTCAGCAGACGCCGGCCCCACCGGCGAAACCAGTGCCTGCACCGGCCACGGGCGGCAAGCCTGGGCCCGCCAGCGACACGGGCGAACCGGTCTTCGACCGGGACCTGGTGGCGATCTCCAAACCCGATCCGAAGTACCCGCCGCGCGCGTTGCGCGCCGGGATACAAGGTGTCGTGACCGTCGAATTCATCGTCACTCCCGAGGGCAACGTGCGCGATCCGAAGGTGGTCAAGGCGGATCCGCCGGGTGTCTTCGACGACGCCGCGCGCGATGGCGTGCTGCGCTGGAAGTTCAAGCCGAAGATCGTGGACGGCAAACCGATCACGCGGCGCGCGCGCCTCGACATCAACTTCAAATTGAGGAAGGGCTAGCATGGGTGCCGCGCGCCTCGTCCTGCTGTGCCTCGCGCTCGTGTCGGCGGCGTGGACGGCGCATGCCGCCGAGACGGTGTCGAAGCCGACGTACGAGGCGCTAGCGGCCGCGCGCAAGTCGATCGATGCCGGCAAGCCGGCCGCCGCCGTCGATGCGCTCAAGGCGCTGCTGGCCAAGCTCGGGGACAATGCCTACGAGCGCGCCCTGGCCACGCAGATGCTCGGTTACGCGCAGGCGGCCGCCAGCGACCTCGGCGCCGCCGCGGCGTCCTTCCGCCAGGCCCTGGGCAGCGGCAAGCTGCCGGCCGCCGATGCGCGCAACCTGCGCTACAACCTGGCGCAGATCCTCATCAACCGCGGTGAGGACAAGGAGGGTCTCGCCTATCTGGAGGAATGGATGAAGGGCGGCAAGGCCACGCGCGACGCGCACGCGCTGGCGGCGGTCGCCTACCAGCGCAGCGGCAACTGCAAGGCGGCGGTGCCGCACCTGAAGGTGCTCGCCGAGGGCAAGGGCGAGGACAACGAGAAATGGGAGCAGGCCCTGTTGGCCTGCCACGCGGAAGCCGGGCAATTCGGGCAGGTGGCGAAGGAACTGGAGGAGCGCGTGCGCGCCCAACCCGAGGACAGGGAGGCGTGGCTGCAACTGGCCGCCGCCTATCAGCGCGCCAAGCAGGTCGATCGCGCGATCGCCGCCATGGAGGTGATGCAGGCGCGCGGCATGCTGGATGCGGATCAGATCGTGAACCTCGCCCGGCTCTACGCCGCCGCGAAGGTGCCGCTGAAGGCGGCGGAGCTGCTCGAGGGGGTGATGGCCGAGGGCAGCCTCCCCCGGGATCGCGCCAACCAGCAGCTGTTGGTCGACAGCCTGCTGCTCGCGCAGGAGCGCGAACGGGCGGCGACCGTCCTGGAGACGATGCTGGGCGGCGGCGAGGACGGCGAGCTGCAGTTTCAGCTCGGCCGGACCTATTTCGAGCTGCAGCGCTGGGCCGATGCCACCGCCGCGCTGCAGAACGCCGTGCAGTCGCGCTCGATCAAGGACGCGACCGGCGCCTATCTGCTGCTCGGCATCGCCGCGATGCAGTCGCGGCAGCCCGCGATCGCGGAGCAGTCCTTGCGCATCGCCGCCGGTGACGACGGCACGCGCGCGCAGGCGGAATGGTGGCTCGCGCGCCTGCGCCGCCTGCAGCAGCCGCACGAGGCGGAGCCGCTGCCGCCGCCGACCTGAGATCTCGAGCGCCGGACGCCGCGGTTCTTGTCCGCCTTCGGCGCCGCTCCTAAAATCGCCGGGGTTCCCAATTGGAGTGAATCCGTGAACGATCGCGCTGCAGTCCCGGCCGAGGCGCGCGCGCTGCTCAACAGCGAGAGCTACGGCGTGCTGTCCACCCTGTCGGTGGACGTGGCGGGATATCCGTTCGGATCGGTGGTGCCCTACTGCCTGGATCGCCGGGGGCGGCCGATCATCCTCATCAGCCGCATCGCCCAGCACCACAAGAACCTCACCGCCGATCCGCGTGCATCGCTCATCGTGCTGGATCGCCGCGGCGACGACGTGCAGGTGAATGGCCGGCTCACCTGCGTGGCCGACGCGCGCCGGGTGGCGGAGGCGGAGATCGACTCGGGCGCGGATCGTTACTACCGGTTCTTCCCGCAATCCACCGACTTCCACAAGATCCACGATTTCGAGTTCTTCGCCCTGCAGCCGGTGAAGTTCCGCTACATCGGCGGCTTCGGGCGCATCCACTGGATCGATCCCGCGCGGGTGCTGCTCGCCAATCCGTTCTCGATCGAGGACGAGCGCGGTATGGCGGCGCACATGAACGCCGACCACGCCGAGACCATGCGCGTGTACTGCCGCTACGCGGGCGTGGCCGTCGGCGAGGACGAGCGGCCGGCGTTCGCCGGCGCCGACGCCGAGGGTTTCCACCTGCGCATCGGCGCCCGCATCGTGCGCTTTGCCTTCGAGCAACCGGTCGCCACGGGGGACGAGGTCCGACGCGAGCTCGTGGCCCTGGCCCGCCGCGCACGCGCGGCCTGACGCGCGCACGATCGGGATTCCGACGGCGGCGCGGCGTGCGGCGCGATCGGGCGCTGCTCAGACGCCCGCTGTGGGCTGCAACGCCCGCTTCATCGCCGCGCAAGCGAAGGTCTCCACGTAGTGCACGCCGCGCGCGGCGAGGGCGCGGGCGAGGGCGGGATCGGCGACCTCGTAGACCACCAGCGTCGCCTCGTGGGGCGCGACCAGGGCGCCGCTCGGCGGCAGACCCTCGAGATCGCAGAACACGTACTCGGCCCGCAGCGCCAGCGCGGCCGGATGCTCCAGTTCCTGCCAGCGGTCGACCACCAGCGCGATCGGCTGGTCCGGCTGGCGCGCGCGCGCGTGCGCGAGGAACTCCAGCGAGAAGGAGATGAGCACGCACTGCCGGCGTTGCGCCCGGATCGTCTCCCAGACCGCGGTGTACACGGCGTCGAGGTCGTAGGCGTCGATGGCGCCCCGCTTGATCTCGATGAACGCGGTCACGTCGGGGTGCCGGGCGAGCACGTCCACGAATCCGGCCAGGGTGGCGATCGGTTCCGCCGGGCTGACGTCGCCGAGGCGCGCGCGATCGGCGACGCGCAGGGACTGCAGTTCGCGCGCAGTGAGCTCGTGGACGCAGCCGCCGACGCCGCAGAGCCGCTCGAGTCGCCGATCGTGAAACAGCACCGGCACCCGGTCGGCGCTCAGCTGCACGTCGATCTCGACGTGACGAACGCCGGCATCGATCGCCGCGCGGACGGCCGCCAGGGTATTCTCGGGGCACTCGAGGCTGTGGCCGCGGTGAGCAACGATGCCGGGGACGGGCGCTGCGGGCATGCGCGCATGTTAATACGTAACGGGCCGGGGGACAGCGGATCCCGGGCCGGCGCTGCCCGGTGGAATGCCGGTATAATCGCGGACTTGCGAATCAGCGAGGCCGGGACATCGATGCGCGTGCTATTTCCTCCGCTGGAGCCGGTATCCACCTTTTACCTGGAGACCGGCGGCGTGCACCGCGTCTATGTCGAGGACTGCGGCCGCCGCGACGGCATCCCGGTCGTGTTCCTGCACGGCGGACCGGGCTCCGGCTGCAAGCCCTATCACCGGCAGTTCTTCGATCCCGCGCGCTACCGCGTCATCCTCTTCGATCAGCGCGGCTGCGGCCGCTCCACCCCGGCCGGCGCGACGGCGGAGAACACCACCGCGGCCCTGATCGCCGACATGGAGGCCATCCGCGAGCGCCTGGTGATAGAGCGCTGGGTGCTGTTCGGCGGATCCTGGGGGGCGACGCTGGCGCTGCTGTATGCGCAGCGGCACCCGGGGCGGGTGCTGGCGATGATCCTGCGCGGCATCTTCCTCGCGCGCAGACAGGACGTCGACTGGTTTTTTCGCGACGGCGTCAGCCGCATCTTCCCGGACGCCTGGGAGGCGTTCATCGCCGCCTTTCCGTCCGTCGCCGACGGCGATTACGTCGCGGCCGCCTACGAGGAGATGCGCGTCGGGGACCCGGCGAGGCGAACGGCATGCGCGCGTGCGTGGTCGGCGTGGACCGGCAAGGTCGTCACCTACCTGCTGCCCGAGTCGCCGGCGGCCGAGCCGACGCCGGAACAGATGGAACGCATGCGCAACGAGGTGAGCGTGGAGACCCATTATGCGCGGCATCGCTACTTCATCGAGGAGAACCAGGTCCTGCGCGACGTGCCGCGGTTGCCGCGGGTCCCGAGCGTGATCGTTCACGGCCGGCGCGATCTCACCTGTACGCTCGAGGCGTCGTGGACGCTCCATCGGGCGCTGCCGCACTCCAGGCTCGTCATCCTGCGCGAGGCCGGCCACCTCGCCAACGAGCCGGCGATGATCGATGCGCTGGTGTCGGCCACCGAGCAACTGCACGAGGGCCTGAAATGACCCTGATATCCAGACTGCACGGCCCCGCGCCGCTCATCATGGGGATCCTCAACGTCACCCCCGACAGCTTCTCCGACGGCGGCATGTTCACGCGTCCGGAGACCGCGGTGGCGCATGCGCTGCGGATGGTCGAGGAGGGCGCGGACATCCTCGACATCGGCGGGGAGTCCACGCGTCCCGGTTCCAGGCGCGTCGACGCGGAGGAGCAGATCCGGCGCACCTGCGGCGTCATACGCGCGCTGCGCGCCCACGTTCCGGCGAAGATCGCGATCAGCATCGACACGACGCTGCCCGCGGTCGCGCGCGAGGCACTGAATGCCGGGGCCGACCTCATCAACGACATCCACGCCGGCGGCGAGCCGGGCATGATCGAGCTGGCGGCCGAGCGGCGGGCGCCGATCGTCATCATGCACATGCAGGGCACGCCGGAGACCATGCAGGTCAATCCCACCTACAAGGACGTGGTCGCCGAGGTGCACGAGTTCCTGATGCGGCGCGCGGCGCAGGCGGAGAAGCTCGGTCTGCCGCGCGATCACATCGTCATCGACCCGGGCATCGGCTTCGGCAAGACGCGGGAGCACAATCTCGCGCTCATACAGGCGCTGCCGCGTTTCGCGGCCAGCGGCTATCCGGTGCTGCTGGGGACCAGCCGCAAGCGGTTCATGGGCTCGATCTGCAACGAGACCGACCCGCGTGAGCTGATCGGCGCCACCTGCGCGACCACCGCGCTCGGCGTGGCCGCCGGCGCTCGCATATTCCGGGTGCACGACGTCAAGCCCAATCGCCAGGCCGCGGACCTCGCCCACGCCCTGCGGGTCGGTGGTTGACGGCCGGGCGCGGGCGATGTCAGGCTTTCGTTCAGGGCCGATTCACCGCCCGGGCGTTGTCATGAACAAAAATCGTCAATGAGAGTCCCAACGTTGCCATGAGGAAGGACCGCGTTTCCCGACTGCTGCTTGTCGCCGCGGCGCTTGCCGCCGCCCCGATCGCGCCGGCCGACGTTTCGCCCGTCGGGCGCTGGAAGGTGGTGAGCGATCAGACCAACAGACCCGTGGCCATCATGACGGTCTTCGAGCGCGACGGTGAGTACGGCGGGTTCATCGAACGGATCCTGGAGCAGCCCGAGGACGCCGCGGCGTCGGTCTGCGAGCGATGCCCGGGCGAGCTCAAGGGGCAGCCGATCGAGGGCCTGGTCATCATGCACGGGCTGAAGGGCAGCGGCGGGGAGTTCAGCGGCGGCCACATCCTGGACCCGGATTCGGGTCATTATTACCGGGTCAAGATGACGGTCGGTCCGGAGGGCCAGACGCTGAAGGTGCGCGGCTATCTCGGCATCTCGCTGCTCGGTCGCACCCAGACCTGGTACCGCGTGGACTGAACGCGGGCCGCCGGCCGCCTCGATCCCACCTCGTCGCCTCATCGGGCGGCTCACCCCGTTGCGTCGCGCCTGTCGGGACCACACGACAAGCCCCTTCGCCCTGCTCGTGCGCGCGCCGCAGCGGTCGTTGAAGGCCGTTGAATTGAACGGCGTAACCCGCTGAAAAGCTTCTATAATACCGCGACATTTAAAGGGGATTCCAAGGCCGGCAATGTGGCAGGCGGATTGCTAAAGTCCCCTTTGCGTACACGCCAGCAGCGGGGGCATGCAAGGAACCCGGGTCACGCGGTCAGGGGTTGAGCAGCCCAGCCGCTGGCTGAAGCAGACGGGGCGGAACCGGAGACGGAAACCCGGTTCGGCCCGGCCGTCTCCGCCGCCACACGGGAAGGTGGCAAACGCCCGCTCGCCGCGGGCGTTTTCGTGTCAGTGGCGCGCGCCGCCTAGGCTGGCAGCGGCGTCTCCGGTTTCTTCGCCTCGGCGTCGATCAACGCCTTGGAGTTCTTCGGATTTCGGAACAGGATCGGCTTCGCGGCTGATTCCTTGCCCGCCGCAATCCGGGCGACGTGATCGATGAAGTCGGTGATCACATGGTGATGCGGGGACTTGTCGCACACCGGATCGGCGTTGGCGGCATCGCCGGTCAGCATGTAGGCCTGGCAGCGGCAACCACCGAAGTCCTTCTCCTTCTCCGGACACGAGCGGCACGGCTCCTTCATCCATTCGAAGCCGCGGAAGCGGTTGAAGTCCGGTGACTGGTTCCAGATCCACTCGATGCTGTGCTGGCGCACGTTGGGCAGCTCCATGCCCGGCAGCTGGCGTGCGGCATGGCAGGGCAGGGCGGTGCCGTCGGGGGCGATGGTCAAAAACACCGCGCCCCAGCCGTTCATGCACGCCTTGGGCCTCACCTCGTAGTAGTCGGGCACGACGTAGAAGATACGCATCTTGCCCTTGAGCCGCTCCTGGTATTCATGGGCGATCGGCTCGGCGCGCTGCAGCTGTTCACGGGTCGGCAGCAACTGCTCGCGGTTGTGATAGGCCCAGCCGTAGTACTGGGTGGTCGCCAGTTCGACGTAGTCGGCCTCGAGATTGACGGCCAGGTCCAGGACGCCGCCGATCTGCTCCATGTTCTGCCGGTGCAGCACGAAGCAAAGCACCATCTCGTAGCCGTACTTTTTCACGAGGCGGGCCATCTCCAGCTTGTGCTGGAAGGCGTCGGTGCCGGCGATCAGATTGTTGAGTTCCTCGCTCGAGGCCTGGAAGCTCACCTGGATGTGATCCAGGCCGGCGTCCTTGAAGGCCTTGATGCGCTTCTCGTCCATGCCCAGGCCCGAGGTGATGAGGTTGGTGTAGAACCCCAGCTGCCGTGCCTCGGCGATCAGCTCCTCGAGATCCTGGCGGACCAGCGGCTCGCCGCCGGAGAAACCGAGCTGGGCCGCGCCCATCTTGCGCGCCTCGCGCAGCACGCGCTTCCAGTCGTCCGTGGAGAGCTCGTTCTTGTACTTGGCGAACTCCAGCGGATTCGAGCAGTACGGGCACTGCAGCGGGCAGGCGTAGGTCAGCTCGGCGAGCAGCCAGAGCGGCTTATTGGGCAGGTTTGGGACGTATCCACTGTTGCTCATGGGCAACCTCCATAAAGGCGTATACGTCGTTGTCGAGCTCGACGCCGGGATACGCCTGTCTCAGGTCGGAAATGATTGCGGCGACGCTGCGCGTGCCGTCGATGCGCTTCATGATCTCCGCGGAACTGTTGTTCAGCTTGATCATGCCCTCCGGGTAGAGGATGACCCAGCAGTTCTGGGCCTCTTCCCACTGCAGCCGCTTGCCGGGCACGATCTGCGGCACGCTGTCGGCCCCGTACACCTTGCCGGTCGGTTTGATCTCTTTCGCTTCAGCCATGTCGGTGCGCCTCCGCCCGGTTCACTCCGGGATGTTGTGGTAGGGCGGCTTCTTGTCGATGTAGGCCACCCACATGCAATCGAGCATGGTCCACAGGATGTCGAGTTTCAACTGCAGGATGTTGAGCGCGCGCTCCTGCAGCTCGCGGGTGTTGAAGTGATCCAGCGTGATCTGCAGCCCGTGCTCCACGTCGCGGCGCGCCTCCGAGAGGCGCTTGCGGAAGTAGGCGTAGCCCTTGGGCTCGATCCACGGGTAGTACTCCGGCCACTTGTCCAGGCGCTTCTGGTGGATCTTCGGGGCGAACATCTCGGTGAGCGAGGAGCACGCTGCTTCCTGCCAGGAGGCGCTGCGGGCGAAATTGATGTAGGCGTCGATGGCGAAGCGCACGCCGGGCAGCACCATCTCCTGGGAGTACATCTGCTCGCGCGTGAGGCCCACGGCCTCGGCGAGTTGCAGCCACGCCTCGATGCCGCCCTCGTCGCCCTTCGTGCCGTCGTGATCGATGATGCGCTGGATCCAGTGCCGGCGCACGTCGCGGTGCGGGCAGTTGGCCATGATCGCGGCGTCCTTGACCGGAATGATCACCTGGTAGTAGAAGCGATTCGCCACCCAGCCCTGAATCGCCGGCTTGTCGAGCTTGCCCGAGTTCATCAGCAGGTGGAACTCGTGGTTGATGTGGTAGAACTTCTCCTTCTCGCGCAGCCTGGCCTCGAACTCCGCGCGCGACCAGGCCGGCTGCGGCGCGGGCTTGGGAAAGTCCAGGGGCAGCTCGTAGAGTCTGTGGGTTCTCATATCGTTATCTCCATGCCGTCGCAGGAAACCTCCCAGCCCGCCGCCTTGCAGGCCGCGCGCTCGGGGCTATCCTCCAGCAGGATCGGATTCGTGGTGTTGATGTGGATGAAGATCTTGCGCTGCACGTCGAGATCGCGGAACGCGGCGATCGTGCCGATGGCCGGGTCCGGCTCGTTGACGCTCATGTGGCCCATGCGCTGGCCGGTCTTCACGCCCACGCCGTCCTTGATCATTTCGTCATCGGTCCACAGCGTGCCGTCGAAAAGCACCAGCGGCGCGTTGCGCAGTCGCTCCCGGAGCTCAGCCGGCATCGAGGCGCAGCCCGGGATGTAGAAGAAGCGCGTATTGTCTTCGACGTCCCGAACCTCCAGCGCTACGGTGTCCTCCTCGACGGAGCCGAAGTTCGCGCCCTTGGTCGCGTCCTCCAGCCACAAGGCGACCTTCCCCGGCACCGAGAAGGGCACCACGACGATGCCGGAGGCGCTGCCGTCGACGTGGCGGAGCTCGGTCGGCTGATCGAGCGTCAGCACCTCGCGCTTCACGAACTGCGGGTTCAGCACGTTGAAGATCTTGTTGTCCGCGAGCACGCCCTGCACGCGGCGCGTGCCGTAGACGGTCAGCGGCTGCGACTCGCGCAGGGTGAGCAGACCGGTGACGTGATCGACGTCGGCGTTGGTGAGCACCGCGCCCTGGATCGGACTGTGCCGCAGGCCGTGCTTCGGATGCAGGATCGGGTTGTCGTTGATCTGCTGGCGCAGATCGGGCGAGGCATTGAACAGGAACCAGCGCTCGCCGTCGTTGCTGACGGCAATCGAGGATTGCGTGCGCGGGCGCGCATTGGCGGCCTTCTCGCGCGCGCGGCGGCTGTTCGGATGATTGCAGTTCCACTGCGGAAAACCGCCTCCTGCAGCGGAGCCCAGTACGTGTATCCTCATCGTGTCCCTTTGATTGCTTTGTTGTCGATCTGGATCGAGTCCACATCGTCTAGATACGACTCAGCCCTGTATTGATGGCCTGGACAGTGGTGCCATCCGCACAGGGCTGTGCCGGTGAAACACAAGGGGGAACCTCGCGGTTCCCCCTTACCGCACCGTCAGATTAACGGTTGCTGATGTACATCGTCACTTCAAAGCCGAAGCGGACATCGGCAAAGGCAGGGGTTTCCCAGCTCATGGCGTTTCCTCCAAGTCGTTGTTGAAATTTCGGCGGTCGAATTCGCATTGACCTCCACGCTCGGCCTGCGAGCCCGGGCTCGAGGACAGGGGACGCGGCCAATTGATACTCAGCACCCGGCGTGCCAGCGTTAGACATCATCTAATCCGCCGGGCCGATGCCCGTAATAAATCCTTTAAGAACAACAGGATCTGGTCTCCCTTGGGCGCCAAGTTCTCCGCCGCCCGATGGCGCACGGATGAGCGCGCCCAGAAATCCTGGTTGATGGCGAACAGCGGAGTGGTTCAAATTCTGCATCGGCCGGCACGGCGGCCGGGCCGCCGCACGGGCAGCCGCGGCCGCCTTCCTCACGTCATGGGCATCAGCGGGCGGCGCGGCGCCGGCCCGCGGATCGGCCGGCCGCGCGCAGCCGGCGGGCGCAGGCCACGAGGCGGCGCAGCGGTGCCTCGATGTCCTCCCAGTTGCGGGTCTTCAGTCCGCAGTCCGGATTCAGCCACAACTGCTCGACGGGCACGATCTCGAGCAGCTCGCGGGCGCGTTGCATGATCTCCTCCTCCGAGGGCTGTCGCGGCGTGTGGATGTCGTAGACGCCCGGACCGATGTCGTTCGGGTAACCGGCCGCGCGCAACGCCTGCAGCAGTGCGTCGCCCGTGCGCGAGGCCTCGATCGTGACCACGTCGGCGTCCATCTCGCGTATGGTCGCGAGGATGTCCTGGAACTCGCTGTAGCACATGTGGGTGTGGATCTGCGTGCCCGCGCCGACGCCGCCGCTGCACAGGCCGAAGGCCCGCGCCGCCATGCGCAGATAAGGCGCCCGATCGCGCCCGCGCAGCGGCAGGCCCTCGCGCAGCGCCGGCTCGTCGATCTGGATGATCGGCGCGCCGGCGGCCTCCAGATCCATGACCTCGTCGCGCACGGCGAGCGCGAGCTGCATGCAGATCTCCTCCGCCGGCGCATCGTCGCGGGTGTAGGACCATTGCAGCAGCGTCACCGGCCCCGTCAGCATCCCCTTCACGGGCCTGAGCGTCAGCGACTGCGCGTAGCGCGTCCACTCCACGGTGATGGAACGGGGGCGCCGCACGTCGCCGTAGATGATCGGCGGGCGCACGCAGCGTGACCCGTAGCTCTGCACCCAGCCGTTGGCCGTCAGCGCCACGCCCTCGAGGTGCTCGCCGAAGTACTCCACCATGTCGCCGCGCTCCGGCTCGCCGTGCACCAGCACGTCCAGGCCGAAGTCCTCCTGCGCGCGGATGACCTGCGCGATCTCCGCGCGCAGCCGCTCGCGATAGCTCGCCGTGTCGATGCGGCCCTCGCCGTGATCGCGGCGCGCCCGCCGCAGCCCCGCGGTCTGCGGGAAGGACCCTATCGTGGTCGTCGGCAGAGGCGGCAGCTGCAGGCGCACCTGCTGGATCTGCCTGCGTACCCGGTGCGGCTGTCCGCGCCTGCACATCGCCGGCGTGATCCCGCGTTCGCGCGCCCGTACCCCGGCATCGACGGTGCGCGGCGAGCTCAGGCGCTGCCGGCGCAGGACGCGGGCCTCCGCGAGCAGGCCGCCGACGCGCGGCTCGCCCTCGGCGAGCGCGGTCTTGAGGATCGCGAGCTCGTAGAGCTTCTGCGTGGCGAACGCCAGCCAGGCGCGCAGCTCCGGATCCAGCGCCTGCTCCGCGGCAACGTCCACGGGCACGTGCAGCAGCGAGCAGCTCGGCGCGATCCATACTCGATCTCCCAGGCGCGCGCGGGCCCGGCGGGCGAGCCCCAGCGCCTCATCGAGGTCGGCGCGCCAGACGTTGCGGCCGTCGATGAGCCCGAGGGAGAGCACCTTGGTGTCGCTGATGCGGTCCAGCACCACGTCGAGCTGCAACGGCGCGCGCACCAGGTCCACGTGGACGCCGTCGACCGGCAGCGACAGCGCGGCGCTGGTGTTCTCGGCCAGGGCCCCGAAGTAGGTGGCGATCAGCACCTTGAGCGGATACGGCCGCAGCCGGTGATAGGCGCTCTCGAAGGCGTCCAGCCACGCGGGCGGCAGCTCCAGCGCCAGGATCGGCTCGTCGAGTTGCACCCACGCGGCGCCCGCGGCGGCCAGTCCCTGCAGGATCTCTCGATAGGCGTTCACCAGCGCCGGCAGCAGCTCGAGCTTCTCGCCGTCCTGCACCCGGCTCAGCCACAGGTAGGTGAGCGGGCCGACCAGCGCGGCCTTCACGCGGTGCCCCAGGCCCACGGCGTCGGCGACCTCCTCGAAGATCGCGCCGCGCGCGACCCGGAACCGCTGCCCGGCGCGCAGCTCCGGCACGATGTAGTGATAGTTGGTGTCGAACCACTTGGTCATGGGGCAGGGTTGCACGTCGTGGCCGCGCGGGGCCCGCCCCCGGGCCATGCGGAAGCGGGTGTCCAGGTCGACCTCGCGGTCGCCGGCGCCGAAACGTGCGGGCACGGCGCCGAGCAGGGCGCTCATGTCCAGCACGTGGTCGTACAGCGAGAAGTCCCCGGCGGTGACCAGGTCCAGGCCGGCGCGGCGCTGCAGATCCCAGTGGCGGCGGCGCAGCTCGCGCGCCACCGCCTGCAGCGCGCCGGCGTCGATCTTGCCCGACCAGTACTCCTCCAGCGCCCACTTCAGTTCGCGCCGGGCGCCGATGCGCGGGAAACCCAGGGTGTGTGCGATGAGCATGTGCGTGCTCCTTTCCGGGGATGAAGGGCAAGAGTGTCGGCCTGCCGCATGCATGAATCAAACGATAAATTTTGCGCTTCAACATGAATCATATTCATGCATGCGGCGGCTATAATCGCCGCCATGTTCCTCGACCTGAGACACCTGCGGACCCTGGTGATGCTGCGCGAGTGCGAGGGCGTGGCGGCCGCGGCGCAGCGCCTGCACCTCACTCAGTCCGCGCTCTCGCATCAGCTCAAGGCGCTGGAGGAGCGCTGCGGCGGGGAGCTGTTCCTGCGCAAGTCCAGGCCGGTGACGTTCACGCCGCTCGGCCGCCACCTGCTGGCGCTGGCCGAGCGCGTCCTGCCGGAGATCGAGAGCGCCGAGCGGGAATGCCGCCGGCTGGCGCGCGGGCAGGCCGGGCGCCTTTACCTGGCGATCGACTGCCACAGCTGCATCGACTGGATCATGCCGTCGCTCGATGCCTACCGGGAGAGGTGGCCGCACGTGGAGCTCGATCTCTCGCTCGGACACAGCTTCGATCCGGTGCCGGCGCTGCTCGCCGGCGCGGTCGATGCGGTGATCACCTCCGATCGCGAGCAGGAGGGCCGCGTGGCCTTCGCGCCGCTGTTCCGCTACGAGTCGGTGCTGATCGCCGCCAACGGGCACGAGCTCGGCGCGCGCCGGCGCGTCCTGCCGGCGGACCTGCGCGAGCAGTGCCTGATCACCTACCCGGTGTCGGAGCGCCGCCTCGACGTCTACCGCGCCTTCCTCGATCCGGCGCAGGTGAGGCCGGCGTCGCGGCGCACGGCCGAGCTGACCTCGGTCATCGTGCAGCTGGTGGCGAGCGGGCGCGGTGTCGCCGTTTTGCCGAACTGGGCGGTGGCCAAGTACGTCGAGCACGGCCACGTGCAGGCGTGCCGGCTGGGTCGGGCCGGCCTGTGGGCGACGCTGTACGCGGGCGTGCGCCGCGAGGAGGCGCGGCTGCCTTACCTGCAGGCGTTCATCGCCACGGCGCGCGAGGTCTCGGCCGGCAATCTCGCGGGAATACGCCCGCTCACGCGGTGATCCGGCGATGCAGCCGCCTCGCGCCGGGCTGTGGTAACGTGTGCGCACTGCCATGGCCGATCACATACTCCTGCTGACGGGCAAGCTCGCCGAGAAGAGTCTGCGGCGGGTGATGGAGTCCATTGCCGCGCGCGAATTCACCTACGAGATCGCCAACATCGGCGTCTCGGTGGCGGCATTGATTACCACCGACATGATCGCGCGCCGGCTCACCGATACGCGCGGCGCCAGCCGCATCCTGGTCCCTGGGCTGTGCACCGGCGACTTCGAGTCCGCCAGTGAACGCCTGGGCGTGCCGGTGGAGCGCGGGCCGATTGATCTGAAGGACCTGCCGGCGTACTTCGGCCGCGGCGCGCGCAGGCGCGACCTCAGCCGGTACGACATGCAGATCTTCGCGGAGATCACCGACGCGCCGCGGATCGGCGTGCAGGAGATCCTGGCGCGTGCCGCCGCGCATCGCCGTGACGGCGCCGACGTGATCGATCTGGGCTGCCTGCCGAGCACGCCGTTCCCGCACCTGGAGGAGGCGGTGCAGGCGCTGATCGCCGCCGGCCACAGCGTGAGCGTGGATTCCGTCGAGCCGGAGGAGCTGCGCCGCGGCGGCAGGGCCGGCGCGCACTACCTGTTGAGCCTGAAGGAGAGCACGCTGGGGATCGCCGAGGAGGTGGCCTCCACGCCGGTCCTCATCCCGGAATCCGCCGGCGACGTCGAATCGCTGCACCGGGCGATGGATCGTCTCGCGGCGCGGGGCCGGCGCTTCATCGCCGACAGCATCCTCGATCCCATCCACTTCGGCTTCACCGAATCCATCGTCCGCTACCACGCGCTGCGGCAGCGCTATCCGCGGGCCGAGATCATGATGGGCGTCGGCAACCTCACCGAGCTCACCGAGGCCGACACCACGGGACTGAACATGCTGCTGCTCGGGGTGATGTCGGAGCTGCGCATCACGCATCTGCTCACCACGCAGGTGAGCCCCCACGCGGCGGCCTGCGTGCGCGAGATCGACCGCGCGCGACGCATCATGCACGCCGCGCGGGAGGACAACAGCCTGCCCAAGGGCTACGACGACGGCCTCATCATCGGGCACGAGCGCAAGCCATTTCCGTACACGACGGAGGAGATCCGCGAGATGGCCGCACTGGTGCGCGATCCGAGCTACCGGGTGCAGGTCAGCGCCGACGGCATACATGTCTATAATCGCGAGGAGCGCGTGCTGGGCGGAGATCCCTTCAAGATCTTTCCCGAGCTCAGCCTGCTGCAGAACGATGCCCCGCATGCCTTCTACATGGGCGTGGAGCTGGCGCGCGCCCAGATCGCCTGGCAGCTGGGCAAGCGCTACGTGCAGGACGAGGAGCTGAACTGGGGCGTGGCCGTGCCGCCGGAGCGGCAGGGCGAGAAGGCCGACATGCACGCCTACAAGGGCGAGGGCTCCACCCTGCCGGCGCGCCGGCGCAAGGAACCGAACCAATGATCTTCGAGACCGTGGTCGTGACGCACGATCGCGACGGCAATCCGAACATCGCGCCGCTCGGCATCCGCGAGCAGGACGGGATGATTGTGCTGGCGCCGTTCCGGCCCTCCGTCACCCTGCAGAATCTCGCCATCACCGGCGAGGCGGTGGTCAACATGACCGACGACGTCGCGGTGATCGCCGGCTGCCTCACCGGGCGCAAGGACTGGCCGCTGGCGCCGGTCGAGCACGTGCGCGGGGCGCGGCTCGCTCAGGCGTTGGCGCACGTGGAGTGCCGGGTCGAGCGCGTGGAGGAGGACGAGCGCCGGCCGCGGTTCTTCTGTCGTCGCGTGCACGCGCAGACGCATGCGCCGTTCAAGGGCTTCAATCGCGCGCAGGCCGCCGTGCTGGAACTGGCGATCCTGGTCAGCCGCCTGCACATGCTGCCGATGGACAAGATCGACCGGGAGATCGACTATCTGAAAATCGCGCTGGAGAAGACCGCCGGCGAGCGCGAGCGCCTGGGCTGGGGCTGGCTGATGGAGCGTGTCGAGGCGCATCGGCGCGCCACCCATGCCGGCGAGGGGAGCATTGCATGATTCCTGCCGTGAATACGCGCAAGACACCCGGGTTGCTGGCGAGCGTGCGTTCGCTGCCGGAGGCGGAGATCGCGCTCGCCGCCGGCGTGGACATCATCGACCTCAAGGAGCCGGCGCACGGCGCCCTTGGCGCCGTCAGTCATGCGGTCGCGCGGGACGTGGTGCACATGGTCGACGGCGCCGTGCGCGTGAGCGCGACCATCGGCGATGATCTGCATGGCGATCGGCGACGCACGGCCGAGGCCGTGCGCGCGATGGCCGCGACCGGCGTCGACATCGTCAAGGTCGGCCTGTTCGACGAGGCCGAGCGCGCCGAGTTGCTGTCGGCACTGGCGCCGCTCGCGGCGTCTGGTATCCGCATCGTCGCCGTGCTGCTCGTGGATCGCGGCCTGCGGCTGGAGGTCGAGGACGTGGCGGCTGCAGGGCTCTACGGCGCGATGCTCGACACCGCATGCAAGGCTTCCGGTTCATTGACGCAGTTGCTGAGCGCGGATCAGATCAGAACATTCCCCGAGGCCTGCCGGCATGCGCCTCGCCGCCTGCTGTGTGGTCTGGCGGGCAGCCTGCGGCTGGAAGATATCGCCGCCGTCAGCCGCGGCGGACCGGATTACCTCGGTTTCCGCGGCGCGCTCTGTCATGACGGCGCGCGTGTGGGCCAGCTGAGCGGGCAGCGGGTCGCCGCGGTGTGCGCCGCGCTGCGCGAGCATGCAGTGTCGATCGATGGCGAGTCGCCGCCGCTGCAGGCGGCAGGAGGGGCGTGAGATGGCACAATGGCGCAAGAAGACCAGCAACGAAGTCTATACACAGGAAGAGATCGAGGCGCGGCTGAAGGACGAACTGCCGAAGTGGTACTACGAGGACGGCTGGATCCGCCGCAAGTACAAGACCAGCGGCTGGAAGGGCACGCTCATGGTGGTCAACACCGTCGGCCATCTGGCCGAGGCCGCGTGGCATCACCCGGATCTCACGGTGTCCTACGCGTTCGTGATCGTGAAGCTCGTCAATCACGAGGCCAAGGGCGTCACCGACAAGGACTTCCAGCTCGCGAAGAAGATCGAAGAGGTCATCACGTGGCAGCCCGGCAAGGAGGAGGGCAGCGCCCTGCCTGGCACGCCCGACGATCCGCGCTTCAAGTACATGAAGTACGATTGAAGGCTTCCTCCGAGCTGTGACTGCGTGCGGGCGGGGTGCCATGGCCTTGCCGGGCTACCGCTGCGCGGTACATCCATGTACCGCTTGCTACCGCGGCGTCGTGCTCGCTGTCCATGCTGCGCGCGCTGCCGAGGCGCGCCCGGCAAGGCCATGGCACCCCGCTCCAACATGGTCGGCGCCCCAAGAGAAACGATGACGGTCTCCGGATTTCCTTGCCTCCCGGCAATCTAGGCCGGTCGCGTGTCCTTGCAGCAAGGACAAGGCTGGCAATTAGTATCGGATGGCGAAGGCGGCAAGCGCGATGCCGGAGATCGCCAGTTCCATCGCGCGGCCACTGATGCCGGCCGCGGGCGGGATGCGCTCCATGGCCTCGGCGGTGATCAGGATCTCGCCGGGCTCGGCGACGTCTTCGCCCAGCTTCGAGGCGCGGTTGACAGCGTGACCGTACAGGTCGTCGTCGCCGAGCAGCAGCACGCGGCCGTGGTCGATGCCGCAGGCGACGCGGATGTCGAGCGTGTCCTCCGTCAGGATGTTGGATGCCGTGAAGGCGAGATTCAGCGCGATCGCCGCGCGCGCCGCCTGCGCGGGGTCCGGGAACACGGCATAGCAGTTGTCGGCCTCGAACTTCACGACCCGTCCCTGGTGGCTCTCCACGATCGGCAGCGCGGTGAGCTGCATGCGCCGGATCATCGACAGGTAGTGCACGATGCCGTGCCGCTGCGCCAGCATCGAGAAGCCGGACATGTCCACCACCAGCACGCTCAGCTCGGCGCCGAAGCGCTGCCAGATCTCCGCTTCGATCCGCGCCCTCGGCCCGGACTCGCCCTGGCGCGAGTAGGCGATGAGCAATTCCTCGAAGCGCTTGTCGATGCCGGCCTTCATGTTCGTCTCCCGGGTGGATCGGCGCGGGGATGTTCCGCCGCCGCGAGCACGGCGGCGCGGGCGGCGGAATCCGCATGCGCGAGGTCCGGCCGCTTCCGCGTCCGTCCGCCATCGTTCGTGCCGGCTCTCGTCTTGTCAAGCCGACGGGAACTTCCAACGCCCAAGGTTTTGCCGTAAGGTCTGGCGATGCGCGTGTACGAGAAACTGACCAGCACGATCGCCCGCGATCTCGAGCGGTTCGTCGACACCGTCATGGCCTTCCTGCCGGGGTTCTTCACCGCGCTGCTGCTGCTCGCGGTCGGCTGGGTACTGGCGCGCCTGCTCAGGTTCGTCATCAGGCGGCTCGGGACCGGCCTCGATCACCTGGCCACGACGCTAGGCATCGCCGATCGCATGCCGTGGCTGCGGACGAAATGGTCGATATCGCGGGTCTTGAGCGGCATCGTCTACTGGCTGACGCTGCTGTTCTTCATCGTCGCGGCCGCCGAGAGCGTCGGTCTGCCGGGCGTCGCGCACTGGATCACGCAGGGCATCGGCTACACGCCGCGACTGTTTGCGGCGGCGCTGATCATGCTGGTGGCCTACGCGCTGTCGGCCGTGATGCGCGACATGCTGGTGAGCAGCGCGCTGCGGCTGCGGCGCGAGCAGTCGCTGCTGCTCGCGCGCATCTTCCACCCACTCATCCTCGTCGTCGCCGGGCTGGTGGCCGCGGATCAGCTCGGCCTGGACGTCGGCCTGCTCGCCAGCCTGGTCACCATCGTCGCCGCCGCCGCGTTCGGCGGCCTGGCGTTCGCGTTCGGCATGGGCGCCGGCAGCACTGTGGAGAACATCTTCTCGATACGCGAGCTCAGGCGCATGTACCGGCCCGGCGAGCGGGTGAGGGTGGGCGAGGTGGAGGGCGTCATCGTGGAGTTCAGCAGCACCGCCGTAATCGTCGACAGCCAGGCGGGGCGAGTGATGGTTCCCGGCCAGGTGTTCGGCAGACAGGCCTCCATCCTGCTCGATCGCAACGAGGCCGAGCATGATTGATCCGCTGGCGCGACAGCTGCTCGTGCATCATCCGCTTGCGGCGGCGCGCATCCTGGAGCGCTATCCGGCCGAGGAGTCGGCATCGATGTTCGAGGGGCTGGTTGGGGATGCGGCCGCCGAGCTGCTCGCGCAGATGCAGCCGCAGGCCGCGGCGCGGATCCTCCAGCGCCTGCCGGAGCGGCAGCGGACCGAGGTCTTCCGCCGGATCCAGTCGGGACTGGCGGCGCAGATCGCCGCGCGCATGCCGCAGGCGGAGGTCGATTCGATCCTGCAGGCCATCCCGCTGGCGCACTCGACGTCCATACGCAACGCCATGCGGCAGCCGCCGGGCACGGCCGGCTCGATCATGCGCACCGACGTGCTCACGCTGGGTGCGGCGCTGAGCGCCGCCGAGGCGAGGGATCTGGCGCGCGCGGCGAAACACGCGCTGGAGCCGGCCCTGTTCGTGGTCGACGGCCTGCGTCATCCGACCGGCGTGGTGGACGTGGCCGATCTCTGGTTGGCGGAGGAGACGACGACCATCGGAAGACTGGCGCGACCGTGTCCGCGGCCGGTGGCCGCGCGCATGAAACTGGGCCTGGTCCTGCGCGAGTCGTCATGGACGACGGCGGTCTGCCTGCCGGTGATCGACACCGACGGCAGCATGCTGGGCGTGATCGCACAGGCTGATCTGCTGCGCGTCGCGTTCGATCGCCGCGGTGCCGCCCCCTCAGGCAGCGCGACGCTGACGGACGCGGCCATGGCGTTCGGCGAGCTGGTGTGGAGCGTGGGCGCCGCGGCCATCGAGCAGGCCGGCGGAGATCGGCGATGAGCGCGATGCCGGATGTCGCCGCGGCGCTGCGCGAGAAGCTCTGTAATGATTTTCCGGGCGAGGCGGCCGACGCCCTGGAGCGGCTGCCGATCGAGGCGGCCACCGCGGCGCTGGCCGCGCTGCCGGTGGCCATCGCGCGGCCGGTCTGGGAGCGCCTGTCGCCGGAGGTGGCGGTGCTGATGATGCGCGCGTTGTCGGCCGAGGACCGCGTCCCGACACTCTCGGCGATGGACGTGACCCGCGCGGCGCCGCTGTTCGCGCATCTCGATGCGCAGACGCGGATGGAGTGGCTCACGGAGCTGCCGGCGACGGCGCAGGTCAACCTGCGGCACCTGCTGAGCTATCCCGAAGACAGCGCCGGCCGCCTGATGAACCCGCGCTTCACCAGCATCAGCCGCGACTGCACGGTGCGGGAGGCGCTGGATCGGCTGCGGCGCTTCGGCGGCGCAGGCACGCGCACCGTGTACCTCGTGGACGTGGAGGGCCACCTGGACTGCTGCGCGGAGCTGCAGGATCTCGCGCTCGCGGATCCACATGAGCCGATCGCCCGGTACGCGCACCCGGTGAGGGCGGTGGTCGAGGCCGTCGCCGACAGCGAGGAGATCCTGCAGCTCATCGAGCAGCAGCGCGTGGACTCCGTGGCGGTCGTGGACATCGACCGCAAGCTCATCGGCATCGTCCGCCAGGATGCCATCATCGACGCGGCGCGCGAGGACGCCGCCGACGACATGCTGTCCATGGTCGGCGCCAGTCCCGACGAGCGGGTGCTGTCCTCGCCGCTGGCCGCGGTGGGCAAGCGCCTGCCCTGGCTGCAGATCAATCTCGTCACCGCCTTTCTCGCCGCGGCGGTGGTCGGCGTCTTCGAGTCCGTCATCGCCAAGTTCACCGCGCTGGCCGTGCTGTTGCCGGTGGTCGCCGGCCAGTCCGGCAACACCGGTGCACAGGCGATGGCCGTGACCATGCGCGGCCTGTCGCTGCACGAGGTGAACCTGAGCCACTGGCCGCGGATCATGGTGAAGGAGCTCTGGACCGGCGGCTGCAACGGCATCGCGGTGGCCCTCACCACCGCCGCCGGCGTCTATCTCTGGAGTCAATCGATCGGACTGGTGCTGATCGTGGCGATCTCCATGGTGGTATCCATGATCATCGCCGGCATCGCCGGGGCCGGCGTGCCGCTCATCCTTACCCGCCTCGGCCAGGACCCGGCGACCGCCTCCTCGATCATCCTGACCACGATCACCGACGTGATGGGCTTCTTCAGCTTCCTCGGCACCGCCACCCTGCTGTCGCGACTGTTGTGAGGCGGCCAGGTTGTGGCGGCAACGCATGGCGCGGCCGGGCGCGACCTTAATAGCAGAGCGGAAATTTAGGTCGGCGCGCGCCATTCCGGTCGCGGGGCCGGCGACCCCTCGCGGGACATCTGCCGCGAGCTACCGTGATGTCGGCTACGTTCCCGGCTACGCTCGACATCAAGGCGCGCCGGCCCCGCGACCGGAACGGCGCATGGGACATGATCGGCAATTCCGCTCCGCATATTAGGGGGTGGTCCGTTTCCCTCGCGCGCCCGGCCGCCGCCACTCGCCCGAGCGCCCGCCGGACTTCGCGAGCAGGCGCACGTCCCCGATCACCATGCCGCGATCGACGGCCTTGCACATGTCGTAGATGGTCAGCAGTGCGACTTGCACGGCGGTCAGCGCCTCCATCTCCACGCCGGTCTTGCCGTCGGTCTCCGCGATCGCCGTGCAGAGCACGGATCTCCGCCGCGGCTCGGGCGCGAGCTCCACCGCCACGCGCGTGAGGGCGATCGGGTGGCAGAGCGGGATGAGCTCGGCGGTCTTCTTGGCGGCCATGATGCCGGCCACCCGCGCCACGGCGAGCACGTCGCCCTTCTTGTGGCCGCCGGCGGCCAGCAGCCGCAGCGTCTGCGCCTGCATGGTGATGCGACCCTCGGCCACCGCCACCCGATGGGTGACCTCCTTGCCCGCGACGTCGACCATGTGGGCCTCGCCGCGGGCGTCGAGGTGGGTGAGTTTCTTTCCCGATTTCATGCGGTTGGGTTCCTGGTTGGCGGGGCACGGGCCGCTCGGCGGCATTGTCCGTATAATTGGTGTCCCTGTAAATTTCGATGTCCGACATGAGCGTCAAAGTCAAGTTGCTGGCCAGCCTGGCCGATCGCTTCGGCCGCAGCGAGGTGGAGCTCCAGTACGTCGACGGCATGACCGTCAGGGACGCCTGGGACGGCGCCACCCACGGCGCGCCCCTGGCCATGAACACCCTGTCGGCGGTGAACTTCGAGTACTGCGCGTTGCCGACCGTCCTGAAACCCGGCGACGAGGTGGCCTTCTTCCCGCCCGTCACCGGCGGCTGAGCGAGGATGAAGATCCTCCTCACCGATCGTCCGTTCGACCCTTGGCGGGAGATCCAGGCCCGCCAGCAGGAGCGTTTCACGCGCCCCGGGGAATACGGCGCCACCGCGGTCTTCGTCGGCACCATGCGCGATATCAACGAGGGCGACACGGTGCAGGCCATGACCCTCACCCATTACGAGGGCATGACGGAGCGCCACCTGCAGCGCATCGCCTCGGAGGCGGCGGCGCGCTGGCCGATCGACGATGTGCTCGTCATCCATCGCGTCGGCGCGCTCGCCCCCGGCGATCCGATCGTGGCGGTGGCCGTGTGGTCGGCGCATCGCGCCGCGGCCTTCGACGCCTGCCGCTACATCATGGAGGATCTGAAGTCCCGCGCCCCGTTCTGGAAGAAGGAGACGCTGCCCGAGGGCGAACGATGGGTGGAGCGCAACACCCCGGGCTGAACCCCCTGACTTCCGCCGGTATCGAGCCTTGCCGCGGCCGGATGGCCGCGAGCGCAACCTGATTCATCCCCGCGCCGGGTCGACCTTCGCCCGCTCCGGACCCGGCCTCGCCGTTCACTCCTCGATCCTGCCGTCCCCGACGCGGGTGCTCCGCCTGCGTGATCTCCCGTGCCAACTTCCGCCTCCTCCGCGCATGGACAGAATTCCGTCGCGGTGAGATGCGAGCTGATAGTCATTTTTGCCTGGCACATAAGCGAATGCTAAGGGGGTTACGTCCCAACGAGGAGCACGACCATGAAAACGAGAATGCTGCGATTCGTGCCGCTGCTGGTGCTCACCGTGTCCTGCCAGTACGCGTACGCCGACACCGTAAATGCCCGCTTCCCCAAGCGACCGCGCAGCGCGGATGACGTGTTCATGCGCATGTTTCCGGATCTGCCCGCGTTCGCGCCCCAGAGCGACGCCATGCGCAACGCCGCCAAGGACCTCGGCGCCAAGAGCAGCCTGCTGGATGCCGGCGACAACCTGTCCGACCCGGTCCAGTCGATCGTCAATCAGCCCGTCTTCAGCCCGAACAATCCGGACAACCCCAGGATGACCGCCGGCGTGACGTTTCTCGGTCAGTTCCTCGATCACGACATCACGCTCGATCTGAAGTCGCAACTGATGGCGAACGCCGATCCGGCGCGGACGACGAATTTCCGCACGGCCGCCTTCGATCTCGACTCCGTCTACGGCGACGGGCCGGACAAGTCCCCGGAGCTCTACGACACCGGCACCGGCGACATCAAGCTGCTGGTGCAGCCGATCCGCGGCGCGGAGGCCGTCTCGCGCAAGGGCGCGCTGCGCTACGACCTGCCGCGCTACACCAACGGCGACGCGATCGTGGGCGACAGCCGCAACGACGAGAACGTCATCCTCTCGCAGTTCCACGTGGCGATGCTGCGCTTTCACAACGCGATCACGGACCAGCTTCGCGCCGATCCGCGCAATCGCTGGAAGTCCCCGCGGCAGATCTTCGAGGAGGCGCGCCGGCTGGTCCGCTGGCACTACCAGTGGTGCATCGTGCAGGAGTTCCTGCCGCTGACCATCGGCCAGGACCGCATCGACCAGATCATGCGGGAGGGCCTGAAGTATTACCGCGTCAACGACGCCCGGGTGTCCCGACGGTTCCGCAACCGGCGCGATGCGCCGCTCATCCCGGTCGAATTTTCGGTGGCGGCCTACCGCTTCGGGCACTCGCAGGTGCGCCCCAGCTACCGGCTGAACTTCGGTCCGGACGGCGGGCAGCCGTTCTTCGCCTTCGTGTTCGACGACAACCAGGATCCGGCAGCGGGCGACCCGGAGGATCTGCGCGGCGGCAAGCGCGCGCCGAGACGGTTCGTCGACTGGCAGACCTTTTTCGATCTCGGCGACGGCAACGCCCGCTTCAACAAGCGCATCGACACGCACATCTCCAGCCCGCTCATGCACCTGCCCGGCGCGCGCGGACCGGCGCCCGGCCTGCCGGCCGACGGGGTGCAGTCGCTCGCCTCGCGCAACCTCATCCGGCACGTGAACTTCGGTCTGCCCTCCGGACAGGCGATCGCGGCGAAGATGGGCGTGCCAGCGCTGACGCCGGCACAGCTGAGCGAGCTCGCGCCCTACGACATGGATGAGAGCACGCCGCTGTGGTACTACGTCCTGAAGGAGGCCGAGGTGATGGAGGACGGTCTGCGCCTGGGGCCGGTCGGGGCCCGCATCGTCGGCGAGGTGTTCATCGGCCTTCTGCTGGCGGACCAAAGCTCCTACCTCTCGGCCTGGCCGCGCTGGCGGCCGACGCTGAGATCCGCGAGCGGGCGAGGCCAGTACAAGGTCGCGGACATACTGCGGACGGCCGGCGTCGTTCCGCCGCTGTAGTCGGGAACGGGCTCCGGACCGACGCCGCGCCTTGAAGGCGTTACCACGCCCTGAGGCGAGGCGAGCCGGCTATACTCGGTTGATGGCGAGGCGCGTGCGCATGAGGCGGTCGGCCGCGGTGTTGTTGCTGGCGTACCTGTTCGTGCTGCCTGGCTGCGCGCGCCTGGTTTTCGTCTCCGATCGGGACGGGCGGGCGCAGATATTCCGCATGGGCGCTGCCGGATTCGGACAGACGAACCTGTCGAACAACGCCTTCGTCGATCACTATCCCGACGTCTCGCCCGATGCCACGCGGATCGTCTTCTCCTCGCTGCGCAACGGTCCGGGCGAGAACATCTACCGGATGGCGATCGACGGCACCGGCGTGACGGCGCTGACCAGCGGCACGGGCCAGCGCGTGATGCCACGTTGGGGCGCGAACGATCGGATCGCGTTTCAGTATCCCGCCTTCCACGGCAACGCCCGGATCTGGTCGATGAACAGCGATGGCACGGATCTGCAGCAGCTGACCAGCCCGGGGACCGACGAGTCCGACGACGGCGGACACGACTATTACCAGGCCGGTGCCATGCTGGTGTTCTCGCGCTACGCCAAGGGCACCCAGCGCCGCGTGCTGTACACGCTGCCCACCGACGGCGGCGCCGCTCCCGCGCGCGTCACCACGACGCAGAACGTGAGCGAGACGCTGCCGGTCATCTCGCACGACGGTGCGCGGCTCGCGTATCGCGAGTTCAATCACGTCACCCTGACGGATCGCATTCGGGTGCTGAACGTCGCGGATTGGTCCCTGGCCGGCGAGATCAGCCTGCCGGCGCCGGCCGATCGCAACATCTCCGGACTGGACTTCGCGGCCGGCGACCAGCGTCTTTACGTCTCGGTGCAGACTGCCGACGTCACGGCCAATCCGGTGAACATCCGGCACGAGGTGTTCTCCATCGCGCTCGACGGCAGTGACCTGCGCCGGCTGACCAACAACGCCGTCGCCGATACCTGGCCGGTCGCGATCTCCGCACTCACCCAGCAATCTGTCACCCCCGCGCGCATGCCCGTGTTGTTCGTGCACGGGCACAGCGGCGATGCGGTCGAGGCGTGGCAGCAGCCGGCCGGCACCGGCACCACCTCGTTCGCCGCGGCGCTGCAGGCCAATCCGTCGCTCGTGATCGATCCGTTCTATCTCCAACTGCCCGTGCACGGCGAGGGGCATCCCGAGAGCGTGGCGCGAAGCATTGCCGAGGATGCGACCGACATCCTCGCGGCCATCGAGGGCGGTACGGATTCCACCGGCAATGTTCACACCGGCATCCTCGACATGCCGGCCTACCAGGGTGTGGAGCGGGTCGCCGTCGTCGGCTACAGCCAGGGCGCGATCAGCGCCCGCTACTACCTGAAGAATCTCATGGGCACACGGCGTGACGGTGCGGTGACCGTGTCCGAGTTCCTCGCCCTGGCGGCGCCGAACCATGGCGCGGGCGGCACGTTCACCTGTGGCAACGAGGATCAACCGGACCGTTCCTCGCGCGAACTCTGCGCCGGCCGGACCGCGACGTTTGCCAGCCAGCTCGCGGAATGCGGCAGTTGCGGGTTCGTGGAGCCGGATGAGTTCAGCACGAACGTGACCGGCGACAACACCTTTCTCACGGCGCTGAACGGTCACGGCAATTTCCAGACCACGCCGGACGGGGACGGCTTCGAGGAGAACTGTGGCAACGCCAGCGTCGCGGACCCCGCCGCCGAGGCGCCGCACAGCCGGCCGACGCAGCCCGACGGCGTTCTGTACTTCAATCTCTATGCCGCCGGCAATGCCGACCTCATCGTCGGCGGCGACACGTCATCGGCCGATTGCCTCGGTCGGCGGATGGCGCGCAATCATGCGCCGGACGTGGCCAACATCGAGATCACCGGCGTGCCCGCCGAGGTGCACTCGAACTTCCCGCATTACTGGCCGGCCATCTGCACGACGCTCTACGCGATCGTCAATCACGCGGCGCCCGCGACCCAGATGGCCGCCTGCAACGAATTCACCGCGCCCTGATTGCCACGGCCCACCGCTGCAGCCGCCTCGGGGACCAGGCGGGCATGGCTGGACGACGGTCAGTGCGCCGGCCGGTGACGGCGATCGACTTCGGCGATGGCAGCCTCGAGGATGTCCAGCCCCTGGGCGAACAGATCGCGCGGGATGTTCAGCGGCGGCTGTATGCGCACGAACCACGAGATGTGATCGTGGATGTAATAGAGGCCGTTGCGGATGGCCAGCGCATGCACGTCGGCGGCGGCCTTGTGGTTCTTGCCGCGGGTGCCCCGGTCGGTGACGAACTCCACCGCCAGCCAGAGTCCCTTGCCGCGCACTTCGCCGATGATTCCGTACCTCTCCTTCATCTCGCGCAGTCGATCGAGCGCGTAGGCGCCGAGCTCGTTGGCGTAGTCGAAAAGGCGGTCGCGCTGCAAAATCTCGATCGTCTTGATGGCCGCGGCGCAGGCCGCAGGCTGGCCCGAGTAGGTACTGCTGACGAAGGCGTCGGCCCGCTCGGTGATGTCGGAGCGCGCGACCACGGCGGCGATCGGCATCACGCCCCCGGAGATGCCCTTGCCGACGACGATGAGATCGGGTTCGACGTTCCAGTTCTCGAAGGCCCACATCTTTCCGCAGCGGCCGAAGCCGGAGAGGACCTCGTCGATGCACAGATACCACTCGTGCCGATCGCAGAGCTCGCGCAGGCCGGGCAGGAAATCATCCGGCGGCACCGCGATGCCGCCCTCGCCGATCACCGGCTCGACCATGACGCCGGCCACCAGCTCGGCGGGGACCTCGTGCGCGAGGAGCACCTGCTCGATGTACTCGATGGTTGCGCGTCCCGCGCCGCCGCCGCTGCTCGACTTCAGCGGCGAGCGGTACGGATTGGGGTAGGGTGCGTAGACGTAGCCCCCCACCAGCGGCATGACGTCGGCGCGCATCTTGGACTCGAGCGTGCCCACGGCCTGGCCGGTGTAGGAAAGCCCGTGGTACTGGCCGTAGAAGGTGAGCACGATCGGCCGCCCGGAGGCGCGGCGCATGATGCGCAGCGCCGCCTCGTCGGCCTCGGTGCCGGTGGTCAGGAACACCACCCGGTCGGTGCGCCTCGGGCAGACCGACAACAGCGCCTCGGCCGCGGCGATACGCTGCGGACTGTTGCCGGCGGCGGTCCAGCAGACCACACCCTGTTCCTTCAACGCCGCGTTGACGACCTCGAGGATCTCGGCGTTGCAGTTGCCGATGTTGTTGGTGCCCCAGCCGGCGCCGAAATCGATGTAGCGGTTGCCGTCCACGTCCTCGATGAGCGAGCCCTCGGTGCGGGCAGCGATGAAATACCGGTCCTCCCGATCGCCGTAGGCGCCGTGCGCGAGCACCCTCGTCTCCAGTTCGGCGAGGCGACGGCTCTCGGGGCCAGGCGGCGTGATGCGGATGAGCTCGACAGTCTTCCCGGATGCCATGATGCGTGTTCCCTGGTCGTTATCGTTCGCAGCGGCCAGTATACCCTGCGATCGGCGGCGGACCGCCCGATTCGCGCCGGACGGGCGGCACGCGCGGGCGGCGCGCTGCCGGCTGACCGGGATCAAAGCCACTGGCGCGCCGTCATTCATGGTTACAATTGGTGCCGACATCCAATAATCTCCTGGGTTGATGCCCGTCCCGGGGCCCGCATGCCGGGCGGGGAGCGGCGCGTCGGCGCGCCAGGAAAACATGAGCCCGGATCGTCGAGATACATGCTGGAACTGCTGCTGCTGATCTTCGTGGCCAACAGCGCCCCCGTCCTTGCCGCGGACCTCCTCGGCAGACGCTGGGAGCAGCCCATCGATGCCGGACTGCGCCTGCGAGACGGGCGGCCGTTGCTGGGACGCTCGAAGACCTGGCGGGGCCTGGCGGCGGCGCTGGTCGCGACCACGGCAGCGGCGGCGCTGCTCGGCCTGCACTGGGGCACGGGCCTGGCCGCCGGCGCGCTGTCCATGTCCGGGGATCTGATCGCCAGCTTCTGCAAGCGCCGGCTCGGCTATGCCCCCAGCGACCGCGCGCCGATCCTCGACAGCGTCCCGGAATCGCTGCTCCCGGCCCTGGGCCTGCGCACGGCATTCGCGCTGGAGTGGCTCGAGGTAGCCGCCGTCGTCGCCTTGTTCGCGATCGCGGTGCGGCTGGTCTCCCCGCTGCTGTACCGGCTGCGTATCCGCCGCCGCCCGTGGTAACGGGCATCACGGCGGCGAATCGCCTTATCGGCAAGCGCGCATGAACACCAGCGACTTCAGCATCATCACCTACAACATGCACAAGGGATTCAGCGGCGACGGCCGGCGGCTGTTCGTGCTGTACCAGATGCGCGAGGCGCTGGCCGCTGCCGGCGCCGACATCGTCTTCCTGCAGGAGGCGCAGGGCGAGCATCGCCGGCACGCCGAGCGCATGCAGCAGTGGCCGCAGGCCTCACAGTTCGAATACATCGCCGACACGCTTTGGCCGCATTACGCGTACGGCAAGAACGCGATCTACGATGACGGCCACCACGGCAATGCCATCCTGAGCAGGTATCCGCTGCTCGCCTGGGAGAACATCGACGTCTCGCCGTACCCGTTTGCCGCCAGCCGCAGCCTGCTCCACGGCCGCATCCAGATCCCGGAGACGGGCGTGAATCTGCACCTCGTCTGCATCCATTTCGGATTCATCGGTCTGGAGAGGCGCCCGCAGATCCGCCGGCTCTGCCGGCACGTCGAGGAGCATATCCCGCACGCGGAACCGCTCATACTCGCCGGTGATTTCAACGACTGGTCGGCGCGCGCCGAGCGGGAGATCAACGCCGAGCTCGGCCTGATCGAGGTCTTTCGCCATTTGCAGGGCCGTTACGCCAGGACCTACCCCGCGTGGGCCCCGACCCTGCCGATGGACCGGATCTACTGCCGCGGCGTCACGGCCGTGGCCGCCGAGTGCCTGTCGGCGGAGCCCTGGCACGCGCTCTCGGACCACACGCCCCTGCAGGCGTGGTTCCGCCTGTGAAGCGAGTCGCGAACGACGACGCGCCGCGCTGGTCGCTGGCCAATGCGCTGAGCGGGTTCCGCCTGGTGATCGCCGCGCCGCTCATGCTCGTGTTCGCGATCGCCGGGGAGCGCGAGCTATTCCTGTGGATGCTCGTGGCCTCGTTCTTCACCGACTTCATCGACGGCACGGTCGCTCGCCTGAGCGGCCGGCCGAACCGCTTCGGCGCCATGCTCGATTCCTGGGCCGACGTGACCGCATACGTCTCCATTGCGATCTCGGTCTGGCTGCTGTGGCCGGAGCTGGTGCGGCGCGAATGGGTGCCGTTCACGGCGATCGTGGCGAGCTTCGTCACGCCCAGCCTCGTCGGACTCGCGAAGTTCGGGCGCTTCACGAGCTACCACACCTTGCTGGTCAAGGCGGCCGTGGCCGCGACCGCGGCCGGGCTGCTGCTCCTGCTGTGGGGCGGCCCGGCGTGGCCGTTCCGGCTGGCCGCGGCGCTGGCCCTGCTCGCGGCGCTGGAGGAGATCGCCATCACCTCGGTGCTCGACGAGCCGCGCTCGAACGTGCGCGGGATATACGCGGTGTGGCATTCCCGGCGCCGCGGAGGCGGCGCCGGCCATCCCTGAGAGCGGCGGGGCCGCGCGTTCAAACGGCTGCGAGGAGGCGTTATGCTGTGCGGCACACGGCATCCTCACCGGGGAGCGTGTGGTGGCCGAACGCAGCACATTCCGTTATCGCGCCTTCCTGAGCTACAGCCATCGCGACCGCGAGCTGGGAGATCGGCTGCACAGGGAACTCGAGAGCTACCGCGTTCCGCGCGCTCTCCAGGGCAAGGCCACGCCCTACGGTCCGGTGCCACGCAAGCTGCGGCCCATCTTCCGGGACCGCTACGATCTCGAGGCCGGCCATTCATTGCGCGAGCAGCTCATCGAGGCGCTGCAGGGCTCGGAGGCCCTGATCGTCGTGTGCTCGCCGGCCGCGGCCGCCAGTCCGTACGTCAACGAGGAGATCCGGCTGTTCAAGGCCACGGGCAGGGGTCACCGCGTGTATCCCGTCATCGTCGCGGGCGAACCGGGGGATCCGCGGCGCGAGTGCTTCCCGCCGAATCTCCTGCGCCGGGTCGGCGCAGACGGCTCGGTCACCGGGGAGCGGGAAGAGCCGATCGCGGCCGACATGCGCGATCACGGCGACGGGGCGGAGCTGGCGCGGCTAAAGGTGATCGCGGGGCTGCTGGGCGTCGATCTCGACGAGTTGCGGCGGCGCGAGGAGGCCGAACGCCGTCGCCGGCAGCGCGCGCTCGTCGCGGTCGCCGGCGGCATGACGCTGCTCGCGATCCTCGCGGCCGGCTTCGCGGCCTATTCGCGGGTGCTCAACGTTCGCCTCGAAGAGTCCCTGGCGCGCGAAACGGCGGCAAGGCAGGAGGCGCAGCGGCGTTACGAGCAGGCGCTGGATTCCACGTTGCGCCTCGTGACGATCGCGGCGACGTATCGCAGCCTGCGAGACGGCACGCCGTTTCAGACCTCGCAGGTCGCCGAGAAGGGCGCCAGCGACGAGTTCCAGACGTTCCTGGCGTCATCCGATCATCCCGAGGAGATCTGGCTGCGGCTGGTGAGGGTGCTGATCGGCTTCCAAGGCGAGCTGCCGCCGGAACTGAGACGCTACCGCCGGGAACTGGAGGAACGGAACATGGCTCTGCAATGGGCCGAACATGCCGGGGTGATCATGGGCAATCTCCTCCGTCGCGATCCCGATCGGCCCGGGTACAGGGAGCAGTACGAGATCGTGAGAGCGGAGATCGCGCGCCGGGGCGGACCGCCGCCGGCCCCGGAACGTCCGAACGGCGGCGGCGAGGTGCGCCCGATTCCGAACATGGCGACCGGGCAATGACGTCCGATCCCCGTTCGGTCGAGCCTGGGTCGCGCCCGGCCCTGCACGCCGCGCCGGGGTCCGCGGGCCCCGCGGATACTCGCAGCGCGCGGTCCTGGAATCCTGTCGCGCTCGGCGCCGAACCGGCGTGCTCAACCGGTCGCGCCGGATGCAGAGATCCGCTGCGCGCGCCATCGGCAGATCGCGATCTCGATCGCCGCGAACAGGATCAGCGCAAACCCCAGCCACTCGCCGGTCTCCTCGGCGTAGCGCTTGACGTCATGGACGTGCTGTTCCGGCAGGAACAGACGCAGAAACGGCCGATGGCCGGTCAGTTGGGCGAACGGACCGGCGACGACGGTGCCGGCCCAGAGCAGGATCAGCACGTAGTGGCCGAGCAGCCATTCCAGACCGCTTCGGAAGCTGCCGCGCCAGCGCACGGCCAGCGCGATGCCGAGCAGCAGCAGCGGGAACGTGATCGCCTGCCAGCCGCCGCGAGGAAGCAGATCGTCGAGCAATCCGTCCATCTCGCGCGCGCTGGCCCCCGCCGCCAGCGCGAACAGGAGGACGTGCAGGCCCCGCATCTCCGCATCGGCGCCGGTCAGCGCCAGGAAAATGAGCGCGCTCAACAGCAGCTCGGCGAAATGGGACCATTCGATGAGACCGCCTTCGCCCAGCACGCCGAAGCCGCCGCGCTCGATGAGGAATCCCAGAGAACCGACGCCAATCCAGATCAGGACCAGATAGACGCACAAGCGCGCGAGGAGCCAGCGCTTGCCGTTTGGGGTTGTCGGTTCCGGCATATCACCCGTGTCCTGTACCGCCTGCTTGTGTTGGAAATCGTTGCCGAGCCGGATCGCTGTCGGCGCGCCCCGGCGCGATCACGACGTCGCCGGCGCCGGCGGCCCCGCCTCGACGTCCGCGGGCGGTGCCTCGGGCAGCCAACCCATGCGGCGAAACACGGCGTCCACGAGCAAGGCCGTGGCGTAGACGGCGAAAAACGCGAAGACCACGTCGCTCAAAAAGTGCGCCCCCTGCACCATGCGCATCGACCCGGCGTAGCCGCCGGCGAGCAGTCCCGCCGCCATCCACCAGCGCCGGCGGCGGGGATCGACGAAACCGAAGCTCAGCAGGTAGAAACCCATCGAGGCATGGCCGCTGACGAACGAGCAGTTCGAATCACAGGCCTGGGAGACGACGAACGCCGGAGTGAACGGCGAGGTGCCGCCGAACTCGGTGACCTTGTCGGGACGGGCGCGGCCGAACTGATCCTTGAACAGGCCGTTGACCACCAGCCCCGGTCCGAGCGCCAGCACCAGGAAGAGGAACGCGGCCCTCGGGAGCAGCGGCGCCAGCCCGCGACGGAACAGGAGGAGGCTGAGCACGATGACGACGCACAGCGATCCGACGAGCACGTCGCGCAGTACCTTGACGCCTTCGTAGGACCAGAGCGCCGGCGCCGCCTTCTTCCAGACGAAGCCGCCGTCCGGCTCGAAGAACAGATCGCTGACGGCGAGATCGATGCCGGGGAACAGCAGAAACAGCGCGGCCAGCAGCAGGCAGGCCAGAGTCCAGGGGTGTCGACGCAGAAAATGCATGTGGTCTCGCGGCCGTGCCGTGGTCGGGAGGAGAGACCGGCGTAGTGTATGCGGCTTTGGCGGGGTACTTCAAATCCGGCTAGAGGTGCGAGGCGGTATCGACGATGGCGGCCGGCCGATCCTCCTGCAATAGCCGCCCGACCGCGTGCGCGGCCTGGTCACAGTCCGCGATGGTGCGGGCGAGCTGCCGCTTGAGCGCGAGACCGGGGTCGCGGTCCTCGGCGCGCGCGACGACGACGGCGTTGAGGGCGTGACAGCTGCGGACCATCTGCTCCTCGGCCGCCGCGAGGGCCGGCGGCATCTCCTCGTAGGCCACGCTGCGGGCGATGAGATCGTTGCCGACGAGATTCTGATAGCGAAACACCTGCTCGACGTAGCGCTCGAACTCCGCGCGGGTCCGGACCGTGCGCTCCCCCTGCGGCGTGGTCGTCGCGACCGTGCTGCAGGCCGCCATCAGTCCGAGCCCGACGGCCGCCAGCAGCCTGCCGCTGCCTGCGTTCGAAAGGGCGAACCTGACGGACCCTGTATCCATATATTCGTGAAGAATCCAACAAGCGTGCCAATGGCAACGCTGCCCGCACTGTAGCGATCGCCTCGCGCCGCGTTTGCGACGGTGTGTTCAGTCCTGGAGTCCGCCGGGGCCGGTCGCGGCCGCCGCGCAGGTCGCGCCGGCAATCAGGGACTGATGAGATTCGCAGACACGTACCGCGCGCAAGGCGCTGATCGTGCGCAGACGCATCGCTGCGCTCCCGCGCACGATCCGCGATGGGGTGTCACGCCGTCCCCGCGGGGCTTTCGGTCGTGCGGGCTGCCCGGCCTGAGCTCGAAAACAGGGGCCGCCGGTTGCGCGCGCCGGTGGTCTGCCACGCCGCGGCAGACCGTCGCCGCGTGCGGCGCCGCATCGCCGGGCGCGTGTGCGGGGCCCGGGGAGGGCGGCTCACGCGGCGTCGCGGATTGTTGCTCGCCGACGACGGGGCGATAAATCGGCACGCGGTCCCGGCAACGGCGAGGTCGGGGCGCCGCGCCTGCGCCGGCCCCTCGCCTCGAAACGCCGCCGCATCTCTCGCATTCGTGCCGGGTCGGGCGAACCGACTATCGCAGCGCGCGCTCGATGTCCTCCTGCGAGGCGCACGCGCGCGCGTTCGTCTCCGGCGCAATATCGCGATAGCGATGACTGATTCTTGATAGACCCTGTTTTCCGCTGCGTGCTACGGTCGTGCGGTCCGTCGGGGCCGCTGCATTGCGGGTGCATGTGCGGTGGTGTGCCGAGAGGGCAATAACGACGACGTCCGGGCCGGCAGCGGGGGTGATAGGCCTCTCCTGCGCGTCGATCAGCTCGCCGTCGACAGGTGCACTTGGGGGGAAACGCGAAGGGAGGTATGTATGAAAGCCTACAACCGTCATGCCCAGCTGCGAAGCTCATTCAGCGGGAGCGCTCGCGGCTGGATGTCGATATTGATCGCCATGCTGTTCTGCGTCGCGGCCGCCAACGCGGTTGGCGACCAGCGCTCGAAAAAGGCGCCCTTGGTGATCGCCAAGCAGGGCAATTTCTTCGTCGGAGGCACGCACAATGCCGACGATCGGATCGTCGGCCAGATGTACGTGGAGTATCAGATCCCGGCCCACCGCAAGCACCGCTACCCGATCATATTGATCCACGGCGGCGGGCAGATCGGCGTGGGCTGGAACGAGACGCCGGACGGGCGCGAGGGCTGGGCGCAGTACTTCCTGCGTCGCGGCTATGCAGTCTACGTCGTCGATCAGGCCGGGCGCGGCCGCTCGCCGTACGATTCGACCATGGGCACGCTCAACAACGCCTCGGCCTCGCTGCGAACCCGCACGCTTTGGGCGCAGCAGGAGGCGTTCGACCCGTGGCCGGCGGCGAAATTCCACACCCAGTGGCCGGGCACGGCCGTCAACGGCGATCCGGCCTTCGAGCAGTTCCTCTCCTCGCAGTCCGACGCGATCGCCAACGCCGCGCTGCAGGAAGAGCTGACCGCCGCCGGACTGGTAGCGCTGCTGGACAAGATCGGGCCCTCGATCCTCATCCCGCATTCGCAGCCTGGCGCGCCGTGCTGGCTGGTGGCCGATCGGCGCCCGCATCTGGTGAAGGCGCTGGTGCAGATCGAGCCGGGTGGCCCGCCGGTCTTCCGCGACGGTCCTGCGGCCTTTCCGCTCGGGCCGACCTTCGCGTGGGGCCTGACGCGCCTGCCCATCACCTACGATCCGCCGGTGACCGATCGCTCGCAGCTCAGCTTCGAGCGCGTGCCGTTGAGCGGGGATCCGTACGTGACCAGCGTGTGGCTGCAGACCGAGCCGGCACGCAAACTTGTCAATGTCGCCAAGGTGCCGGTGCTGCTGCTCACGGCGCCCTCGGGCTACAACACCGAGTGGGATCCGGGCACGCACGCCTACCTGGAGCAGGCGGGCGTGAAGCACACGTGGCTGAAGCTGGAGGACATCGGCATCCACGGCAACGGTCACTTCATGTTCATCGAGAAGAACAGCGACAAGATCGCCGGCGTGGTGCTGAAGTGGATCGAGCGCCACGTGCGCGGCGACAAGCCGTACAAGCACTAGCCGCCTCTAGGATGTGCACGGGTCGGTGAGGGTTGATCCTCGATCGTCACCGACCCGTGCTGGCGCTTACTGGCTGACCCTGTCGTGAAGTAGCTCGTAGAGGCCGTTGTCGCCTTCCTCCACGGCGTTGATCAGCTCATCGGCGTCGGCCGTGTAGACGGCCTTGTCGTCGGCGTTCACGACTGCCGCGCCCGGCAGTCCCGCACGCAGCGGATCGTCGTAGGTCTCGACCAGATCCATGTTCTTGTCGAACTGGCCGACGTCGACCTTGACCACGACGAAGTCCTGTTGCAGCCGCCGGCCCGCCTCGGCGTCGAGCGCCTTGGCCAGGGAGCGGCAATAAGGGCACCAGTTGGCGCCGAAGACCACGAGCACGTGGCGGCCGGAATCGCGCGCCGTCTCCAGGGCCCGCTTCAGATCCATGACGGCATTGGCCGTCTCGTCGTATGCCTGCCCGGCGTTCACCGGCTGGGCGAACATCAATGCGCTGAACAACAGCGCCGCAAGTGTCTTCATGTCCAGGTATCCCGTGCGAGAGTGGTGATGGCGATTCTGATGCGCATCGCCCGCGATGGGTTGCGCGTGTACCGGATTTTTGTGACGCAGCTTTCGCTTTCCGGTGGCCAAGCCGGCAAGCCGCGGTGGGCGTGTGCGTGCGCGGTGCGAACCGATGCCGGCCTCGTCGGCGCGATTTGCCACTTCAGTCTCCGCCGGCCATAGCGGAGCGCAAAGATCCGACAAAACTGACCTGTTTCTGAAAGACACCCTGCACGCGGCAACCCTAGGATTCCGGCCTTACCCGATCCCGCGCCGGCAAGAGAGCGGCGGCGACGAGGCCTCGGGGCTCAACGACAAAAAAGGCGCCGTTCATCTCCATCGCGCATGCGGCACGAGGGGCACGAGGTGATGGACGTGCATTCCGGTAATCGACATGGGCGGCAGCCGTTGGCCACGGATGGATGTACGGGCTCGCCGCCACCAGTCCTTGGAGGTCGGTATGCAAGAAAGAACCAAAGCGAGAGGGCACCTCGCCACCCTGTCTTCGGTGGCGGTGATCACGGCGATGTTCTCGGCCAGCGCGTCGGCCTGGGAGAATCCGCTGAAGAACCGGTATCTGAATGGCGCGCCCCTGACGATCTGCGACCAGGGCGCGTTCTTCGTCGGCGGCGTGCCCAAGGTCACGCGCTATGCCGCCTCGGCGGCCAGCCCCGAGGGCGGCCCGCCGCAACAGATCACCATCGGGCAGGCCTACGTGCAGTTCCAGATCCCGACCGTGCGGCGGAAATGGCCGCTCATCCTGATCCACGGCTCCACGCACACCGGCGCGGCCCTGGACGCGACGCCCGACGGACACGAAGGCTGGTTCTCCTATGCGGTGCGCAACAAGCTCGCCACCTTCAACGTCGATCAGCCCGGACGCGGACGCTCCGGCTTCGACCAGTCGGTCATCCTCGAGGCGAAGGCCACGGGCAACTGGAACCTCATCCCCAACAGCTTCGGACGGATCACCGACAACGGCGCCTGGACGGCGTGGTTCGGTCACATCGTCCCGGCAGGCACGGACATCGTCACCGGCACGATGATCCGGCACGGCGACCCGGGCGATCCCGATCCGGCGGAGAATCCGGCCGAGCCGTCGCAGGCCCATGGCGTCTATCCGCCGGCATTCCCGATCCCCCCGGTCCCGAACTCCACCGACCCGAACCTGGTGGCGCGCGTCGGGGCGATCGGCGAGGCGCCCAACCCGGCGAACAACGCCTATCTCGGCCTGGAGTACTACAAGCAGCTGGTCCCCAACGGCGAGGTCACGCTGCCGGGTTCCGTCTGTCCCACCTGCAGCAATCCGAATCTCAATGCCATCGACACCTGGCTGCCGCTCGCGCTGGCCGAGCTGCTCGAGGGGATAGGCGGCGGCATCCTGGCGCCGCATTCACAGTCGACGTCCCCCGTGTTTCACACGGTGCGTGTCCTGAAGGAACGCGGGAAGCTGCACCTGCTCAAGGGGATCATCATCCCCGAGGGCGCGGGCACCAACCTCGCCGCCGCCGGACTCGTCGGTTCGGACTTCGACACGATCCCGTTCCTGATGCTGAACGGTGATTATCGTCCGCTGGCCACGCGCCAGGTGAACTACGCGGCGGTCGACGCCATGAACGCCAGTCCGACGCGCAAGGTGGGACCGGCGCTCTCGCTGAACGCCGAAGACCCGATCTTCAGGGGCAGGCTTCAGGGGCACACCCACATGGGCATGCTCGGATCGACCGCGCTCGCGGAGTTCGACTTCTTCCTGGAGTGGGCCGGCAAGAACATCGACAACCCGATCGTGAAGTCCGGATGCCCGGTGAAGAACCACAAGAAGAAGCACTCACACAGGAAATAGCAGCAGGCAGTACGCAGCGACCGCAGGACCAACGCTCGGCTTCACCTCTTGCCACGACCGCCTTCGGGCGGTCGCTTCTTTTCTCGCTTCGGATTCCGGGACGAACCGGCGTTCGAAACCGACATCGTCCGTCAGCCCGCATCCGCGGCAGCTTCGCCGGCGGAGGGAACGCCCAGCATCCTGCGCGCAGTTTCGACGACGCGATTCAGGGCGCGTTGCTTGCGGCGTATGTCATGCAGCCGGCGGGACAGCTCGGGGTTGTCCCGATCTGCGCGACGCCGTCGTCCGTCCTCCACGACCTGCGGCGGTACGAGGCCCTGCAGCGGGTCGCCTTCGATGGAGCGGACGATGAAGTGGTTGCCCGCGTCGATGGCCGCGCGATAAACGGCGGCAACCTCGGTCGCGGCCTTCTGCCGCAGCACACCGCGCACCTCCGTCTGCCTGAGAAAGTCGAGCAGCGCGTCCGCGCCCTTGGCATCCTCCGGCACGCGGTACAAGGTCATTTCGATCTCGGCGGCCTGTTTGCCGTAGCGCATGCCATCGACGATGTCGACGATGGCGTGGTGAGTGTCCGAGACCATGCGCACCAGTCTGCTCCGCGCTTCCTCCCGCGGCAGATCCTGGATAGCCAGGACGCCCCGGCACGCCGTGTCGAACGTGGTCATCAGTGCAATGACGTTACGGATGGGCAGTTCGGTGGCGGCGACGAAGTCCTGTTTGAAGCCTTCGCCTCTGAGTGCCTCGAGTTCCGTTGCGGCGGTCTTGCGTATGTCCTCGAGCGTGGTACGGGCGGCAGGATTGCTTGCATTCATGGAGGATCCTCGGTGGCCGAAGTGCGCGGCGGTGAGCACAGGCCGGCGGCGCCGGTTTCGACGGATGGCGCGTGCGTGGAAAATGCGAGTCGGGGCGGCGGTCACGACGTCGGCGGACGCGACGGCACCGGTCCCCGGACAACGGCGCTCGCGTGACCGCCGTCCATGGCCGGATGCACGGCGTTACCAGCGATGATCGCGACTCTTACGGACCCGGCACCCTAGCATGTCCGCGTGACGGACGCTAACTTGCGAAGCCAGGTTTGCTTTTCCCGAGCAACGGGGTCACACTGCCTGCGCGCGACTCACTACTCCGGTCTTCACGTTCAGGACCACATCCCGGAATGGCGGGCGCTGGCGAATACCAGCGATGGTCCCGTGAAGCTCGCATCGTTCGCATGTCGCGCTGCGGATGCGCCCGTCGCGAGAGCGGGGCTGGCTCGCTTATCGATGTCCTCCCGACAGCTGCCGTTCGTACGCAGCCGCCGCCCGGACACCTGCGGTCGAAGCAGATTCATTCCGGTCCCCGAAGTCCGGTTTCGAAAGTTCCTCGATGGCATGATGCCCCGCTGCATGAACCAGGAGGTTGGCTTGCTGCTTTTCGTCTGGATAGTGCTCGGGCTTATCGTCGGGCTCGTATTCTCCAAGGTTACCGATCTCTCGGACGACGATGACTTCCTGATCGACATCGTCATCGGTATCGCCGGCGCAATGAGCGGGGGCTGGCTGTATGAGGTTGCGCTGGAGCCGGACGCGGCGTCGCCTTCCGCCTACAGCCTGGCGGCCGCAGTCGCAGCCGCGTCGGTGTTTCTTCTCCTCTATCATGCCGTCACCTCACGCACTCGCTGACCGCGCCGCCGGCTCGCGGCGGCTCACGCGGACACCTCGCCGTGCGTCGCGGACCGCCCGAAATCATCTCGCGCCGGGGGCGGAGACGGTTGCTCCGCCACGGCGTACGCGAATGTCACGCCAGGACGGGCCGCGACAGGATGAATGAACACGACAGCAAGATCGCCGTCGCGCTGGAGATCGCATTGGATGCCGGCGTGCTCGATCGCTGCGTGAAACACGATATTGTTTTCGAGGGCGACGGGGATCCCCAGCACGCCTTCGATCTTGGCGGAGAGAGACTCGCGACGGGCGCGCTGGGCCGGAACTTCGACGGCCGCGATGATCTGAACGAGTTCATTGCCGAGGTCGTCTCCGACCATCGCGGGGAGGAATGCGTGCGTTGCCGGGAGCTGCGCAAGCCACGGGCGCCGGATCCCGCCACCGGCGAGCGGCCGCAGCATTGACGCCGGTTCCGCGCCGCCCCGGTCAAAAAGTTCAACAATCCGTGTCGTTACGGGAAACCCTACAGGAGTCGGTCAATCATGCAAAAGGCAGAGCTTCAAAAGAAGAGATGGCAGTCCACACCCGAGAGGAACGATGACCGAATCAATCGGCTGAAAACCCCGCAGGAGTGCGAGATCTTCTCGAAGAACGTCACCGAACGCGGCTTTCCGGAGCTTGCCGCGCGGGCGAGGCGGCGGGCGGTCCAGTTGCAGGCGGCCTCGCACGACGTGCACAGCGAGGCGGAACGCGACGGCCTGCAGGCGGTGTACGCCTACGAGCAGACTCTTAGCGCGGTGAGGCGCAAGCGGACGCGTGCGACCGGCGCGTGGAGAATTATCAAGAGCCGCGGAATCATCGAGGCGATCCGGTCACTGGCGAATCGCCAGGCCGGTGAGATCGATTATGCCAACCTGCGTGAGACGGGGATGCAGGATCTCGCCTTCGAGTCGATAGTGGTCAAGCATGCCGCGGCCTTCGATGCGGAGACCGTTCGGCGATGCGAGGACCGGCTGGCGGCCTGGACGCGCGTTTGATCTCGGGTGAGAGGTGCCCGTGAAAGAGGGAGGGTGCGAGGGGTTGCGGTGGTCTTTGTTTCCTTGCCATCGTTCAGGGCACCACGTTGAGCACGGGCCCGCGGTGACAGGCGATTTGATCCGCCGGCGGCAGTAGCAGCACCCGACTGTGCAACTGGTAGCGACCCACGCCCGGCAGAGTGAGGGTGTGGTGATCGGTGTATTCGAAGACCCGAGGCTCGAGGTGACCCTCCTTGGCCGCGAGGAGGGCGGGTTTGCGTTGTACGAGGTCGACGGCGTAGGTCTCGATGCGATAGGGCGCTCGCTGTCGGGCCAGCGTCCCTGCCTGGGCGCCCGTCAACCTGAAACGGACCTCGACACTCGGCGGCTGGTCGGGCGTCGTCTCCGCAAACCGAACCTGCAGCACCTCGATCCGCGGCTGCCGCGCGAAGTGGGCGGCCCGCCGTCTGGCCGGCGACGGCGCCACCTCGTGCAAGACATGCCCCGCGGCGGCGCCGACCCTGAGTTTGACCGCCGCCGGCAGCTTCACCCTGGCCATGATCCAGTCCGCCCAGCGATCGCGTTCCGGCGGCGCGAGCAGCGTCTCCTCGCCGGAGGCGGCGTCGTAGATGCGCACCAGCCAGTCGAGCCGGCCGCTGCGGTCGGCGCAGCCGTCGAAGAAGACAATGAACTCACCCAGCGTCTGCGCCTCCGGGGCCCGATCCCGGGCATGCGATGTCGGTGCGTCCTGTCGCGGCGATGTCCTCTCACATGCCGCGGACCCGGACGAGTCGTGCGCCGTGCGGTGGGGGATGCGCGCCATGCCGTGCGGGTCCGTCAGCGCTCTTATGCCCGGTGGCGCCTCACTGGGGACGGTAATCGGCAACGACGACGATCACCGGGACGCCATTGACGTGATCGGGGAAGGCCGTGAGCGCGGAGGGCGGCGCATGCGGGTCCACGTGGATGCGTACCGCGATCACCCCGCCCGCCTTGCCGATGTCGATCATCCTGACCGTCGGATCGCCCAGGAACCGTGCCGCGAGCGCCTGCCGGGCCTTCCGCGCGCGCTGCAACTGACCTGTCGTGATCGGCATCATGGCGCGTTGCGACGGCGTGGCGTTCGCATGCCTGCCCGCGCCGGCTCAGACGACGACCGCGACATCCAACGCGTTCAGCACCGCCGGCATGTCCATGGCGAGTGCCGTCTCCGGCGCGTCGCTGCCCGCGAAGTGCAGTCCGACGGCTCGACGGCTCGCCGTCTCCAGCCACCAGGACCCGGAATCGCCGCCGGCGCTGACCTCGCTGCCCGCATTCGTCGGTTCGATGGTAACTACCCGCCTGATGACGCGTTGCACGCCGCCGTAGGTCAGCTTCGCTCGCTCCTCTATGCCCACCACCGCGCCGTAGGTGACGGCCGTGCGCCGACCGGATTTCACGGTTCGCATGTCGAGTTCCGCGCTTCCCACGCCGCGCACCGGACCCAGCGGCAGCTCGATCGAAGAGGAGCCCGCGCCTGCCCGTCAGCGCCGCCACGGCCGCATCGAGATTCGCGGCCATGGCGTCGCGCGTCAGGGCGGCGACGGCATCGGGCGCGGAGCCGCCGTCCAGGCGGCCGGGTTGAACGATGCGCTGGCCTGCACGCGCGCGCCACGACGCTACGAGCACGTGCCAGTTGCTCAGGATCATCTCCGCGCCGTTCGCACGATCGGCCACCAGGCCGCCGAGGGTCGCATACGCATGGTGGTATTCATCGGAGATGCTGATCCCGCCGCGCAAAGGGTCAAAGCGGCGGATCCGCACGTTCGTCCGTGCGGGTCTCCATGCGTACGACCACGGCCACAGATGAGCTCGATACGTGGCCTCGATCACGTCGGTCGGGAATCCCTCTATCTCGGGCGGTATGCTGGCGGTGGTGGTTCCCCTGATCAACGCCGCCTCGAGCGCGAACCCCGCCAGCTTGCGGCGTACGTGCACGCGGACCGCCAGTTCCTCGCACATGATTCGTCCGCGGCGCTTCGGGCGTCCGAAGTCGATCAGGGTCACGTTGGGGTCGTAGAGGTGATCTCCTGTTGCCTTGCGCAGCGCACGCCGCGCGCAGCCCATGGTCATGGCATCCATCTGCATGTTCCTGCCTCCGTCGTGCTTTCCAGGGCGAAGGGTCCGGCCGGATGGCCGGACCCGGTTTGGCGATTCCCCCCGCCTCCGAATGCCTACGGATAGACCTGGAAGCGTATCGGGACGTCGAACTGCAGGCCCGGCGGGCCGCTGAGGAACAGGTCAGGGTCGATGTCGCCGACTGCTCGCGCATAGCCGGCGAACTGCGGCGCATTGACGAACGGCGGCGCCGCGCCAAGGATGCGTGCGGAGATGTTCATCTCGTACAGACCGGGGGTCAGGCCGGTGAAGGCCAGCACGTCGACATAGGCGAACGTTCCGGGGACGAGCCCCGGGGCGTTGTGAAGATGGACGACGTTCATGTCGGCCTGGCCTATGCTCCAGGACGTCACGTTGCCGGTCTGATAGCGCACCTCGTAGGGCAGGGAAAAGTTCGCGAGTACCTGCGCGGCGCTCATGCCGGGCGCGACGAGGAGGAACGGATTCAGGAACACAATGGTCCCCACGAACGCCGTTTCCCCGACCTTGATCACCTGGTGCGGAAGCAGCGGTCCGTTCACGGCGATCGGCTGGATCGGCCCGATGGCATACAGGTTCCACCAGCCCGCGGGTTCCGCAATCTCCGGCGCCGCGCGCGCCATCGCCTCGTCAAGGGCACTCTTGACGCGCGCCTCCAGCTCCGCCTGGATGTCCTGCGCCGTCGGCGGCGTTGGGGCGGCCTCGGCGATCGGCGCCGCCGCGCTGCCCATGCCTTTGTGCATCGTAAGTTCAGGTTTGCGTACTGCAGCCATATGAACCTCCTCTTGGATTGATTCCCGTCCGCGCGAGCGCGCAGACGCCTACGTCGGTCGATCGACTCGAACGCTTGCGGCCGAGAAGAGGATTCTGGACGGGACCGCTCAAGCCGCGGTCATTGGCGGCTCAATCGGCGACGGTGCCGGACTTGACCGGCGGTGCGCTGCGATGGGGGAAGTCCTCGTTGGAGCGCGAACGGCGGCAGGCGCGGGATCGCGGCGTGAATTCAGCTTGCGTGGGCGATGCGCCGGTACAACGCGATGGTCTCGTCGGAGGGCGTGAGGCCGGATCTCGAGCGCAAGGCGGCGTCACAGAGATGGAACTGGCGCACGGCCAGATAGCGCTGGCCCTGTGCGATGTAGCACAGCATCAACTGCCGGTGCGCGTTCTCGTAGCACGGATCGAAATTGAGCACCTTCTGGCAGAGAGCGACGGCCGCGGTCGGCGCGCCGCGCTCGAAGTAGAGCGCGCTCAGGTGGCTGGCGACCTCGAGGTATGCCTGCTCCAGGTACTGGCGCTGCGAGTCCGCCCAGTCCGCGTAGAGATCGTCTTCCATGAAGCGCCCCTGGTAGAGGCTCTCCGCCACGCCGTACTCCTGCATCGCCTCCTCGAGTCGAGCCGCGCTCTCGCATCGACGCGCGTTCCTCAGGTGGGACTCGAACTCCTCGGCGTCGATCCACAGTGCAAGCGCGGGATTGAACTCGTAATGGTTTTCGTGCGACAGAATGTACTGACGGTCACAGGCGTGTCCGCGCAGAGACTTGCGCAGCGAGTAGATGGCCTGGTGCAGGTTACGACGCGCGGCGACGGCATCCGCCTCGGGCCAGAACACGTCCATGAGCGTCTCGCGGTTCACTTTCCTGCCGTGATGGGCCACGAGGTACTTGAGGACCGCGAGGCCTTTCAGGCTGGACCACTCCTCGATGAGGACGCCGTTGTGGAAGACGCGGAAGGAACCCAGACAATAGACTCCCAGCGAAGCGTCGCCCGCGATGGCCGTGCGCGAATCACACGCGGCGGCGGCGCGTGACACCGTCGAAGCGCTGCGCCCGAGCGCGGATTCGATGCGGGCCGGATCCGATCCGCGCGGGTCGCGGCCGCTTTCCCGGCACAGCGCTGCCTGGTAGGAGACAAGACCCGGCGAGGGAGAGGGGCGTCCTGCAGGCGGGAGGGCGTAGTTCTTGTGCGGGGGGTCCAGGTGCCACTCCGCAATCTGCAGCAGATCGATCAACTCTCCGAGCAGTTCACACTCACGCTCGCTGGCGAGGTCGTGGGCCCGCCTGTGCCAATGCGCCTCGTGGCGACACAGACCGCAGGCGCTGGCGATGTCGCAGGCGATCTCTATGAAGCACGCGCAATCCCGGGCGCCGCTGCGCTCGCTGGCAACGAGCGCCTGGCGCAGCGCTTCGGCGCCGTGTTGATAATCGCCGGCCTTCAGGAAGCCCGCGGCCGAGGAGCACAAGAACTCGACCCGGGAGATCTGCCTCTCCCTGTCCTCCATGGGAACATCCTCCGCCTCCCAATCTGCGCGGTGGAAGCGTGGCGTTCGAGGGAGGCCGATTTGCCGTTAGGTCTTCGTCGGGGCGATCGACGGGGTCTCGGAAACCGACACTGTCGATCAATAAAATCCTAGTAAGCCGGTTCCCACATCTCAATGAAGGAGATCGGAACTAGTGTACAGAAGCCGCACCTGCCCGGTGTGTAGACTGCACGCGGCGGCGAGCGGCGCCACCACAAGGGGTTGCGCGCACTCAGGGGCCGGCGCCGCCGCCTGCCCGGGGGCAGGCCCGGAGACGGCGGCGGACGCCGGCTGGCGGATCGCTGGCGGCGAAGGCGGATGACTTCGATCAACTTGAAAACCGCGCGACGGAGCATCATGTAAAAGTGCATAGTTCCCCTGACGTGGAGGTGGCGTATGGCAGAAGAGAAAAAGACGGAGGCGAAGAAGGAAGAGCAGGGCAAGGAGTTGGCTCGCCGGGGCGGATGGATGAGCCCGTTCGAAGAGTTTGAACGATTCTTCGAGGACGCCTGGTCCGATCGCTGGCCGAACCTGTTCCGTGGCAACTGGCCGCAACTGGGCCGGCTGCGTCCGCCGTTCGAAGGCCGCTGGCCGAAAGTGGACGTGATCGATCGCGAGGAGGAGGTCGTCGTGCGCGCCGAGCTGCCGGGCGTGAAGAAGGAGGACCTGGATGTGACCGTGACCGATACGACGGCGACCATCAAGGCGAGCACGAAGGCCGAGGAGAAGGAGGAGAAGGGGCAGTATTACCGCCGCGAACTGAGCCAGGGCGAGTTCCAGCGCGTCGTTGCCCTGCCGCAGGAGGTCGATGGTGACAAGGCCAAGGCGACATTCAAGGACGGCGTGCTCGAACTGAGCATCCCCAAGGTCAAGCGCACGTCGCGCAAGTCCGTCAGGGTCGATTAATCCGGCGGTATCTCCGCGCGTGCCCGGCTAAACGGGGCGCGCGGCTCATGAGGTCTCTCCGGCGGCCTGCGCGGAGGGTGCGCGCGCGCCGTCCTGGTCACGCAGCCTGAGTACGACGAGCGTGAGATCGTCGGTCTGCGCGGCGCCAGCGCGAAACTGCTGCAACACCTCGGTGATCGCCCCGCAGATCTCCGCCGCCGGCAGGGCCGCATGGGTCCTGAGCAGCTGCTTCAACCGTTCCTTGCCGAAAGGCTCGTCCTCGGCATTGCGCGTGTCCCAGACCCCGTCGGTCCCCATCAGCACGACGTCGCCGGCGGCGCCGTGGAAGGGCGCGCACTCCCGGTAGCGCCACCCCGCATCGACGCCGAGCGGGATGTCGTCGCCGGCAAGCTCGTGCATGGAACCGTCGGCAGGTCGATACAGCAGGGCGGGGTCGTGCCCGGCGCTGCACCAGCGCAGGGTGGCGGCCGAGGGGTCCACGACCAGGTAGTAGAGCGTCATGAAGCGGCCCGCGTGCACGTCGTCGGAGAGCCGCTCGTTGATGGCCGCCATGACCTCCGAGAGCGTGCGCGTCTGCGGCGCGAAGGCGTGCAGCATCGCCCTGGCGGTGGTCATCAGCAGGGCCGAGGCGATGCCGTGGCCGGAGACGTCGCCGATGGCGATGCCCACCGGATCGGTATCGGCGTGGCCCAGCTCCAGGAAGTCGTAGTAGTCCCCGCCGGTCTCCTCGCAATAGATGGTCACGCCCGCCATGTCCAGTCGCGATCGCGCGGGCGGCTGCGCCGGAATGAGGTTCTGCTGCACCTCACGCGCCAGCCGTATGCCTTCGGCGTGACGGAAACGTTCCTTCAGGTGCGGGACCATGTGATTGAAGGCATGGCCGAGCATCTCCAGCTCGTCACCGGTGGTGATGCGCGCACGCGCCTCGAAGTCACCGCCCGCCACCCTGTGCGTGGCCTGAACCAGTTGCTGCAGGGGCCGGTTGATGGCGCGCGCGCCGAGGAGGGCGGCGATCACGGCCGCGATGATGAAGGGTATGCCGAGTGCGAGCACCGTGCGCAGCTGCGCGCCGGTGTGCTCCAGCGCCTCGGTCCGCGCCATCTCCGCCAGCGCCACCGCGCGCGCGTAGGGCAGCACGATCACCAGCCAGGTCTCCGACTCGCCGATCGGTCGATACGCCCACAGCGCCTCGGCGTCACGGAATCGCGCCTGCACGATGCCCGGCCTGCGCGACTGCAGGTCAGCCGTCAGCTGCCGCGTCCGCTCCGGGCTCTCGGGCTCGAGCCACTCGGGAGCGAACTCGGTCTTCCAGTCGCGATGCTGCGTGTCGTAGGTCTGCCGCGCCAGGATGCGCAGCGGACCCTTGCCGGGGGAGTCGTCAGTCTCCGGGGAGGCCAGGAACACGGCACTGTCGGCGGTCCAGCCGGAGGGCAGAGGCAGGCTCGCGAGATAGGCGTCGACGGGGAGATCGATGGCTGTGACGCCGAGGAAGCGACGGTCGCCGTCGCGCAGCGGCATCGACACGGTGACGATGACCTGCCGCGTGGAGGCATCGATCTGCGGCGGGTGCCAGCGCAGTTGCCCGGACTGGCGCTGCGCGCGATACCAGGAGCGGGTGCGCGGATCGTAATCCGCGGGGTATCCGCCATGGGCGGGATAGACCGAATGCAGGCCCGACTCCAGGGTCGTGTATTGCCAGAGGATGCGATCCTTGTACGGCGCGTGCAGTGCGCGGTAGACCTCGGTCATCCCGGCGAGCCTGGCGAGCACCGCGGAGAACGTGCCGGCATCGCTGCCGACCGGCAAACGAAAGGCCTGCGTGTCGTAGGAGACCGGAACGGCCGTGCCGGTGCCGGCATCGCCCGCGCGCAGGTGCTTGCGCGACGGCATCAGCGCCACGCGCGGGTCGGCGCGATCGATGTCGGTGTCGAAGATCGGCGCGAGGACCGGTGCCTCCGACAGCGGCGCGGTCAGCAGCAGCTCCGCCTCGCGCGCCTGGCGCGCGACCAGCAGCTCCATCACCTCGTTCTGGCGCTGGATGAGCAGCGCGTAATTATCCGCCGTCAACGCGAGCTGCTCGCGCGCCTGCTCGGCCAGGCCCTTGTGCGCCCGCGCCGCCAGGGTGGTCCCGAGATCACGCAGCGTGCGGTAATCGATCCAGGTGATGAACAGCAGCGGCGGCAGCGTGATGCCCAGCAGGAGCGCCAGCAGCTTGGTCCGTATGCGCCACCGGACGGGTTGTGTTGCGATGGGGCGGATGGTCCTGGCCACCGGCCCATTCTAAATAAAAGCACGGGGCGGTTGACCAGCGCGGCGACAGCAACCGCCTTCGCCCGCCCGCGGGACCCGTCAGTCGAAGGTGCCCGGTGGAAGCTGGACGTAGTGCTGGCTGTATCTGCCCTCGACCTGCGTGCGCACCCACGGCAGCGCCGATTGCAGCACGTACGGGACCTGCACCAGCTGCGGCAGGGAGAGCTTGACGAAGTCCCCGTTCGGATTGATGCGCAGCACCTGGGTGCTGGGGTCGGCCGCATCGGGCCGTACCGCGATGGCGTTCCAATCCACCGGCTGCTTCTGCCACAAGAGGTTCTTGACGGCGTTGACGATGCTGGCGAGCTCGTTGGCGATCGCCGAGCAGGCGGCTTCCTTCGCCGGCAGGTTGGCGGCATCCTCGAACAGGAAGTTCAGGCCGTTGGTCGTCGCGTAGACCGGAGACTGGGTGTCGGTATAGCTCAGCGCCCGCTCACGCTCGTGGTGTAGTTCATGTCGAAAGTGGCCGTGGCCAGCGTGTCGCACGAGGGATCCAGGCATACCCGATCGATGATGCGGTTCTCGAGTATCTCCGGGTTGGCGATGTTCGGACCGCTCACGATCACGGTACTGCCGTCGATGATCAGCAGCACCGTGCCCTCCTGCTCGATGCGCACGTCGACGGGCGCGCCGGACATGACCGATTCGCTCAGGCCGAAGAGCCGACTGGCGTATCCCTCGGTCGCCGATGCCCACCGCCTCGGGTCCTTCTCCTCGTTGGCGGCCTTGCCGGGATCGGGCCTGTACTCGAAGGCCTTTTCGGCCTCTTCGTGAAACGCCCCGCCCATCTCCTCCAGCGAGACGCGCGCGAACTCCGCCTTCTCGGCCTCGCTGCCGCCGGCGACCCGCCGCGCCAGGCTGATGAACGCGGGCGTGGAGCCCCCGAGCAGATTGCGCACGGCGCGCGGCTTGGCGGCGCCGGCCGGGGCGCCGGAGGTCTGTGCGGCGGCATGGTCCATGGCGGACAGCGCGAGGATCGCGGACAGGGGCACGAGGAGCGCGAGACGCAGGGCAGGGCGCTGCCTGTTCAATCGGTGGTTGCGAGTGCTACGAATGCGGCGTGTGGGTATGGGCACGATGACATCCGGGGTTGCGCGGCGACCGCATTCTCGTTGGTTGATCCATGCAAGGCAAGGGGGCGCGCAGCCGTTACGCGTCGGGTGCGGTCGACTCCTTCCCGCCGGCGCCGGCGCTGCGCCTCGCCCGCACCACACGCGTCCATTCCGTGATGAGCGCGTAGCCGACGGCAAGCAGCGTCGGTCCCAGGAACACCCCGATGATGCCGAAACGCAGCACGCCGCCGACCACGCCGAGGAGCACCAGCAGGAACGGAAGGCGGCTGCCGAGGCTGATGAGATACGGCCGCAGGATGTTGTCGATGCTGCTGATCGCGGTGATGCCCCATACGAACATGAATATCGCCCAGCCGATGTGGCCGTCGTGATAGAGCCACACGGATGCCGGCACCCAGATGAGCGGCGGTCCCCACGGTATGAGCGCGAGGAAGCAGGTGAGTAGACCGAGCAGAAAGGGCCCTGGCACCCCGGCGATCCAGTATCCGAGCCCGGCCATCACCCCCTGTGCGAACGCGGCGAAGATGATCCCGTAGACCACGCCCTTGACGGTGTTGCCGGCCACCGCCAGCAAGTGATGCGCGCGCGCGCCCGCGATGCGTTCCATGCCCGCGCGCAGGTGGGCCGCGACCTCCAGCCCGTCGCGGTAGAGAAAATAGGTGATGAGCACCCCGAGCGCGAGATAGAGCACGCCCTGGCCGAGGGCGAGTCCGGTGCCGAGCGCGAAACGGCTCAAGGGGGCGGCGAGATCGCGCAGGTACGCCACGAGCTTGCCCATGTCGAAGGCGGCCCAGTAGGCCCGCAGGGTCTCCCCGATCAACGGCACGCGCGCCAGCCACTCCGGGGGTTCGGGAGGGCCGGCGGCGGCCCAGCGCTGGATCGCGCGAGCGAGGTTGGTGGTGTTTTCGCCGAGGCTGGCGGCGACGATGACGAGCGGGCCGAGCACCAGCGCCGCGAGCAGGCAGGTCATGAGCAGGGCGGCGAGGGTCTCGCGACCGCGCACGAGCGCGAGCAGGCGCTCATAGATGCCCCAGGTGCTGAAGCAGATGACCACCGCCCACAGTATCGCCGAGAGGAAAGGCGCGAGGACCAGCAGGCAGCCGACGATGACGGCGGCCAGCGCGGTCAGGGCGAGGATGTCTTCGTTGCGTTTTACCATGGAAACCTCGCCCTCCTGGCGGAATCATCGGGCGGCAGTTCTTATACTGCGGGCAATCCGTTTGCGGCTCAACGGCAATGTGGTCTGGCGCGAGGCGGCGCCGGCCGGTCTCGCCTGCGCCGGCCCCGCGCGCATCGGTTCGGCCATGCCCATGGCCGCGGGCGCAATTTCTCTCCTCGTTGCTGTTGACGCTAGACTGACGGCCGCGGATTTTCGGCAATCGCAGGCGCGGAGGTGGCGGCGAGCGGCCGGAGGTGGAACCGGCCGGTGCCGAAGTGAGCTGCATCGAGACGAACCAGGAGAATGCACCATGACGAGCAATGCAGAGGCCCGCCCGCCGTTCCCGCCCTTCACCCGCGACACCGCCATCCGGAAGGTGCGGATGGCGGAGGACGCGTGGAACACGCGCGAACCGGAGCGGGTGGCGTTCGCCTACACGCCGGACAGCCGCTGGCGCAACCGCGCCGAGTTCATCGACGGACGCGCGGCGATCGTCGAGTTCCTGCGTCGCAAATGGGCGCGCGAGCTCGACTACCGCCTCATCAAGGAGCTGTGGGCCTGGGAGGGCGCGCGCATCGCGGTGCGCTTCGCCTACGAATGGCACGACGACAGCGGCAACTGGTTCCGTTCCTACGGCAACGAGAACTGGGAGTTCGACGAGCATGGGCTCATGCGGCGGCGTCATGCGTCGATCAACGATCTGCCGATACGCCCGGAGGAGCGAAAGTACCACTGGCCGCTCGGGCGGCGCCCCGAGGATCACCCGAGCCTCAGCGATCTCGGTCTGTAGAGCGGGCAGGGCGCGGCAGCGCCCTCAGTCGATGAAGCGCTGGGTGATGCTGCCGTAGGCGTCGATGCGGCGATCGCGCAGGAACGGCCAGTGCGTGCGCGAGAAGTCGATGCGGTCGAGGTCCAGGGCGAGCACCTTCACCGCTTCCTCGCCGACCGGGGCGCGGTACATGACGGACCCGTCGGGCGCCGCCACGAAGCTCTGGCCCCAGAACTCGATCCCCTGGCCGTCGTGCGCCGGGTCCGGCTCGAAGCCGATGCGGTTCACCGCCACCACGTAGCAGCCGTTGGCGATGGCGTGCGCGCGCTGGGCGGTCTCCCAGGAGTCGTGCTGGGCCTTGCCGTACTGCGCCTTCTCGTCGGGCTGCCAGCCGATCGCGGTGGGATAGAACAGGATCTCCGCGCCGGTCAGCGCGGTCAGCCGCGCGGCCTCCGGGTACCACTGGTCCCAGCAGATGAGCACGCCGAGATCGACGTGGCGGGTCTGGAACTTCCTGAAACCGAGATCGCCGGGCGTGAAATAGAACTTCTCGTAGAAGCGCGGATCGTCGGGGATATGCATCTTGCGGTACAGCCCGAGGCTGCCGCGGGCGCCGTCGATCACGAAGGCGGAGTTGTGGTAAAGCCCCTGCGCGCGCCGCTCGAAGATCGGCACGATGATTGTCAGCTCGAGCTCCGCGCCGAGCCGCGCGAAGGTCTGCATCGACGGCCCGTCGAGCGGTTCCGCGAGCCCGAAACAGGCGTGATCCTCGGTCTGGCAGAAGTACCGGGAGCGGTACATCTCCGGCAGGCAGACCACCTGGGCGCCCTGCGCGGCGGCCTCCTGCACCAGCCGCGCGGCCCTCGCCAGGTTCGCCTCCGGATCGACCTCGCAGCTCATCTGCACCAGGCCGACGTGCACGGCGCGCGGGCGGCTCACGGCGCCTCCCCCTTGTCCTTTTCCAGGTAGTCCGGGTCGTAGTACGTGCTCTGCGAGAAGCACTGCATGTACTGCTCGAGCAGCGCCACGCCCGCCTTCGGGCGGATGCGGCCCTGGTCGATCTTCTTGCGAATGATGTCGTTCATGCGCCGGTGCAGGTCGTTGGGGAAGTACTGCACCTGTGCGAGCATCTCCTGCACCGAGGTGCCGGGGATGATCTTCTCGATGTAGTAGTCGCCCGGCTCGTCCGGGTCGGCATAGATGTGCGCCTCGGCGACGCGGCCGAAGAGGTTGTGCGAGTCGCCCATGATGTCCTGATAGGCGCCCATCAGGAAAAATCCGAGGTGATAGGGCTCATCAGTGGGCAGCTCGTGCACCTCCAGGAAGTCGGTGTCGGAGTTGGCGGAGACGTAGTTCGACACCTTGCCGTCGGAGTCGCAGGTGAGGTCCACCAGCACCGCGCGCCGCGTCGGCCGCTGATGCAGGTTCTTGATCGGCACGATCGGGAACCGCTGGCCGATGCCCCAGTGGTCGATGATCGACTGGAACACGGAGAAGTCGCACAGGTACTGTTCGACGAGATGATCATCGAGCGTGCGCAACTCCTTCGGTACCAGTTCCGGCCGCGGCGCGCGCTTGACCTGCTCGTCGATGGTCATGCACACGGTCCAGTAAAGGCGCTCGGCCAGTCCCTTCTCCTCGATCGGCAGATAGCCGAGCGCGAACATCGTGTCGGCCTCCTGCCGCTTCTCGACGGCGTCGTGATAGGCCTCCATGAGGTCGGAGATCGGCGGGGTCTTGCGGCGCTTGCCGGTTGCGGCGGGCAACGCGCGCACGCGCGCGAGGATTTCGAACAGCTCTCGGGTGACCGTGTTGAGCTCTTCGGCGGGGACGAACTCCGCCTCGATGGTGTCCTTGCGGTAGGCGCCGAGCGCCTCGACGATCAATACCGAGTGATGCGCCGTGATCGCACGCCCGCTCTCGGAGACGAGGATCGGGTGCGGCACCTTCTCCTCGTCGCAGACCTCCTTGACCGAATACACGACTGCGTTCGCATACTCGCGCAGCGTGTAGTTGATGTTGCTTTCCCCTTCGCCACCATAGCCCGCCTCGTAGTTGACGCCGAGCCCGCCGCCGACGTCGAGATAACGCACGTGGATCCCGCGCTCCACCAGCTGGGCGTAGACCTGGGTGATCTCCTTGACGGCCTTTTTCAGTATCTGCACGTCGGCGATCTGGCTGCCGAGGTGAAAGTGCAGCAACACCAGCGCATCGTTCAGGCCCTGGTCCTTCAGACGCTGGACGAGCTTCACGAGCTCCGGGATCGAGATGCCGAACTTGGACTGATCGCCCCCGGACTCGGCCCATTTGCCGGCACCGCTGGTGGTGAGGCGCACGCGCACTCCGAGGCGGGGGCGTTGATTCGTCTCCTTCGCGAGTTTCAGAAAATGTTCGAACTCGCCGTACTTCTCCATCACGGGCACGACGTTCTTGCCGATCTGCTGGGCGGCGAGCATGAGCCGCAGCATCACCGAGTCCTTGTAGCCGTTGCAGATGAGCAGAGAGTCGTCTTCCTCGATGTGCGGCAGGGCGGCGATGAGCTCCGCCTTGGAGCCGCACTCCAGGCCCATCTTGAACGGCTTCCCGGCCTCGACGACCTCCTGCACGACCTCGTGCAGCTGGTTGACCTTGATCGGATAGACGCCCTGGTACGGCGCCTGATAGCCGGATTCCGCGATGGCGTCGGCGAACGCGGTGTTCAGTCGCACCACGCGCGCGCGGAGCACGTCCTGGAAGCGCAGCAGCACCGGCAGGCGGACATTGCGCTTGCGCAGATCGCGGATGATGTCGTCGATGACGATGACCGTGTCCTCGTCGCGCAGCGGGCGCACGGCCATCTGTCCCTCGTCGTTGACGAAGAAGAAGGAGTCGCTCCACTGCCTGATGCGGTAGAGCTCCTCGGCGTCCTGGGTGGTCCAGGCGTTGGGGTCGTCGGCGGGCGCGGAGAGCGGCTGAGGCGTGCTCATCTTGTTGCAGGCTGCGCCGTCAGCGCACGTCGGGTGCGAGCACGCACGCGAAGATGAGCGGCGCGACGATGGTCGCGTCGGACTCGATGATGTAGGACGGCGTGTCCTTGGACAGCTTGCCCCAGGTGATCTTCTCGTTGGGCACGGCGCCGGAGTAGGAGCCGAAGCTCGTGGTCGAGTCGCTGATCTGGCAGAAGTAGCCCCAGCGCGGGATGTCGCGGATTTGCAGGTCCTGCTCCAGCATGGGCACCACGCAGATCGGAAAATCCCCGGCGATGCCGCCGCCGATCTGGAAGAAGCCGATGGAGTGGTCGCGGCAGGTGGCCTGGTACCAGTCGGCCAGCATCATCATGTACTCGATGCCGGTGCGCACGGTGTGAACGTTCTTGATGTCGCCGCCAATGCAGTGGCTGGTGTAGATGTTGCCAAGGGTGGAATCCTCCCAGCCCGGCACGATGATCGGCAGGTTGGCCTCGCAGGCGGCGACCAGCCAGCTGTCCCTGGGGTCGATCTGACAGTACTGCTTCAGCTTGCCGCTGCGGATGACGCGGTACATGAACTCGTGCGGGAAGTAGCGCTCGCCGCTGCGGTCGGCGGCCGTCCACTCCTCCAGGACCGCCTTTTCGAGGCGGCGGATCGCCTCTTCCTCGGGTATGCAGGTGTCGGTCACGCGGTTCAGATGCCGCGACAGCAGCTCCTCCTCGTCCGCGGGTGTGAGGTCGCGGTAGCGCGGGATGCGCACGTAGTGATCGTGCGCCACGAGGTTGAAGAGATCCTCCTCGAGATTGGCGCCGGTGCAGGTAATGGCGTGGACCTTGTTGCCGCGGATCATCTCGGCCAGCGACATGCCCAGCTCGGCGGTGCTCATGGCGCCGGCCATGGTCAGGAACATCTTGCCGTTGCTCTCGAGATGGCGGATGTAGCCGTCGGCCGCGTCGATCAGCGCGGCGGCGTTGAAGTGGCGGTAGTGGTGCCGGACGTACCTGGCAACGGCTTCCACATCTTTCATCAGCGTTCTCCGGGTGGTGCGGGCGCGCGGCGGCGCGTCCTGGAAAAATCTGCGCGAAATGTAGGGTAAAGCCGCCGCCGCAGCAAGCGTTTCGTGCAGGCCGCCGCCGCGCTCTCGTGGACTGCGTGACGACGGCGATCAATGTCGGAACGAGATCCCCCTGGTCTTGCCTAGCGGGTCTCGGCGGCGTGCAGTCGTCTCGGTCAGCGCCTAAATCTCGATCGTGCCCGAGACCCCCCTTGCCTTGCGTGGCTACCGCCGCGCGGCACATCCATGTGCCGCTTGCTACCGCGGCGTCGTGCTCGCTGTCCTGCTGCGCCCGCCGCCGAGGCGCGCCACGCGAGGCAAGGGGGATCTCGCTCTAGCCTTCATGCCGCCGACGCAGCTGCGTGCGCCGCCGAGGCCCGCCACGCAAGATCCGGCAGACCGCGCCGAACCTCGGGGCAGTCCGCCGCGCGGCGGTAGCCACGCAAGGCAAGGGGGATCTCGGGCACGGTCCAGGAATTGCGCGTCAACTAAAGCGGCCGCGCGGCGCAGCGGCGGTCAGACGGCCGGCACCTGCTGGCTCAGGCAGTGGAAGGTGCCGAGTCCCCACACCAGGTCGGTGCAGTCGATGCCGACCACGCGCCGCGTCGGAAAGCAGCGCTGTACGGTCTCGACGGCGGCGCGGTCGCGGGCGCAGTTGAAGGTCGGCTGCAGCACGACGGTGTTGCCGACGTAGAAGTTGGCGTAGCTCGCCGGCAGCCGCTGGTCCTCGTAGAGGACCGGCTCGGGCATCGGCAGGGTGACGATCCGCAGCGGCCGGCCGTCGGGCATCCGCAGCGAACGCAGGCGCTCGAGGTTCTCCTGGAGCATCGGGTAGTTCGCGTCGCCCGGGTCGTCCTCGACGACCGTGACCACCGTGTCCTCGGCGACGAAACGGGTGAGGTCGTCGACATGGCCGTCGGTATCGTCGCCGACGATGCCGTCACCGAGCCACCAGATGGTGTGCACGCCGAGGAAGTCGCGCAGGCGCGCCTCGATGTCGGATCGTGTCAGGTGCGGATTGCGGTTCGGATTGAGCAGGCACTGCTCGGTGGTGAGGAGCACGCCGGCGCCGTTGACGTCGATCGATCCGCCCTCCAGCACCATGTCGCCGACGAAGCGTGGCACGCCGAGCGCCTCGGCCATGCGCCGGGGGATCTCCACGTCGCGATCGAAGGGCGGATACTTGCCGCCCCAGGCGTTGTAGTCCCAGTCGGTGGCGGCGAGCTCGCGGCGGCCGCCGTGCTCGCGCACCACGAAGATCGCGCCGTGATCGCGGCACCACGCATCGTTGGTGGGGAAGAGGTGGAAGCGCACGCCGGCGAGATCGACCCCATGGGCGGTGAGCAGCCGGGCGACGTGCTGCGCGTGCTCGCCGTCCAGGACGTTGATGCGCACGAGTTCGCTGCCGGCCAGTGCCGCCACCGCGCTCGCCACGACCGGCTCGACGGTCTCGAACTTCCCGGGCCACGATTCGCGCTTGTGCGGCCACGCCAGCCACACGGCCTGGTGCGGTTCCCACTCCGCCGGCATGCGGTAGCCCAGCTGCGCCGGTGTCTCGTTCATGGTGTCCGGTCCTCGCTCAAGGGGTTCGATGACGATTCCTGCCCGCCGTCGCCGAGCGCGCGGGGCCGGGCCAGTATGATGCCGGTGCCGTGCGAAGGTTCAAGCCGCCTTCGCGGCCCCGCTTGCACGGCGTTGCTTACGCCGGCGCAGCTCGCATGACCACCGCTTCGCGCGCGCCGGGCGAAAAAAAACGGCCCGGGATCACCGGGCCGTTCCGTGCCGTACGGGCGTCGAACGTCGCTGGCGCCGGCTGTCAGCGTGGCAGCACGTGCACCGCGGGCGACTGCTGCGAATAGAATGTCGCCACGTCGAGGATGTCCTGCTCCGAGAGGTTCTGCGCCTGCGGCGCCATGATGGCGTTCTTGCGCTGACCGCTCTTGTACTGGTGCAGGGAGGCCTTGATGTAGGACTCCCACTGGCCGGCCAGCTTCGGGAACGCGCCGCTCGGGCTGTTGCCGTCCGCGCCGTGGCAGGCGCCGCAGACTTCCTTGGCCTTTTTCTCGCCGGCCGCGTAGTCGCCGCCGGCCTGCGCAGTCATGGATGCCAGGGTCAGCAGCGCTGCACCGGCGATCGTCAGATTCTTGTTCATCAGCAATGTCTCCCGTGGGCTCGGTTACTTCGCCGCGGCGGCGGTGCCGCCCGGCACAGCGGAGGAGAAGTAGGCCGCGATGTCGGCCATGTCCTCGTCGCTGAGATTGATGGCGTTGGCGTGCATCGTGTCGTGGGCGCGCTCGCCACTCTTGTAGGCCTTCAGCGCCGCGACGATGTACTCGGCGTGCTGGCCCGCGACCTTCGGCACGTTATACGTCGGGTAGACGTTCTGATAGGACTCCACGGCGTGACAACCGGTGCAGGTTTCCGCCTTGATCCTGCCCTTCGCCGCGTCCGCCGCCAGGGCAGGATGGGCGAGCAGACACCCCAAGCTCAGGCCTGCCACCGCAAGCCGGATTTTTATAGTCATTAATGTCTCCTCCATGCCGGTGCTTTGCGCACGGCACTGAATCGCTGTTGTGATTACCCGGCCCCGGACAGGGCATCCGTCGGTCTGTGCGAGGCGCAGCATTAGGACGGTCAGCGTGCACGGGCACGCCGTCCCGCGTCAGACGGTCGCAAATGCTACCACGATTTCAGCGAAACGAAACGCGACCTCCACAAACTTGAACCGACTTGAAACCATTTCTTGCGATAGGCGGTCAACTTGCTGATAATATGCGACGATCACGCGTCATAAGAGGGGGAGAAAAAGCGTGAAGCGGATACGGCTTTGGGGATGTCTGTGCGCCGCTGTTGCGACGTTGCCGTTCGCCGTCGCGGCCCATGCGGTCGACGGGGTAGCTGTGGAGCTCGGCACCGGCGATGAGGATTCCACGCGCGGCGGGCTGGCCGTACAGTGGGACTGGCAACGCGAGCTCATCGGCCTGGGGAGCTGGTTTCTCGGCGGCTACTGGGAGGTGAGCGCGAGCTACTGGGACGGCGAGGAGGGGCGCTCGGGCAACGGCTCGCTCGCCGAGATCGGCGTGACTCCGGTCTTCCGGATCCAGCCGCGCGCGCCTATCGGCGCCATCACCCCCTACCTGGAAGGCGCCATCGGGCTGCACCTGTTCAGCGAGACCGAGTTCGGCGATCGCGACTTCGACATCCCGTTCTCCTTCGGTGATCACCTCGGCGCCGGACTGCGGTTCGGATCCACTGGGCAATTCGACCTCGGCTATCGCTATCAACATCTGTCCAACTGCTCGCTGGGCGACTCGAACCCAGGCATCAACTTCCATCTGCTGCGCCTCGGCTACCACTTCTAGGCCGCGATCGGATCCCGCGGGGATGCGCGGGGGGTGAGCCCGGATGATCCCCGTCAAGCGGCAACTCCGGGTTGCGCGTACATTTTTTATAATGTCTTGCATGAACCTGCACGCGCGCGACGACGCATGACTTCCTTCGCTGCCGCCACGACGGTCATAGACCGCGCCATCGAAAACGCCGAAGGGCCGCTGCCGCCGCCTTTCCTGGTCGAGTTCCTGCTCGGTCCGTGGCGGCGCTTCCTCGCGGCCATATACCACGACGAAGGCCCGAGCAGCCGGGACTGGGAGCTCGCCCAGCACGCGACCGATCTGCTGCTGTGGAGCATCGCCCCCAAGACCACGGAGTCGGAGAAGGCCGCCCTGGGCAGCGCGCTGAAGGCACTGGTGGATGCCGTGCGCCGTTCCATGGATGTCGCCGGGTGGGACCGCAACGCGCAGTCGGCCTTCCTCCGGCAGCTGCGGGAGTGGCACCTGCAGCTCATCCGGCGGGAGGCCCCGCCGCCGCCCGATGCGCAGCTGCCGCCGCTCGGGGAGGTTCCGCGGCAGCCCGCGGATCCGAACGCGCCGGTCGATCTCGCCGATACCGTGCACCTGGACGTCACCGATCCCCACTATCGCGCCTACCTCGACATGCTCAACCACGCGATCATGGAGAAGATCGAGCTCTGAGCGGGTGCGGCGCTTGAAGGACGCGCCTGTTGCGGCACGGGGTTTCGTGCGGTTGGCCGGCTCTCGGGTGGCGCGCCTCGGCGGCGCGCGCAGCAGGACAGCGAGCACGACGCCGCGGTAGCGAGCGGTACAGGATGTACCGCGAGCGGTAGCCACCCGAGAGCCGGCCAACCGCGCCCGCCCGGCGATCAATCGGGCAAGTCTTGATATAGACGGCTGTCCATGCCGCAGCCGCGTTACCCGTCGGCTAGAGGATCAACCCCGCGAGCGGTAGCCACCCGAGAGCCGGCCAACCGCGCCCGCGCGGCGATCAATAGGCGAATCTGAGGATCGAAGGCAGTCTATGCCGCGGCCTCGCTCCAAGCCGGGCAGAGTATCACCGCCGCGAGCGGCGGCATGACCAGCCGCACCGAACAGGGCATGCCCATGGCCGGGACGTCCTCGGCGCGCAGCGTGCCGAGATTGCCGAGATTGCTGCCGCCGTAAAGCGCGGAGTCCGAGTTCAGCACCTCGCGGTAGACCCCGCCTGCCGGCACGCCGACGCGATAGTCCATGCGCGGCACGGGCGTGGCGTTGATGGCGACGATGGCGTGCGTCGACTCCTCCCGCCGCAGGTAGGTCAGGCAGGAATGCAGCGCGTCGTTGCAGTCCAGCCACTGGAAGCCGCGCTGCTCGAAGTCGTGTCGATGCAGGGCGGGCAACTCCCGGTAAAGGCGGTTCAGATCCCGCGCCAGCCGCAGGATGCCTTCATGGGCCGGCTGCTGCAGCAGGTGCCAGGGCAGCGCGGCGCGAAAGTCCCACTCGCTGTCCTGGCCGAGCTCGCAGCCCATGAACATCAGCTTCTTGCCCGGCTGCGTGTATTGATACGCGAGCAGCAGGCGCAGGTTGGCGTAACGCTGCCAGGGGTCGCCGGGCATGCGCGTGAGCAACGATCCCTTCATGTGCACCACCTCGTCGTGCGAGAAAGGCAGGATGAAGTTCTCGCTGTAGGCGTACAGCTGGCCGAAGGTCAGCTTGTCGTGGTGGTAGCGGCGGTGCACGGGATCGAGCTTGAAGTAATCGAGCGTGTCGTGCATCCAGCCCATGTTCCACTTCATGCTGAATCCCAGCCCCCCGCCGTCGACCGGTCGCGACACCAGCGGCCACGCCGTGGACTCCTCGGCGATGACCAGTGCCCCGGGGAACTGATCGTGCACGACGGTGTTCAACTCGCGCAGGAAGGCGATCGCCTCGAAGTTCTCGCGACCGCCCCGGAAGTTGGGAAGCCATTCGCCCGCTGGGCGGGAGTAGTCCCGGTAGAGCATGGAGGCCACGGCATCCACGCGCAGGCCGTCGACGTGGAACTCCTCCAGCCAGTAAAGCGCGCTCGCGAGCAGGAAGTTGCGCACCTCCGGGCGGCCGTAGTCGAAGACGTAAGTGCCCCAGTCGCGATGCGCGCCGATGCGCGGGTCGGCATACTCGTAAAGCGGCTGTCCGTCGAAGCCGGCGAGCGCGTAATCGTCGCGCGGGAAATGCCCCGGCGCCCAGTCGAGGATGACGCCGATGCCGTGATCGTGGCAGTGATCGACCAGCCAGCGAAGATCGTCCGGGCTGCCGTAGCGGCTGGTCGGGGCATAGTAGCCCGTGCTCTGGTAGCCCCAGGAGTCGTCGAGCGGGTGCTCGGTGAGCGGCAGCAGCTCGATGTGCGTGTATCCGGCGGCGCTCACGTGCGCCGCGAGCGCGCGCGCCAACTCGCGGTAGTTCAGGAAGCCGCCGTCCTCGCGCCGCCGCCACGACCCGGCGTGAACCTCGTAGATCGAAAGCGGCGCATGCAGCCAGTCCTGCCCGCGCCGCCGCACCATCCAGTCCCCGTCGTTCCAGCGATGCGCGGATGCCGGGGTGACCACGGCCGCCGTGGCCGGCCGCAACTCGAAGGATCTGCCGTATGGGTCCGTCTTCAGGAACGGCGCCGGCGCGGCGGGATGCCGCAGCTCGAACTTGTAGCGGCAGCCGTCGGCGACCGCGGGTACGAACCGCTCCCAGACACCGCCCTCGCGGCGGGTCATGGGATGCGAGCGGCCATCCCAGCCGTTGAAGTCGCCCACCACGCTCACGGCCTGCGCGTTGGGCGCCCAGGTGGCGAACAGCACGCCGTCGCTGCCGTCCACCTCGCGGCGATTCGCGCCCAGGAAGCGGAAGACGTGCCAGTGGTGCCCCTGGTGGAACAGGTGCAGGTCGTAGTCGGGGATCGACCCGCCCGGCGCGGCGCCTGCCGTCATTCGCGCTCCGCCTCCGCGACCGTGGCAGGCTGGCGCGTCCGCAGCAGGAGGAAGACGGCGAAGCTCGCGGCGACGATGAGCGCGAGCCGCTGGTAGACGGCGATCGGGAACTGCGTCAGCAGCAACACGCACAGGCCCACGCCCAGGTACGGCACGATGCGCGGTGGCGTGAACCGGCCGGGCGGGGCCGGCTGCCGGCGGCGCGTGAGGATCGCGCTCAGGTGCACGAACATGAAGACGAGCATCAGTATGGCCCCCGTCGTCTGCGCCAGCACCGTCACGCTGCCGCTCGCGACCAGCAGCAGCGAGAACACCCCGGTCAGCACGATCGTCACCCATGGGGTGCGCCGGGTGCCGTGCAGGCGCGCGAGCGGGGCCGGCAGCAGGCGCTGGCGCGCCATTCCGTAGAGCAGGCGCGAGGCCATGATGCTGTTGGCGAGCGCGGTGTTGCTGATCGCCACGATCGCCACCGCCGCAAACAGCGGCGTCGGCACGGCGTGGCCCGCCCGCACGAGCACCTCGAGCAGCGGGCGCTCGGAGGCGGCCGCCTCCGCCGGCGTCATCGTCCACAGCACGACCGCGACCACGAGCAGGTAGATGACGGTGCTGACCAGGATGGCGATGAGCAGCGCCCGCGGGATGTCGCGGGTGGGATCCTTGGCCTCCTCGGCGAGGTTGACGAGGTCCTCGAAGCCGACGAAGGCATAGAAGGCGAGCGTGACGCCCGCCAGCAGCGCGGCGGCGTCGAGATCCGGCTCCAGCGCGCGCGCCAGCTGCACGGGCTCGTGGGTGGACAGCGCATAGCGCATGCCGACGACGATGACGACGAGCAGTCCGGTCAGCTCGATCGCCGTCAGCACGTTGTTGGTGCGGGCGGAGTGCTTGATGCCGAAATAATTCAGCGCCGTCAAGGCGGCGATCAGCAACAGGGCGGCGAGCAGTGCCGGCAGCGGCACGAAGACCTCGAGGTAGCCGTGGAACGCCAATGCCGCGGTGGCCGCGGAGGTGACGCCGCTGGTCAGCACCAGCATGCCGACCAGGAAGGGCACGAACGGATGCCTGAAGGCGTTGGCGGTGTAGGCGGAAGCACCGGCGCTGTGGGGGATGCGCGCCGCGAGCTCCGCGTAGCTCAGCCCGGTGATGAGCGCCAGCACCCCGGAGACGACGAAGGCGAGCGTGGTGTCGGTGCCGGCGCTGCCGGCCACCTTGCCGACCAGCGCATAAATGCCGGCGCCGAGGATGTCGCCGATGCCGTAGACGACCAGCACGCCGAGTCCGAGGTGCCGGGCCAGGGTATTGTTGTTCATCGGCCTGATCGCGGGCCTGATCGCGCGGATGCGGGCATGCGTGGCGACTCCTCCGTCTGCCCCGGGATGTTAACATGCGCTACGTATCGACACGTCCGGGAGTGGGGCCATGCCGGAACGCACCGGCCAGCGCTTTGTCAGCCGACTGACCCGCAACACCGTCGCGCTCGTGCTCGCGGGCGGCCGCGGCGATCGCCTCAAGGATCTGACGCGCTGGCGCGCCAAGCCGGCGGTGCCTTTCGGCGGCAAGTTCCGGATCATCGATTTCCCGCTCTCCAACTGCGTCAATTCCGGCATACGCCGCATCGCGGTGCTGACCCAGTACAAGGCCCACTCGCTCATCCGCCATCTCCAGCACGGCTGGGCGTTCCTGAAGCACGAGCTCAACGAGTTCGTCGAGATCCTTCCGGCCTCGCAGCGCATCGACAACGAGTGGTACGCCGGCACCGCCGACGCGATCTACCAGAACCTCGACATCCTGCGGACGTTCAGGCCGGCGCACGTGCTGGTGCTCGCCGGCGATCACGTCTACAAGATGGACTACGGACCGATGCTGGCGTTTCACGCCGAACACAAGGCGGACCTCACCGTGGGCTGCGTGGAGGTTCCGCTCGCCGAGGCGCGCGGTTTCGGCGTCATGGCGGTGGACGCGAACTGGCGCGTGACGGAATTCCGGGAGAAGCCGGCCGAGCCGAAGCCCATGCCCGGGCGCGAGGACCTCGCGTTGGCCTCGATGGGCATCTACGTGTTCAACACCGGCTTCCTGTTCGAGCAACTCATCCGCGACGCGGACACCGCGAGTTCCACGCACGACTTCGGCAAGGACCTCATCCCCGCGGTCATCGACCGCTACGCGGTGCATGCGTATCCGTTCAAGCGCGGCCCGCATGGCGAGCCGGCGTACTGGCGCGACGTCGGCACCGTGGACGCGTACTGGGACGCCAACATCGAGATGGTGTCGGTGACCCCGGTGCTCAATCTCTACGACAGCGATTGGCCGATCCTCACCTATCAGGAGCAGTTGCCGCCCGCGAAGTTCGTGTTCGACGACGAGAGCCGGCGCGGCATGGCCGTGGACTCCATGGTCTCCGGCGGCTGCATCATCTCCGGCGCGGCGGTGCGCCGGTCGCTGCTGTTCTCCAGCGTGCACGTGGAGTCCTACTCGGAGCTGCAGGATTGCGTGGTGCTGCCGGCGGTGCAGATCGGACCCCACTGCCGGCTGAACCGCTGCGTCGTGGACAAGGGCTGCGTGATCCCGCCGAACACGGTCATCGGACACGATCCCGCCGACGACGCGAAGCGCTTCCACGTCTCGCCATCCGGGATCGTGCTGGTCACGCCCGAGATGCTCGGGCAAGACCTGCACTACGTGCGGTGAGGTAGCGCATGTCTTCGCCGCGTCTGCGCGTCGTTCTGTGCTGGCACATGCACCAGCCCTGGTATTGGGATCCGTTCACGGAGCGCTACGAGCTGCCGTGGACCTACCTGCACGCCATCAAGGACTACGTGGACATGGCAGCGCACCTGGAGGCGGTCCCGGCCGCCCGCGCGGTGTTCAATTTCACCCCGACCCTGCTCGAGCAGCTCAACGACTACGAGAGCAGGATCGGTGCGGCGCTCGCGCACGGCACGGACATCCGCGATCCGCTGCTCGACTGCCTGCGCGCGCAACGCCTGCCGCAGGAGATCGAGGCGCGCCTGACGCTCGTGCGGGCCTGCCTGCGCGCCAACGAGCAGAATCTGATCCTGCGTTTCCCGACCTATGCGCGCCTCGCGGAGCTCGCCCGCCGCTGCCTCGGCGCGCCGGCGCTGTGCATGTATCTGAACGAGCAGTTCATGGCGGATCTGCTCGTCTGGTATCACCTGGCGTGGATGGGCGAGACCGTGCGCGCGGACCCGCGCCTGCGGCGGCTGCTCGAACGCGACAGCGGCTACACCCACGCCGACCGCATGGAGCTGCTGACGGTGATCGGCGAGTTGATCGCCGGCATCATACCCCGCTACCGGCGCCTGGCGGCCAGCGGGCAGGCGGAGCTGTCGGTGACGCCATACGCCCATCCCATCGCCCCGCTGCTCATCGATCTCAGCGCGGCGCGCGATGCCCTGCCGGACGTGCAGCTGCCGGCCGCGGCCGCCTACCCGGGCGGCGTGGAGCGGGCGCGCTGGCACATCGACAAGGCGCTGCTGGTGTTCGAGCACGTGTTCGGCTACCGGCCGCAGGGTTGCTGGCCGGCCGAGGGCGGCGTCAGTGCGCCGCTGCTGGCCATCCTCGATGAGTTCGGGTTCAAGTGGGCCGCGACCGGGCAGGGCGTGATGGGACACTCCGTCGCCCGCGCCGGCGGCGAGAGTCTGCAAGCGTGCGCCTATCGCGTTCCGGGCGCCTCGGTGGCGTGCTTCCATCGCGACGACGGCCTTTCGGATCGGATCGGTTTCACCTATGCGAAATGGCATGCCGACGACGCCGTCAACGATCTCATCGCGCACCTGCACAACATCAAGCGCAATCTGCACGATCCGCAGACCTCGGTGGTGCCCATCGTTCTCGACGGCGAGAACGCCTGGGACCACTATCCGCAGAACGCCACCTATTTCCTGAGCGCGCTGTACCGGCGCCTCAGCGAGGATCCGGAGCTCGAGCTGTCCACGTTCTCCGACGCCCTGCGGTTCGGCGTCTCGGTGCAGCCGCTTCCGGGGCTCGTTGCCGGCAGCTGGATCTACGGCACCTTCTCCACCTGGATCGGCGAGGCCGACAAGAACCGCGCGTGGGACTGGCTGGCGCAGGCCAAGCAGGCCGTCGACGAGGTCTTCGCCGTGGGCGCCCTCGCCACCGACGTGCGCCGGGAGGTGGAGCAGCAGCTGGCCATCTGCGAGGGCTCCGACTGGTTCTGGTGGTTCGGCCCGCTGCATGCGCGCGAGACGGTGCTGGAGTTCGACCGACTGTTCCGGCACCAGCTGCTGAAGCTCTACCAGCTGATCGGGGTGCGTGCGCCCGACTACCTGCAGCTGCCGCTCGGCGCGGGCGGCAGCGGCTCGGCCGCCGCGGTCATGTTGCCCGCCAACTAGGGTCGATGGGCGCGCCGGCAGGCGACATGCGCGCGGCACTCGGGCGACGTCGGGCCGGGGTGCTGCTGCATCCCACGTCCCTGCCGCACGTTGCGGACGAGGGCGCACTCGGACCGCACGCGTATCACTTCGTCGACTTTCTCCGCGGCGCCGGTCAGCGGCTCTGGCAGGTGTTGCCGCTGCACCCGCCGCACGTCGATCTCAGTCCCTACAACGCCTGTTCGGCCTTCGCGGGCGACCCGATGCTGGTCAGCGCCGATCTGGCGGCGCAGTGGGGGTGGATCGCGAAGACGCCGGCGGAGGAGACCCGCGGCCCGGGGCCGGCGCAGTGGCGGACGGAGCTCGGCGACTCCTTCGAGCGCTGCGCGCACGACGAGGACCTGCGGCGCTACCAGTCGTTCTGCGGCGAGAACGCCGACTGGCTCGATGACTACGCGCTGTACGCCACGCTGCGTGCGGAGTACGCGCGGCCCTGGACCGAGTGGCCGGCGCGCCTGCGCGACCGCGAGCCCGGCGCGCTCGCCGATGCCGGGCACCGGCACGCCGGGGAGATACGGCGACAGCGCGTCCTGCAATTCGCGTTCTTTCGCCAGTGGCAGGCGCTGCGCGACTACGCCGCGAGCCGCGACGTCGCGTTGTTCGGCGACGTCCCGATCTTCGTCGCGCCGGACAGCGCCGATGTCTGGGCGCACCGCGATCTGTTCAAGCTGGATGCGGTGGGCGCGCCGTCGGCGGTGGCGGGATGTCCGCCGGATTACTACTCCGCGACCGGCCAGCATTGGGGCAATCCGCTGTACGACTGGGCCCGGATGCAGGCCGACGGCTATCGCTGGTGGGAGCGCCGGCTGGCGCTGCAGTTGCGCTTGTTCGATCTGGTGCGCATCGACCATTTCCGCGGCTTCGACGCCTGCTGGGAGATCCCCGCCGCCGCGGCCACCGCGGCGGAAGGCCGCTGGACGCCGGGGCCGGGCGCGCATTTCTTCGACGCGATGCGCGCGGCGCTGCACGCGCTGCCGATCGTCGCGGAGGACCTGGGCGTCATCACCGATTCGGTGCAGGCGCTGCGCGACCGTTACGCCTTCCCCGGCATGCGCGTGCTGCAGTTCGGATTCGACGGCAACCCGAACAATCCGCACCTGCCGCACGAGCACCTCGCCAATGCGGTGGTCTACACCGGCACGCACGACAACGACACCACGCTCGGCTGGTACCGCTCGCTGCCCACGGACCTGCAGGAGCGCGTGCAGGAGTATTTCGCCTGCGCCGCCGCCGACATGCCGTGGGCGATGATCCGTGCCGCCCTGGCCTCGACCTGCCGGCTGGCGGTGGTGCCGATGCAGGACGTGCTTGGCCTGGACGGCGCGCACCGCATGAACACTCCCGGCACGACCACGGGCAACTGGACCTGGCGCTTCCAGTGGGAGCAGCTCACCCCGGAGATCGTCGAGCGCCTGCGGCGGCTTACCGCCCTCTACGGCCGCGCCTGAGGATCGCCGCCGCAGGCCGTCTCGCCGGCTTGCGGCGATCACCCATTGCGGCTATCGTTCCGCGCGGCGCGGGGAGGCGTCGCGTGGCCCGCCAGGGGAGCCTCGTCCCCACGAACAGACCAATAATTCCAGGGGCAGGAAACGCATGTCGACTTCCATTTCCAATCATTACGGCCGGGACCTGCTGGCTTCGGTCGTGGTCTTTCTCGTCGCACTGCCGCTGTGCATGGGCATCTCCATCGCCTCCGGCCTGCCGCCGACCGCCGGCATCATCACCGGCATCATCGGCGGCATCGTGGTCGGCGCCTTGTCCGGTTCGCCCCTGCAGGTGAGCGGCCCCGCCGCCGGGCTCACCGTGCTGGTGCTGCAGCTGGTGCAGCAGCACGGCGTGGAGATGCTCGGCGTGATCGTCCTGTTCGCCGGCCTGCTGCAGTTCGCCGCCGGCGTCTTCAAGATGGGACAGTGGTTCCGGGCCGTATCGCCGGCGGTGATACACGGCATGCTCGCCGGCATAGGCGTGCTCATCTTCGCCTCGCAGTTCCACGTGATGCTGGACCGGAGGCCGATCGGAACCGGCATCCAGAATCTGCTCGGCGTGCCTCAGGCCCTGATCGAAGTCCTGCAGACCGGCGGCCCGGAGCTGATGGCCGGCGGCATCGGCCTGCTGACCATCGTGGCGATCGCGCTGTGGGGATCGGTCACGCCGAGATCCTGGCGCGCGGTCCCGGCGCCGCTGGTGGGCGTGCTGGCGGCCGTCGCCGCCGCCGTGCTGCTGCGGCTGGGTGCGATCCACTACGTCGACGTGCCCGACAACATCTGGGAGGTGGCCATCTTCCCGACCACCGAGCGGCTCGTGCGCATCCTCGAGGCCCCGATCCTGATCGGGGCCATCTCGATCGCCTTCATCGCCAGCGCCGAGACGCTGCTGTGCGCGACGGCCGTCGACCAGATGCATCCCGGCCCGCGCACGAAGTACGACAAGGAGCTCGCCGCGCAGGGCGTGGGCAACACCCTGTGCGGCATGCTGGGCGTGCTGCCGATGACCGGGGTCATCGTGCGCTCGAGCGCGAACGTGGAGTCCGGCGCGCAGACCCGGATGTCGGCGATCGTGCACGGTGTGTGGCTGCTGCTGTTCGTCAGCGTGCTGCCGTTCACGCTGCGCCACATCCCGGTGTCGGCGCTGGCGGCGGTGCTGGTGTACACCGGCTACAAGCTCGCCTATCCGAAGGTGGTTCCCACGCTGCTCAAGTTCGGCAAGACCGAGGTGGCGATCTACGTGGTCACCATCGTGACCATCGTCATGACCAACCTGCTCGAGGGTGTGCTGATCGGGCTGGGCCTGTCGCTGCTGAAGCTGCTGTACGCCTTCTCGCACCTGGTGATCCGCAGGCAGGACAGCGATGACGGGAAGCGCACGGACATGCACCTGGCGGGCGCCGCGACGCTCATACGCCTGCCGAAGCTGGCCGCGGCGCTGGAGGAGCTGAAGCCCGGCGCGGAGGTGCACGTGCACATCCAGGATCTGGACTACATCGATCACGCCTGCCTGGATCTGCTCACCAACTGGGATCGTCAGCACAAGGCGACCGGCGGATCGCTGAACATCGAGTGGGAGGAGCTTTCCGACAAGTACCACCAGCGCCGCGCGGCCAACGTGCGCGCGGCGCAGCAGAACGCGAAGCCGGCGGCATGAGGGCGATCGCGCGCGCGGCGGCCGTCTCGATCCTGCTCGCCGGCGTGCTGCCGGCTCCGGCGGCGCGCGCCGATCTCGCGGCGGCGCGCGAGGCGCTGAGCGCCGGGGATTACGCGACCGCCTTCCAGGAGTTCGAGGCCTCGGCGCGCGACGGCGACCTGATGGCGCAGAACAACCTCGGCGTGCTCTACAGCCGCGGGCTGGGCGTCGCGAAGGATGCCAGGGAAGCGGTGCGCTGGTGGCGGCAGGCGGCGGAAAAGGGCTACGCCGCCTCGCAGTACAATCTCGGCATGGCCTACCTGCGCGGGCAGGGCGTGGAGCAGAGTGCCGATCTCGCGATGCAGTGGTTCGGGAAGGCCGCCGCCCAGGGCGACCCGGACGCGCAGTTCCAGGCGGGGGTGGGTTACGCCGAGGGGCGCGGGGTGGCGCGCGATTTCAAGGCGGCGGCGACGTGGTTCGAGAAGGCCGCCGCGCAGGGGATGGGCTCGGCGCAGTACAACCTCGGGACGTTCCACGCCCAGGGGCTCGGCATGGAAAAGGATCCGGTGGCGGCGCTGACGTGGTACCTGAAGGCGGCCGACCAGGGGCATCCGGAGGCGCAGTTCATGCTCGGACAGCGGTACCTGCTCGGCGACGGCGCCGCGCAGGATTTCGCCGAGGCCGAACGCTGGTTCCGCAAGGCGGCGGAGCAGGGCGTGGCGCCGGCGCAGTTGAACCTCGGCACGATGCTGATCGCCGGCCAGGGCGTGGCGGTGAACCAGCAGGAAGGCGCGACCTGGGTGCAGAAGGCGGCCGAGCAGGGCTTGGAAGGCGCGCAGTACAGCCTCGCCGGTCTTTACCGGGAAGGCAAGGGCGTGGCGAAGGACCCGGTGCTCGCCTACGCGTGGTTCGACACCAGCGGCGCCAACGGCTACAAGGAGGCCTACGAGGAGCGCGACGCGCTCGCCAAGGAGATGGATGCGGCGATGCTGGAGCAGGCCAGGCGGACGGCGGCGGAGTATCTGCTCAGGTACCGCGCACCGGCCCGTTGAGGCGCGCGTGCGCACGGCGATCGCCTCCCGGCGCGATCGGCGGCATGGACTCAGGCAAACGTCAGCAACCCGGGAGGTGATGCATGGGGCGCGTATTCCTCTACGCCGAGTATCAGGTCTCCATACCCTTCGATCAGATCGACTGGGCGCCGATCAACGCGCAGATGCTGAAGTTTCCCGGCCTGCGCTCCAAGACCTGGCTGAGCGGCATCAACACCCACTCCGTCGGCGGATTCTACGAGTTCGACAGCCGCGAGCAGGCGCAGCGCTATGTCGAGGAGATGCTGCTGCCCTTCGCCGCGAAGGTGCACGGCAGCCTCGCGGTGCGGATGTTCGATGCCGAAGCCACTCGGACGGCCAGCATGGGCATGAACTCACCCTACTATCGGGAAGGGTGATCGCGCCCGCGCGCGCTCACGCTCCCCGCCGCGACGGGCAACCCGCCGGCCCGAGGTCTACTTCGGCGGCGTCAGTGTGAGATCCAGCCGCAGCGGGATCATGGCCGACGGCGTGAATCCATGGCGGCGGTAGAAGGCCTGGGCCTGGATGTTGTTGCGGTCCGTGAGCAGCGTGATGCGCAGGCAGCCGCAATCACGCGCCGTCCTCACCGCGTGCTGCAGCAGCTCCGCCCCGGTGCCGCGTCCGCGCTCCTCGGGCGTGACGATCATGTCCTCGAGTATGGCGGCCCGACCTCCCATGGCCGTGCTCACCGTGAACAGCAGATTCACCATGGCGACGATCCGGGCGTCGCGCCGCGCCACCAGGATGCGCCCGACCTCCGGCTGGGTGATGATGAGACGCAGCCCCTCCTGTTGCCTGGCGGGGTCGGGCGAGAAGTCCGCCTCCTGCGCGAACAGCAGGGTCAGCAGCTCGGCGAGCGCGGGAATGTCCTCGGTGGTGGCGTCGGTGAAGTTCATGCGGCGAGCACCGTCGCTGTGAGGCCCGGCGAGGGCGTTGAGCTCAGTCTTCCCATCGGTTGGCCTCCTCGGCGAACGACGACCCTTGCGCCCGCACGACGCAGAAACGGTGACCGGTGGGCGCCTCCAGCACCCACCAATCGTGCACCTGCCGCACGCGCCTGGCGCCCAGGGCCTCCAGGCGGCGCACCTCCGCCTCGACATCGTCGGTCTCGATGTCGAGATGGACGCGACTGGGATGATCGACCTTTTGCACCTCGATGTGCAACTCGTCCTCGGCGGTGTCGAAGACCACGTAACCGCTGTCGACCGGGTCCCGCGACGGCCTGACCCGGTAGCCGAGCGCCCGCCGCCAGAACTCGGCGGCAGCGGCCAGGTCCTCGGTCTGACAGTCGATGATGAATCCCCCCAGCTGACTGCGGTGCATGGCATCCCTCCGCCGGTGTCGAGTCAGGGTTGGCGGACGCGCTCGAGCTCGACCTCGAGCGTGCCGCTCGGCAACGCCGAGCTGGAGGTGGTTTCCCTGCGCTCGGACCTCACCAGGCCGACACCGGGGGCGTACCAGTCCACCTGCTCGACCTTGATCTCCGCCAGGCCCACCTGCTTGCGGACCTCCGCCAGCGTGCTGCCGCTCGCACGGATGCGCAGGCAGCCGTGGTATTGACCGGCGGGCACGCGGACCGTGTCCTCGACGCTCTCCAGGGTGTAGAGGAGCGGCACGTCGGCCTCGATCTTGTAGAGCGCGCCGGCGGCGTGGCTGGTGACCTCGAGCACCCGCGTGCGCGTGTCTCCCCTCCAGGTCGCGCCGACAGCGAGGCCGGCAGGCAGCACCGTCTGCGGCATGGGATAGCGGCGCGGTTCCTCGCCTTCGGCCGCCTCGCCCACGCGTTGCACGCCCTGCGCGCCCTGCGTGTACAGGATGGTCGTGCCGCCGGGGCTGCGGCGCGGGATGGTGCGCACGCCGGCGAGGTCGTAGGCCGGCAGGTTGGTGACCAGGTGCTTGCCCTGCCGCGGCCCGTCCGCGGTCACGATCCGCATCGCGTACTGCCATTCCCAGCCGGGATGCAGCGGGAAATGCTCCTGCGCCGGCCGCTCGCAGCCCGCGAGCAGCACGATGGCGAGCAGCAGGGGCACGCGCACGGCCGCGCCACGTTCACCGCGGCGCGGGCTCAATGACCACCTGCGCTCAGACCCATAGCATCTGCCCGGTCTCGAAGCGGTGAGTGATGAGCGGATGGCAGGGGAAGATCCGTATGCGGTAGCTGCGCAGCCCCGATTCGCGCGGCTTCAGGCGCGTGCGGTAGAGGGTCTCGCCGTGCTCGTTGGCGCCCTCCGGCATCAGCAGCACCGAGGTCGCCGGGCAGAACTCGCCCCGCGCGTCCTCGCTGCCCAGTTGCAGTTCCACCCACACGTCCCCGGCGGCGAGCTCTCCCAGCCTGGCGGCGACGGTGACGTGGGTCTCCTCGCCCAGGGTGAGCCGCGGGCGGGCCTGCTCGAGGAGGCGCACACCGACCTGCGGCCAGTGCGCGGCGATGCGCCTCTTCCATTCCGCCAGCTCGCGCGCCGCGGCGTGTCCCTCGGCGGCGAACAGCGCCTGCTGTCGCGCGGCCGGCGCGTAGAACTTGCGCACGTACTCCAGGAACATGCGCTCGCAGTTGTAGCGGGGCAGTATCGAGCGCATCGACGCCTTCGCCATCTGCACCCAGTCGGCGGGAAAGGCATGGCTGTCGCGGCGGTAGAACAGCGGCAGCACCTCGTTCTCGATGAGGTCGAGCAGGTCCTGGGCCTCCAGCCGATCGCGATGCTCTCTGGCGGTCTCCGGGCTGTGCGGCGCGATCGCCCAGCCGTTGCCGCCGTCGTGGCCCTCGCCCCACCAGCCGTCGAGGATGCTCAGGTTGAGCACGCCGTTGATGCCGGCCTTCATGCCCGAGGTGCCGCTCGCCTCGAGCGGATACTCCGGTACGTTCAGCCACACGTCCACGCCGGTCACCAGCCGCCGCGCCAGTCCGATGTCGTAACCCTCCACCAGGACGATGCGCCCCTCGAATTCCGCCCGTTGCGTGTACTCGTGCACGGTGCGGATCAGCGCCTGACCGGCGCCGTCGTGCGGGTGCGCCTTGCCGGCGAAGACGATGACGGCGGGCCGCTGTGGATCGTTGAGGATGCGCGCCAGCCGCTCGGGGTCCTGGAACATCAGCGTGGCGCGCTTGTAGGTCGCGAAGCGGCGCGCGAACCCCATGATGCACACGTCCTTGTCAGGATCCAGATAGCGCGTGCGGCGCTCGATCTCCGACTGGCTGCAACCGTTGCGCTGCAGCTGCGGAACGAGACGCTGGCGCAGGTCCCTGATGAGGTCGTAGCGCAGCAGCTGGCGGGTGCTCCAGAACGTGGCGTCGGGCAGGTCGTCGATGCGCTCCCAGAACGCGGGGTTGCGCAGCTCGTTGCGCCACTGGCTGCCCCAGCGCAGGTCGAACAGGTTGCTCCACGCCGGCGCCAGGAACGTCGGCACGTGTATGCCGTTGGTGACGTAGTCGAGCGGATTCTCCACCGGATCGATCTGCGGCCAGATGTAGCTCTCGGTGCGCGAGGCCACGGTGCCGTGGATGCGGCTCACGCCGTTGTGAAAGCGCGAACCGCGCAGCGCCAGCGCCGTCATGTTGAAGCCGCCGTGATTCGCCGGACTCGCCCCCAGGGCCAGGAACTGCTCCTCGGTGGCGCGCAGCTGCGGTATGTAGGCCCCGAAGTACTCGAGCATCATCGCGCGTTCGAAGATGTCGTGGCCGGCGGCGACCGGCGTGTGGGTGGTGAAGACGGTGCCGGCGGCGACCTGCTCCAGCGCGGTGCCGAGATCCATTCCGCCCTGCGCGAGCTCGCGCAGCCGCTCGAGGACCTGGAAGGCGGCATGCCCCTCGTTGATGTGCCAGACCGTGGGATTCAGCCCGATGCTGCGCAACGCGCGCACCCCGCCTATCCCGAGCACGATCTCCTGCTGGATGCGGGTATGCCGGTCGCCGCCGTACAGGGCCTCGGTGATGCGGCGGTCCTCCGGCAGGTTGGCATCGACGTCGGCGTCGAGCAGCAACAGGCGGATGTGGCCGACGCGGGCCTGCCAGAGATTGAGGTGCAGCGCGCGCTGCGGCAGGTCCACGCGCACGCGCCGCTGCGCGCCGGAGGCGTCGAGGATCGGCGCCACCGGCAGGTCGCTGAAATCGATGGGGCGGTTGCGCAACTGCTGGCTGCCGTGGCCGTCGATCATCTGATCGACGTAACCGCTGCGGTAGAGCAGGCCGACGGCGATGAACGGCGCGCCGAGATCGGTGGCGGCCTTGCAGTGATCGCCGGCCAGGATGCCCAGCCCGCCCGAGTAGATGGGCGCGCTCTCATGAAATCCGAACTCGGCGCAGAAGTAGGCGATGAGGTCGTGCGCGGGGTCGAGTTGATCGGTGATCTCGGCGTCCGGCTCCTTGGCCATGTAGGTGTCGTACTCGGACAGCACCCCCTTGTAGTCCTGCAGGAAGACCAGGCTCGCGGCGGCCTCCTCGAGCTTCTCCTGCGACACCCGCCGCAGGAACACGCGCGGATTGTGCCCGCACTCGTGCCACAGCGCGCGATCGAGATTCGCGAACAGCAGGCGCGCGCGCCGGTTCCAGCTGTAGGCGAGGTTGGCGGCCAGTTCCGGAAGTCGCCCGAGTGCGGCAGGTATCACGGGTTGAACCTCGAGCGTAAAGCGCGAACCGGAACTCATCTCACTGCCTCCCTTGCGGCCTGTCATGGTTGTTCGCCCGCGCCTGGATGCGCGCGGCCCCTGCGCCTCGCCCGCGGCGCGGCGGTCCGGCGGAGGATGGCCCGTGGCGTCGTCGCAGCGGGCAGTTGCGGCGCGTGAACGGGTTTCGGCATTATAAGCCGCGCGCGGACGGCGATGCGCGCGCCCGCCGTCCCGCCATCGAGGAAGCCACGCCAGCATGCAAAAGGTATTGTTCGCCACCAGCGAGGCCCACCCGCTGGCGAAGACGGGAGGTCTCGGTGAGGTGTGCGGCGCGCTGCCCCTGGCGCTGCAGCAGTGCGGTCACGACGTGCGCGTGATCCTCCCGGGCTACCGCACGGTGCTGGAACAGTGCCGCAACCTGCGCGTGCTCGCGCAACTCGCCATCCCCGGCAGTTTGGAGCCCGTGCGCATCCTCGAGACCCGCCTCGGCGAGACGACGGTGCCGGCGCTGATCGTCGACGCGCCGGGCATGTTCGACCGGGCCGGGGGCCTGTACGCGGACGTCGACGGCAGGGATTTCGCCGACAACGCCAATCGCTTCACGGTCTACTGCCGAGCCGTCGTCGAGCTGGCGATGGATCGGGGGGGGCTGTACTGGCAGCCCGATGTCGTGCACTGCCACGACTGGCAGACGGGCCTGGTCCCGGCGCTGCTCGCGCGCGAGCCCCTCCGCCCGGGCACCGTGTTCACCATCCACAACATCGCCTACGCGGGCAGCTTCGATCGCGAGCGCTTCGACACCCTGCAGCTGCCCGCGGATCTGTACGCGCCCGAGAGCATGGAGTTCTACGGCCGGTTCGCCTTCATCAAGGGCGGACTGGTCTACGCGGATCTCATCACGACCGTCAGCCCGACTTACGCGCGCGAGATCCAGACCCCGGAGAAGGGCTGCGGCCTGGACGGCCTGCTCAGGGGTCGCAGCCGCGACCTCGTCGGCATCATAAACGGCGTCAATTACGCGCTGTGGGACCCCGCCAACGATCCGATCATCGCCGAGCGTTACGATGCCGGGATGCTGGAAAACAAGCACTCGAATCGGCGCGCCATCCAGCGGGATCTGGGACTGCGGGAGGACGACGAGGCGTTGCTCATCGGCGTGGTGTCGCGGCTGGCGCACCAGAAGGGAATGGATCTGCTGCCGGCGGCCCTGGAGCCGCTTTGGGCGCAGGGCTTGCAGCTCGCCCTGCTCGGCAGCGGCGACGCGCAGGTGCAATCGGAGATCGAGCGGATGTGCCGCGAGCATCCCGGCCAGTGCGCCGCCCACTTCGGCTACAACGACGCCCTCGCGCACCGCATCCTGGCGGGAGCGGACGCATTCCTCATGCCGTCGCGCTACGAGCCCTGCGGCCTGGGCCAGCTCTACGCCCAGCGCTATGGCACGGTGCCGGTCGTGCGCCGGACCGGCGGACTGGCCGACACCGTGGTGCCGGTGAACGCCGCGACGCTCGCCGACGGCACGGCCACCGGCGTGATGTACGAGGACGACGGCGCCGAGGCCCTCTCGGCGGCGATCCTGGCCGCGATGTACCTGCGGCGCGCACCGGCGCAGTGGCGCCGACTGCAGGTCGCGGGCATGCGGCGGGAGTTCGGCTGGGGCGAGAGCGCGCGTGCCTATGTCGAGGTCTATCGGCGGGCACGCGTGCACCGGGCCTGAGCGGCGCGGTCCGGCCGCCCCGCCCGGGTTGCGCAAAGATCCGGCGCCGGGCGCCCGGCGCTGAGCTAGAATATCCTTGCGCACCTGGGCCGTGGCCCGGAGTGGGCCGCTGTATCCATCGCGAATCACGCTGGCGCGGGGACCCCATGGACGATCGCGTAACCGGTACCGAGCACTTGCTGCGGGCGCTCGCGGAGGGCACGGCCGGCGTCACGGAAGACGATTACCTGCGCGCGCTGATGCGCACCGCGACGCACATACTCGGCGTGCGGTTCGCCTTCATGGGCGAGCTGAACGAGGCATTCCCCCTCGGCGCGAAATTCGTCGACTTCTGGGACGGCGGGAAATTCACCGGCCCCGGTGATTTCCAGTTCGCCGGCACCCCCTGCGAGGCTGTCTTCCGCACCGGCGAGGTGCGCTGCTACCCGCGCGCCGTCGCCGCCCGCTTCCCCGACGCACCGATACTCGCCGAGCTGGGCGTGGAGAGCTTTCTCGCCGTGCCGGTGAAGGGCAATGACGGCACGGTGATCGGGCATTTCGCCATCATGGACGACAAGCCGATGGAGGGCGACGCCCGCACGGTGAGCGTGCTCAAGCTGTTCGCGTTGCGCGCGGGGGCGGAGATGGAGCGCCGGCGCTACAAGGACGCGCTGCACGCCAGCCGCCAGCGCATGGCCTCGGTGCTGGCCTCGGCCATGGACGCCATCATCGCGATCGGACCCGACCGCCGCATCCGGGTGTTCAACGCCGCCGCCGAGCGGATCTTCGCCTGCAGTGCCGACTGGGCGACGGGCATGCCGCTGGACCGTCTCATCGCCGCGCCGTGCCGTGCCGCGATCGCCGAACGCCTGGCTGCGGCCGCCGCGAGCGAGACCGGCCGTCAGTCCATCGGGATCGCCGAGGGGTTCCGCGCCGTCCGCGCCAATCACGAGGAGTTCCCCTTCGAGGCGACGATCTCCCGCAGCGACGGGGCGGGTGAGCCGCTCTACATCGTCATCCTGCGCGACCTGAACGAGCGCCAGCGCACGCAGGCCGAGCTCGAACGGCTGCAGTCCCTGAACGGCATGCTGATCGAAGAGATGCTGCGGCAGTCCGGCTTCGAGGGCGTGATCGGCCAGTCGCCGGCGATGCAGGAGGTGCTGCAGGCGGTGGCCACGGTCGCCTCCTCGGACGCCACGGTGATCGTTGACGGCGAGACCGGCACCGGCAAGGAGATGGTGGCGCATGCCATCCACCACCTGAGCGGGCGGCGAGAGCGCCAGCTCGTGAAGATGAACTGCGCGGCGCTGCCCGCCGACCTGGTGGAGAGCGAGTTGTTCGGCCACGAGAAGGGTGCCTTCACCGGCGCCGTCAACGAGCGCAAGGGCCGATTCGAGCTCGCCAACGGCGGCACGCTGTTCCTGGACGAGGTCGGCGAGCTCACGCTGCCGGCGCAGGCGAAGCTGCTGCGCGTGCTCCAGGAGCGGGAGTTCGAGCGCGTCGGCGGATCCAGGACCATACGTGCCGACGTGAGGGTGATCGCGGCCACCAATCGCGACCTGGCCGAGATGGTGCGGCGGGGGACCTTCCGCTCCGACCTGTACTATCGTCTGAACGTGTTTCCGATCACGCTGCCGCCGCTGCGCGCCCGCGCCGGCGACGTCCCGCTGCTCGCGCAGCACTTCCTGGAGCGCTTCGCCCGCAAGCTCGGCAAGAAGCTCACGACCATCGAGCCGGAATCCCTGCAGCGACTGCTGCGCTACGACTGGCCGGGCAACGTGCGCGAGCTGCAGAACGTCATGGAGCGGGCGACGCTGCTCTCCGCGGGCCCCGCGGTGGTGGTGCGGGATCCGCTGCGCGCCGGCAGCGCGGCGCCGGGAGCCGCCGCGGTGCAGGCGAGGACGCTGGAGGAGGTCGAGGCCGAGCACATACGCAGGGTGCTGCAGAGCGCGGACTGGAAGATCGAAGGCAGAGCCGGCGCCGCCGCACTGTTGCGCCTGGAGCCGAGCACGCTGCGATACCGGATGCAGAAGCTCGGCATCCGCCGCCCGCCGCCGGAGGCCGCGGCCGCGGCGATGCGGGAACGATAGACGATCCGCGAGGAGGAACGGGGGCAACATGAAAGCATGGGTCACGCTGTCACTGGCGACGCTGCTGTGCTGGGGGCTGTGGGGATTTCTCGGCAAGCTCGGCGGACGCACGCTGGCGCCGGGCCACCTGCTGCTGGTGACCTACACCGGCATGGTGCTGATCTTTCCGCTGGTGGTGCTGTTGTTCGGAGCAGGCTTCCGGATCGACGGCGGCGCCGCCGACCAGTGGTACGCCCTGGCGGCAGGACTGGTCTGCGGCCTGGGATTCCCGCTGTTCTATCTCGCCCTGAGCGGCGGTGAGGTCTCCAGGGTCGTGGTCATCACCGCCACCTACCCGGTGGTGACCGTGTTGCTCGCGGCGTGGCTGCTCGCCGAGCCGCTCACCGCGAAGACGGCGCTGGGCACGGCGCTGGCCGTGACCGGGATCGTCCTGCTGTCGACATAGCACGGTCGCGGGAGCCAGCAGGCATGCCGGGGCGGATCGCGAACAGGGAGGAGGGCGAGCTGCTGCAGATCCTCACCAGCGGCGCGGAGGCGCTGACCGGGCAGGAGTTCCTGCAGCACACCACGCGCAGCCTGGCCACCATCATGAACGCGCGCTACGCGTTCATCTGCGAATACATGCCGCAGTCGCGGCGTGTACGCGATCTCGCCTTCTGGCTCGACGGCCGCTTCCAGGAGCCCGGGGAATACGATATCGACGGCACGCCCTGCGAGCTCGTCCTCGCCGGCGAGGTCAAGTGCTATCCACGGCACGTGGCCGAGCTCTTCCCGCGCTACGAGTGGCTCTCGCAGGTCGGCGCCGAGAGTTATCTCGCCATCCCGCTCAGGAACACGAGCGGCGAGGTGCTCGGCCACATGGGCGTGATGGACACCCGCCCGCTGGAGCATTCGCCCGCGGACCTCTCGGTGTTCCAGACCCTGGGCGCGCGCGTGTGCGCCGAGATGGAGCGCAAACGTTACGAGGAGGCGCTGCTCGACAGCGAGGCGACGATGTCGCGCGTCCTGGGCTCGGCGATGGACGCGATCATCCGGATGGACGCGCAGCGCCGGGTCACCTTCTTCAACCCGGCCGCCGAGCGCATCTTCGCCTGCTCCGCGGCCTGGGCGCTCGGTCAGCCCTTCGATCGTTTCCTCTCCAGGTCCTTGCGGGGCCTGCTCGAGGGATTCCTGCGCGCCGCGGGCGAGCACCCCGGGGAGCAGCGGCAGCTCTGGGCGCCCGAGGGACTCAAGGCCGTGCGCGCGAACCGCGAGGAGTTCCCGGTGGAGATCACGATTGCCTCGATGCGCGACGGCGAGCAGCTTCACTACACGCTGGTGCTGCGCGACGTCAACGAGCGAGTGCAGGACCAGGCGGAGCTCGGACGCCTGACGGATCAGAACCGGCTGCTGCGGCAGGCGGTGCGCGAACAGTACGGGCTGGAGCAGATGGTGGGGGACTCAGCGCCGATGCGCGCGCTTTACCGTACGGTGGAGACCGTCGCCAGGGCCGACACGACGGTGTTGATCAGCGGCGAGACCGGCACCGGCAAGGAGCTGGTGGCTCACGCCATACACCGGCTTGGTGCGCGCGCCGACCGTCTGCTCGTCAAGATGAACTGCGCGGCGCTGCCGCCGGAGCTGATCGAGAGCGAGCTGTTCGGCCACGAGAAGGGCGCCTTCACCGGCGCCACCTCGCAGCGCAAGGGACGTTTCGAGCTCGCCGACGAGGGCACCATCTTCCTCGACGAGGTCGGGGAGCTGTCGCTGACGGCGCAGGCCAAGCTGCTGCGCGTGCTGCAGGAACAGGAGTTCGAGCGCGTCGGCGGCTCGCAGACCATCCGGGTGGACGTGCGGGTCATCGCCGCCACCAACCGGGATCTCGCGGAGATGGTGCGCGCGAAGACCTTCAGGGCCGATCTCTACTATCGCCTGAACGTATTTCCGGTGGTGGTGCCGCCGCTGCGCGAGCGCGGCGCGGACATCACGGCGATCGCGCGCCACGTGCTGCGCAGCGTCGCGCGCAAGCTCGGACGCGAGGTGGTCGACTTCGACGCCGCCGCGCTGCAGCGGCTGCGCTCCTACGCCTGGCCGGGCAACGTCCGCGAGCTGCACAACGTCGTCGAGCGGGCGGTGATCCTCGCCGCCGGGACTCACGCCTCGGTACCGGAGCTGGGCCAGCGCGAGGAGACGGACGCGTCCTCCGCGCGCGCCGAGCTGCGCCCGCTCGAGGAGGTGGAGGCCGAGCACATCGCCGGCGTGCTGGCGTTGACCAACTGGGTGATCGAGGGCAAGCGGGGCGCGGCGGCCATACTCGGGCTGGAGCCGAGCACGCTGCGTTACCGGATGCAACGGCTCGGCATCCAACGGCCGAAGCGCGGCGAACAGGCCTGATGCGCCCCGCGCGCGCCGAAACCCCCAGAGAGATGAACTCAGGTGACCCGTAACGACAGTGTGTCCGATGCGGACGCCCTCATACGCCACATCGTGGCGGGCACGGCGACGCTGACGGGCGCGGATTTCCTGCAGGCGCTGCTGCCCAGCGTCGCCCGGGCGCTGGAGGTGAAGTACGTCTTCGTGGCCGAGTTCAGTCCCGACAACCAGACCGCCTCCACACTGGCGTTCTGGGACGGCGGCAAGGTCGTTCTCGACGCGGGCGATTACGCGCTGCCCGGTTCGCCATGCGAACAGGTGCTGGGCGGCGAGGTGGTGTGTCACCCGCAGGACGTGCAGGCGGCCTTCCCGGACCATCACGAGCTCGGCGAGATGGGCGTGGTCAGCTACGTCGCGGTGCCGATGAAGGCCGTCGACGGCAAGGTGATGGGTCACCTTGCGATCATGCACACCGAACCGCTGCATCCCTCGCCGGCCTACATCGACGTCTTCCGTATATTCGGCGCGCGCGCCTGCGCCGAGATGCAGCGCAAGCGCTTCGAGGAGGCGCTGGCGGCGAGCGAGGAGCGGCTGTCACAGATCCTGTCCTCGGCGATGGACGCCATCATCGCCTTCGACACCGATCGGCGCATCCGTCTGTTCAACCCGGCCGCCGAGCGCATCTTCGGGTGCGCGGCCGGCTGGGCCATGGATCAACCCTTCGATCGCTTCCTGTCCAGGCCTTTCCGGGCGCTGCTGGACCGTTATGTCGGCGCCGTCAGCGACGGCAGCAAGCCGAGCGGAGAGCTGTGGGCGCCGGAGGGGGTCAGCGCGCTGCGCGCCAACCGCGAGGAATTCCCGGTGGAGGTGACCCTGTCCTCCTTCGAATCGCGCGGCCAGCGCCTCTACACGGTCATCCTGCGCGACGTGAACGAGCGCATGCGCGCCCGCGCCCGGCTTGAGAAGCTCGAGGAACAGAACGTCTTCCTGCGCAAGGAGATGACGAGCCCGCGGCAGTTCCAGCGGCTGATCGGCGAGTCGCCGCTGCTGCGCGAGCTGCATGCGCTCATCGAGACCGTCGCCGGGTCCGACACGACCGTGCTCATCGCCGGCGAGACCGGCACCGGCAAGGAGCTCATCGCGCACGCCATCCACACCGCGAGCGGTCGCAGCGACCGCATGCTGGTGAGGATGAATTGCGCGGCGCTGCCCAGCGAGCTCATCGAAAGCGAGTTGTTCGGCCACGAGAAGGGCGCGTTCACCGGCGCGCTGCAGCAGCGCAAGGGCCGCTTCGAGATGGCCGACGGCGGCACGCTGTTCCTGGACGAGGTCGGCGAGCTCACGTTGCCGGCGCAGGCCAAGCTGCTGCGCGTGCTGCAGGAGCAGGAATTCGAGCGGGTGGGCGGCAGCCGCGTGATCAAGGTCGACGTGCGCGTCATCGCCGCCACCAATCGCGATCTGGGCGAGATGGTCAAGGCCGGCGCCTTCCGCTCGGACCTGTACTATCGGCTGAACGTATTCCCGATCGACGTCCCGCCCCTGCGCGCGCGGCGCGAGGACATACCGCTGCTGGTGGAGCATTTCCTGGCCGCGCTCGCCCGCAAGCTGGGACGCCGCTTCAAGGGTATCGACGCGATGTCGCTGAAGCGGCTGCAGGCCTACCAGTGGCCGGGCAACATCCGCGAGCTGCAGAACGTCATCGAGCGCGCCGCGGTGATCGCCGCCGGCGAGGTCGTGCAGGTGCCCGAGCTCGAGGCGCCGGCGATCCCGCTGCAGGACGGTGGCGTGGCGGGGCCCCTGCGCACCCTGGAGGACGTGGAGAAGGAGCACATACGCGAGGTGCTGAAGCTCACCGAGTGGATCATCGAGGGCAGGCGCGGCGCGGCCGGCATACTCGGGATGGAGCCGAGCACGCTGCGATACCGGATGCAGAAGCTCGGCATCCGCCGCCCGCGCCCCGGCGCCGAGGCCGACGCCACCGCCTCGCCCACCTGATCGAAGCCGATAGGTCCAGGACTTCGCAGAGTCGTCGCTGCTGCCGGGACAGGGAATGGCGCGCCTCGGCGGCGCGCGCCGCCGACTGAGCCGCCGGACGCTCCTTCAACTGTTCTGCCGGTGTTCGGATAATCCGGTGCCGGGCGTTGCCTTGCCGAGGTCTGGCTACCGCTCGCTACCGCGGCGTCGTGCTCGCTGTCGTGCTGCGCGCGCCGCCGAGGCGCGCCAGACCTCGGCAAGGCAGCGCCCCGGAACCCCGCGAATCGGTACATTCACTCCTGGCCCACCGGGGCAATCACCTCGCGGTGCTGCCGCAGCGCGATCAAGGTGAGCACGAGCAGCGCCGCGGCGATCAACAACAGTCCCGCGAGCTCCACACCGTCGGGCTGTTCGCCCAGCTGCAGCCACGAGGCGAGCATGGCGATCACCGGTATCGCGAAGGTGCTCATGCCGGCGGTGCCGGTGGGCAGCACCTTCAGCACGTACAGCCACAGCCACCAGCCGATCGCGGTCGTCGCGATCGCGTTGAAGGCCAGCGCGAGCGAGAAAGGCACGGTCCACTGCACGTGCATGCCGGGATTGAGCACGGCGATGGCCGCCAATGGCACGGAGCCGAACAGCATCTGCCAGGCCGTCATGGACAGCAGATCCATCGGGGCGCGCGCCTGCATGCGCTTGACCATGACGGCGCTCACCGCCCAGACGAACCCCGAGGCGACGGCCAGCACCTTGCTCTGCGTGTGGCCGGTGATCGTCCACGGCTGCAGCACCAGCAGCAGTCCGGCGCCGGCGACGAGCGCGGTCAGCCACTGGTAGCGCTGGATCGACTCCTTCAGGTACAGCGATGCGAGCACCATGGTCCAGAACGGCATGGTGAAGACCAGCACGGCGGTGCGTCCCGGCGCGCCGCCGGCGGCGGCCCACATGCTTAAGCCCACGTAGCCGGCAGTCTGCATCACGCCGAGCGCCATGAGCTCCGGCACGCGCTGCGGTTTCAGGCTGCGGCCGCCCAGCGGCAGCAGTACGAACAGGCAAAGGGCGCCGAACGCCACGCGCAGCGCGCTGAAGGAAAAGGGGTCGGCGTAGCCGAGCGCGATCTTGATGACGACCCAGCTGTAGCCCCAGATGAGCGACAGCACGACCAGGGCGAGGAAACGGTGATAAGGCGTCGGCATGCGGGTGTCGGCGGGAGACGGGGCAACGGGTATTGCGCGGGGTCGAGGGCGCGCAGCCGCCGGAAGTCTACCGGATCGCGCGCCACCATGCCCGGGCGAGCGCCGGCCGCGCCCATCCGCAAGCCGCCCGAACTCCCGTATACTGCATCGGTTTGATTACCGGGTGCCACGATGGCCGAGACCGAACACATCATTGAGGTAACCGATCGCAACTTCGAGCAGGAGGTGTTGCTGCGTTCGATGCAGACGCCGGTGCTCGTGGATTTCTGGGCGGCGTGGTGCGCGCCGTGCAAGGCGCTGATGCCGCTGCTTGCCAAGCTCGCGGCCGACTTCGGCGGCGGCTTCGTGCTGGCGAAGGTCAACACCGACGAGAACCAGCAGATCGCCATGCAATGCGGCATCCGCAGCCTGCCGACGGTGGTGCTCATCAAGGAAGGCCAGATCGTCGACGGGTTCGTCGGCGTGCAGCCGGAGGGCGCCATCCGCGCGCTGCTGGAGAAGCACCAAGTCTCGCCGCGCGTGGCGCAGCCGGAGGGCCCGCAGCCGATGCCCGAAGTTCCGCCCGAGGACCGGGCGCGCGCGATCGCGGAATTGCGCACCATGCTGGCGAGCCAGCCGGGCGACGCCTCCGTCATCCTGCAGCTCACCGAGCTGCTCGTGGCCGAGGGTGATTATGCGGCCGCCGAGACGGCGCTGAAGGATCTGTCCGAGGATCGCCTGCAGGAAACCGATGCCGGCCGGCTGCTGGCCGCGATACGCCTCGGCCGCCTCGTGTCCGGCGCGCCCGACACCGCGACGCTGCTGGGGCGCCTGGAGGGCGATCCGAAGGACAGCGAGGCGGAATACCTGCTCGGCATACGCAGCGCCCTGGAAGGCGCGCACGAGGTGGGGTTGGAATACCTGCTGAGCGTGGTGCGCCGTGATCGAAAATTCGGCGACGATGCCGCGCGCAAGGCCATGGTGGAGGTCTTCGCCTTGCTGGGCGGCGCCGGTCCGCTCGTCAAGCAATTCCGCAGCCGCCTGTATTCCGCGCTGAACTGATCCGCCACGACGGTTGGTGGCGCGCCGCGGCCGCGCACACTCCTAGATGCTGAATCGCCGGCGCGCGGCCTCGCTGATGGCGAGCACCGCCGGGTGCTTGATCCGGCGCTCGGCGGACACCGCGTAGTACTGCTCGCGCAGCTCCTCGGTGCGGCCGATGACCTGCACGTCGTGCTGGCGCATCACTTCCTTCTCGATCGCGGTAGGCGCCACGAAGGCGCCGACCCCGGCCTCGCCGAAGACCTTCATGAGCGCGGAATCCTCGAACTCCGCGGCGATCTGCGGGCGTATCTCCTCCTGCTCCAGCCACTGTTGCAGCATCCGCCGCAGGTTGGAGTTCGTCCCGGGCATCAGTATCGGCACGCCGTCGAGCGACTGCGGGAACCTGCCCTTCAGCCGCTGCATGATCTTGCGCGCGGCGAAGAAGCTGATGCCGCTGTCGCCCAGCGCGTGATTGTAGACCTTCAGGTGCAGGCCCTGGGAAACGGGCACATCGGCGATGACCAGGTCGAGCTTGTGCACGGACAGCTGCGCCAGCAGCTCGTCGAACCGGCCCTCTTGGCAGACCACGCGCAGCTTGTGCTCCAGGTGCAGCGCCGGCTCGAGCAGCCGGTAGGCGAGGATCTTGGGCACGGCATCCGAGACCCCCACGGTGAAGGCCTGCACGCCGCCCGGCAGGCGGCCGGCGAGCACGTCCTTGAGCTCGGTGCCGAGCCGGAACATCTCGTCGGCGTACTGAAAGATGAGGCGCCCGACGTCGGTCAACTGCAGGCGCCGGCCCTGGCGGGCGAAGAGTTTCTCCCCTACCTGCTCCTCGAGCGCGCTCAACTGGCCGCTGATGGTCTGCGGCGTCAGGAACAGGACCTTCGAGGCATTGGCGATGCCACCCTCCTTGGCGACCACCCAGAAGTAGTGCAGATGCTTGTAATTGAGGTGTCTCAAACGTTCTCTCCCCGCCTGCGCGCCGCGTCGCGTATGCGTCGATTGTTTGCATTATGACCGCAGGGAGACGGAAAATGCGAAGTGTAAGACATCGTAAAAGACGATGTATCGAAGATAAATATCAGTTTTTGCGATCCCTGCCGGCCGTCGATGCCCGGCCGCGGCGCCGGTGCCGCGATCCGGCGGGCCACCAACCGCACGAATACTCACCGCCTCGGACGACAGTCCCGGTTCGCCGCTGCCGGAGCTGAGCGGCTCGGTACCGCAGCGGGCCCGCCATATCTCGCGGAGGCCGCCGGATACTGCGGCGTACGGCCACGGCGCAAAAACGCCTTCCGCTACATAACTCATTGGCTCGGCAACTCCTTTCCGGTCATCACCACGAGTGGCACAGCGGTTGCCATCCCTGCGCCAAGCGCGCTCAACGCGGTGCGCGAAAAACAGACTGCAAGACCCAGGAGAAAGCAACCATGAAGAGCAACCGTGTAGTGCAAACCGCAGTGCTGTCGCTGTTGGCCTTGGGGGTCGGCAACGCCGCCGTTGCCGCCGACAAGGCCTCCGAGAAGTGCTATGGCGTGATCAAGGCGGGCAAGAACGACTGCCAGACGGCCACCAACGCCTGTTCGGGCCACAGCACGAGCGACGGTCAGGTCGACGCGTGGATATACCTGCCCAAGGGCAGCTGCGAGCGCATCGTCGGCGCCTCGCTGACGCCGAAGTCCTGAGCGGGAAATGGCAGCGATGCCGGATTCCTCCAAACGATCCGCATCGGCACGGCCGATCCCGCCCGCGAGCGGGATCGGCCTGCGCGCCGAGCACTACGACGCCATGCTGGCGCGGCGTCCGAAGCTCGGGTTTATCGAGGTGCACAGCGAGAACTATTTCGGCGCCGGCGGCCGGCCGCGGGCGGTGCTCGACGCTCTCGCCCGCGACTACGCCCTGAGCCTGCACGGCGTGGGTCTGTCGCTCGGTTCGACCGACGCGCTGAACATGGGGCATCTTGCGCGACTGCGGGAGCTGGTCGAACGCTACTCCCCGCGGCTGGTCTCCGAGCACTTGAGCTGGAGCTCGGTGGACGGCCGCTACTTCCACGACCTGCTGCCGCTGCCGTACACGGAGGAGGCACTGCGGCTCATCGCGGAGCGCATCGAGCGGGTGCAGGCCTATCTCGGCCGGCGCATCCTGATCGAGAACCTCTCCAGCTATGTCGAGTATTCCCACTCGACGATGCCGGAGTGGGAGTTCCTCACCGCGGTGGCGGCGCGCAGCGGCTGCGGCATCCTGCTCGACGTCAACAATATTTACGTCTCCTCCTGCAATCACGGCTTCGATGCCGCGCATTACCTGCGGAGCATCCCTGCGCAGTGCGTCGGCGAGATGCATCTGGCCGGGCACACCGTGAGGAGCACGCCGGACGGCACGATCCTGATCGATACGCACAATCAGCCGGTGAGCGCGCCGGTCTGGCAGCTGTTCGAGCTGGCGGCGCGGCGATTCGCCGATGTACCCGCGCTCATCGAGTGGGACACGGACCTGCCCGCGCTCGAGGTGCTGCTCGCGGAAGCCGCGCGCGCCGACCGCGCCAGGGAGAAGCCTCATGCTCTCGCTGCGTAATCTGCAACGGACCATGGCCGGCGCCATCCTGCAGCCCGACGACGTCGAGCGGCTCGACTGCCTGCGCGCGCGTACGGCAACGGCGGTACGGCGGCTGCGCGTCTACCGCAACAACGTCAGGGCGACGCTCACCGGCGCGCTCGAAACCGGCTATCCCGTCGTGCTCCGCCTGCTCGGCGCGGAGTACTTCCAGGCGCTGGCGCTGCGCTACGTGCGCGACTGTCCGTCGCGCACCGGCAACCTGATCGATTACGGCGCGGAGTTTCCTTCGTTCCTGGAGACGATGACCGAGTTGCAGACGCTGCCGTATCTGCCCGACGTCGCGCGCCTGGAGAGGTCCATGCGGGAGGCCCAGCTCGCCGCGGAGCCCCGCCGAGTGAACCTGGAGGCCCTCGCCGGGGTGCCGCGCTGCCGCTACGAGGAGTTGCGATTCGCGATCCACCCGAGCGCGCGCCTGTTCGCCTCCTCCTACCCGGCGCTGCGGATCTGGCAGACCAATCAGCCCGGCTACGCCGGCGATCCTCAGGTGTCGCTGGAGGAGGGCGGCGACCTGCTGCTCGTCATCCGGCGCGACCTGGAGATCGAGATCGAGCGCCTGAGTCCCGGCGAGTTCACGCTGCTGTACCAGCTCGAGCAGGGGCGAAACATGCGCTACGCCTGCGAGAGCGCGTTCGCCGCCGAGCCGGCGCTGTGCGTCACCACCGCGCTGCGCAGTCACGTCGCGCGCCACACGATTTGCGGTTTCCACTATTGAACGAGGACTGAGGAGAGGAGCGGAGATGACGACATTTACGGCAACACCGATGATGACCGCGGCCGGGGCGCGGCGATCCCCGGCGGCAAGGGTCGCGGAGCTGTACGCGAAGTCGGCGGAACTGCTGCAGGCGGCATCGCCGCTGGCCGATCTCGCGCTGCGCCTGTACGTGGCCAACGTGTTCTGGGTATCGGGCCTGGCCAAGGTGCAATCCTGGCAGACGACGCTGCAGTTGTTCGAGTACGAGTACCGCGTGCCGCTGCTCCCGCCGGCGCTTGCGGCCTATGCCGGCACCCTCACCGAGCTGTTTTTCCCGGCGCTGCTGGCCCTCGGGCTCGGCGGCAGGCTGGCCGCCGCGGTGCTGTTCGTCTTCAACATCGTCGCCGTCGTCTCCTACCCCGACCTGAACGCCGCCGGCCTTGCCCAGCACAAGGTGTGGGGACTGATGCTGCTGGTGCTCGTGCTGCATGGACCGGGCGCCCTGTCCTGCGATCGGCTGCTGCGCCACCGCTTCCGGACACGCGCGTGAGAACACAGAGAAATGTCCTGCTTGAGGAGTTCCGATATGAACGTCGCGCTGAAGCTCACGGCTGAAACCGCAGGACGGCGGGTGCTGGAGGGACAGCGGGCGCTGGTCACCGGCGCCAATTCCGGCATCGGCGCCGGGATCGCCGAGGGGCTCGCGGCCGCGGGCGCGCGCGTGGTGATCAACTACGTGAGCAGACCGGACGAGGCGCAACGCCTGGTGCGGAAGATCAAGGACGGCGGGGGCGAGGCGATCGCGATCCAGGCCGACGTCAGCCAGGAACACCAGGTCAGGGCCATGTTCGAGCACGCCATCGAGGAGCTCGGCGGGCTGGAGATCCTGGTCAACAACGCCGGCCTGCAGAAGGACGCGGCGCTGGTGGACATGTCCTTGCAGGACTGGGACACGGTCATACGCGTGAATCTCACCGGTCAGTTCCTGTGCGCGCGCGAGGCGGCGCGCGAGTTCATCCGCCGCGGCGTCACACCGTCGCTGTCGAGCTCGGCCGGCAAGATCATCTGCGTGTCCTCGGTCCACGACCTGATCCCGTGGGCGGGGCACGCCAATTACGCCGCCTCCAAGGGTGGGGTGATGATGCTGATGAAGACCATGGCGCAGGAGCTCGCCGCGCACAAGGTCCGCGTCAACAGCATCTCGCCCGGAGCGATCAAGACGCCGATCAATCACGGCGCCTGGAGCACGGCGGAGAAGGAGGCGGAGCTGCTGCAGCTCATCCCCTACGGCCGCGTCGGCGTCACGCACGACGTCGCCAGGGCCGCCGTGTGGCTCGCCTCCGACGAGTCGGACTACGTAACCGGCGCGACGCTCTACGTCGATGGCGGCATGACGCTGTATCCCGGCTTCGAGAACGGCGGCTGACCCGGAGCCATGGCATCGGACAGGCCCATGATCGAAGCCGCCGGCAGCCCGCGTATCCCGGTCGCGTGCGGGAGCGCACGGCGCGCTCATGGCGCGCGGCTGTGCGCGTGCGCGCTCGCGGCGCTGCTGAGCGCACTCGGCGCGCGCGCTGCCGGCGTCGAGAACCCGGCTTTTCTCGCCTCCGACTCGCGCAATGACCACGGGGACCTGCCCGAGGGCGTGCAGCCGTGGTGGCCGAGCCGCTACGGCGCCGAGGATCAGATCGGCACGCTCAACGAGATCACACCGGCGGTGACGGCGGCGGCGGCAGGTCTCGTGAAGCGGGGGATCACCGTCGACCTGGGACGCATCCTCGACGATCGCACGCCCAAGTTCCCCGGCCGCTACTGGCACCAGACCGTCGATGCCTCCGCGCCGTACACGAACCTGCGCCGCGCGGACGCGGACGGCGGCGGCTGGGGCAGGAACCGGATCAACTGGATCACCGAGATCCAGGCCGGCACCTTCCAGGTGGGCACGCAGCTGGATTCCATCGGCCACATCCAGACCGGCGACCGCTTCTACAACGGCTGGCGCGCCCGCGATGTCGTGGAGGCCTACGGCCTGAACCGTTTCGGCATGGAGAGCGTGCCGCCGATCGTCACCCGCGGCGTGCTGGTCAATATCGCCGCTTTGAAGGGCGTGGTGCGCCTGGCTCAGGGTTACGTCATCACCGTCGCCGACGTGGAGGCGGCGCTCGCGGCGCAGCGCGTGCAGATCCAGGCCGGCGACGCCGTGCTGCTGCACACCGGCTGGGGCGGGCTGTGGAACGTCGACGACGCCGCGTTCCTGGCCGGCGAGCCCGGCCCCGGGCTCGATCTCATCGAGTGGTTCCACGGGCGGCGCATCGCAGTGCTGGGCGCGGACACCTGGAGCATCGGGCCGGTGCCCGGCGAGGACCCGGAGCGGCCGTTTCTCGTGCCGCAGACCATGTACGTGAACTACGGACTGTTCGGCCTGGAGAACGTCGCGACCGAGGCGATCGCCGCGCGCAAGGTCTACGAGTTCCTGTTCGTCCTCACCCATGCGCGCACGCGCGGCTCGACCGCGGCCGTCGTCTCGCCGGCAGCGATCTACTGATCGTGACTGGTGATTCGTAATCGGTGATTGGCAAGGCTGACTCACGAATCACGAATCACGAATCACGAATCACGAACCACGAACCACGAACCACGAACCACGAACCACGAACCACGAACCACGAACCACGAACCACGAACCACGAACCACGAACCACGAACCAGACCATGACCGACTTCGACGACATCATCGTGGGCTCAGGGGCCGGTGGCAGCGCCGCCGCGTACGTGCTGGCGCGGGCGGGACGGCGCGTGGCGCTGGTGGAGAAGGGCAGGGCCCTGCCCGCGGACGGTTCCACGCTGGACCTGGAGCGCGTCGTCCGGCGCGGCGAATTCCGGAGCGCGGAGTTCTGGCTCGACAGGGACGATCGGCACTTCGAACCCGAGGAATACTTCAATCTCGGCGGCAAGACGAAGTGGTACGGCGCGGCGCTGCTGCGCTACGACCGCGGCGAGTTCGAGGCCGAGGCGGCGTTTCACTACCTGCCCTGGCCGATCGGCTACGACGATCTGGCGCCGTACTACGAGGAGGTCGAGCGCCTGCTCGGCGTACGCGTCTTTGCGGCCGAGCCGGACATCGCCGGGATCAGCCGGCGGATGAACGGCTCGCCGTGGCGGCCCGCGCCGCTGCCACTCGCGCTGTCGCCGCGGATCCTGGAGGATCTTCACGAGGCCACTCACTTCGACGGCTTCGCCTCCGCGCGCGGTCTGAAGGCCGACGCGCAGACCGCGCTGCTCGATCGCATCCCGTCGCAGGCGCGTCTGACGATCATCACCGGTCAGCCCGTGGAGCAGCTGATTGCGGACCGCTCATCGCCCCGGCGCGTGCGCGGCGTACAGGGCGCCGACGGGCGGAGGATCTCCGCGGAGCGCGTGCTGCTCGCCGCGGGCGCGCTGCATTCCCCGCGCCTGCTGCAGCGCTACCTGCGCAGTACCGATCTCGCGTCCCGGTTGCCGAACGCGCCTTGGGTGGGACGCTACTTCAAGCGGCACCTGCTCACCGCCATGCTCGCCTTCTCGCCCTCGCGCAAGACCGACGCGATCCGCAAGACGGTGTTCTGGCTGAGCGAGCGCTGGCCGCACAGCAGCGTGCAGCCGCTCGGTTTTGGCGGCGACGTCATCGCCTCGCTGTTGCCCTCGGGCCTGCCGCGACGGGCGGCGAGCCGGCTCGCCGAGCACGCCTACGGGTTCTTCCTGCAGACCGAGGACGGCTCCCATCCCGACAATCGTGTGAGCGCGGAGGGCGAGGGCACGCGCCTGCCGCGGCTCGACTACGACCCGCGGCGCACACCGGAGGCGATGCGCGAGCACGAGCACGTGGTCGCGAGCTTCCGGCGCGCGTTGCTCAAGGCGGGCCTGCTCGGCGTGGGGCGGCGGATCGGCCTCGCCGGCACCGCCCATGCCTGCGGGACGCTGGTGGCGGGGCGCGATCCGCGTCGTTCCGTGGTGGATGCGAACGGCCGTGTGCACGGCATGGAGAACCTCTACGTCGTCGACGGCAGCGTGCTTCCGCGTTCCAGCCGCGTGAATCCGTCGCTGACCATCTATGCCTGGGCCATGCGCGTGGCCGACGGGCTGGCCGGACAAAGGAGGCTCGCATGAGCGCGGAGGAGTCGGTGAATCACGTGCGGCTGGGTCGCGGGGTCTGCGACGATCTCGCGCAGGCCGAGCGGCGCGAGTGGTGGCTGGCGAACGGCCGCGGCGCCTATGCCGCCGGGACCGTGGCCGGCACGCTGACGCGGCGCTATCACGGTCTGCTGATCGCACCGCTCAGTCCGCCGCTCGGTCGCAGGCTCCTGCTCGCGAAGGTCGACGCCACCGTCGCGGACGGGGTACGCCAGTGGCCCCTGTACGCCAACCGCTGGTCCGGCGGCGCCGTCGATCCGAGGGGCTACCTGCACCTGGAGTCGTTTCATCTCGACGGGCGGATGCCGGTGTGGCGATACGGCATCGGCGGTACCGGGGTCGAGATGCGCGTGTGGCTGGAGCACGGCGCCGACACCGTCTACGTCGCCTACCGGCTGCAGGAGGCGGCGCGCCGTTTCCAGGCGCGGCCGCTGCAATTGTCCGCCCGGCTGCTGGTGAACGCGCGCGATCATCACCACCTCACCGGGGCGCACGGCCTGCATCCGCAGATCCTCGCCAACGGCGCGCCGGCGCGCAGCCTGCGCGTGTGCATGCCCGAGACACACGACACGGCGGCATTCACGCTGTACGTGCAGTCCCGCGGCGGCACGCTGGCGCCCGATCGCACCTGGTACGAGCACTTCGATCTGCCGATCGAGCGCGAGCGCGGTCTGCCGGCGGACGACAATCATCTCTGCGTCGCGCACGCGGTGCTCGAACTGCACCCGGGCGAGTGGGTGGGGCTGGTCGCGAGCCTGGGCCCCGATGCCTCGCCCTATCTGGAGGAGGCGATGCGGCGTTTCCAGGGTCACGACGCCGGCGTGCTGAAGCGCGCGCGGGTGCAGGTGCCCGAGCTGCACGAGGCGCCGTCGTGGGTGCGGCAGCTGGTGCTCGCGGCCGACAGCTTTCTCATCGCCAGGCCGCTGTCGGACCTTCCGGACGGGGAGTCCGTGATCGCGGGCTATCCCTGGTTCGGTGACTGGGGCCGCGACACGATGATCGCGCTGCCTGGCCTGTGCCTGGCGACCGGACGTTACGACAGCGCGCGACGGATACTCGAGACCTTCGCGCGTTTCGTGGACCGCGGCATGCTGCCCAACGTCTTTCCCGGCAGCGGCGCGGTCGCGGAGTACAACACCGTCGACGCGGCGCTCTGGTACATCGAGGCCTGGCGTTCCTACGTCGAGGCGAGCGGCGATCGCGCGGCGCTGGCGCGGGCCTGGCCGGTGCTGCAGGGGATCATCGACGCCCACTGCCGGGGGACGCGATACGGCATCGGCATGGACCAGGCCGACGCATTGCTGCGCGCGGGCGAGCCGGGCGTGCAGCTGACCTGGATGGACGCCAAGCTCGGTGACTGGGTGGTCACGCCGCGCACCGGCAAGCCGGTGGAGATCAACGCCCTCTGGTACAACGCGCTGCGGGCGATGGCGGACTTCGGCGATGAGCTCGGACACGCGGCGCTGCCGTACCGCCAGCTGGCAGAACGGGTGCGCGCGGGGTTCCGGCGCTACCTCAAGGACGACGAGAGCGGTCTCATGGACGTCATCGACGGGCCGGACGGCGACGACGGCCGGGTCCGCCCGAACCAGATCCTGGCGGTGAGCCTGCCGCACAGTCCGCTGCAGCCCTTCATGCAGGGTCAGATCGTCAAGCAGTGCTACAACGAGCTGCTCTGCGGCGTGGGCCTGCGATCGCTGGCGGCGGGCGAGGCGGAGTTCCGGCCGCGGTACGAGGGCGGGCCGTGGGAGCGCGACAGCCGCTATCACCAGGGCCCGGTGTGGGCGTGGCTGCTCGGCCACTACGCGCTCGCGGAGTTCCGCGTGCACGGCAACGCCGCGGCGGCGCAGGCCCGGCTGGACGGCATGCGCGCGCACCTGCTCGACGCCGGCCTCGGCACGGTCAGCGAGATCTTCGACGGCGAGGCGCCGTTCGCGCCGCGCGGCGCGCCGGCGCAGGCATGGTCGGTGGCCTGCGCGCTGGAGGCGTGGTGGCGGCTGGAGCGCGCGCGCCGGCGAGGCACGCGGCGCGACGACGTGGCGCTGGCGGCGAGCGCCTGAGGCGCGGGCGGTGTTCGAGACGAAACGACTGGACAAGCGGAGGATGGCAACGTGAAGACGACGGGCACGGGCAACGTGGTGGCGGAACGGCAGCGGCTCGAGGCGCAGCGGCAGGGCGCCGAGGACTGGCGGCTGTGGGGACCGTATCTGGCCGAGCGCGCATGGGGCACGGTGCGCGAGGACTACAGTCCGCACGGCAACGCCTGGGAGCACTTCGATCACGACCAGGCCCGATCGCGGGCGTATCGGTGGAACGAGGACGGCATGGCCGGGATCTGCGACGAGGAACAGCGCCTTTGCCTGGCGCTCTCCTTCTGGAACGGCCGCGATCCGATCCTCAAGGAGCGCGCCTTCGGACTGACCGGCAACCAGGGCAATCACGGCGAGGACGTCAAGGAATACTACTTCTATCTCGACGCCACGCCGTCGCATAGCTACCTGCGCTATCTCTACAAGTACCCGCAGGCGGAATACCCGTATGCGCTGCTGGTGAGCGAGAACCGCAGGCGCTCGCGGCAGGAGCCTCCGCACGGCCTGCTCGACGCGGGCGTGTTCGCCGGGGATCGCTACTGGGACATCGAGGTGGAGTACGCGAAGGTCACGCCGGATTGCGTGCACGCGCGCATCACGGCGCACAATCGCGGCCCGGACGGCGCCACCCTGCACCTGCTGCCGACGCTGTGGTTCCGCAACACCTGGAGCTGGGGCGAGTGCGCCGGCGAGCGCCCGGTGCTCGAGGCGATCCCCGCGCCCCGGGGCGCGGCCTGGGCGGTCCTGGCCGTACACGAGACCCTGGGCAGCTACTACCTGTACGGACGCCAGGCCGCCGAGCCGCTGTACACCGACAACGAGACCAACAGCGAGCGGTTGTGGTCGGTGCCGAACGCGACACCGTACGTGAAGGACGCCTTCCACCGGCGCGTGGTCGACAACGATCTCAAGGCGGTGAACCCCGCCGGCCGCGGCACGAAGTTCGCCGCCTGGCACCGCCTCGGCGTGGAGGGCGGCGGTTCCCGCACGGTGGAGCTGATCCTCAGCGCCCGGGCGCTGCCTTCGCCGTTCGCGCGCAACTGCAACGTCGTCAGCGTGCGGCGCGCGGAGGCCGATGCGTTCTACGCCGATCTGCTGCCCGACGCCCCCGAGGAGGATGCCCGCATCGTGCGCCAGGCGCTCGCGGGGATGATCTGGTCCAAGCAGTTCTTCCATTATGACGTGCACCGCTGGCTGCAGGGCGATCGCGTCGCGCCGCCGCCCGAGCGGCAGCGCGGCCGCAACCACGGCTGGCGGCACCTGCGGGCGCACGACGTGATCTCGATGCCCGACAAGTGGGAATACCCCTGGTTCGCCGCCTGGGATCTGGCCTATCACTGCGCGGCGCTCGCGCTGGTGGACATCGATTTCGCGAAGGAGCAGATCGAGCTGGTGCTGCGCGAGACCTACCTGCACCCGAACGGACAGATCCCCGCTTACGAATGGGCCTTCGGCGACGCGAATCCGCCGGTGCACGCCATGGGCGCGCTGAAGGTGTTCCGCGCCGAGCGCGTCCAGCGCGGCGAGGGCGATCGCAACTTCCTGCAGCGCGTCTTCCACAAGCTGCTGATGAACTACGCTTGGTGGATCAATCGCAAGGACCGCGACGGTCACAACGTCTTCGAGGGCGGCTTCCTCGGCCTGGACAACATCTCGGTGTTCGATCGCTCGCAGCCGCTGCCGCCGGGACACTCCCTGAAGCAGGCCGACGCGACCGGCTGGATGGCGATGTTCGCGCTCAACGTCGCGGTCATGGCGCTGGAGCTGGCCACCGAGGATCCCGACTACGAGGACGTCGCAATCCAGACCTTCGAGCAGTTCCTGGCGATCGCCAACGCCATCGCCGGCCACAGCGGCGGGGCGCTTGCGCTGTGGGACGAGGAGAAGGGCTTCTTCCAGGACCTGCTGGTCACGCCGGACGGGCGCTGCCATCACATCGACGTCTATTCCTGGGTCGGCCTCATCCCGCTGTTCGCGGTGGAGGTCGTGGACGAGCGCCTGCTCGCGAACGTGCCGCGCTTCCGGCGCATGCTCGAGTCGCACGCCGGGGGGCGCTTCCGCGGCCAGTGCGTGTCGGCCTGTCCGCACACCGTCAACGCGCGCCGGGAACACCTCTTCTCGCTGGTGACGGCGCCGCAACTGCGGCGGATCCTCGCCCGGCTGCTGAGCGAGGAGGAGCTCCTCTCGCCCTACGGCGTGCGCAGCGTCAGCCGCCTGCACGCCAGCCATCGCGATCTCGGCGTGCTGCCCGGCGTCGGCCAGGCCCTCATCGAGTACATACCCGGTGAGTCCACGAGCGGGCTGTTCGGCGGCAACTCCAACTGGCGCGGCCCGGTGTGGCTGCCCACCAACTACACGCTGGTGCAGGCGCTGGAGAAGTTCCACCGCTACTACGGCGAGGACTTCCGCGTGCCGGTGCCGGCGCTGGGCGGCAGGGAACTGAACCTGCAGGAGATCGCGAGCCTCATCGGCGATCGCCTGGTGAATCTCTACCGCCGTGACGCGGCCGGCCGTATCGCCGCCTACGCCCCCGACAGCCCGTTCCAGGACCGCGAACACTGGAAGGACCTGCTGCTGATGTTCGAGTATTTCCACGGCGACACCGGCCAGGGAGTGGGCGCCGCGCACCAGACCGGCTGGACCGGGCTCATCGCCAACCTCGTGTTGCGCCAGCATCGCCGTGACATCCCGCTGTTCTGGCGCGCGCACGACCCGCACCTGCAGAGCGCGGCCTGAGCATGCGCGGCCCCCAAATTGCGATGGTGGGACGGAACCCACGCGCGCTCACCCTGCTGATCTATGGCGCCGGGCTGCTGCAGGGCCTGATGCTGGTGTCGGTGCCGGCGCTCAGCGCCGCGCTCAAGCACTCGCTGGCGCTCACCGATGGGCGCTACGGCTCGCTGTTCCTGCCGCAGGTGCTGTGCACGACGCTGGCGGCGCTCGCCGGCGGCGAGCTCGCCAAACGGATCCCGCTGAAGCGGCTGCTGGTCGCGGCGCTGATCGCCAACGCGGCAGCGCAGCTCGCGCTGGCCGCGAGCGCAGCGGTGCCGGCGCAGTGGGCCTACGCGGTGCTGCTCACGGCGACCTCGCTGCTGGGGCTGGGCTTCGGATTGTCGAGCGCACCGCTCAACACCTATCCGGTGCTGCTGTATCCGCGGCGGCGCGACGCGGCGGTGGTCGCCCTGCACACGGCGCTCGGCATCGGACTGGCGATCGGGCCGCTCATCGCGGCGCCGTTCCTCATGCGCGCGGCCTGGTGGCAGTTCCCGCTGCTGCTGAGCGCTGCGACGGCGGCGCTCACGGCCGTGGTCGCGCTGGCGCGCCTCGAGGAGCCGCGGCCGCACGCGTCGAGCCCGGCGGCCGCGTCCTCGCCGGTCCGCGCCCGCTACCGGATCGCGGCGCCGTTCGTCCTGATCGCGGTGCTCTACGCCTTCGCCGAGGGCACGTTCAGCAACTGGGCGGTCATCTACCTGCAGGAGGATCGCGCCCTGCCGGCGCCGGTGGCGACCGCGGCGCTGTCGGTGTTCTGGGCGGCGCTGGCCGCCGGCCGGCTGCTGATCGCCGCCGTGGTCCTGCGCCTGCCGCCGCACCGCGTCTGGCTGGCGCTGCCGCTCATGATGATCGCCGTGCTCCTCGCCCTGCCGCAGGTGCGCGGCAGCGCCGGTGCGCTCGCCGCCTACGCGATGGCGGGACTGGCGTGCTCGGCCTTCTTTCCGCTCACCATCAGTCACGCGGTGCAGCGCCTGCCCTCGGACACCGCGTGGGTATCCTCGGTGCTGGTGGCCGCGCTGATGACGGGGGTGGGCCTGGGCACCTATTTCATCGCGCCGTTGCGCGAGATGCTCGGCCTGGCGGTGCTGTTCCGGTACTCGGCCGTCTACCCGCTGCTGGCGGCGGTGCTGGTGATCGGGGTGATCGCCGCCGGCAGGCGGCGGCGGGCGGGTGCGGCAGCGGCCCGCCGCGTGAGTGCGACCGCCTGAGAGACCGAGGCGCCGGGTCCCGCCGCGCAAGGCGGCGGGGCCCGGCAGGGGATCAACTGCGCTGGCGCATGTGGTTGAGCAGTTCCGCGCTCGGACGGCCGTCGACCAGCAGGCCGTTCTTCTGCTGATAGGAACGTATCGCGCTGGCGGTCTTGGGACCGGCGATGCCGTCGATGGGACCGCTGTAGTAGCCCAGGCTCTTCAGCGTGCCCTGGATCTCGCGCACGGTGGAGGGCGCCGAGTAGGCATACTGCGACGGCGCCGCTGCCGGCGCCGGGGCGGCCGCCTGGCCCTGCTTCCATGCGGGGCGGCCGAGATTGATCTGGTCCTCGCGGGTCAGCGCGCCGGTCAGTCCGCCGGCGGTCGCGCCGATCACCGCTCCCTGCAGTACGGTCATGCCGGTCACGGCGCCCAGGACCGCGCCCGCGCTGGCCCCTATGCCCGCACCGCTCACGCCGCGTTCTGCCGGCGTGGACCCACAGCCGCTCAGGGCCACGGCAGCGGCGGCGATCGTCACGATCTTCTTGTACATGCCTCTCTCCTCGAAGGAATTGGGATGACGGTTCAAACCGGGGCGCAGTCTACGCCATCACTTGCGGCCGGCCGTGCGAATTCCGCCGCACAATCAGGGGGCGCCCGGCTGACGCGGCGCGGGCTGTCGGGGGCGGCCCGGCCGCGGTTACTATTGTCGCATGCAGATCCTGGACATGCTGGCCGAGCAGCGCATCCTCGAGGCGATCGAGCGCGGTGAATTCGACGACCTGCCGGGCAGGGGCCGGCCGCTCGATCTCGACGAGGACATGACCGTGCCGGAGGAGCTGCGGGTCGCGTACCGGATCCTGAAGAACGCCGGGTTCCTGCCGCGCGAGGTCGAGATGCGGCGGGAGATGCACGACGTGCGCGAGTTGATCCGGGCGGCCGCGGGCGAGACGCGCGGATCGGCCGAGCGGCGGCTGCAGTACCTGCTGATGTGCCTGGAGACGCAGCGCGGCGGCGAGGGTCTGCCCGCGGCCGCGGAGGCCTACCTGGCGCAGGTGCGCGATCGCGTGGGGAGCGCCCGCCCCGGTTCGGGAGCGAACTGAGGTGGCGCAGGCGGTGCCCGCCGCTGGGCTGCATCGCATCGAGGTGCGGGTGCGCAACATCGGCCAGCTGTTCAATTCCATGGATCCCTCGCCGTTCATCGAGAAGGAGCTCGACGCCGACGCCGAGGAGTTCATCGTCGGCTGGGCCAAGGAACTGCCGCCGGAGGCGGACCTCACGCTCGCCTTCCACGTCGTCGATCTCCAGGACCCCGCGTCGACGCAGGCGCTGCTCGCGGAGGCGATGAAGAATTTCTTCGAGTACAAGCTGCAATGGACGCGACGCCGGCTCGGGCTGCTGACGCGCAACGGCTGGCGCGACCTGGGCCGCGGGCTGTTGTTCCTGGCCGGCAGCATCGTCGTCGCCAATCTGCTGGAACCGTATGCCGGCAACCCGTCGTGGGCCATCATCAAGGAGAGCGTGATCATCGGCGGATGGGTGGCCATGTGGCGGCCGATGGAGATCTTTCTCTACGAGCGTTGGCCGCTGCGGCGACTGTGCGCGCTCTACGGCAAGCTCGCGCGCGCATCGGTGAACGTCGTGCAGGCGAGCTGAGCCCCCCTGGGGCGCCGGCCTTCGAAATTGTCAAGGCCGGCTGTCGCGCTCCGCTCCGGGCCTGTCGCGGCGTCACCGGTATTCCTCTATACTGCGCCGCGTCATGAAGGGGTTACCCTCCGGAGCGCTGTTCGCCGTATGGGCAACATCTGCCGGGATGCGCATAACGAAAACAACGATCCACTGCGCGAGCGGCCGGCCATGAACAGCGTCAGCCGCCACGACCACAAGGCCAGCCTGTCGGCCCTCATGCTGGGCGCACTGGGCGTCGTCTACGGCGACATCGGCACCAGTCCGCTTTACGCCCTGCGCGAGTGCTTCCTCGCCTCCCACCACGCCCTGGCCGTCGACGAGGCCAACGTCCTCGGGGTGCTGTCGGTGATCTTCTGGGTACTCATCCTCGTCATCTCCATCGAGTACGTCGCCTTCATCCTGCGGGCGGACAACCGCGGCGAGGGCGGCATCCTCGCGCTGATGGCATTGGTGGTCGGACGGACCCGCAAGGAATCCGTCACCAAGCCGCTGTTCATCTTCCTCGGACTGGTCGGCGCCGCCCTTTTGTTCGCCGACGCCATGATCACCCCGGCCATCTCGGTGTTGAGTGCGGTCGAGGGGCTGGAGGTCGAGACCGCCCTGTTCAGGCCGTTCGTCGTGCCGATCGCCGTCACCATACTCGTCGTGCTCTACCTCTCGCAGCGCTACGGTACGGCGCGCATCGGTGCCGTGTTCGGCCCGGTGATGATGTTGTGGTTCACCACGCTCGGCATCGTCGGCATCGCGCAGATCATCCAGGAACCGCACGTGCTGCGCGCGCTCAATCCCGCCTACGCCGTCGACTTCTTCATGCACAACCAATGGGTGGCCTTCAAGGTCATGGGCTCGGTGTTCCTGGTCGTCACCGGCGGCGAGGCGCTTTACGCCGACATGGGGCATTTCGGCCGCAAGCCGATCCAGTACGCCTGGTTCGGCCTGGTGCTGCCGGGGCTGGCCCTGAACTACTTCGGCCAGGGCGCGCTGCTGCTGCGCTCCCCGGAGGTGCTGGAGAGTCTTTTCTACCAGACCGTGCCGACGTGGGCTCTGCTGCCGATGGTGGCGCTGGCCACCGTAGCCACGGTGATCGCCTCGCAGGCGGTCATCTCCGGGGCCTTCTCGGTCGCCAACCAGGGCATACAGCTCGGGTTCGTTCCGCGCCTGACCATCATGCAGACCTCGGCGAAGGCGATCGGCCAGATCTATGTGCCGGCGGTCAACTGGGTCTTCATGTTCGGCACGCTGGGCCTGGTGCTCAGCTTCGGGGAATCGGGGAGACTGGCCGCGGCCTACGGCGTGGCGGTGTCCACCACCATGCTGGCGACCACCCTGTTCCTGTTCTTCGTCGCGCGCCGCGTCTGGAAGTGGTCGGTGCCGGCCTCGATCCTCCTCGCCATCCCGTTCCTGTGCATCGACCTCACCTTCTTCACCTCCAACCTGTTGAAGATCCCCGTGGGCGGCTGGCTGCCGGTCGTCTTCGCGGTGATCATCTACTTCGCGATGGACACCTGGAAGAAGGGGCGCGACCTCCTGCAGACCAAGCTCGCGGAGGAGCACTTCGCCGTCGAGCTGTTCCTCGCCAGCATCGCCGGGAGCGGCCCGACGCGCGTCGCCGGTACGGCCGTGTTCCTCACCTCCGACGCCGGCGGCGTTCCGCGCTCGCTGCTGCACAATCTCAAGCACAACAAGGTGCTGCACGAGACGGTGGTGCTGCTCACGGTGGAGACCGAGCGCATACCCTACGTCCCTGCCGAGGAGCGCATGGAGTTCGAGACCCTGGGCATGGGCCTGCATCGCATGCGCCTGAACTACGGGTTCCTCGAGCGGCCCGACGTCCCGGCGGCGCTGGAGGCCGTGGATCCGGCCGTGTTCAAGTACGACCTGATGGACACGACGTTCTTTCTGGGCCGCGAGACGATCATCGTCGGCACCGGCAAGTCGCGCCTGATGCGATGGCGGCGCCGGCTGTTCGCGGTGATGGCGCGCAACGCGCTGAGCGCGGCGAGCTTCTTCCGGCTCCCGGTCAACCGGGTGGTGGAGGTGGGATACCAGATCGAGCTGTAGGGACGCCGGTGCGGCGCCCGCGGCCCTCGCGCGCGCTTGAGTCCCGCCGCTCAGGCGTCGGCGTCGTCGGGCTTCTTCTTGCGCGTGGTGCCCGCGGCCGACGATTTCGCGGTCTTCTTCCTGGTGGTCTCCGCGGCCGACTTCTTTGCCGGAGCCGGGGCCGGGGCTTCGGCGCCCGGCGTGTTGCCGGCCTGCGGCACGGCTGCGCCTTCGCCTTCCGAGACCGCCTTCTCCGTGTCCTTGTTCATGACCACGATGCTGATGCGGCGATTGATCGGGTTGTACGGGTTCTTCTTGTCGAACAACACCGAGTCGCTCAGTCCGACCACGCGCCCGATCTTCGCCTCGCTCAGTCCGGCCTCCACCAGCGTGCGGCGTGCGGCGTTGGCGCGATCGGCGGACAGCTCCCAGTTGCTGTAGCCGTTGGTGCTGGCGAACGGAGTGCGGTCGGTGTGGCCGGAGATGCTGATCCGGTTGCCGGACTTGTTGATGACGCGCGAGACCTCCTTGAGAATGGTCTGGGTGTAGCTCTTCAGGTTGGCGCTGCCGCTGTCGAACATCGGCCGGTTTTCCTTGTCGACGATCTGGATGCGCAGCCCCTCGCTGGTGATGTCCAGCAGCAGCTGGTCCTTGAACGGCGCCAATGCCTGGCCGGCCTCGATGCTCTTCTTCAGGTCCTCGAGCAGGGACTCCATCTCGTCGCGTTCCTTCTTGCGGGCCATCTCGTCGAGCTCCTCGGCGGTGATGTCCTCCAGGGTGGCCTTGCCCGCGTTGGCGTCGTCGCTCTCGGTCTCGATCTCGCCCGGGTTGTTGTGCTGCAGGGGATTCACGCCCTCCCCGGTGGGGACGTCCATCTCGCCGCCGTGCTTGATCATGCTGTTGCTCGCGCCGCCGGGACCGGGCACGGCGCTGGGGTTGTTGAAGTAGTCGGAGATAGCGGCCTTCTGCTCCGGCGTGGTGGATCCGAGCAGCCACATCAGCATGAAGAAGGCCATCATGGCCGTCACGAAATCGGCGAACGCGACCTTCCACGAGCCGCCGTGATGGCCGTGCCCGCCCTTCTTGATCCGCTTGATGATGATCGGCTGGTTGTCGTTCGCCATGGCGCCTTCCCCTTACCGCCCGCTCGCCGGCGCGATCTACTTCTTCTGCTTCACGTGCGCTTCCAGTTCCCTGAAGCTCGGCCGCTCGTTGGAGAAGATGGCCTTGCGCCCGAACTCCACCGCGACCTGCGGCGCGTAGCCCTGCAGGGAGGCGACGATGGTCGTCTTCAGGCATTTGTAGAACTGGGATTCATCGCGGCCGATGTGCTCCATCAGCGAGGAGAACGGGCCGAAGAAGCCGTAGGCGAACAGGATGCCGAGCAGGGTGCCGACCAGCGCCACGGCGACGTGATGGCCGAGCTCCTCCGGCGGCCCGCCGAGGTGGCTCATGGTAATGACGATGCCGAGCACCGCGGCGACGATACCGAAGCCCGGCAGGCCGTCGGCGATGCGCGAGACCGCGGAGGGCACCTGGTGGGCCTCCTCGTGGTGCGTCTCCAGCTCGACCTCCATCAGGTTCTCCAGCTCGATGGCGTTCATGTTGCCGCCGACCATCATCCGCAGGTAGTCGGTGATGAAGTCCACGACGTGGTGATCCTTCTGGATCGTCGGGTATTTCTTGAAGATGGCGCTCTTCTCGGGCTCCTCGACGTCCGCTTCCAGCGCCATCAGGCCTTCCTTGCGGGCCTTGGTCAGCAGGTCGTACATGAGCGCGAGCGCGTCCATGTACAGCGGCTTCTTGTACCTGGAGCCCTTGAACAGGGCCCCGAAGCCCTTCAGCACCGATTTGATGACCTTGAAGGGATTGGAGATGATGAAGGCGCCGACGGCGGCGCCCAGGATGACGAGCAGTTCCAGCGGCTGGATGATGGCGCCGATGTGCCCGCCCGACAGGACGAAGCCTGACAGGATGCAGCCCATCATCACGATGATCCCGCCGATAACGTTCATATTCCCTCGCCCCCACATCCGGCTCGCAGATAACCTTCGAATCTATCGACCGTATCGGCCGTTTCTTGACCTGGGCAGAGGCCCCCGGGACCGGCCGGCGCCGCCGACGGCAGGAGCATCGCCGGGCGCATGGCCGCGGGCCGGCGCACCCTCTGGCCGAGGGACGGAGGGCGGGCAGGGGCAGATCTCCTTCAGCTTCCTTGTGCGCGCGCGTTCGCGTTACACTCGCCAAGGGGTGCTACACCGCGGGGAATCCATAACGTGAACAATATCTTCCGTACCAAGCATCTGACGCCGGACACCCATGGACAAAGCGGGCTGCGGCGCTGCCTGACGGCCTTCGACCTGACCCTGCTGGGCGTCGGCGCCATCATCGGCACCGGCATCTTCGTGCTGACCGGCATCGCCGCGGCCACCCAGTCCGGCCCGGCGGTGGTGCTCTCCTTCATCGTCTCGGGCATCGCCTGCACCTTCGCGGCGCTGTCCTACGCCGAGCTCTCGTCGAGCGTGGGCGGATGCGGCAGCGCCTACGGCTACAGCTACGCCGCCTTCGGCGAGGTCTTCGCCTGGATCATCGGCTGGGACCTGATCCTCGAATACGGCGTGGCGGTCGCGGCCGTGGCCAACGGCTGGTCGGGTTACTTCGGCAGGGTGCTCGGGCTGATGGGTTTCACCATCCCGGAGATGTGGACCAAGGCGCCGTCCATGGGCGGCTACGTGAACCTGCCCGCGGTGGGGATCGTCTTCCTGCTGATGGTGCTGCTCATCATCGGGGTGAAGGAGAGCGCGCGCACCAACGCGATCGCCGTGGCCATCAAGCTGGGGACGATCGCGGTGTTCCTGGCGGTGGCCGTGTTCAACGTCCATCCCGAGAACTGGTCGCCGTTCATGCCGTTCGGCTGGTTCGGCCACGGCGAGGACGGCAGGCCGATAGGCGTGCTCGCCGGCGCCTCGCTGGTATTCTTCGCGTACGTCGGCTTTGACGCCGTGTCCACGGCCGCGGAAGAGGCGAGCAATCCTAAGCGCGATCTGCCGATCGGCATTATCGGCTCGCTGCTGTTCTGCACGATCATCTATATCGTGGTCTCGGGTCTCCTGACCGGCATGGTGCCCTACACCTCGCTCAACGTCTCCTATCCGGTCGCCTATGCGCTGGAGCAGGTCGGTGTGCGCTGGGCCTCGGCGCTGGTCGCGACCGGCGCCTTCATGGGACTGACCACCGTGATGCTGGTGCTCTATTACGGCTTGACGCGCATCATCTTCGCGATGGGGCGCGACGGCCTGCTGCCGCCTTATCTCGGCCACGTCAATCCGCGCACGCAGACGCCGGTGCGCGTGATCACCATCTGCGGCGTGCTGATGATGGTGATCGCCGGCTTCATCCCGCTGGGCGAGCTGGCCGAGCTGGTGAACATCGGCACGCTGGCGGCCTTCGTGATGGTCTGCATCGGCGTCATCGTGCTGCGCCGGACCCGGCCCGACATGCATCGTCCGTTCGTCACGCCGTGGAGCCCGCTCTTCCCGCTGCTGGGGGCGCTGTCGTGCGGCGCGCTGATGGCCTTCCTGCCCGTGCACACCTGGGAGCGGTTCATCATCTGGCTGGCGATCGGCATGGTGATCTATTTCGGCTACTCGGTTCGTCACAGCCGGCTTGCGACCGCCTGAGCGGCGGTGCGCGCGCCTAGAGCTGCTCGAGATAGGCCACGCCGCCCAGTTGCCGCATCTGGCGCATGATCCAGGCGCGGCGATCCAGGACGTAGCCGGACGGCGCCTCGGCGCGCAGACGCAGCGGGTTGGGAAGCACGGCGGCCAGCAGTGCGGCGTCGCCGGCGCTGAGCGAGCCGGGCGCGCGGCGCAGGAGATAGGTGGACGCAGCCGGCACGCCGTAAACCCCGTCGCCGAACTGGGCGATGTTCAGATACACCTCCAGGGTGCGGCGCTTGCTCCAGGCCATCTCGATCAGCGCCGTGAACCACGCCTCGAGCCCCTTGCGAAACATGCTCTTGCCTGGCCAGAGGAACAGGTTCTTCGCGACCTGCTGCGAGATGGTGCTGGCGCCGCGCACGGTGCCCTCGCGCCGGTTGCGCTGCCACGCCTTGCGGATGGCCCGCAGGTCGAAGCCGGAGTGGTGGGGGAAGAGCTGATCCTCGGCGGCGATCACCGCCAGCGCCGCATTGGGCGAGAGCTTTTCCCAATCGAGCCACACGTAACGCGTCCGGTAGTCCTCGCGGCCGTCGCGCAACGCCTGCCATTTCGCCCGCAGCATGAAGGCGCTGGTGGGGGGATCGAGATGCCGCAAGGCCAGCACCGGGCCCGCCGTCATCACCAGGAACACGCACAGCACCGCGGCGATCCATCGCCAGGGGCGAAATCGTCTCGGCGTCCTTCGGCGCGCCATCGCGCGCCGGCGTTTTCGGTCCGGGTCCGGATGCATCGGGCGAAACGGGGGGCGGCCGGCGTGCGGGCGCTGATTCGCGGTCCCTGCGCGGGTGCGGGCGGCACGCCTGCGGCGCGCGCCCGCGGATTCCGGCGCTATTCTATCGCCCCATGAGCGAGATTGTGTGCTCCTGCCGCGCCGGCTTCGAGCGCGACTGCCGCGAGGAATTCGTGAAAAGGGCGCTGGCGCGCGGCATGGGGCCGTTGCCGGGCGCGTCGATCCCGGGGACCGGATACGTCGCCGTCCGCACTGCCGGTTCCGACGGCGACGAGGAGGGATTGCGCGCGCTGCTCGCGCCGTGGCCGGTGTTCGCCCGGCAGACGTGGCTCGCGCGGGCCTGGCTTCCGGATCTTCCCGCCCGCGATCGGGTGAGCCCGATCCTGACCGCGGCCGCCGCGCTGCGTCAGCGCGTGAGCGAGGTGTGGGTGGAGACCGCCGATGCGGCCGCGACGCGTCTGCTGATGCCGCTGTGCCGCGGCCTGGAGCGTCATCTGCGAACGGCTCTCACGACGAGCGGGCTGTTGCGGCCGGAAGCCGGACTGCCCCGCCTGCACGTCTTTCTTGCCGCCTCCACGAGCGCCTACCTGGGCTATGCGGATCCGCGCGAGACCTCGCCCTGGCCGATGGGGATCCCGCGGCTGCGCATGCCGCGCGCGGCCCCGAGCCGCTCGGTGCTGAAGCTCGAGGAGGCCTTGCTGGTGTTCCTGACCGAGGCGCAACGCCGCCGCAGCCTGAAGCCCGGCATGCTCGCCGTCGATCTCGGCGCAGCGCCGGGCGGATGGAGCTGGCTGCTCGCTCGTCACAGCCTGAGGGTGATTGCCGTGGACAATGGCCGGCTCGCGCCGGCCGCGATCGCGACCGGGCTGGTCGAGCACCGGCGCGAGGACGGCTTCGATTTCCGCCCGCGGGGGAAGGTGGACTGGATGGTGTGCGACATCGTCGAGCAGCCCTCGCGCGTGGCGCAGCGCATGAGCCAGTGGTTCGCGCACTCCTGGTGCCGGCACGCCGTGTTCAATTTGAAGCTGCCGATGAAGCGACGCTACGAGGCGGTGATCGAGGCGCGCGCCACCATCGAGCGGGCGTTGGCCGGGCGCAAGTTCGACCTCGCATTCCGGCAGCTCTATCACGACCGCGAGGAGGTCACCGGTTTCTACCGCGACCTGCAAGGCTGATGCGGACACGAACCCTGTACGTCGCGATCACCTATCACGGCTATGGGCACATCGCCCAGACCGCGCCCGTGGTCAACGCGCTGTGCGCGCGCCGGCCCGATCTGCGCGTGGTCGTGGAATCCGCCGCGCCGCGGGCGGTGCTGTCGAACCACTTTCACGTGCCGTTCGAGCACGTGGAATGCGGCACGGACTTCGGCATGGTCATGCACGACTCGCTGGACGTCGACGCGCCCGCGAGTCACGCGCGCTACCTCGCCCAGCTCGCGCGCTGGGAGGAGGAGATCGAGGCGTCGGTGCAGCGACTGCGCCGGCACCGCCCCTCGCTGCTGCTCGGCAACGTGCCCTACGTCCCGCTGCTCGCGGCGCGCCGTTTCGGCTGCCCGGCGATCGCGCTGTGCTCGCTGAACTGGGCGGAGATCTACCTGCCGTATTGCGCGGCGTTGCCGGGGGCCGCGGAGGTGCATGCGCGCCTGCTCGGGGCCTATGCCTTGGCGCATGTCTTCATCCGCCCGGCGCCGAGCATGCCGATGCCGGCGCTCGCCAACACGCTCGGGGTGGGCCCGATCGCGCGCACCGGCCGGCGCGATCCGGCGCGCCTGAAGTCGTGCCTCGGACTCGCGCCCGGCACGCGCGTCGTGGCCGTGTTCATGGGCGGGGTCCCCACACCGCTGCCGCTGGCGCGCTGGCCCCGATCCGAGGGTGTGCACTGGCTGGTGGGCGGCAGCGACTGCCCGCAGCGTCCGGACATGACGCCGCTCGATCGACCCGGCATGCCCTACATCGACGTCGTGACGAGTTGCGATGCGCTGATCACGAAGCCGGGATACGGCGGGTTCGCCGAGGCCGCATGCAACGGCATACCCGTGCTCTACGTCGAGCGCGAGGGATGGCCGGAATCGCCCTACCTCGTCACCTGGCTGGGGCAGCACGCGCGATGCCTGGCGCTCGATCGGGCCGCACTCACGACCGGCGCGGTCGTGGCGCGGCTTCGGCAGTTGTGGGCCATGCCGGCCCGGCCGGCGGTGCCGCCGCGCGGCATCGCAGAGGCGGCCGAGCGTCTGGCGGCCGTGATCAACGAATGAGAGGGCAGGGAAACGCGCGGCGGCGGCCCGTCGGGTCCGCCGCCGCGATTGGAGGCGAAATCAGCTCGCTGCGACCTTCTTCAGTCTTACCTGCACCTTGCTCTGATCGTCGTGGAACGACTCCATCCCGGTTTTCAGCGCCGTCGTGCCGGCCTTGAAAAGCGGATTGTCGAATGACAGGCAGCTCATCTTCCAGCACGCGTCCATCATCGAAAGCTGGATCTCCATCCAGTTCTTCCAGGCGTCGAAACCCATCTGATACAAGGTGCCGAAGCTCCCGGGATCGCCCCACGCCCGCCACTGAGTCTCGGCCAGACGCATGCTGCGGTCCATGAACTCGGTCATCTCGGTCATGGATTTCGACGTGTCAGTCGTCGTCATGGTGTGGACCTCCTCGAATTGCTCTGCTTGGCGTCCGAGCCGGTGGGAACACCGCCCCCCTCCCGGGGGCGGAAAAGAACCGGGGCCGGTCGGCCGCCGCGACGCAGGCCCGGTGATGCCGGATTATTCGCTCGCCGTCCGCAGGTGAGTGCTGATGGCCGTCGGATCCAGGCGCACCAGGTCCTGATTGAGCGTCTTGACGATCCGGTCGACCGAGTTGGCGCTCAGCCGCTTGCGAAGCTCGCCGAGGAAGCGGGGCGCGGCGACGATGATCAGCTGCTCGAACTGACCCTGCGCGCGCGCCTCGTCGATGCGCTCGGCGACCTCGTGGGCGAACATCTGCATCTGATGTTCGTCCGGGTCGTTGCGTGTCTCGTAGGAGTGATGCACCGACCCGCTTGCGGAGCTGAACGAGCGGCCCGGGCGGTCCTGCGAGAGCTCGCGCGTGGGCTTCCTGCCCTCCGGGTTGACGAGATCGGCAAGCTCCTGCAACTGGCCGTCGGCCCCCATGCGGGAGAAGAAACGGGCTCGCGCGGAATCGGCAACCACCACCCACTGACGCATGCAACACCCTCCATCGACCGTAGAAGTAGAATGAAAACAGGAAGCTACCAATTCTGGCGACCCGGTCCCTGATTCGGATCAGCCGTGCGGCCCCGTTCGACAGCGGCAGCCGCTTTCAGGATAATGTCGCCTTTTTTCAGCGGGATGACAGCAAATATGGCCGAGTCACCACGCGTAGGCGTCATCATGGGCAGCCGGTCCGACTGGGAGACCATGCGGCTGGCTGCGGACATTCTCTCAGAGTTCAGTGTAGACCACGAGTGCCGCATCGTCTCCGCGCACCGCACGCCCGAACTGCTCGCGCAATACGCGCGCGAGGCAGAGAAACGAGGCCTGCAGGTCATCATCGCGGGCGCCGGCGGCGCGGCGCACCTGCCCGGCATGGTGGCGGCGCACACGCTGCTTCCGGTCATCGGCGTTCCGGTGCAGAGCAAGGCTCTGAAGGGGCTGGATTCCCTGCTATCCATCGTGCAGATGCCGGCGGGCGTCCCGGTGGCGACGGTGGCCATCGGCGAGGCGGGCGCGCGCAACGCCGGGTTGCTGGCGGTGGCGATGCTCGCCAATTCCGATACCGGGCTTCGGGAAAGGCTCCGGGAGTTCCGCGCCGCCCAGACGCAGCGGGTGCTGGAGGAAAAACTCCCATGAACGAGCGGCAGGTCATATTGCCCGGCGCCACGCTCGGCGTGCTCGGCAGCGGCCAGCTCGGACGCATGTTCGCGATCGCCGCCCGCAGGCTCGGCTACCGGGTGCACGTGCTCTCGCCCGAGTACGACACGCCTACCGGGCAGGTCGCCGGATCTGGAGATCTCGGCGGAGTACCAGGATCGACGCCGTACGAAGTTCGCGCAGGGCGTCGCGGCGGTCACGTTCAGGTTCGAGAGCGTGCCGGCGATCACCGCCGAGACCGCGGCCAAGCATGCGCGGTGCGGCCAGCGGGCAGGTCCTGCATGTCGCCCAGAACCGCGCGCGCCGAAGGGTTGGCTGCGCGACAGCGCCATCCAGTGACGCCGTTCCGCAACGTGAGCACGCAGGGAGGGCTGCTGGCCGCGGTGGTCGAGCTCGGTACGCCGGCGGTGCTCAAGACCGCGGCGTTCGGCTATGACGGCAAGGGCCAGGTCGTGATCCGCAAAGGCCGACGAGCGGAGGCGGCGTGGCAAACGCTCAAGCGCCAGGAGTGCATCCTGGAAGGCCTTCGTGGCGTTCGAAGGAGATCTCGGTCGTGGCCGCGCGCGCACTGGACGGCAACCTCGTGTGCTACGGCCCGATGGTCAACACCCACGCCGACCACATCCTCGACACCTCGGTGACGCCGTACGACCTGCCGGCGCGCGCCGTGAAGGATTCCCTGGACATCGCCTGCAGCGTGATGGAAGGGCTGGAGGTGATCGGCGTGCTGTGTGTGGAGTTCTTCATGGAGAGCGACGGGCGCGTGATGGTCAACGAGCTCGCGCCCCGGCCGCACAACTCCGGCCATCTCACCATCGATGGCCACGTCACCTGCCAGTTCGAGCAGCAGGTGCGCGCCGTGTGCGGACTGCCGCTCGGCTCGCCCGCGATGGTGCGTCCGGCTGCCGCGATGGCCAATTTGCTGGGCGATCTGTGGGAGGGCGGGGAGCCGCAGTGGCACCGCGCGCTCGCGACCCCGGCGGTGAAGCTGCATCTGTACGGCAAGGCCGAGGCGCGTGCGGGGCGCAAGATGGGTCATATCAACGCCGCTGCCGAGACGCCGGAGGAGGCCCTGCGCCTGGTCACCGCCGCGCGCGCCGCGCTCACGCGGCGCTAGCTTCGAGCGGCGAGCGTGGCCGCTCGGTCGTCACAGTCCCGAGTCTGTACGCACTGCGCAGTGGTCGATGCAGCGCCCGGAGCGATCGCGGCCATTGTCGATTCTGCCGCCGTCAATTCATGCAAACCGAATCCGGCGATGCATTTTTGGGGCATACTCAATCCCGGATGGCTGCCGGTCGGTATGCGGGACCTGCTTCGATGGTTGCTTGGTCAAGTTCGGGTGGGAAACTGGTTCCATCTTGTCTTTCCTTCGCCCGGGCCGGGCTGAAGGCGCCCGGTCATTTCAGACCTTGGGTGGCGGACCGTGACACTGGACTCGTCTCGCCTCTTCGTCGTTGCGAGTCTCTGGGTGCACGCTGAACCTGTTGCGCAGTTCGATGCCTATGAGCTCAAAGCGCTGAGCATCGCCCGTCGTCACCTGGGCAGGCTGGAGCAGGCAATTCGTGTGGCGACCAATGATCCAGGAGCTCCCTTTGAGATTCACGTGTTGTCATTTCCGACGGAGAGTCATTTTGCCGCCTTCCGGGCTGACGCCGAAATGACGGCGCTTTCGGGCGAACGCGACTCGGCAATTTATCGAACCGAGGTGACCCTCGGGCGCAACGTGCCGGCGTATGCCGCCCGGCACCTCGCTGAATCGCAGCCGTGATCGATGGACTGCGGGTAATGGAGCGTTGAGCGCGGCGCGCTCCGCTTCGACATCGGATATCGTCGCGTCTTACCGGGTCGTAATGACATAGGCGTGAGGGGGCAGAGATGTACACGAAACCCAAGGTAATCATATCGGCGCTGGACGCCGAACGGCTCGAGAAGCTCATACACTCGTTGCCGGGCGGCGCATTCCCGGGCAAGGACGACCTCGAGGCCGAATTGGCGCGTGCAGAGATCGTGGAACCAAGGGATGTCCCGCCCACGGTGGTGACGATGAATTCCACGGTGAGGTTCGAAGTCGTATCTTCGTCCGCGGAGTTCTGCCTGACGCTCGTGTATCCGAAGGATGTCGACGGGTCGGGCGAGACGATCTCCATTCTCGCGCCGGTTGGCAGCGCCCTGCTGGGGCTGTCTCAGGGCGACGAGATCGAATGGCCAAAGCCCGGTGGCGGGGTCTTGCGCGTGCGTATCAAGGAAGTCACCTATCAGCCCGAACGCTCGGGCGAATACCATCGTTGATAAGCCTTGCGTACAGTGCGTCGTGGTGCGCGATGGCACGCTGCACGGGATCGTGAGGAGCGGCGGCGACCCGGTCGGCGCATTGCGCCGGCGCTGCGGCGCGGTCTTCGGCGATTATCGCCACCGGTTCTCCGGATAGGGGATCCGGACGCACCCGGGCGGGCCCGGCGCGTCGCTTTCCGGCTGCAAGGGCAAGGTCGAACCGATGCTGCGCCCCGGACGCTTGCGGCGTGTCGGCATCCCGGCGAGATCGCTCGCTGTAACCCAGGGCAAAGGCGGCGCATCAATACCCCACAGGCCGAGGACCCACGAGGACCCACGAGGACCCGCATGCACCGGATTCCGTCGGGGCGCAAGACGGGGATATCCGCCATGCGTGAGGTGCGACACTGCCGGGGTGCCAGAATATTGATGTGGTGCCCAAAATTAAGGAAGTCTTAACGAAGTGTTTCCGGCTACCATTCCTGAAAGGCCGGTCGGGCAAGGAGATCAAGGCGGCATATGGCGCACGAAAGGCTTTCCGCGCACCACGAACAGCCCATCAAGGGCTCCTCGAACCGAAGTTTCGGTCTGATCTTCGCGGCGTTCTTCTGCATCATCGCGCTGCTACCCCTGTTCTCGCGTGGCGAGCTCCGGCCCTGGGCGTTGATGGTGGCCGCCGTCTTCGTGGTCATCGCGATCGCGGTGCCGTCGGTCCTCACCCCGCTCAACCGGGCGTGGATGCGGCTAGGCCTGCTCCTGCACCGGGTCGTGAACCCGGTCGTGCTTGGGTTGATGTTCCTCGTCGCGATCGTGCCCATCGGCCTGCTGATGAGGCTCATCGGCAAGGACCTGCTGAGATTGAAGTTCTCGAAGGATGCATCGAGCTACTGGATCGTCCGCGAACCGAAAGGACCGGATCCACGCAGTCTCAATCGGCAGTTCTGATCCTTACAGAGGTGACTGACATGTCATTCGTCCGGGAGCTGTGGGAGTTCATGCGCGAGCGCAAGAAGTTCTGGCTGCTGCCGATCGTGATCGTCATGTTCCTGGTGGGCGGCCTGATGATCGCGGTGAAGGGCTCCGCGGTAGCGCCCTTCATCTACACGCTGTTCTGAGCGGCGTCGTGCGCATACTCGGGATCTCCGCCCTGTATCACGACAGCGCCGCGGCCCTCGTCGACGACGGCGACGTCGTGGCGGCGGCGCAGGAAGAGCGCTTCACGCGCAAGAAGCACGACTCGGGTTTCCCGGCCAATGCGGTGGACTACTGCCTGCGCGAGGCGGGGATACGGCTCGCGGACGTCGATTACGTCGTCTTCTACGACAAGCCGTTCCTGAAATTCGAGCGCCTGCTCGAGACCTATCTGGCCTTCGCCCCGCGCGGATTCGCGTCCTTCCGCATGGCGGTGCCGATCTGGCTGCAGGAGAAGCTGTTCCTGAAGTCGCTGCTCAAGGAGGAACTGGGCAAGTGGGCCCCGGATTATGACTGGGAGAGCCGCCTGCTGTTCTCCGAGCATCATCTCTCGCATGCGGCCAGCGCCTTCTTCCCCTCGCCGTTCGAGGAGGCCGTGGTGCTCACGATGGACGGGGTCGGGGAGTGGACGACGACCTCGCTGGCGGTCGGCCGCGGCAACGAACTGAAGATCCACAAGGAGATCCACTTCCCGCATTCGCTCGGCCTGCTGTACTCCGCATTCACCTATTACACCGGCTTCAAGGTCAACTCCGGCGAGTACAAGGTCATGGGGCTGGCGCCCTACGGCGAGCCGCGTTTCGTCAAGCAGATCTACGACCATCTCATCGACGTCAAGGCAGACGGCTCGTTCCGTCTCAACATGAAATATTTCGACTACTGCACCGGCCTGCGCATGACCAACGGCCGGTTCGACGCGCTGTTCGGGGGGGCGCCGCGCAAGGCGGAGGACACTCTCACCCAGCGGGAGATGGATCTCGCCGCCTCGATACAGCGCGTGACCGAGGACGTCGTGCGCAAACTCGTGGGCTCGATCGTCGCCGAGACCGGGATCCGCAACGTCTGTCTGGCCGGCGGCGTGGCCCTGAACTGCGTGGCGAACGGCAAGGTGCTGCGCGACGGCATCGCGAAAAAACTGTGGATCCAGCCCGCCGCCGGTGACGCCGGGGGCGCGCTCGGCGCCGCGCTCAACGGCTACCACCTCTACAACGGCGGGGCGCGGAAGGTCCACGCGCAGGACGGCATGAAGGGCGCGTTCCTCGGGCCGTCCTTCGCGCAGCGCGACATCGAGGAGCGGCTCAAGGCGGCAGGGGCGGATTTCGAGGTCCTGGACGACGGTGCGTTGCTCGATGTCTGTGCGCGCGGGCTCGCGGACGAAAAGGCGCTGGGCTGGTTCCAGGGACGCATGGAGTTCGGTCCTCGCGCGCTCGGCGGCCGCTCGATACTCGGTGACCCGCGTTCGCCCACCATGCAGTCGGTGCTGAACCTGAAGGTCAAGTATCGCGAGTCGTTCCGGCCGTTCGCGCCGTCGGTGCTGCGCGAGCGCGTGGCCGAGTGGTTCGAGCTCGACGGCGACAGCCCCTACATGCTGCTGGTCGCGGACGTGGTCGAGCGCAGGCGCAAGGCGATGACCGAGGCGGAGCAGAAGCTCTTCGGCATCGCCAGGCTCAACGTGCCGCGTTCCGATATCCCGGCGGTGACGCACGTGGACTATTCGGCGCGCATCCAAACCGTGCATGCACACACCAATCCCCGCTACCACGCGCTCATCTCGCGGTTCAACGAGCTCACGGGCTGCCCGGTCGTCGTGAACACGAGCTTCAATGTCCGCGGCGAGCCGATCGTGGGGTCACCGGAGGACGCCTTCCGATGCTTCATGGGCACGGAGATCGAGTTGCTGGCCGTGGGGAATTGCCTGTTGCGCAAGGAGAACCAGAACCCGGCGCTCAAACAGCAGTACGAGAGCCGGTTCGAACTGGACTGAACATGGACAAACACCGACCCCGCAGAAAGTGGAGCGTGGCCCTGGCAGGCATGGTGATCGTCGGCGTGGTCTGCTACGCGCTGGGAGAAATCATGGTGCGGCTGTTCGAGCCGGGGGCGTCACGCTATCCCAACCAGCATTTCTCGCTGGACTACGGGCCGGTCGACTATCCCAATCGCCGCATCGTGCACACCGTGCCGGGCCAATGGCGTTTCGAGTACACGACCAACCGTTTCGGGCACCGGGGCGAGGAGCCCGAGGTCGCGAGCAGCTACCCGGTCCCGAACGTGCTGTTGCTGGGCGATTCCTACACGTTCGGCATCGGACTGAGCGACGAGGACGAACTGGGCGCGGTCATGCGGCGGACGTTCGCGGGCCGCGCCGGAGTCATCAATATCGCCACCCAGAACTGGGGACTGGCGCAGCAGATCCGCCGCTACTACGAGCTGGGCCAGGTCTTCCAGCCCAAGGTCGTGGTGCTGGTCTTCTGCTCCAACGACCCTGCCGAAAACCTCGACTACCCGGTGGCGAAGTTCGCGGACGGCCGGTTCGTGTTCCAGTCCGCGCCGCATGATTTCGGCATGGTCGAGAGGTTCATCAAGAAGTACTTCCCGGATTCCTGGCTGATACAGAAGAGCCAGCTCTATGTCTTCGCCCGCTACGTGGCATACAAGATCTCCCGGCGGGAAGAGGCGGTGGCCGCGGCGATGGAGAACCGGGAAGGCGCCAGCGGCAAGGTGTCGAAGGCTGAGAGAAACCACGTGGAGCTGCTCGAGGCATTCGCGAATGACCTCAAGAGCAGGGGTGTGGGGCTGGTGATGATCTCCGTGCCCGGGCAGTTGCAGAAGTTCCGCTACATCACCGGCAAGGTGGAGGAGTTCGGCCAGGCCGGCCTGCTTCGTTATGTCGAGGTCCGGGACTGGGTGGGGGAGAAAGGGCTCGACGAATCCCCCGAGGGCCACTGGGGACCGGAGACCCTGCGTTCGATCGCGCAACATCTCATCGCGTTGCTCGAACAGGATTACCTCGCACAGCAGTGACGGTCCGCGCGCACCTGCACGGACATGCGCGGGTGCGGCCATCCCTGCCGTCAGTTTCTGTAGCCCGCGGCCTGAAGTTCGAACAACTCGGCGTAACGTCCGCCCGCGGCCAGCAGTTCCTCGTGCGTGCCGGCGGCCTCTATCTCGCCCTCGGCGAGCACGAGAATGCGATCGGCCATGCGCACGCTGGAGAAGCGATGTGAGATCAGCACCGCGGTCTTGCCCTCGCTCAGCTCCTTGAAGCGCTTGAACACCTCGAATTCCGCGCGGGCGTCGAGAGCGGCCGTGGGTTCGTCCAGGATAAGGACCTGCGCGTCACGCATGTAAGCCCGTGCGATGGCGACCTTCTGCCATTCTCCTCCGGAGAGTTCCACGCCGGTGCGGAAGCGCTTGCCGATAATCTGGTCGTAGCCTTTCGGCAGCCGCCGGATGACCTCGTCGGCCATGCTGCGCCGCGCGGCCTCCGCGATGCGCGTTCGATCCTCGCGTGCCTCGATGCAGCCCACGGCGATGTTGTCGGCCGCGCTGAAGTGATAGTGGACGAAATCCTGGAAGATGACGCCGATGCTTGCCCGCAGCGCATCGGGATCATGGTCGCGGAGGTCGCGGCCATCGAGAAGTATGCGGCCCTCGTCCGGGTCGTAAAGCCGTGCCAGCAACTTCACCAGGGTGGTCTTGCCGGCGCCGTTCTCGCCGACCAGCGCCAGCACCTCGCCCCTATGCAGCGTGAAATTCAGGTGACGCACCGCCCAGCGTTCAGCCCCCGGATAGCGGAAACCGACGTCCTCGAAGGTGAAGCCCTGGCGGATCGGCACCGGGACCGGCCGCGGATCAGACGGCGCGACGATCTCCGGCTTGATCTCGAAGAACGAGAACAGATCGTCGAGGTAGAGCGCCTGCCCGGCGACCTGGGAGAAGCCGATCAACAGGTTCTCGAGCAGGTTGCGCAGTCGCCGGAAGGATCCCGACAGGAAGGCGAGATCGCCGATGGTGAACGTGCCTTGCAGCGTGCGCCAGGCGATCAACGCGTAGGCGAAGTAATAGCCGACAGTACCGATCGCGGTGAACGCGCCGCCCCACGCGGCGCGGCGGATTGCAAGCCGGCGGTTGGCGTCGTAGATCCGCAGGGCGAGGGCGCGATAGCGTTCGATCAGGAAGCCGTGGAGACCGAAGATCTTGACCTCCTTGGCCGTCTCCACGCTGGCTCCGGTCTGCCGCACGTAGTCGAGCTCGCGCCGTTCCGGCGTGCGTTCATAGTTCAGCGAATAGCTCAGCGCGTTGAAATGCACTTCGCCGATGAACGACGGGAGCAATGCCACCGCCAGCAGCGCGATGAGCCACGGTGCATAGAGCATGAGCCCGATCGCGAAGGCGATGATTGTAATGACGTCCTGCGCCTGCCCGAGGAGTTGGCCGAGCAGGGCCGAGCGGCCCATGGTCTGCCGTCTCGCGCGCTCGAGGCGGTCCTGCAGCTCGCTGTCCTCGAAGTCCTCGAGGTCGAGGGTGGCGGCATGCGTCATCAGCCGCACGCTGGTGACGTTGGAGAACTTTTCCGCCAGCAACGAATCCAGCAGCGATACGAATCGGCCGAGCCCATCTGAAAAGACGGCCAGGCCGAGTTCCAGCGCGAGCAGCGCGATCAGATGGTCGAGCAGGCCGCTCGAGAACCACGACGCGAGACTGTCCGTGGCGCCGCCGGCGCCGACGAGGCGGACTACCTCGTCGATGATGAGTTTGCCCACGTACAGCGTCGCGACGGGAAGCATCGCGCGCACGATGCGCGCGGCAACGTTCCCCGCTGTCATCCAGGGATCGGTCTGCCAGACGAGCTGGAGAAATGGGGGCAGGTTGCGCAGCGCTCCGAAACGCTCGCGCAACGAAGTACGCGGCAACGGCGGATGGCTGCCTGCGCCCGTTCCGGGAAGCGCGCGTCCGCCCATGCTGTATTGGCGCGGCATTCCGTGATCAGAGCACGGATGCCGCGCCAGGACTACGGCCGGCCGTCAAGACCGGCCGGCATCACTGCGGGGCATCGGGCGGCGGGGGCGGCGGCGTGCCGGCCGGCGGGGGCGGAGGCGTGTAGGTGCTTACCGGTGCCTGCTGCAACTGGTAGCTGCCGTAGCTGGACATGGGAACCTGGTTGCCCTTGGCGTACATGCACTGCATGTATGCGATGTCGTAGCGATCCTGCACCGTCGAGCCAGACCGGCCATACGTGTCGTAGCCGTAGGCGCTGCCCACGATCAGGCCGCCACCGGCGCCGATGGCCGCGCCCGCGCCCGGGTCGCCGGTCGCCGCGCCGATGAGGGCGCCGGCGGCGGCGCCTATCGCCGTGGTCACCGCTGCGCTCGAAACGGCACTGTCCGACGCCGATCTCTGTGCGCTCTTGCCGATGGCCTGGTCCGCGTACATGCGGCAGACGGCATCGTCCTCGCGAAACTGCTCGAAGCTCTTGGAGGTCCCCGGCATCACCGCGACGCTCGGTCCGTCTGGAATGGTCGCGCAGCCCGCCAGTGCGGCCAACGCGGCCATCGAGATCATCTTGGGAGTTCGAATCATTGATTTGTCTCCGTGTAGTTTTCCGGTCCGTTGTTCGCGGTCACGGGGTCTGCGGGAGCACCTTCATCCAGGGCGTCGGGCAGCTCTGCACGTAGGGATAGTAGCCGGCCGGGTCCTGGCAGTAATACCAATAGCTCGTGGGCTGTTGCACGTAGACGGGTGGTTGCCGCTGGACGTATACCGGTGGGGATTCGATGACGTACACGTTCCGCCGGTAGTACGGATAGTAGTCGTAGGGATAGCCGCCCCAGTACATAGGCAGGCCGAAGTAAAACCCAAAACGCGTCCCGCCGTGGACGTGGCGGTGGTGGCGGTAGTGGTGGCCGTGGTGGTGCTTGTTATGATGGGCGTACGAGCGGCTATGCCCGCGCCGATCCGCCCAGGCCGGACCGCTCAGACCCACCGCGAGCACAGCTGCCGCGAGTGCCAGGACCTTCAGTTTCGCCATCTTGTCCCCCTGAACCCACAAGGAAAAAAACGCCTGCACATAAGACCCCCGCGTCGGCAGGAGGTTCATGGACAGGTGCCCGGCGAAATGACGGCGTTCGCGACTCAAGCCGAACCTGAACGTCGCGTTCAGCCACGCGGAACGTACGAATGCCTCTCGCCGGGCCGGTGACGGACGGCGCATGTTCGCCGGCCCTCTCGCGGTACCGGCGACGAAGCTCCCGCATCACTGCGCGGGCGTACCGGGCTCCTTGATCTGCGCGGCGTACTTGGCCTGCACCTCGCCGACCTTCTGCAGGATCTCCGCCTGCATCATGAGCTGCAGCTTCTCGTTGCCCGGCGGCAGCTTGGGGATGTGGATCATGCGATCCATCATTCCCCCGCCCATCATTCCGCCGCCGCCCATCATTCCGCCGCCGCCCATCATCTTGCAGCGCTTCATGCCACCGCCCCGCATGCCCTGCATCGTGCCCGGCCCCATCCCGCCGGCGGCGCCGACATCGTCGGCGGCAGGCTCGCCCTGTTGCACCTGCGCCTCGGGTTGATGGCTTTCGTGTTCGTCCTCCTGCGCGGCGACGTAGCTGCCAGCGACCAACAGGCTGGCGGCGATCCCGACCAGTATGCCTCGTGAGTCAATCATGGTGCCTCCTCGATGACATGGATCTCCACACCCTCGATGTGCCGGCGGTGTCGCCGGCGGATGCGGGATTCATTTAACGCCCGTTTCCGCACCGCCGGCAATGGCCCGGATCAAGTTGCAGGGGGCCCGGGGTGCGCACGGCGGCCCGGAGGCGACGCCAGCCGCGCGTCGGGCCCGGGAAGCTGAACGGTGCCGTAACGGCGCGGGCCGGTTGGCGCACATTCGGTGACAGTCGGCACACAACTCCCGCGGATCGCCTCCCGTGCCGGGGTGTCAAAAAAGACGGATGGGGCCATGCGCGCACCGACGCACGCGAAAACCTGACGCGCAACGTCGCCTTCTACGAAGCGAAACGCCAACGAGAGGAGGGTTGCATATGCACACCATCGCCTGCGAAGCATTCGATCCCCGGAGGAAGGTGCCTTTGCGCGCCCTTGCGGAGTGTGGCGTGCTCGCCGTCGCATGCGCGGCCGTGCTGACGGCCTCGGCGCTGACGATGACGCTCAAATCCGCCAGCGCGACGGCGACGCCGGCAGCGGCAGAGCAGGTCGGGACTGCGTCCTGGTACGGCCCGCGCTTCCACGGCCGGCAGACGGCCAACGGCGAGATATTCAATCAGCATGCGCTGACGGCGGCGCATCGCACCCTGCCGCTCGGCACCATCGCCGATGTCATCAACGTCGAGAACGGCAAATCCGTGCGCGTCCGGATCAATGACCGCGGACCGTATGTCGGCGCGCGTGTCATCGACCTGTCGCGGGCCGCGGCGCGGCGGCTCGACATGATCGATCAGGGTCTCGCCAAGGTCCGGGTGAAGGTGGTGGCCAGGGCGCCATCGGCCGGCGCGACCGCGATGAGATAGCTGCCGGGAGCGAGTCCGGCCCTGGCGGTGCCAGGACCGGCTACTGGAGGCCGGCCCGCTCCGCCAGCCAGCGGTAACGGCGCAGCAATGCGGGGTCAACGTACATCTCGCGGATCGCTGGCGTGCACCCCGCGGTGATCTGCAAGACCTCCTCCCTCGCGGTCTGCGCCTTCGCGGTGTTACCGAGATCGGTGTAGATGAGGCAGAGAAAGACCTGGTTGCAGAGGAAATCGAAAGCAAGTTCCCGGCCGCGCTCCAGCGCGGCAATCGCCTTGTCATAGTCCTCCAGCACGAAATAGCACTGCCCGAGCGCCCACTGGAAGAAAGTCGACGGGTGCGGACTCAGCCGCATGCCTTTTTCGACAGTGCGCAGGGCCTCTTCCGCGCGTCCGGTCGCGGCGAGGCTGATGCCGAGGAAGACATGGGCGTCGGCACCGTTGGGATCCAGAGCCACCGCCGCTTTGCCTGCAGTGACAGCCGCATCCCCTTGCTTGCGCCAGAGCTGGACCCAACCCAGCATGGACTGAGCGAGCGGCAGGTGTTCGTCGAGCCTGACGGCCGTGGTCGCAGACTCGAATGCCTTTTCGAGGGTCGAGACCTGTGTGCGGTACTGACACCACCACCGGCAGCTGAGAACGCGAGCGAGCCACGCATGGGCCGAGGCATAGGCGGGGTCGAGTTCGATTGCCCGCGTGAACAGTTGACGAGCCTCTTCCTCCGACTCGTATGTGTATACCCAGAAGCGCTCCAGACCGCGAAGCAGGATCTCGTGCGCGGCGAGGTTGGCGGTGCCGCCGCGGCCCAGGCGCGCGGCCTCGTGGGGAGTGAGCTTGATTCTCAGTGCCTGCACGACGTTCCTGCTGACATCGTCCTCGATGGCGAAGAGATCGCCCATCTCGCGGTCATAACGCTCTGCCCATATGGTCGCGTCGGTCTCACTGTCGATGACGCGGGCAGCGATGCGCAGTCGCTGAGCCGATCGCTGCACGCTGCCGAGGATTAGGTATCGAACCCTGAAACGCCGCGCAATCTCCGCCAGTGGCATGTCGCTGTCGCGATACGCAAACGAGGATTGCCGGCATACGATGACCAAACCGGAGACCTTCGAGAGGTCGGTAATCAACGTGTCGGTGAGGCCGTCGGCGAGGTAGTCGTGCGCTTGATCCTCGCCGACGTTGCGGAACGGCAGCACTGCGAGGCTCGGCTTGACGGTCGTGGCAACGGAGCCGGTGTCCGCTGCCGTGCCGGAAGCGCGCGCGATGGACGCTGTCGTTGGCGCAGGACGGAACTCGAACTCCGGCGTGTACGAACCCTTCGGCAGGGTGATGACGACGGGATCGCCCAGGCCCTGCTCGCTGTAGTACTCGCGCAGGCGATCCCGTAGCCGGCCGGCCTCCACCCGCACGACCGGGTCGAGGACCGGATCGAAGGACGGCGGCTTTTCGAACACTTCCAGTCCGATGCGGTAGCCCTTCAGGTGTCCGCCGCGACTGGCGAGTGTCTCGCTGACGATGAACTCGAGAAAACGGCGACGCCGCGGTGACTGCGCAAAGGAGTCACTCGCCAGCACATTGTCGAGTTCGAGGAGAACGGCGGCGCGCTCGTCGGCATTCCAGGCTCGTTTCCTGACATCCATGGGCAGCCCCCCTGGCCGACGCCGTCGTCTGGGACTGGTGCCGTCCGCCGGCCGGACATGCGGTTACTGTTACATACTAGGCCGGCCATAGTCCCGATGCCACTATCAGCTGCAAGGGATCAGCGTGCGCGTTTCGCGCACGTACCCGACATCGAAACGCGGCAGAGAACGACCGGGAGGCAGTCATGAATCGTCATCGAGCATACCGTGGTGGACGCGCCGGGGTGTTGCTGGCGGCATTTGCGCTGGGCTTTTGCGGTGCGGCAGTGGCGGGAGAGAAGGGCAAGTTCAAGGGGCACGCGGCCCTGGTCGTGACGAAGAACGAGACGATCAAGGTCAAGGAACAGCCGGAGCACGTCATCTATCAGATGCAGGAGGACGGCGTGATGTTCAACGACGCCGGCAGCGGTCTGCTCGACAAGGCGCGCTACCAGGTGATCTACATGTCGGATTCCGGCGGGATGGTCTCCGGCGGCTACAAGACCTTCACCATGGCGGACGGATCGAAGGTGTACGCGAAGTTCGCGGACACGGAGGCCAATCCTCCGGTCTACAAGGGGACCTGGGAGTTCACGGGCGGCAGCGGCAAGTATGCCGGGATCAAGGGCAAGGGAGTCTGGACGTACACCAGCGTCGCTGACGGCGTTGCCTGGGACGTGTTCGAAGGGGACTACGAAATGCCCTAACCGGGCTGCCAGGCTGGCGAGGGCCGCCGGCGAGGCGCGTGCAGCTCTGGATGACGAATCCCTGCCGGACACGGCGCCGGCAGGGATGTCATGAAGTGGCTTTCTACTCGGTGTCGTAGCCGAGCACCGGCGAGAGCCAGCGCTCGACGGTCTTCACGTCCATGCCCTTGCGGCGGGCGTAGTCCTGCACCTGATCGACGTTGATCCTGCCCAGGCCGAAATAGCGGGACTGAGGATGGGAGAGATACCAGCCGCTCACTGACGCTGCCGGGTACATGGCGAAGCTCTCGGTGATCCGGATGCCGGCATGACGCTCCGGATCGATGAGCTTCCAGAGCAGGGCCTTCTCGGTGTGATCCGGACAGGCCGGATAGCCGGGGGCGGGCCGTATGCCCTGGTACTTCTCGTCGATAAGCGCCTCGTTGTCCAGCGCCTCGTCGGATACGTAGCCCCAGAATTCCTTGCGCACGCGCTCGTGCATGCGCTCGGCGAAGGCCTCGGCCAGTCGATCCGCGAGCGCCTTCAGCATGATCGCGCTGTAGTCGTCGTGGGCGCCCTGGAAACGGGCGATGTGCTCCTCGATCCCGATGCCGGTGGTGACGGCGAAGGCGCCGATGTAGTCGGGGACGCCGGACTCCTTCGGCGCGACGAAGTCCGCGAGCGCGAAGTTGGGCTGGTTCTCCGGCTTCTTCTGCTGCTGCCGCAGGGAGTGCAGGACGATCAGCTCGCCGCGGCGGGTGTCGTCGGTGTACAGCTCGATGTCGTCCTCGCCGACGGTGTTGGCCGGGAACAGGCCGATTACCGCGCGGGCGGTCAGCCACTTCTCGGCGACGAGCTGCTTCAGCATCGCCTGCGCGTCGGCGAAGAGCTTGCCCGCCTCCTGGCCGACGACCTCGTCCTCGAGGATGCGCGGATACTTGCCGGCGAGCTCCCAGGACACGAAGAACGGCGTCCAGTCGATATAGGGGAGCAGCTCCGCGAGCGGATAATCCTCGAAGACGTGCATGCCCGGTTGCCTCGGCTTCGGCGGCCGGTAGCCGGACCATTCGATGCGGGGTTTGTTGGCCCGCGCCTCCTCGATGGCAAGCCATTCGACGCGACTCTGCTTGTTGCGATGGCGCTCGCGCATCGCCTCGTACTCGGCGCGGGTCTTGGCGACGAAATCGTCTCGCAGATCGGCGCTGATGAGGCTGGTGGCCACGCCGACGGCGCGCGAGGCGTCGAGCACGTGCACGACGGGCTCGCGATAGTGCGGTTCGATCTTGACCGCCGTGTGCGCCTTGGAGGTCGTGGCGCCGCCGATGAGCAACGGCAGCCGGCATTCCACGCGCTGCATCTCCCTGGCCACGTGCACCATCTCGTCGAGCGAAGGCGTGATGAGCCCGGACAGGCCGATGAGATCGGCGTTGAAGTCCCGGGCCGCCTGCAGGATCTTCTCGCAGGCCACCATGACCCCCAGGTCCAGGACCTCGAAGTTGTTGCACTGGAGCACCACGCCGACGATGTTCTTGCCGATGTCGTGCACGTCGCCCTTGACGGTCGCCAGCACGATACGCCCGGCGCTGCGGCTGCCCGGGTTCGCAGCCTTCTCGGCCTCGAGATACGGGATGAGATAGGCCACCGCCTTCTTCATCACCCGCGCGCTCTTCACCACCTGCGGCAGGAACATCTTGCCGGCGCCGAACAGATCGCCGACCACGTTCATGCCCGCCATCAGCGGCCCCTCGATCACCAGCAGCGGACGGCCGAGCTGGGCGCGGGCCTCCTCCGTGTCCTCGTCGATGTGGTCGGTGATGCCCTTGATGAGGGCGTGCTTCAGGCGCTCGGCGACCGGCTCCTTGCGCCAGGCCATGTCCTCGGTCCTGGCCTTGGCCGCGCCCTTGAAGGTCTCGGCGAACTCCACCAGCCGCTCGGTGGCGTCGGCGCGGCGATTGAGCAGCACGTCCTCGATGCGCTCCAGCAGGTCCTTCGGGATCTCCTCGTAGATGCCGAGCTGGCCGGCGTTGACGATGCCCATGTCCATGCCGGCCTTGATGCCGTGATACAGGAAGGCCGCGTGCATCGCCTCGCGCACCGGATTGTTGCCGCGAAACGAGAAGGAGACGTTGCTCAAGCCCCCGGAGACCAGCGCATGCGGCAGGTGGTGCTTGATCTCGCGCGTGGCCTCGAAGAAGGAAAGGGCATAGTTGTTGTGCTCCTCCATGCCGGTGGCGACGGTGAGCACGTTGGGGTCGAAGATGATGTCCTCGGGCGGGAAGCCGACCCTCTGAGTGAGGATCTCGTAGGAGCGCTTGCACACGGCGAAGCGGCGCTCGGTCGAGTCCGCCTGGCCGTTCTCGTCGAAGGCCATCACCACCGCCGCGGCGCCGTAGCGGCGCAGCAGCCGCGCGTGCTGGACGAACTGCTCCTCGCCCTCCTTGAGGCTGATGGAATTGACGATGCCCTTGCCCTGCAGGCACTGCAGGCCGGTCTCCAGCACCGACCATTTCGAGGAGTCGATCATCACCGGCACGCGGGCGATGTCGGGCTCGGCGGCGACGAGGTTGAGGAACCGACGCATGCATTCCTCGGAGTCGAGCATGCCCTCGTCCATGCACACGTCGACGATCTGCGCGCCGTTCTCCACCTGCTGCTTGGCGATCTCCACCGCCGCCTCGAAGTTGCCGCCCTTGATCAGCTCGGCGAACTTCGGCGAGCCGGCGACGTTGGTGCGCTCGCCGATGTTGACGAAGTTGGTCTCGCGCGTGATGGTCAGCGCCTCCAGCCCGCTCAGGCGGCAGTGACGCTCGACCTGCGGCACGGCGCGCGGCGCGACGTCGCTCACCGCCTCGGCCATGGCGGCGATGTGCTCCGGTGTCGTGCCGCAGCAGCCGCCGACGATGTTGAGGAATCCCGCCTGGGCCCACTCGCGGATCTGCGGCGCCAGGGTCTCGGGGGTCTCGGGAAATCCCGTCGGCAGCAGCGGATCAGGCAGGCCGGCGTTGGGGTAGGCGCAGAGATAGGTGTCCGCCTTGGTGGCGAGTTCCTCGATGAACGGGCGCATCAGGTCGGGGCCGAGCGCGCAGTTCAGCCCGATGGTGAGCGGGCGCGCGTGCCGCACCGAGTTCCAGAACGCCTCCACGGTCTGGCCGCTCAGTGTGCGGCCGGCGCGGTCGGTGATGGTGCCGGAGATCATGATCGGCAGTCGCACGCCGAGCTCCTCGAACACCTCGTCGATGGCGAACAGCGCCGCCTTGGCGTTCAGGGTGTCGAAGATCGTCTCCACCAGGAGGAGATCCACCCCGCCCTCGATCAGCGCCCGGGCCTGGTCGGCGTAGGCGCGGCGCAGCTGCCGGAAGCTGATGGGTCGGAAACCCGGGTCGTTGACGTCGACGACCGTGCAGGCGCTCACGGTGGTCGGTCCGATCGCCCCGGCGACGTAGCGCGGGCGGCCGGTCTCTCCGGCGACGCGATCGGCGGCCCGGCGCGCCAGGCGTGCCGCCTCGAGGTTGAGCTGCCGGACCAGCTCCGCGAGCCTCGCGTCGGCGAGCACGTCGTCGAAGAAGGCCTGCGACTTGCGCCCCTCGTGCGGGATGAAGAAGTCCTGCTGCGCGAGCGCCGTGGCGCCGAAGGTGTTGGTCTCGACGATGTCGGCGCCGGCTTGCAGGTAGTGCGCGTGGATCTCCTCGATCACCGCCGGCCGGGTGAGCACCAGCAGCTCGTTGTCGCCCTTCAGGGCGTGCGGATGATCGTGCAGGTCGCAGGCCGGGCAGGCGTGCGACGGTTTGGCGTGCGTGCCGCGGTAGTCCTCCTCGGCGAGCCCGTAGCGCTGGATCACGGTGCCCATGGCGCCATCGAGGACGAGGATGCGCTCCTCGAGCAGGGACGGCAGTTGCGCGAGGCGCTGCCGGCGGGCTTCGTTCACGGTTGTCGACATGATGAGGTATCGGTTGGTGCCCGGTCGCAGCGGCGGGATCGGAGTCCTGGAGCCGGCCGGCCATTCTACATGCGCGGCCTGCGTCGCAGAAGGGCGAAACGGCCGCCCGAGGGAGCGGCCGCCCGGTCAGGCCTCGCGGCGGCTCTCTCGCGCGATGAGCTGCAGGTTGCGAAGGTAGATGAAGCAGCCGAGCAGCTGGCCGACGATGAAGACCGGATCGGCGCGATGAAAGGCGTAGGCGAGCAGTATGAGGCTGCCGCCGATGCTGAAGTACCAGAACGCGGTGGGGATGACGCTGCGCCGCGCCTTCTCGCTGGCCAGCCATTGCAGCAGGAACCGGCAGAAGAACAGCGTCTGGCCGACGAAGCCGATCGCGATCCAGGTGATCTCGTGTCCGGTGAGCAGGTTTCCACACTTGTCGTGCAGCAGTCCCAGCACACCCAGAAGGTCGTTGATGTTCATCGGTTCTCCATCTCGTCGCTGACTACCACCTTGCCGCGGCGCTGCAGCCACATCACGCCGATCAGATCGACGATGCCCACCCACAGGCGGTTGTGCACGCCGTACTTCGACCTGCCGCGCGTGCGCGGGCGATGGCGCACGTCCATGCTGGTGACCTTCGCGCCTTCGCGGCGCGCCAGCGCCGGCAGGAACCGATGCATGTGATCGAACCACGGCAGGCGCAGGAACAGCTCGCGGCGGAAGACCTTCAGCCCGCAGCCGGTGTCGAGGGTGTCGTCGCGCAGCAGGCGCCGGCGCACGCCGTTGGCGATGCGCGAGGAGATGCGCTTCAGCCAGGAGTCCTGGCGGCGCCGGCGACGGCCGCAGACCATGGCGACCTCGTGGTTGGCCGGCTCCCGCAGCGCCGCCAGCAGCGGCGGGATGTCGGCCGGGTCGTTCTGGCCATCGCCGTCGAGGGTCGCGATCCAGGGGTAGGCGGCCGCCGTGATGCCGGTGCGCATGGCCGCGCTCTGCCCGGAGCGGTCCCGGTGCCGCAGCACGCGCAGCCTGCCCCCGTGCTGCCGCCGTGCCCGGGCGAGCACCGCGGGGGTGTTGTCCGCGCTGCCGTCGTCGACGACGACGACCTCGAAATCCCGCACCGGGGCGAGCGCGGCGAAGACCTCGGTCAGCAGCTCACCGATGGCCTCCTCCTCGTTGTACACGGGTATGACGACGGTGACGCCGTTGGCCGGGGCGTTCACGTCCGACGCAGTGGCATTCATGCAGGGCGATGTCTTGGTCAGGAAAAGCGGCGGGTGGCACGCGCCATTCTAACGGCAAAAGCGGCTTCCCGCGCGCCCGCGTCGAGCGTTGCCAGCGGCTTGCGGAAGGATGTACTGTACCGGACGGGCCGGGGCCCATCGCGTCGCGTGGCGCGAGCCGCGGCCGGGAGGCCGAATTCCCCGGCCGCGCGCGTCCTGCGCGGGCGGCGGGACCACCGTGCTGCAAACGTGATACTCCGACGCTACCTTTTCCGCGAGATAGGCATCACCTTCGCCGGCGTGTTCATGCTGGTGGTGATGATCTTCATCAGCCTGAGGATGGTCGACTACCTCGCCCAGGCCGCCGCCGGCCGCCTGCCGGTGGGAGCCGTGCTGAGCCTGGTGGGGCTGGTGATCGTCAGTTATCTCGCGGGGCTCATCCCCATATGCCTGCTTCCGGCCATCATGCTGTCGGTGGGGCGCATGCAGCGCGACAACGAGATCACCGCCATGGCCGGCGCCGGCATCGGCGGCCGGTTCCTGCACCGGAACGTGGCCGCGTTCACCAGCGTGTTCGTCTTCGCCGTGGCCTCATGCTCGCTGTTCTTCGGACCGTGGGCCACGCGGGAGATGCGCAGCCTGAAGGTGCGGGCGGAGCAGGAATCCGACATCACCGGCGTGACGCCCGGGCGCTTCAAGGAGTTCAGCGAGGGCGATCGGGTGCTGTTCGTCCGCAACCTGTCGCCGGACAAGCAGCGCATGGAGGAGGTGTTCCTGCAGGAGCGGGACCGGGACGCGATGAGCGTGCTGGCCGCCGACAGCGCGGCGCTCGCGATCGAGGACGAGACCGGCCATCGCTTCGCGCTGTTCCACAACGGCAGCCGCTACAAGGGTGTGCCGGGGCAGGCGGATTTCGAGATCACGCATTACCAGACCCTCGGATGGCGCATCGACCAGGGCGCGCAGGGCGGGATCTCGGAGAATACCAAGAGCATGCCGACGCTGCGGCTGCTTGCCGCCGGCGACCCGGCCAGCGTCGCCGAGCTGCAGTGGCGCCTGTCGGTGCCGATACTCACGTTCCTGCTGTCGGTGTTCGCGGTATCGCTGCTGCGACTCGCGGGCAGGCACAACCGCTACGGGGCCCTGCTCATCGCCGTGCTGGTTTACTTCACCTACAGCAACCTGCTGGGGGTGGCGCGCACGCTCGTGAAGAAGGAGGAGATCCCCGGCGTGATCGGGCTGTGGTGGGTGCACCTGCTCGTCATCGGCGTGATCCTCCTGATGGAATTCCAGCCGCAGTGGACGCGCTGGCTGCGCACGTTGCGGCAGCCCCCGGCGGTGGCGCCGGCATGAGACCGCCGGCCCGTTGCGCAACCCGTGCCGCGGCGCCGGCATGGCAGGCGTGGCTCGCCATCGCGCTGCTGTGCTGGCTCGCGGTCCCGTGCGCCGCCGCCGGCGGATCGCCGGCGCTCGCGCTGCCGGAGCATTGCCACGCGCCGCCGGGCGGCGATGACGGCGACGAGGCGCCGCCCGCCTACGCGGTCTGCCATCACTGTCTGTGCGCCGCCGCCATCCCCTCGCAGGAGGGTGCGCCCGCCGCGCTGCGCAACGACAGACCGCCATGGCCCACGCACGCCGCCGTCACGATGCGCCGCGCGGAGGCGGGCGCATACCGCCCGCTGCGCATCGACAAGCCTCGCGCCTTCGCTGTCCACCCACTGCAGACCACGCTCAAGCACCGCGCACTCCTGATCTGATCCGCCCGCGGGGCAGCGGTAATCCCGTGTCCATCGTGGAGGATCTTCTCATGTACGAAGTAACGAATCGTTGTGATGACCCGGCGTGCGGATCCCGGCGCGCATTCTGGCCGAGGATGGCCGCCGTCGCCCTTCTGCCCGGAGCGTTGGCGGGGTGTGCGGGCGTCGCGCCCGAGGATGGCTTCGGGGCCGTGCAGCAGGGCGTGGCCGAGCGTGCCGGCGCCGAGGTGGTATGGCTGCGCAGCGCCACGGAACGCGCCGCGGTGTACGAGCGCGTCGATGCCATCCTGGCCCGGGATCGCCTGGGCATCGACGATGCGGTCCAGCTGGCGCTGCTCAACGACGCGGCGTTGCAGGCCCAGTTCGAAGAGCTCGGCGTCGCGCAGGCGGACGTCGTGCAGGCCGGGCTGCTCGAGAACCCGGTATTCGGCGCCGGCGTGAGATTCTCCGACGTCGAGGACACGGTGCCGAATGTCGATCTGAACATCGTCCAGAACCTGACCGCGCTGCTCACGCGCGGCGCGCGCCTGCGCATCGCCGACACCGAGTACGAGCGCGTGCGGCTGCAGATCGCCGACCGCATCCTGCGGCGCGTCGCGGAGGTGCAATCGGCCTACTACGAGCTGCTCGGCGCCCGCCAGATCGCCGACATGCGCGCCGCCGTCGAGGAGGCCGCCGTGGCCTCGCGCGCGCTGGCGGAGCGATACTTCGCCGCCGGCAACCTCAGCGACCTCGACCTCGCCCGCGAGACCAGTGCGGCGGAGCTCGCGGTCGTGGCGCGGATGCGCGCCGAGGCCGAGGCCGCGAGCGCCGCGGCGCGCCTGCACCGTCTCATGGGACTGGCGGATCGGCCGCTTGCGTGGAAGATCGCCGACCGGCTGCCGGAGCTGCCGGGCGCGGATCCCGACGGGCACGAGCTGGAGCACAGGGCGCTCGCGGATCGCCTCGATCTCGCCGCCGCGCGCCAGCGCGCGCTATCCAGCGCGCAGGTGCTGGGCCTCTCGCAGCGCTGGCGATATCTCGGCAGCGTGGAGGCCGGCGTCGACGCGGAGCGGGAGTCCGACGAGGAGCGGCTGATCGGTCCGAGCGTCAGCCTCGAGCTGCCGCTGTTCGATCGTCACCAGGCGCAGATCGCGCGGCACGCCGCGCTCATGCGCCAGGCGCAGGCCGAGGCGGCCGCGCTGGAGCAGGGCGTGCGCAGCGACGTGCGCGAGGGCGTGCAGCGGGTGCGGGCGCAGCGCGAGGTCGCCAGTCGTTACCTGCGGCAGGTCATCCCGGCCCACGAACGCATCGTGGAGATCGGCCAGCGTTACCAGAACTACATGCTGATCGGCGTGTTCGAGCTGCTGGCGGCGAGGCAGGCCGAGTACGACGTCTACCAGGGCTATCTCGAGGCGGTGCGCGACTACTGGCTCGCGCGTGTCGGGCTGCAGCAGGCGGTGGGCGGCCGGCCGCTCGACGGCCCGCTGCCCGCGGGGGTCGTGGAGCTGCCAGAACCGCGGGCCGGCGCCGAGGGCATCCCGGCGCCTGGGGGCCACGGTCACGACGCCGCGACCGCAGGCGATCAGGCAGCGCACGCCGCACACGGCGGCGGCGGCGCCGGCACCGGTGCGGCCGCGGAGGCGCGGACGAGCGCGGCCGCGCCGGACCAGCACGATCACAGTCATCACGAATCGCACGACGCGGGCAATTGAGGAGGCCAGGCCATGAGCACACGTCGCAGTTTCTTTCACAAGGTCGGCGGCCTGCTGGCCGGGGCATGGATGGCGCGCGCGGCGACCGCCGGCAGCAACGGGCCGGTCGAATCGACGCCGCCGCCGGCGGGCAACGCGGGCCACGCGGCGGTGGTCACGCCCGATGGCCGCACGCTGCCGTACCGGCTGAAGGACGGGGTGAAGGAGTTCCATCTCGTCGCCGAGGAGGTCGATCACGAGTTCGCGCCGGGGCTGCGCGGCCGATGCTGGGGCTACAACGGCAGCACGCCGGGCCCGACGATCGAGGCGGTGGAGGGCGACCGGGTGCGCATACTGGTCACCAACCACCTGCCGGAGTACACCTCGATCCACTGGCACGGCGTCCTGCTGCCCAACGGCATGGACGGCGTCGGCGGGCTGACCCAGCCGCACATCCGGCCCGGAGAGACCTACGCCTACGAATTCACGCTGCGGCAGCACGGCACGTGCATGTATCACCCGCACGCGGACGAGATGGTGCAGCTCGCGGCCGGGATGATGGGCATGTTCATCATCCATCCGAAGGCGGCGGCGCCCGCGGTCGATCGCGACTTCGCCATCCTGCTGCACGCCTGGGCGATGCATCCCGGCACATCCCGGCCCGATCCCGCGGTGATGACCGACTTCGATCTCTGGACCTACAACGGCAAGGTGTTCCCGGCGACGGCGCCGCTGGTGGTGCGCACGGGCGAGCGGGTGCGCGTCCGCATCGGCAACCTGAGCATGCACGATCATCCGATCCATCTGCACGGGTTCCTGTTCGAGGTCACCGGCACCGGCGCGGGGCCGATCCCGGCGGCGGCGCGCTGGCCGGACGTCACGGTGAACGTGCCGGTCGGCGCCACGCGCGACATCGAGTTTCTCGCCGATGCCCCCGGCGACTGGCCGCTGCATTGCCACAAGTCGCATCACACCATGAACCAGATGGCGCACGACATCCCGAACCCGCTCGGCGTGGATCAGAGCGGCGTGGAGGATCGCGTCCGCAAGATCCTGCCGGGCTACATGGCGATGGGCGAGACGGGCATGGCCGAGCACAGCGCGCACCTGAACATGGCGGCGGGCGGATCGGGCGAGCATGCGCAGCACATGCACGGCGGCATGCAGGGGCCTCCCAACACCATACCGATGATGATGGGCGCGGGTCCGTTCGGCCCGATCGAGATGGGCGGCATGTTCACCGTGGTGAAGGTGCGCGACGGCATCGCGAGCTACGAGGACCCGGGCTGGTACCGCCATCCCGACGGCACGGTGGCCCGCCGGATCGCGTGAGCGCCGGGGACCGGCGCGCGCGGCGACCCTTCGCTATTCCGGCGCCAGCCAGCGCACCTCGGCGCGGCCCTGGCGGTCGACCGCGAGGCGTTGATGCAACCAGGGCAGCAGCTGCTGCAGCTCGGCGTCGAGCTGGAACGGGGGGTTGACGATGATCATGCCGGCCCCGTTCATGCCGAGCGGACTGTCGTCGGGCAGCACGCACAGCTCCGCGCACAGCGCCTTCGGAGTCCCGGCCGCGACGATGCGGCGATGCAGGGCCGCCGCGGGCACCTTGGGCATGACCGGGTACCAGATGGCGTAGGTCCCCGTCGCCCAGCGCTGCAGGCCCTCGCGCAGGGCCGCCACGATGTGATCGATCTCCTCGCGGCGCTCGTAGGACGGATCGATGAGCACCGCGCCCCGGCGCTCGACCGGCGGCAGGTGCGACTTCAGCAGGTGGTAACCGTCGCCGCGCACCACCTGCACGCTGCGGTCACGGGCGAACTCCCGCTGCAGCAGCGGCGCCTCGCTGCTGTGCAGCTCACCGAGCACCATGCGGTCGCCGCCGCGAAGCAGGTGGCGCGCGATGCGCGGTGAGCCGGGATACCAGCGCGGCACGGCGCCCGGATCGGCCATGCGGGCGGCGCCGCCGTTCAGCGCGGCGACCGCCTCGAGATAGGCGGTCACGGCCGCTGGCGCCGCGCGCTCGCCCCACACCCGCGCGATGCCGGAGAGGAATTCGCGGTGCTTGCGGGCGGCCTCGGGTGCAGATCGTAGCGGCCGGCGCCGGCATGCGTGTCGGCGTGAACGTACGGCTTGTCCTTGCGCGCCAGCGCCTGCAGCAGCATCGTCAGCACGACGTGCTTGAAGACGTCGGCGAAGTTGCCGGCATGGAAGCCGTGGCGATAGCTCAGCATGGCGGGAGGGGGGCGTGAATGGTGATTGGTAAGTGGTAAATCGTGAGTCGTGAGTCGTGAGTCGGGCTGCCAATCACCAATTACCAATCACCAATTACGGATCACGCATCACGGTCACGAGGGCAGCTCGCTCAGGAGTATGTCGGCGCGGGTCATCATCTCGCTGTCGCCGGCCTCGGCGGCCAGGTGCAGGCCGCGCTTCAGCAGGTCGCGCGCCTCCTCGTAGTGCTCGAGCGCCGACTCCCGCTCGCCCATGCCGATGAGGATCGACTGGATCGGCAGCTCGTCGTGTTCGGCCACCCGCAGCGCCTGATCGTAGTACTCCAGCGCCTGGTCGTTGTCGGGCGCAAAGTCGCCCAGGGTCTCCCACAGCACCGCGTGCTCGCGGCCCTCCTCGACGAGGGCCAGGCAGTACTCGCGCATCTCCTCGAACAGCTCCTCGAGGAGCTCCGGCGATCCCGCCTCGTGCGCGTCCTTCATGGCGACGGCGAGGTCATAGAGGCGGGCATGCACGTACTCGGGCAGATCCTCACGCATGGCTCGTCCTCCCGTTGGCCGCCGTGCAGGCGCTCGAGGCCCGGGAAATCATGTCTTCAGCGGCCGGTAGCGGATGCGGTGCGGATTGTCGGCGTCCTCGCCCTTGCGGCGGCGCAGATCCTCGATGTACTCGCCGTAGTTGCCCTCGAACCACACCACCTGCGAGTCGCCCTCGAAGGCGAGGATGTGCGTGGCGATGCGGTCGAGGAACCAGCGATCGTGGGAGATGACGACGACGCAGCCCGGGAAATCGAGTATCGCCTGCTCCAGTGCCCGCAGGGTCTCGACGTCGAGATCGTTGGTCGGCTCGTCCAGCAGCAGCACGTTGCCGCCCGACTTGAGCAGCTTGGCCAGGTGCACGCGGTTGCGCTCGCCCCCGGAGAGCTGGCCGATGATCTTCTGTTGATCCGTACCCTTGAAGTTGAAGCGGCCGACGTAGGAGCGCGACGGCGTCTCGTAGTTGCCGACCTTGATGATGTCCTGGCCGTCGGAGAGCTCCTGCCAGACGGTCTTCTTGTCGTCCAGCGCGTCGCGGGACTGATCGACACAGGCGAGCTTCACCGACTCGCCGATGCGCAGCGTGCCGCTGTCGGGCTGCTCCTGCTCCATGATCATGCGGAACAGCGTGGTCTTGCCGGCGCCGTTCGGTCCGATGACGCCGACGATGCCGCCGGGCGGCAGCTTGAAGGTGAGCCCGTCGAAGAGCAGGCGATCGCCGTAGGACTTGCGCAGCCCCTCGGCCTCGATCACCAGGTCGCCCAGGCGCGGCCCGGGCGGGATGTAGATCTCGTTGGTCTCGTTGCGTTTCTGGTAGTCGGTCGAGGACAGCTCCTCGAAGCGCGCCAGGCGCGCCTTGCTCTTGGCGTGACGCCCCTTGGGGTTGGTCCGCACCCACTCCAGCTCCTGCTTCATGGCCTTGATGCGGGCGGCCTCGGCCTTCTCTTCCTGCTCCAGGCGCGCCTCCTTCTGTTCGAGCCAGGAGGAGTAGTTGCCCTGCCAGGGGATGCCGTGGCCGCGGTCGAGCTCGAGGATCCAGCCGGCGACGTTGTCGAGGAAGTAGCGGTCGTGGGTGACCGCGACCACGGTGCCGGGGAAGCGCTCGAGGTACTTCTCCAGCCAGGCAATCGACAGCGCGTCGAGGTGGTTGGTCGGCTCGTCCAGCAGCAGCATGTCGGGCTCCGACAGCAGCAGCCGGCAGAGCGCCACGCGGCGGCGCTCGCCGCCGGATATCTTGGTCACGTCGGCGTCCCACGGCGGCAGGCGCAGCGCGTCGCCGGCGATCTCGAGCTTGTGATCGAGATTGTGGCCGCCGCCGGCCTGCAGCACCGCCTCCCACTTCGCCTGCTCGGCGGCGAGCCTGTCGAAATCCGCGTCCGGTTCGGCGTAGGCGGCGTAGATCTTCTCCAGCTCCGCCTGCGCGTTGACGATGTCGCCCAGGCCCTCCATCACGTTGCCGCGCACGTCCTTGGTCGGGTCGAGGTGCGGCTCCTGCTCGAGGAGGCCGATGCGTATGTTGGGCATCGGCACCGCCTCGCCGTCGATGTCCTTGTCAATGCCGGCCATGATGCGCAGGAGGGTGGACTTGCCGGAGCCGTTCAGGCCGAGCACGCCGATCTTGGCGCCGGGGAAGAAGCACAGGGAGATGTCGCGCAGGATGTGCCGCTTCGGCGGCACGATCTTGGAGACGCGATTCATTGTATAGACGTACTGGGCCATGAAGAGTATTGCCTGCTGATCGTGAAAAACCGCCATTATCCTTGAGCGGACGCCGCGCTGAAAGCCCCTCTTGCTCGCTGGCGAGGCTCGGTCGACCGACCGGTTGAATACGGCACCGCGCGGCGGGTTGCCGGGTCCGGTGCGGCTACCGCTCGCGGTACTTCCTGTACCGCTCGCTACCGCGGCGTCGTGCTCGCTGTCCCTGCTGCGCGCGCCGCCGAGGCGCGCCTCACCGGACCCGGCAACCCGCCCATACCCCCTGCAGATCGTCAGCGTGCCGTCATTGGCGCCTTTGCCAACGGCAAGCATGGCATACGGCAGATCACAGAGGGCCCAGACTCTGAGCCATCCCCACAAATAATGGATCAGAAACAAGGAGATAGAGGGTCTTAGAGGAACCTGCATGGGTTTTACGGATCAACGGGGTGTCAAAGCCATCCGGAGATCCCCATGCAGGCGAAGATAGTATTGCACAGAGTGTTGGAAGGGGCGTGCAAGCCAGGTACGCGGCACAGTGTGAGGCGCTGGAGGCGGCGGTCGGATCGGCGCTTCGGGGCCGTTGCCTGACGGTCACGGGGCTGGGCCGCTGGATGCAAGGCTCGGCGCAGGAAACACTGTATCAAGCGCGCCGACCGGCTGTTGTCGGGCCGCCACCTGCAGGGCAGGTGGTGGGGCTGTACGGCGCCTTGACCGGCTGGTTAGTGGGCTCGCAACCGCATCCGGTGTTCCTGATTGACTGGTCGGATCTGGACAAGGCGAAGCGGCATCAGGTGTTGCGCGCGGCGCTGGTGGTGGCAGGGCGGGCCTTGACGCTGTACGAAGAGGTCCATGGCCCGCAGACCGCGCTGAAGGCCGACACGCAGGAGCGGTTTCTGCAGCGATTGAAAGCGTTGTTGCCAGCCGGGTGCGTGCCGGTGCTGGTGACCGACGCGGGGTTTCGCACGCCGTGGTTCAAGGCGGTGGAGCGGATGAAATGGTACTGGGTGGCGCGCATTCGTCATCGCCATTTCGTGCGGTTGACGGCCAACGGTGGCGGTGTTGCAAGAGGCTGTACGTGAAGGCCGGGCGCACGCCGCGATGCCTGGGTTCGGCGTGGCTGACGCGCAATCAGCCGCACCGCTGCACGCTGGTACTCTTTCGTGGCCGAGCCCAGGGGGCGCCATCGTTTCAACGCCCACGGGCGACGCGCGCTGCGCCTACGGCGAAGCACGCCCGCAGTGCGCGCGAACCGTGGCTGCTGGGGACGAATCTGCCGCCGAGTCATTTCCTGGCGCGCCGGGTGGTACGCCTCTATCGCGCCCGCATGCAGATCGAGGAGGCCTTTCGCGACCTGAAGAGCCCGCGCTTCGGGCTGGCGCTGGAACATCACCGCACGCGCAGCGCCGAACGGCTGGGCGTGTTGCTGCTGATCGCGGCGTTGGCCCTGCTGATTGCTCTGGCTGATCGGCACGGCGGCCCAGCAACGAGGCCTCATGCGCCAGTATCAAGCCAACACCGAGCGGCGGCGGGCGGTATTGTCGGCCGTCTTTCTCGGTATCCGCATCCTTGAACGCGGCGGCGAGACCTTCACCCTGGCGGAGCTGGCCGCCGCCTGGCACACCATCCACCTCATGAACGCCGCCTGCTGGGGCGAGGAGTCATGAAATTTGTGGGGATCCCTCAGGCCCAGACTCCATTGGAATCGCGAGCGGCTCGCTAGGGATGCTTCTTCCAGTGGTAGGCGTAGTAGACCACGGGGATGACCAGCAGCGTCAGCAGCGTGGAGACCAGCAGGCCGAAGATGAGGGAGACGGCCAGGCCGCCGAAGATGGGATCGTCGATGATGAAGAATCCGCCCAGCATCGCCGCCACGGCGGTCAGCGCGATCGGCCGCGCCCGCACCGCCGCGGAGCGGATGACCGCCTCCTGCAGCGGCGTGCCCGCGGCCACCTCGAGCTGCACGAAGTCCACCAGCAGGATGGAGTTGCGCACGATGATGCCGGCGAGCGCAATCATGCCGATCATCGACGGCGCCGTGAACTGCTGATCGAGCAGGGCGTGGCCCGGCATGATGCCGATCATGGTGAGCGGGATCGGGGCCATGATGATGAGCGGCACCGAGTACGACTTGAATTCCGCCACGACGAGCAGGTAGATGAGGATCAGTCCCACCGAGTAGGCGATGCCCATGTCGCGGAAGGTCTCGAAGGTCACCTGCCACTCGCCGTCCCACTTCATGCTCCACTCGTAGGGATTCTCCGGCTGCCGCGTGCGGTACTGGCGGATCGGCCCGCCGCCTTCGATGGGCGTCTGTGCGAGCCGTGAGGACAGGCTGAACATGCCGTAGAGCGGGCTGTCGGTCGCGCCGGCCGCGTCACCGAGCACGTAGACCACCGGCAGCAGGTCCTTGTGGTGGATCGTCTGGTCGCGCGTGAGCTTGCGGATCTCGACCACTTCCGAGAGCGGCACCAGGACGCCGTTCCCGGCGCGCACGCGCAGGCCGCGCAGCATCTCGATGTCCGCCTTGTCGCCGGCGGACAGCTCCAGGCGTATGGGGATCGGCGTCTTGGTGTTTTCGCTGTGCAGGAAGGAGGCGTCCTCGCCGCGCACGGCGGCGTTGATGGCGGCGGCGATCGCCTGCTGGCCGACGCCGAGGCGGGCGGCGCGGGCGCGGTCCACCGCAAACACGAGCTTCTCCTGCGGCGCCTCGATCGTGTCGTCGACGTCGACCAGATCGGGCGTGGTCTCGAACAGGCCGCGGACCTGCGTGGCGACCTGCATCTGTCGGGCGTAGTCCAGGCCGTAGATCTCGGCCACCAGCGGCGCCAGCACCGGCGGTCCGGGCGGCACCTCGACGATCTTGACGTTGCCGCCGTAGCGCCGGCCGATCCCGGCCAGTGCGGGCCGCACGCCGGCGGCGATCTCGTGACTCTTGCGATCGCGCAGGTGCTTGTCCACCAGGTTGACCTGGATGTCGCCCTGGTGCGGCGCGCGGCGCAGGTAGTACTGTCGCACCAGGCCGTTGAAGTTGATCGGGGCGGAGGTGCCGGCGTACATCTGCAGATCGGTGACCTCTGGCAGCGTTCTCACGTGCTCGGCGAGCGCCTGCAGCACGCGGTTGGTCTGCTCCACGGGCGTGCCCTCGGGCATGTCCACCAGCACCTGGAACTCGCTCTTGTTGTCGAACGGCAGCATCTTCATGACTACCGAGCGGGTGGCGACCAGCGCCATCGAGCCGCCGATCAAGGCGAGGATGACGAGGAGCAGCAGCACGCGCACCGCGGCCGTCGCGGCCGCGCAGGAAAGGTCTCATCACCGCGGTGAAGAATCGCTGCAGGCGCGAGGCGGCCGGCGCGGCGTGGGCCGCGTCGTCGTGGCGCGCATGCAGGAACAGCCGCCGGTACAGCCATGGCGTGAACACGAAGGCCACCGCCAGCGAGATGAGCATGCCGGTGCTGGCGTTGATCGGGATCGGGCGCATGTACGGCCCCATCAGCCCGGTGACGAAGGCCATGGGCAGGAGCGCGGCGATGACGGTGAAGGTCGCCAGGATGGTCGGCCCGCCGACCTCGTCGACCGCGGGCGGATCGCCTCGGTCAGCGACTTGCCGCCGAGCTGCATGTGGCGATGGATATTCTCCACCACGACGATGGCGTCGTCTGACCAGGATGCCGATGGAGAAGATGAGCGCGAACAGCGAGACGCGGTTGAGCGTGAAACCCCAGGCCCAGGAGGCGAAGAGCGTGATGGTGAGCGTCACCGCCACCGCGGCGCCGACCACCACCGCCTCGCGCCGCCCGAGGGTGAAGAGCACCAGCACGACCACCGAGATCGTCGCGAAGGCCAGCTTCTTGATCAGCGTCTGGGCCTTGTCCTCGGCGGTGGCGCCGTAGTTGCGCGTGATCGTCACCTCGATGCCGTCGGGGAAGAACGTGCCCTTGAGCTGCTCGAAGCGCCGGATCACGGCCTCGGCGACCTCCACGGCGTTCTCGCCCGGCTTCTTGGAGACGGCGACGGTCACGGCCGGCAGGATCGTGCCGCTGGCTGCCTTCCCCGCGGCGGAGAATGCCTTTGCGGGCCCGGCGCCGTAGCTCACGTAGCGCTCGGGTTGATCCGGTCCGTAGCGGACGGTGGCGACGTCGCGCAGAAACACCGGCGCGCTCTCGCGGACGCCGACCACCAGCTCGGCGACCTCCTCGGGCGTGGTGAGAAAGGTCCCCGCCTGCACCTGGATCTCACGATTGTCGGCGACGATGCTGCCGGCATCGTGCGAGGTGTTGGCCGCTTCCAGCGCGCGTCTCCAGGTCCTCGATCGCGATCCCGAAACCGGCAAGGCGCTGCGGATCGAGCAGCACGTGCACGACGCGTTCCGGTCCGCCGAGGGTCTCGATGTCCCGCGTCCCTGGCACGCGCTGCAGCTCCGCCTCCAGGGCGTGCGCCACACGCATCAGATCATAGGCGCCGATCTGCGGATCCTCGCTCCACAGCGTGGCGGCGACGATCGGCACGTCGTCGATGCCCTTGGGCTGGATGAGCGGCGCGCCGACGCCGGCGTTCGGCGGCATCCAGTTCTGGTTCGAGTACAGCGCGTTGTAGAGCCGCACGATGGCGTCGGTGCGCGGCTGCCCCACCTCGAAACGGACCGTCAGCACGGACATGCCCGGGCTGGAGGAGGAGTAGATGTGCTCCACGCCCTCGATCTCGGAGAGGATCTGCTCCGCCGGCGTGGTCAGCAGCAGCTCGACCTCGCGCGCCGAGGCGCCCGGGAACGGGATGAAGACGTTGGCGAAGGTGACGTTGATCTGCGGCTCTTCCTCGCGCGGCGTCACCAGCACCGCGAACAGGCCCATCAGCAGGCCGACCAACGCCAGCAGGGGAGTGATCTCCGTCGTCAGGAACTTCGCGGCGATCCGTCCCGAGATGCCGAGCCTCGCGTTCTCCGTCATGGCGCTGGCGCCGTTTCCGGCAAGGCCTGCTGCTTGTAACGAATACCCGCGGCGATGGGATCCGCGGCCACCCGTTCACCGGCGGCGAGTCCCGCGAGCACGGGGATCCGCGCCTCGGGAGTCGGCGTCCCGATGCGCAAGTAGCGGAAGCTGACGCGATCCTGTTCATCCAGCACGTAGATGCCGGTCACTTCGCTGCGCTGGACCACCGCCGAGGCCGGCACCAGCACGCGCTCCTCCTCGCCGCTGGCGAAGGTCACCTTGACCAGCGACCCCGGGAACACCCCGTGCTCGCCCGCCGGCAGCGTCACCAGCACCCGGAATGTGTGCGTGGCGGGATCGGCGTTCGGCGGCAGGCGCATGTCCGTGGCCTCCAGTGCCTTGCCGTCCGGCAGCACGATGCGCGCCCGGCGGTGTTCGCGCAGGGCCGAGATGTAAGTCTGCGGGACCTCGACCTCCGCGCGCAGCTGCTCGAGCGACAGGCCGGTCATGAGCGGCGCGCCGATCGTGGCGGTCTCGCCGATCTCGATATGACGCTGCACCACGTAGCCGCTGTAAGGCGCGCGCACCTCGGTGTAGGTGGTGCCCTCGCGGGCCTCCTTCACGCCGGCCTCGGCGGCGGCCACGCGCGCCCGAGCGGACTCCAGGTTGGCGGCCGCAGTGTCGAGCGCGGACCTGGCGACCAGGGCGCGGTCGAAGATCTCCTTCGTGCGCTTGTAATTGAGCTCGGCCTCCGCGTAGCGCGCGCGCGCCTCGTTCACGGCGGCCTGCGCGCTGGACAGCCGCGCCTGCTGCTCGGTGGCGCTCAGGCGCAGGATGACCTGGCCCTGCTGCACGAAATCGCCGACGTCGAAGGCGATCTCCTCGACACGGCCGCTGGTCTGGGCCGCCACCGTCGACTGGTTGACCGCCTCCAGGACGCCGTCGAAGCTCACCTCGCGCGTGACGCGCTCGCGCGTGGCGGCTACGGCCTCGAGCGCGGTGGCCTCCTGCGCGGTCGCGCCGATCGCCTGCGCGGAGAGCAGCATCGCCAGCGCGATGCGCCGGCCTCGCAGTGATCCCATCATGACAGCCTCCATGTGGCGGTATCCGCGCCGCTCAACGGGCCGCGGACGAGGCGCGGAAGGCGGCGCCGTAGGGGATCCCGAGACGCACCAGGATCCGCGCCAGCGGGCAGAAACCCGTGAACGACGCCTGCAGCATGTTGGCGCCGACGAAGGCAGTGAACCACAGCCACGCCGGGGAATGAAGCTGGGCGAGCAGCAGGCTCACCAGCACGAAGGCGCCAGCGAAGCGGAACACCAGTCGATCTACGCTGGCGACGCTGGAGCAGGAGCGCGCCGCCGTGGCGGACCCCGCATTCGCGCCCGCGGTGTCACCCCGCATCACCGCAGCGACCGCGGGTTCCAGCGCCTTCAGGCCCGCGGCCCGACCCGCGGCGATGGCGGCCTGCGGATCACAGCCGTCCGCGAAGTAGGCCTTCAGCGCGAACAGGGCGCCGACGCGGTTGCCGCTGGCGCAATGGACGACCGCCGGACGGCTCTCCGGATCGGACAGGATCTGCGCCAGTCGCAGCGCGTTCTCGCGCGTCAGGTCCTGCGCGCCCGCGACCGGGATGTGCTCGTAGCGCATGCCGAGCGAGGTCACCAGCGCATCCTCGTCGAACTTCTGCTCGCGGGCGGGACAGAGGTTGATCACCGTGCGCAATCCTCCCGCGTGCGCCTCGCGAAGCTCCTTCTCGGAGGGAAGACCGCAGGCAATGACGCCCTCGACGGGCTGGCAGGCGGCGGGCAGTGCTACGTGTTGCCATTTCATGGATTTCAGTTTCCTCTTCGGGTTGACTTGGAACTCGCCGGTCTGGCGGGGTTCCGGGGCGGGGTGCAGCAGTACTTCTCGTGCAGCAGGTGCACGATGTCCATGGCCGCGCCGTCCGCCACGGAGTAATAGATCGTCTGCGACTCGCGCCGGGTGCGCACCAGCTTCTCGCGCCGGAGCACGGCCAGGTGTTGCGAGAGCGCGGACTGCGACAGCGGTATGCGCTCGTTGAGTTCGCTCACCGACAGCTCGCCCTCCGAGAGCACGCACAGCATCAGCAGCCGGTGCGGATTGGCGAGCGAGCGCATCAGGCGGGCGGCCGTGGCCGCGTGCCTGCGCATCGCGCGCGCGTCGATCTCCGGCGGCTGGGCGGCGCTGGAGGAATCGGCGGGAATGGCGGTCTCGGCTCGGTTCATAAATTCGAACTTGCTAAATAAGATAATGCTAATATACTTAATGCAGGGCGGACCTGCAAGAGCCGCCCGTGATTCGAAAAGTTCCAATAGGTCGCTACCTACCGGAGGACAGCAACATGTCCCATATCGTCGTTCTGGGCGCAGGCATCGGAGGCATGCCCGCCGCGTATGACCTGAAGCGCCGTCTCGGCGCGAAGCACGAGGTCACGCTCATCAACGCCTCGGAGAATTTCCAGTTCACGCCGTCGAACCCCTGGGTCACCGTCGGCTGGCGGCGGCCGGAGCAGATCCTCGTTCCGATCCGGCCGCGGGTGGAGCGCAAGGGCATCCATTTCATCGCCAGCCCGGCCAGCGGGCTGCAGCCGGAGTCCAACACCCTGACGCTGGCCGACGGCAGCACCGTCACCTACGACTACCTCGTCATCGCCACCGGTCCGCAGCTCGCCTTCAGCGAGGTGCCCGGTCTCGGTCCGGAGGGGAGCACGCACTCGGTGTGCACCACTCCGCACGCCGAGCACGCCGCCGCGGCCTACCAGCGGTTCGTGGAGGATCCCGGCCCGGTCGTGATCGGCGCGGCGCCCGGCGCCAGCTGCTTCGGACCCGCCTACGAATTTGCATTAATCGTCGATGCCGACCTTCGGCGCCGGAAGGTCCGTCACCAGGTGCCCATGACCTTCGTCACGCCCGAGCCGTACATCGGCCACATGGGCCTGGGCGGGGTCGGGGATTCCAAGGGTCTGCTCGAACACGAGCTCCGGCAGCGCCACATCAAGTGGATCACCAACGCGCGGCTACTGGAGGCGACGCCGGAGGCGGTGCGGGTGGCCGAGCACGACGAGAAGGGCGCGGTGCTGAAGGAGCACGAGCTTCCGCAGCGCTACTCCATGTTCATCCCCGCGTTCAAGGGCGTGGACCCCGTGGCCGCGGCCCCGGAGCTGTGCAACGCGCGCGGATTCGTCGTGGTCGACGCGCATCAGCGCAGCCCGAAGTACCGCAACATCTACGCCGCCGGCGTCTGCGTGGCGATACCGCCGGTGGAGGTCACGGCGGTGCCGACGGGCGCGCCGAAGACCGGCTACATGATCGAGTCGATGGTGACGGCGATCGTCGAGAACATCCATGCCGACATCGAGGGCACGCCCGCCACGGCGAAGGCGACGTGGAACGCGATCTGCCTGGCCGACATGGGCGACACCGGCATCGCGTTCGTGGCGCTGCCGCAGATCCCGCCGCGCAACGTCACCTGGGCGCGCAGCGGCAAGTGGGTGCACCTCGGCAAGATCGCCTTCGAGAAATATTTCCTCCACAAGATGAAGACGGGCTCCACCGAGCCCATCTACGAGAAATACGTGCTGAAGGCGCTCGGCATACTGCGCGTCCAGCCGGAGGGGCGACGACATGCCTCGTAACCTGATCGGCGTTGGTCTGATGTTCGCCGCGGTGGCCTCGGCACTGGCGCCGGGCATCGCCGCCGCCAACGGCGACGGCACCGGCGAGGTCGACGCGCGTATGCAGGAGAGCCGCGAGCTGACGCGGGAGTTCCAGCAGCGCCTGAAGACCGAGCTCGAGGCCGCCATCGCGCAGGGCGGGCCGGTGGGCGCGATCGCGGTGTGCCGCGAGAGGGCGCCGCGGATCGCGGCGGAGCTGAGTGCGGCGAGCGGGGCGTCCATCTCCCGCACCGCGCTGCGTGTGCGCAATCCCGCCAACGCGCCGCAGCCGTGGCAGCGCGAGGCCATGGAGCGATTCGAGCAGCGCATGGCGGCCGGCGAGCCGGCCGACAGGCTCGAGCTCTTCGAGACGCCGGACGGGCAGGGCGCGCGCTACATGAAGGCCATCCCCACGGGCCCGCTGTGCCTGACCTGCCATGGCAGCCATCTCGCCGCGGACGTGCAGTCGGCACTGCGCGAGATGTACCCGCAGGACGCCGCCACCGGTTTTGCGGCTGGCGACCTGCGCGGCGCCTTCAGCGTGGTGTGGCCGGCGGAGGGCGAGGCACCATGACCGCGGCGATGGTCCAGGTCGTCTGCGAGCACTGCGATGCGGCCAACCGGGTGCCGTCGGCACGGTTGACCGAGCGGCCCCGCTGCGGCGCTTGCAAGCAGCCGTTGTTCAGCGGCCATCCGATTGCCCTGACCGCGTCCAACTTCCAGAAGCACGCGAGCCGCAGCGACATACCGCTGGTGGTGGATTTCTGGGCGCCGTGGTGCGGGCCCTGCCGCAGCATGGCGCCGGCGTTCGAGGCGGCGGCGGCCCGGCTGGAACCGCACGCGCGCCTCGCCAAGGTCAATACGGACGAGGAGGCGACGCTGGCCACGGCGCACGGGATCCGCGGCATACCGACGCTGGCCATATTCCGCGGCGGGCGGGAGATCGCGCGCACGAGCGGCGCCATGCCGCTGGAGACGCTAATCGGATGGGTGAGGGACAGCACGCGCTGAGTACCTGCGCGGCGGAGAGCTATTTCTCGGTGCGCGTGGGTTCGACGGTCAAGCCGCGCGCGCGCAGACGATCCTCGTGAGTCTCGAGCAGATGCAGGCATTCGTTGTGCCCCAGCGCGGCCAGGCAACGCTCCTCGATCCCGTATTTCATCATCAGCAGCGCGCGCAGCTCCTGCCGCTTCGGATTGTCGCCGTGACGGCAGACGGCGAAGTTGCCTTTGATGAGCGCCACGATCGTCGGCATGTCCGCCAGCGAGACGCCGCAGGCGAGCGCCAGCCTGCCGATGCGCTCGTCGATGGCATAGAGCTCGCTGTCGAAATGTTCGATGCCGGAAGTCATCTTCAATAATCCTGTACGCGCCGCGGGGAACGGCGAAACCGAAGCATAGCGCTACAGCATGGCCCGCGAACAGTCACATGGACAAGGATAGCGTGTAAGATCGGGCTCAACATCGGTTTCCGGGGAACTGGCCGGTAGAAGAATCACCGCGGGCCCGCTTCATGTCTGAACAAGTCATCCCGAACGATGCGGATCGGCATCGACGCATCCGCCGCGTGCTGCTGATCGAGGGCCTGAGCGACGTCTTCTTCCTGGTGGTCAAGGTGGTCGTCGGCCTGCAGACCGGCTCCACGGCGATCCTGAGCGACGCGGTCCACTCGCTCACCGATCTCACCAACAACATCGTCGGCTTCCTGTTCCTGCGGGTGGCGAGCGCGCCGCCGGACCGGGAACATCCTTACGGTCACAACAAGTTCGAAGCGCTGGCGGTCTTCGGGATCGCGGTGGCGATCGTGCTCATGGCCATCCAGGTGCTGGTGCGCGCGTTCACCAGCGCGCGCGCGGAGATCGATCAGAGCCCGGTCGGCCTGGCCCTGATGGTGATGGTGCTGATCGTCAACATCGGCTTCACCTGGTGGGAGCATCGCCAGGCGCACAAGCTCGACTCCGATCTGCTGCGCGCGGACGCCACCCACACGCTCTCGGACGTGGCGATCACGATCGCGGTGATCGGCGGCTGGCAGATCGCCGTGCGCGGCCATACCTGGATCGATACCGCGCTCGCGGTGGCGGTCGCGGCCTTCGTCATGTGGCTGGCGTGGTCGCTGTTCCGGCGCAGCATCCCGGTGCTCGTGGACCAGACGGTCGTGGACGCCGATGGCCTGGAGGCACTGGTCGCCTCCATCGATGGCGTGCACGGCGTGCGGCAGATCCGCTCGCACCAGGCGGGCTCCGAGAAGCTGGTGGAGGTCGTGGTCACCGTGCATGGCGGGCTCAGCACCACCGAATCGCATGCCATCGCCGATGAGATCGAACGCCGGGTGGGCGAGCAGATCGGCGGGGTGCGAGTGCAGGTGCACGTGGAGCCCGCAGCCTGATCAGATCGCCGAAGACTTACGTGTCCGATTTTCGGTCGCCGAAGGCTTTCCGCTCACTTGAGCCATTACATAGCGGTGGCCAGATATCTCCAAAGCTGACATTCGACGACGCAGCTCAGCAGCGGCGGGTGCTGCAAAAGCTACAAACCTCGAAATGCCGGCACGCCTCCGCCGTCCCCTTCGGCGTCTGGTTCGGCGCCTTTGTCGCCTTCGCTTATAGTCGCGACCATCCGCGAGTAACAGTCCTCACAGATACCGTGGGTCACAGCGGGAAGCAGGGGGCGCACAAACAAGCCGAGGAGGGAGACAGCCTCCTCGACTTCCACCCAGCGGCCGCCTGCGTGCACCTTCTTGCACCACCCGCACACCCGCAAGAACTCCTCCGAGTGCGGTCGATCCGTGTCGAGCAGCGGTTGCCGCTCCCGCGCCTGCTGCGACAGAGTCCGGATCCGAAAATCGGTCACGTCGTCCAGCCCGCGCGACACCTCCATCTCCAGCAGCCTGCGATACTCCGGCGAGTCGCACCGCAGGAGAAACCGAACGGAACGACCACCCCGAACGCGCGCCAGAATCTCCTTGTACAAGGCCCGTGTCGTGCGATCCACGATGAACTCCCACAGGGGTAGACCCAACACGTGGGGCGCGGTCAGGTGTTCACCGGAATTGGCCGAGGCGAACGCGTCCCATGCCTGGTTGACAAACACAATCTCATCCCGGTCGTTCAACCGATAGTGGATGTCACCGTGTGGGGACGGCACCTTCAATACCCTCCCGTCGCCGAAAGACTGCGCTCAAGCGCGCGCTTTCGCGCGTCGCTTGGAGCGTTTTGTCAGAGGTCGCTGGTGTACAGCGCTGTATGCATCCAGCAGCCTCCGAATCATCGTCTGGTACTGCGTGTCCCGCTTCTTTGCCTCGCGCTTGAAGAATTCGACGCTCGCCCGGCTCAAGGCAATCGTCACCTTTACGGTTTCATCCCGGAACGCCAGTTCGTCCGGAGACGGAAGAAAGTCCGGCACGACCTTGACCTTTCCGAGTGGTTCATCGGTGTATTTGATCTTCCCGCTCATAGATCTGCCTGCCCCTTCTCCAGTACCCGGCGCCGATGATTCGGATGACGCCATGTCGGTACGTAAATCGAACGGTCATCACACCTTGGCCGACCTGGCCAAAGCAGTAGTAGCGCTATTCAGCGCCGCTGTGCGTCAAATCCTCGGCAGTTACAGGTTTGGGATCGGTGAACGCAAACTGCGCCTCCAGAAACGACGCGGAGTGCTTGGTGAATCGCCCCGGCTTCCCCGGAGACCGTTCCGTTTGAGTCAGGCCGCGATGGCCGACTCGCCACTCTGGCGATAGTACGCCAGTTCTTTCTCCGCCGGCGGGATGTCCCCGATGGGTCTCAACAGCCGCCGGTTGTTGAACCAGTCGACCCACTCCAGCGTCGCATATTCCACCGCATCCAGATGCTTCCACGGACCGCGATGGTCAATGACCTCGGTCTTGTACAGGCCGATGATCGTCTCGGCCAGCGCGTTGTCGTAGGAATCGCCAGTGCTGCCGACGGAGGGCTCCACGCCCGCGCCGGCCAGTCGCTCCGTATAGCGGATCGACAGATACTGGCAACCGCGATCGCTGTGATGCACCAGCCCTCCCCGCGTACGCCTTGACCACAGCGCCTGCTCCAGCGCATCCAGCACCAGGTCCGTTTGCATCGAGCGCGCCGCTCGCCAGCCGACGATCCGTCGGGCGAAGACGTCGATGACGAAAGCCACGTAGACAAAACCCGACCATGTCGCCACGTAGGTAAAGTCCGCCACCCACAGCTGATCCGGTCGTACCGCCGTAAACTGACGGTTGACCAGGTCCATCGGTCGAACCGCGACATCATCGGGTATCGTCGTCTTGCAGCGTCGGCCGCGACGAACCCCTTTCAAGCCTTGTGCACGCATCAATCGCTCGACCGTACAGCGCGCCACGCAAATGCTTTCCCGATGCAGCTGCTTCCACACCTTGCGGGCACCGTAGACCTGCAGATTCTCTGTATGCACCCGCTTGATCTCATCCTTCAGCTGCGCATCCCGGCGGCTTCGTGCCGAGCAACGCTGCGGATCACGCTGCCTCGCCTTGTGCTCGTAGTACACCGACGGGGCGATCGGCAATTGCTCGCAGATCGGCTCGACCCCGTACTGCTCACGATGCGTGTCGATGAACGACACCATCACTTCGCTCGGCGGTCGAGCTCCGCCTGGGCGAAAAACGCCGATGCCTTGCGCAGGATCTCGTTGGCCCGCTTCAGCTCACGGTTCTCCCGCTCCAATTCCTTCAGCCGCTCCCGCTCGCTGCTCGTCAGCCCCGCGCGCTTGCCCTCCTCGCGCTCGGCCTGCCGCACCCAGTGCCGCAGCGTCTCCGGCGTGCAGCCGATCTTCGCGGCGATCGACTCTATCGCCGCCCATTGCGAGGCGTGCTCGCCCTGGTGCTCGAACACCATCCGCACCGCCCGCTCCCTGACTTCCGGTGAATACCTCGTCTGCTTGCTCATGACTCCATCCTCTCAAGATTGGGAGTCTCCGGCAAACTCGGGGCGATTCATGGCCCGATTAATCAGATCCTTCTCGGGATCCCACTCGAAGCTTTCCTTGCTCACGAAGGGAGTCTAGTTCTTATATGGCTAAAGAGCCATATGCAAATATGGAAATGTGGGCGGGATTCGGCGAACGTTAACGCCGCCGCTCAAGTGCGCGCGTTTGGCGCGTCGCCTGCCGCGGCTTGTTGGGCATCGATCCGCCAAGGAGGATTCTTGCGGTTCTCTCCAGCCCAGTAGAGGCACAAAGCGTTCCCAGACGGATCTGACAAGTGCGCTTCCCGCCAGAGCCACGTTTGATCCGTGGGCAGCTGAGAAAACTCAAATCCTTTCTTCCGAAGCGACGCTACTTGGGCATCGAGATCTTTGCACTCGAAATAAACAACGATGCGCGGACCGGTGGAAACGTGATCGACCTTATGTATGGAAATGGTGGCGTTCCCGTTCGGGCATTCAAAGCGTGCGTAGTGCGGCGCGCTAACTATCTGCAGCAAGCCCAGGTCCCGGTAGAACGCCGCGGACTTCTCAATGTCGAGCGTCGGCACAGTAACTTGATTGAGATTCATGGTTTGACCTTCCCAGCCCAACATTGGATTAGACAGACGGCAGGCATAAATGAGTTAGACAGAGTCCGTATAATCCATGTCTTGGCGGGTTCCCTAAATCCGATAAAACAGCCTTTCAATACAAAGTAATAGAAGCAGAGCCGTTTTTCAAACTGCGCTTGGAAACGCAGAAGAAACCGGGGTGAGAATTCGAGCGGTGGCACGAATGCGGCCCGTGTAGTGACAGCACGAAGGCTTGCCAAGCGAAACAGCACCGCTGTCGTCTATTGCACTGCGGAATGTCCGCTGTCGGACCTGGACGGACGGAACTGCCGCTATACTCGCGGCAACCCGAACCGAATCGCAGGGCCATGGCGAACGAAGCAGATTCCTGCAGGACATTCCACGAAGACCACATCGCAGCCGGTTCCTGTCGCGCGAATCTCAACGAGAGCCGAGGTAACAGCGTGCTCCCCGGCCGGCGGATGAGCGCGGTGACGATCCGATGAGCGCGCGGCGCGTCGTGATCCTGGGTGCGGCGGGGCGCGACTTCCACAACTTCAACACCGTCTACCGCGACGACGCCTCGCGCGAGGTGGTGGCCTTCACCGCGACGCAGATCCCCGAGATCGCCGGGCGCCGCTATCCGGCGAGCCTCGCCGGCCCGCGCTATCCGCAGGGCATCCCCATCCTCGAGGAGACCGAGCTGGCCGAGCTCGTCGCGCGCGAGCGCATCGACGAGGTGGTGTTCGCCTACAGCGACGTGACCCACGAGGCCGTGATGCACTGCGGCTCGATCGCGCTCGCGGCCGGCGCGGATTTCGTGCTGCTGGGGCCGAAGCGCACCATGCTGCGCGCGCGGGTGCCGGTGATCGCGGTCTCGGCGGTGCGCACCGGCTGCGGGAAGTCGCAGGTCGCGCGCTGGCTCGCGGCGCTGCTCACGGGGCTGGGCATCCGGGTGGCGGTGCTGCGCCACCCCATGCCCTACGGCGATCTCGCGCGCCAGGCGGTGCAGCGCTTCGCCAGCCGCGCGGATCTCGACGCCGCGGACTGCACGGTGGAAGAGCGCGAGGAGTACGAGCCTCATCTCGCGCGCGGCACGGTGGTCTACGCCGGCGTGGACTACGCCGCCATCCTGGCGCGCGCCGAGGGCGAGGCCCAAGTGCTCCTGTGGGACGGCGGCAACAACGACTTTCCCTTTCTCGCGCCCGATCTGCATCTGGTCCTGGTCGACCCGCTGCGCGCGGGCGACGAGCTCCGCCATCATCCGGGCGAGACCGTGCTGCGCATGGCCGACGTGGTCATCGCCGCCAAGAGTGACGTGGCCGAGCCGCAAGCGGTCGAGCAGGTGCTCGCCAACGCGCGGAGGGTGAACCCGCGCGCGGCGCAGTACCGCGGGGGCTCCCCGGTGCGCCTCGACGATCCGGACGCGGTGCGCGGCCGGCGCGTGCTCGTGGTCGAGGACGGTCCGACGCTCACTCACGGCGGCATGGCATACGGCGCGGGCTACGTCGCCGCGCGGGCGGCGGGCGTGGCCGCCATAGTCGATCCACGCGCGGCTGCGGTGCCCGCGATCCGCGAGGTGTATGCACGTTATCCGCACATCAGCCCGGTGCTGCCGGCGGTGGGCTATGGCGATGAGCAGCTCGAGGCGCTCGCGGCGACCATCCGCGCCGCGGACGCCGACTGCGTGATCTCGGCCACGCCCTGTGATCTCGCCGCGCTGGTCGCGCTCGACAAGCCGGTGGTGCGGGCGCGTTATGACTACGCCGATCTCGACAGCCCGGGGCTGGCGGCACGGGTGCGCGAGTTCCTCGCCGCATGCGGCCTCGCGCGCTGAGGCGGATCCCCTCGTCGGGTCGCGCAACGCCAAGCTGGACGTGAAATGCGGTTTGCCGCCCCGGCGCGAACGTCGCGGACGGCCTTCGATGGCAAACAAGACAGCGGCTGCGCCCTGCAGGAGGACGCAGCCGCTCGCACGTCACCTATTCACTCTCGGGACTTGCCCTCAGTTCTGGGCATCCCAGAAGTCGCAGTGATAGTTGGCTCGATAGGCCGCCTCGTCGACGACGGTGCTCGTGAGGTTCTGCTCGAGCAGTCTCGGCGAGGTCGCCGTGACCACGGGCCACGACGGCAGTCCCGGTCCGTTCGGATTGCCGATCTTGGCGAAGCGCGTCCACGCCCCCGTGATCTGGTCGGACAGCACCAGCTCGGCGCCCTGCAGCTCGCGCGGTTGCCCGGTGAGCTGGTCGAGGTTCACGCCCAGCTGCCCGCCGTGCCACTTCGGGAACACGAACTGGATGTCCGCCGTGTGGTACGCGAGCGCCTGGAAGAATCCCGTCGGATCGTAGACGTTGGGCATCTGCGGGAAGTAGTACGGCGCGCTC
>JAWLAN010000008.1:0-228594 GCA_041395385.1 Gammaproteobacteria bacterium
GTCCTGACCGACTTCGAGCATCTCAGCGAATTCGTCCCCGACATGCGCTCGAGCCGCGTCGTCAGCGCCCCAGGTGAACCTCTGCGCGTCGAGCAACAAGGCGTCGCGCGCGTGCTGTTCTTCGAGCGCCGCATCGACGTCGTCTTCGCCATCGATCTCGATCCGCTGCGTTCGGTCCGCTTCCACGCGGTCGACGGCAATCTCCGCCGCATGGCCGGCCACTGGCGGCTGTCCGGCCGTGACGGCTGCCATATCGAATACCGGGCCCTCAGCACTCCTGAGTTCTGGATCCCTCCACTCATAGGCCCGGCGCTCATGCGGGCGCAGGTGCGGGACCAGTTCAACGGCGTGCTGAAGGAGATCAGCCGACGGCAGCAGGTCCTCGCTACCTCCTCTGGCCACCTGCCGGCGGAATGACGGCATCACGGCCCGCGCCCCCCCGCTCAACCCCTCCCGCGCCGCCTCGCAACGATTCCATTCGGACGCCCCGGGCCACCGGCGCCGGGCAGCGCCGTACGGCCGCCGGCGACTGACCTGGATCAAGAGCAGACCGTCGCGGCGCCCCTATAAGTCGGCGGTTGGCCATCCATCAACTGCCGAGGAGAACGAAGTCATGCTGAAGACACCGGTGCTGACGGAGGAACAGATTGCCGATTTCCAGCGCGACGGCTACCTGGTCGTGCGCGGCACCTTCGATCATGACGACATTGCAGCAATAGAGAGATGGACCCGCGAGATCACCGAGGCGCCGGAGATTCCGGGACGTCAATGGGTCTACCACGAGCGCAGCCTGAAGAACCCCGGCGAGCTGCTCATCAACCGTATAGAGCGGATCTCGCCGTTTCACGCCGGCTTCAAACGGCTGACGGAGACCCTGCGGGCACCGGTCTCGCAGCTGCTCGGCGAGGAGGCGGTGCTGTTCAAGGAGAAGATCAACTTCAAGATGCCCGGCGGCGGCGGATTCAAGCCGCACCAGGACTCGCAGGCCGGCTGGGAGGACTACGCCAGCTATTTCATCAGCGTGCTGGTCTGCATCGACGAGGCCACGATCGAGAACGGCTGCCTGCAGATGGTGGCCGGTCACCAGCAGCGGGGGCTGTTCCGCGTCTGGGAACCGCTCACCGAGGCCGACATGGCGGGCATGAGATTCGAATACTGCCCGACCAAGCCGGGCGATGTCGTCTTCTTCGATTCCTACGCCCCGCATGCCTCGGAACCGAACATGAGCGAGAAGATCCGCCGGCTCTACTTCGCCACCTACAACCGGCTGTCCGAGGGCGATCACCTCGAGCGCTACTACGCGGACAAGCACAAGAGCTTCCCGCCGGACATCGAGCGCGAGGCCGGCAAGGAATACCTCTTCCGCGTCTGAGTCGCGGCCCGGCAAGTCGCGCCCGCGGCGTCCCCGGATCCCCGCCATGCAAGCAGGGTCCTCGCCGCCCGGCGGCGAGGACCGCGGAGCGCGGTTGGCAAAGCCCGACCGATCTCCTATGCTCCGTGCCGGTGGCACGACGCGCACGTCCAGGATCCCGCGGCAAGAAACTGGCGCCCGATCAGTGGGCGGGCTGGTCGGACGAACAGCTGCTCGAGCTGCGCCTCTGCGATCTCGATCTCGCCATCGAGGGCACGCCGGTCGCCGAGTGCATCGGGCTGCTGTTCGAGGAACTCGCGGCCAGGGGCATCACCTTCCGCCCGCATTTCTGGCTCTCCGCGGAGTGGTTCAGTCCCGACGGCGTGCCCGGTATCGCGATCCCCTTCTATCTCGCGCATCCGCGCCTGGCCAGACTCGAACTCAACCAGATGCTCGAGGTCGAGGGCGGTACCCGGGAGTGGTGCATGCAGATCCTGCGGCACGAGACCGGCCACGCCATCGAAAACGCCTACCTGCTGCGCCGCCGGCCGCTGCGGCAGAAGCTGTTCGGCAAGTCCTCCGTCCCCTACCCCGACTGGTACACGCCGAAGCCGTATAGCAAGCGCTTCGTCCTGCACCTGGATCGCTGGTACGCGCAGGCGCACCCCGACGAGGATTTCGCCGAGACCTTCGCCGTGTGGCTGCAGCCGGACTCCGACTGGCGGGAACGCTACAAGGGCTGGCCGGCGCTGCGCAAACTCGAATACGTCGATCAGCTCATGCACACGCTGGCGGGCAATCCGCCGCGCGTGGCCAGCCACGAGGTCATCGAGCCCTTGTCGGAGCTGCGTACCACGCTGCGCGAGCACTACCGCCGCCGCCGCGCACACTACGGACAGGTGCATCCCACCTTCTACGACGATGCATTGAGCCGGATCTTCTCGGACTCCACCCAGCACGCCGACAACACGCGCGCGGCCACGTTTCTCTCGCGCATACGCAAGGAGGCCAGGCGCAAGGTCGCCGACTGGACGGGCGCCTACCAGTACACCATCGACCAGGTTCTCGGCGGCATGATCGATCGCTGCCGCGAGCGCAACCTGCGCCTGGCCGTGCCCGAGGATCAGGCCCGTCACGACTTCATCCTGCTGCTGACGGTCCAGACCATGAACAACATGCACAGCGGCAGGCAACGGGTGGCGCTGTGAGGAAGCTTCGCATACTCGCGCTCATGCACGCCGACCTCGTGCCGCCGGAGGACATCACGGGCGTGGATCTCAGCACCGCGCAGTGGCGCACGGAGTACGACGTCGTCAACACGCTGCGCCAGATCGGGCACGAGGTCCGCGCGCTGGGGGTGCGCAACGAGCTCGGCGTCATTCGCAAGGCGATCGAGGAGTGGAAGCCGCACATCGCGTTCAATCTCCTGGAGGAGTTCGACGGCGTGGCGGTCTACGACCAGAACGTCGTGTCCTACCTGGAACTGCTCAAGGTTCCCTACACCGGCTGCAATCCGCGCGGCCTCATGCTCGCCCGCGACAAGGCGCTGTCGAAAAAGATCCTGCACTACCATCGCATCCTGAGTCCGGACTTCATGGTCGTGCCGATGGGTCGGCCGGTGCGCAGGCCCAGGCAGCTGGAGTTTCCGCTGATCGTCAAGTCGGTGTCCGAGGAGGCGTCCCTGGGCATCTCCCAGGCATCGATCGTGGAGGACGACGAGCGTCTGCGCGAGCGCGTCGAATTCGTGCACAACAGCGTCGGCACCGGGGCGATCGTCGAACGCTACATCGAAGGGCGGGAACTGTACGTGTCGGTGCTCGGCAACCAGCACCTTCAGGTCTTCCCCGTCTGGGAGCTGGTCATGGACAACCTGCCGGACGAGGCGAGGCGGATCGCCACGCAGCGGGTGAAATGGTCGCGCAAGTACCAGGACAAGTACCGGATCACCTCGCGCGAGGCGCGCAACCTGCCGGAGGGCATGGCCGAGAAGCTGCGGCACCTGGCGCGGCGCGTCTACCGCATACTCGGTCTGAGCGGCTACGCGCGCATCGACATGCGCATGGACGGGCAGAACCGCGTGTACGTCATCGAGGCCAATCCCAATCCGCAGATCGCCCGCGGCGAGGACTTCGCGGACTCCGCCGAGCACGCCGGCGTCCCTTACAAGGCGCTGCTGCAGCGCCTCATCGCCGCCGGTCTGCGCTGGCGACCGGCGGAATGGGGGCGCTGAACGCGCAGGCGCTGGCGGGGCGGCGGGCCTGGCCCGGACCGGAACCTCGAACCCGGCCATTGGTGAGCCGGGTAGCACAATCCGCAGCCTCCGCATGGGCTAGGATCATGTTGTGACCGATCCACTTCCCGTCGAACCAACGCCGCCGCCCGTACTCGGTGCCAGCGAGATCGTCTCGACGCGACTGTCGGCGGAGCACCTCGAACCCGTTCGGCGCGCCGAGCGGGTGCTGCGCGAGCGCACCGACGCCAAGCCCGCCCTGGATGCCTGCCGCATGCAGGGACTGGAATGCGTCAGCGTTCTGGAGGCGCTCGACCTGGACGCCGAGACGCTCGCCGCCGGCGTGTTGCTGCCGCTGTTCGAGTACGGGGAGATAGACGCCGACGTGGTCGAGGAATGCGTCGGCGCCGGCGTCGCCCGCCTGCTCAGGGAGGCCGAGCGCATCTCGGTGCTCAAGGAGCTGCGTCGCACCGCAGTGGAGGCCGCGCAGGCCGACCGCCTGCGGCGCATGCTGCTCACCATGGCGCAGGACCCGCGCGTCGTGCTGGTGCGCCTCGCGCGGCAGCTCTGCGAACTGCGCGCGGCCAAGCGGGCCGATGACGAGACGCGGCGGCGCCTCGGCGAGGAGACCCTGGACATCTTCGCGCCGCTCGCCAACCGGCTCGGCGTCTGGCAGCTGAAGTGGGAGCTGGAGGACCTCTCGTTCCGTTTCGTGGAACCTGCGAAGTACTGCGAACTGGCCAGCCAGCTCACCGAGCGGCGCGAGACGCGCGACGCCTACGTGCGCCGCGTGCTCGATCTCATGATGTTCGAGCTCAGCCGCGCCGGCATACGCAGCGAGGTGAGCGGACGGCCGAAGCACATCTACAGCATCTGGAAGAAGATGCAGCGCAAGAACGTCGGGGCCGAGGCCATCTTCGACTCCATCGGCTTTCGTGTCGTCGTCAACGAGGTGGCGGACTGCTATGCCGCGCTCGGCCTGATTCACAGTCTCTGGGCGCCAGTGCCGAGCGAGTTCGACGACTACATCGCCCGCCCCAAGGCCAACCGCTACCAGTCGCTGCACACGGCGGTGGTCGGGCCAGAGGGTCGCACCATCGAGATCCAGATCCGCACCCATGCCATGCACCGCCACGCCGAGCTCGGCGTGGCGGCGCACTGGCACTACAAGGAACGCAAGGCGGACTTCTCGGCATGGTCGCGGCGCCTGCTGGAGCGCGTCGAATCCGACGGGCCCGGCAGCGGCAACGATCTGTTCGAGCGTTTCCGCCACATCGCGTTTCACGATCGCATCTACGTGCTCACGCCGCAGGCGCGCATCATCGATCTGCCGATCGGGGCGACCGCGCTCGACTTCGCCTACGCGGTGCATACCGACATCGGACACCAGTGCCGCGGCGCGAAATCCGGCGGCACCATACTGCCGCTGGCGCAGCCGCTCGCCAGCGGCTCGACGGTGGAGATCCTGACCGGACGCGAGGGCGGCCCGAGCAGGGACTGGCTGAACCCCGCGCTCGGCTACCTCAAGACCGCCAGCGCCCGGGCCAAGGTGCGCAGATGGTTCCGCGAGCAGGATCGCGCCGAACACATCGTCCAGGGGCGCGCCACGCTCGATCGTGAGCTCAAACGCCTCGGGCTCGACGCCGTCAACATCACGGAACTCGCCCGCGCGCTGCAGCTCGCGGATGCCGACGACCTGCTCGCCGCACTGGGTCGAGGCGATCTCACCGCGGCGCAGATCGCGCAGGCGCTGCAGCCGGCGAGGCCGCCGGCGCCCGAACCGGCGCCGGTGCCGACGGCGCGGCGGCCCGCCGGCGAGGCACGCGGCGATGTCATCGTCCTGGGGGTGACGGACGTCATGACCCGCGCGGCGCGCTGCTGCAGTCCGGTGCCGGGCGAACCGATCAGCGGCTACATCACGGTGGGCCAGGGAGTGTCGATACATCGGGCCACCTGCACGAACCTGGAGAAGCTGGTCCGCGAGCGCCCCGAGCGCATCGTCGAGGTGAGCTGGGGCGATAGCGCGCGCGCCGCTCATCGGGTCAGCATCGATATCGAGGCCAACGACCGCCGCGGACTGCTACGCGACGTCTCCGACATGCTCAGTAATCTGAAGGTCGATATCGTGGCGGTGAAGACCTACAGCGACGCCAGGTCCGGCAAGGCGCACATGGTATTCACCGTGCTGGTGGCCGACGTCCGGCAGCTGGAACGCATCATCCATCGACTTGAGCGCATCAGGGACGTCCTGCACGCCCGGCGGCGCGCGTGAGGCGTGCAACCGCCCCGGCGCGGCGGGCCGCGGTGGCGCCGGCCGTCAGAGGAGTCCCAGCGCCCAGGGCGCCAGCGCGTAGCAGGCCAGCGCGACCAGCACCGCTCCGGCGAGATCGATGAGCAGTCCGCTGCGCGCCATCTGCGGAACCGTGATGTAGCCGCTGGAGAACACGATGGCGTTGGGCGGCGTGCCCGCCGGCAGCATGAACCCGAATGACGCGGCGATGGTCGCGGCCATCATCAGCGGCGCAGGATTGCGGCCGATCTCCGCCGCCAGCACCGCGAGCAGCGGCAGGATGATGTTGGCGGTCGCGACGTTGGAGGCCACCTCGGTCAGGATCACCGTGATGAGGCACACGCACAGGATGAGCAGCAGTGGCGGCAGCTGATCGAGGTCACGCAACCAGCCGCCCACCCAGTTCGACAGTCCGCTCTGCTGTATACCGTAGGCCATCGCGAATCCGCCTCCGAGCAGGATCAGCAGGCCCCAGGGGACGCGCGCGGCATTGCGCAGGCTCAACGCCCTGCGCGGCCGCTGGCCGGGAACCGGAATGAACAGCAGCAGCGTGCCCACCACCATCGCCACGGCCGCATCGCCCACGTCCTGCGCCAGCAGCCTGGCGAGCGGAGCCGGCAGCGACTCCAGCGGCCTGCCGATGACGTCGGACCAGCCCCAGGTCACCAGGTCCCACCAGCCCGGTATCACGAAACCGCTGAGCTCGATGTCCTTGCGGAATATCCACAGCCCCGCGGCGGTTAGGAATGCCACGAGCGCGATGCGCTCGCCCGGGTTCATCGCGCCCAGGCGTCGCCGTTCCTCGACGATGTAGGCGGCGCTGTCGACGAATCCGGCGGCGGGCAACGGCGCGGCAACCCGCACCAGATACAGCCAGACCAGCGGCAGCGCGACGGCCACGATCGGCACGCCCACCTTCAACCACGTCAGGAAATCCACGTCATGGTTCAGCAGCGGATCGGCCAGCTTTACGAAGACGAGATTCGGCGCCGTTCCGATCTTGGTGCCTATCCCGCCGATGCTCGCCGCGTAGGCGATGCCGAGCATGAGGGCGAGCCCGAACCGGGCGAGCAGGACCTCATCCACGCGCTGCTCGCGCAGCCGGATGAGCACCGCCATGCCGATAGGGTACATCATCATCGCGGTGGCGGTGTTCGAGATCCACATGCTGATGAAGGCCGTCCCCAGCATGAATCCCAGGACGATGCGCCGGGGACTGGCACCGATGGCGTCGACGATCGCCAGGGCGATGCGCCGGTGCAGTCCCCATTGCTGCATGGAGGCGGCGATCATCATGCCGCCGAGGAAAAGGAAGTTCACCGGGTCGGTGTACTGCAGTGCGACGCCGAACAGCGGCGCCACCTCGATCGCCGGAAAGACGAACAGCGGCACGCAGGCAGTCGCCCAGAGGGGCACCGGCTCGGTGATCCACCAGACCGTCATCAGTGCCACCGTCCCGGCGGTCCACGCCTGCGCCATGCTCATGCCCCATTCCGGACCGTAGAGGCCGCAGAACATGAAGCACAGCGGGCCCAGCATCCATCCGGTCAGCTGGCGGAATCCGAAACTGGAGAATGGGCGGCGCATGGGCGGCGATTGGAATTCTTTTTATCACGCCCATGATAAGCCGCGCCAGCGGCGTACGACCACCGCCGTGGCACGGAAGCGGGCCGGACCCACGACAAGCCCGGAACCCGAGGGGCGGCGCAGCGCCCCTCCTGGTATTGCGTCACGCCGGACGGCGCCCGGCCGTCAGGTGCTCTTGTCGGCGGTCGCGGCCTCGGCCGGGGCCTCGGTGATCTCGAAGACCTCGGACCACTTGTTGCCCTTGCTGTCCTCGATGTCGGCGCGCAGCGTGCCGCCGCTGCCGGGCCTGAAGAAGAACCGGAAGCTCGGATCCTGGCTGATCGAGATGCCGGTCTCCGCGGTCATCACCACCTTGTCGTTGTAGACCAGCGTCACCTTGTTGACGAAATGCGGAGGCACGACGTTGCCCGTGCGCTGATTGATCGACATGCCGGTGAAATTCGGGTGACTGACGCTGAACTGACCGAGCTGGGTCTGATCCGCGAGGATCTCGCCGACGGTCCGGAACTTCATCTTGCCCGCGATCCTCAGCGCCTCGTAAATGTCGCCACCGAACGGATCCGAGCAGCCGCCCGATGCCTTGACGTAATTGGTGACCATGTGATGCTCGCCGTTGTTCAGCACCGCCACCGCACGGATGTTGGTGTAGCGATCGATGCGTACCCGCAGGGCGAGGTCCGCCTTGCCGGTGTCGGGCGTGAAATGGAAGGTCCCCACCAGCGGCTGGGGATTGTTGTCGACGATGACGTAGAGCTTTTCGATATACCGTTCAGGGCCCTGATCGAACTGCGCGGTGATCGACACCGGCGTCACCGCCGCATCCTCGGCGCGATACGGCGTCTTCATGTCGATGACGTTCTTGTCCTCGATGATCTCGACATCCTTGAAAAACGCCTCGCGCAGGAAGGTCGCCCACAGGTCCACGTCGGACTGCACGTCCTTGGGCCGAGCGATCTCGAGCTTCTCCTCGGCCGTCGCATGCCCCGCCTGCAGGGCGCCGATCAATGCCAGCGCGACGACAAGGCCACGCCTGTATGACTGCATGTTCATGATGTGCCTCCTGAGCTCCGTTTCTGATGTTCGCGGCCACCGCCCGGTGCCGCATTTGCCATGCAATTCCACCTACTCCCACTCCAGTTCCGTATACGTGCGCGAGACGTTGCGCTTGTGCTGCTGATCCCACAACTGCCACCGATCACGCTCGGACAGGCCCACCGTCTCCACCGCGTGGTCGATGTCCTTGCCCTCGGCAATCTGCGCCCTCACCTCGCCGACCATCGTCTCCATGTAGCGCTTCTCGTCGCCTAGCGCCGCCTTGAGATCCTCGCCGACCGGGCCATGGCCCGGTATTACGGTCTTGACGCCCTGTTCCTGCTCGAGCGTGCCGATCACCTCCAGCCAGCCCAGCACGCTGCCGTCGAAGGAGGGCAATCGCTCGCGAAAAAGCAGGTCGCCCAGCCAGAGGGTGCCGGTGCCGACGTCCAGCACGGAGAGATCGCTGTACGTGTGCGCGGTCGGGTAGGCCGTGAGCCGCAGGGTCTTCCCGCCCAGGTCCAGCTCCACCGTGGAGTCCACCGTCTGCCCGGGGGGGATGATGTCGGCGTTGCTCGGATTCTCTCCGAGATACCGGCCGAAGTGCTCCAATACGTAAGCGTTGTCGCCACCGAGCGCCTCGGGCAGCTTGTGGTGACCGACGAAGCGGGGATTGTCGTCTTTGAATACGACGTTGCCGAAGTGGTGATCGAAATGCGAGTGGGTGTTGATGACGTAGCAGATCGGCACCTGCGTGTGCTCGCGTACGGCGTCCCTCAGCGCCCGGCCGACGCGGACCGAACCGCCCGTGTCGACGATCGCCACGCACTTCTCGCCGACGATGAAGCCGATGTTGGCGATATCGTCGGTGTCGGGGTCCTCGAACGTCACGTGCTTGCCCATGTGCACGAAATTGCCCGGCGCGACCTCCGTGAGATTGAACGGCGGCGCAAAGGCACTCCCCCGCAGGCTGTAGGTGAGGGCGGCCGCGCCCGCCACCATCAGCATCACGGCGTATACGCGGCGCGGTCCACGGCGATTGCAGGGTCGGATTGTCATTCGGGCACGTGCCTCCTAGACGTTAGACTGCCGCAGTGCCGTCGGTTCGCCCGACAGTCACCGAATCCATCAGGTGGTCGATGACGTCCTCGAGCCGCGTGCGGTCCGAGAACGCGCGGGCGGCGACCATGGCGCCCTCGAGGGCCGCCAAAAAGGTTCTGCCGACCGTTCTCGGATCGAGGTCGGGGCGGAACTCGCCGCTTGACTGCCCATCGCGCACGGTTCGGGCGACCCACGACTCCCCATCCTGCCAGAAATCGCGCACGCCGCTCTGCACCTCCGGCGGGATCGCCTCCTGGCCCATCGCCAGCATGCACATCGGGCAGAGCCGATCACCCTCTCCCCAGGTCTTCAGGAACAGGCCGCAGAAGCCGCGCAGGCGCTTGCCGGCCGGGCCGCGGGAGGCGTCGATCTCGGCAATCGCCGCGTCGGTCGCTGCGCGCACGCGATCCACGATGGCCCGCGCGAGGTCGGCCTTCGTCGGATAGTGATAGTGAATGCTTGCCGTGCGTATGCCGACCCGCTCGGCGATATCTCTATAGCTGAAGGCGTGGAATCCCACCTTCTGGATGTATTCCTGAGCGATCTCAACTATTTGTGCAGAAGTGGCCATGGGCGGAAGGGGCTATCTATCTATTAATAGATAGTTTATACGAGATCGCTGCGACTTCAAACCCCTGTTGGGACGGAAATAATTATTTGGGAATGGCGATAATTACGCGGGATCGGCCGACCTGGCGCGGGATGCCGTGGGACGAAAAAAAGGCAGGAGTGTGCAGCGCAGCAAAAACCGCCCTTCAAGGCGGGCTGAAAACCGAATTACCGCGGGGTTAAACGACTAGTAATTCCCGCTGGAGGCGCCTTCAAGGCCGCCTCAATGACCGCTCGAGGTGCTCGCGGAGGACCTCGAAGATTTCTTCCTTGTCCGCCTCTGAAACGCCCAGGTAAGGCCGGGCCGGGATGTCGCCCCAAGGGATCGGGCGCCCACGCTTGTCGGTTCCGAAACTCCCCTTCGCGGCGCCGAACTGGTGCGTGGCGCCATAGACGCGGTTCGTGCCAATCCGGACATCATGATCGCTCGCCTGATGCGTAATGCTCTCCATCAAGTGACGTTCCAGCACAAGTATGAGGTCTCGTCCCGTCTCGGCTTTCTTCGACTCCAGATAGTCAGGACTGTTGGGCGCCCAAGGCGTGCCATCAGGCCCAGCCTGGGAGAGAAACCGCGGCTCGCCCCATCGCTCGCTCAGCTCCACGCCCATCTCATCGAACGCGGGCTTCAGTCTTACGCTGGCTTCCAGTAATTGCCGCAGGAAGTCAGCTACATCGCGGTCGTCAAAATCGATGGAGATGAATGACCCGGCCATCGCTGCTATTGGTTCGAAGCTCTAGTCGAGGCCACGAAGTAGCCTTCCCAGATGTCCGCAAACATGCGTCGCTCCGCCTTGGTCGCTTGCTTCTCCAGCGCTTCGAGCCGTGCCTCAGCGTCCGCGGGCAATGGCTCCCTACCAAGTATCGCCATCGCCTCCTCAATCACCCTGCTTTGCCGCATAGAGGATCCTCCGCCACGCCGTCAGCTCGTCGCCGCATCCGGGATCAATCGCTCGAGCATAGAGTTGTCGCGTTCCTCTATCATCTGGCGCAGCAGGCGCGCGGCCTCGTCTTCGTCTTCTGGCAGCATGAGCAGCGGCGCAGTCTCGTGAAAGAGCGCCTCGTAATCCGCGCACAATTGACCGAGTTCCCGATTGCTCACCATGAGGCAGTACCCATCGACGTCCGGTAAAGGTTCCCGTGCTTCAACGCCTGTCCCGCAGTCATGTCCAACACCTGCACCTTGGAGATCATGTCAGCAAACTCGATCGCGTTGTCCCATAGCATCTCAAATGCCTTCGCCGCTCCCTCCGCTTGAGTATAGCAACCGAAAGAATGCCGGCGCGGCCTGACATCGGTCAACCCCGCCGGCCTCCATACTTCAGTGCCCCGATCGCGAACATATCCCGGACCCAATGTAATACCTCCTCTTTAGCCAGCATCGGCCCAACCGTCCTCCCGTCGAGTTGCAGATAGACATTCGCCATCCGCCCCTGGCTACCCGTAGGGCTGGCGGTGCGTTCGAGCGATGGGAAGTTGAAGTTGGGCAGAACAAGCCCGCCGCCGGCGAGCCGCGGCAGGGCATCAGGCGGCAAGTTCATGGCATTCATTCGACTCACCAGACTGAGTCCATATTTCCGGACCGCGGCGGCACGCAACACGAACTCACCACGCGACAACCAGGCCAGAATACTGTCGCTCGTCTCACTACCGGGACCGTCAATGAGCCCGCCACTCGCCTTTTGTGGCGCCTCCTCCTGTCCACCACCATCACCGCCGCCCTTCGGCGGATCGATGATGCTCGGAAAGTGGATCGGGTTGCGATTCGCGGCCGCCTGCAACGTGGCGTGTATCGCGTTAAGCTCGGGCAGCGCCTGTGCCGCATTGAGACCGACGGGAATGTCAGCTTCCCTGTTGGCCAGAATCTCATGCACGCCATCGAGTTCACCCTGCAGCTTGGAGGTATCCAGGCCGACGGAGATATTCGCGTCTTCCTTGAGTGACCGGAGCCGTTCTTGCAGCTCGGCGATCTTCTCCTCTTGCTGAGTGGTGGTCGTCTCGGTCACGCCGGTGGCGATCTGCTCCGCCTGGCCCAGCAGATCGTTGAGGAAAAACTTCGAAGCCGTTCCAGCCTCGCTCAGCTCCTTGATGATGTCGCGCGCCGCCTCCGCCTTCTTGAGGGCCTCGTCTCCGTTGCCTTTCGATGCCGCCGCACGCGCCTCGTCGAGTGCCCGCGCGACATCGAGGACCGACCGCTCGGTGAGCGGATTTGCCAGGCGCGGATTGGTCGGTCCGCTCGATGCGACCTCTTCCTTTGCCTTCTGGAACGAGTCGGCAACCTCCTTCGCCTTGTCCTGCGATTCCTTCAGTGCATTCTGTGCCTCGCGGAGATCGAAGAATCCATCGATCAGCGCTCGCTGTGCGGCCGTGGCGCGATTGAGCGCGGCCTCATACTGCGCGACCTCCCGCTCCGTCTTACCGAATGTCGCCGTCTCCTTCTCCAGTGCCACAATGAGCGAAACCACCGCTTCCTGCTGTTTATCGGTGGCTGCTGTGACCGTCGACCTGGCGGCGACCTCATCCTCTGCCGCGACGATCTCCACGGCCTTCTGCGCGATGATCTGATCGCCAATCCTCAGATCCTCGCGCTTGATCTCCAGCTGCTCCTGAAGCGCCCTCTTCCGAGCCTCGATATCCTCTGAGGTCGTGAAATTGGTCGGCGTGAGACCACCGAACGGATCGTTGGCCTGCTTTTCCAGTTCACGGATCTCGGCGACGAGGGCCTTGCGCTGCTCGATGAGCCGGAGCACTTCTTCGCGCTGCGGGTCGATGTTCGAGGCAGTTGTCGCCGACTCGCCCTGAAGCTTCGCCAGCTCGCGTTGCTTGTCGATCAGCTCTTGAAGTGCGGTCGTGCCCTTCTGACTGAAAGAGAGAAAGGCCGTGGTGGCCAAGCCGATTGCCGCGATGATGCCGGCCGGGCCGGTGAACGCCGTCCCGACTCGGGCAACGAGACCCGCAACGCCTGCCGCACCAAGGGACCCGCCCGCGCGCACCGCGAGCGTAGCCAGCGCCGTCACCAGCGTGCCGGTGATCGCCGTGGAGAGCACCTTGACGTTATCCGCCGCGACCAGCATCGCCCTGGCGAGCGCGTTCGTGATGCCAGTTGACTTGTCGAGTTCACCAACGGCGCTCACGACGCTGTTTCTGAGCACCTGGAACGCACCGCCGACCGTCGGCGGAATTGCGGCGGCTTCGCGACGCAACTGAGAGAGGGCGTCGACAAGCGCCTTTCCGACCGCTTCGCTGGTCAGCTCCCCGGCCTCGGCCATTCTACGAAGTTGACCGACGTTGACGCCGAGGCTATCGGCCACGGCGCGCATGATGCGCGGCGCGGCCTCGGCGACGGCGTTGAACTCCTCGCCACGCAGCACGCCGCTCCCGAAGGCTTGCGAGAGTTGCAGCATCGCGGAGGCCGCTTCGGTTGCGGTGGCGCCCGTGACCTTCAATGCCAGGCCCACGGACTCAGTGATGCTCGCGATCTGGCGCTGTGAGGTGCCCGCTCTCCCCAGAGAATCGGAAAGCCGCGCGTACAGATTGGCCGTGCTGCTGAGCGAGGTCAGCGTCGAGGAGGAAATGCGCGTGACATCGGCCTGCGCACGCGCGAAGGCTTCCGCGCTGCCGGTGGCCAACTGCAGACGCGCCTGGATGGACTTATAACCGTCGGCGACCTGCAAGAGGGAGCGGACCGTCGCGCCGCCGAGCGCGGCGCCCAGCACGGTGGTCGCGAGTGTCTGAAGCTGCCGAAGCTGCGCCCCGATCGCGCCGGTGCCCTGCGCGATACGGCGTGCCGCGCCTTCTGATTGCGTGGCCGCGCTCTGAAAACCACTCCCCACCGCGCCGACCTCGCGCTTGAGTGCCGTCAGCGCCTGCCGAGCGGCCTCCACGCCAGGACGAACCCCTCGGCTGTCCGCAGAAATGGTTATGCCAACGGTCAGATCATTTGCCATCGGATTCGCCCAGGTAGTGATCTAGCAGCTCAACAAACAGCCCCATCGGATAGTGCAGCACGCCTGAATGACCGCGCTCGACGAGGAGCGCGATCCCGGCAACTAGTGCCGCGCTGCCGTGGCCGGGTTTTCGAGCCGCTCGGTCACGCGCGTGCACATCCCGAAAAAAATGCTGTTCACCTTCCTGCACTGGTCCGCGACCTGCTGCAGCTGGGAGGGGGTCATGCGGTCCATGTCCTCCAGCGTGATGTCCGTCATCCGCGCGAGGTCATAGAGGCTGACGCCATCCAGCAACGCCGCGCGCACGATGTCACCCTCCGCGTACTTCTCGGCCGAGTCGGCGATCCAACGGCGGACATCGTCGACGGTCAGCTCGAAGATCGTGATGGTCTTCTCGCCGATCTTCATCTTGGTGTTCTCTGTCATGGTGATGGTCTCCATTGAGTGACATTGTCTTCATTTACTGCGATCAGGCAGCCCGATCGCAATGCGGAAAGATAAAGGCCAGAGGGCAGCGCCGCGACAACGACCAGAGGAAGGAGGTCATGCCCGCGGTAGGTGTGAACAGCACCAGTCACGGGGTGTTGTGCGCGACGCCGCCGCCTGGCGCAATCGATCCCGGCCCTGGCGGGGCCGCGGCCGGGCAACATCGTTAAGTTCGCTGGCGTATCGGTGTTCATCATTGGTCGAGGAGCGTGACTGCCTCCATGTAGGCGAGTCCGGGAATGCCGGCACACAATTCCTTCGCCCTGGCGTGAAGCTCAAGACGCGCAACGTCGAGCGTATGTCCTGCCGGGGCGCTGAAGCGGTGCTCGGCCTCGTTAGAGAGGATGAACGTCTCGCCGCAGAATGATACGAGCGGCGAAGCGGCATGCTCACCGACGGCCAGCTCTATGGCCTTCAGCCCGCGCACCGCGGGCGCGGCGGCGCCAAGGAGGCCGACATGCTTCAGGTAAAACGACCCGGGGCGTGGATTCCCTGGCGCGTTTCCAAGAAAGAACGCGGCGGACACATGGCGATATCTCCCGGAGTGGATGAGATCGCGACATGCGTCGGTCACGCCTGACACCACGGCAAACATATTCGCGCCGCGTGCGACAAGCCGATCGACGATGCCAAGCACAGGCCGATCATCGCGCGGATGCCCGATCGTCAATGGGGCCGCTCGTCGCTGTCGGACATACACGGCGGCGGATAGCGCGAGATCTGCCGTCGTGACTGTGAGCGGTCGCCCACTGCTAGGCGACCAGGTGCCGGCGCGCATGATGTGTATAACGGCCATTTACTGTGCCTGAGAGCCAGCGTTTCCGGTGGCGTGAACGCACCCGCAAACGCATATCGAGGTGCCACTGAGGGGATGGACTGATGACTGCAAGCAGGAGCGACAAGCCAGTGACCAGGCTGACCAGCCTCGTGAGAGGAATGCGGCGCCGGGGCCCGTTCCCCTGCCGCACATCGTGACATGCATTGCAGCCATCAGTCGCAAGACTAGCGTCGTGCCGCCAATTGCGACGGCGTATCGGCAAGCAGCGGTCGCAGCTGGTCGAGCACGTCATCCACGAGGCTCCGCGCGTTGAAGTCCCCGTAGATCTCCGCTTTCTCGATCGAGAAGATGAAGCCATCGCGCTCGCGCGGTATTGGCATTTCGACGCCTGAGGTGTCCCAGAGTGTCGGGATCGCAAGACCGATGTATCCGCGAGGAAACAGCTCGCTGAGGTCGCCGGCGGCGGCATAGCGCTGCAGGGCGCCCTGAATGCCGATCAGACGGAGGGCGCTGCGGATGAGGTCGGCCGTGCTTTCCAGATACCGCGCGCGCTCGTGTTCGACCATAGTCACCAAGTACGCATGGCAAAGTGGGCGTGTATTCGACGCGAGGTTGTCGAGTGTGGTCTGTGCCTGCGCCAGGCGGCGCTGAAGCCCGGCGGCCGCTTCCTCAGCGTTCGTCACATCCGCCCACAGCGCCTGAAGTGCTGTTTCGGCATTCGCGATTGCTGCATTGGTCTCCTCGATCTGCTCGGAGGTATCCTCACCTATTGCGGCAGCCGCGCGAAGGTCTTCTCGGCGCGTATTGAGCCGCTCGATCTCCCTGTGAAGCTCGGCCTCCCGCTCAGCGGTCAGCGGCGCGCGCTCGATCACGGCGCTGATCCTGTCGATCTCCGCTTGTGCCTGGCGCATTGCGTTGGCATGGGCTTCGATGTGAGCGAGGCCGCAGAGTGGCGGCGCTTCCAGAAGGCTTCGCTCGATGGCTGCAATCTGCTCCGCCAAGGCGCGCATGCGCTGCTCAGCCGCGTCGGCTTCCGAGCGGATTCTGGCAACTATTGACTCCAGGTCAGCGATCTCCCGCTGCTGCGATGGCGATGGCTCCCCGCCGGCTCCCGCGCCGTATCGCTCGCTCGCCTCCTCCAGCCGTCGCCTGCTGTCCTGCAGCTGCAGGGCAGCGTCCTGGTGCGCACGACGAGCAGCCTCAGCGTGCAGAACCGCGCGCTCGTGTTCACTTCGCAGGTCGCTTAGCAACTGGCGCAACTCGGTCTGTTTGCGCAGCGCATCGCCTATCTGGGGCGCGACGGGCTGAACGTCCTCAGCTGCCTTTGCTCGGGTTCTGGTTGCCATAGTTCAATCCTCTTTCATTTGCTCTGTTCATTGTTCGCGCCGAAACGTCCGCTTCGGCAAGTCCGCCTCGTGCACAGATCTGCCATACCGTCGACTCTGTGAGACTGAACTCAACGGCTAGAGCCCACACTGGCTCGCCGGCTAGATGACGACGGCAGATCTCGGCGTTTCTTCGCGAGACCATGTAACGCATGCAGCGCGGAAGAATGAACTGGTCGCCGGAAAAGGCATTCACAAGTGCTGCCAGCGCCTCCGCGCCAAGGATGGGGTAAAGCGGACTGTGTTCGATTGGCTCGCCCAACCTTGGCACGTAGATGCGCGTGCCGCCTCGCGCCTTGATCAATCGCCATGTCGCCTCCGGTCCAATGGCGTTCAGGACCATCCGCGCGTTGTGAGGCAGCTGAGAGAGATCGCCGTGATCCATGCTGCGGGTGTGCTCGTGTGGGCTCGGCGTCACTATCGCTGTTAGCTCCGAGGAAGATAAAGCTCCGGAGCCAGAGCCAGGCTTTTTCTGGAGGGAGGTGCGGGCACATCGGCGTCACGCGGCAGGGATGTCGGCGTGGTCCCGCGGTCGTGACGCTCGACCGCGGCGAACGGATTCGGCCCGGCGGTCGTAGCGTGATGGAACCTGGCTGAGCGATGCACGTTATCTTGAAGCGCCGCCCGGCAGCCGGTGCACTCGACCGCCTGCCGCCTGCACCCACTCTGCGCGATCAGTCGCCAGAACTCGGTATATCAATTCCGCGCTTCGCGCACCAGCTGTGAAGCGCCCCGATGACCTTGGGTGCCTTGGAGGCGTCGAGGAACCGCAGCGCGGAGACATCGAAGCGGTTCGAAAGCCATTTATCGAGCGTTTGCGGCGTGCCGGAACCCTCTGTAACGAGGCCCCAGCACTTGAGGATATGCGCGCACTGGCCCGGGCTTGCCATCATGAATCGCGGCCGACCGAAGGCCTGGCGGCGTGACGTGCTCTCGAACCCCAGGCGGCTGAACTCCTCCATCACGGCATCGAAGCCCTCTCGGCTCAGGTCCTTCGCGGATTCGACGTGCCCATTTCGACGGAGAAGAGCCCGGTAATCCTCCTCGCTCATCGCGAGTTGTTGCTTCGCCACGCGCAGAAGCGCCAGCCGAGCGGGCGTCATTGCGGCGTCCGCGGCTGCAAGCGGTTCGGCCGCATGCGCCACTTTATCCGGTAGTAGCGATGGAGCGTGGAGCGGCCGGGTGCGCGCTCCTTGCCGAAGACCTCGATACACAGCGCCGCAAGGGCATGGAAGGGCAGCTTCGTCAGCCGCTCATCGATGAACTCCTTGAGGTGGCGGTCCTGCCAGATCTTCGGGATGCGGCCGGGGCGATGCTCGGCACGCCATTCTAAGGCTTCGGCTGTCGGTTCGATTGGTAGCTGGCGGAGATCCATGTGCGTCTCCTCGTTAGGTCCGTGCGGACGAATCGGTTTGCGAAACTTGGAGTTCAGCGCCCATCGTGCGCGGCTCGCTGCGATTGTCGACGGCGCCCCGATATCGGTGAGCGGTCGTGGTCACGAGGCCCGCGCACTGGCTGGATGATGCCGTGATCGCCAATGCAGTCGAATCCCGTGCGATGCCGGCGCTCGAAGATGCTTGCGCGAGGGCCAGCGTAAAGCTCGGCGACGATCGCGAAGAACTCATCAGGCTTCGCGGAGTGGATGACCTTGCCGGCGCTGTGTGGGGCCGGTGCTTCGAAACGGCTGCGCTGCGCGGCGTGAAGGCGCCGCGGGCGACCGCGGATTGCGATGATCGCCGTCTCATGGGCGGCGCGGACGATGTGTCCCATCCCGAGGTGAGCCTTCCCGCTGGCCGTGACCTTGTCCCAAACGATCTCCGACTTCGGTATGAACCCCCAGGCGCGGCAGACTTGGTAGGCTTCCTCGACCATCGCTGAAACACGCCAGAGGAACAGCACGCAGTCATCGGCCAGATGCGGCAGAGGGTGTCGCATGATCGCGCTGACCGACAGGCACCGGTAATGCTTCGAGGCGCCGCGCCCATTGCCGGGCAACTGGTCGCTGAATCGCCACGGCGGATCAGCGACCAGCACGCGATACCTCGCCGCCGGCCGGCGCTTCGGTGGACCTCCAGCGACGGCGAACCGCTCGGCGGTGACGTCCATCATGGCTGCGCTCCATCGTGCCCGGGGTCAGGCCCGCCAGCCATGCCCACGGCGCCGGTCTTATCTGAGCCCGAACGTGCCGACTGTGGCGCGTCCAGAGGGGGGGGCGGTGCCCTACCCTTACCAAGCCCCGCACATACGGCTTCCACCCCCCGTGGAAGGGGTCCAGAATCGATGTTCCGGCACCACTTGGACGCCAGCGCCGTGCTGACCCCGAATTTTCGGGCGATCTGGGCCAGCGTCGCCCCCTTTGAGCGCATCCGTCGGGCGGCCTGAATCGCGCGCTCTCGGGCCGGGTCTATCGCCAGCCGGGAGCGGGTGAGCGCCACGTCAATACGGCGGCAGAGTGCGGCGATTCTCAGAGTGTCCGGGTTATTGACGATTTGGACCACGATGATGTCCCTCCCGGCGGCGAGATTCCTATTCCCGGAGATCGCAATGTCGGTGATGTGCGTGTCGTATTGCATAGGGTTCCGAGGCGCGGGCTACCTGTCGGCACCACATGTCGAGATTGATTGAGGGCGGCGCACACGTTGTCGTTCAGGAGCGGCGCTCGCGACGCCCATTGCCGCATCACCTTTAGGGCGCGCCTTGCGTTTCGCCTGTTCAAGGGCGGATACGATAAGCTCCAAGCGGTCGAGGCATTGCACGAAATAATTCGGTGGCTTCGGCAGATCGGCAGCTGCACTCCTGAATGCTTTGGCGATGCAGTCGGAAATCGCGCGCGTCTGGGGGGTATCATCTCCGCCACGCCGCACCCCGAGCTCCTCCTGCTGACGATTCAGTTCCTCAATGAGAGGCGCAAGATCAGGCCAGGGCCCTAACGCTTCGAAGACCTGACTGTCATCGATGCCGAGTCCGGTCAGTGCGCCCTGAAGGCGTTCGCCCAGGGCACACAGTCGCAAGAGGTAGGCAACATAATTGCGAGCTCCCGGCGTGATGCTGTATCGAAGTCCCGATTTCAAAATCTGCGCCAGTTCTTCGTCCTGCTTTTGTCTCTCGCTCTTCGGAAAGTCAATTATCTTGCTCATCTCACACCCCCAGCTTCAATGCCGCCTATTCCACGTGAGCCGATGTCAGCGTTGAGCCCGCAGGCGCAGTGGTCCTCGCGACCCGGATGATCTTTTCAATAAGGAAGTTACATCTCCAACGAAAGCTGCTCGAACGCGTTGCGGATCGTATCGGCACTGAGAACGGACCCACGCGGCACGAATTGGTGTGCCACGTTGATGATCGTTCGGAATGCGTAAAGCCGACGCGGCGACCGGACCTTCCCCCAGACAAGATCTCTGGCTTCCTTCGAACCGATCCGGTAGTGCTCGCACAACGCATCAAAATCATCCCCGTGCACAGTGTCATCGCACCGGTACACGCGGTCGATTCTGGCTGCCAGTTGTGGGAACGGGTGAGGCTGCTTCCGATTAACCTTCGGGAAGAGCCTGGACTCGAAACGCGGGTTCGCGCACAACACAGTCGCCCCGCCGACCTGATCGTGAATCGAGCGGATCAGCTCAAGCGCGTTATCCTGCAGGCGTTGCGCCTCGTCAATGATGAGCAGCGGGTTGCCATGCCGACCATATCCCCAATCGGAATCATCGCGCTGCAGGCCTCGTCGCATCCGTGACACAGCGAGCTCATACCGCGTCGCCTTCGATTTCGACCTTACGGCAACGGCATCCAAGACCGTGCAGAGGCGTTCCAGAAATCCATCCTGGTCGTTTGCATTCGGAGGTGGCTCGACCCTATAAATAGCGCCGCGGTCATACTTGTAGTGCTTCAGTGCGTGAGTCTTGCCGGCGCCCGGCGGTCCAACAATGACGCCGAACAGCCGTGCGTCCTGGCAGGCAGTCAGAAACTTGTGCAAACCAACCGCGGTCGGTGTCGGGCAGAAGTCCTGCTTTGATTGCTCGGACTGTTCCGATACACTGTCGCCGAGGTGGCGCATCTGTTCGCGTAGCTGTTGGTCGAAATCATCGTCACTCACGGTATCGTCGGTCATTCGCGTTTCCTCTCTGTAGTTCCACCAGACGGTGGGTCTGGTCCATAAGAACGGCGGGCGTTTAGCGGACGCCCGCCGCTCCGTCCTGCAATCAGGCAGCCCGGCCCTTCTTCTTCAGTTTCTCGAACTTGTCCAGAGCCTCGAATTGTTTGCGGCGACGCTCCTCATCCTCGAGCTCCTGTAATCTCTCATCGCCAATAGCGAGCATCGCGTCCGCGTGGGCTGCGGCGGAGGCGTATTCGCCCCCGCATGTGATCGTCGCCGCCGCGCTCGGTCTTGGCGGTGGTCCGTGCGCAGCGATAGCCGCATCGATGGATTGCTCGTAGTCGATGGTATGCAGCGTGCCCTTAATTGCTTCCAGCACGTCGGTCAACACGCCCTCTCGACGGGCCTGCTCCTGTGCTCCTTCGTGGTCGATGACGTCGTATGCGATCTCCGGGATCGCGGTAGCGATCGGTTGCCCATCGAGATCGAACACGTAGAGCGCGTGGCGCGGTCCGACCAGCGGCTCTCGAATGCGGACGCTCCGGCCGGTGTAGAGCTGCAGCGCGTCGGAACGGTAGAACCGCGCTCCTTCCTTGGGGAAGCGCTTACTCGTCCATGAAAACCGGCCGCTCTTTCGAATGACGCGCGTTTCCTCAATAGCGAATGCAATCTCGATGTGGCGTTGGTCCGCGGTCACCGGCTGGAACCCATCATCGAGCCAGCGTTTATAAGCCTCGTTTGGACTCAGACCTTTTAGATGACTCCTCGTGGCCTGCGGTTTCGTGTGGTAGAAATCGATTCGCCTTTGAACCATCGCCTTCAGTTCGGCGATCGTTCCGTCAAAGGGTTCAGGATCTCGGCCAAGGTTGGCGGTCTTTTTCGTGAGTCTGTTTCCGCCGATGAAGTTGGGACTCAATGCGAAGAGAGACCGCAGCGCGGCGAATATCGATTCGATGATTTTGCCCTGCGCGATGTATGGGGTGCCGCGGATCACGACGCGTTCCAGATCGTCGATATCCTTCACGACCAACACGTCGCGCCGGTTCATCATCTGTGCCAGCCGGCAGAGATCGGCCGCCAAGCCCATCGCGCGGAATTCCGCGCCATTGTCGATGTAGATGGTTTCGGGCACTCCGTAGGTCGCGCACATTTCCGCGAGGGCCTCCATCACATGCGTTCGCCTGATCGCCTGACCCGCTTCAAGCGCAAAAACCTTGCAGCACACGAGTCTGTTCGTTGCAAGGCATATCCCGGCAACGAACTTCGGGGTCGCGGTTGAGCCATCCTCGCGGCGATAGAGCACATCCATATGGTTAACGTCCATTGCAACCACTTGCATCGGCCGAAGCGGGCTGCCGTTGTGTTCGCGGATCCGACGAATGTCCGGCCGAACCTTGGCGACATAGGCGCTGGCATCGGTAGACTTGATCGATAGAAGATCGATGCCCACGTCAGGCTCAAAGAATCGAACCGTGGGAAGCGTGCAGATCCGAATCATTTCTCGATCTGGCAGCTGCGACCCGTTCTCGATGAGAAAGGCTTTCAGGTCAGCAACGAAGAGCGTCTGCAGCACGGGCAGGGTGCAGCTGCGCCCCGCATGCATGCTGTTAATCTTGGCGCGGACCCTCTTCTTGAATTCGACGAGAACCTCTTCGGATACGAGCGACCGCGCCTCTGCGTCGTATTCGCGGGAGAACAGTGTGCGTTTTTGGCCGCGGTCTTCCCTCCCTTTGCGCCTCAGTCCATTGACCCCGTAGTGCTCATAGCGCTGAATCCATCGATTGAGCGCGGAGATGCTGGGCTGTGTACCGTCTGGTGCTGCCCATGTGGCGGCAATCTCAGCGATGCGCTTCCTGCGCTCCGGTGTGCGGCGCCTGGTTGAGCGGATTACGTCGAGCACCGCGTCGAGCTTGAACTTCAGATCGTGGTCATCCGCGGGAAGAACGTGCGGGATCGCCAGCTCGGTGGATGGCTCGCCTTGGGCGACCATTGCGACCGCCTCCCCAGATCCAGGATATGCGGCCAATTCCTGCGGGCAGCCGCCAGCTGGCATTGGCTTAGCAAACGGGATCGACTTGCGGTCGACCAGATATGAGATGCCGCCTCTGCCGCGAGAGCCGGGACGTTGAGCGACCGCAAGTCGATGTCCTTTGTAGAGCGCTCCCGTCAGACAACGCGAAAGTACCCGGTGTGCCATTTGCCGGGAGATCCCCGCCAGCGCGGCAAACTCGGCGGTCGACAGCCAGTCGCTCATGGTTATCTGGTGAGGCTGGCTGCCTTGCAGATTCGCTCGACCAACTGGGATGCCTTGGGGCCGCGCCATTCCCCGAGCAAGCTGGCCCTAGCGTGCTGCCTGGCGATCTTGATCTCGCGGCAATAGGCGGCGAGCGTTGTACCCCGCCGGATGAATGCGGCCCTGACCTCCCAGTAAAGCTGGGGGCCAGCCATAAGGTGCGAATAGTTCCGGGCCATGCCAGACTACCTCTAAATTGTGCCTGAGTTACAAAAGTACGTCCTTTATGGGCCAAAATCAAGTACTGAGCACGGATGGGGCGTTGTTTGGAGAGGTCGCCAACATTTCGACCATTGGCGGGCGACTGCGCGCGTTCGTTGCGTGGCGCGGGTTTTCGCTCCGGGACTTTTCTGAGCAGACAGGCATCCCCTATCGGACACTGCAAAAATACGTGGCGAACGTCGCAGCGCCAGGGGCTGAGCACTTGGCGCGGATTTCGAACGCGGGTGTCGAGATGAACTGGCTCGTCACCGGGGAGATCGCATCGGACTATGCGAAGGGACTTAAGGTCGATTTCGCGAGACCCGGCGTCGCACTGTTCTGCGCCGACGTGAACCTTTTTAAAGAGATTCTCGGCAGGGCTACCGACCTTGCAGCCGCATATGTGAAGCGCGCCGAGAGCGAACAAGCTCTCGATCCGCGGTCATTCATGAACTTAATTTTTATCTATGCAGGGCTGATGATAGGGGCCGGCGCACGCGCGGCAGAGAACTGTGCCATCAAGACCAAGCTGTCAGCATCGGCACGCGAGATGATCAGGAGGGTTGCTTTGTCGGGCGCCGATGATGTGCCCGATGAATGGCTAGGAGTCACTTCGGGATATAGGCGCCGCAGTAGCCGCCGAAAGCATAGCATCCAGGCTATGCGCGACTTACCGCTTTGGAGCGCGGGATGGTCCCGCGACGCGAGATTGGAGTGCACGCGATGGGGGAGCTGATTGACGGTGACGACGGGTTGATCGCGGAAGAGGTCGGCGAATGGGCCAAGGAGAAGCATGACTATCTCTGTCGCTACGTCGACATTTCGCGTGGCGTCCGTGGTAAATGGACCAAGCCGGGCGCTGCGGGCGCTACGTATATCGACCTGTTTTGTGGACCGGGGCGATGCAGGGTCCGTGAGTCAGGCGAATGGATCGATGGCGGAGCGATAGCGGCATGGAAGAAGAGCGTAGATGGCGGCGCGCCCTTCACTAATGTGTACATTGCCGATATCGACAAAGCGCGCAGAACTGCCGCGGCAACGCGGCTGCATGGCTGCGGCGCGCCGGTCGTTGAGATCGAGGGCGCTGCGGAGGAAGCGGCACGACGGGTCGTAGCAGGTCTGAACCCTAAAGGGCTGCATTTCGCGTTTCTCGATCCTTATAGTCTTGAAGCACTGAGTTTCGGAATCATCGAGGCGCTCTCTGGGCTCGATCGAATCGACATGCTGATCCATATAAATCAGATGGACCTGCAGCGCAATCTCGTAAGTCACGCTGTCGCAGAGGAATCGGCGTTCGATGTTTTTGCGCCTGGTTGGCGCACTGTTGTCAGTATTGCGCAAGGTCATCGCGCGATTCGGGAGCAGGTTCTAAGATACTGGCGTGATAAGGTCGGGAGGCTTGGCGTCTGGCCATCGCCAGAGATGAAGCTTATCCGGGGCGGGAATAGCCAGCCTCTCTATTGGCTGCTCCTCGCGGCAAAGCACAAGCTGCCGCAGGAGTTTTGGCGCGCGGCGTCGAGAGCGGATCGTCAGAGAGGGCTGTGGGACGAGTGACGCAAGGGTTCGAAGCCGGGATAGTCGTCCCACGTTCGGCCGCGGAACACCCGTCCATTCGCCTTCTTGTGACGTTTGATGCCGTCGGCACCCCAGCCACCCCACTGCTTAAAGAAGAACGCGGCGCCGGCCGCGACCGCCTGTGCCTGTACGTTTGCGACCCACGATTCGCGCATCGGCCGCGCTTTATGGCCTGATTCGCCGCCGACGATCACCCAGTGAATATCTCGAAGGTCTATTGCGCCGATGTCCTCAAGGAGTGGCTCGACGGACAGGAATCTGATCCGCGCGTTGACGCCGCGAAGGTGCTCAATGCGGGGTACCCCGTACCTCTTGTCTTCGACTGATACACCTAACCAAACGTTTATCGGGCATGGCCTTGCAGCAAAGTAGCCCGGCAACCTTTCGGACCGCTTCGTCAGAATCTGATAGGTATGATGAGGTGTGGCGTCAATCACCGCGAAGACGCGATCGAGAAATTCGTCGGTGACGGCCTCGTGGAACAGGTCGCTCATGCTGTTGACGAAGTAGACGGTGGGCTTCTTTCGCGCCAGCGGTTGTTCCAAGCGGCCGGGATGGAGTGTCAGACGGAATTCGTTTTCGTAGCCTGGCGCTCCCATTGCATGCAACCGCCGCGCCATGATCTCCGCATAGCAATTCTTGCATCCTGGCGACACCTTTGTGCAGCCGGTCGTGGGGTTCCATGTCTGTTCAGTCCACTCGATAGCTGACGGCGTAGCCATTGGTACCTCCATTGTGGTCGCGCGACTCCGCCTTCCGGCCCTCCAAAGCACTCCCGTGCGGCGGGCGTTCTAGGCTCGCTTAACGCGCCTTCGAAGGGTTTACAAATAGCGTTTACAATTCCCTGATGCCAGGATGCAAGTCCTTGAATCATCATGCGGCGCGAATTGTAAACCCCCTCCTCACGTTTACAATTCTAACTCTGGTGCTCCTGTTTCGTAACCTCTTGAGCCGTCGGCCATTTTATGCCATAGGCGCGCCGCCGATCTCGAATAATTGTATCCGCCCGATCCCGATTAATTTTTTCCGTACCACCGGGTCCGCCGCCGCGCTTGCTTCTGATCTTCGTGACGGCTCGTTATCATTCGCGTCCCCGCGCCTGCCTGACACGGCAGGTTCGCTCAACCGATGACACGCACACCGACTATGAGCCGACAGGAAAAATCGCTGTACATGACCGTCCTCATGACCCCCGACATGGCCAACTTCTCCGGCAAGGTGCACGGCGGGGCGCTACTGAGGCTGCTCGACCAGGTCGCCTATGCCTGCGCCGCGCGTTACGCGAAGACCTACGTGATCACCGCCTCGCTGGATCTCGTCACCTTCAAGCAGCCCGTGGAGGTCGGCGAACTGGTGACGTTCATGGCCAACGTCAATTACGTCGGCACCAGTTCCATGGAGGTGGGCGTGAAGGTCATGGCCGAGAACCTGCGCACGAAGGAGAAGCGGCACGCGAGCTCGTGCTTCTTCACGATGGTGGCCGTGGGCGAGGATGGCCGCCCCGCCACCGTTCCACGCCTCGAGATCGAGACCGACATCGAGCAACGGCTGTTCGAGGCGGGCAAGATGCGCAAGGAGATGCGCAAGGAGATCCAGCAACGCAACGACGCCCTGCACGTGCGCATCCCGGAGGGTCAGACCCCGAGCGGCGCGGTGACCGGCTGAGGCGCCGGGCGGACGGACCGCCCGGCGACCAGGGAGTTATTGCGGCGCCGGCGTCGGTTCGGTCACGGCGAACACCGCGTCGATGGTGACCGAAACCTCCTGCTCGCCGCTGGCCACCGGCGTTGCCGCCTCGGCGGACATCTTGGCCATCGCCACGCCGCCGAAGGGGATCGGCCCGGGCATGGATGCCGGCATGTCGATGATGCGCAAGGGCCTGCCCAGGGTCAGGTTCGCGGCCTCCGCGAGCTCCTGCGCCTTGGACAACGCGTTGGCGTATGCCAGCTTGCGGGCCTCCGATTCGGCGGTCCGCGGGTCGTCGACCAGAAAACCGATCCCGTACATGCGGCCCGCATCGCCGGCGGCCTTCAGCGACTCGTCGATCACCGTGCCGACGCTCGCGATATCGCGCACCTTCACCGTCAGCTGATGGTGTGCCTGGTAGGCGACTATCTTGTTGGCGGAGTCCGGCGCGAAGACCGGATTCAGCGACAGATGCTGCGTCTGCAGGTCCTTGTCTTCGATGCCGCTCGTGCGCACGGCCGCGATCATGGCGGTCATGGCCTCGGCCGCCTTCGCCCGCGCCTCTTCCGCCGACTTGGCCTGCGCCTCCACGCCGAGATTCACCGACGCGGTATCCACGCCAACCGACACGCGGCCCGTGCCGGCGACGCGTATGAGCGGCATGTCGCCGAAATCACTCAGCGCCAGATCCTGCGCCGCCACGCCACCGCAGGCGCTCAGCATCGCAGCGCCTGCAACCGCCCGCCACCAGCCGCACTTCATCGTTTCCGCTCCAGAAAGTTTGAGTTGTCAGGTCTCGCCGTTCGCGGCGCGCACGGCGCCGGACCGATACGGGTGCGCTCCTTGCGGCCCCCGGCATGGCCGGGCGGCCGGATCCGATGCCCGGACGCCACCAGAGCGTAGCCCGGCGCCCACGCCGGCCGGATCCCCGTCGCGCGACCGCCCCGCGCGCGCAGGTCGCAAGCCGCGCGGAATCTTAACATCCCGCGACCGGCGCAGGCCTCGTCAGAAATGCGCGTAGCCGGAAATGTGACGCTCGACGACCACGCCATCGGCATTCACGAATCGCAATCCGGGCCGCGCCACGACCGTCCCGATGCGCGTCAGGCTTACCCCGCGGTCCGGACGCCACTCTCGCAACGCCGATTCGCGCGTCGGCGGGACCGTAAAGCACAGTTCGTAGTCGTCACCGCCGGCGAGGGCGCGTTCGATCGCCGCTTCTGCGCGTTCACAGGCCCGCAGCGACGCGGAAATCGGCAGGCGATCCAGGCGAACCTCCGCCCCCACGCCGCTGGCCTCGAGCACGTGCAGCAGGTCCGCGGCCAGACCGTCGGACACGTCGATGGCGCTGCTGGCGACCCCGCGGAGAAACTGGCCCAGCGCGACCCGCGGTTCGGGCTGCAGGAAACGACGCGTGAGCACCGCGCGGGAGTCCGCGTCGCACTCCGTCACGCCCATGAGCACGCGCAGGCCGCCCGCGGCATCGCCAAGGGTGCCCGAGACGTACACGCCGTCGCCGGCACAGGCTCCCGCGCGCCGCAGGGCCCCTCCCGCGGGCACCCAGCCGTGCGCGGTGACGGTGACCGTCAGCGGACCGCGCGTGGTATCCCCACCCACCAATTGCATGTCGAAACGCTCCGCCAGTTCCAGCAGCCCGGCGGCGAACCCCCGCAGCCACGCCTCGTCGGCCTGCGGCAGCGTCAGGGCGAGACTGCACCACGCCGGCTCCGCGCCCATGGCGGCCAGATCGCTGAGATTCACGGCCAGGGCGCGGTAGCCGACGTCCGCGGCGGTAATGGTCGAGGGGAAATGGACGCCCGGCACGATGGTATCGGTCACCACCACCAGTTCGTGGTCCGGCCGAGGCCGCAGCACCGCGCCGTCGTCGCCGATCCCGATCACCACGTCGTCGCGGCGCGCGCCGCCGCGTCGGAAATAGCGATCGATGAGCTCGAACTCGGAGACGGACATGGCGCCTGGCCTGCTGACGGCGGATCGGATTCTGGCGGCAGCGGCGAAGAGGGCGGCCGGGCTCCGCTATCCCGTTCCCGCCGCCGTCTCGAGCGGGCGCAGGGCGCGTGCCAGCCTGTCCAGCGCCGTGTTGACGTAGCGATGCCCCTGCTCGGCGCCGAACATCTTTTCCAGCTCTATGGCCTCGTTGATGACCACACGCCATGGCGTCTCGATGCAGTGCCGGAGTTCATAGGCGCCGATGAGCAGGATCGCCCGCTCCACCGGATCGAGCTCCCGCACCGGCCGATCGATCACGTCCTTCAAATCCGCCTCCAGCTCCTCGATGTGACGCGGGATGCCGCGCGTAAGCTTCTCGAACAAAGCCATGTCGGCATTGACCACCTCGCGCTCGGCGACGAACTCCTTCAGGATGTCGTTCGGATCCTGGCCCGCGAGCTGCCACTGGTACAGCGCCTGCACGGCGCAGCGTCGCGCGCGCACGCGCGCGTGCGCGGCCTTGCCGCCTCCCCTGCTCTTCCCGGAGCTCATCTACTTGGCCAGTTCCCGGGTGAGATTGATCAGCTCGATGGCGACCAGGGCAGCCTCGGAGCCCTTGTTGCCCATGGCGCCTCCGGCTCGGGCCTCCGCCTGTTCGTCGTTCTCGGTCGTCAGCACGCCGAAGGCGATGGGGATGTCGAGATCCGCGCTCACCTCCGATACCCCGCGCGCGCACTCGCCGGCGACGTAATCGAAGTGCGGGGTCTCCCCGCGTATGACGGCGCCCAGCGCGATCAGCGCGTCGTAGTCCCCCGACATCGCCATGCGCCTTGCCGCGAAGGCGATCTCGTAGGCGCCCGGGACGCGCACGACCGTGATGCGCCTGCCCGCCACGCCCCGTTCCTTCAACGTCCGCACGCAGCCCTCGATCAGCTTGCCAACGATCTCGTCGTTGAATCGACTGGCGATGATGCCGAAACGCGCGTCCTCCGAAGGGGTGTCTCCACCTTCTATCTGCCTGACGTCTGCCATGTTCGTTCCTAGTGAGTGATGTATTCGACGACCTCCAGCCCGAAGCCGGACAGCGCACTGTATTTCCTCTGCCGGCTCATCACGCGCATCTTGCGCACCCCGATGTCGGCGAGCACCTGGGCGCCGAGGCCCACGGTGCGCAATTCGTCGCGCGCGGGCGGGCCGGGCGTCTCGGACTGCGCGGGCGCGGGTTCGTGCGTGCGCTGCAGACTGCGAACGAGCTGGTTGTTGTCGTACTGGTTGCGGAGTATCACGAGCACGCCGCTCGGCTCGCGCGCGATGCGCAGCAGCGCGTCCCGCAACGGCCAGCCGGAATCCGCGCGCGATGCCCCGGTCAGATCGAACAGCGGATTCTCGATGTGCACGCGCACGGCGACGGGCTTGCCGGGTTCGACCGTTCCCTGCACCAGCGCGATGTGCAGATCGCCGGCGATGGTGTCGCGATAGGTGATCGCATGCAACTGCCCGACCTCGGTCTGCAGATCCGTCTCCGCCACGCGTTCGATGGTCTTTTCGTTGTGTATGCGGTAGCGGATCAGGTCGGCGATGGTGCCGATCTTCAGGCCGTGCTGCGCGGCCATCCGTTCCAGCTCGGGGCGGCGCGCCATGGACCCGTCTTCGTTGAGGATCTCCACGATCACCGCCGCCGGCTCCAGGCCGGCCAGACGGGCGAGGTCGCAGCCGGCCTCGGTGTGCCCGGCGCGCGTAAGCACCCCGCCTGGCTGCGCCATCAGCGGAAAGATGTGCCCGGGCTGCACCACGTCGCTGGGCATGGCATCCTCGGCCACCGCCGCCTGCACGGTGCGCGCGCGGTCGGCCGCGGAGATGCCGGTCGTCACGCCCGTGGCGGCCTCGATGGATACGGTGAAGTTGGTGCCATAGTTGAAATACGTGTCACGCACCATCAGGGGCAGGTTCAGCCGCTCGCAGCGCTCGCGGGTCAGCGTCAGGCAGATGAGGCCCCGTCCGTGCGTCGCCATGAAGTTGATGTCCGCGGGCTTGACACGGGAGGCGGCCATCACCAGATCGCCCTCGTTCTCGCGATCCTCGTCATCCATGATGATGACCATGCGTCCCTGACGGATGTCTTCGACGATCTCTTCGGTTGGGCTGAGTGAGGACATGCGCGAGGTCAGGAGACGAGCAGGTGAATGGCCGGATTATAACCGCTTTGGGGGGCCGTCCCCCCCGCGGGCGGGGCCGCCCGTTCAGGCATCTCTTTCGGCGATCAGCCGCTCGAGATAGCGCGCAATCAGATCGACCTCGATATTGACGGCATCCCCCGGCCTGTACCCCCCGAACAGCGTCTGCTCGCGGGTGTGCGGGATGATCTGCACCTCGAAGGTGGCGCCCTCCACGGCGTTCACGGTCAGGCTGACGCCGTCGACGCAAACCGAGCCCTTGCGGGACACGTAGCGCGCCAGCTCGGCCGGCACCTCGATCCGCAGCCACAGGCACTCGCCGTCAGCCCCTACCGTGCGGACCCGCCCTACCCCATCGACGTGGCCGCTCACCAAGTGCCCGCCGAGCCTGTCGCCCAGGCGCAGCGCGAGCTCCAGGTTGACGCGGTCGCCGACCGCCAGCCTGTCGAGGCAGGTGCAGCGCAGGGTCTCCGGCGACACGTCCACGGCGAAGCCGTGCGCGTCGAACTCCACGACCGTCAGGCACACGCCGTTGACGGCGATGCTGTCGCCGACGCGCGCGTCGGCCAACGCGAGCTGGCCGGCATCGACGCGCATCCGCACGCCTTCCGCCTGCGGCGCGATCGCATGGATTTTTCCCATCGCCTGAACGATACCGGTGAACATGCGCTCGATCACACCGTTCTCTGGGGGCGCATGATCACGCGCCAGTCTCCGCCGATCTGCCGCAGGTCCACGGGATCGAGCCCGATGGCGTCGGCCAGGCGGTTCAATCCCGGCAGGCGCGCCAGGGGCTGCGCCTCGTCTCCCATCAGCCTCGGCGCCACGTAGCAGATGAGCTCGTCGACCAGCCCCGCCTGCAGCAGCGCACCCGTCAGCGTCGGACCCGCCTCGACCAGAACCTCGTTCAGCTCGCGGCGGCCGAGCTCACCCATCGCCGCCTGCAGATCGACCCTGCCGTCGGCTCCGGGGCAGCGGACGGATTCCGCGCCGTTCCAGGATCGATCGGCAACGGCCGTGATCACCAGCGCGGCCCCGGGGCCCGAAAGCACCCGCGAACTGCGGGGCGTGCGCAGGGCGGGATCGAGCACCACGCGCAGCGGCTGGCCGGGAAGCTCCCCCAGCAATGGCTGCGCGCGCACGGTCAGGGCCGGATCGTCGGCGATCACCGTGTTCACGCCCGTGAGCACCGCGCAGCTGCGGGCGCGCCAGCGCTGCACGTCGGCGCGCGCGGCCTCGCCGGTGATCCACCTGCTCTCGCCGTCGGCCATCGCCACGCGACCGTCGAGGCTCATGCCGACCTTTGCGCGCAGCCATGGCCGCCCCTTGCGCATGCGCTGGCAGAATCCCACGTTCAGTGCCTCGGCCTCGCCGGCCAGCAGCCCGGTGCCGACCTCGACGCCTGCGGCCTGCAATTGCCTCAATCCGTCGCCGCCGACGCGCGGATTCGGATCGGACATCGCCGCCACCAGCCGCGCGACGCCGGCTTGCACCAGGGCCTCGCTGCAGGGGGGCGTGCGCCCGTGATGGGAGCACGGCTCGAGCGTGACGTAGCAGGTTGCGCCGCGCGCCGCGGCGCCCGCGGCGCGCAGGGCCAGCGTCTCCGCGTGCGGCTCACCGGCGCGCTCGTGCCAGCCCTCGCCGATGACTTCCCCGTCCCTGACGATGACACAACCGACGCGCGGATTCGGACGCGTCGTGTTCAGTCCCCGCGCCGCGAGCTGTAATGCGCGCGCCATGTGGCGATGATCGTCGGCCGTGTAGCCGATCGAATTCGCTGCCGCGCTCACGAACGCCCACGCGGGCGGTGCGGCTGCCTGCCGGCCTTGCCCGCCTTGCGGCCGTACCGCGACCCGGGTTCCTCCGCCGCCGGCGCTGCGCCGTCCTCATCCGGCAGGATGAGGTTCAACTGCTTGCGGCGCACGTGGGGCGGGATCTCGTTCTCAAGCCCGGCAATCGCCTCGCTGAAGGCCTTGACGTCGTCGAAGCTGTGGTACACCGATGCGAATCGCACATAGGCGACCTGGTCCAGTTCCCGCAGCTCCTGCATCACCCACTCGCCCAGGCGACTGGAGGGGATCTCGCGCTCGCCGCTCGCGCGCAGCTTGCGCTTGATGTTGTTGACGGCCGCGTCCACGCGTTCGGTCTCCACCGGACGCTTGCGCAAGGCGCGCTCCATGCCGGCGCGCAGCTTCTCCTCGCTGAAGGGTTCGCGCCGCTTGTCGCGCTGCTTGACGATGCGCGGCAGGTTGAGCTCGGCCGTCTCGTAGGTGGTGAACCGCTCGCGGCACTTCTCGCACTCGCGCCGCCGCCGCACCTGTTCACCCTCGCCGACGAAGCGGGAATCGATGACGCGTGTGTTGGGGAAGGCGCAATAAGGGCACTTCATGCAGGCGATTTTAACCCACTACCCCCAGCAATTGGGGGAATTTTCCGCCCGCTACGCTAGCGGTGGGACGGCCGCCGCCGCGGCCGCAGGGGATCCCCTGCCACGGCCGGGCAGGAGCCGCTGGCGGTATCCCCGCCACGGATTCGGTGTGCATGCCGCCGCCGCGCCCGGCAAAGACATCGAGCATCGGCGGTCCGCAAAAACGAAACGGCCGTGGTGGGCATACCGCCACCACGGCCGCCAATCGCCCGTCGCGCGAGGCCCGGCCCGCTCAGTCCGTGTACAGCGGGAACGCCTTGCAGAGCTCGGCGACCTTGCCGCGGGTCGCGTCGACCACGGACTCGTTGCCCATGTTGTCGATGATGTCGCAGATCCAGCCGGCGACGGTCCTGGCCTCGTTCTCCTTGAAGCCCCGGCTGGTGCAGGCGGGCGTGCCGACGCGTATGCCGGAGGTGACGAACGGCGACTGCGGATCGTTCGGCACCGCGTTCTTGTTGACGGTGATGTGGGCGCGACCGAGCGCCGCGTCGAGGTCCTTGCCGGTGATCTTGCGCGAGATGAGATCGACCAGCATCAGGTGATTGTCGGTGCCGCCGGAGACGATGTTCACCCCGCGTTCCATGAAGGTCTTTGCCATCGTCTGGGCGTTCTTCCTGACCTGCTCCTGGTAAACCTTGAACTCCGGCTGCATGGCCTCCTTGAAGGCCACCGCCTTGGCGGCGATGACGTGCATGAGCGGGCCGCCCTGGATGCCCGGGAACACCGCGGCATTGAGCTTCTTCTCGATCTCCTCGTTCCTGCGCGCGAGGATCAGGCCCGAACGCGGTCCGCGCAGGGTCTTGTGAGTCGTGGTGGTCACCACGTCGGCATACTGCATCGGACTCGGATAAAGGCCGGTTACGATGAGCCCGGCGACATGGGCGACGTCCGCGACGAGATAGGCGCCGACCTTGTCGGCGATCTCGCGGAAGCGTTTCCAGTCGAGGATGCGGGAGTAGGCGGAGAAGCCGGTCATGATCATCCTCGGCTTGTGCTCCAGGGCCATCCTCTCGGCGGCGTCGTAGTCGATCTCGCCGGTGGCGGTATTCAATCCGTACTGCACGGCGTTGTAGGTCTTGCCGGAAAAATTGACCTTTGCGCCATGGGTCAGGTGTCCGCCGTGGGCGAGGCTCATGCCCATCACGGTGTCGCCGGGGTTCAGCAGCGCAAGGTAGACCGCGCCGTTGGCCTGTGAGCCGGAGTGCGGCTGCACGTTCGCGTAATCCGCCCCAAAGAGCTGCTTGGCCCGGTCGATCGCCAGCTGCTCGACCACGTCGACGTACTCGCAGCCGCCGTAGTACCGCTTGCCCGGGTAGCCCTCGGCGTACTTGTTCGTGAGCAGGCTGCCCTGGGCCTCGAGCACGCGCGGGGTGACGTGATTCTCGGAGGCGATCAGCTCGATGTGCTCCTCCTGCCGGCGCGCCTCGTTCTGCAGCGCTGTCCAAAGTTCGTCGTCAAAACCCGCAATCTTCATCTTTCTGCTGAACATGTGTTTCTTCCTCGCGCCAGGCGAGACCCGGAGGCTCCGCGGCGGCACTATTCGTGGTTAGGACTGGGGGCGCAACGATGCTGGGTTCAGCGCGCCCTCCGGGTTGGAGTGGTGGCGACCGCCGTTGCCGGGCAATCGTCCGGACGCCTCCCATCAAAGCCGGCGTAGATTAGCAAATCTCCCCCCCGACTGCACGGCCGAACCGCACCCCTGCACCGGGATCTTCCGCCTCGGCGCCCGCCGCGCAAGTGACCGGGATCAAAGCCCTTTCCGCCGCGCGCCCGGGGTCAAGGATCGCCCCCGGCGGCCGCTAACCTGAGCAGCCATGCAACGCCAGCAGAACGCCCCGATCCGCCCGCCGCGTCCTCGCTCCAGCGAGGAGCGCTTCGTAGGCATCAACCGTGAGCGGCTGCGGCGGATCCGCGAGGCGCTCACGCCGCGCCAGCGCGACTTCCTGGAGCTGCTGCCGCTGCTATTCCACAGCAACCACCCGCTCCTGCCCGGATACGTCAACCAGACCACGCCCTGCGGCGTCCGCGACTACACGCCGACCCAGGAGACCCTCACGGCCGCACAGCGCGTCACCCGCTCCTACAGCCACGAGCGCCGGATCCTTCCGCGGCTGGACATCATGGGCCTGTACATGATGGGCTCCTGCGGGACCATCGCCTACACGCCGGGCAGCGACTTCGACATCTGGCTTTGCCATACGCCGGGGCTGGAGGAATCCGCGGTGGCCGACCTGCGCCTGAAGGCCACGCGCATCGAGGAGACCGCCAAGGACCTGAATCTCGACGTCCATTTCTTCGTCTTCGATCCGGAGAGCTTCCGGCGCGGCGAACTCTCCTCGCTGTCCGCGGAGAGCAGCGGCAGCTCGCAGCACTATCTGCTGCTCGACGAGTTCTACCGCTCCGCCGTGGTGCTGGCCGGTCTCTATCCCCTGTGGTGGCGGGTCCCGCCGGAACAGGAGCGCGAGTACTCCACGGCCGCAAGGACACTGGTGCAAGGGCGTTTCATCGGTCAGCACGACTACATCGATTTCGGCGGCCTGGAGCGCGTGCCGGCGGAGGAGTTCTTCGGCGCTGCGGTCTGGCACATCTACAAGTCGATCAACTCACCGTACAAGTCGGTGCTCAAGCTCATCCTCATCGAGGCCTACGCGCAGGAATATCCGGACATCGACCTGTTGGCCCTGCACTACAAGCGCCTGGTCTACGACGGGGAGACCAATCTGAATGCGATCGACCCCTATCTGCTGATGTACCGCAAGGTGGAGGACTACCTCACCCGGCGCGGCGACACGGCGCGACTGCACCTTTTCCGGCGATGCTTCTATTTCAAGGTGGAGGAGCGGCTGACGGCGCGAACCGCGCGCGGCGAGGAGAACTGGCGGCGCGAGGTGCTGCGCGAGCTGGTCGGCTCGTGGGGCTGGGACACGGCTCACCTCGCATTGCTGGACTCGCGCGACCAGTGGAAGGTGCCGGTGGTGCTCGAACAGCGCCGCGACCTCATCGCCGCCCTGACGCAGAGCTACCGCCTGCTGTCGCAGTTCGGCCGCGAGCAGGCGGATTCCGCGCGCATCAGCCAGCGCGATCTGCACGTGCTCGGGCGAAAGCTGTATTCGGCGTTCGAACGCAAGGCCGGCAAGATCGAGATCGTGAACCGCGGCATCGCGCCAGACATCGCCGAACAGCGTCTGTCCATACATCTGCTCGGCGATGCCGCCACGGAGTCCAACTGGTTGCTGTTCACCGACGCCGTCTTGCCCGAGGACATCGGCCAGCACACCGCCGTCCGCCGATCCACCGGCATCGTCGACGTGCTCGCCTGGTGCCACTTCAACCGCATCATCGCCGGCGAGACCCAGATTACCGCCTATGCCGGCGCGCATCCCTACTCGGCGCGCGAGCTCCGCTCGATCCTCGGCGCCCTGGAGGGCACCTTCCCCGGCGGCCTGCTCGGCAGCTCCGATTGCACCGACCTGACGCGAGCGCCGCAGCTGCTGCGCGCGGCGCTGTTCGTGAACGTCGGCCTCGAGCATCGCCCCGGCCCAGCGCGCAGCGCCGACATGATCGCCAGCAGTCGCACCGACCCGTTGAGCTTCGGCGGCATGCACCACAATCTGACCGAATGCTTCGATCTGGTGTTGATGACGAGCTGGGAGGAGGTGTTCAGCTTCCACTACCGGGGACTGGACGGCCTGCTGCAGTGCCTGTGCGAGTACCTGCGCCTGCGCGCCAACGCGGGCTCCGCGACCGTCCCGGAGACCTTCACCACGCACTGCTTCTCGCCGGGCCACGGTGCCAACATCAGTCAGCGCTTCCACGAGCTCTTCGACGACATCTCCAGGAGCGTGCAGGAAACCGCCGGACACTGGCGCTACATACTCGAGGCCGCCGACCACTACTACGCGATCGTGCGCGACGACGGCGGCATCCGCTTCGAGCGCATCGGCAATCATGCCGGTCTCATCGCCTTCCTGGGACGGCCGGTGCCGCGCTACACCCACACCCGCTTCGATCGCTACGCCCTGCGCAACGAGCCGCTGCCCCGCCTGTACGAACAGAATCGCCAGGACGCCATTCAGACCTTCTATCGGGTACTGGGCAAGGCGGTCGAGCTGCTCGTGATCGACGAACGCGGCAGCCTGTTCACGCAGACCCTGACGTTCCACAACCAGCACGTGCTGCTGGACCATCTCGCGCGCTTTTTCCGCAGCACCTCGCAGCGCATGGCGCTCGGATCGAGCGTGAACGGCGAGTCCCGGCGGATAGGCTTCGAGTTTCGCCACCTCGCCGGCGGCGCCAGGCGCGAGCTCGCGATCGAGCCGGTCAGCTACAACCCCGATCTCGGGCGGCAATACCTGCAGATCAAGGTGCTGTTGGACACCGGCGAGGACACCTCGCATCAGTACACGGTGATCTGCGACGGCCGGGAATTCTCCTCCCTGGCGCATGGCGCCGATCTGTTCCGAGTGGTCGCCAGGCACGTACTGTCGGTCCGGACGGCCGGATCGGCGTATCCCATCTACATCACCGACATCGACCTCTCCGGCGTGCAATTGCCCGGAGAGAGCGATCAGACGGTGCGGCTGCTCGAGCAGAAGCGACTGATCGAGGAGCGGCTGAACCGCGCCCTCGCCGACCTCGCCGCGACCGGCTGAGCGCGCCACGCCCCTCCCACGGGGGCGGCGGCATCGGGTTAGAATGGGGCGCGGCCATTCCCGTTCCAGAACCCGATCACATGACGCTTTCCGACGAGCTGACGCAGCGCCTGCTGCACCTCATCGCGCGCATCGACGCGCTGCTCCCGGACGCGCCGGCGAGCGATATCGACTGGAGCGCCCGGGCCTACCTCTGGCGCCGGCAGGGATACAGGGGGCACCTGCGCCCGGTCCGCGCCGCGGGAAAGGCGCGGCTCGACGACCTGCTGTGCATCGATGAGCAGCGACGCCAGATCGACTTGAACACCCGCCAGTTCCTCGCCGGCCTGCCGGCGAACAACGTCCTGCTCTGGGGCCCGCGCGGAACCGGCAAGTCCTCCCTCATCAAGGCGTTGCTGAACACCTATTGCGACCGCGGACTGCGCCTGGTCGAGGTGGAGCGCGAGCACCTGACCGACATCCCGGCAATCCTGGATTGCATCGAAGGCCGCCCGGAGAGATTCATCCTCTACTGCGACGACCTGTCCTTCGAGGCCCGCGACTCCGGCTACAAGGCGCTGAAGGTGCTGCTCGACGGCTCGGTGCACGCCCCGCCGGAGAATGTCCTCGTCTACGCGACCTCCAACCGGCGTCACCTGCTGCCGGAGCGCGCCGCCGACAATCTCGACGCGCAGTTCATCGAAGGCGAGTTGCACCAGTCCGAGGCGGTCGAGGAGAAGATCTCGCTGTCCGAGCGCTTCGGCGTATGGCTGGCCTTCCACCCCTTCAGCCAGGAGGAGTATCTGCGCATCGTCGCGCACTGGCTGGAGCGGCTCGGCGTCGGGGACGCCGGCCGCCGCAGCGCCGAGCGCGAGGCGCTGCAGTGGGCGCTGCTGCACGGATCGCGCAGCGGGCGTTCCGCCTGGCAGTTCGCGAAGGACTGGGCGGGCCGCACGTCGCTTGCACATGACCGGAACCGGGAGAGCTGATCATGCATGAGAGGCCGGGCAACGAAGAGCTGGCGCGGGTGCGCCGCGACGCCGAACTGGTCTATGGGCGCGAGGAGATCGAGGCGTGCCTGGACCGCATGGCCGGGGCGATCACCGCGCGTCTTGGCGATCGGGATCCCGTGCTGCTGGCGGTGATGATCGGGGGCATGGTCCCGCTCGGCGCCCTGCTGCCGCGGCTGCAGTTCCCGCTGCAGGTGGATTACCTGCACGCCACGCGCTACCAGGGCAATACGCGGGGCGGTCACCTCGCCTGGCTGCGCAAGCCAGGCCTGAGCCTGAAGGACCGCTCCGTGCTCATCGTCGACGACGTGCTCGATCACGGCATCACGCTGGCGGCCATCGTCGAGGAGTGCCGCGACGCCGGCGCGCGCGAGGTGCTGACGGCCGTCCTCGTCTCCAAGCGCCTGGCGTTGCGCAAGGGGCTGCAGGCGGCGGATTTCGCGGCCCTGGAGACCGACGACAGATATCTCTTCGGCTGGGGCATGGACTACCACGGCTACCTGCGCAACGGTGAGGGCATCTACGCCGCGAGGATACCGGCTTGATCGGTATCATCGCCGGCACCGGCCTGGAGGAGATCGAGGGACTGCAGGGGCGGCGCGAGCTGCCGATCCTCACACCGTACGGATCGCCGTCGGCCCCGATCTGCGCCGGCGAGCTGGCCGGCGTGCCGGTGGCGTTTCTCGCCCGTCACGGTCGCGGCCACACGCTGCCTCCGCATCGAATCAACTACCGCGCCAATCTCTTCGCGTTGAGGGAGGCGGGAGTCGGCCGCGTCGTCGCCGTCGCCGCCGTCGGCGGCATCACCGCCGCCATGCGCCCGGGCCGGCTGGTCTTTCCCTCGCAGCTCATCGACTACACCTGGGGCCGGGACCACACCTATGCCGACGGCGGCAACGGCCCCGTGCTGCACGTCGACTTCACCGATCCGTACTGCGAGCGGACCCGCCGGGTGCTCATCGATGCGGCGATCACGGCCGGCGTCGATGCCGCCATTGACGGGGTATACGGCGCCACCCAGGGACCGCGCCTTGAGAGCGCGGCGGAGATAGCGCGCATGGAGCGCGACGGCTGTGACATCGTCGGCATGACCGGCATGCCGGAGACGGCGCTGGCGCGCGAACTCGGGATCGGCTATGCGTGCTGCGCGGTCGTCGCGAACTGGGCCGCCGGCCGCGGCGCCGGCCCCATCACCATGGAGGCGATGACGGCCGCACTCGGCGGCGGCATGGCCGACGTCACGCGACTGCTGAGCCGAGCGCTGCCGTCCCTGCACGCGCTGTCGTAATCGCTACCCGCGGCCGCGGCGTCAATCGGCGGGGTCCCGCACGCGCGTCACCTGGACCAGCAGTCCGCAATGCGGGTTGTCGACATAGTGCAGTTCGCCGATTCTGATGGTGCGGCGCGCGCGGATCATGGCTACGGTGAGATCGCGGCGGCACGCGAGATCGGCGCTGAAGGCGAGCTGCTGACCGGCCCGCAGCATCGCATGCCCGCGCACACCGGACTCCTCGATGCCCTCGGGATCGCCAATGCGCAACGGCCGGGATTGCGCGGCGTTCTGCCGCCAGCCGGTGAGCACCACGGTGCGGTACTTCCCCGACCGGTCGAGCCGGCGCGCGGAGTCTTCCAGCAGCATCGCCTCCCGGGGCAGCGGCGGCGGCTCGACGGCGCCGGGCGCGGCATGCAGTTCGATAGCCATAGGCGGCCCGGTCGGGCCGGGACCCGGGGCGACGGACCGCAGATGATGGAACACGATCATCTCGACCTGATAGACGGGTTCAGCCCGCGCCAGGCCGGGTGCGATCGCCGCCGCCGATAACGCCGCGGTCGCGGCGATCGCCCTGCAGCGGCGAAATGCGGCGGCGGCGCGTGCGAGGGCGCTCGGACTCATCCTGCTTCCACGCTCCCGTCGGCGCGGGCGGCCGGCGGGCGCGTCGTGCCGCCGAACAGCGACAGCAGCTCGAAGAGCTCCTCGACCCGGGCCTGCGCGTCGGGCAGCGGTTTGAGCACCCGCAGCTTCTCGCCGCCTTCCAGCCTGTAGAACTTCGGCTGCTGCTGGACGAGTCGGATCACCGTCATGGGGTCGATCTTCGGCTGCGGATCGAACTGCAGGCGACCGCCCTTCGCGCTGAGGTCCACCTTGCGCAGCCCGACCGCGTCGGCGAGCAGCTTGGCGCGGGTCAGCACGAACAGGTTCTGCGCCGGCGCCGGCAGCGGCCCGAAGCGATCGATGACTTCCTCGCGCAGCCCCGTCAGCGCCTCCTCGTCGGCGGCGCTGCTGATCCGCTTGTAGAGGATGAGGCGGGTGTGCACGTCCGGTATGTAGACCTCCGGGAACAGCGCCGGCAGGTGCAGGTTGACCTCCGCCGGCACCGTGGCGGCGGCGTCGAGCTGGGGCTGCCGGCCGGCCTTCAGACTCCTGACCGCGCGCTCCAGCAGCTCCGTGTACATGGCGAAGCCGACCTCCTGGATGTGGCCGCTCTGCTCCTCCCCCAGTATCTCGCCGGCGCCGCGGATCTCCAGGTCGTGCGTGGCCAGCGTGAAGCCCATGCCAAGCTCCTCCAGCGCCTCGATCGCCTCCAGCCGCTTCTGCGCGTCGCCGATCAGGGAAGTCTTCAGGCCGGTCTGCGGGTCCACGCGCGAGGGTACCAGCAGGTAGGCGTAGGCGCGATGATGCGAGCGCCCGACGCGGCCGCGGAGCTGATAGAGCTGCGCCAGCCCGAAGCGGTCGGCGCGGTTGATGATGATGGTGTTGGCCGTCGGCACGTCGATGCCGGTCTCGATGATGGTCGTGCACACCAGGACGTTGAAGCGGCGGTGATAGAAATCGAGCATCACGCGCTCCAGGTCGCGCTCGCGCATCTGGCCGTGCGCGACCGCCACGCGCCCCTGAGGGATGAGCTCGGCGACCTGCCTGGCCGTCTTCTCGATGGTATCGACGTCGTTGTGCAGGAAATAGACCTGGCCGCCGCGGCTCACCTCGCGCAGCAGGGCCTCCTTCAGCAGCGCATCGTCCCACTCGCGCACGAAGGTCTTCACGGCCAGCCGCCGCGATGGCGGCGTGGCGATGATCGACAGTTCGCGCACGTTGCTGAGCGCGAGGTTCAGTGTCCTGGGGATGGGCGTGGCCGTGAGCGTCAGGATGTCCACCTCGGCGCGCAGCTTCTTGAACTGCTCCTTCTGCTGCACGCCGAACCGGTGCTCCTCGTCGACGATGATGAGGCCCAGCCTCTTGAAGCCGATCCCCGGCTGCAGGAGCTTGTGCGTGCCGATGACGATGTCCACCGTGCCGTCGGCGAGCCCGCGCACGATGCTGTCCTGCTCCTTCCTGCCGCGGAAGCGCGAGAGCTGCTCGATGCGCATCGGCCAGTCGGCGAAGCGATCGCGGAAATTCTGGTAATGCTGCTGCGCCAGCAGGGTCGTGGGCACCAGCACGGCCACCTGCCAGCCGTCGTGGGCGGCGACGAAGGCCGCGCGCATCGCCACCTCGGTCTTGCCGAAGCCGACGTCGCCGCAGACCAGTCGATCCATCGGCTGGCCGCTCTGCATGTCCCCGAGCACGCCCTCGATGGCCGCGGCCTGGTCCGCGGTCTCCTCGAACGGGAACTTCTCCACGAAGGCGTTGTAGGCCGCGACGTCGAGATGGAAGCGGTGCCCCTGGCGGGCCGCGCGGCGGGCGTGGATCTCCAGCAGCTCCGCGGCGACGTCGCGGGCGCGTTCCGCCGCCCTCGCACGCGCCTTCGCCCACTGGCCGCTGCCGAGCTTGTGCAGGGGCGCGAGATCGGGATCGATGCCGGTGTAGCGGCTGATGAAGTGCAGCGAGGACACCGGCACGTAGAGCTTGTCGGCGTCGGCGTACTCCAGATGCAGATACTCCGCGCTGATCCCGTCGACCGTCAGCGTGACGAGCCCGCGGTAACGGCCCACGCCGTGCTGCTCGTGCACGACGGGCGCGCCCAGGCGCAGCTCCGTGAGATCCCGGATGATGGCCTCCGGATCGCGCGCCGCGGCGCGCCTGCGGCGCTGCTGCACCGCGCGCTCGCCGAACAGCTGCGACTCGGCCACCACCGCCAGGCCGTCGCCGGGCAGGAGCAGGCCCTGCGTCAGCGGCGCGACGGCCAGGCTGAGCTGCGCATCGCCGGACTCGAATGCCGGCCAGTTCTCCAGGACGACCGGCCGCAGCCCGTGGCCCCCGAGGACCTCGATCAGCGTCTCGCGCCTGCCGGCCGACTCCGCCGCGATCAGCACGCGGCCGGCGAACCCGCCGAGAAAGCGATCGAGCAGCGCGAAGGGGTCCGCGGCGCGACTGTCCACCGGCATCCCGGTGGGCAGCCCCGTGTCGAACTCGATGAGCCCCGCCGCGCCCTCCTCCTCGTCGCCGCGCACGAAGATCTCCCCGTGGCGCCGGCAGGCGCCGTAGAACTCCTCGAGCGGCAGGAACAGCTCGCCGGGGGCGAGCAGCGGCCGCTGGACGTCGTGGCGGCCCTGTTCGTAGCGCGTCTCCACCTCCTCACGAAACTCCTCGGCCGCCGCCGCCATGCCCTCGTCGAGAACCACGAGGGCGGCAGGCGGCAGATAGTCGAAGAAGTTCGCGGTGCTGTCGAAGAACAGCGGCAGGTAGTACTCGATGCCGGCCGGACAGAAGCCTTCGCTGACATCGTTGTATACGGGCGAGTTGGTCGGCTTGCCCTCGAAGCGCTGCCGCCAGCGCTGGCGGAAGGCGGCGATCGCCTGCTCGTGCAACGGAAATTCCCGCGCCGGCAGCAGCCGCATCTCCTCCACGACGCCGGTGGAGACCTGGGATTCCGGATCGAAGGTCCGGATGGTGTCGATCTCCTCGTCGAGGAGATCGAGCCGGAAGGGCACCTCGCTGCCCATGGGAAAGAGGTCCACGAGCGAGCCGCGCACGGCGAAATCGCCGTGCTCGGACACCTGCGGACTGGCGCGGTAACCGGCGGCCTGCAGCCGGCGGCGGAACGCCTCGCGATCGAGGCGATCGCCGGGCCTCAGGCTGAAGCTGTTGCCGGAGACAAACGCCAGCGGACACATCCGATGCATCAGCGTGTGCAGCGAGGCGACGATCACCCCGCGGCGCATGTCCGGCAGCCGCGCCAGCAGCGCCAGGCGATCGGAGATGATGTCTTGGTAGGGCGAGAACTGATCGTAGGGCAGCGTCTCCCAGCCCGGGAACAGCGCCACCGGGACCTCGGCCTGGGCGCCGAGGAAGAAACGGATCTCCTCCATCAGCGCCTCGGCCACGGCGGGATCGCGGGTGACGACCAGCACCAGGGAGTCATGCCGCCGCGCGGCGCGACTTATCGCCAGCGCGCGGGCGCTGCCGTACAGCCGACGCCAGGTGTGGCGCTCACCCGGCCGCGGCAGCGGCGGCTGCAGAGGGCTGTGACGTGCGGTATCCGTCTTCACGATCGTTCGTGACCGGCAATGCGTGCTTCGTCGGGCAGGCGCGCGGACCGTCCGGCAATCACGAACTGCCCGCCGCCTCGTTGATCTCCTGCTCGATGGCGGCCAGCGCGCGCGCCGGCTCGGGGGCGCGGGTGATGGGGCGGCCGATGACGAGATAATCCGCCCCGCTGCTCACCGCGCCCGCGGGCGTGGCGATGCGGACCTGGTCGTCCGCGCCGCTCCCCGCCGGCCTTATGCCGGGCGTGACCAGCCTGAAATCCCGCGGCATCTCGGCCCGCAGCAACGGCACCTCCTGCGGCGAGCACACGACACCGTCCATGCCGGCGCGCGCCGCCAGCCGCGCCAGCCGCAACACGGCCTCCTGCGGCGGCCCGGCGAGGCCGAGGTCCTCGAGGTCGCCCGGTCCCATGCTGGTGAGCAGGGTGACGGCGATGAGCAGCGGCCTGTGGGCCGCGGCGTCCACCTGCTCGCGAGCGGCGCGCATCATCGCCGTGCCGCCGAGGGCATGGACGTTCACCATCCATACCCCGAGGGCGGCGGCGGCGGCGCAGGCCGCGCCGACGGTGTTGGGGATGTCGTGGAATTTCAGGTCCAGGAAGACGTCGAACCCCGCCGACGACGTCACGCGCACCAACGCCTGGCCGGCGCGCGTGAACAGTTCCTTGCCGATCTTCAGCCGGCATCGCGCCGGGTCCAGCCCGCGGACGAAGGCCAGCGCCAAATCGGGCTCGGCGAAGTCCAGCGCCACGATGATGCGGGGTCCGCTGCCAGCGGTCATTTCACTCGCCCTCGATGCCGTGGATGGGCTTGACGGAGTTCCAGCGCTTGCAGCCCGGACACTGCCAGTGCAGCAGCCGGCCCATGAAGCCGCAGTTGCTGCAGCGGTACACGGACTTGTTCTCGAGCAGCTTGCTGGTGAATTCCCTCAGCAACTGCAGATTCTCGCGCTCCTTGCCCTCCGCGTGCATGAGCGTGTAGTGGATCAGCCGGTCCAGGCCGCGCGTGGAGGTTCGCTTGCGCAGCGCCGCGGTCAGGTACTCCACGGCCTGCGTGACACCGTCGCGCTGGGCGACCATCTCGGCCAGCGCCAGCACCGGCGTGATGCCGCGATGCCGGCTGGCGAGCTGGTTGAGGTACGCGAAGAACTCCGCGCTGCGCCCGAGCGCCGCGTAGCACTTGCCCAGCGGCTCGATCGCCTCCGGCAGGAACTCCTCATCCTGGTGTTCTATGCGCTCGTAGTGCCGGATCGCGAGCTCGGTGTCGCCTTCCTTCTGCGCCACCTGGGCCGCCAGCATGCTGGCCCGCACGCAGCGCGGATCCTCGTCCATGGCGCTCTGTATGTGCTGGCGGGCCTTCTTCAGGTCGCCGGCGCGCAGGCCTTCCTCGGCCTGCTCGCAATAGAAGTGCGAGATCATCTGCCGCAGGCTCTTGCCGCGGGCCGTCTCGAGCCGGCGCGCGTAATCGATGGCGCGGGGCCAGTCCTGCTCCTGCTGATAGATGTCGACCAGGTTCGACAGGGCCTGGCGCGTGTACATCCCGGATCCCAGGACCTGGTTGAACAGGCCTTCGGCGCGATCGAGCAACCCGGATTTCATGAAGTCGATACCGAGCTCCAGCAGCGCGAGCGTGCGCTCCTCGTCGGTGAGGTTGGTGCGGGCGATGAGGTTCTGGTGGATCGCGATGGCGCGATCGACCTCGCCCCGCTTGCGAAACAGGTTGCCGAGCGCGAGATGCGTCTCGACCGTCTCGCTGTCGACCTCGAGCATCTTGATGAAGACCTCGATGGCCTTGTCGGGCTGCTCGTTGAGCAGGTAGTTGATGCCCTTGAAGTAGTCCGGGGCGAGTCGGCGCGCCGGCTCGCGCCGGTTCCGACGCTGCTCGCGACGCGCCGCCAGCCAGCCCGAAAAGGCGGCGACGGGCAGTAGCAGCCAGAGCAGACCCTGCATCCCCGCTAGGCCGGACCCTTGTCGGCCGTGTCCGTCGGCGTCACGGCGGGCAGCATGGCGTGCGCCCGCAGCTCGCGGCGCAGCCGCCGGTTCGCCCGCCGCCCGGCCAGCAGTCGGGGCAGAGCGCCGAGTACTCCCAGCACGGCGCCGACGAGCAGGCTTACCGCGAGGATGAGGGAGAGCGGCTGCTCGATGCGCACGAAATACAGATCGAGCGTCACCGGCTCGGCGTTGCGCGTGTGCAGGACCAAGCCGACCAGGATGATGACGACGATCGCCAACAGGCGCAGCAAGGCGACGATGCGTTGCATGGAGTATGAGAATGCCCGGAGTCGGCGTGCTCCTCAGGAGCACCTGCGGGGCAGTATAGGTGGGCGCCGGACGGACGAAAAGTCCGCCGCCTGCCCTCAGTCGTTGATGATGGGCTTGGTCGCGACCGACTCGTTGACGCGGTCGCGCAGTTCCTTGCCCGGCTTGAAGTGCGGCACGTACTTGGCCGGCAGCATCACCGGATCGCCGGATTTCGGGTTGCGGCCCACCCGCGCCGGCCGATAGTGCAGCGAGAAGCTTCCGAATCCCCGGATCTCGATCCGCTGTCCGCCCGCCAGCGTTCCCGCCATGTGCTCCAGCATGGTTCGAACCGCCAGCTCCACGTCACGATAGCCCAGTTGCGCCTGCTTGCGCACCAGCAGTTCGATCAATTCCGATTTGGTCATGAAGATCCCCAATCTCTCGCTTTGCGTTCAGATCCGCGGCGGATTCGCTCGGGAGCGGCCGGCGCGTCGTACCGCGCCGGCCCGATTCTGCATTTTTCTGGCCGCTGATCGTCTCCGTATGCAGTGTACCGTTACTGCGCGTCGAGCTTCTTCTTGAGCAGGTCGCCGAGCCGCGTGGTGCCGCTCGCCTCCTTCTCCGAGCTGTACTCCTGGATCGCAGCGGCCTCCTCCTCGCTCTCCTTGGCGCGCACCGAGAGCGTGACCGCGCGCTTCTTGCGGTCGACGCCGATCAGCATCGCTTCCAGCTCCTGATCCTCGCGCAGCACCTTGCGCGCGTCCTCCACCTCGTCGCGCGAGAGCTCCGAGGCGCGGATGTAGCCCTCCACGCCGTCGGCGAGCTGCACGACCGCGCCCTTGGCATCGACGCTGCGGACGATACCCCGGACGATGGTGCCCTTCTGGTGCGTATCGAGATAAGAGGACAGCGGGTCCTTGTCCGACTGCTTCACGCCGAGCGAGATGCGCTCGCGTTCGGCATCCACGCCCAGCACGATCGCCTCGAGCTCGTCGCCCTTCTTGTACTTGCGCACGGCCTCCTCGCCGGCCTCGTTCCAGGACAGGTCGGAGAGATGGACCAGGCCGTCGATGCCGCCATCCAGGCCGATGAACACGCCGAAATCGGTGATCGACTTGATGACGCCGCGGACCTTGTCGCCCTTGTTGTGCCTGGCAGCGAACTCCTCCCAGGGATTGGCCTGGCACTGCTTGATGCCCAGCGACACGCGGCGGCGCTCCTCGTCGATGTCGAGCACCATGACCTCGACCTCCTGGCCGACGTGCACCAGCTTGGAGGGGTGCACGTTCTTGTTCGTCCAGTCCATCTCGGAGACGTGCACCAGGCCCTCCACACCGTCCTCGATCTCCACGAAGCAGCCGTAGTCGGCCAGGTTCGTGACCTTGCCGAACAGACGCGACTTCACCGGGTGGCGGCGCGCCAGGTCGACCCAGGGATCCTCTCCGAGCTGCTTCAGGCCGAGCGACACGCGCATGCGCTCGCGATCGAACTTCAGGACCTTGACCTCGATCTCCTGGCCGATCTGCACGACCTCGGAGGGATGCTTGACGCGCTTCCACGCCATGTCGGTGATGTGCAGCAGGCCGTCGACGCCGCCGAGATCGATGAACGCGCCGTAATCGGTGAGGTTCTTGACGATGCCCTTGGTGACCGAGCCTTCCTTGAGACTGCTGAGCAGGGTCTCGCGCTCGGCGCTGCTCTCGCTCTCGACCACCGCGCGGCGCGAGACCACCACGTTGTTGCGCTTGCGATCGACCTTGATGACCTTGAACTCCAGCGGCTTGCCTTCGAGATAGCTGGTGTCGCGCACCGGGCGCACGTCGACCAGAGAACCCGGAAGGAAGGCGCGTATGCCTTCGACGTCGACGGTGAAACCGCCCTTGACCTTCTCGGTGATGATGCCGGTGACCGCCTCGCCGGCCTCGCTCGCCTTCTCCAGGCGGGTCCAGGCCATCGCGCGCTTGGCCTTCTCACGGGAGAGGCGGGTGGCGCCGGAGCCGTCCTCGACCGCGTCGAGCGCCACGTCGACGATGTCGCCGACGGCGATCTCCAGCTCACCCTGTTCATTCCTGAATTGATCGGTGGGGATGAAACCTTCGGACTTCAGCCCGGCGTTGACGACCACCATTTCGTTGCCGATGGACACCACCGTCGCCGGCACGATCGCGCCCGGCCGCATCCTGGCGCCCACCTGACTCTGTTCGAATAATTCTGCAAAACTCTCCGACATGAAATGACCTCAAAACCCCGGAGGAACCGGGACCCTTCTGTTTGCCGCGATACACTGCGGGTTGAGTGAATGATAGGCTGCACGCGCCGCCTCGCCGGTGGCCGCGCAACCGCCTTAACGCTCGCTGCATGCTGGCGGCGCGAGGGCCGCCCGCCACATCCATCACCGGGCCCGTTACCCGGACCGGGCATCGGCCAACCGCCATCCTCACGACCGGCGGGAAGGCTATCGGCTCAGGCCCCGTTCGCGAACCATGCCCATGACCGTATCGAACACCGTCTCGATATCCATATGCGTGGTGTCCAGTACGCGGGCATCCGGCGCGGGCACCAAGGGAGAAACCGACCGCGCGCGATCGCGTTCGTCGCGTTCGGTGATGTCCTTGATGAGGGCCGGCAGACTAACACCTGTCCCTTTTCCTTTCAACTGCTTATAGCGCCTTTTGGCCCGCTCTTCGGCACTGGCGGTCAAAAAGACCTTCAGCTCGGCGTCCGGGAATACCACGGTCCCCATATCCCGGCCATCGGCGACCAGACCCGGGGCGCGGCGAAACGCGCGCTGGCGCGCCAGCAGTGCCGCGCGCACGGCCGGGACGGCGGCTACCCTGGAGGCGGCGTTGCCGGCGGTCTCCGTGCGTATGGCGGTCGTGACGTCCTCGCCGTCGAGCATGACCAGGACGCCCTCGCCGCGCCCGGGGAGGAAATCGAGGTTCAGCGTGCTGGCGGCCCCGGCGAGGTCCGCGGCGTCCTCGAGGTCGAGGCAGCGGGCGAGGGCCGCATGCGCCAGCACACGGTAGATGGCGCCGCTGTCGAGCAGATGCCAGCCCAAGGTCTCGGCCAGCCGCTGGCACAGGGTCCCCTTGCCGGTCCCGCTGGGACCGTCGACGGCAATGACGGGCGCGGGCGCCGGCATACCGGGTCAGACCCCGCGGATCCCCAGGCCGGCGCTGCGGGCGAGGTCGACGAAGCCGGGAAACGACGTGGCGACATTGGCGCAATGCAATATCCGCACGAGTCCTCGGGCCCGCGCCCCGGCTATGGCGAAGGACATGGCAATGCGATGATCGTCGTGAGCATCGACCGTGCCGGCGCCGAGCTGGCCGCCGGCGATGACCATGCCGTCGGGCAGCGGGTTGGCCTCGATGCCCAGGAGCCGCAGATTCTCCGCCATGGCGGTGATCCGATCGCTTTCCTTCACCCGCAACTCCTCGGCCCCCTGCAGCGTAGTGATCCCCTCGGCGCAGGCCGCGGCGATGAAGATGGCGGGAAACTCATCGATGGCGGCCGGCACCCCCTCCGGCCCAATCCTCACGCCATGCAATGGCGCGTGACGCACTCGCAGGTCGGCGACCGGCTCGCCGCCCTGGCGGCGCTCGTTCAGGATCGTGATGTCCGCGCCCATCGCGCGCAGAACCGTAATGATGCCGGTGCGGGTCGGGTTGATCCCGACGTGCTCGAGCGTGATGTCGGAGCCCGGGCAGATCGACGCGCCGACCATGAAGAAGGCCGCCGAGGAGATGTCGGCCGGCACGTCGATGTCGCAGGCCCTGAGCGCGGGCCCGCCGCGCACCGTGACCGTGGTCGCCACGGTCGATACCGGGCAGCCGAATGCCTCCAGCATGCGCTCGGTGTGATCGCGCGACAGCATCGGCTCGGACACGCGGGTGGCGCCGCCAGCATAAAGTCCGGCCAACAGCAGACAGGATTTCACCTGCGCGCTGGCCACGGGGCTGACGTAATCGATGCCGGTCAGGGTGCGCCCGCCATGTATGTGCAGGGGCGCGGTGCCCGCGGCGGTCGTGTCGATCCACGCGCCCATGAGCGCCAGCGGCCCGGTCACGCGCCGCATCGGCCGGCGGCTGAGCGAGGCGTCGCCGGTGAGCGTGGTGTCGAAACGCTGCCCGGCCAGGAGTCCGGCGAGCAGGCGCATCGAGGTGCCCGAGTTGCCGAGATCGAGCGGCGCCACCGGCCGCCGCAGTCCGTGCAGGCCGACCCCGTCGATGCTCACGCTGTCCACGCTGCGCTCGATCGTCACGCCCATCGCACGGAAGGCCGCCAGCGTGGCCAGCGTGTCCTCGCCCGCGAGGAAACCGCTGATCCGGGTGTGGCCCTCGGCGATGGCGCCCAGCATGATCGCGCGGTGCGAGATCGACTTGTCGCCGGGGACGCGCAACGCGCCGCTGAGGCGCCCGCCCGGGCTCACCTCGAATGCGTCGAGCCTGTTCATGGCGCCCGGATCTTCGACTGGTCGTTCCCCTGGCCGGCATTGCCCAGGCGCTCCCGCAGGGCGCGCGCGCGGGCGAAGATCTCTTCGAGCGCCGCGGCGTCGGCCTGCTCGATCGCGGTGATGATCTCACCCAGGCTGCCCTGGTAGGCGCGCAGCGCGCGCAGCAGATCCTCGCGGTTCGCCAGCGCGATGTCGCGCCACATCACCGGATGGCTGGAGGCGATGCGGGTGAGGTCGCGGAAGCCGCCGGCGGCGAAGCGCAGCAGCTCCGAGGCCGGTTCCGCGCCGCCCAGGCAGTTCACGAGCGCGTATGCCACCATGTGCGGCAGGTGACTGGTGTGCGCCAGGATCGCGTCGTGCTCGCGCGCCGGCATCTGCTCCACGCGCGCACCGGCCGCCTCCCACAGTGCGCGCACCGTGGAGATCGCATCGGCGCGCGTCTCCGGCTCCGGCGTGAGGATGACCCGCTGGCCGACGTACAGATCCGGAAGCGAGGCGGCAACGCCGCTGCGCTCGGTGCCGGCGATCGGATGACCGGCGACGAACCGCGGGAAGTGACGGCCGAGACACGCGCGCGCCGCGGCGACCACGCTGCCCTTGACGCTGCCGGTATCGCTGAGGATCGTCTCCTCGCCCAGCACGTCCGCGATCTCGCGGAACACCGCCGGCATCGCGCCGACCGGCGTCGCAATCATGACGAGGTCGGCGCCGCGCGCGGCCGCCGCCGGGTGCGCCTCGGCACGGTCGATGACGCCGAGGTCGACCGCGCTGCGCAGCTCGGCGGCGTCGGTGCTGCAGCCGACGATCTCCCCGGCCGCGCCGCCGCGGCGCACGGCGCGCGCGAACGATCCGCCGATGAGACCGATACCGATCACCGTCAGGCGGCCGACGCTCATGGGCGTCCTCGCGTGGCGCCGCACATCGGTGCGCGGTTCACGGCCGGCCCGCCCCGAAGGCGTCGAGCGCGGCCGCCAGGGCGGCGAGGAAGCGTTCGTTCTCCGCCTGCAGTCCGACCGTCACGCGCAGATGCCGCGGCATGCCGTAACTGGCGATCGGACGCACGATGACGCCCGCCCGCAACAGCGCCTCGTAGACCCGCGCCGCGTCGCCGACCTCGACGCTGACGAAATTCGCCACCGACGGGATGTAATCGAGCCCCGCGGCGCGGAACGCCGATTCCAGCTGCCGCATGCCGCGCTGGTTGAGCTCCGCGCTGGCGCGCACGTGCTCCTCGTCCTGCAGGGCCGCGACCGCCGCGGTCATGGCGAGGCTGTTGACGTTGAAGGGCTGGCGCACGCGATTGAGCACGTCGGCGATCTGCGGATGCGACACGCCGTAGCCGACCCGCAGCGCCGCCAGCCCGTGGATCTTGGAGAAGGTGCGGGTCACCACCAGGTTGGGAAAATCGCGCAGCCACTGCACGCCGTCGGGGTACTCCGGCTCCCTGACGAACTCGAAATAGGCCTCGTCCAGCACGACGATGACCTCGGGCGGCACGCCGCGAAGAAAGCGGTGCACATCCTCGCGCCGCGACCAGGTGCCGGTCGGATTGTTGGGATTGGCGACGAAGACCAGGCGAGTGCGCGGCGTGACGGCCGCCTGCATCGCCTGCAAGTCGTGCCCGTAGGCGGCCGCCGGCACGACCACGGCTCGCCCGCCGACCGCCTGCGTCACCAGCGGATAGACCGCGAAGGCGTGCTGCGAGAAGACGACCTCCGCGCCGGGCCGGACGTAGGCGCGGGCGATGAGCTCGAGCACGTCGTTGGAGCCGTTGCCCACGGTGATCGTGTCCATGCCGACGCCGAGCTTCGCGGCCAGCGCGCGCTTCAGCTCGAACGCCCCGCCGTCGGGATAGCGGTGCAATTCCCCCAACGCCCCCTTCAGGGCCTGCACCGCGCGCGGGCTCGCGCCGAGCGGGTTCTCGTTGGAGGCGAGCTTGATGATGTCGGTGATGCCCAGCTCGCGCTCGAGCTCCTCGATCGGCTTGCCCGGCTGATAGGGCTGCAGCGCCCGTATGCCGGGCGCCGCCAGCTGGATGTAGTCGCAGACTTTCATAGGCCGGTGACCGGCAATGGGTGATTCGTGAACGGTCATTCGTGATTGGGGGCGGCGGTCGCTGATTCCCATGGGCGGCGCCGTGCTCTCGCCCCCGGCCCGGCGAATACGCGTCGCCTGTCGCCTGCGCTATAGCACGGCGCGCGGGTACGAGCCCAGGATCTTCACCAGCGCCGCGCGTTCCTGCAACCGCTGCAGCGCATCGGCCACGATGGCATCCTCGGCATGGCCCTCCAGATCCACGAAGAACAGGTAGTCCCACATCCCGCGCCGCGACGGGCGCGACTCGATGCGGGTCATGCTCACGCCCACCTCCGCGAACGCGCCGAGCACGTGGTGCAGCGCCCCGGGCTTGTTGGGCGTGGAGAACAGCACCGTGGTCTTGTCGTCGCCGCTGCGCGCCGCGGCCTGGTGACCGATCACCAGGAAGCGCGTGGTATTGGTCGGATCGTCCTCGATGCCGCTGGCCAGCGCCGTCAGCCCGTACAACTCGGCGGCCGCGTCGCCGGCGATCGCCGCGGTCGTCCCGAGCTCGGTGCTGGCGCGGCGCGCGGCCTCGGCGTTGCTCGACACCGCCACCCGCTCGGCCTTCGGCAGGGTGTGTTCCAGCCAGTGACGGCACTGCGCCAGCGCCTGGCTGTGGGCGTAGACCCGCTCGACTGCCTCCAGCGACGGCGCCCGGCTCAGCAGGTTGTGGCGTATGCGCAGTTCCACCTCGCCGCAGATCTGCAGCGGCGACTGCATGAAGGAATCCAGGGTGTGGCTGATGACGCCCTCGATGGAGTTTTCCACCGGCACGACCCCGTAATGGCACTCGCCGGACTCCACCTCGCGGAACACCTCCTCGATCGAGGCGTACGGTTGGGTGTTGACCGAATGCCCGAAGTGCTTGAGCGCCGCGGATTGCGTGTAGGTGCCCTGGGGTCCGAGGTAGGCCACGGCCAGCGGCTGCTCCAGCGCCAGGCAGGCGGACATGATCTCCCGGAACAGCCTGGCCGTCTCCTCGTCGGAGAGCGGTCCCGGGTTGTTCTCGATGATGCTGCGCAGGACCTGCGCCTCGCGTTCGGGGCGGTAGCAGTATTTCGCGCCCTGCGCCGTCTTCACGCGCGCCACCTGGCAGGCGAGCTCCGCGCGCCGGCTGATGAGGCCGAGCAGCTCCCGATCGATGGCGTCGATACGGGCGCGGATCTGATCGAGTTCCTTGCCGGTGCTCATGCGCCCGCCGCCATCGCGCCGATCAGTGGACGGTGGCGGAGCCTTCCTCCCCGCCGCCATTGCCGTCGCCGTCGCCGTTTTCCTCGCCGCCGGCCTCGACGATGCGTTCGATCCCGATGAGGTGCTCGCCGTCGTCGAGGTTGATGAGCCGCACGCCCTGCGTGTTGCGGCCCATCTCGGAGATGCCGGCCGCGGGCGTGCGCACCAGCGTGCCCCCCTGGCTGATGAGCATCACCTCGTCCTCGGCGGCGACGGCCACCGCACCGACGACCTCGCCGTTGCGCTCCGTGGTCTGTATGGAAATGACGCCCTGACCGCCGCGGCCCTGCACCGGGTAGTCCTCGATCGGCGTGCGCTTGCCGTAGCCGTTGGCGGTCGCGGTCAATATCGTCGTGTCGGGTTCGACGATGATGAGGGCTATCACGCGCTGGTTCTGGCCCTCCTCCAGCCGCATCCCGCGCACGCCGCGCGCTACGCGTCCCATGGGCCTGACGTCGTCCTCGTTGAAGCGGATGACCTTGCCGTCGTTGCGGAACAGCATCACGTCCTGCCTGCCGTCGGTCAGCGCCACGCCGACCAGATCGTCGTCCTCGGGCAGGTCCACGGCGATGATGCCGCTCGGACGCGGGCGCGAGTACTCGGCCAGCGCGGTCTTCTTCACGATGCCCAGGCGCGTGGCCATGAACACGTAGTGATCGTCGGAGAACTCCTTGATCGCCAGCACCGCCGTAATGCGTTCTCCATCGACCAGCGGCAGCAGGTTGACCAGCGGCTTGCCGCGCGCCTGCGGGCCGGCCTGCGGCAACTGATACACCTTCAGCCAGTAAAGCCGCCCGCGGGTGGAAAAGCACAGCACGGTGTCGTGGGTGTTGGCGATGAACAGCTTCTCGACGAAGTCCTCCTCGCGCGTGGTGGCCGCGGTGCGGCCGCGGCCGCCGCGCCGCTGCGAGCGGTAGACGTCGATCGGCTGGGACTTGGCGTAGCCGGCGTGCGAGAGCGTCACCACCACGTCCTCCGGCGTGATCAGATCCTCGTCGTTCAGGTCGTGATGATCCTGGACTATCTCGGTGCGGCGATCATCACCGTAGCGCTCGCGTATCTCCGTGAGCTCGTCGCGGATGACCCGCATCAGTCGCTCCGGCCGCGCCAGGATGTCGCTCAGATCGGCGATGGTGACGAGCACCTCCTCGTACTCGCCCATGATCTTCTCCTTCTCCAGCCCGGTCAGGCGCTGCAGCTTCAGATCGAGGATCTCCTGCGCCTGCACCTCCGAGAGCCTGTATCCCTGCGGCGTCAGTCCGAGCCCCTCTGGCAGGCCGTCGGGGCGCGAGGACCTCGCACCGGCCCGCTCCAGCATCTGCACGACGATGCCGGGCGGCCAGGTCGTGGCGAGCAGCCGATCCCTGGCCTCGGCGGGATTGGCGGAGGTCTTGATGAGCTCGATCACCGGGTCGACGTTGGCGAGCGCGACCGCGAGGCCCTCCAGCTTGTGGGCGCGTTCGCGCGCCTTGCGCAGATCGAAGACGGTGCGCCGCGTCACCACCTCGCGCCGGTGGCGCAGGAACGCGTCGAGCAGCTGCCGCAGGTTGAGCGTGCGCGGCTGGCCGCCGACCAGCGCCACGCAGTTGATGCCGTAGACCTCCTGCATCTGCGTGTGCTTGTACAGGTTGTTGAGGACGACCTCGGGCACCTCGCCGCGCTTCAGCTCGATGACCATGCGCATGCCTTCCTTGTCGGATTCGTCGCGCAGATCCTTGATCCCCTCGATGCGCTTGTCCTTGGCGAGCTCGGCGATCTTCTCCAGCAGCCGGGCCTTGTTGACCTGGTAGGGCAGCTCGGTGACGACGATTTTCTGCCTGTCCTCCTCGCCCTCCGTGTGGGTGCGCGCCCGCACGTACAGCCGCCCGCGGCCGGTCCGGTAGGCCTCGCGGATGCCGCCCACGCCGCTGATGATCCCGGCGGTCGGGAAATCGGGGCCCGGGACGATCTGCATCAGCGCGTCGATGTCGATGTCCGGATCGTCGACCATGGCGATGCAGGCGTCGATCACCTCGCGCAGGTTGTGCGGCGGTATGTTCGTGGCCATGCCGACGGCGATGCCGGTGGAGCCGTTGACGAGCAGGTTCGGGATGCGCGCCGGCAATATCGCCGGCTCCTGCTCCTTGCCGTCGTAGTTGGGGACGAACTCGACGGTCTCCTTGTCGATGTCGGCGGTGAGCTCCGAGGCGATGCGGTCCAGGCGGCACTCGGTGTAGCGCATCGCCGCCGGCGAATCGCCGTCGACCGAGCCGAAATTGCCCTGGCCGTCGATGAGCGTGTAGCGCAGCGAGAAATCCTGCGCCATGCGCACCAGCGTGTCGTAGATCGCCGTGTCGCCGTGCGGGTGATACTTGCCCATCACCTCGCCGACCACGCGCGCGCACTTCACGTAGGGACGGTTCCAGACGTTGTTGGTCTCGTGCATGGCGTAGAGCACGCGCCTGTGCACCGGCTTCAGGCCGTCGCGCACGTCCGGCAGCGCGCGACCGACGATGACGCTCATGGCATAGTCCAGATAGGACTGCCGCATCTCGTCTTCGATGTTGACCGGGAACAGTTCCTTGGCGAAATCGACCATCAGCAAACCAGCTTCAAAAACGATCGGGGATACCGACGCGCGGTATGTTCAAACAGCAGCCTTCTGATGCGTGCACGGGCTGTTTTTCAGTCGTGCGAGTGTATCACGTGCGCAGCCTCCGCCGCACCCGGCACCAGGCATGCCCGCGCCTGCCCGGGCGGCGCGCGCATCGGCGAGGAACGAAATGGATCGGCGCGGGCGCACGGTGATCGTCACGACCGTGGAGAGTCACCACGCGAGGGAATCCAGCTGATCCGCGCGGGGGGAAACCGCGTCAGAGGGCGAGCACCCGCCTCACACCGCCGACGTCGGGCCGCTCGATGGCGCCGCGCTCGGTGACGATGACGTCGATCAGCCCCGCCGGAGTGACGTCGAAGACCGGGTTCCACGCCGACACGCCGGGCGGCGCGAGGCGTTGACCGCCGGCATCGAGCAATTCCTCCTCCCCGCGCAGCTCGATCGGTATGGCCGCGCCGTCGGCGACGCCGGCGTCGAAGGTCGAGCTCGGCGCCACCACCATGACCCGGGTGCCGTGCGCGCGCGCGGCCAGCGCCAGTTGATAGGTGCCGATCTTGTTGGCGACGTCGCCGTTGGCGGCGATCCGATCGGCGCCGACGATGACCCAGTCCACCCCGCGGGTCTTCATCAGATGCGCCGCTGCGGCGTCGGCGATCAGCGTCACCGGGATGCCGTCGCGCGCCAGCTCCCAGGCCGTCAGGCGCGCGCCCTGCAGCCAGGGCCGCGTTTCATCCACATACACCGCCGCGATCGAACCGCGCGCACGGGCGGTGCGTACCACCCCCAGCGCCGTGCCGTATCCGCCGGTGGCCAGCGCCCCCGCGTTGCAATGCGTCAGCACCACGGCGCCGGAGTCGATGTACCCGGCCCCGATCTCGCCCATGCGACGGTTGGCGGCGACGTCCTCCTCGTGGATCGCGATCGCCTCGGCGAGCAGCGCCGCCTCGGGCGGTCCTTCGACGCGCTCCGCCGCCCGGTCCATGCGGGCCAGGGCCCAGGCGAGATTCACCGCGGTCGGCCGTGACGCCGCGAGGCGCTCGATCCGCGGGCGCAGATGCGAACGCCAACGCGTCCGGTCCGTCTCGTAGGCGGCGCGCGCCGCCAGCACGTAGCCATAGGCCGCGGCGATGCCGATGGCGGGCGCGCCGCGCACCACCATGGATCGGATGGCGGCAGCGACATCTCCCGCGTCGGTGTAGCTGCGGTAGATCGCCCGCCGCGGCAGCTCGCGCTGATCCAGCAGCACCAGCGCGTCGTCCTTCCAGTCGACGGCGCGAAACGATTCGGGGAGGTGAGTGGTCATGGCGTCGGGCCCTCGTCGGCTGCGGCATCATCGGCGCTCGCGGCGACGATGACAACCGGGCCGCCGGGGCATGTACACTGGCGCCATGTCCGCGCAGACCGTCGATCTGATCGTGACCGGCCGCTGGGTCGTTCCGGTGGAGCCCGAGGGCGCGGTGCTCGAGCACCACGCCGTGGTCGTGGACGCCGGGCGCATCGTCGCGGTCCTGCCGGCGGCGGCAGCGCTGCGCCAGTACGCCGCCCGCGAGGTGGTCGCCTGCGATCGCCACGCGCTCATCCCCGGGCTCGTCAACGCCCACACGCACGCGGCCATGTCGCTGATGCGCGGCTACGCCGACGACCTGCCGCTCATGCAGTGGCTGCAGGACTACATCTGGCCGGCCGAGCAGAAATGGGTGAGTCCGGAGTTCGTGCGCGACGGCACGCTGCTCGCCGCCGCCGAGATGCTGGCGGGCGGCACCACCTGCTTCGGGGACATGTTCTTCTTCCCCGACGACGTGGCGAGGGCCGCGGTCACGGCCGGCATGCGGGCGGTGGTCGGCATGATCGTCATCGAGTTCCCGTCGGCCTATGCCAGCGACAGCGACGACTACCTGCGCAAGGGCATCGACTTCCACGATCACTACCGGGATCACCCGCTGGTGCGCACGGCGCTGGCGCCGCACGCGCCCTACACCGTCGCGGACGAGGCGCTCGGCCGCATCGTGACCTATGCCGCCGAACTGAACGTGCCGGTGCACATGCACGTGCACGAGACCGAGGCGGAGGTGCGCGAATCGGTCGCAAAGATCGGCGCGCGCCCGCTCACGCGCCTGGAGCGCCTCGGCCTGCTGTCGCCGCAGCTGATGGCCGTGCACATGACGCAGCTCGAGCAGCACGAGATCGCCATGCTGGCCGCGCAGGGCGTGCACGTCCTGCATTGCCCGGAGTCCAACATGAAGCTCGCCAGCGGCTTCTGCCCGGTCGCCCGTTTGACCGCCGCCGGCGTGAACGTGGCGCTGGGTACCGACGGGGCGGCCAGCAACAACGATCTCGACATGTTCGGCGAGATGCGCAGCGCCGCCCTGCTCGCCAAGGCGGTGGCCGGCGACGCGAGCGCCGTGCCCGCCGCCGCGGCGCTGCGCATGGCGACGTTGAACGGGGCGCGCGCGCTGGGGCTGGAGGAACTGCTGGGGTCGCTCGTGCCGGGCAAGGCCGCCGACCTGGTGGCGGTCGACTTAGGCGGCATCACCACCCAGCCGGTCTACAACCCCGTCTCGCACCTGGTCTACGCGACCGGCCGCCACCAGGTCACGGACGTGTGGGTCGCCGGCCGCCCGGTGTTGCGCGCCCGCGCGCTGCTCACGCTGGACGAGATCGATCTCGCCCAGCGCGCACGCCAGTGGCACGACCGGCTCGCCGCGCGGTGAGGGCCGCACGGCCCGCGGGCGAGTGCCGACCTCGACTCCCTGGGCCGGCGTCCTCAGTCCGGGGCGCCCGCGGCGCGCGCCATCTCGTCCCAGCGGTTGACGATCGCGCAGAACAGATCGGCGGTGATCTCGGCGTCGTACAGCGCCGAGTGCGCCTCGCTCGCCTTCCATTTCAGTCCCGCGGCCTCCGCCGCCCGCGCCAGGACCGTCTGGCCATAGGCGAGCGCGGACAGCGCGGCGGTGTCGAAGGTGCTGAAGGAGTGGAACGGATTGCGCTTGATGCCGCAGCGTTCCGCGGCCGCCCTGACGAAGCCGAGATCGAAGAAGGCGTTGTGCCCGACCAGGATGGCGCGGCTGCACCCGTGCTCGACGACCAGCTTGCGCACGGCCTTGAAGATGTCCTCGAGCGCCTGCCGTTCCGGCACGGCGTTGCGAAACGGATGGTAGGGATCGATGCCCGTGAACTCGAGCGCGGCCTTCTCGATGTTGGCGCCGGCAAAGGGCTGGACGTGCCGGTGTATGGATTCACCGCGCTCCCACCTGCCGCCCTCGGCCACACGCAGGGTGACCGCGGCGATCTCGAGCAGCGCGTCGGTCTGGGCATTGAAGCCGCCGGTCTCCACGTCCACCACCACCGGCAGGAAGCCGCGGAAGCGCTTCGCGAGCAGGCTCTTGGGCGCGAACTTCTCTACGATGTCGGCCGGAACGTCCACGTGCACTCCCCGCCGGCCCGGCATGGCACCAGGGTGTGATCGCCGAATGGCAAGGCCTCCGGCACCGGCTGCCGGCGCCTGATGAGGGTCACGGTACCGGAGTTGCGCGGCAGGCCGTAGAAGTCCGCGCCGTGGAAGCTCGCGAAGCCCTCCAGCTTGTCGAGCGCGTCGGCCTGCTCGAAGGCCTCGGCATACAGTTCCAGCGCGTTGTGCGCGGTGTACGAGCCGGCGCAGCCTGGGCGGCCTCCTTGGTGTGACGCGCGTGCGGCGCGCATCGGTCCCGAGGAAGAACTTGGGGCTGCCGCCGGTCGCCGCCCGCAGCAGGGCCTGGCGGTGGTCCTCGCGCTTGAGGACCGGAAGGCAGTAGTGGTGCGGCCGGATGCCGCCCTCGAACATCGCGTTCCAGTTCAGCGGCAAGATGATGGGCCGTGATGGTGGCGCCGACATTCGCCGGCTGCGACAGCACGAACTCCACCGCGTCGGCGGTCGTGACGTGTTCGAATACGAGCTTCAGATCCGGAAACCGTTCCAGCAGCGGCGCGAGCACGTGTTCGATGAAGACCATCTCCCGGTCGAAGACGTCGACGAAAGGGTCGGTGACCTCTCCGTGCACCAGCAGCGGCAGCCCGAGGCGCTGCATGGCGTCGATCACGCGGTACACGCGTGTCACATCCGTGACGCCCGAATCAGAATTCGTGGTTGCGCCGGCCGGATAATATTTCACCGCGTGCACGATGCCGCTGTCGCGGGCGCGCCCGATCTCGGCCGGCGCGGTGTTGTCGGTGAGATACAGCGTCATCAGGGGCTGGAAATCCGACCCCGCCGGCAGCGCGGCCAGCACGCGTTCGCGGTAGGCCCGCGCCTGCTCTACGCTCACGACCGGGGGCTTCAGGTTGGGCATGACGATGGCGCGGGCGAACTGGCGAGCGGTGTCGGGCGCGACCGCCGACAGCGCGGCGCCATCGCGCAGGTGCACGTGCCAGTCATCGGGGCGCGTAATGGTCAGTTCCATGATGTGGTCGCGCGGCGCGCATGCACGGGCGCCAGTCGTTTCAGGGTGTCGGTCTCAGGGAGCCGTGGCGAGCTGATGAATCCCGTTGCTGACGTATTGTACCGCGAGCGCCGCGAGCAGTATGCCGAAGACGCGGACGATGACGTTGACCCCCGTCTCGCCGAGTACCCGCTGTATGAGGCGGGCGGCCAGCAGCATGGCGAGCGTGATGGCGAGGACGAGGACCACCGCGAGCATCACCTCCAGGGCCTGCCGCGACCAGCCGCGATCGCCCGTCAGCAGCAGCACCGTCGTCAGGGTGCCCGGCCCGGCGATCATCGGTATGGCAAGCGGGAAGACGCTGATGTCGGTGCGGTGCTCGGCCTCCTCCTGCTCGCTGGCCGTGGCCGTGCGCAGGCCGGACTGGCGCACGAGCACCATGTCGACCGCCAGCAGGAACAGCAGGATGCCGCCGGCCACGGTGAACGCGGGCATGCTCACGCCGAGGTACCTCAGCAGCAGACTGCCGCCCAGGACGAAGGCCAGCACGAGGAGGAAGGCCACCGCCACGCCGCGCACCGCGGCGGCGCGGGCCGCGCGCGCCGAGTAGCCCCGGGTGATGGCGCAGAACAGCGACGCCACCCCGATGGGGTCGATGACCACGAACAGCAGGATGAAGGCGTTGAGGAGGCTCTCGGACACGCGGGCATATTAACTGCGAACCGGCGCTACGGGTTAGGGAGGAACGGATGAAATTCGCGCGGCTGGGCGGCACCGATCTGCAGGTGAGCCGGATAGCGCTTGGCACCATGAACTGGGGCGAGCAGAACACCGAGGCCGAGGCGCACGCGCAGCTGGACTACGCCTGTGCCCAGGGCGTCAATCTCATCGACACCGCCGAGCTGTACCCGGTGCCCGCGCGCGCCGAGACCTACGGCCGCACCGAGGAGATCATCGGTCGCTGGCTCCGGGCGCGCAGGAATCGCGAGCGGGTCGTGCTCGCGACCAAGGTCTGCGGCCGCGCCGACTGGGTGCCATGGATACGCGGCAGCAGGCTGCGCCTGGACCGGGCCAACATCCAGAAGGCCGTCGACTGCAGCCTGAAGCGGCTGAAGACCGACTACATCGATCTCTACCAGCTGCACTGGCCGGACCGCGACACCAACTACTTCGGCAAGCTCGGCTACACGCCCGGGGACGACGGGGAGGCGGTGCCGATCGAGGAGACCCTGTGCGTGCTGCGCGATTTCGTGCGCATCGGCAAGATCCGCCACGTCGGAGTCTGCAACGAGACGCCCTGGGGCGTCATGAAGGCGCTGGCCGCCGGCGAGCGTCTCGGCCTGCCGCGCATCGCCTCGATACAGAACCCCTACAGCCTGCTCAACCGCACCTTCGAGATCGGGCTTGCGGAGATCGCGCATCGCGAGCAGGTCGGCCTGCTCGCGTACTCCCCGCTCGGCTTCGGCGTGCTCAGCGGCAAGTACGCCGGCGGGGCGCGGCCGGCGGGCGCCCGCCTGACCTTGTTCGATCGCTTCAAGCGCTATCTGACCCCGGAGGGCGAGGCGGCGACGCTGGCATACGTGGAGCTCGCCCGCCGCCACGGGATGGAGCCCGCGCAGCTCGCGCTCGCCTGGGTCTACAGCCGCCCGTTTCTGACCAGCACCATCATCGGCGCCAGCCGGATCGAACAACTGGCCGACAACATCGCCAGCATCGATCGCGCGCTCTCCGCGGACGTCCTCGCGGAGATCGAAGGCATACACCAGCGCCACCCGAGTCCCTGCCCCTGAGGCCGGCGACACCGCCCGCGCCGGGCGCGCCGCGGCGCGGGCCAACCCCCGCGGCGACGGTGTATGATCCGCGCGCCGACCTCATCACCGCCGCACACGGAACACCGCATGGAACTGTCAGCCCTCACCGCGATATCACCGCTGGACGGACGCTACGCATCGAAGACCATCGAGCTGCGCGCGGTGTTCAGCGAGTACGGTCTCATCCGCCATCGCACCCACGTCGAGGTGCGCTGGCTAAAGGCGCTGGCGGGCAGTCCGGAGATCACCGGGATCGCCCCGCTCAGCCGCGAGGCGGCGCATGCGCTCGATGCGATCGCCATCAATTTCGACCTGCGCGACGCGCAACGGGTGAAGAACATCGAGGCAACCACCAACCACGACGTCAAGGCCGTGGAGTATTTCCTCAAGGAGAAGGTCGCCGGCAACCGCGAGCTGGAGTCCGTCGCCGAGTTCGTGCATTTCGCCTGCACCTCGGAGGACATCAACAATCTCGCCTACGCGCTGATGCTGCGGGAGGCGCGGGCGCAGGTGCTGTTGCCGCACATGGACGAGATCGCACGCGCCCTCGAGGCCCTGGCGCGGGAGCACGCCGCCGTGGCAATGCTGGCGCGCACCCACGGGCAGCCGGCCTCGCCGACCACGCTCGGCAAGGAGATCGCTGTGTTCGCGCACCGCCTCAAGCGCCAGCGCGCGCAGCTCGCCGAGCTGCCGCTGCTCGGCAAGATCAACGGCGCGGTCGGCAACTTCAACGCCCACCTCGCGGCGTATCCGGATGCCGACTGGCCGGCGATCGCGCGCGCCTTCGTCGAGGACCTGGGCCTCACCTGGAATCCGTGCACCACGCAGATCGAGCCGCACGACTTCATGGCCGAGTACTTCGCCGTCGTCGCCCGTTTCAACGCTGTCCTCATCGATCTGTGCCGCGACCTCTGGGGTTACATCTCGCTCGGCTATTTCACGCAGAAGGCGGTCGCCGGCGAGGTGGGCTCATCGACGATGCCGCACAAGATCAATCCCATCGACTTCGAGAACGCCGAGGGCAATCTCGGCGTCGGCAACGCCCTGCTCGAGCACCTGGGCTCGAAGCTGCCGATCTCGCGCTGGCAGCGGGACCTCACCGATTCCACCGTGCTTCGCAACGTCGGCAGCTGCCTCGGCCATTCGCTCATCGCCTATCAGTCGGTGATGCGCGGCCTGTCTCGCCTCGATGTCAATCATGCGGCGATCGCGCAGGATCTCGCCGAGGCCTGGGAGGTGCTCGCCGAACCCGTCCAGACGGTCATGCGTCGTTACGGCCTGCAGGCCCCTTACGAGCAGTTGAAGGCGCTGACCCGCGGCCGGCGCGTCGATCAGGCGGCGCTGCATGCGTTCATCGACGCCCAGGATCTTCCCGAGACGGAGAAGCAGCGCCTGAAGTCGATGACGCCCGCGAGCTACATCGGCAACGCCGCGGCGCAGGCGCTCGCCGTCAGCGGCCCGTAGATGGCCGCGCGCAGGCCCGCGTCACGCCCTGCAGCGGCCGCGGTCGCGCCCGGCGTCCCGCGCCGGCGGCGCGACCCATTGCCACGTCCGGCCTCGTTGCTGGGCGGGCTGCGCATCGATACCTTCCTGCGCCGGCACTGGCAGAAAAAGCCCCTGCTGGTCCGACGGGCCATGCCCGATCTCCGCCCCCTGCTCTCGCCCGAGGAACTCGCGGGCCTGGCCTGCGAGGAGGACGTCAATTCCCGCCTCGTCATCGAGAGAGGCGGGACCCGGCCATGGCAGGTGATCCACGGTCCGCTCTCGCCTTCGGATTTCCGCCGGCTGCCGCGGACTCACTGGACCCTGCTGGTCACCGATGTCGACAAGACCGTGCGGGAAGCCTGCGATCTGCTCGAGCATTTCGACTTCATCCCGGCCTGGCGCGTGGACGACCTGATGATCTCCTACGCCGCCGATCACGGCAGCGTCGGCCCGCACGTGGACAGCTACGACGTCTTCCTGCTGCAGGCCGAGGGCCGGCGGCGCTGGAAGCTGAGCGATCGCCGCCACACCGCCGAGGACTTCGTGCCCGGACTCGATCTGCGGATCCTCGGGGACTTTCACGCCAGCCAGGAGTGGCTGCTCGAGCCGGGGGACATGCTGTACCTGCCGCCGGGCGTGGCGCACTACGGCGTCGCCGAGGGCAGCTGCATGACCTACTCGATAGGCTTCCGCGCACCCTCACAGCGGGACCTCGTCACCGCCTACGCGGACCACGTCGCCGGTACGCTCGATCCCGAGGCACGCTATGAGGATCCGGACCTGCGCCTGCAGTCGGCCGCCGGGGAGATCGGCGCCGAGGCGCGCCGGCGCGTCCGCCGCATGGTCCGCGCCCTGGCGCGCGGGGAGCCGGGCCTGGACGACTGGCTGGGACGCCACCTCACCGAGAGCGGACCGTGGCGCCGCGCCGAACCGCCGCGACGCCCGCTCACGCCGGAGCAGTTCAGCGCCCGTTGGGCCCGGCGCGGCACACTGCTGCGCGATGACCGCTGCCGATTCGCACACATCGCGCAAGGCCGCGCCTGCACGCTGTACGCCGACGGGCAGGCGTTCGCGCTGCCGCGGCCGCTGGCGTTCGCCGGCGCGCTGCTCAGCGGCCGGCGGCACTTCCCGTACGCGGAGCTGGCGCGGGAACGGCAGCGTCCCGGATTCGTGCGATTGCTCTGTGAATTGCATAACAAAGGGTATCTGCGTTTCCCGTGAGCGCGACCGGCGTGTGCGATCATGCTGCCCGCGCCGCCGCCACGGCGGGCCGCGATGGGGAGGGCCTATGGATCTGACCACGCAATCGCTGGGCAAGGCCGGCGAGAGACTGTCCTGCGGCAGCAGCGAGGAGGTGCGCGCAATCGGCACCGCGCTCGCCCTGCAGTGCCGGCGCACCCTCGACATCTGCGGGCGGGCGCTGGACCCGCACGTGTTCGACAACGTCGAGTTCGCCAACGCCGTGAAGGCGCTGGCCCTCAGCAGCCGCTTTGCGCGCATACGCCTGCTGGTGCTGCAGCCCGAGCAGCTGTACACGCGCGGCCACCAGCTGCTGCTGCTGGCCCACGAGCTGCCCACCTACATACACGTGCGTGTGCCGGGCATCGAGGATAGCGATTTCAACGAGGCCATGCTGATCGCGGACGACGCCGGCTATATCCATCGCAGGCTCTCGGACCGCTACGAAGGCATCGCCCATTTCAACGAGCGCGCCTACGTCCGCGAGCTCGCGCGGCGCTTCGACGGACTGTGGGACCACGGGCTCATCGACCAGAACTTCCGGAGGCTAAGCCTGTGAGGCGGCTGCGCGCGCTGCTGACCGCGCTGCTCCTGGCGGCGAGCGCCTGCGCGCAGGCGCAGGAGGAGATGGTCATGGAGGTGATCCCGCTGCGGCACGCGCTGGTCAGCGACGTCGTGCCCGTGCTCGAACCGCTGGTGACGCCGGGCGGAACCGTCACCGGCATGAACAACCAGCTCATCATCAAGTCCACGCCCGAGAACATCGAACAGCTCAAGGGCGTGCTCGCGAGCATCGACCGGACGCCGCGCCAGTTGCGCATCACGGTGCGCCAGGACGTGGCCGACAGCCTCGAGGCTCGCCAGGACGCGATCTCCGCCACCGGCCGAGTCGGCGACGTGCGGGCCCGCATTCCCGACGCCGGACGCGGCGGCGCCACCGTCGGGATCGGCAACGAGGACGGCAGCGTGCAGTACCGCACCTACAGCACGCGCGGCAGCTCCGACAGCTACAACTCGCACTTCGTGACCGCGCTGGAGGGGCAGCCCGCCTGGATCCAGACCGGCGAATCGCTGCCGGTGCCGACGCGCGACGTCTACGTCGGGCCCGGCGGCACGAGCGTGCAGGACAGCATCCAGTACCAGGACGCCAATCGCGGTTTCTACGTGGTACCGCGCGTGAGCGGCAGCCAGGTCACCCTCGACATCGCCCCGCAGCTGGATCGCTTCGACAAGCGCGGCGAGTACACCATCGACCGGCAGCAGGCCCAGACGCAGGTGAGCGGGCGGCTGGGGGAGTGGATCCGCGTCGGCGGGTCCAACGAGGACTTCGAGCGCGCCGACAACGTCAACCTCACCAGCACCCGCCAGCGCGGCGGGGAGACGCGCGGCATATGGGTGAAGGTCGAGGAGGTCCGCTGAGCCCGCGCGCACGCGGCACGCGCGCCGGCTTCCCGGCACTCGCCTGCGCCGCCTCGCTCGCGGTGATCATCGCCAGTCCCCACGCCCGGGCGGAGCACGACGGTGCCCGCAGCCCGGCAGTCGAGTCACACGCGACCCGGCCCCTTGCGATCGCGCCCGTCGAACAGGAGGTCATCGACCTCATCAACGGTGAACGCGCGCAAGCGGGCCTGCCGCCGCTGAACCCCGATCCGCGCCTGACGGACGCGGCCGCGAACCACAGCATCGACATGGCGGGCGGCGATTTCTTCGCCCACCGGGGTTCCGACGGGAGCGGACCCGACGATCGCGCCGCGCGCGAGGGTTATCGCTGGCGTTACGTGGCCGAGAACATCGGCTGCGGACAGGACACGCCGCAACGCATCGTTGCCAGCTGGATGGGCAGCGACGGACACCGCGAGAACATGCTGTCCGCCGAGGCCGACGACATCGGCGTCGCGCTGGCCACCCGCCACGGCGGCGGCTGCGAGATCTTCTGGACGGCGCTGTTCGCGCAGGAGAACTGAGAGCGCCGACGCGGCCCGGCGTCTGCTCCCGGGCTCAGCGGCGCTGCGGCCACGCATGCGCGCGGCGAGCGGCGCGGATCCCCGGCGAGGCACGGTGTTAGCATGCGCGCGTGACCGTCACGATCGCCTTCGACATCTACGGCACGCTGCTCGACACCGCCGGCGTGACCGATCGGCTGCGCCCCATCCTCGGCGAGCGTGCCGCGCAGTTCGCGGCGCGCTGGCGTGAGAAGCAGCTCGAATACACCTTCCGGCGCGCGCTGATGCGGACCTACGTCGACTTCGCCGCATGCGTGGCGCAGTCGCTCGACTACAGCGCCGCGGCGTTCGGCATCACGCTCGATGCGGCGGTCAGGGACGACCTGCTGCAGCAGTACCGGCAGCTGCCCGCGTTCCCGGACAGTGCGCCGGCCCTCGAGACCTTGCGGGGCAAGGGACTGCGGATCTTCGCCTTTTCCAACGGCCGCACCGAGGATGTCGAAGCTCTGCTGCGGCACGCCGGCCTGCGCGAGCGGTTCGACGGAGTGGTGAGTCTCATGGACATATGCACCTACAAGCCCGACCCCGAGGCCTATCGATACTTCAGGCACCGCGCCGGCGCGGGCGAGGACGAGGTCTGGCTCGTCTCCGGCAATCCGTTCGACGTCATCGGCGCCGTCGCGGCCGGTATGAACGCGGTCTGGGTGCGACGCGCCGCGCACTCGCCGTTCGACCCGTGGGAGTTCCGGCCGACAGCGGTCGTCGCGGACCTGCGTGAGATCGCCGGGATCTTCCGCGACGGCTCGCCCGACCACCCGTAACGGTGCACGCCGGGCTGGACTCCCCCTCTGCTATCTCGCGCGGTGCCGGCGCGCCTCACTACTTCGCCGTGTACGGCTCGTGCAGGTGCACGGGCACGGCGGCCCGCCTGCGCACGCGGATGTTGAGCGCCTCCACCGCCACCGAGAACGCCATCGCGAAGTAGATGTAGCCCTTGGGCACGTGGTGGCCGAAGCCCTCGGCGACGAGCAGGACGCCCACCACCATCAGGAACGACAGCGCCAGCATCTTGATGGTGGGATGACGCGACACGACCTCGGCGATCGGGCCGGAAAAGACCATCATCAGCGCCACGGAAACGATCACGGCGGCCATCATCACCTCCACCTCGTCGACCATCCCGACCGCGGTGATGATGGAGTCCAGGGAGAAGATGATGTCGATGATGATGATCTGAAGAATGATCGCCGTGAACGTCGCCTTCACGGCGCTGGATTCACGCCCCTCCTCGCCTTCCAGCAGCTGATGGATCTCCTTGGTGCTCTTCCAGACCAGGAATATCCCGCCGAACAGCAGGATGAGGTCGCGGCCGCTGAACTCGTTGCCGAAGCCGGCGAACACGATGACGGTGAGGCCGGAGATCCAGGCGAGCAGCATCAGCAGTCCCAGCCGCATGAACATCGCCAGCAGCAGGCCGATGCGGCGCGCCATCGTCCGCTGCGCCTGGGGCAGCTTGTCCACGAGTATCGATATGAAGATGACGTTGTCGATGCCGAGGACGAGCTCCAGCGCCGTGAGCGTGAAGAAGGCGATCCAGGCCTGCGGGTCGGTCAGCAGCTCGATCATGCGATGTCTCCGGGTATGCGTGCGGGTGTCCGCGGCCGGCATGCGGGCCGGCGCGGTGCGGCGGCAGATGATAGGCGAGACGCGCTCCGGCCACTAATCCTTCCAGATCCTGCCCCACCATCTCTCCGCAGAAGGCGGCGGCGGCTCGGGAACCTCGAGTCCCATCCTCGCGCGGATCGGGTCGACCTCCTCGCCGGTCAGCCCGGCCAGCGCCTGCGCCAGCCGTTCGCTGCGCGCCGGCAGGCCGGCCTGGTAGATACGCGCCGCCTCGCAGGCCGCCGTGCCCTCCCAGGCGTGCCGTAGCAGGTAGCGGCTCTGGAACGATGCGCGGTCCGCCGTCTCGCGCAGGACCAGATCCGCCGGAAACGCACCGTCGCCCTGGCGCAGCCGCAGCCGGGTCACGAACACGTTGCGGGCGCGCGGCAGGGCGATGGATCGCTCGGGATGGTCCGGGCTGAACACGCCCTGCGGCTCCGTTTCGCGCAGCTCCCAGAACACGCCCAGCGCGCGCAGCTCCTCATCGGTGGGCGGATCCGCGGTGCAGGGATCGCAGGCGTTGAGGTCTCCGGCATACTCGAGAAAGACGGTGTCCGCGACCGAGCGCGCGACCTGCGCGTCCGCGACCGCCGCGTAGAACCGCTCCGGGTCGTCCATGACGAAGGCGGGGACCTCGACGTCCGTCGGCATCCTCACCGTCGGGTAATTGGCGGCCTCCACGCGTCCCGCGCGCGTCAATGTGTAGAGGACCAGGTCCCGGGGTCCCTCGGCGTTTGGCACATCCAGCCGGATCGGCAGCGATAGCTCCGCCGACTCGAAGGCGACCTGCAGCGGCCGGAGCGTATCGTAGCCGGCACCGGTGCGTTCGCGCAGCGTCGTCTTCACCAGGAAGAAGGACATGCCCCGCCGGACATAGCTCGCCAGCATGGACGCCGCGTCCTCGCTCAACGCGTAGCCCTCCTCCTCGAGCCACGCGGCCGGCGCGGCGCCCTGCGCCGCGGAGGGCATGACGATCTCGTATTCACCGATCGCGGATCGCGACTCGATACGCACCCCCCGCGTCCGCTCGCGCCGCTCGCCCGGCACGGCCTCGGCGACTTTGGCCCGAGCTGCGGCTTCGCTCTGTATCATCTGGCAGGGATCCGGATCGAACTGCTCGTGGAGGCGCGCAGCGGTGTAGGCATCGAGGTGATCGAGGGGCGCGTTCTCCCCGAGATGGACCTGGTCGCGCTCCAGCACGGCGGGGACCGGCACCAGCATGGCGAACTCGGTCGGCTCGCCCGCGTAATCGTTGACGATGGTCATGACCGTGCGCTCGCCGTCGCGGGCCAGCACGACGCGGGCACCGCGGTCGTAAGGGCTTGCCTCGGTCTTGGCGACGTACAGGCCGCAGCACGCATCGACGAGCGTGGGGCACGCCAGCAATCCCGCCGCCAGCGCCAGTGTCCTCAGATCAGTCATGCAAACCCTCCCCGGCGCGATGGCCGCCGATCGCGATGTCCGGCCAGCCCCAATCCGCGTCCGTTTCCAGTATGATCACGCGCTCTTTTTCCGACAGCACCGCAGCCGCCGACTCGCCCGTCATGCTCGTCCTGAACGGCCCCTCCGCACTCTCCGAATTTCGCCTCGCCAAGCGCCTGAACGAGCTGCGCGTCGTGCACCCGGGGGTGCGCGGGCTGAGCGCGCGCTACGTGCACTTCGTCGACGTCGCGGAGGAGCTGGATGCCGAGGAGCGCGCGCGGCTCGATACCCTGCTGAATTATGGCTCCCCGGCGGCCGATGCCGAAAGCGATCCCGCGCTCAGCATCCACACCGCGCCGCGCTTCGGCACGGTCTCGCCATGGTCGAGCAAGGCGACGGACATCGCCCGCAACTGCGGCCTGTCCAAGATAAGACGCCTGGAGCGGGGCACGCGCTGGCGGTTGCAGATCGAAGCGGCCGACGCACTCGATGCCGCGGTCCTCGCGGGTCTGCAGCGCGTCCTGCACGACCCGATGACGGAGTCGGTGTTCACGGACCCCGGCGAGGCCGTGCGGCTGTTCGCGCACGCCGCCCCGGCCCCGCTCGCGCACGTGGACGTGCTCGCCGCCGGGCGCGGTGCCCTGCTCGAGGCCAACCGCGAGCTGGGGCTGGCGCTTTCCGGGGAGGAGATCGACTACCTGCACCAGAGCTTCACCGCGATGCGGCGCAATCCGACGGACGTCGAGCTGATGATGTTCGCGCAGGCCAACTCCGAGCACTGCCGGCACAAGATCTTCAATGCCGGCTGGACCGTCGACGGCGAGGAGCAGCGGCACTCGCTGTTCCAGATGATCCGCAATACCCACGAGCTCAATCCGGGCAGGGTGCTGGTGGCCTACAAGGACAACGCCGCCGTCGCGCGCGGCTATGCCGGCCACCGCTGGCTGCGCGATCCCGCCAGCGGTGAGTACCGCCATCATGCCGAGGACGTGCACATCGTCATGAAGGTCGAGACCCACAACCATCCGACCGCCATCTCGCCGTATCCGGGCGCGGCCACCGGCGCCGGGGGGGAGATCCGCGACGAGGGCGCGACCGGCATCGGCGCAAGGCCTAAGGCGGGCCTGACCGGCTTCTCGGTCTCGAACCTGTGCATCCCCGGGCTGCCACAGCCCTGGGAGCGCGAGCACGGCAGGCCGGCGCGCATGGCCTCGGCGCTGTCGATCATGATCGAGGGCCCGATCGGCGCGGCGGCCTTCAACAACGAGTTCGGCAGGCCGGCGCTCGGCGGCTACTTCCGCACCTACGAACAGCGTCTCGGCGAGGAGGTGCGCGGCTATCACAAGCCGATCATGATCGCCGGCGGAGTGGGCAACATCCGCGCGGGCCACATCGAGAAGCGCGACATCCCGCCCGGCGCGCTCGTGGTCGTGCTCGGCGGCCCGGCGATGCAGATCGGCCTGGGCGGCGGCGCGGCCTCCTCGGTGGCGAGCGGCGCCGGCCAGGAGCACCTCGACTTCGCCTCGGTACAGCGCGACAACGCCGAGATGGAGCGCCGCTGCCAGGAGGTGATCGACGCCTGCGTCGCGCTGGGCGACGCTAATCCGATACTCTCCATCCACGACGTGGGCGCCGGCGGTCTGTCCAACGCCGTGCCGGAGCTGCTGCACGGCGCCGACCGCGGGGGGCTGCTCGAGCTGCGCGAGATCCCCAACGATGAGCCGGGGATGTCGCCGCTGGCCATCTGGTGCAACGAGGCGCAGGAGCGTTACGTGCTGGCGATCGGCCCCGGTGAGCTGGAGCGTTTCCGCGCCATCTGCGCGCGCGAGCGCTGCCCGTTCGCCGTCCTGGGCACCGCCACCGCCGAGCCGCAGCTGCGGTTGACGGATCGTCTGCTCGGCGGCACCCCGATCGACATGCCGATGAACGTGCTGCTCGGCAAGCCGCCGCGCATGCACCGCGTCGCGACACGGCCGGCGCGGGTCGGAAGGATGCTCGACCTGCGCGCTGCGAAACTCGCGGAGGCGATCGAGCGGGTGATGAGCCTGCCGACCGTCGCCGACAAGGGCTTCCTCATCACCATCGGCGATCGCACCGTCGGCGGCCTGACGGCGCGCGACCAGATGGTCGGGCCATGGCAGGTTCCGGTCGCCGACTGCGCGGTCACCGCCAGCGGCTATCGCGACATCACCGGCGAGGCGATGGCCATGGGCGAGCGCACGCCGGTCGCTCTTATCGACGCGGCGGCCTCCGCGCGCATGGCGATCGGCGAGGCGATCACGAACCTGGCGGCAGCGCGCATCATGCAGCTTTCCGACGTCGTGCTCTCGGCGAACTGGATGGCCGCCTGCGGACACGGCAACGAGGACGCGGCCCTGTTCGACGCCGTGCAGACCGTGGGCATGGAGCTCTGTCCCGCCCTCGGCATCGCCGTGCCGGTAGGCAAGGATTCGTTGTCGATGAAGACCGTGTGGAAGGACGAGCGCGGCGAGCACCGGGTGGTGGCGCCGGTGTCGCTCATCGTCTCGGCGTTCGCGCCGGTGGTCGACGTCAGGCAGACCCTGACGCCGCAATTGCGCGCGGACTGCGGCGAGACCGAGCTGCTGCTCATCGACCTGGGCCGCGGCCGCTGCCGCCTCGGCGGCTCCTGTCTGGCGCAGGTCTACGGCCAGCTCGGCGCCGAGGCGCCGGACCTCGAGGCACCGCAGGACCTGCGGAATATCTTCGCTACCGTGCAGGTCCTGAACGAGGCCGGCCTGCTGCTCGCCTATCACGACCGCTCCGACGGCGGCCTGTTCACGACGATCGCGGAAATGGCCTTCGCCGGGCGCACCGGCGTGACGCTGGATCTCGACGCGGTCGGCGGCGACGTCGTCTCGGCCCTGTTCAACGAGGAGCTCGGCGCGGTCGTGCAGGTGGCCCGCGCGCATCGCGAGGAGGTGCGCGCGCAGTTCGCCGCCGTCGGACTCGGCGACTGCGTGCTCCCGGTCGGCGCGCCGGCCGACGACCCGAGACTCCGGATCCGCCGCGGCGGCGACACGCTCTACGACTCGGACCTGACGGAGTTGCGGCGCCTGTGGTCGCAGACCAGTCATCGGATGCGTGCCCTGCGCGACCACCCCGACTGCGCGCAGGAGGAGTTCGATGCGCTGCTCGACCGCGCCGACCCCGGCCTCGGCGTCCACGCCACCTTCAGCATCGACTCCGCCCCGGCGATCCTCGGCGCGGCGCGGCCGCGCGTGGCGATACTGCGCGAGCAGGGGGTGAATGGCCACAGCGAGATGGCGGCCGCCTTCGACACGGCCGGTTTCACCGCCGTGGACGTGCACATGAGCGACATCCTGGGCGGCCGCGCGACGCTGCGCGATTTCAGCGGCCTGGCGGCCTGCGGTGGGTTCTCCTACGGCGACGTGCTCGGCGCGGGCGGCGGCTGGGCGAAATCGATACTCTACAACCCGCGCGCGCGGGAGGAGTTCGCCGCCTTCCTGGCGCGGGCGGACCGCTTCGCCCTCGGCGTGTGCAACGGCTGCCAGATGCTGTCGCAGCTGGGCTCAATGGTCCCCGGGGCCGAGCACTGGCCGCGCTTCGTGCGCAATCGCTCCGAGCAGTTCGAGGCCCGCCTGGTGATGGTCGAGATCCTCGACACCGCCTCGATCTTCTTCGCCGGCATGGCCGGCTCGCGCCTGCCGATCGTGGTCGCCCACGGCGAGGGCCGTGCCCTGTTCAGCGACGAGCGCGGCCCGCGTCAGGCGTTGCACGCGAAGCTCGCCCCGATGCGCTACGTCGACCATCACGGCCGCGCGGCGGAGACCTACCCGTACAATCCCAACGGCTCGCCGCTCGGCATCACCGCGCTCACCAACACCGACGGCCGCGTGACCATACTGATGCCGCACCCGGAACGGGTGTTTCTGCGCAAGCAGTTCTCGTGGATCGATCCGCGATGGCGGCAGCCGGAAGGCCCGTGGTTGCGGATGTTCCGCAACGCCCGGGCCTGGGTGGACGCGTCCTGAGCCGCGGCGGGGGTCCGATCAGGGGCTAGGCGCGGTCGACGGACCGGTGCTCGGCGGCGTGATGACGCCGCCGCCGCTGCTCGGTGGCGGGATCTCCGGCGTCGGCGGCGGCACCGGGTCGATCTTCGGCGGCGTGAAATCGACCGGATTTTCGCCGGCCCTGAAGTTCGGATCGTCGAGCGGATTGCCGCCAAGCTCGTCCAGCGGGCCGCCGTCGCCGTTCTCCTCCACCAGGACGGGCGGCGTGTTCTCGTCCTTCACATAGGCGGACCTGCCCGCCGGCACGTCGAGCGACCCGGCCCGATTGGACAGGTTGGTCGTGCCGTCGTCGGTCGTCTCGTGCAGGCCGTTCTCCTTGCCCTCGCAATCGTTGTTGCAGATATCGCCCTCGTAGGCGGTGCCGCGAATGCCGATGGTGGCCACCGCGGTCTTCACCCGATAGGCGTCCCGGTTCTTGTGGCCGATGGCGCCGCTGATGGCACGGAAACCGCCCTTCAGCAGGCTGAAGAAGCTGCGCTCGGTGCCATCCTCGCTGCCGGCGTAGCGATACTCGTCGATGCGGAACTGCGTGCGCGGCTTCAGCGCGATGACGCCGCCGTCGCGAAAGTGGATCTGCGCCCGGCCGTCGTTCGTGCTCAGCGTGTCGCCGGCACTGACCATGTCGTTCTTGCTCACGGCGCGCGTCTGGCCATCGGCGCCCGTGGCCTGAACCTGACCGGTCACCGACACGACACGGCCTGCGGAATCCGCCGCCACGGCCACGCCCGTCATCACTGCCACCATGGCGCAGACCGCCGTCACGCGTGCAATTATCGCCCCGCCATTCATCTGCATGTCGACTGTCTCCCAAATGGTCTTGCGGCATTGCGCATACCCGACTCCGGGCCGCGTCCATCCTAAGGAAGGGACACCTCGTTGTTGAACTGGAAGGCGGCGGCCCCCGACAGCGGATCGATGTCCTGGATCGTGTAAGTCAGTCCCGCGTGTGACGGGATGGTGCCGATCGTCGAGGTCGTCGCGCCGCTCAGGAACCCCGCGATATCCACGCCGCAGCCGTTTACGCACGCGCTGGTGCTGCCGATGGCGGTTCCGGTGTCTGCGAAGATCGGATTCACGCCGCCGCCGGAGCTCGACAACAACAGGATGGCCATGGGGCCGCTGCTCACGGTGTAATTCGCGCCGCCCTGTACCACCGTCATCCCGGAAAGCTGCGCGGTCGGCTCGGTCGAAAAGTTCACGGCCAGGGTGCCGCCTCGCACCACGCCGGGCGCGCCGCTGCCGCTGGCGCGCGTCGGTGCCGTGAAAGCGGCGAGATCATAGAACGCCACGCCCCCGGAGCTCAGGGCCGACTCGGAGACCGTCGCGGAGGTGCCGTAGGCGAAATGCAGTCCCTGCTCGCCGCTCAGCGTCTCGGTCTTGCTCACCCCGTCCTGGATGTCGGTGTAGGTGCCGCCGCCCCAGCGCGCCAGGAACAGCGCGCCGTTCGCGCTGGAATAGGAGTCCTGCACGCTGGCCGTTCCCAGCACCGCCGAATGCTGTATGCCGCTGGAGCTCTCCACGCCGGTGATCGCAGTGGGCGGATTCTTGTCCACGCCGACCAGGAAGGCGAGCTCGGGTTTGCTGTTATCTCCACCGCCGACGACCGATGCAACGAGGTCGCCGCTCTCCGGAGCCGCGGGGCTCCCTTCCGGCGCCCCGAGCAGATCGCCCTCGGCGTCGCGCTGATCACCGGCGGCATAGCCGCCTTCGGGCGTAGCGCCGGGCGCGCCTTCCCCTTCTCCCTCTTTGTCCTCCTCCTCTTCGCCCTCGCCGGGCGTGACCGCGGCGTAGGCGTTGGGCCCGGCGTCGACCTCGCGAATGTCGCAGGTGGCGCACTCGGTATAGAAGGTCTCGCCCGGTTCGATGTCCTGGCTGTCCTTCTCGTTCTGCAGCGTCAGCGTGTCCTGGTTGCCCGTCACGTACAGCCCGTCGGGATGGCCGCCGCAACTGCCGCCGTCGCAGAGGTTCGCCCTGCCGGCGCTGCCGCGGATGCCGATGGTCGCCACCGCCGTCTTGATCCGGAAGTTCTCCTTGTTCTTGTGACCGATGGCCCCGGTGATGAAGCGGATCCCGCCCTTCACGAGGTTGAAGAAGCTGCGCTCGCTGCCGTCCTCGGCACCCGCGTAGTTGTACTCGTCGATCTGGAACTGCGTGTCGGGCTGCAGGGCGATGAAGCCGCCGTCGGCCATGCGCATCTGCAGGCGGCCCTGGCCGGTCACCAGCGTCTGGCCGGGCTGCACCGTCATGCCGCGGCGCACCGGCTGCGCGCCGCCCGCCCCATCCATCACGCGGACGTCGCCGTGCGCATAGACCACGTCGGCCGCGGGCGCCGCGCCCGCATTCGTGGCCACCAGCGCCGCCAGGAGGGACACCGCCATTCCGAACCCGCGTACTCCGCCCATGACTCGCTCCTTGGCCGGCATTCCCGCGGGCAGACGAACCGATCCCCGACAGGCCGACCTGGTTGATGGTCGTTTCAATTCAATCATACGCGCCTGAAACAGCGCTGGCACCCGGGCCGTTGGCGGCTGTCGCCGCGACGCGACGCGCCCCGCCCGGGCCCGGCCCGATCCGGCTCGCTCCCCGCCCTTCGGCGACGCGCACGGCATGCGCCGTCCGCCGTTGCTGGCCCCGCGGGCGCCTGGGGTGGTTCGAGGCAAATCCCAAGCCCGTGCGGGCGTTGGGCGACGGCGCGGATTGTCAGAACGCACTGCGGAAGAAGACCATCGCCTCCCACCGGTCGTAATCGTTCAGCACGACGTTGGAGTCGTTGGAGGTGTAGCGGACCTCGGGACGTATGCTGATCATGCGCGTCACGGAGTAGCGAACGCCGCCGTTGACGCTCACGTAGTCGTCCTCGCGGCAATCCACCTCGTCGCAATCGGTGGGATCGGCGCCGGCCAGAAAGAAGCCCGGCGACGCGCTGTCGTACCAGCTGCCTTCGTAGATCACCGAGCCGAATACCCGGGCGCGGTTGGTGAAGGAATACTCCCCACCCACCCGCAGTCCGGCGAGGTTTCGTCCGACGCCGAGCGCGGGCCGGACCGGATCGTCGTTGTCGTTCAGATTCACCTCGGTGCCGCCATAGCCGCTGGCGTAGACGACCGGCGCGCCGCCGCCGCTAAACGCGTGCACCCATCCGGCGCCGGCCACGTAGCGATTAACGTCGCGCAGGCTCTGCCCGGGATAACGGATCATGGCGAGCTGGCTGAACAGGCTCACCTGATCCGACCTGCCGTGGGTGTGCGTGTAATCGAAGTTGAAGGCCGCGAGATCGCGATTCTCCTCGCTGCCCACGAGGAATTTCTGCCCGTACGCGGAACCGCGGAGCCGATCCGCGTCCGACAGCGCGTACGCAACCCCGAGCGTGCCGTCGGCGGCCGCGGTCGAACAGGACGTCTCGCCCTCCGGCGTGTTGCAGACGGTATCCGACATGGCGGCGCGGTGCTGCAGGTTCACGCCGCCGTACAGCGTCCACGGCTCGGCCAGCGGACTGTTGAAGCTGAATCCCGTGTCGATGCTCCAGATGGCGCTGTCCTGCTCGAGGGCGGAATCCCCGAGCGTCGCCGGGATCACCGGCGAGATCAGCGGCACGATGATCTGGGTCTGGTCGGTCGCGCTGTTGACGTTGGAGTCGTAGCCCGCGCCGACCTCGACATAGGCCCGGTAGGTCGTGCGCCTCGCCTCGTTGCGGACATCGATGGCCGCGAGGTAGCGGTCGATGTTCTGCTGCACCGTCGGCGGCAGCTTCTCGCCGCTGACCTGCTCGAACTGCGCCTTGGCCGCATCGTTCTCACCCATCTCGTAATAGGCGCGCCCGAGCTCGGCCTGGGCGGCGGCATTGTTGGGCTCGGCGTCGAGCACGCGCTCGAGGGCGAAGGTCGCCTCGGTGGGTTTGCCGGCGTCGATCGCGGACATGCCGTAGAGCAGGTCGAACTCCGGATCGCCGGCCTTGGCCGCGACCGCGGGCTTGAGGACCTCGTAGGCCTCCGCACCCCTGCGCTTGGCGAGCAGATCCCGGGCCTTGGCATACAGTGCCTCGTCCGCGGCCACGCCGAGCGTGGCCAGGAGCGTGAACCCTGCCGCTAAGCCTCTGAGATTTCGACGTAATCCGGACACCGCACCCCTCCCCTGGCGGACCTAGAGCACTGCCGACACTTCGACCTTATGATGAACAATAATTGATAACTCAAGGAATTACAAGGTTTTTATATCCTCAAGATATCGGTACGTAACGTTCGGCGGCGACACCCTCTCTAACCGGGCGTGCAAGGTTGTAACGCGAGCCCTGCCGGCATGTACCCCAAGCGCCACAGGGCCAGGCTGCAGTCCAAAGAGAGGGCACCGCGATGCTGATCAGACGTCCACAAGAGATCCCCTCCTCGGAGATCACGGAGCGATCGGTGTGCCTGCGCCGCCGCGAATTCCTCTCCCGTTCGATAGACGCCGGCCTCACCGCCGCCGCCCTCGGTGCGTTCGGCGGCCTGGCGGCGCCGTCCGTGCTCGCCGGGGAGAAACTGCCCGGCGTGGCGAAATCCGCCTACGTGACCGACGAGGAGCTCACGCCCTACGAGTCGGCGACCACCTACAACAACTTCTACGAGTTCGGGACCGCCAAGGAGGACCCCTCGCTGTACGCGAAGGAGCTCAAGACACGCCCGTGGTCGGTGACGGTCGAGGGCGAGTGCGCCAGGCCGGGCACCTACGCGCTGGAGGACTTCCTGAAACCGCACGCGCTTGAGGAGCGCGTCTATCGCCTGCGCTGCGTGGAGGCGTGGTCGATGGTGATCCCGTGGGTTGGATTCCCGCTGGGCGACGCCATCAAGCGCTTCGAGCCCACGGGCAACGCCAAGTACGTGGAGTTCACGACGCTGCTCGACCCGGAGCAGATGCCGGGCCAGCGCCGGCCCGTGCTCGACTGGCCGTACGTGGAGGGCCTGCGCATGGACGAGGCCATGCATCCGCTCACCCTCCTCGCCGTCGGCATGTACGGCGAGGTGCTGCCGAACCAGAACGGCGCGCCGCTGAGGCTCGTGGTGCCGTGGAAGTACGGCTTCAAGAGCATCAAGTCGATCGTGAAGCTCCGATTCACCGAAGAGCAGCCGGGTTCGACCTGGAACCGCACGGCGCCGGATGAGTACGGCTTTTACTCCAACGTCAATCCCGAGCGCGATCACCCGCGCTGGAGCCAGGCCAGGGAGCGCCGCATCGGCGAATTCCTCAAACGGCCGACGCTGCCCTTCAACGGCTACGCCGACCAGGTCGCCTCGCTCTACACGGGCATGGACCTCGTCAACAAGTACTTCTGATGCGCACGGCCGATCCGATCACCGTCTTCAAACCGCTGCTGTTCGCCGCCGGCCTGCTGCCCGCGGCCTGGCTCGCGTACCGCGCGCTCATCGGCCGTCTCGGCGTCAACCCGGTGGAGACCATCGAGCACCACACCGGCGACTGGGCGCTGTACTTCCTGCTCATCACCCTGGCGATCACGCCGCTGCGCCGGCTCACGGGCTATGGAGCCATCGTGCGCCTGCGCCGCATGCTCGGCCTGTTCTGCTTCTTCTACGCGACGCTGCACTTCTCCGCGTGGCTGGTGTTCGATCACTTCTTCGACGTGATGGAGATGGCCAAGGACATCCGCAAGCGGCCCTACGTCACCGTCGGTTTCAGCGCCTTCGTGCTGCTCATTCCGCTCGCGCTGACCTCGACCAACGGCATGGTGAAGCGCCTTGGCGGTGGGCGCTGGAAGAGGCTGCACAGCCTCGTCTACGTGGTCGGCACCCTGGTCATCCTGCACTACCTGTGGCTGGTCAAGAAGGACACCTACTATCCCATCCTGTACGGGGTGATACTGGTCGCGCTGCTCGCCCTGCGCGCGCCCTTGTTCCAGCGCCCGCGCCGCAAGCCGGCGCCCACGGCGGCGGCGACGTTACCCGCGGCCGCCACAATCGGCGACTAGCATTCCATCGAGGGCGCTTTTGGGCGGTTGAAGCGCCATCACGTCCAACCCTTGTCCTCGGACTATTCTGTTACCTATCTTGCCGGCCGGTCACGCGGTGGTCTGTCGCCGGTCCTCTTGTCGACGAAGCTCATTGGACGGTGATCTCCAGCGAGTCTGATACCGGCTCGCTTGCCGTCGGTTTGAACGCTCCATCGAGCTTGAGCACACTGAGCGAGACACGGCTCGTGCCAGGTTGAACGGCACGCAGCACGATGCGATTGCGAGTAGGTAGACCCGGCGTCGACTCGAGTTGGGTCTGCATACTTCCCGGGTTGCTCGATTCCACCGTCAGGGCGGAAGCCGCAACGGGATACCTGCCAAGAAACCGTTCCCCACGGAAGATCCAGCCACCACCGAGGCGGTAGAAGCCGAACTCCGCAACCGCTACATCGACCGTCACCTGCGCACCGACCGGCAGGCGCCGCTGCAGCACCATCTGGTACCCATCAAGGACCGGGTGGAGTCGACTTTCCGTGACGTCGTCTTCGCTTGCGCCTCTGACTTGGTCTACGTCCAATTGGATTCGACCTGCCTGGGTATCGCCGCGGAAGTCATTCTGATACATCCAATAGCCAATCAAGAACAGAGCCGTGAGCACTACGAGGCTCATCTGGCCGGTCGCTACGCAGCCGGGCAGGTCAGGAACATATGCCGAGTAGTTCGTGGCTGCCTTCTCGATCACAATCGCGTAGCGCATCCTATTCCTCGCTGCCAACTTGCTTGCTTGAAAATACTGTTCAGTGTTCCTGGTGCCAGATCATCACTTGGCTTTCCGGGCACCGTTACCCGTCCGGGTTTGACCTTGTGCTTGAACTGGCGGTGGCTGCCCTTCATTGCGACCAACTCCCGACCGTCGTCCTTGAGCATCGATAGCACTTCCGAAATCTTCATATTCGAAGCATGGCGCGGTCGTGTCGCTTTCCAAAGAACGGCCCAACGGCCCGGGTCAACTGCTCCGTCCGCAGCAACCGTCTGTCAGGCTGCTCCCTGCCGCCGGACCAGCCAAGATGCGCCGAAGAACAGCACCAGCCACACAACCGTGCGAAGGGTCATGGCGCGGAGGCTGTCGACAGCGACAATTCCGCCACTGCGGTAGATGACGACAATGCCAACGAGCACAACCAAGTTGAGAAGGAAGATAGCCCCTGCGGCGTTTCTGCCCGCGTTGACGTTGCGCCAGACGATGATGCCCGCTGCCAAATACGCTATCCCCATTGCCGTGTTGTAAATGAGGAGCGGCCGAAACACCACGTACCCCGGGTCGGAACCCAGAAGCACGCGGCCGCCCGCAAAGAGCGTAACGACGCCGAACAGAACCGCAACGGCGACCACGATAGTTCGCACAATGCCGAATGTGTATTGGGCCATCAATTCTTTGCGCTCTCGCCGTGCTCTGGCCACGACTTCATCTGTGCCACGGCAATGCCGAGCCATGTGACAGAGGCAACCATGCTCACCGCCCCTATGAGGACAAGCGCTGGCGGGGCGCCCAGGACAACCTCCGCGAGGATTCCGGCCAGCATCAACATGCCCGCGAGGGCAAGCAACGACACCCACTTGCTGATTGCGTCGCGACGCGGCAGCCTGAGCAGGAGATACCCAACCACGATATTCAACAATGCGAAGAGATTCCCGTGGACATGCGCGAGTCGAGATTCAAAGTGCTTTCCGACGGCGTAGTCGGCAATCCACTGATCCCTGTCGGGAGCGAAGTCTCGAAGGTAAATCAGCACGAAACCGAACACCATGAAAACGGCCATGAATAGAAGGTCGGCCGAGACATTGGCTTTTCCATGTTTCATTCACGACCTCCGATCTCGAATCCGAGCAAGACGATTGTCTTCCGCAGCAGCCTAACGCTCGCCTTGACCGGCGCCGCCCGGAACCTCGCCGCGCAGCGCCGCTATGTTTACCGGCGTCCGGTCGAAGGCGTGGTTAGGCTTCACTGTCCCCGCCTTGAACATGCTCCCTGAATCCTTGCCTGGCTTCACCGATGAAGACAATCAACTGATCTTCTGGTACGGAAACAACATCAATTCCCTTGCGCTTTGCCTCCGCCGAGAGCTCAGTTTGGAACTGACCGTTTGGAACGAGCAGCGTCTTCGGCATTCTCTTCTTATGCTCCCATCCGGTCTTCAGGAGGCGTCGTGCTTCCAACTGGGAGGGTTCGGCTTGATTCGCTGGGACCATGGCGTTGCCGAGGATGAAGCAACTCGCCGCATCCATGAGGCAGATACAATTGAACGAGCCATCCTCCTCCGTTTGAAGGGGTTCGTAATTCAGCTTGAAGGCGATCCAAGCTTCATTGACTTCAAACTGTTTCGGATGCAGCACAGGCGATGCCTTTGTGAAGCCTAACGACTCAGTTAACCGGCCGGCTGTTTAGGCCGGTCCGGTGTTGAACGGCTCGTTGGGCGTTGCCCACCTAGGTGTCGCATAACACCTCGGGGCACAGCCCCAGTTCCTTTGCTATTCGGCGCATCGAAGAAGTAGCATTCTCAGAGAAGACGAATACCTCACGCACTTCCGCCCCGGCGGCAATGGCGAGCTGCCTGTACACTAGCGCTTGCCCGATAAGCTCCGGATTCAGGGTGTCCTTCGACTCACACAAGACGATCGTTTCGCCTGATATAGGATAGCGCGTTGCCACACTTTTACCCGGGGCTTCTGTTCCGTGCGGTTGTCGGTAGGGAAACAAGACGGCATCGACGAATCGATCCTCGATGCAGTATTCCCAAACCATTACGCCTTTTGCTTCTCGTTGTTCGTGCCACCACTTCCGAATGAGCGCTTGCTCTCGAGGATTGCCGTTTGAGACGGAATCTCGTAGATAGCGCTCCATCCGTGGTCCCTTTTACGCCCAACGTTTGAGCTGAGGGGCGGACGACGGCGTGGCGCCTTGGCCGCGAGGTGCAACATGTACCTCAGCGCCTCGCGGCCAAGGTGCCTGGAGTTGCCCCGCTTCCGTGGACGGTTTTGGACTTGGGAGCTAAGCGGCTCTGGGCAACATCCTCCTCTCGAAGTTGATGGGTGACAAGTAGCCGAGGGATGAGTGACGCCGATGCGGGTTGTACCAGCCCTCCAGCCACTGGAAGATCGCCATACGGGCCTCGGCCTGGCTGCGGAAGCGTCGGCGATTGAGCACTTCCCGTTCCAGGGTGGCGAAGAAGCTCTCGGCCATGGCGTTGTCGTAGGCATCACCGACCGAGCCCATCGAGGGCACGATGCCGGCTTCGCGGCAGCGCTTGCCGAACCCGTAACTCGTATATTGGCAACCGCGGTCCGAGTGATGGATCACCGCCTGGGGCCGGCGCTGCGCGATCGCCATGTCGAGTGCAGCGAGCACGAGCTCGGTCTTCAGGTGATTGGCCATCGACCAGCCGACGATGCGCCGCGACCAGACATCGAGCACCACGGCCAGATACAGGAACCCGGACCAGGTCGGGATGTAGGTGATGTCAGCCACCCACAGTCGATCCGGCCCCGGCGCTGTGAACTGTCGGTCCACCTTGTCGAGCGCACGGTCAGCCGCCGGATCGGTCACGGTGGTGGTGACAAAGCGCAACGGTTGCAGGCCCTTCAGCCCCGCGGCGCGCATCAGCCGCGCCACCCGCTTCCTGCCCACGCGGATGCCGTGCTCGTCGGCGAGCTCGGCATGGATCGAAGGCGAGCCGTAGGAGCCGCCCGAGCGACGGTGAATCGCGTGGATCGTTGCCGTCAGTCCGACGTCGGCCACAGCGCGTGCCGACAACGGCCGCATTCGCCACGCATAGAAACCGCTGGCGGAGACACCCAGCAGCCGGCACATGACCCGTACCGGGAAGGTGGCCTGATTCGCGCTCATGAACCCGAAGATCGCTTCGTGTTCGGCGCGTTCTCCTGGGCGAACCAGGCCGCGGCTTTTGAGAGGATCTCCCGCTCGAGCTTCAACTGCCGATTTTCCCGGCGCAGCTTCGTGAGCTCGTCGCGCTCGGCCGTCGTCAGGCCATCCTTGCGCTTGCCGCCATCGCGATCAGCCTGGGCGACCCAGTTGCTGATCGACTGGGCGGTCGGCTCGAATTCCCGAGACAGCTCCTCAGGCGTGCGCCCGGCACGGACCAGATCGACCATCTGCTGCCGGAACTCCGGCGGGTACGGTTTTCGTGTTCTTGGCATCGTAGACTCCTTACATCATAAGAATCAGGTGTCCATGAAAGCGGGTCAACTCCAGCCGCGCCGTTGGCCGTCCGCTCGAGCGAATGGTTAGGCCGCACTGGCGCCCGCCACTCAGTGACCTTGAGCGTCAGTGCTGAGACTCTTGGTGGTGAACAGATAGTCCTTGAGTTCGTCAGAGAAGCGCTCGTCGTTGCGGCGAATCCACTCAAGCACCATGGCGGCGTGTTCCTTCTCTTCGTCGCGATTGTGTTCAAGAACTTTCTTGAGCACTGGATCCTTGCACGCGTACGCTCGCTGGTTGTACCAATCCACCGCTTCCAGTTCTTCCATCAGCGAGACGATGGCGCGGTGCATGTCGCGTACTTCGTCCGAAAGCTCAGCGATGGGTTCGTGATAGCCGACGCTCGACATGGAAACCTCCTGGTTCGATTGGATCGGGGAGCACACATTCTGCGCTGATACAGAGGAAGAGGGAATGTCGGCGTCGCAGGCGTCGCGTGTGTGCGGCCTAACGTTTGAGGTAACCGGCCGCCGGAGCGCGAAGCGCGTAGGGAACCTGCAAGCGCAGCTTGCAGGCGGTCCGGTTGACCGATGGGTTGGGCATCACGGCTGTAGCCAGTCGCGGTCAGGGCGAGCCAACTGTCGGGCGTTGTTGTAGGCCATATCTAGCGTCAGGCACGTTGAAGCCCTGTAGAAGGCGCCGTGATCTTCAATGACGAGCGCGAGGTCTGCAACAGCGGGACGACTCAGACACAGGGGAAGGAGTATTTGAATCTTCCCGTGGAAGTACTGAGGCACGGCCGTCTTGTAATTTCGGCGCACACGTTCTTTGGCATTGTCGATGGCGCCCTTGAGAAAGGTCTGTAGTTGATATGCCTCCATGCCGTTGTACGGCGCGGGGAATCTGTCTTTGTTGTCTTCGATAATGTGCTCAACATTGGCGCGGAGTTCCTTTCGCGTGTCGAGGACGAGGCAAGAGGGGTCGTCAAAGTAATGCGCCATGTCTGGCAGTGCAGAAAAACGGGTGAGGTCGTATTCGCCCTTTCTTCGCCACGCGCCAAAGTGCCAAGGCTCTTCGCGCCCCTGCAACTTATTTTGAGTGCAGTAGAGAAAGATCGGCTCCTGCCCAGGAGTGACAAGGCCAGTATTCATTGCGATGGAACGGCCATCGTCAGCAACGGCGATCTTTCCTTCCTCAGCCAGGCGCCGGTAGGTGTACTTGAGGTAGTTGTAAAGCACGGGCCGGGTGTAGTTGGTTGCAGTGTTTCGATACGACCAGTCCTCAGGCTCTGCAAGTTTCTCCAATTCCTCCAGTCGCTGGTCGATGTGAGGAATGAACACGAGGCTAAACAAGTCTTCGGGCCAGTTATCCGGCATTCTTAGGTCTCCGGGGAGAGGATTGAAGTGATGCCCAACGTTCGAGCTAAAGCCGCCCACGGAGGCAGGGCGGCTTGCCCGTGTGGCGGATGATGGACCACGGCCGCCACGCGGGCAAGACGGCCTGCCGTAGTGGGTCGGCGTTGAGCGAGGGGTTAGGCACCGCTGTTGCCCCGCGGCGGCGGCGGATGAAGCCAAGGCACGAGCTGTGCTGGATGAACGGCAATACCGTGCGCCAGGATTGCTTGCGAGTTGCGAGCCCAGCGCCCCGCGGGCCGGAGCAGAACTGGCTGACCTTGAGCCAGCGAAGCCTGAGGGCACGAGTATTGACTTGGCTGACGCTGCCATGCAGCACAGGCTGCGGCAGTGCCACTGAACAACAGCGCCTCCCCTTACGGCATGGGCAGGGTTGGATGTTGAACTGAGGCGCGATGTTGGCGCAACAGGAGTTCTCGGCGGCACTGCCCGAAGCGGTTGACTTCTTGAGCGTTGGCAGGCGAGCAAGCGGAGCCTTGACCGCGGACTCGGAGGAGCCGCCTCGGCGTGTCCAATGCGGTGCCTAACGTGCAGTTGAGCGGCCGCGCAGGAGGGCGTCACGCGCGCCGCAAGCGCATAATGGCAGCGCCGCGCTTGCGGCGCGCGCGCAATGCCGTATCACGGTCCGCTCCAACTGCTGGTTAGACGACACTACTGATACCTTCGCCTCTTGAAAGAGGCGACGTCAGTTGCGTCCAATTCGAAGAACTCTGTGTCGCGAATACGCTTAGCTTCGAACCTTCGGTGCCAGTACGCCTCGATACCCTTAGGGTCGTCGGTCTCGATGGAGTGAACGAGTTGAGTCGGATCAGGCAGCTCCAGCTTCACTTCGCGATGTCGTCGAACAGGGGAGTTCGTGAATCCGATCTTATAGCGACGACCACTCCGCATCATATACACGTAACCCTGAATCGATGCCCGCGTACGCAACGACTCGGCGGGTTCTGACGGCCGCGGCGGAAGAACTGCTACAACATCGTCGAAGCCAGAGTCTGCTGAGCAGAACTCCCGCACCTTTTCGAGAAGCTCTCCCTTTCCGCCGAATCGCGAAAAGACGTTGTGACTGGGAAATGTCGGGTCCGATTTAGCCTGGCGTTTCAGCTCACCAGCCACAGGGACACGGCCAAGCTGACGAATCAATCCGATATAGCACTCCAGGACACGGCGTTCGTCGAAGGCTGCGGTTAGCCGATTTGGCGAGAAACCGGCCTCCTGGAGCGCCTCCCCCCATCGCAACCAGAGATGTGGGTACCACTCCGACATGCGAATGCCTGTAGTCTTTGCAAAGCGCTCCTGTCCTGGAGGCTTGCCATCGGCACTTTCGGCAAGCCGCCTGATCTCAGTCAAAATCGTCTGCTTGTCCATGCCTGTCGTCTAACGCCGCGTTGTGCCGCGCCGGCCACAGTAATGCCAGGAAACATGGTGCGCTGTCCCCGGCGTCGGCACGAACGCATAGTTATGTTTCATTGTGCCTGCTTCTCTGGTAACCGAACTTCACTAAACCGCATATAAGCCAAGTTTCCCTGTGATTCTAAGCGACCGGATTCCACGAGCTTTCTTACACGCTGCGAGTAATAAAGATCCGGGATGTCCGGAATTCTGTCTCGAAGCTGGCCGATTGAGAGGCCCACCAACATTGCGACTTTACGCCAGCTTGGTTTGGCGTTTGACATGAGTGTTTTATCAATTGCCTCAATTTCCTTCGAGGTCAACTGCACCACCCGGGCTTCTTGCTCCGGACTCAAGGGAGGATCAGGGATTGGGATTTCTTCTTCCATGCGTTCGGTTTATGAAACATAACAGTGAATTAGACAGAACGCAGGAATTATTGGGATAGACAGACTCTGCATAATCCTTGCTCCGGCGGGTCCCGTTTACTACGATAACTGTCGATTTTGACAGGGTAGTCAACAATCGAGGAGATCTCAAATGGCCATGGAAAAGGCGCCTGAGTCCCGTCGCTGGGACCGTTTCATCGATCTTGCCCGCAACGCCAATGTCCCCGAGCGCGCCCTGCGCTGGTATGTGCGTCGGATCGAGCAGTACTGTGCGGCGCACGAGGACCTTCCACTCAGGCAGCACGGCCCCGATACTGTGACGACCTTCCTCCAGAAGGCCGGTCGCAGTTCGACCCTGCAGGAGTGGCAGTTTCGACAGCTCGTTCATGCCCTGCAGCTGCTGTTTCGAGGCGTGCTGCAAGCGCCCTGGGCAGAACCCTTCGACTGGGCCTATTGGATGGACGGGGCAAGGCAACTCGAAACCGGCCACGCGACGGTGGCGCGTCACAATATGCCGGTTCCCGTGGCGCGGCGGCCCGAGGCCGTCGAACCAGACGCCGATCCCGATCGGACGCTGACGAACCAGTTGATTGCCGAGATCCGGCGTCGCGCCTATTCGATCCGGACCGAGCAAGCCTACGTGCAGTGGTTTCATCGCTACGTGCGCTTCCACGGCGATCGCGATCCGCGCGAACTCGGTGCAGGACATGTGCAGGACTACCTGAATCATCTCGCGCTGCAGCGCCAGGTCTCCGCAAAGACCCAGTCCCAGGCGCTGTGCGCGCTGGTGTTCTTCTACAGGCAGGTCCTGGGCGGTGATCTCGGGCAGTTCTCAGGGCTGGTGCCGGCGCGTAAGCCGCGTCACCTGCCAACCGTCCTCAGCCGGGAGGAGACGGCGCGGCTGCTCGCCGCCATCGGGCATCAGCTCTTCGGCCTGATGGCGGGATTGATGTATGGCACGGGCATGCGGCTGATGGAGTGCGCACGCCTGCGCGTGCTCGACGTCGACTTCGAGTACTCGAAAATCGTCGTCCGCGATGGCAAGGGCGGCAAGGATCGCATCGTGCCGCTGCCGCGCCGATATCGCGAGGCGCTGCAGGCGCAGATCACTGCCGTGGAGTCGCTGCATCGGCTCGATCTCGAAGCCGGTCACGGCGAGGTGTTCCTGCCCGACGCGCTCGCGCGCAAGTATCCGAACGCACCGCGCGAGCTCAAGTGGCAGTACATTTTCCCGTCGGCGCGGGTCACCGCAGATCCGCGATCCCACAAGGTCCGGCGCCATCACCTCCACGAGACGGCGCTGCAGCGGGCCATCAAGGAAGCCGCAGCGCGCGCGGGCATCCGCAAGCGGGTCACGAGCCACACGCTGCGACACTCGTTTGCGACCCACCTGCTCGAGGCCGGCTACGACATCCGTACCGTGCAGGAACTGCTCGGCCACGCCGACGTCTCGACGACGATGATCTACACGCACGTGCTCAACCGGCCCGGCGTCAGCGTCACCAGCCCCGCGGACTTCGCCTGATGCCGCGGGGCGCGCAGCACCGGCCGCCATGGCCCCGCGGACCCTTTGCGTCGGGGAGCCGGACATGCGCCAGACGTAAGAACGGCAGGCGGAGCGGCGGCGTGTGGCCCCTCCGCTTCTTTCTTCGCCGAACTCCACGCATAATCTGTTGACCAATCAGGAAAGGGGGGGCGCTCTCCCCCGAATCAGCGGCAGGCTCACATGGAACGCAAGGACACCGGCGGCGACGAAGACACCCTGCTCTTCCGGCAGATGGTCGGAGAGGTGCGGCCGCTCACGCACGATCTGGCCGACGCGGCGCCGCCGCGGCCCAAGCCGATACCCCAGCAGCGGCTGCTCGACGAGCGTGAGGTCCTGCGCGAGATGGCCTCGGGCCTGTTCGACGGCGCCGAGATCGAGACCGGCGAGGAGCTGGTCTATTTCCGCCCCGGGCTGCAGCACTCCGTCGTGCGCAAGCTGCGCCGCGGCCAGTATGCCGTGGAAGCAGAGCTCGACCTGCACGGCTACACGGTGGTCGAGGCCCGCGCCGCCCTGGCCGCCTTCATCCACGACGCCCAGGCCCACGGCCGGCGTTGCGTGCGCATCGTGCACGGCAAGGGCCATGGCTCGCACGGCCGCCAGCCCGTGCTCAAGGGCAAGGTCAATAACTGGCTGCGCCGGATCGACGCGGTGCTCGCGTTCTGCTCCACGCGTCCGGCGCACGGCGGCACGGGCGCGGTGTACGTGCTGCTCAAGCGCCCGAACGACTAGGCGCCCCGCGTTCGATGCCCCGCAAGCGACGCACGCCGCGCCTGATCCCCGGCGCGATGGCCGTCGCGATCCTGCTCTCGGCGCGCGCGGGCGGTGCCGAGCCGGTGGTCCTGCGCCACGCGGCCAGCGAGTGCGAGGTCGCGCTCGAGGTCCAGCCCTCGGATCGGCAGCCCGGCCTCCGACTACGGCCGGCCTGCAAGCTCGGCCTCGAGTCCACGCGCGCGGCACTCGCCGCGATGCTGCCGGAGGCGCTGAATGACGCGCCCGCTGCCGGCGCCATCAGCCTGTTCATGGGTCGTGTCGAGGAGTATCCGTGGCTCAGCGGCGGGTTGGCCGACGCGGCCCTGGTCTCGCCACGCTGGGATGCGCGGCATGGACGATTGCGCGAGGGCGATCAGGGCATCAACGCCTTTGTCGCCGGACTGCTGCGCGCCGACCCGCGATTGCAGACTCTGCTCCCCGGCTGGACGCTGCGCAGCGTGAGCGTGGAGAAGGTCCTGGTCGGGCCATCGGAGCAATATGCCCCGATGGCGAGCCGGAGAGGCGATGCGCCGTTCGACGCGATGTTCTGGCTCCGCTACCAGCCCGCGCCGTGACCCCGCAGCCGGCCACGCCGTGCGACCTGATGGCGGCTACGCCAGCGCCTTGTAGAGATTGAACACGCTCAGCACCGTGATCAGCACGCCCACCAGCACGAGCAGGGTGCGCGCCGGCAGGTGACGGCACAACCAGGCGGCCAGCGGCGCCGCGAACATCCCGCCCAGCACCAGCCCGGCGATCACCGTCCAGTACGTCGCACCGACCAGCACGGCGAACGTGGCGCTGGTGGCGATGGCGAGGAAGAACTCCGCGGCGTTCACCGAACCGATCGTTGTGCGCGGACTGTTGCCCGTGCCGATGAGCGAACTGGTCACCACCGGTCCCCAGCCACCGCCGCCGACGGCGTCGACGAACCCGCCGAGCAGCGCCAGCGGACCCACGTGGCGCGGCATGTCGTGACGCTTGCGCTGCACGTGGCGGAACGCCTTGTAGAGTATGTAAAAGCCCATCAGCAGCAGGTAGCCCGCTATCCAGGGCTTGATCGCCTCGCCATCGACGCTGGTGATCACGTATGCGCCGACCACGGCGCCCGCGAGTCCGGGCAGCAGCAGCCGCTTGAACAGGCGCTTGTCCACGTTGCCGAAGCGCCAGTGCGACCAGCCGGACAGGCCGGTGGTGAAGATCTCGGCGATGTGCACGGAGGCGGACGCCGCGGCGGGCGAGACGCCGGTGCTGAGCAGGAAGGTGGTGGCGGTGATCCCATAGGCCATGCCGAGCGCCCCGTCGATCACCTGCGCCAGCAGGCCGACGGCCAGGGCCGACCAGAACATCGGCGTAGAGAGGCCCTCCCCGATCCCGCTGAACGCCTCGACGGCCGCGGCCGGCAGCAGCCGGTCGCCCAGGACATAGGCGATGCCGGCCAGCAGCAGCAGGACACCGAAGGAGAGGGCGTAGTGTTGTACGAGGCGAGGCCGCGGCGCCGCGACGGTCTCCTCCAGGGGCGGGATCCCCAGCTCGTCGTGTTCGGCGTTGAGCGGACTGCGTGCGTCGAGATGGCGGATGCGCATGGTCTTCCCGTGGTCGGGTCAAGGGGATGCGCGGGCAATCTACCCGGCCTCCGTAATATTCGAAAGTGATTCTTTCTGCTTTGTTTAGGCTTGATAGCTATATAAAAGGGCGGCGCCGCATCCTTGGAGACGAGATCCAAGCGCTTGTTTTGGAGATGTTCTAGGGATTTACCAGGACCTGCAGGCCAAGCGCGCGTATCGGCGCGGCAATGGACTCCAGCTCCTCGTTCGAAAGCCGGCGCAGGGCCGGCGCCTCCGGCTGCAGAGACGGGCGCGCGAGGCTGTAGAGGTGGACGCCCTGCAACCGCTCCGGACCGGCGGCCCGGAGCAGACCGAGGTAGGCCTGCAGATCCTCGGCCAGCGGCAGGCCCTCCCCCCAGCCGAAGGCACAGGTCTGCACCCAGGTCGGACAAAGGCCGGCCACGGTGCGCAGATTGCGCACCACGGTCTCGGTCTTCATCACCACACTGTTGACGCGCCGCCTCACCGCCGGGGATCCGGCATCGACCTTGAACCAGACCTCGCCATGACCCGCGCCCATGCGGCGGATGCCCTCCTGGACCGCCGCGCGCGCAGCCCGGCTGCCGTTGGTGATGAGGCGCAGCACGAGCTGCCGCTCCAGCCCGCGGGCGCGCAGGACGCTGTTGACCAGGGTGATCACGTCGGGGAACTCCCTGGCGCTGGTCGGCTCGCCGTTGCCGGCGAGCGCGACGTCGACGATGCGGCGCGCGCCCTCCGGGACGCGGCGCCCCATGAACTCGCCCTCCTGCAGCTCGCTCAGGAAATCCTCGAGCTCGGCGCGCAGCAGCCCGAGATCCACGGGCGGCGCGTCGCCGCGCCGCAGATCGGGGACCTGGCAATACACGCAGCGCCAGTTGCAGGCGTTGTTCGGGTTGAGGTTGACGCCGACGGAGACCCCGCCCGCGCGCCGGGAGATCACCGGGTAGACGTAGCGCATTCCGGTGAAATCGCGACAGTGATCGGTGACGGTCAGCTGCGCGTTAGGTATCTGTTCAATGCCCATGGCGTGGCCGCGAAATGCGAAATTCGAGAGGCATCATAGTCGGGAACTCGGCTATGCTGATTGCGCCCGCGCAACTGCAGGAGGGATTGATATGACGACGATACGTATCCTGGGAGTGGGCTGCCTTCTAGCCGCAGTCGCGGCCTGCGGCGACGGTACCACCGAAGCGCCCCCCGCCGCGGCCGACCAAGGCGGCCGGCCGGAGACCGAGCACATCCGCGCCACCGAGGCGATCGGCGTCGACGGCCAGGCCATCAGCGAGAAGGTCGATGCGGCGCTGGACGCCAATGACCAGCGCAAGGACGAGCTCGACAAGGCGATCGAGGCACAGGAGCGGTAGCGGGCGATCCGTCCCGCAGCGCCGATCCTCGCCGCGGCCGTGCAAGTTCGGGCGGGGTTCGCGGCCCGGGTCCTGGCGACGGAACGTCATCCTCGGGCTGCTGTCGTAGTCGATTGGCGTTCGCATGTACGGCAGGTCGACGTCTGATTGACGGCCGGGCTGCGCCGTGCGGCCATCGAACCGTATCAATTCAAAGGAGGCTAACAGCAATGAAGAAGGGGCTACTCGCCGCCGTCATCACGGCCGGCACGTTGTTCGCGAGCATGGCGGCCAATGCCGCCGGGTACACGATCGATCCCAGCCATACCTTCATCCAGTTTCGCATCTCGCATCTGGGCTTCAGCACCATGGTCGGTCGCTTCAACAAGTTCGAGGGCGAATTCAACTGGGACAAGGCCAGGCCGGAGGATTCGGTCATCAGCATCACCATCGATACCGCCAGCGTGGACACCAACTGGGCCGAGCGCGACAAGCACCTGCGCGGGGAGGAATTCCTCGCCGTGGACGAGTACCCGCAGGCGAGTTTCAAGAGCACCAAGTACACGGGCGACGCGACCGGCGGCAAGCTCGAGGGCGAGCTCACCCTGCACGGGGTGACGAAACCCATCACCATCGACGTCAAGGCGGTCGGCGAGGGTGCGGACCCCTGGGGCGGCTACCGCGCCGGCTTCGACGGCACCACCACGATCAACCGCGGCGACTTCGGCATCACCAAGAATCTCGGACCCACCGCCGAGACGATGCACTTTGACCTGCACATCGAAGGCATACAGAAGAAGTGACCATGCGAGGCGGCGGCGCGCGGGCCGCCGCCTCGATCTCCGACTCCACGCGCGCCAGTTGCCGCGCGTGCAAGACCTCACCAGAGCATCCGGCGCAGGGTGCCGTCGCGATCGATGAACTGGTGCTTGAGCGCGGCGCCGGCGTGCAGCAGCGCCAGGACTCCGGCCGCGTACGCGATCCATTCGTGTATCACCGTCGCGACGTCGCGCAGCGTTTCGTCCTTCGGCAGCCACGCCGGGACCGTGAACCAGTCGAACACCTCCACGCCCGCCCCCTCCGAGGTGGAGATCGCATAACCAGTCACGGGGATCAGCACCATCGCCAGCCAAAGGAGGTGATGCATGCCGGCCGCCGCCCTGCGCTGCAGGCCGACGAGGCTGGCCGCCAGCGCCGGATACGGACTGACGAAGCGCCAGAGGATCTTCACCAGCACCACTCCGAGCGCGATCATGCCGAGCGACTTGTGCAGGCTGAGCGAGGAGTGATACTGCGGGTGATAGTAGTCCAGGCCCACCATCCACCATCCCAGGCCGATGAGTCCGAAGATGAGCAGCGCGATGGCCCAATGCAGCAGCTTGGATGGTATGCCGTACCGGTCACGGCTGTTTGTCCACATCGATGCCTCCTCGATGCGGCGCGCAGCCACGCCGCTTGTCTTGTCCAGCCCTTACGATGCCGCGACGGGCATGAGAGTTCAAACCGAAGTCAGGGGTCCGCGCGCCGGCCGGGCCGGCCCAGCATATCGAATCGCGGTCGCCTGATGTTCGGCGGGACCACGGCGGTGGTCGGGAATGCGCACGCCCATCCCCGGAACCGATCCGGGGTGGTGCGTCCACTACCCTGCCGAATGCAAGCGATATCGCCCCTCAATTGATCGCGGTCAATCATGCTGGTGGTCCCATGGTGACGGTCAATCGATAAGAGTGAAGAATCGAACGTAGCCATTTGCAGCCCGCCATAGGCTGCCCTCGAGGTCGTACGCGCCGTTTACGACGAACACGATGAGCAGGCAAACCCCTCCCGACCCGCCGCAGGCGCGCCCCGCCACCGGCTCCGGCCGCCCGGGCGCCGGCCACTGCGACGTCGTGATTGCCGGGCGGCCGGGCCCGTGGCTGCCGCAGGACGTCGCCGAGGGGACGTCAGCCCGCACCGCCCCCAGGGCCGCGGCAGGGACCGCACCCAGTGCACGAGTACACCTCTCACGTGCGGCGCGGATCGCCATCCCGTCGTCGCAATGAATGCCCGAGACCACATGGAAATCCGCGAGATCAGTGTCATAGGGGGATTCGGAAAGACCGGCGAGCCCGAATCGGTCGCGCGCCTGGACATGCGCATGGGCGACGTGGTGAGCATCGTCGGGCCGACCGGGTCGGGCAAGACCATGCTCATCAACGACATCGCGCTGTTCGCCGAGGCGAACACCCCGTCGCGCCGCCGGGTGTTGGTGAACGGTGCGCCGGTGCCGGCGATCTTCCAGGAGGATCCTTCGCGCAATCCGATCGCGCTGATCACGCAGCACACCACCTTCCTGTCCGACCTGCCGGTGCGGGAGTTCCTGCGCATCCACGCGAAGATCCGGCGCGCCGCGCGGCAGGAGTCGGTGGTGGAGGAGACGCTCGCGTTCGCAAACGAGCTCACCGGCGAGCCGATCATCGAGCAGGCGGCGATGACCGAGCTCTCCGGCGGTCAGACGCGCGCGCTGCTGGTCGCCGACGCGGTGGTGATCGGCAACTCGCCGATCATCCTGCTCGACGAGATCGAGAACGCCGGCATCGACCGGTTGCGCGCCCTGCAGCTGCTGAAGCGCTACCGCAAGATCTTCATCTTCGTCACGCACGACCTGCGGATCACCCTGCTGTCGGACTACCGGGTCGTGCTGCTGCGCGGCGCGATGCAGGCGATCATCCCTCGCGTCGAGGAGGAGCGCCGGGTGGCGGGTCGCATCGGCCTGCTCGACGAGATCATGGTGGCGATGCGCGACCGCTTGCGCGCGGGCGAACAGCTGGTCGAGCGCGAGCTCATCGGCGAGCTGCGGCAGGTACTCGACGCGCCTTCCGCGGAGGCGACGCGATGAGAGCGGTCATCTGCGCCGGGCCACCGACCAGCGGCAAGACGACGGTGCTTCGGCACGCGGCCCGCAAGCTTGCCGAGCGGGGCCGGCGGATCGCCTACCTCAAGATCGACGTGCAGTACTGCGACGAGGACGAGACATTCGCGCGCGAATTCGGCATCCCTGCCCGCAAGGTCTACTCGGGCGACCTTTGTCCGGATCATTGCAGCGTGCTGGTGCTCGGCGACGCGCTCGCATGGGCCGCGCGCGAATCGGCGGAGTTCCTGCTCGTCGAGACCGCCGGGCTGTGCCTGCGGTGCGCGCCGTACATCGAGGGCGCGCTCGGCGTCATCGTGCTCGAGGCGACCAGCGGCATGAACCTGCCGAGGAAGATCGGCGCGATGCTCACGCTCGCCGACCTCGCGGTGGTGACCAAGATCGATCTCGTGTCGCAGGCCGAGAAGGAGGTGTTCCGCGCGAACCTGCTCGATGTCGCCGACATCCCGGTGATCGAGACGGATGCGCTGCACGGGATCAACCTGGAGCCGGTGGTGCGCCGCATGGAGGCGACGCCCGAGCTCGTGCAGCCCTCGCGGCTGCGCGGCAGCCCGCCGATGTCGGTGTGCACGATCTGCGCGGGCAAGAAGGAGATAGGATGGGAGCACCATTTCGGGATCGTGCGCGCACTCGACTCCGATCTCTTCTACCGGGGCCAGTGACCGCGCGGCGTTGATGGACAGCCCGTGACGAAACGTCGCATCGCCGAGATCGTCGCCACGCTCCCGGGCAAGGATTGCGGGCAGTGCGGCTTCAGGACCTGCGCAGGGCTGGCCGAGGTGATCCTGCACGACCCGGGCGCGCGCCGCCGCTGCGTGCACCTCGGCCCGGGCGCGCAGGCCGCGCCACGGGCCGTGGCCGTCGCGGAGACCGCGTGGCACGACATCCTGGGGCGCGAATACCAGATGGTGCTGGAGCCCTTCCCCGAGGATCCCGGACCACGCGAGAACATCCTGCCGTTCAATCCCGCACTCGCCGAGCGGCTCGGCCTCGAGCGTGGCGACATCGTCTTCGGACGCCCCGCGGGCGTCGGTTGCCCCGTCACCCACGTCGGGCGCCTGATGGACGCGCCCGATCCGCTGACCGGCGCGCTCGTGTGGTGCGTCGTCGGCCCGGTGGCGGCGCGCGCCGCGCACGCCATCGAGATCGGCGGATATCACATCATCGCCTACGACGGGCTGGTGCGGGAGACGCGCGTCACGCCGCAGGTCGGCGGGCGTTACTACTTCAAGCCGGCGCTCTGCATGCTCCAGTCGCGCCACTCCGGCGTGGTGAGTTTCGCCGCGCAGCGCCCGGATGGCTGGCGGTTGCGTTTCGAGGGCATCGCCATCGAATGACCCCGCGGCCGTGATACAACGGCGGCGTGCCGCTCGCGCCTGTCGGCAGCGTCGGGACGCGCGGCGGCCATTCGATGCGGCAATGCGACTCGGCTATGCTATGCCCCGTCCATGTCCAACCGCCGCTACGTCCTCGCGCTGGCAGCCACCTTCCTCGCCGTATGGCTGGCGCTCGCCATCGAGCCGCTGTACCCGAAGGACTGGCTGCTCGAGAACGTGCTCACCTTCGTGTTCGTGCCGCTGCTCGCCGTCACCTACCCGAAGCTCACGCTCTCGCGCGTGTCCTACACGCTCATCTTCCTGTTTCTCTGCCTGCACACGCTCGGCTCGCACTACACGTACGCCGAGGTGCCCTACGATCGCTGGCTGCGGCAGCTGACCGGCGGATTTTCGCTCGACGCCGCCATGGGCTGGCAGCGCAACCACTACGATCGCTTCGTGCATTTCGCCTACGGGCTGCTGCTGGCCTACCCGGTGCGCGAGTTGTTCCTGCGCGTGGCCGTGGTGCGCGGCTTCTGGGGCTATTTCCTGCCCCTCGATCTGACGATGTCCACCTCGGCGCTCTACGAGATGATCGAATGGGGCGCGGCCACGCTGTTCGGCGGCGATCTCGGCATCGCCTACCTCGGCACCCAGGGCGACGTGTGGGACGCGCAGAAGGACATGCTCTGCGCCAGCGTCGGCGCGCTGCTCGCGATGGTGTTGACGGCCCTCCTCAACATCTGGCTGCAGCGCGATTTCGCCCGCGAATGGGTGGACAGCCTGCGCGTGAAGGACCCGCGCCCGGCCGGCGAGGAGGCCATCGCCCGCATGATGAACGAGCGCGCCTGAGGCGGCGCACCGTCGGCACCGCTGCCGGGGCCGGTCGCGGAACCGGCGAGCAGGCCTGCAGGCCCGGCTACGCTGGCCGGGATCCACCGCCAGTCCCCTGCCAACTGGCTGATCGGGCAGGCTCCGGAATCACGCGATCCGGGGTACGGGGGCGGCGGCCGATCGCCCGTGACCCTGGCGCGCACCCGTCCCGTTTCTCGATCGCGCCCGAGGCCGCCTCCGGGCAGGCCTGTTACGACAGCGCTAAATGACTCATAATATTGCGCTCTTTTCCTTGTAGGTAACCCCTGCAGCGTCGCGTGGATGAGGTGGCCGATGCCCCGATGCGGGCCTCGGCGCGCGCAACCACGTCGGCAGCGTATTGCGCCGCGACATCGCAGACCCGGGCACGCGCCGCGAGCGCAAGACCGGGGCGCTCATTCGCGCCGATCGCTCCCGCAGGAAAGAGTGTGCGATCCGTCAGCGGCGCTGCCGACGCGGGGATGACGGCGCCGGGTTTCGGCGACAGCGATACGAAGTCAAGGGCAACACCAACGATCAAGTCCGGAGAGCACGATGAGTAACAGCTTCAACGCGAAATCCACCCTCAAGGCGGGTGGCAAGGAATACACCTACTTCAGTCTGAAGGCCCTCGAGGGCAAGACCGACCTCGGCCGCCTGCCGTACTCCTACAAGATCCTGCTCGAGAACCTGCTGCGCCACGAGGACGGCGCCAACACCACCAGGGAGGACATCCTCGCGCTCGCCACCGCCGATCTGCGCAAGCTGCCGGCCAAGGACATCAACTTCACGCCGGCGCGCGTCATCCTGCAGGACTTCACCGGCGTGCCCTGCGTGGTCGATCTCGCGGCCATGCGTGACGCGATGAAGGCGCTGGGCGGCGACACGAAGAAGGTGAATCCGCTGTGCCCGGTGGAGCTGGTCATCGATCACTCCGTGATGATCGACTACTACGGCACCAGGGACGCGCTGGACAAGAACGCCGAGGTCGAGTTCGAGCGCAATGCCGAGCGCTACACCTTCCTGCGCTGGGGCCAGGAGGCGCTGCAGAACTTCAAGGCGGTCCCGCCCGACACCGGCATTGTCCACCAGGTCAACATCGAGTACCTCGCGCGCGTCGTCTTCGAGAAGGACGGCGTGCTGTACCCGGACAGCTGCTTCGGCACCGACTCGCACACTACGATGGTCAACGGCATCGGCGTGCTCGGCTGGGGCGTGGGCGGCATCGAGGCGGAGGCCGCGATGCTCGGCCAGCCCTCCTCGATGCTGATGCCGGACGTCATCGGCGTGCGCGTCACCGGCAAGCTCGCCGAGGGCGCCACCGCCACCGACCTCGTGCTCACCGTCACCGAGATGCTGCGCAAGCGCGGCGTGGTGGAGAAGTTCGTGGAGTTCTTCGGCCCCGGGCTGGCGAATCTCGCCGCCGCCGACCGCTCGACGATCGCCAACATGGCGCCGGAGTACGGCGCCACCTGCGGCATCTTCCCCATCGACGAGGAGACGCTGAACTACCTGCGCCTCACCGGCCGCAGCGCGCAGCAGATCGAGCTCGTGAAGGCCTACGCGCAGGCGCAGGGCATGTGGTGGACGCCCGACGCCCCGGAGGCCCAGTACACCGACGTGCTGCACCTGGATCTCGGATCCATCAAGCCCTCGCTCGCCGGGCCGAAGCGTCCGCAGGATCGCGTGCTGCTCTCCGACGTGAAGGCCAACTTCCGCAAGGCCTTCGAGGCCGAGCAGAAGATGCGCCCGTCCGCGGGCCCGGCGCAGGTCACCGACCAGGGCAAGACCTATGCGCTGAAGGACGGCGCGGTGGTGATCGCGGCGATCACCTCGTGCACCAACACCTCCAACCCCTCGGTGCTGATCGGCGCCGGCCTGCTCGCCCGCAAGGCGCGCGCGCTCGGCCTCGCCACCCAGCCGTGGGTGAAGACCTCGCTGGCGCCGGGCTCCAAGGTCGTCACCGAGTACCTCAAGAAGGCCGGCCTGCTCGAGGATCTCGAGGCGCTCGGCTTCAACGTCGCCGCCTACGGCTGCACCACCTGCATCGGCAACTCCGGCCCATTGAACGAGCCCATCGGCAAGGCCATCCAGGACAACAAGCTGTCGGTCTCCGCGGTACTGTCGGGCAACCGCAACTTCGAGGGTCGCGTGCACCAGGACGTGCGCATGAACTACCTCGCCTCGCCGCCGCTGGTGGTGGCCTACGCGATCGCAGGCAGCACCGACATCGATCTCACCAGCGAGCCCATCGGCAAGGGCAAGGACGGCAAGGACGTGTACCTGAAGGACATCTGGCCGAGCTCGCAGGAGGTCCAGGAGGCGGTCGCCAGGGCCGTCACCGCGGAGCTGTTCAAGGCTACGTACGCGGACGTGCTCAAGGGCGACGCGCGCTGGCAGGCGATCAAGGTCGGCAAGTCGGAGGTCTACAACTGGGACTCGAAGAGCACCTACGTGCAAAACCCGCCGTACTTCCAGGGCATGACCATGACGCCGCCGGGCATCAAGCCCATCAAGGGCGCGCGCGCGCTGGCGGTGCTGGGCGACTCGATCACCACCGATCACATCTCGCCCGCCGGCGACATCAAGCTCGACTCGCCCGCCGGCCGGTACCTCACCGAGCGCGGCGTGCAGAAGAAGGACTTCAACTCCTACGGCTCGCGCCGCGGCAATCACGAGGTGATGATGCGCGGCACCTTCGCCAACACCCGCATCAAGAACGCGATGACCCCGGGTGTCGAGGGCGGCGTATCCAGGCACATGAACGGCGCCGCCGGTGCGGTCGAGCCCATCTACGACGTGGCCATGAAGTACCAGGACGACAGCACGCCGCTGGTGGTGCTGGCCGGCAAGGAATACGGCACCGGCTCCTCGCGCGACTGGGCGGCCAAGGGCACCATCCTGCTCGGCGTGAAAGCGGTGATCTCGGAGAGCTTCGAGCGTATCCACCGCGCCAACCTGGTCGGCATGGGCGTACTGCCGCTGAACTTCGTCGACGGACAGAGCGCCGCGTCGCTGGGCCTGGACGGCACCGAGGTCTACGACTTCGAGGGCCTGAAGGAGGGCGCGACCGAGCTCACGGTCAACGCGAAGAAGGCCGACGGCAAGGTGGTGACGTTCAAGGCCAGGGTGCGCATCAACACGCCGGTCGAGTGGCAGTACTACCAGCACGGCGGCGTGCTGCAGTACATGCTGCGGCAGATGGCCTCCGCATAAGCGGTCGATCGATGTTCCGGCCCCGGCCGGAACCATGCAGTCAGAAAAAAGGGGCCGCAAGGTCCCTTATTTTCCCCCCGCGCGGCGGCACGCGCCGTGACGGGCTCGCTCTTGCCGCCGGAGATCACGGCATCGACGCGCGGGCGACCCGGCTCTCCGTGCGCGAAATCCAACGCCGCGGGCGACGGGCGCTCACGCCCGCACGCAATCGCGCCGGGCGCGGGGTCGCACAGCCGCGCACCGCGCGGCGACGCGCCCTTTCCCCCTCAATCGTCCAGGACGAAGGTCACCATCAGGTTCACCTGGAACTCGATGATCTTGCCGTCTTCGACCCTGACCTTCTGTTCCTTCACCCAGGCTCCGCTCACGCCGCGCAGCGTCTTGGAGGCGCGGGCGAGCCCGCTCTTGACGGCGTCCTCGAAGCTCTTCTCGGAGGTGCAACTTACCTCGGTCACTCGTGCGATGGTCATGTCAATTCCCCTTCCCTTTGTCGTGACTGCGAACGGATCAAGCCGGCGTGGAATTCACCCCTGACGCGGAACCCCGCGCGCAGAGGCGGCTCACGCAGCGCCGCGACGAAGCGCGACGTGCGCCGGGCTCGTTTTGAAAACATAACAGAATCGCGGCGGAATGCGATCGCGAGGCCCGGCGAGCGCGACGGAATCCGCGCCGATTTTGATCCTCATCATCTCCCGCGGGCACCGGCATGCGCGATCGCTGCGCGCCGGGGCGCCACGGCCCGGGATTCGGCCCGGTCGCGCGCGTTGGCGGGCGCCGGGACAACAGGACGCGAGGCTGCCGCGCCGCCTCCCGGCCGGGGCTAGACGGGCCTGCCCTCCTCGCCCCGCGCGTGACCGATATCGGTCACGTTGCGCGACCGGCGCAGCAGTTCCTCGAAGGGTCGAGGTTCGCCCACTCCGTAGCCCTGCGCGTAGTTGACGCCGATCTCCGTCAGCATGCCGACGATCACGTCGTTCTCCACGAACTCCGCGATCGTCCTCATGCCCATGACCTGGCCGATCTCGTTGATCGACTTCACCATCGCGTGGTCGATCGGATCCTCGATGATGTCGCGCACGAACATGCCGTCGATCTTCAGATAGTCGACCGGCAGGTTCTTCAGATAGCCAAACGAGGACAGTCCGCTGCCGAAGTCGTCGAGGGCGAACCTGCATCCGAGCGCCTTGAGGGTCGATATGAACGTCGTCGCCGCGTTGAGGTTCGAGATCGCGGCGGTCTCGGTGATCTCGAAGCAGATCTTCCCCCCGTCCAGGCCCGACTCCGCCAGTTTCGCCACCACGAAATCGAGAAAACCGATCTCCGCCAGAGACTGCCCGGAGAGGTTGATCGAGCAGAAGTTCACCTGGCTGAGGAACCCGGGGTGACTGACCAGCAGCGCGAAGGCGCGCCCGATCACCCATCTGTCGAGTTTCGATACGAGGTTGTACCGCTCAGCGGCCGGCAGGAACGCGCCCGGCGGCACGAGCCTGCCGTCCTCGTCAAGCATGCGCAGGAGCAGCTCGTAGTGCCTGTCCGGACCGCCATCGAGGGGGACGATGACCTGCGCATGGAGCGTAAGCCGGTCGCTGTCGAGGGCCTGGTGGATGCGCGCCACCCACTGCATCTCGCCGTGGCGCCTGGCGACCTCGGAGTCCTTGGTATGGTAGACGTGGATCCGGTTGCGGCCCATCTCCTTGGCGATGTAGCAGGCCGCGTCCGCATCCATCATCAACTCCGTCAGGTTGGGCGAGGCCTTCGTCATGGCGACCAACCCCATGCTGACGCCGACCTTGAAGCTGTGGCCCTCCCACAGGAACTGGTAGTCCTGTATCGCCCTCTGAATCGACGCCGCGACCCGCTGCGCATGCGCCAGCGAGCAGTGCTCCATCAGTATGCCGAACTCGTCTCCGCCCAGGCGCGCCAGGGTGTCGCGCTGCCGCACCGTGCTCTGCAGCACGGAGGTCAGCTGCCGCAGCATCTCGTCGCCCGCGACATGTCCGCAGGTGTCGTTGACGACCTTGAACTGATCCAGATCCATGAAGCACAAGGCGTGCTCGTCCTTGCCCTTCCTGATGGTGGCCAGCAGCAGCTCCGCGCGCCGCTCGAACTCCCGGCGATTGACCAGTCCGGTCAACGCGTCGTGGGATGCCTGGTGGGACAGCTTCTCCGCGAGCTCGTAGGATTCGGTGATGTCCTCGCACACGATCAGGACGGAGGCATTGCCGTCGTTGTCACGCACCAGGCGGGCCGCTTCGCGCACCCAGAGCGTGGAGCCGTCCTTGCGCACCTTGCGCAGGTTCCAGCGGTGTATCGCCTCGGGATGCGCGTAGCACGTCTCGAGGTTGCGCAGCGCCGCTTCCCGATCCTCCTCGTGGAAGACGTCGAGAACCGAGCTGCCGGTGAGCTCCGCGATCGTGTAGCCGAGCTGGGCCGCGCCGTATTCGTTGACCGATATGACCGTACCCTTCGGCTCGATGGTGAAGAACATCGCCGGATTGTCGTAATAGAGGGCGCGAAATCGCTCCTCGCTGGTCTGCAAGGCCTCCTCGGCCCGCTTGCGCCTCTGGATGTAGTAGCCCAGCGCCATGATTATCCCAACCAGCGCCACGAGAAACGCGACCAGCCCCCAGATGATCCGCTTGTATCGCTCGTAGGCGGAATGCGGCTCGTTCAGGACGATGCTGTGCGGCGGCAGGGCGCTCCTGCTGATGCCGAAGCGCTGCATGGCCGCGTGATCGAACAGGTACACCAGCGGCGTGCGCATGACGGGCATGTCCTCGATACGCGCGCCGCGCAGATACCGCAGGGCCATGTTCGCGGCGGCGTAGCCCTGGGAGCGCGGGCTGGTCACCATGCCGCCCACCACGCCCAGGCCGACGACGTCGTATACGCAGTACGTCGGCACGCTGCTGGCGGTGGTGACGAAGCGAACACTCTCCTGGCTGGAGATCGACACGCCGTCGGGGGTGCGCAGATAGGTCACCCAGAGGACCAGCGCATCGGGCGGGAGGCCGCCCAACGCCCGGCGCAGCTCCTCCTTTCCGAGGTTCGTGAGGTAATCGAAGCGCACGCGCGCCGCGTATGCCTGCGCGGCGCGTTCCACCTGTCGCCTGAAATCATCCCCGGCGCCGGTCGCGTCGGAGACGACCGCGATCTGCCTGGTCTTCGGGTGCAGCCGCAGCATGAGCGCCAAGGTGCCGGGCACGTCATAGGTCTCAGCCAGGCCGGTTATGAGATCGTGGCCGGCGATGCGCGAGGGCTGAAAGTCGTTGATGCCGTTGAAGATGACAGGCACTCCGGGGAACAGTTCGTCACGGTATTGCAGGAGGAAATCGAGCGCGTGGTCGTCGGTGGCGACGATCACGTCCATCCGCTGGGAGCGGTATTCGTGCCTGTAGAGATCGCGCAGCAGCCGGTAGTGGGTATCGTCCGAGATCCTCTTCGCGTCCATGTAGTTGATGTACAGCTCGACGTCCGCCTGCGCGTCGAAGACCGAGTGGATGCCGGCCATGATGCGGTCGGTCCAGTGATACCCCTCGTGATACGAATTGAGGACGAGGACGCGCTTGGTGTCGGCACGGGCTGCCGTTCCCCACGGACCCGTCGTGCAGGCCAGGAAAAGTACCGCCAGTACGATCCGTTGACACCTGCTTTCCATGTCAAATGAGACGGTTGGAGGCCTATGAGAGCATAGACCGCTCGCGCGGAGTTGGACAAATCATGTATCGGTCGCTTCGCGCAGAGGTTGAGGCCCGCACGTGGGGGCCCGCACCGCGGAAGCCGCGGTCGGGCGGGCGCGGGCCGTCGCGCACGCACCCTGTCGAAGGGCCCCTGGCTATTGCGCCAGGGCCGGGTAGTCGCTGTAGCCGTCGCTGCCGCCGCCGTAGAGGCGGTCCTCGTTCACCTCGTTGAGCGGCGCGTTCCTGGCAAAGCGCTCGACCAGGTCGGGATTGGCGATGTAGGGGCGCCCGTACACCACGGCGTCCGCGGCGCCGCTCGCCACGGCCTGCTCGCCGCTGTCGCGGGTGTAACTGCCGTTGCTCATCAGCACGCCGGAGAAACCATTGCGCGCGATGCGCAGGATCGCCTGCTCGGCGGGCAGGGCGTGATCCTCGTGCCGCACCTCGAGAAAGGCGATGTGCCTTCGGCTGAGCTCACCGGCGACGTACGCCACCAGCGCCTCCGGCTGGCTGTCCACCATGTCGTTGAAAGCCACCAGCGGCGAGATGCGCACGGCCACACGGCCCGCGCCCCACACGTCGATCGCCGCATCGGTCGCCTCCAGCAGGAAGCGCGCCCGGTTCTCGATGCTGCCGCCGTAGGCGTCGGTGCGATCGTTGACCCCGTCGCGCAGGAAGTTGTCGATCAGATAGCCATGCGCGCCGTGCAGCTGCACGCCGTCGAATCCCGCCGACTTTGCGTTGCGGGCGCCGAGCCGGAACATCTCGACATAGCGCGGGATCTCCTCGGTGCGCAGGGCGCGCGGCACTTCGTAGGGTTTGGGCCCCTGCGGGGTCGAGGTGGTGTCGTTCCGGATCGGTTTCGCGCTGCTGCAGACGGGCTGCTCGCCGTCGTTCAGAAGCGAGTGCGCCGCGCGCCCGGGATGCCAGATCTGCATGAAGATGCGCCCGCCCCGGGCGTGCACGGCCTCGGTCACGCGCCGCCATCCCTGCACGTGCTCCGGGCCGTAGATGCCGCCCTCGCCGATGAACGCGCAGGCATGCGCATCCACCATCGTGCACTCCGTCATGATGAGACCGCTCGAGGCGCGCTGCGAATAGTACGCGACCATCATGTCGTTCGGCACGTGGGTCGGTCCGGCCCGCGAACGCGTGAGCGGCGCCATGACGATGCGGTTCGGCAGGGTGAGGTCTCCGGCTCTCAACGGCGTGTGCAGCGTAGGCATCGGTTGCTCCCTTGGCTGAGTGAAAGTAGACCATCCCCGCCCGATCGGACCGCCGCGGAATTTTCGGCCGTGGCCAAGGAGTCAGCTCCTGACTGCGCGCACCACGCGCGTGGCCATGGTGACGAGGAGCAGGACCACGCCCCCGGCGGCGATCCCGGCCAGAGCATTGATGAGCGTCGGCGTCAACGCGGAGAGCACGCTGCCGACCCCGGGGATCGTGCCCGTTCCTTCGGCGATGTGATGGATGAGATCGTGCGCGCCGGCCAGCCCGTGCGTCAGGATCCCGCCGCCCACGAGAAACATGGCCGCCGTGCCGACGATCGAGAGGCTTTTCATCATCTTCGGCGCCACCCGCAGCAATCCGCGACCGAGGCCCCGTTGCAGGCCGGACCAGATACCCGCACCGGCCACGCCGCTCAGGAACAGCCCCGCATCGTCGAGCTTGACGATGCCGGCCACGAGCCCGTAGACGCCGACCGTCATGATCGCCGCGATGCCGGCCAGCACCGCGAGCTGCGTGCCGAACGCTGCGTCCGCCACGGTTCCCAGCGTGATGGTGATGATCTCCGCGGACAGGATGAAGTCGGTCCTCACCGCTCCCTTTATCTTGTCTCTTTCGAAAGCGACCATGTCGACCGAGGCGTCGGCGAGCGCCTTCACATGACCGGTGTGATGCGCCTCGGCCTGGGAGCGGCTTGGCATGAATTTGTGCGCGAGCTTCTCGAAGCCCTCGAAACACAGATAAGCGCCGCCGATCATGAGCAGCGGCAGCACCGCCCAGGGTGCCAATGCGCTGATGGCGAGGGCCGCCGGCACGAGGATGAGCTTGTTCCTGATCGAGCCCAGGGCGACTGCCCACACGACCGGCAGTTCGCGGTCGGCTTTGACGCCGGCCACCTGCTGGGCGTTGAGCGCGAGATCGTCGCCGAGCACGCCGGCGGTCTTCTTCGCGGCCACCTTGGTCATGACCGAGACGTCGTCGAGGACGCTGGCGATGTCGTCGATCAGTGTCAGCAGGCTGGCTCCGGCCACGGCTCGTTCCTCGGTTGTTCCCGGCGGGGTGATGACAAGGCGTGGATTTAGTCATCATCCACGGGAAAAGGCAACGGGCTCGGTCCGTTGTCCGAATCCGCCGGTGATGCCTCTCGTCCGCTTTGTTGGATATACTTTGCCGCCGGACCCCGCCGGCGGGATCGCGGGGGAAGCCAAGTGTGCTCGGGGGGCTCGTATGGCGGATGCAGACACGATCGAAATAAGCCGCAGCATGGCGATCAAGATTGCCGACCTGCTGAAGGCGGAATTGACCAGTCTCGAGACCCAACTCGAGCAGGGCCGCGCAAACCGCGTCGGCGAGACAGCCCTGAACATCCTGATGAACAAGAAGAAGACGCTGCGGGTGATCTACGACGAACTGAAGGCCGCCGGCGCCGAGGCCATGGATGCGACGATCGACATGCTGGAGCCGCCGGGCTCCTCGTGGGGCCGATGATCTGAGGCAACGGCCCTCGACCGGCGCGTCGGGGGCGGTGTCGAGATTGACATGCAGCGAGCGCCCCGGGCGCGGCCTGCCGCCGGCGGCGTCACCGCGATGTTCCGCACCGACTCCCCGCGCCGTTCAAGGCGAACCTCCACCTCACTCCGCGATATCCTCCTCGTAACCGCCCAGCGCATCGCTCTCGCTGCCGAGCAGCGAATAGGCCGCCTCGAAGTCCTGGCTCTCCAGACGCGAGAGGACCTCGGCGACGCGGAAGTTCGAACCGTCGTCGATGACATCACCAAGGGTGAAAAGATAATCGTCCATAGCCGCCTCCGTTCAATCCGGGTTGATCGCGGCGGCGATATGCCGCCCCGCTGTCGGGGTGATGGCAATGGCCATGCCACGGGCATCCATTTCCGGATCTCTTCGTCAATACAAAGGGTTGACGATGAACGGTCATACGGCGGCGGCTCCCCGTCAGGCCGCGGACCACAAACTGCCGCGGGCGCCCACAATCCGTGCGCGCCGGCGGTCTACACTCTGCTCGAATCTCCGGCCTCCTCGAGCTCGAGGAGATCCCGCTGGCCGACGGCGCAGCGGAGCTCGGAGCATTGTGGATGCCGCGCCTGGTACGGCGCAAAGTGCTGGGCGACCTGGACTTCGGCTACCGCGTGCAGGAGTTCGAATGCCCGCGAGGCGTGAGCGCGGCGCGGATCCTCGACCGTTACCGGACGCGGGCAGGCATCATGCCGCTGACCAAAACCGCCTCGACCGCGCACATGCGCGATGAGCTGGCGACCTTCGATCTCGAGCCTGGGGAGGAGGAGTGCGTTTCGCGCGGCGCCTCGCCGCGTGCCTGACGGCCCCGCTGCTCAGCGCTTCGCGCCGGCGGGCGATGCCTGGTGACCCACCTCGCGGCAGGCGAGCTTGCGCTCGATGGTGCGGGAACCCTCGGCGATGAGTCTCCACCAGTGCTGCTGTCGCGCCGGGTGGAATTCGGCCCGCTCGGCGGCGGAACGGTCGGAATTGAAGATCCTGTCGGCCAGGCGTATGGCGGTGATCGCCGCCCGCAGGTCACGCGCGAGCTCGCGCAGGTCCTCGTTGTGCTGGCCCTCGTCGGCGTAGAAGTCCATGGTGTCGGCCAGCCGCTCCCCGACCCACAGTATGTGCTCGCGCTCGAGCTGGCGCGCGGCGGCGGCGCCCAATCCGGTCGTCACGTCAGACACTTCATCGACGTCGTATGCGTTCGCGTGGGCCTTCATGTTGGTCGACTCGGCAGGATGACTCCAACCTCCCCTTAAACCTCCCGCAGATGCTCCCTCACCGTCGGCAGCGAGCGGACGATACGCCATCCGCGCGACCGCGTCGAGACTGCGATCCGGACCCTGGCGGTGCTATGATTCAACTCCCCGGGAGGACCTGGTCGAAGTGCGCCGCAGCATCGCGGGAAGACCGCGCGCAGGCGCGTATCGCGCGGCCGTGTCGACAATCGCCAGGCCGCTGCTCATCCCCGGCGCGGTCCGGGATCCCGCCGTGCAACGCCCCGACTGCCTCTTCCATCTCGCCGAACTCGGCAATTGGCCCTCGATCAGAAGTCATGGGCTGTTGAGTGCGACCGCACTGATGGCCGTCGCGGGCCTGCACGGCGATGCGCGGACTCGCCGCGAGCGCCGGCATCGGCCAGCGGCTGTCGAGTGGAGTTGACGATCGAGGGCGGCATCCCGGATATCACCAGATACCTGCTGGATGTCGCCGAGCTCGGATCCGGCCAGGGATCCGTGCCGCCTCGGGCTCGAGCGTTGCTCATTGGACCGGAGCGGTCCGTCGCGGCTTCGTGCGGTAGATCATCACCAACGCCACGGTCACGAGCACCGAGGCAAGCGCCAGCGTGGAGGAGATGATCAGTGGCCGGCCCCTGCCCGTGATCTGCAACTGGACGACGGCATAGAACACCGCAAACGCCGCCGACACGGTCCAAAGGCCCCATGCCCGCAGCGAGATCGCATCCGAGGAGCGGGTGCGCAGGATGCGGATCCATTGCGGCAGGTATCCCGTCAATGAAATGAACGGGATGGATATCTGGCAGAGATTCGCGGCGGTGACGACGAGGTCGGCGGCCATGTGGCGGTGCTCCCTTTTCGATCGGTGGTCGTGGCGAAACCAGCTTTCGGGCACGCGCTGCGGCGCCCGTACGCATAGTCTGCGACCGCCGCACGGATCACGAAAGGCCGCTATGCAGTCACACCGTGCGCCGCGAACCACTCCAGCAGGCGCCGCCACGCGTCAGCGGCCTGTTGCGGACGGTAACTCGGCCGGTAATCGGCATGGAAGCCGTGCGGCGTGTCCGGGTATACGACGATCTCGCAGCCCGTCGTCGCCGCCTCGAGCGCGCCGCGCATCTGCTCGACGGTCTGCAGCGGGATGCCCTGGTCCGCGGCGCCGTACAATCCCAGCACCGGGGCGGTGATCCGGGCGGCGACGTCGATCGGGTGCCGCGGCTGCAGCGGCGTCGCCTCGCCCACCAGGCGGCCGTACCACGCAGCCCCGGCCTTGAGCGTCGGGTTGTGCGCGGCGTACAGCCAGACGATGCGGCCGCCCCAGCAGAACCCGGTGATGCCGAGCCGCCCGATGTCCGCAGACCCGGATGCGCCGGCCCAGGCCACGGTGGCATCGAGGTCCGACAGCACCTGCGAGTCCGGAACCTTGGAAACGACGGTGGAGATGATGGTCTGGATATCGCCCAGTCCCGAGACGTCGCCCTGCCGCACGAACAGCTCCGGCGCGACGGCGAAATAGCCACGCTTGGCGAGGCGGCGACAGACATCGCGTATGTGCTCGTGCACGCCGAAGATCTCCTGCACGACCAGCACGGTGGCAAACGGACCGCCGCGCGCGGGCATGGCGCGGTAGCCCGGGATCTCGCCGTCGGCGACGGGGATTCGGATCTCGCCGGCCTCGAGACCCTCACTGTCGGTGGTGATGGTCTCGGCGCCGGTCGGGCGCACCGCCAGTGCAAAGCCCACGGCGAGGGTCGCGCCGATGAAATCGCGGCGGGTGAAATCGGATCGCGGCAACAGGCTTGCGATCTCAGGGGGCGGCGTGAACTCCTTCATCTCATTTCCCTCGCGTTGCACGCGCTGGCGACGCCCGACGGCGCTCCACGCGCGACGTCATGATCCCGTGGCGCCGGACGCCTGAACTCCCGTCTCCACGTCCACCCGGCGGCTCATTGTTAAGGACTCCTTAAGATTAATCGATTCCCATCCGGAGATCCCGCGCCGGCCGGAAGCAGAGTTCCCCATTCTGCGCAGCACGCCGCGATTTCTACCGTCAGCAGCACACGTGCCTCGTCGTAGTATCGCTCCATGAGCGCGCGGAGGAGTTGATGGCCGTCGCAGCAGAAAACGAAGCGCCACGAACGCCGGTCCGCGGCCATGCCGATGCCGGATCCCGACGTATCGCCGTCGAGATCCTCGAAGGACGCGGCGGCATCATGCCGGACATCGAACGCGAGTGGAACGAATGTCTGGAAAGGACGCCGGAGCACGAACGGTTGTTCGGGTATCACTGGATCGGCGGCTGGCTGCAACACCTAGGCAGCAGCGGCAAGTGGACGGGGGAGGTTCGGGTCCTGCTCGCCCGCGACATGGACGGCCGGGTGGTCGGAATAGTGCCATTGGCGAAGCGGCGATCTCCCGGCCTCGCCTTCTGGGCGCTTGCCGGTTACTACCAGCCCCATCGTGGCATCGTCTGTGTGGCCGGCCGCCAGGAACCGGTATGCGCCGCACTCGCGCAGGCTCTGTTGGACATGCAGCGCTGGAACGAGGTCCTCCGCCTCGGTCCCTACGACACTGCCGTCGCTGAACGTTTGCTGCTCGTCAGGGAACTGGCGCGACGCTGCCGCCGGGTGGTGCGCTTCGATCAGGAGCGCACGATCGTTGCCCGAAACATCCCCGCCTCGCCGGAGGAATATCGAAGAATGATATACGGCCACGCGTCGATGAAGCGTGTGCTCTCCTACGAGCGGCGGATGCAGCGCGAGGGAGAGGCGTTGATCCGTCACCATCGGAATCCCTCCGGCGATCAATTGAGGCAGATGATCGAGGACTGCGCCGCGATCGAAAGCAGATCATGGCTGACCAACACCGAGGAAGGCCGGCCGCGGTTCATATCGCAAGAGAGCCGTCGCTTTTGGGAGCACGTGTGCGCCCATCAGCTGGGTCCGCAGGGTCAGCTCAATGTCTGGCTGGCCTATTTCAATGGCGAGCCGGCGGCATTCCGGTTCACGATCACCACCGGCTCCATCCGGTACATGATCGCCAACCAGTACGATCAGCGCTACGACCGCTTCCGGCTCGGCTGGATCCTCTACCTACGCGATCTCGAGGACTGCGCGCAGCACGGCGTACGCACCATGGACATGGGCCAGGGAAACCTTCTGTACAAGTCACGTTGGGGCGGGGAGGAAGAGGCCATGAGCCAGGTCATTGTCGTCTGGCCGCCCGGACCGCTCGGAATCCTGGCAGCGAGGATGGCCGAGTTCGGCCCTGTCCATCGACGCATACGCCGCCGCGTTTGACCGTTCCCGCTTGCCGCCGTCGGCCCAAAATGCGAAGGGGCCCCGCGGGCCCCTTCGTCACTGCATCTGTCCGGATGCCGTCAGGCGGCGTGCTGATCGGGGACCACGAGTCCCAGGTCTTCCGCCGTGAACACGCAGCCCATCTCGTAGCGGGCGGACTCGACGGAGTCCGAACCGTGCACGGCGTTTCTCCCCATGCTCTCGGCATGGTCGGCGCGGATGGTGCCCGGGGCTGCCTTGGCGGGATCGGTCGCGCCCATCAGCTCGCGATACACCGCGACCGCGCTCTTGCCCTCGAACACCGAGACCACCACCGGGCCGGAGGTCATGAAATCGATCAGATCGCCGAAGAACGGACGCCCCTTGTGAACGGCGTAGATCGCCTCGGCCTCGGCGCGGGTCAGGTGCATCTTGCGCATGGCGATGATGCGCAGGCCGGCGCGCTCGACGCGACTGAGGATGTCGCCGATGACATTTTTCCTGACGGCATCCGGTTTGATGATCGAGAACGTGCGTTGCATAAAAGTCACCCCACTGCGAAAAAGTAGACGTTGAACGGCAAAAAGTTGGCGCCTTTGTACGGGAATTACGTGACATTAGCAACGGCTATGCCGAAAAAAATTGAGTTGAGCCGGGGGGATTGTGCCGATTTGCAACACCTTGAACGGGGGCGGACGCGGAAGATTAATGGGGGCTTAACGGCGCGGATTACGCAGAGGCTCGCGTAATGACCGCGGCGCTGAGGCCGCGGCGGTCCGATCATTGCCCGCGTTTCAGGCGGGCCGCGAGATCCGCAAACGGCTGATGGGTCGCATTGGACGCGCGCGCTGCCTCGGTCGCGGATCCGTAGCCGCGAACCTTGTCGGCATGGCGCGTGTGCTCGTTGTCGTGACAGTACACGCACAGCAGCTCCCAATTGCTGCCATCCGCCGGATTGTTGTCGTGGTCGTGATCGCGATGGTGCACGGTGAGCTCTCGCAGATTCGCCCGCGTGAACTCGCGCCCGCACCGCCCGCAGATCCACGGATAAATCTTGAGCGCCTGTTCGCGATACCCCCGCTCCCGATCCTCGCTGGCCCGTCGTGCCGCGGCCACTATCCGATCGAGCGCGCCGGGGTCCGAATTTTCATCCGCCATGTACCGTCTCGTTGGTGACGCCTGGGCGGATTATCGGCAATTCCCCCACGCCACGAAAGACGGGCGTGTCGCCCTCTCCGCACCCGTGGCAGCCGGCGGGCACTCGCCCTCGCGCGCCCGGGTGTCGACCCCCGCCCGGGAAGGTCGCGGCAGGGTGGCCGGGAGTTCCGGCAGCACCCGCGCCGGTGATAATCTGACGTGACGGTGAACAGGATGAAGCACAGGCCCTTCGGCGAGCGGCTCGCCTTCGCGCTCGCCGGTATCGCAGAGGCGTTTCGCGGCGAGTCGAGCCTCCGCGTCCAGGTCGCCGCCGCCATCCTCGTCTTCGCATCGCTGATCGTGATCAGACCGGCGGCGGTCTGGTGGGCGATCGTCACCCTGACGGTGGCGCTGGTCCTGGCGGCGGAGCTCTTCAACACCTCGCTCGAGCGCCTGCTCGATCGTCTGCACCCGGAGCTGCATCCGGCGATCAGGACCGCCAAGGACTGCGGCGCCGCGGCCGTGCTCGTGCTGAGCCTCGCCGCGATATGCGTGTACGTGGCGATGCTGATCGACGCGTGGATCGATTGAAGGCCTCGCCGGCCGCGCGCCGCCGCGCGCGGGCCTGCCCGCCTACCATTGCAGAAGGCGACCGCGCTCCGGCTGCGGACCCGCCATGCTCTCTTCGTTGAGGCAGACCTCGTTGCCGCCGTGCACGGTCAACACGTTGGACTGGCGCAGCTGCAGGAAGACCCGGCTCAGTGTCTCCGGCCTCAGTCCCAGGTAGCTCGCGATGTCGGCGCGCGGCATCGGCAGGATGAAGCGCTTGCCCGAGTAACCGCGAGCCGCCAGGCGCGCCGAATAGCGCATGAGGAAGGTCGTCACCCGCTCCGCGGCATTGGAGAGATCCAGCATCAGCATCGCGTACTGCTCGCAGAACATCTCCTGACTGACGTGCGCCGACAGCCGCCAGAGCAGATTCGGATCGCGGTTGGCGGCCTCGAAGACATCCCGTCGCGGGATGACGAAGATGCTGCAGTCCTGCAGCGCGACGGAGTCCGCGTAGTAGCGCGCCAGGCCGAGGCTGTCGATGCCGACCAGGTCGCCGGGAAGCTTGAAACCGGTGACGCGCTCGCGTCCGTCGCTGCGGACCATCTGTGTCTTCAATGCGCCCACGTGCACCACGAACAGGGAGCGCACCCGCTCGCCGCATCGGTACAGGCGCTCGCCGCGCTTCAGGCGCTGCCTGAGCATGCGTATGCCCGGCATCCAGCGCGTGTCGCCGAACTCATGCGTCCAGAGCTGACCGCTCCTTGGTTGATCGAACAGCGAAAGCAGGCGCTCCGACTCCCCACCATTCCGTTGCCGCAATCCCGCTGCTGACCTCATGGCTGTGCTCTCCACTCGCCGCGCCGCGGGCGCGCCCCCAAGACATCCGGGAGACGAAAAACCCTCACGCCCGGGCAGATGGATATGCCCAAAGGAGATTACCGCGCGTATACAGCAAGGATAGACGGCCAGTTGTGGATGCGCCATTCGGCCGCCGGCCGCCCTTGCACCGCGGAGCCCTGGCGGCGGCAGAGTCGATCGGCCAGTCCCGATCCCCGCCCGCTGCACGCGGGCAGGCGCGCGCCGGTGCCGCTCCGCCTCAGCCCGGCTGCCGCAGCCGCCGCATCAGGTAGCACAGGCAGTCCTGTCGCACCGCCTCGACGTCGCTGGAGAGCATCGCCGGCATCATGCTCCTGCGCAGCGTGAGCACGCCCGCCTCGACGCCGAAGTAGTCGTGATATACGTCGCGCCCGTCGTCGTCGATGACCCGCAGCGGCGGGAGCCGATCATCGCCCAGCCGCGCCCAGACCACTCCCTGCGGCACCTCGCGAAAGTTCATGTGATCGAGGTCGCGCTCGAAGCGGATGTCGCCGCCCTGATCGCCGAAGCCGAAATCGCGACCTTCCGCAACGCGCACCGTCGCCACCGTCTGGAACAGATCGAGATCGTGCGCCGGCACCTGGCCGCTCGGATGCGCGGCCAGGTGCAGGCAGGCATCGATGAACTCGGCGGCATGCTCGTCGCTGCGCAGGCTGCCGGGCTTGCCGCACTCCACGGTCACGGCCGGACAGAGCCTCGCGAAGGCCATGGACTGCACGCCGCGCGGACGCTGGAAATAGACGACGATCCGCGAAAACAGGTGCGCCAGGTGCAGGAAGTGCGGATCGGTGCGGTTCACGCAGGCGTAATGGGGGTTCAGGCCGGTGTTGTTGTGGACGTCGATGCTGGCGTATACGCCACGTGTGCGCATTGCCGCCACGATCTGCTCCGCCATCGCGTGCTCCGGCGTCCCGCCGTCCTCGCAACCCGGCCAGACCCGGTTGTAATCGCACTGCCCGGGCAGGCGTCGCACGCCCGCGCGCGCGGCCGCGACATTGCCGACGAACAGCGACAGCGCGCGCGGCAGCGTCCGTTGGCGGTACTTGCGCAGAATCGATTGCGCGGCCTGCCAGCCGGTATCCTCGTTGCCGTGCAGGAGCACGGACACGAACAGCGGTTCGCGGCGCCTTCCCGGCAAGTGAAACAGGCTGGGGCCCGGCAGTATCCCGTGCAGATCCGCGGCCCGGCAGCTGTACAGTCCCTCGGGCAACTCCTCAAACACCGTCAGCATTCAAAGCTCCCATTCGTGCACCGGCGCGCCGCTGCGCTGGTTCTCCAGGTAGGCGGCCGTGAGGCGCAGCGGATCGCGGCCATGACGATCGACGAAGCCGCGCTGCCAAACGGCGCCGTTCTGGCCGGTCTGCACCCGCATGCGCACCACCTCCAGGTAGCGCGCGATCTCGGCGGCGTCGATACCCAGCGCCTTCAGCCCGTGACGGGCCATGGGCAGGATCTCATCGAGCAGCAGGGCGCGCGCATCGGCGACGGCGCCGCCCAGCCACCGCAGCCGCGCGCCGGCGCCCAGCCGCGCCGCCGCGTAGAAGTTCGAACGCGCCTCCTCGAAGGGCAGCGCGGCCTCGGGCGGCTCCTTGAGCGTCGCGAGAAAGTGGGTGAGCCCGACATAGAGGGCGGCGTTGGCGATCATGTCGAGGATGCTGGGGCCGGCCGGCAGGGGACGATGCTCGATGCGCACGTGCGCATGCCCGGCGGCGTCGAATCCGAGCAACAGGCGGTTCCAGCGCCAGATCGTGCCGTTGTGCAGGCGCAGGTGATCGAGTCGATCCGCGCCCTCGAAGAGTATCGGCAGGAGGATGTGATACCGCTCCAGGTTCTCGCGGAAGTACTCCGCGACGGAGGTCCTCAGGTAGCCGGATCCGAAGCTCACGCGCGAGCTCGCGGCGTCCTCCGCGCCATCCGCCACGGCCTGCTCGAACAGCGGCACCCGTGTCTCCTCCCAAAGCGATCGCCCGAACAGGAACGGCGAGTTCGCGCATGCGGCGAGTATGGGCCCGGAACCGATCAGCGAGGCGTTGTAATGGCGGACGGCATCCTCCACGGGCACCTTCAGGTGCGCCTGGAACGACGTAGTCGCGGCCTCCAGCATCACGTCGGCGTGGGTGACCGCCAGCCTCTCCCGCCCGGCGATGTCGACCTTCACCGGTCTGCCCTGGCGGCGACGCAGCACCTGCTCGTTCAGGGCGTAGTAGCGATTCAGCGGCGACATGTTCGCCAGGCACAGGTCGGCATTGCGTATGGTCGGCAGTATGCCGATCAGGACCAGGGCATCGCCCATCTCGTGGGCCACGCGCTGGCATTCGTGCCAGGTCGCCAGCAGCTCCTCCTCGGAGCCGCGCAGCGCCGCCTGGCCGAGGGGGCGCGGCGTGCTGTTCAACTCGACGTTGAACCTCGAAAGCTCCGCCACCACGAGCGGATTGGCGAGGCGATCTAGAAACGCCTCGTTGTGCGGAGCGGGGAAGTGATTGTGATCGACCAGCCAGGCCTCCGCCTCGAGCCCGAACACATGGCCGCCATGCTCGAGACGGTCCGCGGCCAGCCACTCCTCGAATTCCTCCGTCTCGCGACGCAGGCGCGACTCGAACTCGCGAAAGTGCGCATCCGAGAACTCCACGCGGTTGATCTCCTGACCCAAGCGCCTCTCTCCCCAGGGTTCGGTCTATGAAAAAGGCTAGGGCGATCGGACCAACCCCGTGTTGATCGGGAACAAGCCGCGGCGGCGCGCGGGCGCAGATTGTGTTTCTCGCGCCCCAACGTACAGTATCCTGCAATGCCCCGATCGCGACCTGCCCTGCCCGATGACGCGTGAACCGGTCTTCCACGTACACGGGGTCTCCAAGGTCTATCGACTCGGAGATGTTGACGTGCGCGCACTGGAGCAGGTCGACGTCGATTTCTACGCGGGCGAGTTCGTCGTGTTGCTGGGGGCCTCGGGCAGCGGCAAGTCGACGCTGCTCAACATCCTGGGCGGCCTGGACGTCCCGACCGCGGGCGAGGTCTACTACCTCGATCACAACCTCACCGCGGCCTCCGAGGAGGAATTGACGCGCTTCCGCCGCGAGCACGTCGGCTTCGTCTTCCAGTTCTACAACCTCATCCCGAGCCTCACGGCGGTGGAGAACGTCGCCCTCGTCACCGAGATCGCCACCGCGCCTCTCGATGCGGCGGCGGCGCTCGAGCTGGTCGGTCTCGGCAACCGCCTGAACCACTTCCCGGCGCAGCTCTCCGGCGGAGAGCAGCAACGGGTGGCGATCGCGCGGGCGATCGCGAAGCGCCCGGACATCCTGCTCTGCGACGAACCGACCGGGTCGCTGGATGCCGGCACCGGCAAGCTGGTGCTGGAGGTGCTGGAACGGGTGAATCGCGATCTCGGCGCGCTCACCATCGTCATCACGCACAACGCTGCGATCGCGGGCATGGCGGATCGCGTCATCCGCATCAGCAGCGGCCGCATCGGCGGCATCACCGTCAACGAGACGCGCCGCCCGCCGGCGGAGATCGCCTGGTGAGCGCGCTCGACCGCATGCTGCTGCGCGATCTCTGGCACCTGCGCGGCCAGGTGTTCGCCGCGGCGCTGGTCGTAGCCTGCGGGGTGGCGGCCTTGGTGTCGATGCGCAGCACCTACTACTGCCTGCTGGATGCGCAGCGCGAGTACTACTCGGCATATCGCTTTGCGGACGTGTTCGCGCAGGTCAAGCGCGCGCCGGCCGGCCTGGAGCCGCAGATACGGGCGATACCGGGGGTGCAGGCCGTGCAGGCCCGTGTCGTGCGCGATGTCGTGCTCGACGTCGCCGGCCTGGCCGAGCCGGCCACCGGCAGGCTGGTGTCGATCCCGGAGCGGCGGCGGCCCACGCTCAACGACATATACCTGCGATCCGGGCGTTACGTCGATCCCGCGCGCGACGACGAGGTGCTGGCGAGCGAGGCCTTCGCCGCGGCCAACCGGCTGAAGATCGGCGACCGCGTCGGCGCCATCGTGAACGGCCGTTGGAAGCAACTGCGGATCGTGGGGATCGCCTTGTCGCCGGAGTACATCTACGAGGTCGGCGCCGGCGGACTCTTCCCGGACAATCGCCGCTTCGGGGTGCTGTGGATGAGCCACGCGGCGCTGGCGGCGGCCTTCGACATGGAAGGCGCGTTCAATGACGTCGCCCTGAAGCTCGACTTCGGCGCCAATCCGCGCGAGGTCCTCGCCCGGCTCGATCACCTGCTCGCGCCTTACGGCGGGATCGGCGCCTATGACCGCGGCGAACAGATCTCCAACCGGTTCATCTCCGATGAGATCTCGCAGAGCCGCGTCTCTTCCACCTACGTGCCGGCCATCTTCTTCGGCGTCGCCGCGTTTCTGCTCCATATCCTGCTGACCCGCGTGGTGGCGTTGCAGCGCGGCGAGATCGGCGTGCTGAAGGCCTTCGGCTACGAGAGCACGCGCGTCGGCCTGCATTTCGTGAAACTGGCCGTCGCGGGCATCGCCGGCGGGATCGCGCTGGGCCTGATCGCCGGCGTCTACCTCGGCGAGGCGCTTACGGATCTCTACCGGGACTACTACCGCTTCCCCGACCTTGCCTACCGGGGGAGTCTCCGGGTCATCGTGTTCGCAACGGTCATCGGCGTGCTGGTCGCGGTCACCGGCGCGCTGTCCGCCGTGCAGGCCGCCGTGGGACTGCCGCCGGCCGAGGCCATGCGGTTGCCGCCGCCGGCCAGCTTCCGGCCGGGCGCGCTCGAGCGCCTCGGCCTGCACACGCTGCTCTCGCCGGCGTGGCGGATGATCGTTCGCAACCTTGCCCGCCGGCGCTGGAAGGCGATGCTGTCGATCGCCGGAATCGCCTGCGCCGGCGGCATGCTGGTGATCGGCGGGTTCTTTCTCGACGCCATCAATCACCTCATGCGGGTGCAGTTCGAGGTCATCCAGCGCGAGGACCTCACCGTGATGTTCACCGAGACACGCGGGCGGGATGGCCTTTACGAGATTGGCCGGATGCCCGGCGTGTGGCAGGCGGAGGCGTTCCGATCGGTGCCGGTACGCCTGCGCTTCCAGCACCGCTCGCGCCGCGTCGAGCTGAGCGCGCTGCCGGCGCGCGGCGAGCTGCACCGGCTCGTCGACGCGGATCTCAAGCCCGTGCCTCTGCCCGCGGACGGTGTCGTACTCACCGACCGGCTCGCCGCGATCCTCGGCGCCGGAGCCGGGGACCTCGTGACGGTGGAGGTGCTCGAAGGCAGGCGCGCGGTGCGCGACGTGCCGGTGACCGGTCTCGTGGACGAGCTGACCGGGCTGGGCGCGTACATGGAACGGCACGCCCTGGCGAGAATGCTGCAGGAGGACGACGCCATCACTGGAGTGCGCCTGTCGGTCGACGCCGCCCTGGCCGATGATCTCTACGCCGTGCTCAAGGGCCTGCCGATGGTGAGCGGGATCTCGATCCGGCAGGCCATGCTGGACAGCTTCGAGGACATCCTCGACAGAAGCGTGCGGGTGACGACCCTCATCAACGTGTTCTTTGCCTGCGTGATCGCCGTCGGCATCATCTACAACAATGCCCGCATCTCGCTCTCCGAGCGCGGCAACGAGCTCGCCTCACTGCGCGTGCTCGGCTTCACCCGTCGCGAGGTCGGCGTCATCCTGCTCGGCGAGCAGGCCGCACTGACCGCGGTCGCCATCCCCCTCGGGTGGCTGCTCGGCTACGGGATCTGCGCGCTGTTGGCGCGTCTCATGGACACGGAGCTGTACCGCATTCCCCTCGTCGTCAGCGCGCGGACCTACGCCTGGGCGGCCCTGGTCGTGGCGCTGGCCGCCATCGTCTCGGGCCTGCTGGTGGCGCGTCGCCTTGCTACACTGGACCTCGTTGCCGTGCTCAAGACCAGGGAGTGATGCGGGCGATGCGTGCGAGGAGAGGGAGGCTACTCTACTGGCTGCTGGCCCTGGGAGCGGCGATCCTCCTCATCGTCGCGCTGCGCCCCGAGCCCGTGGCGGTGCAGACGGCAACCGTCGCCAGGGGTCCGCTGCAGGTCACCGTCGAGGAGGAGGCCGAGACCCGCGCCCATGACCGGTTCGTGGTTGCCGCGCCGGTCAGCGGCCGCCTCCTGCGCGTGGAGCTTCACGACGGCGATCCCGTCGAGGAGGGCCAGGTGGTCGCCCGGATCGCGCCCGCTCCGCTCGGCCCGCGCGAATGCGCCGAGCAGCAGGCACGGGTGGAGGCCGCCGAGGCGCGGCATCTGGAAGCCAACGACCTGCTGCGGCATGCCCAGACGGACTACGAGCAGGCTCGTCGCGAGAGCGATCGCATGCAGAACCTCGTTCAAAGAGGCCTCGTGGCCCGGCAGACCGCGGAGCAGGCCAAGAACCTCGAGATCACCAGCCGCAACGAGCTCGACGCGGCCCGCGGCAACGTGGCGGCGACGGCCGCCGCGGTGGAGCTCGCCAGGGCCGGTCTGATCGCGGCCGACGCCTGCGACGGCAGCCCCGCGAACGTCCTCGAGATACGCTCGCCGGTGAGAGGCCAGGTGCTGAGGATCGTGGAGCAGAGCGAGCGCGTGGTCGCCGCCGGCGAGCCGCTGCTCACCCTGGGCGATCCCGCCAAGATCGAGGTGGTGGTGGACGTGCTCTCGAGCGAGGCGGTGAAGGTCTCGCCCGGGATGCCGGCGCTGCTCGAGAACTGGGGTGGGGATCGTCCGCTGCGCGCCACCGTCCGGGTCGTCGAGCCCTATGCCTACACCAAGGTCTCGGCGCTGGGCATCGAGGAGCAGCGCGTGAACATCGTCCTCGATCTCGACGAGCGCGAGGAGCGGCTCGGCGATGGCTTCCGCGCGGACGCGCGCATCATCGTCTGGGAGAGGCAGGACGCGCTGAAGGCGCCGGGCAGCGCCGTCTTCCGCTACGGCGACGGCCTGGCGGCCTTCGTTCTGGAGGACGATCGCGTGCGGCGGCGCGCGGTGAGCGTCGGGCGGCGCGGCACGCTCGAGTTGGAGGTCCTGGACGGCCTCGAGGAAGGCGAACGCGTCGTCATCCATCCGCCCAACGAACTCGACGACGGCAGCCGCGTTACCGCCGACGCGCGCTGATCCATACCCCAGGCACGCGGCCATTCACCTAGACCAGGAGATCGACGTGACGATCACGCTTTACGGCACACCGACCACACGCACCCGGCGCAACCTCTGGTTCCTCGAAGAGCTGGGCCTGCCCTATTCGTTCGTGCGCGTCGGGCCGCGCGAGGAGTCCGCGCGCACCCCCGAGTACCGGGCGTTGAACCCGATGGGCAAGGTCCCGACACTGGTCGACGGGGACATTACCGTGACCGATTCGCTGGCAATAAATCTCCATCTCGCCCGCCGCTACGGCAAGAACTGGTGGCCCGTCGACAGCGCCGCGGAGGCCGCGCTGCTGCAGTGGACGTTCTTCGCCGCCACCGAGCTCGATCCGCTGTTCTTCACCGTCATCCACGAGCGGCTGCTCAAACCGGAGGCGGCGCGCATCGAGGCCGCCGCTGAACAGGCCGTGCAGATGCTCGCCCGCCCCTTCGGCGTGCTCGAAGCCCGGCTCGCCGACCGTGCCTTTCTCACGGGGGCGGAGTTCTCGCTCGCGGATCTCAATGTCGCGGCGGTCTGCACCATGGGGCGCCGCATCGGATTCGCCTTCGATGCCTATCCGCACGCACGGTCGTGGCTGGATCGCTGCTGGTCCCGTCCCGCCTTCCGCAAGGTCGACGCGATGAGCTGACGGCCCCGGGGCGCGGCCCCGCGCCCCGCCCCGGCGCCGATCGCGAGAAAGCGCGGATTCGCCCGGAGCCGCCGCAGGGACGGCTACTGGTCGAGGCCGGCCGGAGCGTCGACGCCCGGTCCCGCGGCCGCCGCAGGTCATCGCGGGCGGTCAATTGTTTCCGTCGTCGCAACCCCTATAATCGTGCACTGACGGGGGAGCGGTTTCCGGGGGGAAATCCTATGTGGCGCGCGAGCTGGTCGGCTGTGCTGGCAGTCGTGCTGGGTTTTACTGTCGTCGATGCCAACGGTGCCGACGGGCAAGGCAGCGCCGTCGGCCGCGTCGTCGCCGCCAAGGGCGACGAGACGCTGAAGCCAGCGGGCGCAGCCGGCGCGCGGCCGCTGCAGGTCGGCCAGAGCGTTGCCGCCGGCGACGTCCTCAAGACCGGACCCTACGGTTCGGCCGCCATCCTGCTGCGGGACGACACGCAGATCCGCATCCATCGCCAGAGCACCTTCGAGATCGGGCAGGTGCGCGGCGCCGGCGGCGAGCTCAGCAAGTTCCGGCTGCTTACCGGCTCGGCATGGTCGCGTGCCAAGGCGCTGCTGCGCGCCGTCACCGGCGAGATGGGCATCGGCCGCCAGGCGGTGGAGATGTCCACGCCCACCGCCACCATCGGCATCCGCGGCACGGACTGGTACGTCAGCGTGGGCGAGGACGGCCGCACCGACGTCATCGTGCTCGCCGGCGAGGTCGATCTCGCCAATGAGCTCGGCGCCATCAAGGTCGCCAGCGGCGAGCAGGGCACGGTGGAACGCGGCAAGCCGCCGACCAAGCGCACCGTGGTCGATCTGCGCAACCGCCCGCTCATCGTCATGGAGACGGAGCTGGAATGGTTCGACATGCTGACCATCGGCGGCCGGCGCAGCGCCGAGCTCGAGTGGGCGCGCGGGCAGCTGGAGCAGACCGTCTCCGCGGGCGCGCAGGCCGCATCGCTCGTGGACCTCGCTGCGGTCGCCTACGATCAGGGTGACTACGCGGCGGCGGCGGCGGCCATAGAGCGCGCGGCAGGCGCCAATCCCGGCGCCGCCGACCAGGCGCGCGCGCAACTCATCAAAGGCCTGCTCGACGTTCGCCGCCGCGACCTTGACGTCGCCGGCCGAGAGCTCGACGGCGCCGCGGCAAACCTCACCGGTCGCGAGAAGGTCATCGCCGAGCTGGGCAGCGCCGGCGTGGACGTCGAGCAGCGGCGATACGCCGAGGCGGAGGCGAAGGTGCAGAGGCACGCCGGCGAGTCGACGCGCTATCCGGAGGTACAGCTGTTCCAGTCCTGGCTGGCGTCGTTCGCGGGCCGGCACGACGAGGCACTTGGGATCGCCCGCGACGGCGAGGCGGCCTTCGCGCACGACCCCCGTTTCCCCGCGCTGTACGCCTATGTCGTCTTTCTCCTCGGGCAGCCCGGGGAGATGAAGGCGGGCATCGATCGTGCCCTGGCCATCGATCCGGAAATGCCGTTCGCGTGGTACGTGAAGGGGCTGTATCACCACTACGCCGAGCCGGACGCAATCGCCGCGCGCGAGGCCTATGCGCGCGCCGTGAAGGCGAATCCGAACCACACGGCGAGCTGGAACAATCTGGCGCTGGTGGACTTCGACCGCGGCGACTACAAGGCCACGCAGATCGCGATGCAGGAGGCCCTGCGCTCGGATCCGCGCAGCCCGATCACGAAGTCCAACTACGGCTTCATCCTCGCCTTCCTCGATCGCCTCGACGACGCCGAGGCACAGTTCCGCGAGGCCGCGCGCCTGGACCCGTCACAGCCCTACAGCCGGGTGGGCCTGGGGTTCCTCGATCTGTTCCGGGGCGATCCGGACTCCGCGGCCGGCGAGTTGCTCGCGGCCGGGGCCATCGATCCGGAGCTGCCGGGCGTCAACCGCAACCTCGCCGCCGCCTACTACCAGACGGGGCGCTTCGAGGACGCGAAGAAGGAGCTCGACACGGCGCGCCGGTTCGACCCCGACGACCCCATCCCCGACGTCATGGGATCGATCATGGCGGTCGACCAGTACGAGGCGGGCGAGGCCATACGCTACGCGCGCGAAGGCTTCCAGAAGACGCTGCGCAGCGAGTCCTTCGCGGTGGAGACGCTGGCCAACGCGCGCAGCGGCAGCGCCACGCTCGGCAACGCCTACACCAACCTCGGATTGTACGAATGGGGCGGCTACTACACCCTGCTCGCCTTCGATCCCTACCTCGCCAACGGTTACTTCTATCTCTCGCAGGACAACCAGTTCGCCTCGGAGGACGCTCGACTCGGGTCCAATCGCCAGGGCCTGCTGCTGGACCCCACGGCGATCTCCTTCCCGACGCGTTACTACGAGCCCTTCCGCCAGCCGCGCAACGACCTGAGCGCCGGCGCAACGATCGGCTCGAACGGCGGGGCGGCCAACTACACCGCCTACGCGACCTCGCAGGGCTACCTGCGCACGCCGAACCCGCTCGCCTACTACGTCAGCGGCGCGCGGACCGACGACGACGGCTACCGCGACAATGCCGATTTCACCAACGAGTCGGTGTTCATCGGCCTGGGTTCGACGCTGGACGAGCGCAAGCACAACCTGCTGTTCATCCTCGATGCGCAGCGTTTCGACAACGGCACGCGCGACACCGACAACGATCGCGACGATCGCGCGCTCGACGAGTTCATCTTCGCCTCGCTCGGTTACCAGCACCGTTTCAGCTTCAACAACCGGCTGATGGTGCGCGTGTTCGGCGGCACCGAGCACGCCGAGGGCCGGACCTACAACAACCTCGACTTCCCGATCGATCCGAATTTCGTCTGCACCCTGCCGTGCAACTCGGAGATCGACACGGAGAACACCTACTTCCAGTTCCAGCTGCGCCACCTGCTCGACATCGGCCCGGTCGAGTTCACCTGGGGCGCGGAGTGGTACGACGCCGATGGCAACACGAACGTCAACACCGTGGCCTTCACCGGCTTCGGTCCGGCGTTCTTCACCGAGCTATCGAGCCGCGACGTCAGCGCCCAGACGCTCTATGTGCGGGGGCGGTGGAAGATCAATCCCGACCTGTGGCTGGACGCGGGCGCGTTCGGGCGTCATCTCGAGGTCAAGGACGTGGATCCAGACCTCTTCGGCACGCGCTTCACCGGCACCACGGAGAGGGAGCAGGTCGACCCGCGCCTGGGCGTGGCATGGCGGGTGACGGACAATCACTGGCTGCGCGCCGCCGCCCAGCGCAAACTGCTGTTCCCGCAACGCGCCTCCGAGACGCTCGCCCCCGTGGATACCGTGGGCTTCGTGGTCGAGGATCAGTTCTTCACCTTCTTCGAGGGCGGTCCGAGCGTGGACGACTACCAGGTCCGCTGGGAGGCGGAATGGACGCCGCGGTTCTTTACCTTCGCCGGCTACGGCCACAGCGAGCTTAAGGACTTCTCCCGCTCCGGGTTCGATTACGACGAGGGGCACATCGACATCGCGCGCGTCGGCACCAACATCTGGCTGGGCGAGCGCCTGGGTCTGCGCGGCCAGTATCTGCGCCTTTGGAGCGAGGATCCGGACGACGGCCTGGATCTGCCGCTCATCCAGGAGAGCCAGGCCGATCTCAGCCTGACCTGGGTGCACCCGCGGCACCTGCGCGCCAGCGTGTTCGCGAGCTACGTCGGGGAGCGCTGGGACGATCCGCTCAACACCGTGCGGCTGGACGGCTACTGGCTCACCGGCATCACGGCGACCTGGGAGCCGATGCGCAAGCATTGGTACTTCAATGTCACGGTCAACGATCTCCTCGATGAGCAGCCGGAATTCACCGGCGGCTTCCCGACGCCCGGCCGCAGCGTCTTTCTCAGCGCCGAATACCGCTTCGGCGCGGATGCCGTCGATCGTGAGACCACCGGCGCACCGGCGTTCACGGAGACCCGGTCACTGGACGCCTATGCGGGCGACGGCGCGACGACGGCGGAGGCCGGAGGCGGCTCGAGCCGCGACGACGGGCGATGGTCGTTGTTCGGACGCACGGCGCGCACGGAGTTCGGGATCGACCTCTCCGCCGGCTACCGGGAGGACAGCCTGGACTGGAACATCGCCAGCGATCCGAGCGGCACCGCCACACCCAACATACTCTCGGAGCTGACCTGGGAGGATCTGCAGATAGCCATGTTCCGCGCCGATGCCTACGCCGCCTTCCGCCCGGGACTCTACCTGACCGGCATGTTCGCCTACGGCGGGATCATCGATGGCGAGAATCGCGATTCGGACTACGCCGGCGACAATCGCACCGCGGAGTTCTCCCGTTCGCTGTCGCAGACCGAGGACGACGAGGTGCGCGACGCGAGCGGCGGCGTCGGCTGGCGCCTGCGCATCTACGACACGCCCGCCGCGGGTCGCGGCTACCTGATCCCGCTCGCCGGCTATTCGCACCACGTGCAGAGTCTGCGCGACACCGACGCGATCCAGGTGGTCGGCGGCAGTGGATCGATCGCGGGGGTGGACAGCACCTACGAGGCGGAATGGAACGGCCCGTGGGTCGGCATGCGCGCCAGCGTGGAGCTCCCGCGCAATCTGCAGCTTTTCGCGACCGGCGAGTATCACTGGGCCGATTTCCACGGGGAGGCGAACTGGAATCTGCGCGAGGCGTTCGTGCACCCGAGGAGCTTCGAGCAGGACGCCGATGCCAACGGCTGGGTCGTCTCCGTCGGCGCCGACTGGTTCCCCGATCTGCTGAATCGCCGCGGCACGACACGCGAGGGCGGGCGCTGGTATCTGCAGGCACGTGGAACCTGGCAGGACTGGTCCACCGACTCGGGAACCGATCGCGTCTACTTCTCCGACGGCACGAGCGTGGATACCCGCCTGAACGAGGTGAACTGGAGCAGCTGGTCGGCGACGCTGGGCATCGGTCTTCGTTTCTGAGCGCTGGCGCCGTCGTGAGCAGCAGGACGGTATCGCTGGTGCTGGGCAGCGGCGGCGCGCGCGGCCTCGCGCATATCGGGGTGATCGACTGCATCGGCCGGCGCGGCTACGAGATCCGCTCCGTCGCCGGCGCCTCGATGGGTGCGCTGATCGGCGGCATCTATGCCGCGGGCAAGCTCGACGTCTACCGGAACTGGGTCTGCGCCCTGACCCGCCGCGACGTGGTGCGCCTGCTCGATCTCGCCTTCGTCTGGAGCGGTCTGTTCAAGGGCGAACGCATCATCGACCTGCTGCGGCAGCTCGTCGGCGATCGCGACATCGAGGATCTGCCGATCCCCTTCACGGCCGTGGCGACCGATCTCGATTCCGGCAAGGAGGTCTGGTTCAGGCGCGGCCCCCTGTTCGACGCCATACGCGCGTCCATGGCGATACCCACCGTGTTCACCCCGCACGAGTACGAGGGCCGCGTGCTCGTCGACGGTAGCCTCACCAATCCGGTGCCGATCGCGCCGACGCTGCAGGACCTCACCGACCTGATCATCGCGGTCGATCTCGGCGGCAAGGCCGAGCAACTTCCGGACGCGGCCGGTGACGAGCCGCCGCCCGGCGGCGTGCTCGACCAGTACAGCCGCGCGGTGGCGAAATTCCTCAACGACATCCATCCCGGTGACGGCGGGACCGAACCGCAGGCGCCGGGACTCTTCGACGTCGTCGGCCGGTCGCTGGAGATCATGCAGAGTACCGTGGCAAGGCTGAAGCTCGCCGCCCACGCCCCCGACGTGCTGATCGAGATACCCCGCAATGCCTGCGGCATGCTGGAGTTCCATCGCGCCCGCGAGATGATCGATCTTGGATACCGCAGGGCGGCGGCAGTGCTGGAGGCGATCCCGCAGCCGCCACCTGGCAGGGGCTCGGGATCCACCCGGGCATAGTCGACCAAATCGCAGCGCGGAAATCCGACTCGGGGCGCGCCATTCCGGTCGCAGGGCCGGCTACCGCTCGCGGGACATCCTGTCCCGCGAGCTACCGTGATGTCGAGCTACGTTCCCGACTACGCTCGACATCAAGCCGCGCCGGCCCTGCGACCGGAACGGCGTTTGGGACGTGATCGGCATTTCCGATCTGCCAGTTTGGAGTGCGAGGGCGGCGCGCCGGTGGGACCTCCCGACAGCGCCTGTCCGGAGCGGCCCCCGACGATACATCGGAAAAAGAGAATTCGCCAAATCCTGTCCCGCTGCTAATTTTCCCGGCGATTCAACGAACGGTTGGCGGCCGGGTCCTCCCGCCGGCGCGCGCGGACCAGGACCGGCAGCCGTGGACAGAAGCGGATGATTACCGATAGCGACATCGAATCCTACTGGGAAGAGGCCGATACTCCCGAGCACGCACTCGGCCGGCTCTACGCCGGCAACCGCCGATTCGTCGCCGGCAACATACTCGCACCACGCCGGAACATCGAGCACCTCAAGCAGATCGCCAGCGGGCAGCGCCCGTTCGCCGCCTTTCTCGGCTGCGCCGACTCGCGCGTGCCCGTGGAGATCATCTTCGACCAGGGATTCGGCGACATCTTCGTCGCGAGGGTGGCCGGCAACATCGCGAGCGCCGAGCTGGTGGGATCGCTGGAGTTCGCCAGCGAGGTGCTTGGCGTGAAGGTCATCTACGTGCTCGGCCACACCGCCTGCGGCGCGGTGACCGCGACCGTCAAGGGCGAGGACGTGCCCGGCCTCATCAGCTCGCTCTTCTACCATATCAAGCCGGCCGTGCGCGCGGCACGCGGGGATCTGCAGCGGTCCATCGTCGAGAACACCCGCATCCAGGCGCAGCTGCTCGCCGAGACATCGCCGGTGATCGCCAAGCGTGTGCGCGCCGGACTGCTGGTGGTCGCCGCCGGCGTCTACGACCTGGCCAGCGGCCTGGTTACCCCCATCGACCTGGACTGAGGCCGGCAGGCGGCAGCCGCGCCGGAACCGCGAGCCCGGGTTGATTTTGGCCCGTCGCGCGTTTATGAAGGGGGCCGGCACCACGTCGGCACTCTGAGGAAAGGGCTTCGCCATGCGCCCCGGCGCACGCATCCAGGCAGCAGTGGAAGTCCTCGAGGAGATCCATCTGCGTCACCGCCCCGCGGGCAATGCGCTGGCCGACTGGGGCAGGAGCCACAGGTTCGCGGGCTCCGGAGATCGCGCGGCCATCGGCAACATCGTCTACGACGCCCTCCGTCACAAGGCATCGTCCGCTTACATCATGGAGAGCGAGACGGCGCGCGCGCTGGTGCTGTGCGCGGTGCACCGGCACGGCACTTCCGTCGACGATCTGCAACGGCTGTGCACCGGCGAGCACCACGAGCTGGAACCGTTGAGCGCGCAGGAGCTCGAGCGATTGCGCCACGGCGGCACGGCCGGCGCGCCGCCGCACGTCACCGGCGACTACCCGGAATGGATGACGCCGTCACTCGCGCGGGTCTTCGGCGAACGTGCGGCCGCGCAATGCGCCGCGCTCGCGGAGCGCGCGCCGGTGGACCTGCGCACCAACACGCTGAAGGCCGATCGGCCGCGCGTGCTCAAGGCCCTGGCGCATCTCGGCGTGCTCGCCACGCGCTGGTCGCCGCTCGGGGTGCGCCTGCCCGCGCCGGCTGGCGACGGCCGCCAGCCCAACGTCGAGGCGGAGGCCGCGCATGGCAAGGGCTGGTACGAGGTGCAGGACGAAGGCTCGCAGATCGCCTCCCTGCTGACCGGTGCCGGGCCGCGCATGCAGATACTCGACGTCTGCGCCGGCGCCGGCGGCAAGACGCTGGCCATGGCCGCGGCAGCACAAAACACCGGACAGCTCTACGCCTACGACGAGGAGCGGGCGCGGCTGCGGCCCATCTTCGAGCGGCTGCGGCGCGCCGGGGCGCGCAACGTCCAGGTGCTCGACGGCGGCGACCGCGCGGCGCTGGCGGCGCTCGGCGACCGTTTCGATATCGTGCTGATCGACGCCCCCTGCACGGGCACGGGCACCTGGCGGCGGCGTCCGGATGCGAAGTGGCGCCTGAAACCGGAGTCGCTCGCGCAGCGGTTGCGCGATCAGCAGGCCGTGCTGGCGCTCGGGGCACCGCACGTCAGGCCCGGCGGACGGCTGGTTTACGTCACCTGCTCGCTGCTGCCGGAGGAGAACGGCGATCAGATCGGGGCCTTCCTCGCGGACCATCCGGAATTCGCCGTCGTGCCGTGGCGGCAGCAGTGGCGTAGCGCGATCGGGACGGATCCGCCGGCCTCCGCCGACGGCAGCGAAGAGGCGCTGCTGCTGACGCCGGCCGACCACCACACCGACGGGTTCTTCATCGCCGTGCTCGAACGCGCAGGCGGTGCGCAATCCGAAGTTCGGCGCTGAGCCGCCGCCTCGACGGATCGCGTCTCCGTCTCTGGCGGCGCGTCGGCCACCTCAACCGCGCCGCATCATCTCGCGGTACAGACCGAGCGCCATGCGCCCCAGCAACAGCACGCCGAGCACCAGCACGGCCCACAGCAGGATCCTCTGCCACGGCAGCGGCGGCGAGCGAGGCGCGAGCGCGCCGTCACCGGCCATGGCGCGCGGCGCGCCGGCGACCGCCTGGCCGACTTCATCGCCGCCTTCGGGGTGTCGAACTCGATCGAACAGGGAGGCGGCGATGTTCGACCCGGGCGCCGCCGCCGCATTGCCGTAGGCAAGCCGGTACGGGGGAGTCCCCGAAGCGACGAACACCAGCCGATCCGGCTCCCAGCCGAGCAGCAGGCGCGGCGCGACCGACATCGAGGGGTCGCCCTGCTCCCCCGGTCCGATGCGCCAGTGGCGGGCGAGCGTGGGCGGCACGGCCGCGGCCTCGTTGCTCAACGGCCCGCCGTCGACCTCGAGCGCGAAGTACAACCCCGCGTGGACGAGGCGCCATGGCGCGGCGGCGTCGGTTCTCGCTTCGATGCGCAAGCGCGCCAGCGCACGCTCGCCCGGCCAGGTCACGTTGACGCGCGTGACCGGGAAGTAACCGCCGGCGTCGAACTCATAGGCCTCGTCGAGGAATCGAACATTGTCCAGAGCTCGCCACTGCAGGGGCTGCGACGGGACCGGATCGGCCTCCGGCCCGGCGAGACGCACCTCGACCCGGGCGATGCCCGCCTCGCTCACCGGCCACCCGAGCCGCAGGTATCGGCAGCGTAGCGGCGGCAGGGTGATGAGGTTCTGATACAGATGCGCCCCCGTCTCCCGCAGTTCGGCGATACCGCCGGTCGCCACCTCGCGCCATCCATCGAGGTCGTCGCTGCACTCCACGCGAACGCGTGCCAGCAGCCGGTGGTGCCCCTGGCCCCAATCCAGCCGCAGGGCGTCGATCGATCCCGCGACGGCGCTGGCATCGACGAGATACTGCGATTCCGTCGGTGCGGAGCCCGCCCCGACGACGTCGATGACGGCTCCCCGCTCGTCGACGCGCACATGCACGTCGCTCCCGGGCGCCGCGCTCGTGGTTCCCCGCGGCAGGGGGAACACCGGCAGCGGCGACCACGACGTCGTCCGCCGCGGCGCCGGGGCCGGACGCAGCATGTGAGGGACGACGCGGCCGTCGGCGTCGAAGACGCGCATGTCGCCGCGGTCGGTGCGCGTGACCGTGCGGTAAACGACCTCCGGCAGCGACAGTGCGTAGAAAGGCGCCGCCTCCGGACCGGTCTCGATCGGCATGACGTAGGCGAAATCCTCGAGCCTCGCGCCGTCGGACTCCGCCGCGGCGGCCGCCGGCAGGGCGGCGAGAGCCAGGACCACCGCCGCCCTGTTCATGGACGCGCCGCCTCCTCGCGGGGCGGTATGGGCGAGACGTACCCGATCAACAGCATCAGGCCCCCGGTGGCGAGGAACGAGACGATGCGCCCGACCGTGCCGGTGCCGGACAGATCGACGAAAAAGAGCTTCGCGATCAGCAGGGCGAGCAGACCGGCGCCCGCGAACCACAGCTGCCGCACCCCGCGGCGAGAGGCGTAGCTCATGACCGCCAGCGCGGTCACGCCCCAGAGTATGGCGATCGCCGCTTCGAACAACGCCGAGCGCACCAGCGCCGGCAGCGTATAAGGCACGCCGGCGAGATGGTGGACGGCCCGCGCCACCACGGCGTTGGCGACCATGAAGATCGACGCTCCGAGCATCGCGGGTATCCGCGACGGCCTCCAGCCGCGGATGACGGGAATGTCGTGGCGTTGCGCCTGCAGCGCCCAGAACACGATGCTGACCAACGCCAGTCCCTGCGTGAGCTCGAGGGGATTGACGATGGGCAGGTAGGCAAGCGGCGCGGGATTGCCGACCTCGAAACACGACGCGAACAGCCAGCACAGCAGGAAGGCGGCAAGGCCGGCCGGGGCGCCGCCGAAATATACCCCCGGGTAGGCGCGGACCGGCCACTGCAGCCGTTCGCCCCAGCGCAGCGCCGCCGCGATCACGGCCGCCGGCACCAGGCCCCAGGCGACGAACGGCCAGGCGGCGCCGTCGCCAACCCACGCGGCCAGAGCGCGCGCCAGCGCCCACGCGCCCAGGAACGCGGCGCTCCAGACCGCGGCCGCGTGCCCGTATCGCACTACGCCGCCCGGCCAGGCACGCCGATAGCCCCACAGCAGGTCGTACCAGACATAGATCGCCAGCGGCCATGCCAGCCAGCCGAGATTACGGAGCGGCTGCGCGTGGCGCACGAACAGGAACGCCAGCGCCAGCAGCCCCACCGTCACGAGCATGTTCAACATCGAGGCCTGACCCATCGCCCCCGAGCGCAGGCGCGCGGCGAGCAGGCCGGCGGCGTAGAAGCTCAGCGACGCGTAGAGCACCAGCGCATGCAGCCGATATTCCGCGGGCAGAAATCGATGTATCTCCTGCCCACCGGCGGCGAACCACCAGATGAGGCCCCAGATGAGCAGCAGGCCGTGCAGTCCGCGTTCGCCGAGCTGCAGATCCTGGTGGCGGCGCTCGTACCAGTACGCCGAGAACAGCGCCGCCAGGGCGAGGAAGACGCCGCCCAGGTACGCGGAGTTCAGTACCGGCGTCGCCGCCGGCAGGCTCGAGGACTTCACGGCAAAGGCGCATCCCGCCAGCAACTGCAGCAACAGTCCGAACACCCGCGGCGACACCCGGTGCTGGCGGAAGCCGACCCAGACCATGCCCGCGCCTTCCAGCGCCCATGCGGCCGCCGTCAGCCGGGCGTCCAGCGCGAACGGGATCGCCAGCGTGAGGAAGATGGCGCCGAGCGCCAGGAAGGCCTCCGCCAGCGGCCGCATCTCGGCGCCGAACCGGCTCCAGAGCGCCCACGACAGGCTCAGGTACAGGCCGCCGAGCGCCAGTGCGCTGATCGCCCTGCCGAACTCGTAGTCCTCCACCAGCACGCACTGGAGCACGAACGCGACGATGGGCAGGCCGAACACCAGCGACGCATCGATGTATCCCTTCAGCCGCTGCGGCTGTCGGTGGGCGAAGAGGATCGAGGTCGCGAGGTAAAAGAGGAAGAACAGGATCAGGAATGGCTCGGTCGTCGCGAAGTGCTCGCTGCGGTAGGAGGTGGCGCCCCACAGCGTGGCGATGACGAAGGTGAAGATGAATCCGGTCCAGTTGAGGATGCGCCACGACTTGAACCAGGCAATGCCGAAGATGCCGGCATTGAGCAGGGCGTAATAGGAAAACAGGGCAACGTGACTGCCGCCGCCCCGGGAGAGCAGCACCGGCGCGAGAAACCCGCCGATGCAGCCGGCCACCGCCAGGGCCGCGGAATTCTGCAGCACGGCCAGCATGCCGGACAGCGCCACGACCGCCAGCATGAGCGGGAACGCCGCCGGATATGGCAACGCGTCGTAGAGCCGGGCCGCGGCGAACACGGTGAGATAGAGCACGCCCACGCCGGCGCCCTGCAGGATGAGGCCGATGGCCGCGCGCGCCGATCGCTTCCGCCAGCCGGTGGCCAGCAGGGCGAGTCCGCCCGCCGCCACCGCCGCCAGCCGCAACTCCACCGGCACGGCATTGCGCTCCACGGCGTACTTCAGCAGGAAGGCAACGCCGAAGAACAGGACGATGGCGCCGACCTTGGCCACGACGTTGCCGGTGGTGAAGTACTGGCGGATGCGGGTGAGGAGCCGGTCGAGGCGATCCGGCTGCCGCGTGGCGAGCGCCGCGGACCGTAGCACGGGGGGCGCTGCTTGCGCGGCGGCGACCGGCGGCGCGCCGGCGGGCGCCGGTGCCGCTGCCGACGGACCGACGGCCGGCGGCGCTGCGCCCACGCCCGCCTCCGGCGTCGCCTCGACATCGACCCGGGGTGCGACAGCGCTGAGAGGTGCCGTGTCGGCGTCTGCGGGCGCTACCGCCGCGCCGCCCGCGAGCGCCGCGACCTTCTGCTCGAGCTTGCGCAGGCGATCCGCCAGGCGCAGGTGATGGCCCAGGAGCAGGCCGCCCAGGACTCCGAGCACCAGTCCTGCCTCCTCGAACCATGCGGCTCCGAGAAATCCCCCGACCAACGCCAGCAGCCAAGGCATGCGCATTCCTTCTTCTTGATGACTTCCGTGCTGCACTGCATCGCCTGTGCCAGCGTCATGCAGCCCGGGCATTATAGTCGGCCGGCCGCTGCCGACCGACGCTCGCCGCGTCAGCGCGACAGGCGCGCGATCAGACGCTCGAGCTCGCGGCAGTCGCTCACCACGACGTCGGGAACGTCGGGATGCTCGGCGGAGCCGGGAAAGTAGTGGGCGAGCCACTCCGGCGTCCAGCCCGCGCTGTTGAAGAACACGCTGGCGACCCCGGCGCGCCGCGCGGCACCGACATCGCTGGCCGCATCGCCGACGTACCAGCAGTCGCGACCCGGAACGCGTCCCAGCCTATGCACGGCGTGGACGATCGGGTCGGGGGCGGGCTTGCGATTCGGCGTGTCACCGCCGCAGACGATGACGTCGAACAGTCCGCGCCAGCTGCCGCCGTCGAGCACGGCGAGCTCGCGCTCGAGGAATTCCCGGTCGCGGTTGCTGGCGATGGCGAGCCGGATGCCCTGCGCGCGCAGCGCCGCGAGCACCGGTTGCTCGTCGCCGTGCAGGTGATGCACCTGGCCGTAATGATGGCGATAGGCCTCGTTGTACGCGGCATGCGCGATGCGCTTGGCCTCCGCATCCGCGCCGAACAGGATCTCGAAGATGTCGGTGCGCGAGAGCCGGCCGGCGCTGCGGATCTTCTCCGGCAGGCGGCGATGCTGTCGCACGTATTCGACCAGGCGTTCGTCCTCCGCCGTCTTGGACAGGCCGGGGTGGACGAGACGCGGCAGCAGGTCGAGCTCCACGAAGCGCGCCAGCATGTCGTCCATGGCGTTGTACATCGCCCTGCGCGTGTCCACCAGCGTGCCATGCCAGTCGAATATCAGCACGCGCGGCGCGAGCAGTCCGACCGCGGTTTCGGCCGTCGGCAGATAGCGAGGCACCACGTTCACATCGTTCTCTCCCGCTACTCCAGGACCATCGTTCGCGAGTGCACCAAGTATAGCGAGCGGCGCCGCGGCCTGCCGCGGGCGAGGATATAATCGGCGCCGGTCCGCGTCGGGGCCGAACATCCGGGGTGATTGCACATGTCGAATCGCCGTCAACGACAACCCGCCATCTTTTTCGGACACGGCAGTCCGATGAACGCCATCGGCAGCAATCGCTACACCGATGCCTGGCGCGAGCTCGGCGCGACGCTGGAACGACCGCGGGCAGTGCTGGCCGTCTCCGCGCACTGGTACGTCGACCGAACCGCCATCACGGTCGATCCACGGCCGCGCACCCTCCACGACTTTCACGGCTTCCCGACCGCCTTGTCCGAGTTCGACTATCCCGCGCCCGGGCTTCCGGAGCTCGCCCACCGGGTGCGCGATCTGCTCGCGCCGCTGCATGTCGAGGCCGATCCGGATCGGGGCCTGGACCATGGAACCTGGTCCGTGCTGGCGCACGTCTTCTCCGCTGCCGATGTGCCGGTCGTGCAGTTGAGCATCGATGCGACACGGCCGCGCCGTTGGCACTACGAGATCGGCCGCCGCCTCGCTCCCCTGAGGGCAGAAGGGATATTGACGATCGGCAGCGGCAACGTCGTTCACAACCTTGCCCGGATACGCTGGGCCGCCGACGCACCGCCCCACGCATGGGCAGTTCGCTACAACCGCACGGTGCGCTCGCTGCTGCAGGGCGGCCGGCACACGGAACTGCTCGATGAAACGGAGATGGACGAGGATGCGCGACTGAGCGTGCCGTCACCGGATCACTTTCTTCCTCTGCTCTACGTCATCGGGCAACGGCTGGACGACGATGCGACGACGTTCCCGGTGGACGGCGTGGAACTGGGCTCGATCGGCATGATGACGGTGCGCATCGGCTGATCGGCCCGGCGAGGTGACGGCATACTGGGGTTGCGCGCACGACGGTGCGCATGGGCGAGGAAGCCGGTGGCGACGGTGGCCGGCCGCCACCGGATTCAGCCGTTGGCGGCGCGCGCCGCGGGAACCGCAGCGGCCTGCTGCAGTTCCTCGACCTTGCGTTCGAGCTCGAGGATGCGATTCTGGTACTGGGTGAGCAGGCCGCGGATCTTCACGCGCATGACGTGCATCTCGTGCTGCAGCTCGGCGTCGTGCTCCTTGAGCATGCGCGCGAGCTCCTCGCGTACCGGCGCGCTGATCCCGTCGGCCGCGGCGGCCACCCCGGATTGCGTCGTCCCGGCGCCGCCGCCCGGCGTGCCTTCGGGCGGCGGCGCCGGGACGACGGAGGGCGGCGTGCCGGGACTCACGTTCGTCGCGATGCTGGCCGTAGCGCTCAGATACTCCTCCGGGATCTCGATGACGGTCTCGGTGGCCGCGCCCGGGAGATGAAGCTTGTCGAGGTCGTCCGAGGCGCAGGCGCGCATGTAGTCGGCGACGGTGGCGGTGAGATAGCGTGCCTCCAGGCCCTTCTGCGTCAGCAGAAAGGCGGCGAGCGCGCTGTCGGATTCGTTGTCGCTGACCGTGATGTAGGTGAGCTGCTTGTCGAAGCCGCGGCGTTCGCGACGCACCTCGCCGACCGGCACGTTGCGGCTGCCGCCCACCGCGTAGCGCTTGAACTCCGAGGGCGCGCGCACGTCGATGATGTTGGCGCCGTAGGCCTCGAGGTTCTTCGCCTCGTTGATGTCGACCGCCTTCAGCATCGGCTCCCGGAACAGCTTGTCGAACTCCTCCTTGCTCAGGCACGCGAGCGTGCCGTCGGTGACCATCTCGACCGAGAAACTGCGGGGGGTGCCGCGGATGAGCGAATCCTCGCCGAAGGTGTCGCCCGGCCCCAGTGAACCGAGCTCCACGACCGCGCCGCCGCCGGCCGGGTAGTTGAACAGCCGGCACTTGCCGGCGCCGATGATGTAGAAGGTCTCGCCGCCCTCGCCCTGCCGGTAGATGGTTTCGGCGGCGCTGACCTGCAGCATCTCGATGCGCGCGATGAGCGATCGCAACGCGCTCTTGGAGACGCGGGACATCGACTTGGACTTCATGATCTGCTCCATCAGCACGTCGGTGGCTGACAGACGCACGGCTTCCGTAGTCATGGGCAATTCCCCCAAGTTGCTTCGTCCCTGACGGTCGCCGCTGCGGGGCCGGATTGGACCGGCCGCCCCCGGCGCAATCAATATCGGGACCTGACCCCTCTTACATCGGCAGCCGGGCCGGAAACCTTGATTGTCGGCACACTCGGTGGGTTAACAGGGACTTAGGGGCGGAAGGCAAGGCCGCGGGCATTGGCTCCCATCCCGATGGCCTGCGGCCGGCGACATCGGGGGGCGGTCTGGCGGCGGCCAGGGTCTGAAGTCGGGCGGTGCGCCAGCGCGACGCCCGGGTCGATGGACTCAAGGCTGACCGGCAGCCGGCTGCGTGGCGTCGTCGCCTTCCTCGGGCTCCTGCGGCATGATATCCGGCGCCATCGCCTCGGCGCCTTGTTCTGCCGCCTGACGCTGCAATTTCTCGCTGACGAGCTCCCGGATCTTTTGGGCCTGCTCCCGCCGTTCGCGCGCGATCTGCTCGCGCTCGGCATTCTCCGCCTGAGCGCGCTGCTCCTGCCGGTGCGCTCGCCAGGCATCGAGCAGGAGCTGCGAGGCGGAGATCCCGATGAACACGCCCAGCGCAATCTGCAGGATCAGTTTCATGCAGCTTTGGCAAAGGAAAGCCGCCTTGCGGCGGCTTTCGCTTACATCCCGGAGCCCTACACCGACCGACTCATGACGCTAGGGAGCGGGACCGATCGGATGCGAGGTCGGCAGGGCATTCCCGATGCTCGTGGCGTCGCCGCTGCACTCCGGATGCCCGAACCCCGACGTCGACGGGGGAACAATGTCGTAAATGATGTTGTCCGTCCCGCCTGCGGCGACACCCGCGGGAACGTTGTCCAGGTTGAGGCCGTGACGCGTCTTCCACGCAATGTTATGGTCGGCGCAGGAAGAGTCGCCGCTGACTCCCAAACCGCCAACCAACGTCCCGTTGGCATTGTAAAGTCCGACGCCGCCGCCGAATACGTTCACGCCGCCGATCCGGTTACCCACCATCGGGTCCTGCGGCTTCCCGAAGTGCTGCGCCGGTCCCTTGTACGCCACGTCGGTGTCGACCGGGTTGCTGTGCTGCAGACCGTATAGCGAGCCCCCGGGCTGCACCGCAGTGAACAGATTCGCGGTCGACAACGCCAGGCCGGGCAGGCTGAAGGCGTTGGCGGTGTTGGCCTTCTGGGCCGAGATCACGCGGCTGCCGGGCCACTGATCACCGCGATTGCCTCCAGTGAAGGCCACGGCGCAGACGACGCCGTCGCGATTGACGATCGTTCCCCACATGTCGAGATTGAAGCCGCCGTTCGGCGTGATGCGCGCGTTGATCAGCGCCCGTTTGAGCTGGTAATGGTTTGGCAACCCCTTGCACGCGGCACTGGACTGCGGGCCCTTGCCCTTGCTGTCGGCGAAAGCGATATTCGCCATCAGACTGAGGGCGATGCCACCGGCCAACGCGAACTTCAGTGCATTTGATTTTGATTTCATGACGGCACCCTCCTTGAGAAAATTCCACATCGTTGAATTTGGCCAAACTACGATTGGACTGCGGTTGTCACGCGCCTTCCGGGTCTGGCCAGCTTCCCTGCGATTGTTTGACTTTCTGTGGCCCCAGACAGCACTGCCTCGTTGGGAACGGACGGCGGGCAGACGTGACGGGGCAACACTACTCCTGCCCAAACCCGCGCGCAATCGCCAGTTGCGCCGCTACCGATTGCGCCAGATTTCCGGCGCTCCATTTGTGATTGTTCGCCTGAAATGACAGCGGGACGGCGTGCGAGTGCGACGGCCGGGGCAATGGACCAAAACCTGGCCGGCAGCCGCCTCCATGACATCGCCCCCGTCCCCTGCTGCAGCTTCCTGCCCACCGGCTCGCGGATACGCTCGGCCCGCTGCTGCCGCCCCCGCGCGAGTTGCTCGCGTTTCAGGCTTGCCGTCTGGCCCAACTGCTCCTGGCGGTGCATGCGCCAGGCCTCGATCAGGGCCAGCTCGGCGGACACGCCATCGTGACCAGTCCGCGTATCGGCGGCGCCACCCTGGGCCCGGAGATATCCCGTCGTGGTTCGCGTACTGGCTCCGGAGCCGCCTGCGCGAGACTGCATGGCACCGTGGGCTGGAGACCGGCAGCCTCCAAGACCAAGAACAGGTAAACGGCCATTGCAGACTCAGGTGTCATGAAGGAAAATTTGCCTGAGATCCGTCATTCGGGTTTCGGATCGATTCCGATTGACTATATCCTGCAGGCGGCAATCACCGCATGCGGGCGATATCCGGCTCTGCCGAGAGGACACTCTGGTCATCATCGAGCAGTCGGTGATAACCGGCTGATTCGCCCCCTGTACAGCATCATCAATACACGGAATGCGGGAGGGCCAGGCGCAACAACCAGGGCGATGAACTTCTTCTCAGAACTGTTCCCGCGCAAGCTCGGCGCCAAGATCAACGCCATTCTGGTGCTGTATTTCGTCTTCGCGCTGTCGGTGATCCTGCTGACCCTTTACGTGGCACGCCAGCTCGAAGGCGAGGGCGCAGCCATCAACGTCGCGGGCTCCGAACGCATGCTCATCTACGATCTCACCTTCCGCCTGCACCAGATGCTGGACGGCACGCAGGCGCGCGAGGGCGCTGTCGCCGAGGCGCGCAGACTCACGAATGAGATCGAGCAGGCGCTTTACACGCTCGAGACCGGGGACCCGGATCGGCCGCTCTTTCTGCCCCGCGAACAGCGCATCCGGGACCAGATGCTCGTCCTGAAGCAGGAATGGCGGACGGAATTCAGGCCGCGGATCGATACCATGTTGACCCTTGTCGACGCCTCCGAGTTGCACAGGCGCTTCCTGGACTTCGACCGCGTGGTGAGAAGTTACGTGCCGAAGCTGAACGATCTGGTCCTGATGGTGGAACAGAGCAACGCACGCAACACCTTCCTGATGTTCGTCTTCCAGAACGTCCTCGTCGGGTTCGCTCTTCTGGGGACCATTCTGCTGATCTATCTTTTCACGAAGCTCGTGATAGAGCCGGTCGAGATGCTCAGGGCCGGCATCGATCGCATGACCGTGTCGGACTTCGACGTGCGCCTGCCCGTCCAGTCACAGGACGAATTCGGCGAACTTGCCGTTGGCTTCAACCACATGGCCGATCACCTCAAGGGCCTGTATGGCACCCTGGAGCAAAGAGTGGCGGAAAAAACGCACAGCGTCGAAGAGAGGAACCGCGAACTGGCGCTGCTTTACGATATCGCCGCCTTTCTGGGCGAGCACGCGACGCTGGAAGCCGTATGCAATGGCGTGTTGTTCAAGCTGCGCAACCTGCTCGGCGCGCCAAGCGGCGTCGTGCGCCTGGTCAACGCAACCACCTCGGCCCTGGATATCGCCGTCAATCACAACATGCCGGACTCATTCCTCGCGTCCGAAGCGCATTTGCCAATGGGAGCCTGTCTGTGCTGCGACGTTGCCGTCAGTGAGTCATCGATCACCCATGACCTGAACCAGTTGCCGCCCGTGATGACGCCAATGGAGTGCTGTCGGCAAAATGGCTTTGCCGCCATAACTGCCGTCCCGATCCGCTCGAAGAAACACGTGATTGGCGTCCTGAACCTGTTTTTCCGCGAGCGGCGGACACTTTCGCAACACGAGATCAAGCTGCTGGAGGCCATTGGCCAGCACTTGGGCGTGGCAATCGAGAACCTGCGCCTCGTGCTTCGCGAGAAGGAAATGGCCGTGTCCGAGGAGCGCAATCTTCTGGCGCAGGAATTACACGACAGCATCGCGCAGTCGCTTGCCTTCCTGAACATCGAGGCGCAGATGCTGCAAGAGTCGCTGCAGAATGGGCAGACGGACGCAGCCAACGAGGAACTGGCACGAATACGCGAAGGCATCCAGGAGAGCTACGACGACGTGCGCGAACTCCTGGTGCATTTCCGCATCAGGGTGGACCACGCGAACCTGGAAGACGCCATCCGCAGCACCCTGGAGAAGTTCGAGGGGCAAACCGGCATCAGCGCCTTTTTCAGCAAGCAGGGCGAAACGCAGGCGCCGCCCGCCACCAGCCTGATACAAATCCTGCACATCCTGCAGGAAGCGCTATCCAACGTCCGCAAGCATGCCAAGGCCAGGGCGGTCACGGTCGAGATGCGGGGCGGGAAGGAGCTGAGAATCTCCATTCGTGACGACGGACTAGGCTTCGAGCCGGACACCGTGGCCGAGCAATGCGGCGCCAGCGTCGGCATCGGCATCATGCGCGAACGCGCTCATCGCATCGGCGCGCGCCTGGAGGTGGAATCGGCGCCCGGCCGCGGCGCCTGTGTTACGCTCGCGCTGCCCAGATAGCGTTATCCGAGGCCTGTATGGAACATGCTATTCGCGTTCTGCTGGTGGATGACCACACGCTTTTCCGCAGCGGCATCAAGGCATTGCTGCAGCGACAGAAGGATTTCGAGGTGGTTGGCGAGGCCAGCGACGGTCTCGAGGGCATCAAGCGGGCCAAGTCGCTCAAGCCCGATGTGGTTCTGCTCGACCTGCACATGCCGGGAATTTCCGGCCCTGAGGCGGTTCGGCTCATCGTCGAGGAACTGCGCGCGACGAAGGTGGTGATGCTGACGGTCTCCGAGGACGCCGAGGACCTCCTGCAGACGCTGCAGGCGGGGGCCCACGGCTATCTCCTGAAGAACATTGACACCAACTTCTTCATCGGCGCGATCCGCAGCGTGGCGGATGGCGAGGCCGTCATGTCGCCGCAAATGACGGCCAAACTCATGCAGAGTGTACGCGCCGCCCCGGTGGCAGCGGCCGTCCCGGCCCTCGACAAGGAGCGCCTGTCGCCGCGGGAGCGCGAAATCCTCGCGTTCCTGGCACGCGGCGCCAGCAACAAGGAAATCGCGCGCGGCCTCGATCTGGCCGAAAGCACCGTCAAGATACACATGCAAAACATCCTCAAGAAACTCAATCTCGTCAGCCGCGTGCAGGCAGCCGTGTACGCCGTCGAGCATGGCCTGTGCGGCAAGGATGACGCCGCCTGAACCACCGAAAGACCTAGTACTTTCGAGCTAGTCCGCAGCGTCCGCGTAGTTCCGGCGGACGATCTTCCTCCCATCTGAAAAGCGGCCGGACCACTGGCCAAGCGATGGATAGTGCGCTTGAGCACGGCCGAACAGAATGCCGGCATCGTCAGTAGTGTCATTGCCGGTCGTATCGCACGTCCCCATGCGCCGACGACCGGACGTGCTGCGGAAAGGTGAAGAGCGCATGGAATATGTCCTGCCTCGGAAACTCCTGGACAAGGTCGAAGCCGTCAGCCGGAATAAGGCCGGGTTGAGCGTGCGCGGCATGCTGCTCATGGGCTTTCTGTCCGGCGCGCTGCTGGCCTATGCCTCCGCCTTCGCCTACAAGGCCTCGGACGGCCTGCCGGGCGGCACCGCAGCGGGGGAGAATCGCGAGGCCGGAAGCGGGTCGGGTTGTCGCCCGTGAACCTCAATCTGCCCATTCTTCACCTGGGAATACTCGCGCTAACCGCCTGGATTGCAGGGCGCACGCTGTTGCGCCAGACGTCCTCGCCGACCGCTGCGGGAGCGATCGTCATGGCAGCGGGTATCTTCGGGCTGGCGGCTTTTCCGAATATCCCGGAGATACCGCAGTGGGCGACGCAACCGTTCGCGCTCGGCCTCCTGGTGGTCTGGGGCTTCATCGCCGCCTCCTATGCCGCCAGCCAGCTGCAGGGCCGCCTGGCCTCGCACATCGCCGCCCCGGTCGATGCCTTTGCGGTGGGCACCTGGGTGGCGGGCACCGCGGTCATGGCGCGGATGCTCCTGCAAGGCGTGCCCGGCTGGCGCGGGGCGGCGCTCGCGCTCGGCCTCGCCGCGTTCGCATTGTGGCTGTGGTATCTCGCGCTCGTGCTGCGGGGATTTCGCGCAATGCTGGCTAGCCCTGCGCGCCTGCGCGCAACCGGGCGCATCCTGCTGTCGGCGGTGAGCACGCAGTCGCTGGCGCTGCTGGCATGGCATCTCTGGCCGGATGCCGGGTTCCTGCGTGCCCCGGTGACGGCGCTGATAGTGCTCGGCTTCCTGTTCTACGGCGCCGGCCTCGTGCTCGTCATCCAGCGTTACTGCAGAGAGCCGAGCTGGACGCTGGCGGAAGACTGGGACAACACGAACTGCATCGTGCACGGCGCCATGTCGATCAGCGGGCTCGCCGTTGCCTATACCGGGCTACTGCCGGAAATGGTCGGCCTCGGCACGTGGTTGTATGTGCTGATCGCGCTGCTGATCGTGGAAGCGATCGAGGTCGCAAGGATGATCCAGCGCGCCAGGCGATACGGCCTGCGCCACGGGATCCTCGCCTACCACGTCTCCCAATGGTCGCGAAACTTCACCTTCGGCATGTTTTACGCCTTCACGCTTGCGCTGGCGCCTGCTTTGGCGTCGACCCCGGCACTGTCCCCGCTCATGCCCTTGGTTCGGTGGCTGCTCGGCGTCGGCCCGTACATCGTGCTGTTCTTCCTCCTGGTCGAGCTTGGCCTGTGGGCTGGCGCCAACGTCGAATTCGGAACACGGGCCGCCATGCCGCGCTGCCCCATCGTCAACGAGCATCTAGAGGAGCAACGACCATGAGTCATTTTCTCGACAGACTGAGGTTCTTCGACCGCGTCAAGGACACCTTTTCGGGCAGTCACGGCATCCTCACCAACGAGGATCGCCAGTGGGAGGACGCCTACCGCAACCGCTGGCGCCACGACAAGGTTGTGCGCTCCACCCACGGCGTGAACTGCACCGGCGGCTGCTCCTGGAAGATCTTCGTCAAGAACGGGCTGGTTTCCTTCGAGATGCAGCAGACCGACTATCCGCGCACGCGCGAAGACCTGCCCGATCACGAGCCGCGCGGCTGCCAGCGCGGCGCCTCGTTCTCCTGGTATCTCTACAGCCCGCACCGCATCAAGCATCCGCTGATCCGTGGCCGTCTGCTCAACCTTTACCGCGCCGAACGCAAGTCCGGAAAGGATCCCGTCGAGGCTTGGGCGGCGATCCAGGCCGACCCGGGCAAGCGCCTGCAATACACGGCGGTGCGCGGGCTGGGCGGCCTCGTGCGCACCACCTGGGAGGAAGTCACCGAGATCATCGCGGCCGCCAATGTCCATACCATCAAGAAGTGGGGCCCGGACCGCATTTATGGCTTCTCGCCGATCCCGGCGATGTCGATGCTGTCCTATGCGGCGGGATCCCGCTACCTGTCGCTCATTGGCGGCGCGTGCGGCTCCTTCTACGACTGGTACTGCGATCTGCCGGCCGCCAGCCCGCAGACCTGGGGCGAGCAGACCGACGTGCCGGAGGCGGCCGACTGGTACAACTCGACCTATCTGATCATCGCCGGCGCCAACCTGCCGATGACGCGCACCCCCGACGCCCATTTCGCCACCGAGGTGCGTTACAAGGGCGCCAAGATCGTCTCGATGGCGCCTGACTATGCGGAATACGTGAAGTTCGCCGACCTTTGGATGCCGGTCAGGCAGGGCACCGACTCGGCGGCCTTTCTGGCCATGGGGCACGTCGCGCTGAAGGAGTTCCACGTCGAGCGCCAGGACCCCTACTTCACCGAATACGCCCGCACCTACACCGACCTGCCGATACAGGTGATGCTGCGTCCGCACGCGGAGGGCTATGCGACCGACCGCACACTGCGCGCTTCCGACTTCGATGGCGCCCTCGGGGAGGTCAACAATCCGGAATGGAAGACCATCGTCTATGACGCGAAGGCCGGGGCGTTCGTCGCGCCCAACGGCAGCATCGGTTTCCGCTGGGGCGAGGAGGGCAAATGGAACACCCTGCCGAAGAATGCAGCGGACCAGGCCGAGATTGAGGCCGAGCTGAGCTGCATCGACAGCAGGGATGACGTGGCAGCGGTCGGCTTTCCGCACTTCAACAAGGGCGAGCCGGATCTGCTCTATCGCAATGTCCCGGTGCGTAAGGTCACGCTCGTTTCGGGGGAGACCGCACTGGTTGCCAGCGTATTCGACCTTCTGGTTGCGCAGTACGGCATCGACCGCGGCCTGGGCGGCGCCAATGTCACCAGCTCATACGACGACGCCAGCGTCGCCTACACGCCGGCCTGGGCCGAGAAGGTCACCGGCGTAAAACGCGCCGACCTGATCCGCACCGGTCGCGAGTTCGCCGACAACGCCGCCAGGACCAAGGGCAGATCGATGGTCATCATGGGCGCGGCGATCAACCACTGGTACCACAACGACATGAGCTACCGCAGCATCATGAATCTGCTGCACATGTGCGGCTGCGTTGGCCAGACGGGCGGCGGTTGGGCGCACTACGTCGGCCAGGAGAAGCTGCGGCCGCAGGCCGGTTGGGCGCCGGTCGCCTTCGCCCTCGACTGGCATCGACCACCGCGTCACATGAACTCGACCACCTTCTGGTACTTCCATACCGACCAGTGGCGCTACGAGACGGTGAGCGCCGACAGCCTGCTGGCGCCGACCGCCAAGGCCAAGTACCGAAATCATACGCTGGCCGACTACAACGTCGTCTCCCAACGTCTGGGCTGGCTGCCGTCCGCGCCGCACTTCAACAAGAACCCGCACGAGATCGTCGCCGCGGCCGAGAAGGCCGGCGCCGCCGACGAGGCCAGCGTCGCAAGGCACATGGTCGAGCAGCTCAAGGCGGGCATACTCTCTTTCGCCTACGAGGACATCGATGCGCCGGAAAACCACGTGCGCAACCTGTTCGTCTGGCGCTCCAATCTGCTCGGCTGCTCGGCCAAGGGGCACGAGTACTTCCTTAAGCACCTGATCGGTGCCCAGAACGGCGTGCTGCAGGAGGCCGTCGCCAGTCCCTCCAAGGAGATCAAGTGGCATGCGAGCGGGCCGACCGCCAAGCTCGACCTGATGGTGGACATCAACTTCCGCCTGAATTCCACCGGCGCCTATTCCGACATCATCCTGCCAACGGCTACCTGGTACGAGAAGAACGATCTCAACACCACGGACATGCACCCATTCATCCATCCGCTGGCAGAGGCCGTCAGCCCGGCATGGGAATCGAGATCCGACTGGCAGATCTTCCAGTCCATCGCCAAGGCCTTCTCGGTTCTCGCCGAAAGGCACCTGGGGACGAAGAAGGACGTCGTCGCTCTGCCGATGCAGCACGACTCCCCGTTCGAGCTGGCTCAGCCCCTGGGTGTGAAGGACTGGAAGCGGGGCGAGTGCGAGCCGGTGCCGGGCAAGACGCTGCCGCTGCTCAAGGTCGTGACGCGCGATTATGCCAACACGCACAAGAAATACTGCGCGCTCGGACCACTGATGATCAAGCTCGGCAACAGCATCAAGGGCATCGACTGGAGCACCGCACTCGAATACGAGGAGCTGAAGAAAGTCAACGGCGTTATCCGGGAAGAGGGCATCACCCAGGGCATGCCGAGCCTGGTCGACGACATCGCCGCCTGCGAAGCCGTGCTGCGCATGGCGCCCGAGACCAACGGCGAAGTGGCACACAAGTCCTGGAGCGCGCTGTCGAAGAAAACGGGGATCGACCACCACCACCTGTATGCCGGTCGCCACGAGGACAAGATCACCTTCCCCGACATCGTTGCCCAGCCGCGCAAGATCATCACCGCGCCGACCTGGTCCGGCATCGAGTCGGAGAAGGTCTCCTACAACGCCGGCTACACCAACATCCACGAGCACATCCCGTTCCGCACCCTGACCGGACGCGCCCAGTTCTACCAGGATCACGAATGGATGCTGGATTTCGGCGAAGGATTCTGCGCCTACCGCCCGGGGCTCGACATGAAGTCGCACGAAACCATACCCGCCGCGGTCAGGGCCAAGCCGCACCTGGTGCTGAACTGGATCACGCCGCACTCGAAATGGGGCATCCACTCGACCTACCAGGACAACGTGCGCATGCTCAACCTGTTCCGCGGCGGCCCCTATATCTGGGTTTCCGAGGAGGAGGCGAAATCGATCGGGCTGGAGGACAACGATTGGGTGGAGGCCGTGAACGGCAATGGCGCCACGGTCGCTCGCGTCGTCGTCTCGCAGCGCGTGCCACGCGGCATGGCGTTGATGTATCACGCCCAGGAGAAGACGGTGAACGTGCCGGGTTCGCCCTCCACCGGCAAGCGCGGCGGAATCCTCAACTCGGTGACGCGCGTCGTGGTCAAACCGACCAACATGATCGGCGGCTACGCTCAGCTTGCCTACGGCTTCAACTACTACGGCACGGTCGGCACCCAGCGCGACGAGTTCGTCGTTCTCCACAAGATTGCCGACCAGGACGTCGACTGGCTGGAGCGTCCTTTGACACCGGAGCGCGAAGCGCAGCGCAACCCCAGAGACATCGGTCCGCGTTGAGCGGAATGCAGAGGAGATCCACATGAAAGTTCGTGCCCAATTCGCCCTCGTCTTCAACCTCGACAAGTGCATCGGCTGCCACACCTGTTCCGTGACCTGCAAGAACGTATGGACCAACCGCAAGGGCGTTGAGTACGCCTGGTTCAACAACGTCGAGTCCAAGCCCGGCATCGGATACCCGAAGCAATGGGAAGACCAGGAGGTATGGCGCGGCGGCTGGGAACTTATCGACGGCAAGCTGCAACTGAAGTCCGGCAGCAAGGTCTCGCGCCTGCTCAATATATTCGCCAATCCGGACATGCCGGAGATCGATGACTACTACGAGCCCTTCACCTTCGACTACGCGCGGCTGCAGAACGCGCCGCTGTCCGAAGCCGCGCCGACGGCGCGCCCGGTCTCGCAGATCACCGGCGAGAAGATGGACAAGGTGCGCTGGGGCCCAAACTGGGAGGATGACCTTGCCGGCGAATACGACAAGCGCGCCAGGGACGTGAACATGAAGGGGCTGGAAAAGCAGATCTACGCGCAGTTCGAGAACACCTTCCACATGTACCTGCCGCGCATCTGCAACCATTGCCTCAACCCGGCCTGCGTCGCCGCCTGCCCCTCGGGCTCGATATACAAGCGCGAGGAGGATGGCATCGTGCTGGTGGACCAGGACAAGTGCCGCGGCTGGCGCCAGTGCATCTCCGCCTGCCCGTACAAGAAGGTGTTCTACAACTGGGAGTCCGGCAAGGCCGAAAAGTGCATCGGCTGTTATCCGCGCGTGGAATCCGGCATGCCGACGGTGTGCTCGGAATCCTGTGTCGGACGAATCCGCTACAACGGCATCATGCTGTTTGACGCCGATCGGATCGAGCGACTGGCCTCGACGCGGGACGAGCGGGACCTCTATGACGCGCATCGAAGCGTCTTTCTCGATCCGAACGATCCGGAAGTCATCGAAGCGGCGCGCCGCGACGGCGTGCCGGAGGACTGGATCGAGGCCGCGTGCAGGTCGCCCATCTGGAAGATGGCGATGGAATGGCAGATCGCCTTTCCGATGCATCCGGAGTTCCGCACGCTGCCGATGGTCTGGTATGTGCCGCCGCTGTCGCCCGTGCACTCCGCCATCGACCAGGGCCGGCTGCCGACCTCGCCGGATGGCACGCTGCCCCAGGCCGGCGCCATGCGCCTGCCGCTCAAGTATCTCGCCAGCCTGCTGACCGCCGGCAAGGAGGAACCGATCCTGGCGGCGCTCAATAAAATGATGGCGATGCGCTCCTACCAGCGATCCGTCCATGTCGACGGCAAGCCCGACAGGCGTGCGCTCGACGGCGTGGGCCTGTCCGAACAACAGGCGAAGGACATGTACCAGCTCCTCGCCATCGCCAACTACGAGGATCGCTTCGTCATCCCGACCGGCCATGCCGAGATCAGCCTGGAGGATTTTCACGGCTTCCAGGGCCAGAATGGCTTCAGCTTCGGCAACGACTCCTCGCTCGGAATCAGCAGCCATTCGCTCTTCCCCGAGCGACGCAAGGAAACCGTCGAATCGAGGGAACCGGCGCCGTCGGCGGACGAGCGATAGGAGGCGCGCCATGACACTTTTCCGTATCGCATCCGCCCTGCTGAGCTACCCCGACGCACCGCTGCGCGCGGCACTTCCCGAGATCCTCGAGGCCATCGAGCGCGCGGACTTCGTCTCGGCCGAAGAGCGCGCCGTCCTAGCCGGCCTCGTGGACAGGCTGTCCGCTGCCGATCCCGTGTCGGCCGAGGCAGACTACGTGAGCACCTTCGACATGGTGCCAGAGCACAGCCTTCATCTCACCCACCATCTGATCGGGGAGGACAGGAATCGCGGCCCGGCGCTGATCGACCTGACCGAATTCTTCAAGGCACACGGTTTCGAGGTGAGGGAAAAGGAATTGCCCGACTACCTGCCCCTGCTGCTGGAATTCGTTGCATTGCTGGGGGCGGAAGAGGGCCTGCCCTTCCTGGCACGCTGGAACAGGGTGCTGCGCCAGCTGCGCGCCAACCTGGCCGACGCGAAGAGCCCTTATGCCGAGTTGATCGGTCTGATCGAGACGCGCAGCCGGCCAGCCGGGGCCGATGATGCCGCGGACGCGACGCCAGCCGCGAAACGGTCACAACCCTGCCTCGACGATGGTGACTTCCATCCGCAGGTGAGCTGGTCGGCGCCCGCCGCCTGCGCGCCCTCCCAGGTACCAATAGGCGTTCCGATCCGGCTGCATGGGCGGGCGGCGGAGTTTCCCGAATTCCCTTCCCCCGTCACGCAGGACGCGGAAACCCTTGCCCACGACTGATCAGTGGCCACACGTATCGGAGATGAACATGGAATTCATGCACAACTTCATTTTTGGCGTCTACCCGTACATTGCCACCACCGTGTTTCTGCTCGGCAGCTGGATTCGCTTCGATCACGAGCAATACACGTGGAAGAGCGATTCGAGCCAGTTGTTGTCCAAGCGCGGCATGCGTTTCGCCAGCAATTTTTTCCACTACGGCATACTCGGCCTGTTCCTCGGGCATGTCATCGGTCTGCTGACGCCTCATGCGGTTTTCAGGGGCATCGGCATTTCCGACATCACCCACCAGTGGATCGCGATTGTGGCCGGCACGGCCTTCGGCGCCGCCTGCCTGCTGGGCGCCATCGCGCTCTGGCTGCGGCGCCTGTTCAACAGGCGCGTACGCGCTGCCTCGCGCTGGATGGACATCAACATTCTCGGCTGGCTGACCCTGACGGCGGCCGCCGGGCTGATCACCATACCCACCTCGGTCCATCACGCCGGCAGCGGCGATGCGGCCACCATGGTTCAGCTCGCCCAATGGGTGCAGAGCATTCTCTACCTGCATCCCGATCCGAGTCTGGTGCTCGACGTAAGCCCGGTTTACAAGTTCCACATGTTCCTCGGCATGTCGGTGTTCCTGTTCTTTCCATTCACCCGCCTGGTGCACATCTGGAGCGCGCCATTTGGCTATCTCGGCCGCGCCTACCAGATCGTGCGCGCCAGGCGGGCCCGGTGAATCAGCGGGGATAGTCAAGGAACCCGAATTAGTACCAGGAGAAGGCCTGCGCAGTCCTCATGCAAGATTGGTGATGCTCAAGGAGCAGGTGCATGGCCCGCGGTGGCTCGCCGGTGAGACGCTGACGGGCTTGCGCGGAACCCTGCGGGCACACATATGCCCCCGAGAGGTGCAACTCCAAGCAGCGCGGGTCGTCGCGCGCTGATCAAGACCCGCGCCCGGCCACGGCCGTGCTCGACACCGGCAACGCGGGGGCGCGCTCTGCCCGGCGGTTGAACCAAGGACTGGAGAATCGCGTCTATAACGAATACGCTCATTGCATGAACCCGGTGCAAGCCATGCCGCGAAAACTCCTGATCGCCGTCCTCGTGACGCTCGGCATGGTGCCCGCGGCTTTCGGCCAGGCGTACAAGTGCAAGGCCGCCGACGGCTCGGTCACCTACCAGGACACCCCCTGCCGCGCCGGCAGCAGCGAGTCGGTCGTGGACGTGCCAGAGCCGCACCCGCTGTCGCCCGAAGATGCCGCGGCGATGGAGAAGGCGCGCGAGGACCTGCGCGAGCGGGATCGCGAGCTGGCGGACCGCCTCGAGCGGGAGCGCCTGGCGCGCCTGCAGCGCGAGGCCGAGGAACAGGCGCGCTACGCCACCTCCACCCCGGCGCCCACGGTGGTCTACCCGGACGAGCTGGGAGGCTGGCGCGCCGGCGTCTACTTCCCGCCGTATTACGGCGCCCCGACATTTCCGATCCGCCCGGGCCGGCACCCCGGTCGCGGCTGGCCGCCGCCCTTCGATCCCCACCACGGGCACCGGCCGCCGCCAGGACACGACGGGCGGCCCGATCACGACGGCCACCGGCCCCGTCAGAGCCTTGGTTCCGGCAGTGACGGCAGCCGGGGAGGCGGATCGCTCGAGATGCGGCGCTGACGCACAGCGCCGCGAGCCGCACGCGGCGCTCACACTCGTTTGCGGCTCAGCCGTTCCCCGGCTCCCGTTCCGCCAGGCTCAGGGCGCGTCGCATCGCGCCGAAGCGCCGACGGTATTGCGCCGGCGTCAGGCCGACCTTGCGGCGAAACAGCCGCCCGAAAAAGCCCGCATCCTCGTAACCCACCTCCTGCGCGATCGCCTCCACGGCCATCTCGCCGCTCTCCAGCATGTGCTTGGACTCCTCGATACGCATCGTATGCACGTAGTCGAGCGGTGACATGCCGGTGGCCTGTTGAAAGCGGCGCTTGAACGATCGCTCCGGCAGGCCGCTGTATTCGGTCATGGCCGCAACCGGCGCTGGCTGGGCGTAGTGTTCCGCGATCCAGGCCTGGCAGCGGGCGATGAGCGCATCCTCGCTCTGCCGCCCATAGGCCAGGCTCGCGAACGGCTGCTGACCGATGTCGTGCCAGTCGATGAGCGAGAGACGCGCCAGCTGCATGGCCTCCTCCACGCCGACGAAGCGTGCGACGACGAACAGCGCGACGTCCAGCCACGAGGTGCCGCCGCCGGCCATGATCAGGCGTTGACCGTCGCCGGAGGCGACCAGGGCGCGCTGACCCACGACCCGGATCTGCGGATAGCGCCGCCTCATGATGTCGCAGTAGGCCCAGTGCGTGGTCGCCTCCATCCCGTTGAGCAGGCCCGCCTCCGCCAGCAGCATCGCCCCGGAGCATGCCGTGGTGATCGTCGCGCCGCGCGCGTAGCTCTGCCGCAGCCACTCGATCTCCGGGCCGAAGCGCCCGGCGAGCGGCTCACCGGGCGGCACGAAGAGCTCCGGAACGCACACCACGTCCGGCGCGGGGCATTCCGCCAGCGTGCAATCCGGGTGCATCGTGACGCCGTTGGCCGCCTCGAACGGCTCCCTGCCCGATGCCGCCACGAGCGGGCGCATGCGCTCGGGACCCGGCCTGCCTTCGACGATGTACCCCCAGTCGCGGCCGGCCGACTTGAACAGGTCGTACATGCCGTAAACCGTGGATGCGGTGACCTCGGGGAAGGCGAGGATGGCGACGTTGATCGGCTGTTCGGCTGGTGCCATGGCAGATTCGTCCGGTTTTGCGCCGAATCGGCTTTGGTGCGGGTGCCATTCTCGCACTACCTTTGCGCTCCGGGGAAACCCCATGACAGCCGATTTCACAGGAGCAAGACCATGACACGCTATCGACACCGATTGCCCCAGCTCGCCGACACGCTGTTCCTCAGCGACGGAGGGCTGGAGACCACGCTCATCTATCACGAGGGCACCGAGCTTCCCGCCTTCGCCTCCTTCGCCCTGCTCGACAGCGAGCAAGGCACCGCGCAGCTACGGCGCTATTTCGCGATCTATGCCGACATCGCCCGCCGTCACGGCCTGGGCGCCGTGCTCGAGAGCGCCACCTGGCGCGCAAGCGCCGACTGGGGCGCAAAGCTGGGCCACGACGCCGCCGCTCTCGCGCGCCTCAACCGCAAGGCCATCGATCTGCTCGTGGAGGTGCGCCGCGAGTTCGAGACCGAGACCACGCCCATCGTCATCAGCGGCAATCTGGGACCGCGCGGCGACGGCTACCGCCCCGAGACGCGCATGACCGAGGCGGAGGCCGAACGCTATCACCTGGCGCAGATCCGCACCTTTGCCGACACCGACGCCGACATGGTGAGCGCGTTCACCCTGAACTACGTCGAAGAGGCCATCGGCGTCGTGCGGGCGGCGCGCGCGACGCGCATGCCGGTGGCGATCTCCTTCACGCTGGAGACCGACGGCCGCCTGCCGTCCGGGGACGTGCTGGAGACCGCCATCAGGGGCGTCGATGCCGCGACGGACGGCTATGCGGAATACTTCATGATCAACTGCGCCCATCCCACCCACTTCGAGCACGTGCTGGCGGGCGATGCGGACTGGATCGATCGCATACGCGGCGTGCGCGCAAACGCCTCATGCAAGAGCCACGCGGAGCTCGACTCGGCCACCGAGCTCGACGTCGGCAACCCGGTGGAGCTCGGCCGGCAGTATCGCTCGCTCAGGCGGCGCCTTCCCAGGCTGTCGGTCGTGGGCGGCTGCTGCGGCACCGATCACCGCCACGTCGAATCCGTGTGCCTCGCGCTGGCGAGTTGAGCGACGGGACAAGAGACGGCGGCCCGCGGGCCGCCGTCTTCGGCTTCGCGGATGAGCGGGACTCAAACGTCCTGCTTGCAGCTCGACAGGAAGCTGTCGCGCTCGGCGCCGCTCAGGTTGCGATACGTAGCCTTGTGCTCGCAGATCTTCATGATGTCATCGGCACTCGGAGCCTTGTTGAGTACGCGAACCTCGTCGGGCTGAACCGCATACGGGTTGTTGACATTGCCCTGCGCCGCCATTGCCATGCTCGAACCCAGAGCCAGCACAGCGGCAATACCCATCGTCGTAGCCTTCTTCATCTTCGTTCTCCTCATCGGTTCGTTGGTATCGGCGTTCCGCCCGGAGAACCGGGTCGGATTGGCCTGATCGCGCCTGCGGTCGCACCGGCACGAATGCCTGCGCAGCCACGAGGCTTGCTGAAATAGAGTCGCCGCCGCGCATGAGGTTGCCGCCGCACGCTCGAAGATTTCGCGACTGGCGTTCGCACTTTTCGAACAGCGACGGAACCGGCGGCCCACGAGCGCCGGGGCCAAGTAGGGGAGCGGAAATGCCGATCACGTCCCAGGCGCCGTTCCGGCCGCGGGGCCGGCGCGCCTTGATGTCGAGCGAAGTCGGGAACGTAGCTCGACATCACGGTAGCTCGCGGGACAGGATGTCCCGCGAGCGGTAGCCGGACCCGCGACCGCAATGGCGCGCACCGACTCGGATTTCCGCTGCGCTGTTTACCCGCGCGCGAGGGGGATACGGATGTTCACGCGCAGACCGCCAAGGGCGGCGCCGTCGTCGAAATCGATGCTCCCTCCGTAGAGCTCGACGATGTCGCGGGCGATGGCCAGGCCGAGGCCGTGCCCGGCGGTGGACTCGTCCAGCCGCACGCCGCGCTGTCCGAGGCGCTCACGATCCCCGGCGCTGCAGCCCGGGCCGTCGTCCTCCACCGTGACCCTCATCGCCTCATTGCATGAGGCGCGCACGGCGACGACGGCCTTCGCCCACTTGCAGGCGTTGTCCATGACGTTGCCCAGCAGCTCCTGCATGTCCTGCTGATCGAGCGGCACGGGACCGGTGTCCGCGACGTCGACTCTAATCGCGAGCGACTTCCCGGCGTGGATCTTCCCGAGGACCGACGCCAGCTCGGCGATGTCCTCGGCCGGGCGGAACCGCTGGCCGACGGCGCCGCCGGCAATCTGCGCGCGCCGCATCTCCCGGTCGATGAGCGTGCGGATCTCCGCCGTGCTGCGGAGCAATTGCTCTCGCGCCGACGGCGCCAGCGACTGCCCGGACTGCTCCGCGGTCTTCACCAGCAGGCTGAGCGGCGTCTTCAGGCGGTGCGCCAGGTTGCTCACCGCGTGGCGCGACAGCGACACGCGCCGCGCCAGGGATTCGAGCAGGCGGTTGATCTCCCCGGCCAGCGGATCGATCTCCTCGGCGACGCCGGTGTCCAGACGCTGAATCCGCCCGAGCCGGAGATCCTGCAGGGACAGCCGGATCGCGTTGACCGGCTTCAGCCCCCAGCGCACGCCCGCGCGCTGCAGCAGGAGCAGCAGCAGCAAGGCGGCCGCCGAGACGAGCAGGTAGCGGGTCTTGAAGCGCCGCAGGTCCTCCTGCAGGGGTCCGAGATCCTCGGCCATGGCGATGCTCAGCGCCACGCCCTGCTTCTCGTATCCGCCCACGAGCACCAGCAGCGGCTGCGTGTCGGGTCCGGTCAGGGCGAGCGTGCGGCGGGTGCCGGGTGCGGCAACCGGCACCTCGATGTCCTGGTCCCACAGCGAGCGGGATCGCAGCACCTCGGCGTTGGTGGCGATGCGGAAGTAGTGACCCGAGAACGGCTGCGTGTAGATGAGTGGCACCTGCTGTGCCGGCAGGTCGATGCGCCCCGGGGAGGGAATGCTCAGCGCGGCGAGCAGGCTGTCGCTGTCGTGCTGCAGGCGTGTCTGGACGTAGCGTTCGATGACGGCGCTGATGGCGGAGGTGACCAGCAGCCACTGCAGGGCGAAGACCGCGGTGACGATGACCGCCATCCCCAGGGTGAGCCGCCCGCGCAGCGACCTCACGCATCACCCTCGAAGACATAGCCCTGTCCGCGTTGCGTGCGTATGCAGCCTTCGCCGAGCTTGCGCCGCAACCGGTTGATGTAGACCTCGATGACGTTGCTGTCCTGATCGTTGTCGCGGTCGTAGACGTGCTCGGCCAGCCTGGCCTTGGAGAGAACGCGGCCGCGATTGATCATGAAGTAGCGCAGCAGGCGGAACTCCAGCCCGGTCAACGCGATCGTGCTTCCGTCGGCGGTCGTCACCGACTGGCGCTCTTCGTCGAGCGTCAGCCCGCCGTGGCGGATCTGCGCCGGGGATTGCCCCTGCGCCCGCCGCAGTACGGCGTTGATGCGCGCCAGGAGTTCCGCGGCGTGAAACGGCTTGGCCAGATAGTCGTCGGCACCGGCGCGAAAGCCCGCCACCTTCTCGTGCCAGGCATCGCGCGCCGTCAGCACGATGACCGGGACCACGTTGCCGCGCGCGCGCCAGTTGCGCAGCACGCTCAGGCCGTCCCGGCCCGGCAGCCCCAGGTCCAGCACCACGCCGTCGTAGGGCTCGGTATCGCCGAGGGCCTCCGCGTCCGCCCCGTCGCCGGACTCGTCGACGGCGAAGCCGGCCGCGGTCAGCTCCTCGCGCAACTCCGCGCGCAGGGCCTCGTCATCCTCGACCAGCAGCAGTCGCACGCCTCAACCGTCCTCTCAGTCGTCCATCTCCGTGGCCAGCAGGCTGCCATCGCGGGCATCATAGCGCAGCTCGGTCACCCGCCCGGTCGCAGGATCGGCGATCTCCAGTTCGTAGACGTAGCGCCCGTCCTCCTCCTCGAGCTCCGCCTCGATGAGATGACCGGGCGCATCCTTGCCCGCCCGCGCGATGATCTCCTCCAGCGGCAGCACGCTGCCCTCCTTCACCAGGCGCATCGCCCGATCGTGCTCGGGCTCCGAGCGATCCTCGGCCGCCGGCGTGCCGATGGCGAGAGCCGCCAGCATCGTCGTCGCCGCGATGGCAATCACCCCTTTCATGTCGTCCTCCGATATCCGCCCGTTCTCTGCCCGCGCATGGCCTCAGACTACACCCGCTTGCGACCGTGGAACATCGCGCCGACGAGGTCCTCGCGGTGCAGGAAACTCTCCACGATCACGCCCAGGATGTGGATCGCCACGAATGCAACCATGAGGTTGGCAAAAAACTCATGGGCCTCCTCCAGCGTATGTTCGAGAGGCTCGCTGCTGCCCGCCAGCCAGTAGGCCAGGGGGCCGGCGCCCTCCTCGGCGCCGTAGAGCGCCAGCCCGGTCAACGTCGTCGCCACCAGGGCCAGGATCATCAGTACGATCATCAGGCCGCCGGCGGGGTTGTGGCCGAGATGCCGGGCAGCCCTGCCCGTCACCACGTCCAGCGCGTAGCGGCCGGCCTCCATGGGCGAGCGCACGAAACTCGAGAAGCGCGCGTTGGGGGTCCCGAGGAATCCCCACACGATGCGCGCCGCGATCAGTCCCAGCACCACGTAGCCGGCGATCACGTGGACGTCTTCCCATTCCTCGGCGCTGAGGTAGGCCACCGTGAAGGCGGCCACCAGCGACCAGTGGAAGATGCGCACGAAAGGATCCCAGACCATGACCTTGTCAGCGTTGTTCATGTATGCACCACCCCGCTCTCGAATTGGATGTGCGCAGCGTAGGCCGGGATCCTTAATCCAGGCTGAGCGCCTGGTCCGCGGGCGGCTCGCCCGTGACCGGCGTGCCGATCCGCCGGGAGACGCGCGCCGGGGTGTATGTCGGGGATCGGCGCGAGCCGGTAAGATCGGGTGCAACCCGGACCAATTCCACTGGAGTCAGACACATGCCTATCTACGAGTACACCTGCAAGGATTGCGGCAAACAGTTCGAGCAACTGGTGCGCGCCGACAGCCGGCCGGAGTGCCCGGACTGCCGGGGCGGCAGACTGGAGAAGATGCTGTCGCCGTTCGCCGTGAGCTCGGAGGAACACGACAGTGCCGCCATGGAAAGCTGCGGCCGGTGCGGCAATGCGCCGGGCTCCTGCCTGATGAGCTGAGGGCCTCCTCGAGGGCGGGCCCGTCGCGTCGCGACGCCTCCAGGCGCCCGGGCGCGACGGGCGGGCGGGTCGAGTTTAACCCCGGCGGGCCTGCGCCCGCGTTCAAGACTGCACGGCATCCAAACGAAAGGAACCCTGCATGTCACGCCCGACCCTCGTCCTCGCCCTCGCCGCCCTGCTGGGGCTCGCCCCGTCCGCGCACGCCGTCGGTTCACTGACCGACGTCAACATCTACGACCGCAGCACCGGCCAGACGCTGCCCGTCTACTACATGGACGGCCAGTACTTCGTCGCCGGCGAGCCCGGTCACGAGTACCAGATCCAGATCCGCAACCAGAGCGGCGGCGACGTACTGGCCGTCGTCTCCGTCGACGGCGTGAACGTCGTCAGCGGCGAGACCGCGCACTGGCGGCAGGGCGGTTATGTCCTCGACAACTGGCACAATCTCGAGATCAAGGGTTGGCGCAAGAGCCTCGAGCGCACCGCGGCGTTCTATTTCACACGCCTGCCGGATTCCTACGCCGCGCGCACGGGTCGTCCGGACAACGTCGGTGTCATCGGCGTGGCGGTCTTCCAGCGCAAGCCGGCGCCGATTCCCGTTCCCTATCCCGCGCCCATGACGCAGGCGGACGAGGCTGCCCCGGCGGCAGGCGCCCCGGCGGAGTCGCGCCAGGACGCCAAGTCCGCGGAGCTCTCGAATCGCGGCCGGCGCGAAGCCGAGGCCGCGCGGCTGGGCACCGGTCATGGCCGCAGCGAGACCTCCTACGCGCGCTACACGACCTTCGAGCGCGCCACGGAATCGCCCGCCGAGATCATCACCGTCCGCTACGACAGCCGCCGCAACCTCATCGCCCAGGGTGTCATTCCCGCCGACGTGGTTCGGCCGCTGGCGGTGAATCCCTTTCCGGGCGGCTTCGTGCCCGATCCCTGAGGCCGGCCCAGCGCACGCGGCGCAGGTGCGTGCGCTTCGCCGCCGGGCGCCGAACGGCGATGCAGGGACATGCGTTGCGTCATTCCCCTCGCCGCGCCCGCGGGAGGGGAATCCCGTCGAGCACGGGTGCGGAGCCCGGCGCGCGCGCCTCGACCGGGCGCCGGGTTGTGGCCATGTCCGCATCCGCTACACTGGAGGCGGGCATGGGCGACTCCCTATCCGACGAAGAACTGATGTTGCGCTACGGTGCCGGCGACGCCGCCGCCTTCGACATGCTCTATGCGCGCCACAAGGGCGGCGTCTACCGCTACCTGCTGCGCCAGTTGCGCGAACCGGCGCTCGCCGAGGAGCTGTTTCAGGACGTGTGGCTCAAACTCGTCAATGCCCGCGATCGCTACACCGTGCAGGCCAAGTTCTCGACCTGGCTGTATCGCATCGCGCACAACCGCCTCATCGACCACGTGCGCCGCCAGGGCGGTCGTGAGGTCGTGTCGCTGGACCTGAACGACGCGGAAGAGGATCCGCCGCTGCAGATCGCCGACGATCCCGCACGCACGCCGGAGGCGCGCCAGTGGGCGCAACAGCAGCTCGAGCGCGTCGTCCAGCTGGTCGAGGCCCTGCCGCCGGCGCAGCGCGAGGCGTTTCTCCTGCACCACGAGGGCGAGCTCGGCCTGGACGCGATCGCCGAGGCCACCGGGGTGAATCGCGAGACCGCCAAGAGCCGGCTGCGTTACGCCTTCGACAAGCTGCGCCGGGGGCTGGAGGAATACCTGTGAGCGAAACGCGGAACGACGACGCGCCTGGCAACGGCGAGATCTCCGCGGCCTACCGCGCGCGCTCCGCCGAGGTGCCGCCCGCGGAGATCGACGCGCGCATCCTGGCGGCGGCGCATCGCGCCGTGGGCAGCCGCCCGGGCGGACGCAGGCACCGCTGGTTCCGCTGGGTCGATGCGCCGTTCGCGACCGCGGCCGTGGTGCTGGTGAGCGCGACCCTCATCCTGCTCATGCGCGAGGAGGGCATGCTCGGACGGCGCGCGGCGACGGAGGCGAAACGGGCTGCGGCGACGGAGGAGACGGCCGTGCAGGCGCCTGCAGCGACGGCGATCGAAAACGGCGCCGCCGACGTTTCAGCCCCGGCCGCGCCCACGCAGGCTCGCGCAAGGGCGGAGGAGGAAGCTGGCGCCATCGCGCCGGGGGAGCCACCGGCTGCGACGGCGGAGGCGCCCGCGGCAGCGAACGCGACGATCTCGCCGGAGGCTGACACCGCGGCCCCGGCGCCACCGGCTGGAACGCAGCGGCACGACCCGCTTGCGCCGCCCGCGCCGGGCGCAGGGGAAACGGCGATCGTGCCGGGCCGCGATTCCGTCGAGGCGGCAAGGGCGGCCGCTCCCGAGGAAGAGCGCGGGACCTCGCCGGAGGCGTTTCCCGCCGCGACGCCGGCCGCGGATGCCACGATCAGGCAGCAGGCGGTCCCCCCGGCGGGAACGGCGGATCGCGCGGCCGCCATGCCGTCTGCGCCGGATTTGGAGTCACAGCCTGCGCCGGCCGCTGCGCCGCCTCGCGCCGTCGCGCCGGAGTCGGCGGAGTCGGCGGAGCTCCAGGCACCAACCGCCGACGCCGAGGCGGCCGCGACCGCGCAACGGCTCGCGAAGGAGAAGACGGCGGGCCCGACGGCGCAGACACCCGAGGAGCGCTGGCTGCAGGAGATTCGCGAGCTCCTGCGCGCCGGCAAGTACACCGATGCGCAGCTTTCGCTGGCACGTTTCGTCAACGCTTACCCCCACTACCAGTTGCCGGCGGACATCATCGACACCCTGAAGCCCGCCGATTGATAGCTCGCGGAATCGCCGCGCACTGGCATGGATGTGCTTCGCCCCTCGCGCTGCCGCCATCGCCCTCACCTGATCGCGATCAATCTTTGGTGCGCGTGGTCACAATCGCGCCTTGCGATCCGGCGCCACCGAACTAGAGTTGAATATAGACACGCTGCTACCGATGCGACGCGCCGGTCAGTGCCGCAAGGCAGGCGCAGCGTCGTCGATGCGCCGAGGCCGCTAGCATGAAGGCGTAGCCGGGTGGACCTCGGAATTAACTCCCCAATGCGCGGGAGTTGCCCCGCTCGCCGTCGGTGCTCGGTCACCGAAGGACACGGCAAGGGCGGGATCAGGTGAAAATCGACCGGCAAGAAACCCGCACCTGCGGGTTTTTTGTTTCCGTCTCCCTCGCCGGCCCCTGCTCCCCCGAAGATCACCGCGCGCGCTGGAGCCACGCCGCAGCGCCGATGCCTGCCGCACGGCCGGTGGCAATACAGGCGGTCAACAGGTAACCGCCGGTCGGCGCCTCCCAGTCGAGCATCTCGCCGGCGCAGAAGACCCCGGGCAGCCTGGTGAGCATGAGATTGCCGTCGAGTTCCTCGAAGCGCACGCCGCCGGCCGTGCTGATCGCCTCGTCGATCGGCCGCGGCGCGACCAGCGTCACCGGCAGCGCCTTGATCGCCGCGGCCAGCCGCGCGGGATCGCGGAGATCGGAGGCCGGCAGGATCTCGCGCAGCAACGCCGATTTCGCGCCCTCGATGCCGGCGCAGCGACGCAGGTGCCTGGCGAGTGAATGCGAGCCGCGGGGCCGCGCCAGGGATCCGGCGAGGCGCGCCGCGTCCCGGCCGGGGGCGAGATCGAGCCGGACCGTGGCCGGCCCGTGTCGTGCGATCTCGTCGCGGATCGCCGCCGACAGCGCGTAGATGACGCCGCCCTCCACGCCGTACGCCGTCAGGATGAACTCCCCCTGCAGACTGAGTGAGCGCGCTGCGGCGCGCGGCAGCGTCACGATTACCGGTTTGACCGGCTGGCCCGCATGGCGGCTGCGCAGGTGCTCGCTCCAGGCCGCCTCGAATCCGCAGTTCGAAGGCCTGAGTGGCGCGATGTCGATGCCGCGCCCCGCGAGCAGCGGCACCCAGGCGGCGTCCGATCCAAGCCTGGCCCAACTCCCGCCGCCGAGCGCGAGCACGGTGGCGCCTGCGCTCGTTTCGTGAAGCCCGCCCGGGGTGGCGAAGCGCAGGGCGCCGGACTCGCCCCAGCCGCACCAGCGGTGACGCACGTGGAAGCGCACGCCGCCCGCGCGCAGCCGGTGCAACCAGGCGCGCAACAACGGCGCGGCCTTCATGCCGGCGGGGAACACGCGTCCGGAGGAGCCCACGAAGGTCTCCACGCCAAGGCCGTGGGCCCAGGCGCGCAGGGCCGCCGCGTCGAACGAGGCAATCAGCGGCTGCAGCCGCGTCCCGCGATCGCCATAGCGCGCCAGGAAGGCTGCCGGGTCTTCGGAGTGCGTGATATTGAGCCCGCCCTTGCCGGCCAGCAGGAACTTCCGGCCCACGGACGGCATGGCGTCGTAGAGTTCCACGCGCGCGCCGGAGGCCGTTGCCGCCTCCGCGGCCATCAGTCCCGCCGGGCCGCCGCCGATGACGGCGACGTGGTGATCGGTCGGCGCTGGCAAGCAGTCAGCCTTTTGGTCGAGACGGCCGGCGACCGTGCCCGGGCGGACGCCGGCTCACGTCACGCACGCCGGTCCGCGCGGCATGGATCTCAGTGCTCGCCACTGGTCACGCAACGGCGCTCGCAGTCGGCAAGTCGAGTGGCCGCGGCGTGCGTGACCTCGATCCTCCGCTCATCGCTCATCTGCAGCCAGTGCTGGATGTCCATGCGCGTGCGGCCGCAACCGATGCAAAAATCCAGTCCGGGCGGAATGTGGCAGATCTGCCTGCAGGGGGATTCGACCATCGGTCTCAAGGGCTAGGGGGCCGGTGCGGGCTCGAGGATGGTGTTGGCCGTCGGCCCGGGGCCGCTCTCCTGCAGCACCACCTCCTCCTCACCGGCCGCCGCGTAATGCGCGATCCCCTTCGGCACCACGATCACCGTCCCGGGTCCGTGCGCGGACAGCCCGCGGTCGTCGTAGCGATCGCCGACGCCGAAAAAATAAACGCCGCTCAACACGGTCACCGTGCGATCGTCCGGATGCGCGTGCGCGGGCACCTTCACGCCGGCGGCGAAGCGCACCCGCAGCGTGTAATGACCGGTGCGTGGATCCCCGGCCACGACCGCCACGCCGACGCCGGGCACCTTCGCGTCCTCGACATAGCGGATGTCCTGCGGCGCGAGCACGGCGACCGACGGCGCGGACGTCGCATCGCCCGACGCATCCACACATGCACCGAGTCCGAGTATCAGGCCCGACAATACGATGAAGGTGGAATGCCTGTGCATGATGGTCCTCGCAACCGGTGTGATGCATGCGCCGCGGCGGCTCGTCGATCCGCCACTGGCGGGCGGCCTTGCGGCGCGCGAGTGGCCGCTACACGCCCATCTTGCCCAGGGCCTCGACGATCTCTCTCAGCACCTGCTCGGCGACCGGATGCCGGGCGGCAAACCGCGTCTCCAGCGCCGTGGCCCGATCCATGAGGGACTCCGCCTCTCCGGCGCCGGCGCCGGACTTCAGGATCCGGTGGATGTCGGAGTCGAGGTCGCGGACCAGCCCGAGCAGTTCGGGATCGATCCTGTCGGCCGACTCGAGTTCCTTGTGCAGCCTGCGCATCAGTTCCTTCACCGCCGCTTCTTTCATTCCGCACCTCGTCGGGAACATCGTTTCTCTCCCCGGATCCTGCCCGATCGCGCATGGCGACGCCACCGTCGATCGCGCCTCTGCAGCCGGGGACGGCGCAGGACCGCAATTTACTTCCAACCGCAAAGACCGGACACTAGCGGCGGAACGCCGTTAGCGTACATGGCGTGCACGGGAATCGCGTACGGAGTATCGATGCCTATGGACATCGCACCCGCTCAGGCCGTGGTCGCCACGGCCACCATTGCGGCACGCGCGGGGTTGCGGGTATGAGGGCGCCGCTACCGCCAGTCGCTCTGCTCGCCGCGCTCGCGCTCGCCCCGGCCGTGATCGCGCTGCCCGGCGTGCCGATGACGCTCGCCGGCGCGGGCGCGTGGCTGGGCTGGCTCGGCAGCGGCTTGATCGCCGCCAGCCTGTTGCTGATGGTGAGGGAGCCGGCCTTCGCGGCGTGGTTCGGCGACCTGGAGCGCATGTACCGCTGGCACCACGGCATGGGTACGCTCGGCTACGCGGTCCTGCTCGCGCATCCCGTCGTTCTCGCCGCGGCGTCATTGCCGGAGGATCCCGCCGCGGCGTGGAGGGTGCTCTCGCCTGCGGCGCAGTCCTGGCATACGCTGCTGGCCTGGCTCGCCCTGCTTGCGCTCATGGCGGGGCTGGCCGCGACCTTCGCCGTCCGGCTGCCCTACAGCCTGTGGCGATCGCTGCATGCCATGCTCGGCATCGGCGTGCTGCTCGGCCTGGTGCACACCCTTGCGATCGACGGGGTCAGCGCGAAGAGCATGCTGGTGGTCGCGGCGGCGGTGATTGCGCTGGGCTGGCGGGCAACGCGCGCGGACAGGGGCGGCGGCGCGCGCCCCTACGAGGTGAGCGCCGTGCAACATCCGGCGCCGCTGACCACGGAGGTGACGCTGCGACCGCTGGCCGCACCGATCACGGTGGCGCCCGGGCAGTTCGTGATGGCGGCGTTCTTCGACGGCCCGCACTTTCGCGGCTGCGGGGAGTACCATCCTTACACGGTCAGCGCCGTTGCGCCGGGCGGCACGCTCGCGCTCGGCATCAAGGCCCTCGGCGACTGCACGCGCAACATTCAGTCGATCAAGACGGGCGTGGCCGCGCGCGTGCAGGGAGCCTACGGCAGCTTTCTCGTCGACCGCGCCGAGGCGCCCGAGCTGTGGATCGCCGCCGGCATCGGCGTCACGCCTTTTCTCGCCCTGCTGCGCACGCAGCCGGTGACCCGGCCCACCGATTTCTTCTACGCGTTTCGCAGCGCTGACAGTGCCCCGTACCTCGCCGAACTGGACGGCCTCGGCGCCGCGCAACCCCATCTGCACACGCACTTTCTGGCGATGCAGGAGGACACCTCGCCGCTGTGCGCCCTGCTTGCCGGGGTGCACGACCTGACCGACCGCGAGGTCTACATGTGCGGCCCGCCGCCCCTCATCGACGCGGTCGGGGACTGGTTGCGCCGGCGGGGGGTCCCGCCGCAACATATCCACTACGAGCGTTTCGACTTCCGATGATGAAGCGGATCTACATCGGTTCCACCATCGCCTTCTGGATCGCGGTGACCGCGATCTGGGCGGGCAGTCTCCTCGCGCCTCCCGGGCAACGGGCCGTCGCGCAGTCCCCCGAGCCGAGCTACACGCTGCAGGAGGTGGCCGCGCACGCCAGTGCGGAGGACTGCTGGATGGCCATCGGCGCAGAGGTCTACGACCTGACGGCGTACCTGCCGCACCACCCCACGCCCCCGACCGTCATCGCGCCCTCGTGCGGGACGGACGCCACGGCAGCCTACAACACGAAGAATCGCGGTCGCCCGCACTCCCCTTACGCGGCCAGCCTGCTGGAGAAGTATCGCATCGGGCGCCTCGAGCAGGCTCCGACGCCGTAGCGCGCGCACGCGGAGCCCCGCGGAGCAGCGAGGGGGGCGGCGGCACTGCCGGAGATCCTCAGGGGCTCAGGCCGGTGAGCGCCGCGAGCGTCCGATCGGCGGCGTCGGTATCCCACTCCCGCGTGCCGAGCGCGCGGGCGGCGAGATTGCCCTCGGGATCGATGAGGTAGGTGACGGGCACGCCCTGGCGCCAGTAACGGTCGGAAGCGCGCGTGTCGCGGGCCAGCAGCGTCGTCATCTCTATGCCGTGCTCCCGCAGGAAGGGCGGAACGGACTGTTCGCCGTCGTCGTCGATCGACACGGTGAAGAACGCGACCTTCTCGCCCCAGCGCCCGTTCAGGCGATCGAGGTCGCGCATCTCCTTCACGCACGGTCCGCACCATGTCGCCCAGAAATGGAGCAACACCCATTGGCCACCGTAATCGGCAAGCGTCCTGCCGTCGTCCAGCACGAGGGGCGGCGCGGGCTGCCCGAGGCGGTCGAACGCGAGGAGGTCGGCGGCGCCGGCAGGCCGCATCGGAACCGTCGCCAGCACGAGGGCAAGGCAGACCAGAAGCGATGACAATCTGCGGGCCATTGAGTTGAGACGCAATGCCCCGTGCATGGTTCAACGCCCCCGCAACGCTAACGCCGCCTGGACGGAGGTCGCGATGGTCGCGCAACCCGCATCGTTGCCTGCGGGGACCCTGCGCGCAACGCCGGCGGAGTAACCGACCGCTGCACTCTCGACCCGACGCCGCCGGCCCAAGGACAAGGCGCGCTCAGAACAAATAGGTGAGGCTGCCGAAGACCTTGTAGTCCTCGCCGAGCTGCACGCCGTTCAGATCGTGGTAGACGGCGTGCTGATAGGAGAATTCGAACACCCAGTTCTGCTCGACGTTGACCTGCAGTCCCGGTGAGACATAAACGGTATGGCCGCCGGAATCGTCCAGTTCCACGCCGCCCTCCGTCTCCCTGCCGCGCAGTTCGCCGTTGGCGCCCAGCGACAGAAACACCGAGTTGCCGCCCGCGCCCACGGTGGCGGGCCAGACGCGATAGCGCCCGGTCAGGTCATAGTTCAGCCAGTTGCCGAAGCTGTGGTCGACGTCGCCGACCTCCCCCTCGCCGGTGATGCCGCTCAGCAGATTGGCCGCGACACCGAAGCGGCCGCGCGCGAGATTGGCCGACCCCCCGAGCAGGAGATCCGTGGAGCCCGTGCCGAGCTGGGTGTGCGCGTCCATGAACTCATCGCTGCCGTCGACCTTGCCGTCGGTCGCGCCCGTGGGCAGCTTCACGCCAACGGTGCCCGCGAGCAGGAGCGTGCTGTCCAGCGTGTGATGGGTCAGGAAGGTGTAGCGCGCCAGCAGCGAGACGTCGCCGATGCCCGTCTCCTCGCCCCGATCGTCGTGGGCCTCGACCTCGCCATCGCCATGCGCGTGCACGTGGCCGTCGAGCTCGGTGTGGCGCAGCGGCACGTTCGCCGACAGCAGCAGGCCCGGCACCTGCTCGACGCTGTGAAAGAGGCTGAGGTCGGTGGTCCAGAAGCTCTCGCGACCGCCGGGGTTGTCGATCTCCTCGCTGCCGCGGTAGACGCTGTCGTTGAGCGCGTAGCGCTGCGTCAGGCGCAGACCCGAGCCGGAGAGCGTCTCCAGCGGCGAGATGCCCTGCGAGATGAGGCAGAAATCGCAGGCGCGGACCGGCGACGCGAAGACCGCCAGCGCCGCGCCGGCCGTCAGGAACACGGGTATCGAACGATTCATGTCACCGCCCCCCAGCTTTTGGTTTTCTTAAGGCGGCGGTAGTGTAGCGACGTGACCGGCGCGGACGTTGCGGCAAATTGTCGCACTCACGCCATTCACGCGCCGCTGAGGCGAGTCCCCGGCCGGCTTGAGCCTAGGCGTGGCGATTGGGCGCTGGCGCGAGGACCTCCGGCGTCAACGCGTGCACGCTGCGCAGACCCACCAGACCGAGGCTGATCTCGAGCTCGCGCCGCATGATGTCGATGACCTTGACGACGCCGGCCTCGCCGGCCGCGGCGAGGCCGTAGAGAAAAGGCCGTCCGATGAAACAGGCGCGGGCGCCGAGCGCCAGCGCCTTCAGGATGTCCTGCCCGCTGCGCACGCCGCTGTCGAACAGCACCTCGCAGCGCTCACCCACCGCCTCCGCGATAGCCGGCAGCATGTCCAGCGCGGCAGGCGCGCCGTCGAGCTGGCGCCCGCCATGATTGGAGACGATCAGGCTGTCCACGCCGTTGGCGGCGGCGATCCTCGCGTCATCGACGCTCATGACCCCCTTGAGGACGAGCCTGCCCGGCCAGCGCTCGCGTATCCATTCGAGATCGCTCCAGGTCAGGGTGGGATCGAACTGATCGCCGATCCAGGCCGCGAGCGTGCGCAGGTTGTCCGCCCCGGCGATGCGACCCTCGAGATTGCCGAAGGACTTGCGCCTCCCCAGCAGCACCCCGGCAGTCCATCGCGGCCTGAACAGCAGGTCGATCGCCGTTCTCGCCGTGAGACGCGGCGGCACGGCCAGCCCGTTCTTGATGTCGCGATGGCGCTGCCCCTGGACGGGGAGATCGGCCGTGAGCACCAATACCGGACACTGCGCCTCGCGCGCCCGCTCGATGAGCGATCGCGAGAAGCCGCGATCGCGAAAAACGTAAAGCTGGAACCAGAACGGGGCGCCGGCGGCCGCACGCACGTCCTCGATCGAGCAGATCGACATCGTGCTGAGGCAGTAGGGGATGCCGCAGCGGTGCGCGGCCCGGGCGGCATGGATCTCCCCGTCCGGCCAGTTCAGCCCCGCCAGTCCGGTCGGCGCGATCGCCAGCGGCAGCGCGGCGGGCTGCCCGGCGATGGTGGTCTGCAGCCGGCGTTCCCCGACGTCGATCATCACCCGCGGCAAGAGCCTCAACCGCCGGAAGGCCTCGCGATTCGCCGCCAGCGTCAGCTCGTCGTAGGCGCCGCGGTCGGCATACTCGAACACGGCCCGCGGCAAGCGGCGGCGCGCGATCACGCGCAGGTCCTCCACGCTGGTTACCGTGTCGAGATCGGGTGATAGGAGATCGAACACGCCCGTCGGCTCACTGCGGCGGCAATGCCGGGATCATCCACGTGAGGAAGTAGGACTGCAAGTAGGTCAACAGGCCGATGAGCAGCGCGAAAATGAGGCTGTGTTTGAGCGTGAAGCGGAACAGGTCCGCCTCGCGCCCGGCGAGCTTGGCCGCCGCGCATGCCACCGCTATGGATTGCGGCGAGATCATCTTGCCGGTAACGCCGCCGGTGGTGTTGGCGGCGACGGTGAGGATTGGATCCACGCCTATCTGCTCCGCCGTGACCCGCTGCAGGTTGCCGAACAGCGCATTGCTGGCGGTGTCGGATCCGGTGAGGAACACCCCGAGCCACCCGAGCAGGGCCGAGAACAGCGGAAACAGCGCGCCGCTGGCGGCGAACGCCAGTCCGAGCGTCGAGGACATGCCCGAGTAGTTGGCGACGAAGGCGAGCGCGAGCACCGAGCCGATGGTCAGGATTGGCCGGGCCAGCTCACGCAGTGTCGCGCCGAACTGCGCGGCGCACGCCCGCGCCGGGACGCGCAGCACCAATGCGCTGAGCAGGGCCGTCAACAGGATCGCGGTGCCCGTGGCGCCAAGCAGGTCGAGCTTGTAGACCGCCTCGTACGGCGCGGCGATCGGCACGATCGGGGCGCTCTTGATCACCAGGTGGTGCAGACCGGGGACCGCGACTGTCAGCGTGTACTGCTGCATGTACTGCTTCACCGACGGCAGCGTCCAGATCGTCACGATGGCGGTGAGGCCGATGAACGGTCCCCACGCGCGCAGGATCTCGAAACCGGAGTAAGGCGCCGCCGCGGGCGCGCGCCCGCTTCGCCGCGACTGGTGACGCAGGAACAGCGTCGTCGCGAGCAGGCTCACCATTGCCGAGGCGATGTCGGGCAGCTCGGGACCGAGATAGTTGGAGGTCAGAAACTGCGTGAGCGAGAACGATCCTCCGGCCACCAGGATCGCGCGCCAGGTCGCCCGGACGCCGCTCCAGCCGTCCATGACGGCCACCAGCCAGAACGGCAAGAGCAGCGACAGCAGCGGCAGCTGCCTGCCGGCCATCTGCCCGATCACGAACGGCTCGATGCCGCTGACCTTGCCGGCAACGATGACCGGCAGGCCCAGCGCGCCGAACGCCACCGGCGCGGTGTTGGCGATGAGGCACAGCCCGGCGGCATACACGGGATTGAAGCCCAGGCCGACCAGCAGGCCGGCCGTGATCGCCACGGGCGTGCCGAAGCCCGCGGCGCCCTCGAGGAACGCGCCGAAGGCGTAGCCGATGAGCACCATCTGCAGCCGCTTGTCGGCGGTGATGTGCAGCACCGAGGCGCGTATGACCTCGAACTGGCCGCTGTGCACCACGATCCTGTAGAGGAACACCGCGCCGATTACAATCCATGCGATGGGCCAGAGTCCGTACAGGAAGCCGTAGACGGCGGCGGACAGCGCCATCAACGGCGGCATCCCGTAGGCCAGTGTCGCCACCGCCATGGCCACCGCCAGCGAGAGCACGGCGGCGACGTGGCCGCGCATGCGCAGGAGCGCCAGCGACGCCATCAACAGGGCGAGCGGCAGCGCCGCGATCAGCGTCGACCACCACAGACTGTCGGCGATCGGGGTGTAGTCCTGCGTCCACTGCGGCATGCCGGTCAGTGTCCTTGCGCCATTCTTGCCGCGCCAGGCCGTTGCCGGCCCGCGTTGCGTCCCCGCATCGCCGGCCGGCCCGCGGGCGATCGATCCGTCCTAACCCGTCCAGCCCAGACCCGCGGCGATGCAGTTGATCGACAACAGCAGCGAGACGAGGTGCTGCTCGGCGAGCTGCTTGTCGGTCTGCTTGGTCGTACGGAACTTGCGTATGAGATCGACCTGCACGAGGCCGACCTGATTGATGGCAGGCAGGCGGCGCGTGAGCCGACGGCGAAACCGCGGGAAGCGTTCGGCCAGCGAGTTGCCGCCGCTGACACGGAGCACCTGCTGCACGGTGCGACTGTACTCGTCGTGCACCATGCCGTAGACGGTCTCGCGGATCTGGGCGTCGTCGACGAGATCCGCGTACCTGCGGGCGATATCGAGATCGACCTGCGGCAGGGTCTTCTCCACCTCGTCGATGATGAGGCGGAACAGCCGCGAGTCCTCCATCATGCGCTTGAGCGTCGCGGCTCCCTCCGCGCCATGGGCGCCGAGAAAACGCTCCAGCGCCGTGCCGACCCCGTACCAGCCCGTGATCATGTGGCGGTTCTGCGTCCAGGCGAATACCCAGGGGATGGCGCGCAACTGCGACAGGGTCTTGGCGCCGAACCGGCGCGCCGGCCGCGAGCCGATGTTCAGCAGGGCCAGTTCCTCCACGGGGCTGGCCGCTTCGTAGTAATGGACCAGGCCCGGCAGATCGACGAGTTCGCGGTAGGCGGCGTGAGAGCTCGCCGACAGCGCGCGCATCACCTCGTCGAACTCCGGGTGCGGCTGCAGCTCGGCCTCGCGCTTGGACATCAACGAGTGCGCGAAGACGCTCGAGGCGAGCAGCTCCATGGAGTACAGCGCAGTGCCCTTGTTGGCGAACTTGGCGGAGGCCACCTCGCCCTGCTCCGTTATGCGCATCTGCCCGTGCACCGAGCCGGCGGGCTGCGCGGCGATTGCGTGGCCGGTGGGCGCGCCGCCGCGGCTCACCGAGCCGCCGCGGCCGTGGAAGAACGAGATCGGCAGGCCCATCTCGTTGCCGACTTCCGTCAGCTTCGCCTGCGCCAGCGACAACTCCCAGTTGGCGGTCAGATAACCGCCGTCCTTGTTCGAATCGGAGTAACCGATCATCACCTCCTGGACGCCGCCGAACTGCTTGACGGTGCGCTGCACCACGCCGTGGGCGAGAAGTTCGCGCATGATGGCCGGGGCGGCGTGCAGGTCGTCGATGGTCTCGAACAGCGGCACCACCATGATGCGGCAGGCTTCCACCGCCTCCAGGTCGGTGAACAGCCCGTCGTACTTGGCAAGCAGGTACACGCCCAGGACGTCTGAGGCGCGTTGCGTCATGCTCAACACCGCGGTGCCGAATGCCTCGCCGTCGGTGAGCGAGCGCGGCTCGACCACGAGGTGGAGCATGCCCAGCGTCTCGGCGGCCTCCTCGGGCAGCCCTTTCAGGTCGGGATAGCGCTGCAGCGGGCGGGCGAGCTCGGCGAGAATCCAGTCCTTCCACGCCTCGGAGTCCGGCTCGGGGGCGGCCGCGCCCTCGAGCCGCTCGAACACGGCGGCGAGCGTGCGGTTGATGACGGTGGTGTTCTGGCGCAGGTCCAGGCTCACCGTGCGGAAGCCGAAGATCTCCACCTCGCGGCGGAGCGGCTTGACGTAGTTGGCTGCGACCGCCTGGCAGCGCGCCTCGGTCAGGCCGCACTCCACCACCAGCAGATCGTCGACCATCTGCTGAGGGGTGAAATAGGCGAAGCCGGTGTGTATCGTCGTGTCGCGCTCGACCGCGCTCAGGCTCGCATCGAGCTTCTTCTTGATGCAGGTGACGAACTGCCGGAAGACCTCCCCGGGGTTGCGCCGCCTGATGCTTTCGCCGTCGCCGCTGCGCTCGAGATTCTCCGCCAGCACCACGGCGAAGGCCGCGGGCACGCTGATGGCGTGATGCGCGATGCTGAGCTTGCGGTTCAGCTCCTCGAGCTGGCGCCGGTACCGGCGCAGCGCCGAGAGCTGGTTGCGCTTGATCGTGCGGCGCGTGACCTCGTTGGTGACGAACGGATTGCCGTCACGGTCGCCGCCTATCCAGCAGCCGAACTTGAAGTACGGCGGCACTTCGAACTTGCGGGCCGGGTAGGCGCGCGCCAGCGCCTCCTCCAGATTGCGCATGAGCTCGGGGGAGCGATCGTAAAGGGACTCGTTGAAGAAGTGCAGTCCCCAGGCGACCTCCATGTCGACCGTGGGCTTCTCCAGCCGCAGTTCTCCGGTCAGCCAGAGCAGATCGATCTCGTTGCGCAGCTGGTCGATGAAGTCCTCGCGCTCGCGCGGGGTCCAGCGGCTCGATTCCATCTGCACCAGCAACAGGTAGATCCGGCGGTGTATCTCCAGGACGGTGACGCGCTTGGCCTCCGTGGGGTGCGCCGTGATCGTCGGGCGCACGCGCGCGGTGTCCAGCAGTTCCTGCACCTCCTCGGCGCTCACGCCGCTCTTCACCGCCTCGTCGAGCACGAACGCGAACGTGCCCTCCACGGCGGTCGGGCCGCGCTCGATCTCGATGAGGCGGCGGCGGCGCATGCCCGCGTTCTCCTCCGCGATGTTCAGTAGCTGAAACCAGATCCCGCGCGCCTGCATCATGCGCCGCAGCACCTCGCTGTCACCGCTCGGCGGCGGCGCCTCGCCGCTCAGCAGCGGCACGATGTCGGGCTGGCGCGTGCGCAGTACCTCCAGCAGCAGTTCCGTCAGCAGGCTGACGACCTCGCCGGCATAAGCAGCGGTGTTGGCAGCGATGGGGCCCTCGTTGGGGGCGGCGGCGCTAAGGCCCTTGAAGTATTCGCTGCTGGTGACGGTCATTCGAAAGCCTCGTGACTGCGTGACGGTGCCGGGGTGGATTATCCCCGCGGGAACGCGGGGTCGATCTCGGGGAAATGATACCGCACCGCGGCGCGATGCGCGCAGCGCCGGAGGCGCGCAAGCTCTCCGCCGCAGCGGGGGGAGCGGCGGGTTCCGAGCGCGTGCCCGCCGAGGGCGCGCGCGGCGCCCGGATCCGGAATCAGACGACCTTGTCGCGGACCGGCCTGCCGGCAAAGAACAGGTCGAGGTTCTCCAGCACGCGCATCCCCATGGCCACGCGAGTCTCCCGCGTGGCGCTGCCCAGGTGCGGCAGCAGGACGACATTTTCCATGGCGAGCAGATCCTCCGTGACCTTCGGCTCGGCCTCGAAGACGTCGAGCCCGGCGGACTTGATCGTGCCGTTCTTCAGCGCCTCCACCAGCGCCTTCTCCTCGACCACGTCGCCCCGCGCCGTGTTGATGAGGATGGCATCACGTTTCATCGCCTTCAGCCGCTCGGCATTGATGAGATGGTAATTCTCCTTGCCGCCCGGACAGTGCAGGGAGACGACGTCCGCCTGTTTCAGCACCTCCTCAATGGAGCCGCATTGCGTCGCGTTCAGATCCTTGATCGACTCCGGCGGGGGCGGGAATGGATCGAAGTACACGATCTTCATGTCGAACCCGTGGTGCGCCTTGTGCGCCATGGCGCGGGCGATACGCCCCATGCCGATGAGACCGAGGGTCTTGCCGGTGACCTTGGTGGAGATCATGTGCGTCGGCCGCCAGCCCGTCCACGCCTTGGTGCGCACGTGACGCTCGCCCTCGCCCGCCCGGCGTGCCGCCATCAGCATCAGCGTCATGGCGATGTCGGCGGTACAGTCGGTGAGCACTTCCGGCGTGTTGGTGACGGTGAGCCCGGCCTTCCTGGCCGCTTCGAGATCGACGTGATTGAAGCCGACGCCGAAGTTGCCGAGTATCTTGGCACGCATGGGCTGCGCGCCGAGCACTTCGGCGGTGATCCTGTCGCATACCGTCGGGCAGACGGCGTCGTAGTTGCGCAAGGCATCCTGAAGCTCCGCAACCGTCATCGGCGTGTCCGTGGCGTTGAGCGTCACGTCATAGCGCTTGCGCATCTCGGCCTCGACCTCCTCGGGCCAGGCACGGGTAACGAGGACCTTGGGCTTGCTCATACGATGTCTCCAGAGTTTTCTAGGCGATCATACGCGGCTGTTTTTCTTCTTGGCACGATTCCGCCGCCCGCTGGGGCGGGCGGCGGTTGGCCATGACCTGCTTCAACTGCCGAGACGGCTAGATGCCGTATTTCTTGCGCACCTCGGCGACCGTCTTGCCGATGTCGGCCGGAGTCGGCGACACATGCACGCCGCACTCCTTGAGCACCTCGACCTTCTCCGCCGCCGATTCACCATAGGCGGAGATGATGGCTCCCGCGTGCCCCATGCGGCGGCCCTTCGGTGCCGTCAGACCCGCGATATAGGCGACCACGGGCTTCTTGCAGTTTTCCTTGATGAACTTCGCCGCCTCGACCTCCTGCGGTCCGCCGATCTCCCCGATCATGACCATCATCTTGGTCTCCGGATCCTGCTCGAAGAGCTCGATGACGTCCTTGAAGGAAGATCCGTTGATCGGATCGCCGCCGATGCCGATGGACGTGCTCACACCGATGCCCAGCGCCTTCATCTGGGAGGCGGCTTCGTAACCGAGGGTGCCGGAGCGACCGACGATGCCGACATCGCCTTCCATGTAGATGTGGCCCGGCATGATGCCCATCATGCACTTGCCCGGGCTGATACTGCCGGCGCAGTTCGGACCGGTCAGGCGCATGCGGTTGGCCTCCTTGTAGCGGCGCATGTAACGCTTCACACGGATCATGTCCTGGGCCGGAATGCCGTCGGTGATAGCCACGCAGTATCTGATGCCGGCGTCGGCCGCTTCCATGATCGAGTCGGCCGCATATGGCGCCGGCACGAAGATGATGCTGGCGTTCGCGCCGACCTCGCGCACCGCGTCCTTGACCGTGTTGAATACCGGGCGATCCAGATGCGTGGTGCCGCCCTTGCCCGGCGTCACGCCGCCGACGACGTTGGTGCCGTACTTGATCATGTCGTTCGCGTGGAACGTGCCGATCTGCCCAGTGAAACCCTGGACGATCACGCGTGAGTTCTTGTCGAGAAGAATTGCCATGTTCGTAAACTCCCGTGGATACCCGTGGGTTAGGCTTTGCCGGTGTGCTTCTTCCAGGCCGCGACGACTTTCTCAGCCGCCTCCGCCAGGGTCTCGGCACTGATGATGGGCAGGCCGCTTTCCTTGATCATCTTGCGGCCGGCCTCGACGTTGGTGCCCGAAAGTCGCACGACCAGAGGCACCTTCATCTCGATCTTCTGCAGCGCCTGGATGATGCCCTCGGCGACCCAGTCGCAGCGGTTGATGCCGGCGAAGATGTTGACGAGCATCGCCTCGACCTTCTGATCCGAGAGCACGAGGCGGAAGGCCTTGGCCACGCGCTCGGGATTCGCGCCGCCGCCGATGTCCAGGAAGTTCGCGGGTTCGCCCCCGGCCTGCTTGATCATGTCCATCGACGCCATCGCCAGGCCGGCGCCGTTGATCATGCAGCCGATGTTGCCGTCCAGGCCCACGTAGGAAAGACCGCGGTCGGCGGCCTGCATCTCACGCGGATCCTCCTGCGACTTGTCGCGCAGCTCGGCGATGTTCGGATGACGGAACAGCGCGTTGTCGTCGAAGGACATCTTCGCGTCGAGCGCAATCAGCCGATTGTCCTTGGTGACCACCAGCGGATTGATCTCCACCATGGTGGCGTCGAGATCGCGGAAGGCGCGGTAGCAGCCCATGAAGGTGGTCACCGCCTGGCTGACCATGGAGGCCGGCAGCTTGAGCGCGAAGGCGATCTCGCGGGCCTGGAACTCCTGCATGCCCACCGCCGGCTCGATGGCGCAGCGGACGATCGACTCCGGCCGCACGCGGGCGATCTCCTCGATCTCCATGCCACCCTCGGCCGAGGCCACCACCGCGACACGTTCGGCGGCGCGGTCGAGCACGAAGGCCAGATAGATCTCGCGCTCGATGGCGCACCCGGCCTCGATGTACAGACGGTGCACGACCTTGCCGGCCGGGCCGGTCTGGTGCGTGACGAGACGTTTGCCCAGCAGCTCGTCGGCCGCCTCCCAGATCTCGTCATCGGTCTTGCACACCTTGATGCCGCCGGCCTTGCCGCGCGCACCCGAGTGTATCTGCGCCTTGACCACCCACACCTCGCCACCAATCTCCTTGGCGCGGTACACGGCCTGCTCCGGACTGTAGGCGAGGCCACCCTGCAGGGTGTTTACGCCGAATCCGGAGAGGATCTCTTTGGCTTGATACTCATGAATTTCCACGGAAGACCTCCTTCAAATCAGTCTCGTGTTGATGTTTGAAATCTGCTGTCAGTCACCGGGCGCTTCGCCGGCCACCGGCCGTCGAAGCGCTGCGCGATGACTGATCCGGTGGCCGTCACTTCTTCGGCTTGGCCTCGATGACGTTGGCCATGCGCACGACGTTCTCGGCCATGCGCGAGGAGGCCAGATCGATCATGCGGCCGTCGAGCACCACGGCGCCCCTACCGGCCTTGGCGGCCTCGTCCATGGCGGCCAGGATGCGCTTGGCGCGCTCGACCTCCTTCGGCGGCGGCGACATGACCTCGTTGGCCAGCGCGATCTGCGAGGGATGGATCGCCCACTTGCCCTCGTAGCCCAGCGCGGCCGCACGCTTGGCGGCGGCGGTGTAACCCTCCGGATCGTTGAAGTCGCCGAACGGACCGTCGATGGCGCGAATGCCGTAGGCGCGGCAGGCGATGACCATGCGCTGCAGCGAGGAATGCCACTGGTCGCCGGGGTAGTCGGGATTCAGGCCGCCGATGACCACCGTGCGGGCGCGGCAGGACGCGGCGAAGTCGGCCACGCCGAAGTGCAGGGCCTCGAGGCGCCTGCTCGACTGTGCGATGGCCTCGACGTTGGCCATGCCGAGGGCGATCTCGATGAGGCACTCGATGCCGATCGGGTTCTTGATCTTCCTGGCTTCCTCGATCTGCGTGAGCATGCAGTCGACCATGTAGACGTCGGATGGCGTGCCGACCTTGGGGATGAGGATGGTGTCGAGCTTGTGGCCTGCCTGCTCGACGATGTCCACCACGTCGCGGTACATGTAGTGGGTGTCCAGACCGTTGATGCGCACGGAGATGGTCTTGCCGTGGCCGGCCCAGTCGAGATCGTTGAGGGCCTGGATGATGTTCTTGCGCGCCTGCTCCTTGTCATCCGGAGCGACGGCGTCCTCGCAGTCGAGGAAGATGTAGTCGGCGTCGCTCTTCAACGCCTTCTCGAACATCGATGGATTCGAACCGGGAACCGCCAGCTCGCTGCGCTGCAGCCGGGTACGAACCGGCTTGTATTGTGTGAAGCTCATGCAATCCTCCTCCCTTGATGGATGGCACCCCGGCGCTGGGAGCATGCCGAGGCGACCCGCACCGGCCGCTTGGGCCGGCCGGTGCGGAATTCACGACACGTTACTGAATAGTACGCTGCGGTCCAGGGCGCAGTGCGCAAGATCAAGGAGCAGCGCGGTAGGGCTAGATCTTCCTGGCTTCCTCGACCGGAGGCTTGGCGCTGGCGCGCAGGAACTCCTGCGCCGCCGCCACACCCGAGCCCGGCTGCACGGTGGTGATGCCGATGTCGCGCATGGCCATCTCCGCGCCGCTCAGGCACGCCAGCACCTGCAGCTCGTTCAGATCGCCCAGGTGGCCGATGCGGAAGATCTTGCCCGCGACCTTGGCCAGGCCGATGGACAGCGCCAGGTTATAGCGGCGGTAGGCGGTGCGCACCACCTCGGTGCCGTTGAAGCCCTCGGGCACGTACACGGCGCTCACGGTGTCGGAGTACCACTTCGGCTCCTTGGCCACGAGGCTCAGGCCCCAGGCCTTGACCGCGGCGCGGGTGGCCTCGGCGTAGCGGTGGTGGCGGGCGAAGACGTTCTCCAGGCCCTCCTCGAAGATCATGTTCAGCGACTCGCGCAGGCCGCGCAGCAGGTTCATCGGCGGCGTGTACGGGAAGAAGCCCAGGTCGTTGGTCTTGATCTGGTCGTTGAAGTCGAAGAAGCAGCGCGGCAACTTGGCGGTCTTCATCGCCTCCAGCGCCTTCTGGCTGGCGCAGACGATGCCCAGACCGGTGGGCAGCATGAAGCCCTTCTGCGAACCGGACACGCAAAGGTCGACCTTCCACTCGTCCATGCGGAAGTCCATCGAGGCGACGGAGGAGACGCCGTCGACGTACAGCAGCGCGGGGTGGTTGCAGGCGTCCATGGCCTTGCGCACGGCGGCGATGTCCGAGGCGACGCCGGTGGCGGTCTCGTTCTGGGTGGCGAAGACGGCCTTGATCTCGTGCTTCTTGTCTTGGCTAAGGATCTCGGCGTACTTCTCCGCCGGCACGCCCTCGCCCCATTCCACTTCCAGCGCCTGCACGTTCAGGCCCCAGCGCTGGCACATGTCGATCCACAGGTTGGAGAAGTGGCCGAAACCCGACATCAGCACCTTGTCGCCCGGCGACAGCGTGTTGGAGATGGCGGCCTCCCAGCCGCCGGTGCCGGAGGCGGGGAAGATGAAGACACGGCCGGTCTTGGTCTTGAAGACCTTCTTCATGTCCTCGTACAGAGGCTTGGTGAAGTTCGGCAGATCCGGGGCGCGCATGTCCTCCTGGGCGAGGTGCATGGCGCGATTGATGCGGTCCGGCACGTTCGTCGGGCCGGGGATAAACAGGAAGTTACGTCCAGCCATGATAGCTATATCCTCCAACGTCAGCATTGAGAAGTAGACGCAACGAAACGCCGGCGACTTCCCGGCTTTTGCGCCAACCACACGAGCGAGATTTACCGCGAGTTAATTATTGACCGCAGGCTGCACGCTGGCAGACACCCACACGCGAGAGAACGGTCCCCCCAAAAAGGAGCGCAAAGTTAACATGACCGTCAAACATGGCGCAAGATGCAACAGGCGCGTAAGAGCTCGTAAAAACACCGCTTTTCCCCTCCGCGACGCAAAAGCCCGGATTCCGGGGGGCGGAGGGGCCGCCGCCTTGGTGCACGCCGCGGGAATTGGGCCCTGCCGGCGTCAGGCGGGCGGGGGTTTCGGGGAGGGCAGGACCCTCACGGCGTGGCGCCGGGCCGCACCCAGTCGAGCTCCTCGAGGAGCAACAGCTCGCAGGCCCCCTCGCCGGTGTCCTCGCGGCTGAGCGAGCTGCGCCAGCGCCAGCCATCGGGGGCCGTCACCTCGATGAGCGCACCGCCGATCGCCAGGACATCGTCGCGTTTGATGCGGCGCAGCCGCCCGGCGATCTCCGGGTTGGCCGGGACCAGGTGGATGTTGCTGCTGTTGACCTCCACCTCCCGCCGGGAGATGGGCAGGCTGTCGGAGCTCCAGTAATACCAGCGCCCGCTCTGGGTGATGCTGAACTGCCGGTAGATCTCGGGCTTCGCCATGGCGCCCCAGCCCACGGCGATGTCCATGGGCGAGAGCTCGGCCTCGCGCCCGAAGCGGTACTCCTCGCGGCCGAGCACGCGCACCGTCTGCTCGTAGCGCTCCAGCTCGGTGATTGCGTAGCCGCCCTTGCGGATGGCGGCGGTGGCGTCGGTGGGCGTGCGGATGAAATCCACGTAGACCCACGCGGCCACGACGGCGATCAGCGCCCACTGGCGCAGGGACAGGCTCGGCATCGCTACCCTCCGTGCCTCCTCAAGGCTGGCCTTGCCGCCTCGGGTCGGCGCAGGACTTTCGCCCCCCGAAAGCTTCGGGGACAGGCTGTCCGCGAGCGTACAAATCCCTTGCCAACTTCATGCCGCGAAGCGCGAGGTCATGTCCTCCATCTCCAGCACCAGTCGGAGCAGATCCTCGCTCTGGCGCGTGGTGGACTTGGCCAGCAGCGTCCGCTCCTCGGTGCAATGACCGATGTTGCTGATATTTCGATCGATCCCCTCGGCGACCGCCGCCTGCTCCCCCACGGCGCTCGCCACCTGCACGTTCATGTCGGTGATGCGCGCGACCGATTCCGCGATGGCGGTCCGGGCCTCGCCGGCCTCGGCCGCGCGCCGCAACGCTGACGGGTTGATTCACTCGCATTGCAGTTCCTCGACCTGGTTGGCTTTCCATGCAGCCGCGCGCTGTGGACCGGTGGCTGCAATCATCACCGGCGGTTCGAGCCGCTCTGGCCTTATGCGAGCGGCAACCCAGGACAAAGCTTGAGGTGACCCGATATCGCATGCCCCGTGACGGTGCGGGACTCGATCGGAATCCATGGCCACGTGGCCTGCGCGTGCGCGCGACCTCTCCGGCGGCTATCCGTTCAGGGCCTCGGCCAGGTCGCGGCGCAGGTCGTCCGCGTCCTCCAATCCGACTGACAGTCGTATCAGCCCCTCGGTGATGCCGGCGCGCCCGCGCTCGGCGTCGGTCAGACGCCAGTGCGTGGTCGTGGCCGGGTGCGTGATCGTGCTCTTGGCGTCGCCGAGATTGGCGGTGATGGAGAAGATCCGCACGCCGTCGATCAACTTCCACGCCGCCTCGCGCCCGCCCTCGACCTCGAAGGCGACGATGCCGCCGAAGCCGCGCTGCTGCCGCTGCGCCAGCTCGTGCTGCGGATGCGACGGCAGACCGGGGTAATGGACCCTGCGCACGCCCGGCTGCCCCTGGAGCCAACTCGCGAGAGCGAGCGCGCGCGCGCCGTGGGCCTCCATGCGCAGGCCGAGCGTCTCCAGGCCCTTGAGGAAGACCCAGGCATTGAAGGGGCTCAGGCAGATGCCGCCATTGCGCACGACGCCGAAGACCGCCTCGCCCACCAGTTTCTCCGGGCCGACCACCGCGCCGCCCACGCAGCGGCCCTGGCCATCGATGTACTTGGTGGCGGAATGGATGACGATGTCGGCGCCCAGCTCGAGCGGACGCTGCAGCGCCGGCGTCAGAAAACAGTTGTCGACGGCGAGCAGGCAACCTCGCGCGTGGGCGATGCCCGCGATGCGGGCGATGTCCGCTATCTCGGTCAGCGGATTCGAGGGCGTTTCCAGGAAGAGCAGCCGCGTCTCCGCTCGGATCGCGTTCGCCCACGCCTCGTAGTCCGTCATCGGCACGAAGCTGGTCGCGACGCCGAATTTCGACAGCTGATTCTGCAGCAGTGTCACGGTGGTGCCGAAAACGCTCTGCGAACAAACGATGTGATCGCCGGAGCGCAGCAATCCGAGGCAGAGCGTGAGGATGGCGCCCATGCCGGAGGCGGTCGCCACACAACGCTCGCCGCGTTCCATCGCCGCCAGGCGCTGTTCGAAGGCGCGTACCGTCGGATTGGTGAACCGCGAATAGATGTTGCCGGGCTGATCGCCGCGGAATCGCGCCGCCGCCTCGGCGGCGTTCCTGAAGGTGAAGCTCGAGCTCAGGAACAGCGGTTCGCTCTGCTCGCACTCGTGCGTGCGCACCTGACCGGCGCGCACCGCCAGGGTATCGGTTTCGTACTGGTCGTGAGGACCCGGCATCGTGTTGCCTCCACGTTTCGTGATGCGGCGCGAGACTGATCTGCATCGGGGAATGCGGCCGGAGGCAGGCACGAAAAAACCCGCTTGCTAAAGCAGGTGCGGGTGGCATCGCTTTAGCTGTTTGGGAGTGCTGCTTCCCGCGCCCGCAAGCTGATTCAAATCGGCGCTGCTGCTGATGGCGAATCTAGTGGATGGGGCCGGGGCTGTCAATCGGAACGCTCGTTGAGCCCGGCCGGCGCGCCGGACCGTCGTTGGGTCCGACGGCGCGGTCCTGCGCGGCTTGCGACCGCCTTTGCCGCGGGCTCAGGCGGTGGCGGTCAGGTCGTCATTCAGCTCGACGACATCGTTGCGGCGTGCCTTCGCATCGTCGTTGCGCAGCTGGTTGATGCGATCGAGGTAGCCACTGCTGACGTCGCCGGTAACGTACTTGCCGTCGAAGCAGGAGGTGTCGAACTGGGCGATGCGCGGGTTGCCGCGGCGGCAGGCGTCGATCAAATCCTCGAGATCCTGGTAGATGAGCCAGTCCGCGCCGATCAGCCTGCAGATCTCCTCGGTGGTGCGCCCCTTGGCGATGAGCTCCTCGGAGGTCGCGATGTCGATGCCGTAGACGTTCGGGTAGCACACCGGCGGCGCGGCCGAGGCGAAGTACACCTTGTGCGCGCCCGCCTCGCGCGCCATCTGCACGATCTGCCCGGAGGTCGTGCCGCGAACGATTGAATCGTCCACCAGCAGCACGTTCTTGTCGCGGAACTCCAGATCGATGGCGTTCAGCTTCTGCCGCACCGACCTCTTGCGCATGCTCTGGCCCGGCATGATGAAGGTGCGCGGGATATAGCGGTTCTTGATGAAGCCTTCGCGGTACTTCACGCCCAGCGCGTGCGCCAGCTCCAGCGCTGCGGTGCGGCTGGTATCGGGGATCGGTATGACCGTGTCGATATCGTGCTCGGGGCGCAGGCGCAGGATCTTCGCGGCCAGCTTCTCGCCCATGCGCATGCGTGCCTTGTGCACCGAGATGCCGTCGATGATCGAATCGGGGCGCGCGAAGTACACGTACTCGAAGATGCAGGGCACGCACTGCGCGTTCTCGGCGCACTCCTTGGACTGGAATCCGCCGCGCTTGTCGATGAACACCGCCTCGCCGGGGCCGATGTCGCGCACCAGCTGGAAGCCGAGGGCGTCGATGGCCACGCTCTCCGAGGCGATGATCCACTCCGGTCCTTCGGCCGTCTCGCGGCGCCCGAACACGATAGGCCGTATCCCGTGCGGGTCGCGGAAGCCGACGAGACCGACGCCGGAGATCATGGCTATGACCGCGTAGCCGCCGCTGCAGCGGCGATGCACGGCCCGCACCGCGGCGAAGACGTCCTCGGCGTCGATACGCATCTTGCCCATGCGCTGCAGCTCGTGCGCGAAGACGTTGAGCAGCACCTCGGAGTCGGAGTCGGTGTTGATGTGGCGCAGGTCCTCGCGATACAGGTCCTCCTTCAGCGCCTCGGCGTTGGTGAGGTTGCCGTTGTGCGCGAGGCAGATCCCGTAGGGCGAGTTGACGTAGAACGGCTGCGCCTCCTCCGAGGAGCTGCAGCCGGCCGTCGGGTAGCGCACGTGGCCCATGCCCATGTTGCCGATGAGTCTCAGCATGTGCCGGGTGTGGAACACGTCGCGAACCAGCCCGCTCGATTTCCGCAGGTAGATGTGGCCGTCGTGGTAGGTCGCCATGCCGGCGGCGTCCTGGCCGCGGTGCTGCAGGACCGTCAGGCCGTCGAAGATGGCCTGGTTGACGGGGGTCCTGCCGACGATACCGACGATGCCGCACATGGAAGCTGACCGTGTGGGGAGACAGTGTCTATTCTAGACCCGAAACCCTATTCAGGGAGATATTTCTGGAATTCCGGCGGGATCTTCGCTCGCAGCCAGTCGGCGGCCGGCAACAGCTTGGGCACGAACATGGAACCGGTCCACCACGGATCGCGCGTCATGGGCGTGAAACTCGCCAGGAAGACCAGCAGTGTCACCACCCCGACGCCGCGCAGAACCCCGAAGATCACGCCCAGCATCCGATCGGTGGCGCTCAACCCGGTTGCGGCGACGATCTTCGCAAGCACGTAGTTGACCACGCCCATCGCGAGCAGGGCGGCGAAGAACAGCAGTCCGAAACCCAGCACGTACTGCGCCGACGGCACGCTGACCACGCCCTCCATCCAGCCGGCGGCGACGGGATTGTAGGTACGCGCGACGAAGAAGGCGACCACCCACGCCGCCAGCGACAGAACCTCGCGCACCAGCCCGCGAAGCAGGCTCAGCAGCGCGGAGATGCCGACTATCGCCAGGATTCCGATATCGACCGGATGCATGAGCTTCAGACTTGCCGAGCGTCCTCAGGGATAACGCACCACGATGCCCTTCAGATTGAGTTCCTTCTCGAGCTTCTCGCGGGCCTGGTCTGCCTTCGCGCGCAGGAGCTCCGGACCGACGCGCACGCGAAACTTCTGCTCCTCGCCGGCGCCGATCTTCTCGACGAACGCGGCGTAGCCCTCCTTCTGCAGCCGGGCCTCGAGATCGCGGGCGTTCTGCTCGCTGGCGAAACTTCCCAGCTGGATCACCCAGGCATTGACGCCTGCGCGCTGATCCGCGCCTGCCGGCGCCGGCTCCCCGCCATCGTCGACGGCCGACGGCGGCACTCGCGGCACCGCGCCCTCGCGGGCGGCCGCCGTCGCGGCCTGCCCGGCGCCGGCCGCGGGCGGCGCGGTCGGGGCCGCCGCCTCCATGGCCTGCTCGGCCGATGGCGGCACCACCGGCGTCACGGGTTCCACCGGCTCCAGGGGCACGATCTTGGAGGTGAACTCGCCACTCGGCGCCGTCGCCGGAGCCGCCGGGATGTTGCTCTCCTCGATGCGCGGCGTCTCGATCGGCGAGCGCTCGACGAGCATGGGAACGAAGATGACTGCAAGCCCGACCAGCACGGCCGCACCCACGAGTCGTTGTTTGAGCGGGCGCTCCATCACCGTGCACCTAATCCGACGCGCGTCCCGCCCGCTCGAGGATGTCGGCCACCCCGGCCACCGTCAGGAACGAACCGAAGACCAGCACGCGATCGCCGGGGCGCACGGCCGCCGACACCGCCTGATACGCCTCGGGAATGGAATCGTAGAGGTGCGCCGGCACGCGGGGCGAGTGGATCCGCAGCTGCTCGCGCAGGGCCGCGGCGGTCGCGCCGCGGCGGGCGGCGAGCGTGACCAGATACCACTCGTCGGCCAGATCGTGAAGGACGGAGAAGACCCCGCCTATGTCCTTGTCCTTCAGCATTCCGGCCAGGAAATGGGTACGCCCGCTGCACACCTGTTCGTTGCGCAGTGTCTCGGCCAGCACGCGGGCGGATTGGGGATTGTGCGCGACATCCAGTATCCAGGCCACCTCGCCAGGATAGACCTGGTAGCGGCCGGCAAGTTGCACGTTGCGCAGTCCGGTCTCTATTGCGCGGCGCGACACCGGACAGCGTGGAGCCAAGGCCTCGATGGCGCGCAGCACGCCGGCCGCGTTCTGGAACTGGAAGGCGCCGTGCAGGTGCGGCGGCGGCAGGTCTTTCATGACTCGCCCGGCCCCGTGCCACGACCAGCTTCCCGCGCCGATCTCGTAGCCGTATTCCTCTCCCAGCACGTACAACACCGTACCCACTCCTCGGGCATGCTCGATCAGGCTGTTCGGCGGACTGGGATCGGAGCATACCGCGGGACGCCGCGCGCGCATGATTCCGGCCTTCTCGCGGCCGATGCTTTCCCGGTCGGAGCCGAGAAAGTCGACGTGGTCGATGTCGATGGTGGCGATCAGCGCCACGTCGGCGTCCACGAGGTTGACGGCATCCAGGCGTCCGCCCATGCCGACCTCGAGTATCGCCACGTCGATGCCCGCGTGCATGAATATGTCCAGCGCCGCCAGCGTCCCGAACTCGAAATAGGTCAGCGAGATCTCACCACGAGCGCGATCGATGCGATCGAAGGCCGCGCAGATCGTCGCGTCGTCGGCGATCTCGCCGGCGACCCGGATGCGCTCGTTGTAGCGGATGAGGTGCGGCGAGGTGTATCGACCCACCCTGTATCCGGCAGCGCTCAGAATGCTGTCCAGCATCGCCACGCTGGAACCCTTGCCGTTGGTGCCGGCCACGCTGACGGTCGCGTAACGGGGCTGTATGACCTGCATGCGCTCGGCGACCGCCCGGCATCGATCCAGCCCGAGCTCGATCTCCTTGGCATGCAGCGACTCCTGCCAGGCCAGCCACTCGCGCAGCGTGGTGAATCGCGGTGACGTGCCTTGCGGGCTAAGGGCGTGTGTCGGCGTCATCGGGCGGCGCTGCAAGGGTCGGGGAAGACGCCTCGATCATACCGGAAGTTGAGGGGTGAAAGTCGCCGAGCGGCGGCGGTTGCAGCCGCGGTGAGGGGCGTCTGGGGCGAGGCAGGAATCAGCTCGCCTGCTTGTCGCTCAGTATCGACAGTATCGAGGCGATCCGGTCGCGCATCTGCCGGCGATCGACGATCATGTCGACGGCGCCGTGGGCGAGCAGGAATTCGCTGCGCTGAAAGCCTTCCGGCAGCACCTGTCGCACCGTCTGTTCGATGACCCGGGGCCCCGCGAATCCGATGAGCGCATTGGGCTCGGCGACGTTGACGTCGCCGAGCATCGCGAGGCTGGCCGAGACGCCGCCCATGGTCGGGTCCGTCAGCACCGAGACGAACGGAATGCCTTGATCGCCGAGTCGCCGCAGCGCCGCGGCGGTCTTGCCCATCTGCATCAGGGAAACCAGCGCCTCCTGCATGCGCGCGCCGCCGCTGGCGGAAAAACAGATCAGCGGCATGCGCTCCCGCAGCGCCGCGTCCGCCGCGCGCACGAACCGCTCGCCGACGACCGATCCCATCGACCCGCCCATGAACTCGAACTCGAACGCGCAGGCCACCACCGGCATGCCGCGCAGCGCGCCCCGCATGACCACCAGCGCGTCGGCCTCGCCGGTGTCCTTCTGCGCCTGCGTGAGCCGGTCCTTGTACTTCTTGGTGTCCTTGAACTTCAGGAAGTCCACCGGCCGCACGTCACCCGCCAGCTCCGTTCTCGGTTCCGCGTCGAGGAACCGGTCGAGGCGCCGGCGCGCGCTGATGCGCATGTGATGACCGCACTTCGGACACACGTCGAGATTGCGCTCGAGCTCGGCGCGATAGAGCATCGCCTTGCAGGCCGGACAGCTCGCCCATACCCCCTCGGGCACCGCGCGCTTGCTGATGCCCTCGGTGCGTATGCGCGAAGGCAGCAGCCGCTTGAACCAGCTCATGGTCCCAAAGCCTCCCTCGGTCATGCCGCCTTGCTCACGGTGTCCATTCCCGCGCGCAGCGAGCCGATCAGTTCACGCGCCGCCGCGTGCATCCTCGCCTCGTCCCCCGCCGCGGACTCGATGGCGGCGACCAGCGCGCTGCCGACCACGACGGCGTCGGCGACGCGCGCCAGCTGCGTGGCGGTGCCCGCGTCCTTCACACCGAAACCCACGCCGACCGGCAGCCCGGTATGGCGGCGGATCTCCCGGATGTGTTCGTCGACGTCCTCGACGTTCAACGAACTCGCGCCCGTGACGCCCTTGAGGGAGACGTAATACACGAACCCGGAGGCCGCGGCGCAGATGCTCGCCGCGCGCTCCTCGTTGGTGGTCGGCGCGAACAGGAAGACGGGATCGAGGCCCCTGCCCTTGAGCAGCGAGGTGAACGCGCCGGCTTCCTCGGGCGGCAGATCGACCGTGAGCACGCCGTCGACGCCTGCCTTCGAGGCCTCGTTGGCGAACGCCTCGTAGCCCATGATCTCCACCGGGTTCAGATAGCCCATGAGCACCACGGGGGTCAGCGGATCAGTCTCGCGAAATTCGCTCACCATGCCGAGGACGTCGCGCAGGCTGACGTGATGCTTCAACGCGCGTTCGCTGGCGCGCTGGATGACCGGCCCGTCGGCCATCGGATCGGAAAACGGCACGCCCAGCTCCAGGATGTCGGCGCCGGCGGCGACCAGCGTGTGCATGAGCGGGACCGTCGCGCCCGGATGCGGATCGCCTGCGGTGATGAAGGGGACCAGCGCCGCGCGACCTCGCTGGCGCAGGCCTTCGAAACATGCCTGGATGCGACTCATGGATGGCGATCGGATCGATGTGTCAGAAACGGATTCCCTGGCGCGAGGCCACGGTGTGTATGTCCTTGTCGCCGCGCCCGGAGAGATTCACGACGATGATCTCCTCCGGCTTCATCGTCGGCGCCAGCTTGCAGGCATAGGCGACGGCGTGGCTGGATTCCAGGGCCGGCATGATGCCTTCGATGCGCGTCAGGTCATGGAATCCCTGCAGCGCCTCCTCATCGGTGATGCCGGCGTACTGGGCGCGCCCGGTCTCCTTCAGCCATGCGTGCTCGGGCCCGACGCCCGGGTAATCCAGTCCGGCGGAGATCGAGTGCGTCTCGATGATCTGTCCGTCGGCGTCCTCGATCAGGTAGGTGCGGTTGCCGTGCAGCACGCCCGGCTTGCCCGCGCACAGCGAGGCGGCATGGCGCCCGGTGGCGATGCCGTCGCCGGCGGCCTCCACGCCGAACATCCTTACCTGCGGATCGTTGATGAACGGGTAGAACAGCCCGATGGCGTTGGAGCCGCCGCCGACGCAGGCGACCAGCGCATCCGGCAGTCGCCCGTACCGATCCTGGCACTGCGCGCGCGCCTCGCGGCCGATGATGGCCTGGAAGTCGCGCACCATCGCCGGGTAGGGGTGCGGGCCGGCCACGGTGCCGATGATGTAAAAGGTGTTGTCGACGTTGGTGACCCAGTCGCGCATTGCCTCGTTGAGCGCGTCCTTCAGGGTCTTGGAGCCCGACTCCACGGGGACGACGGTCGCGCCCAGCAGCTTCATCCGGTAGACGTTGAGGGCCTGGCGCTTGATGTCCTCCGAACCCATGTAGACCACGCACTCCAGACCGAGCCGCGCCGCGACGGTGGCGGATGCGACGCCGTGCTGGCCTGCGCCGGTCTCGGCGATGATGCGGGTCTTGCCCATGCGTCGCGCGAGCAGGGCCTGGCCGATGGTGTTGTTGATCTTGTGCGCGCCGGTGTGATTGAGGTCTTCGCGCTTCAGCAGGATCTGGGCGCCGCCCAGTCGCCTGCTCAGTCGCTCGGCGTGGTAGAGCGGCGAGGGACGACCGACGTAGTTCCGCAGGTCGTCATCGAGCTCGCGAAGAAAATCGGGATCGCTCAGGTAGCGGTTGTAGGCGTCCGTGAGCTCCAGCAGCGGCTGCATCAGGGTCTCGGCGACGAAGCGTCCGCCGAAGATCCCGAAGTGGCCGCGCGCATCGGGCAGCCCCGTGTCCTCGCGGCTGTCGTGTAGCGTCAACGGCGGGGTACGGGTGACGGACTTTTCAAATGCTCCCACGGTGCACCTCGCGCAGGAATGCCTGCATCTTTGTCAGGTCCTTGATGCCCTTGCTGATTTCGATGCCGCCGCTGACGTCGACGGCGTAGGGCCGGACCCGGGCTACAGCGGCTGCGACATTATCAGGAGTCAGCCCGCCTGCCAAGATAAACGGTTTGGAGACGGCGGCCGGAAGGAGCGACCAGTCGAACGTCGAGCCGGTGCCGCCGTGACGGTCATCCTGATAGCTGTCGAACAGGATCGCCGCGGCGTGCTCGTAGCGTTCGGTCTCCGCAGGCAGGTCGATGCCGGGACGGACGCGCACGGCCTTGATGTACGGAATCCCGAATTGCGCGCACTGCGCCGGCGGCTCTTCGCCGTGGAATTGAAGCAGGTTCGGGCGGATGGCATCGGCGACCGCCCTCACCTCCTCGGCGGCGGGATTGACGAACAATGCCACGGTGCTGAGGAAGGGCGGCAGCCCGGCCACGACGTCGCGCGCCTGCCCGATCGTGACCGCGCGCGGACTCGGCGCGTAGAAGACCAGCCCGATGGCGTCGGCGCCCAGCCGCGCCGCCGCCAGCGCGTCCTGGCGGCGTGTGATCCCACAGAACTTGACGCGCGTTCGATGCATGCAGGGCTTCCGTCGGTGAAAGGCGGTTGAGCGATGGTCGGCGATTATGCAGGAGGCACCGGCAGGAAGGCAGCCCGCGGAGCGGGGATCCCGAAATGCGCCGGGTAGTCGACCCGGCAAAGGTAGAGCCCTTCGGCGGGCGCGGTCACGCCCCCGAGGCGGCGGTCGCGGCCTTCCAGGACCTCGCGCGCCCAGCCCACCGCCTGCTTGCCCGTGCCGATCGCGAGCAGCACACCGACGAGATTGCGCACCATGTGATGCAGGAACGCGTTGGCCTCGGCATCGATGACGATGAAGTCCCCGTCACGCCGCACCCGCAGCTGGCGCAGGTGTCGCAGCGTCGACTTCGACTGGCATTCCGAGGAGCGAAAGGCGGAGAAATCGTGCTCGCCGATGAGCGTGTCGGCCGCGGCCTGCATGCGTGCGTGATCGAGCGGCCAGTGGTGCCAGGTGACGCGTCCGGCCAGCGCGCCGGACCGGGCCGTCGCGTTGAGGATGAAGTAGCGGTAGAGCCGCCCGGTGGCGCTGTAGCGGGCGTGGAAGTCCGCGCCGGTCGCCTGTGCCCAGGCAACGCTGACATCCGGAGGCAGCGCGCTGTTGGCGCCGAGCACCCAGCCCCGGGCGCTGCGTCTCGCGCCGGTGTCGAAATGCACCACCTGACCGCACGCGTGCACACCGGCATCGGTACGGCCGGCGCAGACCACCTGCACGGGTTCGGCGGCGACGGCCGCCAGGGCCTGCTGCAGACAGTCCTGCACGGTGCGCGCACGGCGGTCGGGGCCGAGATACTGCCAGCCGCTGAAGCCGCTGCCGGAGTATTCGATGCCGAGAACGACACGCATGACTTCGGGCCCCGGCCGCCGGCTCAGGCCGCCGCGGATAAACAAACGGGGCTGGACATCGCTGTCCAGCCCCGTGACGCCATCACGATGGGGACTTCAGGTGGTGAGCTCACGCAACAGGCGCTGGGCCTCTGCGCGCTGGGCGTCGCTGCCTTCGCCGGTGACCTCATCCAGGATGGTGCGTGCGCCGGCGGCATCGCCCAGCTCGATATAGGCCTTCGCGAGGTTGAGCTTCGTGTCGACATCGTCGCCCCCCTGGGTGCCCAGCGTGGCGGCGGCCGGACCGAAGCCGTCGTCGGCCCCGTCGTTCTTCAGTTCCTGCTCGAACAGCTCGGCGGTCTGCTCGTTGTCCATGAGCGCCTTGGCGTCCAGCGTCAGGTCCACCGTCTCGAATTCGCTGTAGGTCCTGGCCTTGGAACCGACCGTCTCCTCCAGCGACTTGGTGATGTCGTCCAGGGTCAGGTCATCGTTGTCGAGCGTGAGCTCGTCCTCGCTGACGGCCGGTTTGCCGAAACCGCCGCCCTTGCCGCGGTCGGTGGCCGCCATGTCCGCGTCCTGCTCGAACATGGGCATGGTGTCCTGGGCGCTGGTGGAGGCGAGATCGTTCTCGAACAGGCGCACGGTATCCTCGTCCAGGCTCAGGCTGTCGATGTCGCCCATCGTTACCTCGGCGGCGCCCGGAGATTCCAGCGCCAGGTCCAGACTGGCCTCCTCGCCCTTGGCGCCGGCGGTGGATTCGGCGTCCAGCGCCAGGTCCAGTCCGCCTATATCGAACTCCACCTCCGGGGCGGCCTGCGCGGCGGGGGGCGGCTCCGGTGCCACGTCGATCATGGTCGACAACGACTCCGGTGTCGGCTCAGCGGCCGCGGGCTCGCCACGGCCCGGGAAGTCTACGATGTTGGTATCCGGCGCCCTGACCTCCGGACCGATGTCGGTGCCGAGATCGAAATCGAGCAGGTGGTCCGGTCCGACCGTGGCCGCGCCGGCGCCTTCGGCACTGCCGCCGGTGGCAGCGAGGCCCGTGTCGAAGTCGAGGCTGGATTCGAGGAAGTCCGGCTCGCCGGGTTGCGACGGGGCGACCGCGTTGCTCTTGGTGAGGCTCAGCAGTTCATTGACCGCGGAGCTCGCGCCTTCGATCGAGGCCGGCTCGCTGAAGGCCAGCTCCCCCGTGCCGGTGCCCACGCCGGCGGAGATGTCGAGGATGTCGGAATCCGCCTCGCGCACGTCGCCGGATGCCGTGATGTCGAGCAGGTCGAAATCCTGCTCGGCACTCGCCACGTCGAACACCGACGGGGTCTCTCCGGTCTCGCCGGGCTCGGCGCTGGTGCTCGCCGCCGCCGCTTCGCCCGCCATCGCCGCCGCCGCTGGAGCCAGGGTGGTGACGGTGCGGCTCGCCATGTCCTCCACGGCGGTGATGTCGACGAACTGGCGCTGCTCCCGCGCCGCGGCCGCCACGGCCGCCGGCTCCTCGCCGCCCGCGAACAGCTCGCGGTTCGGCGACATCTCGCGCCACATCGCCACGGCGCTGTCCCAGAGCGGTCCCTGGCCGCCGACGGAATCGCGCAGCTCGCGCGCCGCGGCCTCGTACTTGCCCTTGTCGTTGCTCGAGTAATACACCTCGAGCAGGCGCAGCTTGTACTTGCTTTCCCCGGGATTGGCGGCGATCGCCTCCTTGATCAGGCGTTCGGCCTCGTCGAAGCGTTCGTAGGCGAGATAGACGTTGACCTCGGCGAGTGGATCCTCTTCCGGTGCCGCCGCTTCCGCCTCCCGCTCCGTGCCGGGCTCCGCGGCCATCGGCTCCGTATGGCTGGTGGCGGCGAACAGCTCATCCTCCTCGGCGGCCGCCGGCGCGAACGCGCCCTCCTCCAGCGTCTCCTCACCCGCGCCCCGCGCCTCGCCGAGGGCGAGGTCGAAGGCGCTCTCGCCCTCCTCGCCCGGCGCCGGAACCGCCTCGGGGGCGGCACGGCGGCGCGCCAGCAAGGCGACCAGACCGCCTACGAGCGCGAGCAACGCACCGAGCAGCGTCGCGGCGCCGCCTGGCACGGCCTCCAAAAGCGACTTCGGCACCACGGTGCCGAACAGGTTGTTGAGCGTGTCGATGAAGCCTCCGCCGGAGGGCGAGGGTTCCTCTGGAGTGGGTTCGGTGGGCGGCGCCTCCGCGGTGGCCTCCGGCGGCACCTCCTCCGGCTGGATCTCCTGCTCCGCCGCAGCTTCGGTCGCAGACTCGGGGGGCACGGCCTCCGGAGGACTTTCCTCCAGCGCGGGCGGCGGCTCGGCCGGGGCTTCCGCCACCGCCTCACTTGGCGGTGCCTCCGCCTCGGGTGCCGCCTCGGCCGGAGCCTCGACGGCGGGTTCCTCGGTGGCGGGCATCTCCTCCGCCGCGGGCGTGGCATCCGGCAGCGGATAGGTGGGCGTCTGGACGACGTTGTCGAGCGAACGCCACGCCTCCGGCGTCACGACCACCGGGGCACTCGGCTCGGCCGCGGCCTCCTCGGGCATCTCCGGCGCGGACGGCGTCTCGGTGCTCGGCGCCGTCGCGGGCGGCTCTGCCCCGGACTCGCCGAGCTTGCTCTGCAGATCGGCGAGTTGCTCGTCCTGCAACGAGACGCGGCTCTTCAGTTTCTCGATGATCTCCTCGGACTCCTTGAGCTGCGCGCGCAATTCCTCGTTCTCGCGCACCTTGGATTCGAGCGATTCCTTGGCAAGCGCCAAGTCGCTGTCGGCACCCCTGCCCGCAGCCGCGCCGCTCTCGTTTCCGGCCAGCAGGCGCAGATTCGCCTCGTCCTGGGCCGTCGCCGTCGGGCTCGCCGCGTCGCCGCTCGAGCCCGCGGCGACGGTGGCGCCGCCTTCCGGCTGCCGCGGCGCGGATGCCGCCCCGCGTTCACGGTACTCGCGCCACAGCGTGTGATGACGCTGGACCTCCGCCAAGGCCTCGGCGCGCGAGATGCCGTCGATCGCGCCGCGCTCGGGCATCTTCAGCACGTAACCCTTCTTCAGCAGGTTGATGTTGCCGCGGATGAAGGCGTCCGGATTGGTGCGCAGCAGGGCCAGCATCATCTGCTGGATGCTGACCGAGTTGTCCGGCCGCATGGCCGTCGCCGCGGACCAGAGCGTGTTGTACGTGCCGCCGGTGGCAGGCGGTGCCGCCGGCGCCGGCATGGGGGCCGCCGTCACAGGGGGTGATGGTGATGGTGACGGTGATGGTGACGGTGACGGGGCGCCAGTCGGCGCCGGTGGCGTCTCGGCGACCTGCAGCTCCCGCCCGCCGCTCGGCGCAGGCGCGCTTGCGGGGGTGGTCGGCTGTACGCGCGCCGGTTCCCACGCGACGCGTCGGCTCGGGTCGTAGAGCGGCGGATCCAGCAGGGCGGTGAACTCGCGGATGAGCCGGCCCTTGGACCAGTTCACCTCGAGCAGGAAATTCAGGAAGGGCTCGCGGACGGGGTCATGCGAGGTGATGCGGATGTAGTCGGGACCCTTGCTGGTCTGCTGGATGTCGAACTTGAGCTGCGTCAGGATTCCGGCGTAGTTGACGCCCGCGCGGGCGAACTCCTCGGCGGATGCAATCTTCACTCGCAGCGACTCGATCTCGTCGCCGGTTGCGCTCAATATCGGCACGCGCGCGTCCAGCGGCTGGTGCAATGCCGACCTCAGCTCGAGGTTGCCCAGGCTCAACGCATACACGCTGATGGGCAGCGACATGAAAACTGCCAACCCGAGTCGCAGTAGCCGTCTCATTTCCCGATCCTTAACCCTTTGTAATGATTGCAAATCCTCGCAGAAACCCCATCCCGGATCGGACCTGCCGCACGTCGACGCCGGCGGGCCGTGACCCGAAACCTGCGAACGGACTTTATAAATTAGGCATAACTATAGCTCACAAATAGTCTTTTACCAAAATTTCCGCGATTTGAATACTGTTCAACGCCGCACCCTTCCGGATGTTGTCCGAGACCACCCACAGGTTCAGCCCGCGCGGGTGGGACAGATCATCACGCAGCCGGCCCACGAATACCGGGTCCTGGCCGGCGGCCTCCGTGACCGCGGTCGGGTATCCACCGTCCTTGCGGTCGTCCAGCACCACGATCCCCGGTGCACGCTCCAGCAATTTACGGGCCTCCTCGGCGGAGATCTTCTCGCGGGTCTCGATGTGCACCGCCTCGGAATGGCCGTAGAACACCGGGACGCGCACGGTGGTCGGGTTAACGAGGATGGACTCGTCCTCGAGGATCTTGCGCGTCTCCCAGATCATCTTCATCTCCTCCTTGGTGTAGCCGTTGTCCATGAAGACGTCGATGTGAGGCAGGCAGTTGAAGGCGATCTGCTTGGGATAGACGTTGCGTTCTATCGGCTTGCCGTTGAGCAACGCCGCCGTCTGCGCCGCCAGTTCGTCGATCGCCTCCTTGCCGGTGCCGGATACCGACTGGTAGGTGGCCACGTTGATGCGCTCGATGCCGACGGCGTCCTTGATCGGCTTGAGCGCCACCACCATCTGGATCGTGGAGCAGTTCGGATTGGCGATGATGCCGCGGTTGGTGTACTCCGCGACCCGGTGCGGATTTACCTCGGGCACCACCAGAGGGATGTCCCTGTCCTGGCGAAACTGCGAGGTGTTGTCCACCACCACGCAGCCGGCCGCGGCCGCCTTCGGCGCATACACCGCGGAGACCGACGCGCCGGGCGAGAACAGCCCGATCTGCACATCGGAGAAATCGAAGTCCTCGAGCGCCTGCACGGTGAGCTTCTCGCCGCCGAAGTCGACCTGCTTGCCGGCGGACCGCGCGCTCGCCACCGCATGTACACGACCAACCGGGAATTTCCGCTGCGCGAGAACCTCGAGCATGACCTCGCCCACCGCGCCGGTGGCGCCAACCACTGCAACATTGAATTTACGGCTCATATCAGCGTCGTCGAAAATAATTATGGGAAATCGGATTAAAAGTGTCTGACTGATTCATCACAACGCGGCCACGATGGCATCGCCCATCGCCTCGGTGCCGAGCCTCTGCATGCCATCGGACATTATGTCGGTGGTGCGCAATCCCCGGTCGAGCACGCGGCCCACCGCCTGCTCGACCCGGGCCGCCAGCCCGGGCTCACCCAGGGTGTGGCGCAGCGCCATGGCCAGCGACAGCACCGTGGCGATCGGATTCGCGAGGTCCATGCCGGCGATGTCCGGCGCCGAGCCGTGGATGGGTTCGTACATACCCTTGCCCTGCTCGTCGAGCGAAGCCGATGGCAGCATGCCGATGGAACCGGTCAGCATCGAGGCGAGATCTGAAAGTATATCGCCAAACATGTTGTTGGTGACGATGACGTCGAACTGCTTCGGAGCGCGCACCAGCTGCATGGCACAGTTGTCGACGTACATGTGGCTCAGCGCGACCTGCGGATACTCGCGCGCGACCTCCTCGACCACGTTGCGCCACAACTCCGTGCATTCCAGGACGTTGGCCTTGTCGATCGAGCACAGGCGGCGCGAGCGCTTCATGGCCAGGTCGAAGGCGATGCGTGCGATGCGGCGGATCTCGCTCTCGCTGTAGACCTCGGTGTTGTACCCCTGGCGCTCGCCGTTGGCGAGCGTGCGCACCCCGCGCGGCTCCCCGAAGTAGATCCCGCCGGTCAGCTCGCGCACGATCATGATGTCCAGCCCCGCCACCACCTCGGGCTTCAGCGTAGAGGCTGCCGCGAGCTGCGGGTACAGGATCGCGGGCCGCAGGTTGGCGAACAGGCCGAGTCCGGAGCGGATGCGCAGCAGGCCCTTCTCCGGCCTCACGGAGATGTCCAGCGCCTCCCACTTCGGCCCGCCCACGGCGCCGAGGAGCACCGCGTCCGCCGCCCTGGCCGCCGAGAGGGTCGCCTCCGGCAGCGGATCCCCGGTGGCATCGATGGCCGCGCCACCGATGAGCGCCTCCTCGTAGTCCAGGCGCAGCCCATGGCGCTCGCGCAGCGCGCGACACACCTTGAGGGCCTGAGCGACGATCGCCGGGCCTATGCCATCGCCCGGCAGTACCAGCATCTTCTTGGTCGTCATGTATCTCGTTTCGCTACGGGTTCACGCAGCCCCGCTGGCGCGGGACACAGCCTGCCATTGCAGCATCTTTGGCTCCGAAATGCCAACCGGCCCGCGCCCCCGCAACGGAGCCACGGCCTGATCCCCGCCGCGCCCACGCCTCGCGGCGGAGGCGGGTCCGGCGGCATGCGCCGTCGGCGGACTGCCGCCGCGTTGGAGCGCCCCGCCGCATCGCCTATACTACGCCGCTCTCTGTAGCGGTCCGCCGATCACTGCCCCACCCGCCCAAGCCATGCACGAAGCGCTCGCGCACCTGCACCCCTATCCGTTCGAGAAGCTGGCGCGCCTGAAGAACCTCACCCGCGCCGCCCAGCAGAAGACGCCGCTCGACCTGTCGATCGGCGAGCCGCAGCACGAGACCCCGCGGCTGGTCCTCGAAGCCATGGTGCAGCACCTGCCGCAGATGGCCCGCTATCCGACCACGCGCGGAACCGAGGAGCTGCGCGCCGCCATCGTGAAGTGGCTGACGGCCCGTTTCCGGCTGCCGAAGGGCTCCCTCCTCGCGGATCTGCACGTCTTGCCGGTGGCGGGTACGCGCGAGGCGCTGTTCGCGTTCGCGCAGTGCATCGTCGATCGCTCCAGACCCGAGCCGGTGGTCGCGATGCCGAACCCCTTCTATCAGATCTACGAAGGCGCGGCGCTGCTTGCCGGCGCGCGCCCGTACTACGTCGACAACCGTGACGACGCCGACGGCTCACCGCAGTTCGACGCGGTGCCGGCGGAGGTGTGGGAGCGCTGCCAGCTGCTGTATGTCTGCTCTCCCGGCAACCCGACCGGAAAGGTCCTGCCGCCGGAGACGTACGAGCGGCTGCTGGCGCTGGCCGACCGCCACGATTTCGTCATCGCCGCCGACGAGTGTTACTCGGAGATCTATCTGGAGGAGACGAGGGCACCGCCCGGTCTGCTCGAGGTTGCGGCGCGGTGCGGCCGCCATGACTACAGGCGTTGCGTCGTGTTCCACAGCCTCTCGAAGCGCTCCAGCGTCCCCGGCATGCGCTCGGGCTTCGTGGCCGGCGACGCGGAGATCCTCAAGTCGTTCCTGCTATACCGCACCTACCATGGTTGCGCGATGCCGCTTTATACGCAGGCCGCGAGCGTCGCCGCCTGGGGCGATGAGGGCCACGTGCGCGAGAATCGCGCCCTGTACCGCCAGAAATTCGACGCCGTCCTGCCGATTCTGCAGCCGGTTCTCGAGGTCACGCGCCCCGACGCGGGCTTTTATCTCTGGCCGCGCGTGCCCGTCGACGAGGTGGAGTTCACGCGCGGACTCATCGCGCGGGAAAACGTCGCCGTGCTGCCCGGCAGCTATCTCGCCCGCGACGCTCACGGCGGCAATCCCGGAACCCGGCGCGTGCGCGTTGCCCTGGTGCCGCCGCTCGTCCAGTGCATCGAGGCGGCGCACCGCATACGCAGCTTCGTCGAGTCCCTACAATAACGCCACGACACCGAGGAGTCCGCCAACGTGAAAAATCTGCAGACCGTCATCGAAGAGGCCTACGAGCGCCGCGCCGAGATCACGCCGGCCAAGGCAAGCAGGAAATTGAAGGACGCCGTCGGCAAGTGCATCGCCGCGCTCGATGCCGGTGAGATGCGGGTGGCCGAGAGGCAGGCGGGCAAGTGGATCGTCAACCAGTGGCTGAAGAAGGCGGTGCTGCTGTCGTTCCGGCTGCACGACAACGAGGTGATGAGGGCCGGCTGCCACCAGTACTACGACAAGGTCGGAATGAAGTACGCCGGCTACGGCAGGAAGAGGTTCGCCGCCACCGGCGTGCGCATGGTGCCCGGCGCCGTGGCGCGCAAGGGCTCCTACATCGGCCCGAACGTCGTGCTCATGCCCTCGTTCGTGAACATCGGCGCCTACGTCGACAGCGGCACCATGGTGGACACCTGGGTGACCGTAGGCTCCTGCGCGCAGATCGGGAAGAACGTGCACCTATCGGGGGGCGTTGGCATCGGCGGCGTGCTCGAGCCCCTGCAGGCCAATCCGACCATCATCGAGGACGACTGCTTCATCGGCGCGCGCTCGGAGGTCGTCGAGGGCGTGATCGTCGGCGAGGGCTCGGTGATCTCCATGGGCGTGTACCTCGGCCAGAGCACCCGCATACTCAACCGCGAGACCGGCGAGATCACCTATGGCTACATTCCGCCGGGGTCGGTGGTCGTATCCGGCAACCTGCCGGCGAAGGACGGCAGCCACAGCCTCTACTGCGCCGTCATCGTCAAGCAGGTCGACGCCAAGACCCGGGCGAAGGTGGGGATCAACGAGCTGCTGCGCGGGGTCTGAGTCGCGCGCGCCCGGCCCGCGTCTACGGGCCGGACCCGGCGCGGGCTAGGCGGCCTGGCTGATCGCCGCGGCGACCGCATCGGCGATCTGTTGCGCCAGAGACTTGACCTTCGCGGTATCGGTGCCCTCGACCATGACGCGGACCAGCGGCTCGGTGCCCGACGGGCGGAGCAGCACGCGTCCCTTGCCACCGAGCTCGGCTTCCACCGCGCGCACCGCGTCCGTGACCGAGGGCAGGCCCATCACGTCCACGCCGTTTCGCTCCAGCCTCACGTTGATGAGGGTCTGCGGGTACTTGTGCATGCCGGCCTTGAGCGTGTTCAGCGGCGTGCCGGAGCGCGCCATCGCCTCCAGGATGCTCAGCGCCGAGATGATGCCGTCGCCGGTGGTCGTTACGTCCAGACAGACGATGTGGCCGGAGCTCTCGCCCCCGAGGCTCCAGTTGTTCTCCTTCAGCATCTCGATGATGTAGCGATCGCCGACCTGGGTACGCCTGAAGTCCAGGCCCAGCGTGCGCAGCGCGTGCTCCAGGCCGAGGTTGCTCATCAGCGTCCCGACCACCGCGCCGCGCAGCATGTTGCTGCGCATGCGCTCACGCGCCATGATGAACAACAATTCGTCACCGTCGACGATCTCGCCCTTGCCGTCGATCATGATCAGCCGGTCGCCGTCGCCGTCCAGGGCGATGCCGACATCGGCCTCGTGCGCCAGCACCTGCGCCTGCAATGCCTTGGGCGCCGTCGCCCCGAATCCGTCGTTGATGTTCAGGCCGTCGGGCTCCGCTCCGATCATGATCACCTCGGCACCGAGCTCCTCGAAGACGCTCGGCGCGACGTGATAGGTCGCGCCATGGGCGCAGTCGATGACGATCTTCAGGCCGGTCAGGTTGGTGGTGTATGGCACCGTCCGTTTGCAGAATTCGATGTAGCGGCCGCGGGCGTCCTCGACACGAAAGGCCTTGCCGAGGTTGCGCGAGTCGCAGACCTGCATCGGACGATCGAGCTCGTTCTCTATCGCCGCCTCGACGTCGTCCGGCAGCTTCATGCCGTCGCTGGCGAAGAACTTGATGCCGTTGTCGTAATAGGGATTGTGCGAGGCGCTGATGACGATGCCGGCCACCGCGTGCAGCGTGCGGGTGAGATAAGCGATGCCGGGAGTGGGCATCGGTCCGAGGAGGTGGCTGTCCATCCCCGCCGCCGCGAGTCCCGCCTCCAGGGCGGATTCGAACATGTAGCCTGAGATGCGCGTGTCCTTGCCGATGACGACCTTCCCGTGCGCCTTGCCGTTGGCAAGTACACGGCCCGCCGCCCAGCCGAGCTTCATGACGAAATCCGGCGTTATCGGGTAATCCCCGACCTTTCCGCGTATGCCATCGGTCCCGAAATACCTGCGCGTCACACCCATTAGCGGCTCCTCATGAACTCCCCGGTTGAAAAAGCATCGCCCTCGGTACTCTCGGACCGAAGGCGCTCTCCTCCTCGTTTTATCGGCGTGGAACGCGCGCCGCTTTAGTCAGGCGGCGCCGTTGCCCGCCGGGGGACCGCTATCGCTGATGGGAACTCGCCGGTCCGCCGATGGTGGTGTCCTTCGGCGTGCTCGGCGCGGCGTCCTGCGGAGACTGCGCCCCGGTGACGCTCTTCTTCGGCGGCTTGCGATCCTCATCGCCCCACCCCTGGGGCGGACGCGGTTCGTTGCCGCTCATGATGTCGTTGATCTGATCCGTGTCCAGAGTCTCGTACTTGACCAAGGCCTCGGCCATCATGTGCAGCTTGGGCAAATGCTCCGTCAGTATGCTCTTGGCGCGCTGATAGTTGCGATCGATTACGTCACGAATTTCCTGATCGATCACATGCGCGGTGTCGTCGGAGACCTGCTTGTGCTTGGTGACCGAGTGTCCCAGGAAGACCTCGCCCTCGTCCTCCGTGTACGTCAGCGGACCGAGCTTCGCCGAGAGTCCCCACTTGGTCACCATGTTGCGGGCCAGATCGGTGGCGCGCTCGATGTCGTTTGACGCGCCAGTAGTCACGGCATCGATCCCGAATATCAGCTCCTCGGCGATGCGGCCGCCGAACAGCGCGGAGATCCGGCTCTCCAGCCGCCGCTTGCTGGTGCTGTAGCGGTCCTCCTCGGGCAGGAACATCGTGATGCCCAGAGCCCGGCCGCGAGGGATGATGCTCACCTTGTAGACCGGATCGTGCTCCGGCACGAGCCGCCCGACGATGGTGTGCCCGGCCTCGTGATAGGCGGTCATGCGCTTTTCCTCCTCGCTCATGACCATGGACTTGCGCTCCACGCCCATCATGATCTTGTCCTTGGCCTTCTCGAAGTCATCCATGTCCACCAGCCGCTTGTTGGCGCGGGCGGCGAACAGGGCGGCCTCGTTGACGACATTGGCCAGATCGGCGCCGGAGAAGCCCGGCGTGCCGCGGGCGATGATCGAGGCCTGCACGTCGTCCGCCACCGGCACCTTGCGCATGTGGACCTTGAGGATCTGCTCCCGGCCGCGGATATCGGGCAACGGGACGACGACCTGACGGTCGAAGCGGCCCGGGCGCAGCAGCGCCGGGTCGAGCACGTCCGGGCGGTTGGTGGCGGCAATGACGATGACACCCTCGTTGCCCTCGAACCCGTCCATCTCCACCAGCAGCTGATTGAGCGTCTGTTCGCGCTCGTCGTGACCGCCGCCCAGGCCCGCGCCGCGATGGCGGCCGACCGCGTCGATCTCGTCGATGAAGACGATGCAGGGGGCGTGTTTCTTGGCCTGCTCGAACATGTCGCGCACGCGCGAGGCGCCCACGCCGACGAACATCTCGACGAAATCCGAACCCGAGATGGTGAAGAACGGCACCTTCGCCTCGCCGGCAATGGCCTTGGCGAGCAGGGTCTTGCCGGTGCCCGGCGAACCGACCATCAGCACGCCGCGCGGGATCTTGCCGCCGAGCTTCTGGAACTTCGCCGGGTCGCGCAGGAACTCCACCAGCTCGCCGACCTCCTCCTTGGCCTCGTCGACGCCGGCGACGTCATTGAAGGTCACCTTCACCTGGTCCTCGCCCAGCAGACGCGCCCGGCTCTTGCCGAAGGACAGCGCGCCGCGGCCGCCCGCGCCGCCCTGCATCTGCCGCATGATGAAAACCCAGGCAGCGATGATCAGGATGATCGGGAACCAGGAGATGAGGATCTGCGTGAAGATGCTCTGCTGCGCCGGCGGCTGGCCGCTGATGCGCACGTTGTTCTCCAGCAGCGTGCCGATGAGCGCGGAATTGTTGGTCTCCGGGCTGTAGGTGACGAAGTCGGTGCCGTCGACGGTACGGCCCGAGATCGCGGCGCCGTCGATGATGTTCACCCGGTCGATGCGCCCGCTCTTCACGTCGCTGATGAACTGCGAGTAATCCACGGTCGCCGCGTTGGGATGCCGCTGCCCGAAATTGTTGAAAACCAGCATCAACACGAGCGCGATGATTACCCAGAGAATCAGATTTCGAGCCATATCGTTCAACGTCTTACCTCAAATTACCCTGTCTGGACCCCACTATACACTAGACCCCTCGCCAGGACATAGGTTTCACTGGAGCGATCGCGGGAAGCCTCCGGTTTGCGGATTGCCACCTTGGCAAACCTAGCACGAAGCATGCGCAGGAATTCGTCGAACCCCTCGCCGTGGAAGACTTTGAGCAGCAGGTCACCCCCCGGCTTGAGGGTCTGCTCGGCGAAGGCCAGGGCGCACTCGGCCAAATGCATCATGCGCGGCTGGTCGACGGCCCGCATACCGGACATATTGGGGGCCATGTCCGACAAAACAAGGTCGACCCCGCCGGCGGCGGCTTCCCGGACGGCCCGCAGCACGTTCGCGTCGGTGAAATCCCCCTGAATGAAGGTCACATCGGCGAGCGAGGGCATTTCCAGTATGTCGACGGCGATGACCGTCCCCCGCGTGCCGAGACGCGCGCGCACGACCTGGCTCCAGCCGCCGGGCGCAGCGCCGAGATCGACGACCGTCATCCCCGGGCGGAGCAGGCGGTCGCGCCGGTCGATCTCCTTGAGCTTGTAGGCCGCGCGCGAGCGGTAACCCTCGCCGCGCGCCTTCTGGACGTAGACGTCGCGCTCGTGCTCGCGCAACCATCGCCTGCTGCTGGCCTTGCGCTTGGGCATAGCCTGTCGGGTCGGGGACGCGGGCGCCGGTGCCGTCTCCGCGCCGGCCTCACTCGTAGCGGATGGAGATGATCTCGAACTCGATGCGGCCGCCCGGCGCATCGACCAGCGCGATGTCGCCCTCCTCCTTGTTGATGAGCGCCCGCGCAATCGGCGACCTCACCGATATGAGGCACGCCTGGATGTCGGCCTCGTCCTCGCCGACGATACGGTAGATAACGCTCTCGCCGGTCTCGACGTTGGCGATCTCGACGGTCGCGCCGAACACCACCTTGCCCCTGGCCTCGATGACGGTCACGTCGATGATCTCGGCGGTCGCCAGCTTGTTCTCGATCTCCTTGATGCGGCCCTCGATGAAGCCCTGCTGCTCGCGCGCCGCGTGGTATTCGGCATTCTCGCTGAGGTCGCCGTGCGCACGCGCCTCGGCGATCGCCTGTATGATGCGCGGCCGCTCGACGGTCTTGAGGTATTGCAGCTCCTCGCGCAGCTTCTGCGCTCCGGCTACCGTCATGGGTGTCTTGTTCATCGTTGCATCGGCTCCTTGTGCAGGTCCTGCAGCCGGTTCACGTTACCGGTGCCCTCGACCTCGAGCGCCATCACCGTGGCGAACGCGCCGGCGATGGTCGTCGTATAGGCGACCTTGCGCTGCAAGGCGGTACGGCGGATGGTGAAGGAATCCGCGATCGCCTGCTTGCCCTCCGTGGTATTGATGATGAAGCTGATCTCGTCGTTCTTGATCATGTCGACGATGTGCGGCTGCCCCTCCAGCACCTTGTTCACCGGATCGCAGTCGACGCCGGCCTCCTTCAGGGCCCTCGCCGTACCGCGCGTCGCGACGATGTGGAAGCCGAGTCTGCGCAGCCGCTTGGCGACGTCCACTGCCGCGGCCCGATCCTGCTCCCGCACGCTGATGAAGGCGCGCCCGCTGCGCGGGAGCGCCACGTTCGCACCGAGCTGCGATTTGTAGAACGCCTCGCCGAAACTGCGGCCCACGCCCATCACTTCGCCGGTGGACTTCATCTCCGGCCCGAGCAGCGGGTCCACCCCCGGGAACTTGACGAACGGGAACACGGCCTCCTTGACCGAAAAATACCCCGGCACCCGTTCGGCGGTCGTGCCCTGCGATTTCAGGCCCTGTCCGACCATGCAAAGGGCGGCGACGCGCGCCAGCGACACGCCTATGGCCTTGGACACGAACGGAACCGTGCGCGAGGCGCGCGGGTTGACCTCCAGGACGTAGATGTCCTGTCCGCCCCGCTCGTTGGCCTGGATGGCGAACTGCGCGTTCATCAGGCCGACGACGTTGAGGGCGCGCGCCATCTCCATCATCTGCCGCCGCAGCTCGTCCTGGGCATCGCGCGACAGGCTGTAGGGGGGGAGCGAGCACGCCGAGTCCCCGGAGTGCACGCCGGCCTGCTCGATGTGCTCCATGATGCCGCCGATGAGGACGTCCTCGCCGTCGGCGATCGCGTCGACGTCGATCTCGATTGCCTGGTCGAGGAAGCGGTCGAGCAGGACCGGCGAATCGTTCGACACCGATACCGCCTCGTTCATGTAGCGATTGAGATCGTCCTCGTTGTAGACGATCTCCATCGCACGTCCGCCCAGCACGTAGGACGGTCGCACCACCAGCGGGTATCCGATCTCCCGCGCCAGGCCCGCCGCGTCCTCCGGCCTGCGCACGGTCCGATTCGGCGGCTGGCGCAGTTCGAGCCGCTTCAGCAACTGCTGGAAGCGCTCCCGATCCTCGGCCTCGTCGATGGCATCCGGGGTGGTGCCGATGATCGGCGCGCCGGCCTCGTACAACGGCCGCGCCAGCTTCAGTGGAGTCTGCCCCCCGTACTGCACGATCACACCCTTGGGCTGCTCGATACGGATGATCTCAAGCACGTCTTCCAGGGTCAGCGGCTCGAAGTACAGGCGATCGGAGGTGTCGTAGTCGGTCGACACCGTCTCCGGATTGCAGTTCACCATGATGACTTCGTAGCCGGCATCCCGCAGTGCGAAGGCGGCCTGCACGCAGCAGTAGTCGAACTCGATGCCCTGTCCGATGCGGTTCGGCCCGCCGCCCAGCACCATGATCTTCTCGCGCGAGCTCGGGCGAGCCTCGCATTCCTCCTCGTACGTGGAGTACATGTAGGCGGTGGAGGTCGCGAACTCCGCCGCGCAGGTGTCCACCCGCTTGTACACGGGGTGGATCTTCAGATCGCCGCGCAGGCGGCGTATGGACTGCTCGGTCGTACCGGTGAGCTTCGCCAGGCGACGATCGGCGAACCCCTTGCGCTTGAGCAGCCGCAGCCGCGCGGCGTCATTGAGCCCCGCCATGCCCTCCTCGCGCACCCGGCTCTCCTCCCGTACGACATCCTCGATCTGCGCGAGGAACCACGGGTCGATCCTGCTCAGCTCGAAGAGCTCGTCGATCCCAGGCCGGCGCACGGACACCGTCCGCAGCGTATGAAACCGATGCGAACCAGGCACCCGGATCTCCCGCCGCAGGCGCCGCCATCCGATATCGTCGCCGGGTTCGATGATCTCGTTCAGACCGTCCATGCCGGTCTCCAGCCCGCGCAGCGCCTTCTGCAGCGACTCCTGGAAAGTGCGTCCGATCGCCATCACCTCGCCCACCGATTTCATCTGCGTGGTGAGCCGATCGTCGGCCTGCGGGAACTTCTCGAAGGTGAAGCGCGGTATCTTCGTCACCACGTAGTCGATCGTGGGCTCAAAAGAGGCGGGCGTGGCGCCGCCGGTGATGTCGTTCCTCAGTTCATCGAGCGTATAGCCCACGGCCAGCTTGGCGGCGACCTTGGCGATCGGGAAACCGGTGGCCTTGGAGGCCAGCGCCGAGGAACGCGAAACGCGCGGATTCATCTCGATGACGATCATGCGTCCGTCCTCGGGATTGATCGCGAACTGCACGTTCGAACCGCCCGTGTCGACGCCGATCTCGCGCAGCACCGCGATGCTGGCGTTGCGCATGATCTGGTACTCCTTGTCGGTCAGGGTCTGCGAGGGCGCGACGGTGATCGAGTCGCCGGTGTGCACGCCCATCGGGTCGAGATTCTCGATGGAGCAGACGATGATGCAGTTGTCGGCGTGGTCGCGCACGACCTCCATCTCGAACTCCTTCCAGCCCAGCAGCGATTCCTCGAGCAGCACCTCGGTGGTGGGCGAGGCGTCCAGCCCGCGCTGCACGATGTCGTTGAACTCCTCGCGGTTGTAGGCGATGCCGCCGCCGGTGCCGCCGAGCGTGAACGACGGGCGGATGATGATCGGAAAGCCGATCTCGGCCTGGACGGCGTTGGCCTCCTCCATGCTGTGAGCAGTGCCGGAGCGCGCGCTGCCCAGGCCGATCCTGGTCATGGCGTCCTTGAACTTCTGGCGATCCTCGGCCTTGTCGATGGCCTCCGGCGAGGCCCCGATCAGCTCGCAGCCGTACTTCTCGAGGACGCCGTTGCGCCACAGGTCGAGCGAGCAGTTGAGCGCGGTCTGCCCGCCCATGGTCGGGAGTATGGCATCGGGCCGCTCCTTCGCGATGATGGCCTCGACCACGTCCCAGCGGATGGGCTCGATGTAGGTCGCGTCCGCCATCTCCGGGTCGGTCATGATCGTCGCCGGGTTGGAATTGACCAGGATGACGCGAAAGCCCTCCTCGCGCAGCGCCTTGCAGGCCTGCGCGCCGGAGTAGTCGAACTCGCAGGCCTGGCCGATCACGATCGGACCGGCGCCGATGATGAGTATGCTGTGGATGTCGGTCCGCTTTGGCATCTGTCGTCGTCTTTCGCTCTGGCGTTACCTGGCCGCGCGCATCAGGTCGATGAAATGATCGAACAGCGGCTGGATGTCGTGCGGACCGGGGCTCGCCTCGGGATGACCCTGGAAGCCGAACGCCGGCTTCTGCCGATGACGAATGCCCTGCAGGGTGCCGTCGAAAAGCGAGCGGTGCGTGGCCCTGAATTCCTGCGGCAGCGTCGCCTCGTCGACGGCGAAGCCGTGATTCTGGCTGGTGATCATGACTCGTCCGGTGTCGATATCGAGCACCGGGTGGTTGGCCCCGTGGTGGCCGGTCTTCATCTTCACCGTGCGACCGCCGAAGGCCAGCCCCATCAGCTGATGGCCGAGGCAGATCCCGAAGGTCGGCACGCCGGCGGCGATGAACTCCCGGATCGCCGCGATCGCGTAGTCGCAGGGCTCCGGGTCGCCGGGCCCGTTGGAGAGAAACACGCCATGCGGCTTCTCGCGCAGGACTTCGGCGGCCGCGGTCTGTGCCGGCACGACCGTCAGCTCGCAGCCGCGATCGGCGAGCAGCCGCAGGATGTTGAACTTCACGCCGTAGTCGTAGGCGACGACCCGGTAGGGCCGCTCGGACGGCGCACGCCCCTCGGGCGCATCCAGCCGCCAGCTGCCCTGCGTCCATTCGTACGGCTTCGAGGTGCTGACCACCTTGGCCAGGTCCGCTCCCTTCAGGCCCGGAAAGGCCCTCGCCGCGGCGATCGCGGCCGCCTCATCGATGCGGCCTGCGCCGGCCACGATGCAGCCGCGCTGGGCGCCCTGGTCGCGCAGCAGCCGGGTCAGCCGGCGCGTATCGACATCGGCGATGGCCACCACGTCGTGGTTGCGCAGGTACTCCGACAGCGACCACTGCGCCCGCCAGTTGCTGACCGCCAGTGGGAGATCGCGCACCACCAACCCGGCGGCATGGACCCTGGCCGACTCGGCGTCCTCGGCGTTGGTGCCGACGTTGCCGATGTGCGGGTAGGTCAGCGTCACGATCTGCTGGCAATACGACGGGTCCGTGAGGATCTCCTGATACCCGGTCATCGCCGTGTTGAACACGACTTCGCCGACAGACTGTCCGTCGGCGCCGATCGAGGTGCCGCGGAACACACTGCCGTCTTCCAGCGCGAGCAGGGCCGGTTGCGAACTCAGCATTGGTAGAGGATCTCCAGCGGGAAACACATACGAAAGCGGGAGCGACCATCTCCTGTTGGTCTGCTCCCGCGAACCGCACGAATTGTACTTGAGCGGGGACGGTGATGAAAGGCGAAAACTCCGTCGTCAGCAACCACCTGCGGATGGCGTTCCGACCCCGATCCGGTGCTAGACTTCAATCTATTGTTCACCCAAAAACCCAACGGAATCACCCCGATGCCGAATTATCGCGATCTCCTTCCGTTCATGGCGTTGTCTCTCGCCCTGACCCTGACCGGTTGTTCCAAGAAGGAGGCGGCGACCACGCACGCCAGCGCCGCCGAACCGCCGATGGCCGCCGAGCCCGCCGCCCCGGAATCTCCGGCCCCGGAATCTCCGGCCCCGGAGCCTGCCGCGAGCGCCGCGGCGACACCTGCCGACGCTGCGCCGGCGGCAGAGCCGACTCCGCCATCTACGACCGAGCCCGCACCGGCTGCCGAGCCCGCGCCTGCGGCCGCCGCGCAGGTCGAAACGCCGCCGGCCGTGGCAGAGGCGGCTGCCGCCGCTCCCGCCGAACCGGCGGCAGCGCCGGCCAGGCCGATCGACGGCGAGGCCATCGCCAAGGGGATCTGCATGGCCTGTCATCAGGCGGGCATGAACGGGGCACCGAAGTTCGCCAACAAGGTCGCCTGGACGCCGCGCATCGCGCAGGGACGCGAGAAACTTTACGAACACTCCATCAAGGGGTTCCGGGGGATGCCGGCGCGCGGCGGCAACCCCAATCTCAGCGACGAGGAGGTCAAGGCCGCCGTCGATTACATGGTGAAGGTGGCAGGCGGCTACAAGGAGTAAGGTCGATCTCGCCGCGTCTCGTCGGTGAGGATGCCGGATCAACCTCGATCGCTGTGCCGCCTCGAGGATATTCCCGAGAACGGCGGCAGGGGCTACACCGTCTGCCTTCCCGCCGCGCCCCGGCCGGTCGACATCTTCGTCGTCCGGCGCGGCGGCACGGTGCGCGCATACCATAATTGCTGTCCACACAAGGGCCTGAACCTCGACTGGGTTCCGGACCAGTTCATGGACCCCGCCGGCGAGTTCCTCCAGTGCGCCAATCACGATGCGCGGTTCCGCGTCGAGGACGGTTACTGCGTGAGCGGGCCGTGCGCCGGCATGCGCCTGCGCAGCGTTCCCGTGCGCGTGAACGCACGGGGCGAGGTGGAACTGGGCGATTCCGGCAGCGCGTGATGCGCCGGCAGGCGTAGCGGCGACCGAGGCGGCCGATCCCCGGCCGTCGCCCGCCACGGAGCCGGTGCCTCAGCGCAGGCCGAGCACGTCCTGCATGTCGTAACAACCCGGCGGCTGTCGCGCCAGCCACAAGGCCGCCCGTACGGCTCCGCCGGCGAAGGTCGAGCGGCTGCTGGCCTTGTGAGTGATCTCCACGCGCTCGCCGATGTCGGCGAACATCACGGTGTGCTCGCCGACGATATCGCCGGCACGGATGGTTTCGAAGCCGATCGTCCTGCGATCGCGTGCGCCGGTCTGTCCCTGCCGGCCGTACACCGCGCAACTCTTCAGGTCGCGGCCCAGCGCGGCGGCCACGACCTCTCCCATGCGCAGGGCCGTGCCCGAGGGGGCATCGATCTTGTGGCGATGATGCGCCTCGATGATCTCGACGTCGACGCTGTCGCCGAGCGCGCGCGCCGCGAGGTCGAGCAGCTTCAGGCAGACGTTCACGCCTACGCTCATGTTGGGGGCGAATACGACGGGTATGGCGCGGCCCGCCTCCTCGATCGCGCGTCGTCCCGCCTCGTCCAGCCCGGTCGTGCCGATGACGATGCGCCTGCCGGCGGCACGGCAGGCCTCGAGGTGCGCCAGGGTCGCAGCCGGGTGCGTGAAGTCGATGAGCACGTCGCTCGCCGCGATCGCCGCGTCCGCGTCGGCCGATACCGCGACGCCGAGCCGGCCGACCCCGGCAATCTCGCCTGCATCGCCGCCGATCAGCGAGGAGTCGGGGTGCTCCAGGGCGGCCGTGAGCCTCGCCGTCTCCTGCTGCTTCAGCAGCTCGATGATGGTGCGTCCCATTCTCCCGCCGGCGCCGCTCACGGCGATCCTGATCATGCGCGCTGTCTCCCCCAGAATCCGAAACCGGAGATTACCGGAATGGCGGCGATGATACCGAATGCGCGTGCCGCCGTGGTATCGGTTGGCGGCCCGCCGGGCGGGGAACCGAAACTGTCTGGGCCGGTCCTGCCGGCAGAACTCCCACCGCAAATGCGTCGGCCTTGCCAGCCGCTCCTTCGATCGGTCGCATGGCTAACGTTCGCGGTACATCCCTGTACCGCTCGCTACCGCGGCGGCGTGCTCGCAGTCCTGCTGCGCGCGCCACCGAGGCGCGCCATGCGACCGATCGAAGGAGCGGCTGGCCCCCCGACAAGCCGCAGCGCCGTCGCCCGCGGCGGACGCTACAGCGTGTCGCGCAGCGACAGGAATTCCTTGACGCCCAGCATGTCCTTGATCTCGTCGAAGCGCAGCATGCGATCCTCCAGTGCCGTCGTCTTGCCGTCGCGCATGTAGGCCGCCGCCATCTCGCGCATGGCGCGCGCGGTGATCAGGACCGAGTCGATCGGCGCCACGGCGATCTTGAAGCCCATCTCCTCCAGCTCCGCGTTGGTCAGGATGGGAGTCTTGCCGAAGGCGAGCATGTTGACGAGCTTGGGGTACGGCACCTTCCTGCAGATGATCTCCATCTCGGCGATCGCCAGTGGCGCCTCGATGAAGGCGACATCGGCACCGGCGGCACAGTAGGCGTTGACGCGGTCGATGGCATCCTCCAGCCCGCTGGGCTCGCGCGCGTCGGTGCGGGCGATGAACAGAAAGTCCCTGTCGCTGCGGGCGCGCGCGGCCGCCTTCCACTTCTGGACCATCTCCTCCATGGGGATCACCTGCTTGCCCTCGAAGTGGCCGCAGCGCTTGGGGAACACCTGGTCCTCCAGGATGATGCCCGCCGCTCCCGCCGCCTCGAACTCCGCCACGCAACGCATGACGTTGTGCAGGTCACCGTGGCCGGTATCGCCGTCGGCGATGACCGGTATCGACACACGCTGCGCCATGCGCCGCACGGCATCGGCCATCTCCGTCATGCCGAGGAAGTTCAGATCCGGCAAACCGTACAGGCTGGCGCTGGTGCCGAATCCGCCGATGAAGACCGTCTCGAATCCGGCCTGCTCGATGGCGACCGCGGTGAGCACGTCGTGGGCACCCAGTGAGCGGACGATACCGGGCTTCTTCATCAGTTCACGCAACTTCTGAGTCGGTCTGGACTTCGTCGACATTTCGCCCTCCCAGTATTTCCTCTATGGCCTGTGAATTGCCGTGGAACCAATTTCGAACCGGAAAACCTTACCAGATCGCGACCACGCGCCGAACCGGTGCCGCCCGCGGTGAAAAGCCGGCGACGTCCGCCCGTTGCCGGTGCGCGTCATGTAAAATAAGCCAAATACATCGGGAAACACCAACGATTAAGGATTGCCATGCCCACGAAACACGAAGGTAAGTTCCCCGTAACTCTGATCGCCGGCGACGGCATCGGCCCGGAGATCGTCGAGTCCGTACTGGAGGTGCTCGAGACCGTCGACGCCCCGTTCCGCTGGGAACAGCAGGTGGCCGGGATGGCCGCCATGGAAAAGCACAAGGACCCGCTGCCGCAGGTCACGCTGGACAGCATCCGTCGCACCAAGCTGGCATTGAAGGGTCCGCTCACCACGCCCGTCGGCGGAGGTTATCGGTCGGCGAACGTGGCGCTGCGGCAGACCTTTGATCTCTACGCCAACGTGCGCCCGGCACGTACCCTGCTGCCCGGCGGCCGGTACGAGGGTGTCGATCTGGTCATGGTGCGCGAGAACACCGAAGGGTTCTACGTCGGCTTCGAGCACTTCGTTCCGATCGCGGGCGATCCGCACGCCGTGGCGATCGGAGCCGGCGTCAATACGCGAGTGGGCAGTCGGCGCATCGCCGAGTTCGCTTTCGACTACGCGCTGCGCAACGGCCGCCGCAAGATCACCATCGTGCACAAGGCCAACATCCTGAAGGCATTGACCGGCGTCTTTCTGGAGACGGTACGCGAGGTGGGCAAGCTCTACGAGGACAAGCTCACCATCGAGGATCGCATCGTCGACGCCTGCGCGATGCAGCTGGTGATCGATCCAAGCAAATTCGACGTGCTGCTGACCACCAACATGTTCGGCGACATCCTTTCGGATCTCATGGCGGGACTGGTCGGCGGACTGGGCATGGCGCCCGGAGCGAACATCGGCAAGGACGCGGCCATCTTCGAGGCCGTGCACGGCTCGGCGCCCGATATCGCGGGCAAGGGCATCGCCAACCCCATCGCACTGCTGCTGGCCGCCTGCATGATGCTCGACTACGTCGACGAGCATGCCACCGCCCGCCGCATACGGTCGGCCGTCGACAAGGTGCTGTCGGAGGACGGGGTGCGCACGCGCGATCTGGGCGGCAACGCCACGACCAAGGACATGACACGCGCCCTCGTCGCGCGCCTGATGTCCTGAGGACCGCCCGCCGCGGTCTCCATGCCAGGGCCAACGCGCCCTGGAGCGCGTGCCACGTCTATGGCGCCGCCAGCAGGTGGCAATGCGCGGTATGACCCGCGCCGACGCTCACCGCCTTCGGGTAGTGTTCACGACAGCGCGGCTCCGCCACCGGGCAACGGGGATGGAAATGACAACCCGCGGGCGGAGAGGACGGAGACGGCAGTTCGCCCTCCAGACGGATCCGTTCCCTTCTCGTTTCCGGATCCACCTGCGGCACCGCGGACAGGAGGGCGCGGGTGTAGGGATGCCGCGGCTGCGTCATCACCGCACCGACCGGACCGTGCTCGACGATGCGGCCCAGGTACATCACCGCCACCTCGTGCGCGAGATAGCGCACCACCGCGAGGTTGTGCGTAATGAACAGGTAACTCAGCCCCAGATCCCCCTGCAGCGATTGCAGCAGATTCAGGATCTGCGCCTGCACCGAGACGTCGAGCGCGCTGGTGGGCTCGTCGCAGATCACCAGGCGCGGCTGCACCGCCAGCGCGCGCGCGATGCATATGCGCTGCCGCTGGCCGCCCGAGAACTCATGCGGGTAGCGACTCTTCGCCTCCGGATCCAGGCCGACCTGCAGCAGCAGCGAGTCGACCCGCTGCAGTCGCTCGGCCGCGTTGCGGCCGAGCCCCTGGACCACCATCCCCTCGGCGACGATTTCGGCGACGCTCATGCGCGGATTCATGGACGCGTACGGATCCTGGAAGATGAACTGGATCTGCCGGCGCAGCCGCCGCAGTTCCTTCCCGCGCAGCGCGAGCACGTCGATACCGTCGAACTGCACCTCGCCGCCGGTCGCATCGAGCAGGCGGGCAATCGCCTTGCCGGCGGTCGTCTTGCCGCAGCCGGACTCGCCCACGAGGGCGAGCGTGCGCGCCGGTGGCACGGTCAGCGTGACGCCGTCCACCGCGTAGACGTGGCCGACGGTACGCCTGAAGATCCCGCGCTGGATGGGGAAGTGGACCTTCAGATCGCGTACGGTCAGCGTGGCGGCGACGTCCGGGCCTTGCCACCGGTGGCCGGGCGCGGGTTGCGCCGGGACCGCGTGGGCGGCGCCGGTCGGCAAGTCACTTGCCGCGACGTCATGGAGGTGGCACCTCACGTAGCGGCCGCCACCGGCGTCGATCCATTTCGGCGGTACGAGCCCGCAGGTCTCCCAGCGCCGCTCGCAGCGCGATTCGAACCGGCATCCCGGGAATTCCGTGCTAAGCGGCGGCACCGCGCCCCGGATGACCGCGAGCGGCGCGCCGCGCCGGCCGCCGTCGGGCAACGACTCGAACAGCTTGCGGGAATACGGATGCAGCGGCTCATCGAGGAACTCGGCCCGCCCTGCCTCCTCGACGATCTGACCGGCGTACATCACCGCGATCCGATCGGCCATCTCCGCGACCACGCCCAGGTCGTGCGTGATGAGCAGGATTGCCATGCCGCTGCGCTGCTTGATGTCGCGAAGGAGCTGCAGCACCTGTGCCTGCATGGTGACGTCCAGCGCCGTGGTCGGCTCGTCGGCGACGAGCAGGTCGGGCTCGCCGGCCAGGGCCATGGCGATCATGACGCGCTGCTTCATGCCGCCGGAGAGCTGGTGCGGATATTCCTCGAGGCGGCGCCGCGGATCGGCGATCCCGACATCGTCGAGCAGCTCGACCACGCGATCGCGCATGGCGGCGCCGCGCAGTCCCCGGTGCCGCGTCAGCACCTCGCCCACCTGCACCCCGACCGTGAGCACGGGATTGAGCGCGGTTTGCGGCTCCTGGAAGACCATGGCGATACGGCGACCACGTACGTCGCGCATCGCCTGCTCCGGGATCCGCAACAGGTCGGTGCCGTCCAGAGTGATGGATCCGCTCACATAGCGGCCGCCGGGCGGCAGCAGTCGCAGCAGCGCCAGGGCGGTCATCGACTTGCCGCAGCCGGACTCGCCCAGCAATACGAAGGTCTGTCCCGGAAGGATGGAGAAGGACACCCCGTCGACGGCACGTGCCGGCGGCCCGCCGGTGTCCAGATGCACGCGCAGATCGGACACCGTGAGCAATGCTCCGGCCATCCGATCTACCCCTTGGCAGAAATGCGCGGTCGTCTACCCACCGCGAAATGGTAGCACGCGCCCGTTCCGACCCCGCCGGGCCCGGACCACCGGGGCGCTCAACCGTCCTGCTGTTGTTGCTTGATCAGGCCCGCCTTGATGACCTCGAACTTCTGCTGCGCCTCTTTCTCGGCCTGATCGAGCTCCTTCTTCTTCAGACGCTGGGCGGCCATCGTAGCCTTCAAGTCGTCGCCGGGCCTGCCGAAAGCGGTGGCGAGCCGGAACCACATGTAGGCCGCCTGGAAGTCCTGATCGACCTCGGTGCCGTTGAAGAAGATGTTGCCGAGCGCACTCTGCGCCTCGGCATTGCCCATCTCGGCCGCCTCGCGCCACAGCTTGATGCCCTTGCCGACGTCGGCCTTCACGCCCTTGCCGGAGAAATACATCAGGCCGAGATTGAACTTCGCCTGCGAATCGCCGCGTTCGGCGGCCTTGTTCCACCATTCCACGGCCTTGTCGAAACTCTGCTCGACGCCTTCGCCCTTGAAATACAGGTAGCCGATGCTCTGCATCGCCATGCCCATGCCCTGCTCGGCGGCCTTGCCGTACCAGTTCATGGCCTCGGCGTAGTTCTGCTCGACCCCGTCGCCCTTCTGGTACAGGGCGCCCAGGTTGTTCTGGGCCTTGGGGTTGCCCGCCTCCGCCGATTTGCGGAACCATTCCAGCGCGGCGGCCTTGTCGGCCTTGGTTCCCAAGCCCGCGTAATGCATCAGCCCGAGATAGAACTCCGCCTCGTGGTCGCCCGCGCCGGCCATTTCCTCGAAAGCCGGAAACGCGGTGGCATGGTCGCCGCTGTTGAATGAGGCCTTGGCCTCGGCGAGGGTGGCGGCAGGGGCGTTGATCGCGGCCAGCGCGATGCTCAGGGCAAGAATCAGCTTTTTCATACTCCTCGCTCTCGGATGCAGTTTGAAACGGCGGTGCCGCTGTTGTGTCGGCGATCCCCAGGGGGTCGCCAGGTTTGGAGCCGGGGCCGCCCGCCTTCGTTCCGTGATCGGGGGACCATCGCCGGCGGCCGAGGGCCGCCGGGCCTCGCGACGCAGCGGTCCGCCCGCCCCCGCAGGCTGGGCGCGATCCTTGTCGGCATCCTGCCATTTGTCAATGTGGCGCCGCGGTGGGCAGCGCGCCGCTCCCACCGACTCCGCGCGTCGCGCGCGGGTCGAAGGCATCGCGCACGGCGTCGGCAAAGAGGTTGGCCGCCAGCACGAGCAGCAGCATGAGCGCGAGCGCGGCCGCCAGCGACCACCACACCACCGGTTCCCGGGCCAGCTCCAGGCGCGCGCTGTTGATCATGTTTCCCCAGCTGTGCATGCCCGGGTCGACCCCGATCCCGATGTAGGACAGTACCGCCTCGGCCAGCACCAGTCCGCTGAACTGCATGACCAGCGTTATCAGGACCAGGTGCATGAGGTTCGGCAGGATCTGGCGCCCCAGGATGCGCAGGTGACCCGCGCCGAGCGCCTGCGCGGCCTGTACGTAATCCTGCTCCCGCAGCTTGAGGGTTTCACCGCGAAGCAGCCTGCACATCCCCGTCCAGCGCGTGATCCCGAGCACCGCGCACAGCAACAGCAGGCGCAGGTCGGCACGCTGCTGCACGCTGCCGAAGCTGTCTGCATTGCCGGCCATGTATGCCTGCACGACCAGCACCATGGCGGCGATGAGAAGCACGTCGGGGATGGAATCCAGCGTCGTATAAAGATACTGGACGGCGTCATCGACCGCGCCGCGGAAATAGCCGGCGGCCACGCCCAGTGCTATCGCCAGCGGCAGCGACAGCAGTGTCGTCAGGGTGCCGATGATGACGCTGGTACGGACGCCCTTCAAAGATTGGTAGAGCACGTCGTTGCCGACCTTGTCGGTCCCGAGCAGGTGGTATCGCGGACCCAGCTCCGCGCACAGGCTCCCCAGCGATACCAGCACGAGCAGGGTGACCATGATGGTGCGCCAGGGAACCGCGCCGACCGGTGCGGGAGTGCCGAAGGCGACCGTGCGCCAGCTCAGGCCACGCCGGCGCGCCACCATCCATCCGATCGCCGCCCATGGCAACAGCATCATCACCACGGCCTGCGCGAGCGCCCGCGCGCTGGAAACGAGGAGGTCCGCGTCGCGCTCCAGCGGATCCTCCAGATGTGAGCCCCCGTACCGCAGCCGCGGGTACTCCTGCCGCGAGCGGCCGTCGGGGCCGGTAATGGTGGTCATCTCCAGGGCCCGGATGTCCATGGGGCGGGAATACGAGCGCTCCGTGTGCGTGCGCAGGGGCGTGACAGCGACATCGAGCACGCTGAGAACGGCGGCCTCGTAGCGCTCGCCTTCGCCCGCCGCCTGCAGCGGCCGGAAGTGCAGCGAATCCAGCAGCGCGATCAGGACGAAGGCCGACAGCAGGACGGCCGAGGCCATGGCCGGCGGGCTCGCCAGCACGCGACGCCAGCCGCGGCGCAATGGTTCATCCCTACGGACGTAGACGAACGCCGCTCCGAGCGCGATCAGGAGCAGGAACAGCAGTGCATCGGTCCACAGCAGCACGGCCTCGCCGCGCCACCATTGCTGCAATGCCAGCCACAGGCTCATCCCAGGCGCACCCGCGGATCGACGAACGTATAGGAGATGTCGGTCAGCAGCAGCCCTAGCACGTACAGCAGCGAGCCCAGGAAGACCATGGCGCGCACGATGGCGAAGTCCTGGTTCTGTATGGCCTCGATCGTGTAACTGCCCAGGCCGGGGATGCCGAAGAACGACTCCATGATGAGGCTGCCGAGGAACAGCGACGGGAGAACGACTACCAGCCCGGTGAGCACGGGGATCATGGCGTTGCCCAGCAGGTGCCGGAACAGCACGACCCGATCGGTGAGTCCCTTGGCGCGTGCCGTGCGGATGAAATCACGGCCCTGCTCCTCCAGGAAATAGGTGCGATAGACGCGCACGCCCGCGCCCATGCCGCCGATGACCCCGATGAACACCGGCAAGGCCACGAAGCGCCACGCGTCCATGCCGTCGCCGAACCCGGAGATCGGCGCCAGGCGCCAGACCTTGCCGATGAGGTACTGACCGCCTATGACGTAGAACAGCAGCGAGATCGACATCAGGACGATGCAGGTCACCAGGGCGAACAGATCGATGTAGGTCGCCCGGAACATCACGATCAGCAGCGCGATGCCCACCTCGACGACCAGCGCGATGATCAGTGTCGGCACCGCGATCGCGAGACTCGGCCCCATGCGCTGACTTATGTCGTGTCCGATGTCCCGTCCCCCGTCGGAGGAACCGAAATCGAGGACGAACAGCCGCAGTGATTTCTGGTAGAACAGCGTTTCCGTGAGTTTTCCCGTACCGCGGGCCGCGGCATTGAACAGCATCGGGCGATCGTAGCCGTGCTGCTGCTTCCAGCTCGCAACCATCTCCGGCGTCACGTGCTTGGCGCCCAGCGCGAGCCGCGCCATGTCCTCGGGCGTGTTGACGAAGAAAAAAAGGCAGAAGGTGATGAGATTCACGCCGATGAGGATCGGTACCGCGTAGAGGCACCGGCGGAGGATGTACGCGGTCATAACGCGGTCGCCCGCTGGCGCCGGCGATAGACCCGGATGGCCGGAAGCAGACCCGCGGCGAGTACCGCCGCGAACCACGCGACGGGCTGCCAGATCGGCGCGTTCCACTGCGATCGACGCTCGGCGCGCAGGTCCGCATCCACGCGCCTGTACTTCAGCGTGTTGCGCGCCATGAGATTGGGTTTGGCGTTGGCGTACCAGGAATGCATCAGCGTGTAGCCGGTGGGATGGAAGCCCCAAAGCCACGGTCCGTCGCGACGGGCGATCTCGACCATGCTGTCGATGATGCGCTGCCGCTCGCGGCTGTTGTCCATGTGCCGCATCTGCTCGAACAGCCGATCGAATTCACGATTCGAATAGTTGGCCGCGTTCTCGCCCGCGTATCGCACCTTCGCCTGGCCCCCGGCCAGCAGGAACAGGAAATTCTCCGGATCCGGATAGTCGGCATTCCATCCGAACTGGAAGATCTGGGCATTGCCGCGCGCGAGCTTGTCCTGGAAGCGGTTGAAATCGGAGTCGCGGACGACGAGCTGTATGCCCAGCTTGCCGAACTGCTTGCGCCACCAGTCGAGCATCGATCTGAAATCCGGACCGGAGGCCGAGGTGTCGAAATACAGGACCAGCGCTCGCCCGGTCGCCGGATCGCGTCCGCCGGGATAGCCCGCCTCGGCCAACAGGTCCCTGGCCTCCTCCAGCGTCCGCCGCTGCGGCTGGCCGTTGCCCCAGGTGTAGACGTAGGGATTGATCGACGCCCGCCCGTCGCGCGCGCCGAAGAGGCCGGGCGGTATGGGTCCCTGCGCAGCCACGCCGCGACCGTTGCGGAAGATGCTGATGTACTCTTCCGTGTCCGCCGCGATGGCAATGGCGCGCCGCAGATTGCGAGCCCGCTCGCCATCGCCGCCGACCACCGGATCGAGCATGTTGAATCCGACGTAGCTGGTCGAGGCGCTCACCGCCGTCAACAGGCTGATGCCACGGCGCTGCATCTCCCCGGTCAGCGTCAGTCCGGCGCTGGTGTACTGAACCGCCTGATCGAAACTGTCGCTCGGGATCCCGGAGATGTCGTAATAGCCCTGCAGGAACTTGCTCCAGCGCGGGATGCTCTCGGTTTCCAGACTGTAGACGGCGCGATCCACGAAGGGCATGGGCTTTCCGGCGTCTGCCAGCAGTCCCGCCGGCCCATCCTCCATCTCGCCGTCGCCGGGATAGCGCTCGCCGCGGAAATTGGGATTGCGCACCAGGACCATGCGTCGATTCGGGTTGTTCTCCGTCAGCATGTATGGTCCGGTGCCGATCGGAAACCAGTCGAGCGTGATATTGCGCTCCACCAGGCCGGGTTGCGCGTGGAAGCGATCCGCCTCCCAGGGCACGGGTGCGAAGAACGTCATCGCCTGCCAGTACAGGAACTGCGGGTACTTGCCCTTGATCGTGACCTCCCAGGTATACCGGTCGATCACACGCGCCCCGTCGAAATCGAGTTCACGCAGGTCGAGGAAGCCGCCGTAGCCGCCCGCGGGCGCGCCGGTGCGGAGTCGCCTCAGGCGGTCGGCGTATTCGCGCAGACCGACGATGTGCTCGAACATCAGGCCTGCAACGGGCGAGGCCAGCGCGGGATCCGCGAGTCGTTTGATCTGGTACACGTAATCGGCGGCCACCAGCTCACGGGTCCCGCTGACGGGCAGATCGGCGAGCGTGTGCACGGCGGCGAGGTCCGCGGGCGCGAGCGCATGGTAGAGAAAATCTCCCTGCGGATCGCGGGCCAGCGCCGGATGGGGCTGGAACCGGGTCCCCGCCCCGAGCCTGAATCGGTACACGCTGCGGGCAATGCGATCGGCCGGCGCGTCCGCCGGCAGTTTGCGTCCGTCCGCATCCAGGTAGACAGGGGTGGGGACCTCCGTGACCGTCAGCGGCACCAGCTCGTAAGGACGACGCAGGTAGTGGTATTGCAGTGGCGGTTCGTAAACCTGCCCGATGAACTCGCCCTCGTTCTCGGCGTAGGAGCGCGCCGGATCGAGGTGCTTGGGCCGTTCCTCGAAGGAATCGTAGTAGACGTTGGCGGTGGCGTCGGCCGCCGGGTAAGGATCGTTCCACGGCGCCGCCCCAACATCGCTGGCGGCGAGGATCAGGACGGCGATGATCGTGGTCGAGCGCATGGCTTGCGATCCGTCGGGGATTATAAACCCGGCGGCGACCGGGTACACTTTGAGTCAAACGGAGATCAACAGGGGGCAGCAATCATGGGTTTTCTGCAAGGCAAACGCGCTCTCGTCGTCGGCGTGGCGAGCAACAAGTCCATCGCCTGGGGCATCGCCCAGGCCATGCGCCGGGAAGGCGCGGAAGTCGCGCTCAGCTACCAGACCGAGCGATTCAAGGAACGCGTCGAGGAATTCGCGCGACAGCTCGACTCGGACATCACCATGCCCTGCGACGTTGCCGAGGACGGGCAGATCGAGGCGGCGATCGAGACGCTGGCCAAACGCTGGGATCATCTGGACATACTCGTGCACTCCCTGGCCTATGCCCCGCGCGAATGCCTGGAGGGCGAGTACATGACCACGACGACGCGCGAGGGATTCCGGATCGCGCACGAGATAAGCTCCTACAGCTTCACCGCGCTCGCGCAGGCGGCAAGACCGATGATGAAGGGACGCAACGGCGCGCTGCTGACCCTGAGCTACATCGGGGCGGTGCGGGCGATGCCCAGTTACAATGTCATGGGGCTGGCGAAGGCGAGCCTGGAGGCGAACGTGCGCTACATGGCCCAGGACCTCGGCCCCGAGGGAACGCGCGTCAACGCGATCTCCGCCGGTCCCATCCGTACGCTCGCCGCATCCGGCGTGAAGGATCTGCGCAAGTTCCTCGAGTATGTCGAGAAGCACGCGCCCCTGCGCCGCAACGTCACGATCGAGGAGGTCGGCAACGTCGGCGCCTTCCTGTGCTCGGACCTCGCCTCGGCGGTGACCGGCGAGATCACCTACGTCGACTGCGGCTACAACGCGATCGGGCTCGCGGAGGTCTGAGGGCGCTGCAGCGCCGCGGCCCCCGCGCACCCGCCGCGCCCGGCGGAGCATGTGGCAGCGGGCGGCCGCGCGCGACCGGGGCAGGCATCCGCTTCGCGACTAAAGCTTGTCGACGTAGGTGGAGATCTTCGCGCCGGCCTTCAGGGCGGCAAGGTAGTCGCGCCAGTCGTTGTTGGCGTAATTCGCAAACAGCGCCTCCCGCTCGGCCTTGCGCTTGTCCTCGTCCGGCTTCGAAAGGTCCGGCTCGGCTACCCCCGTGACACCGACGACGACGTAATCGCCCGTGCCCAGCGACAGGCCGTCGTAACGGACCTCGCCCTCGGTGGTGTAGGGGATGCGAAACGCCAGGCGTCCCACCGCGCGACTGAGCTTGGTGTCGTCCTCGCGGGTCACCCCCTTGACCTCCGTCCACGCGAGCTGCTCGGAGCGGGCCAGGGCCTCGCGGTCCTCGCCCTTGGCGAGACGTTCCAGCAGCGCCTTGCCGCGCTCCTCGGCCTTGCGTTTCGCGAGCTCCGCGGTCACCAGCGCGACCACCTCCGCCCTTACGTCGGCGAGCGGGCGCAGGGCCGAGGGCTTGTGCTCGACGAGGCGCAGCACCAGCGCGTGCGTCGGGCCGATCTCGACCGGCTGGCTGTTCAGACGCTCCGTGATCACCTCTCTGCTGAACGCCGCCTCGACCACCTTCGGATTGGCGAACAGCCCCTCCCCGCCGGTGCGCGTCACGAAGCCGGATTCCTTCACGCTCAGGTTCAACGCCTTGGCTGCGGGCTCGAGGGAGTCGGAGTTCTCGTAGGTCAGCGTCGACAACTGGTCGGCCTGATCGAAGTACATCTTCTCGGCCTGCTCCTTGCGCACCGCCGCCGCGACGTCGGCGCGCGCCTCCTCAAAGGTCTTCGAGGTCGCCGCCTTGATCTCGTTGAGGCGTATGACGTGCCAGCCGAACTCGGTGCGTATCGGGCCGCGCAGTTCGCCGGGCTGCATGGAGAAGGCGGCCTCCTCGAACTCCTTGGCCATCACGCCGCGCGCGAAGAATCCGGTCTTGCCGCCTTCCGCCTTGGAACCGACGTCGTCGGATTTCTCCATGGCGATCTCCTCGAAGGACTTGCCCGACTTGGCCTCGTTCAGATAGCCCTCTGCCAGCTCGCGCGCCGCCTCCACCTCCTCGGGCTTCGCGTCCTTCTTCACATGCACCAGGATGTGGTTGGCGCTGCGCTCCTCCGGCGTGCTGTAGGTCGCCTTGTGGGTCTCGTAGTAGTCCTTGAGAGCCTGCTCGTCGACCGCCACCTCCCTGGCCAGCTCGTCGGCTGACAATTCAACGTAGGCCAGCTTCACCAACTCCGGGGACATGAAGCGCGCGCCGTTGCGCTGGTAGTAGTCCTCGATCTCGGCCTCCGTCGGGGTGATCTGGGTCTTCAACGGTTCCGCGGCGACTGTCGCGTGCACGACGTCGCGCCGCTGGCCTTTCAATTTCTCGACGACCTCGACCGCGGCCTGGGTGACGAAGTTGGTATCGCTTATGCCTTGGTGCAGCTGTTCCGTGGCCAAGTCCACGCGCATGCGCTCCTCGAAACCCGTCGGCGACAGCCCGAGGTCACGCAATCGATTCTCGTACAGCTGAGGGGCGAACTTGCCGTCCTTCTGAAACGCCGGGAAAAGCTGGATGGCGCCGACGAGATCGCCGTCACCGACCCGCAGACCGTGCCGCTGAGTCGCGGTCTCGAGCAGGCGATCGCTGATGAGCTTGTCGATGGTCTGCTGTTTGAGGTCCTTGCCGTCGAGCTGGCTGATGTCGCCCAGCAACGACTGCATGTAACGGCGCTGCTCCTGGTACGCACGCTCGTAATCCTGCAGACGGATCTTGGTGCCGTTCACCTTGGCGACCACGATCTCCGAGCGCTCCCGCACGTACCAGTTCACGCCCCACAGCGCGAACGGTATGAGCAGCAAGCCGAAAACGACGGTGGCAAACCAGCCTTGGGCACGATCCCGAATGTTCTGCAGCACGTTCGTCTACCTCGCGATTCGGTCAACCCGGTGAGGGCAAAATTATCAAGGGTCTGTTGTTCGAAGCAATGAAAAAGGGCGCACCCTGTGTGCGCGGGAGCGCCCTTGCGATTGGCGGAGCGGACGGGACTCGAACCCGCGACCCCCGGCGTGACAGGCCGGTATTCTAACCAACTGAACTACCGCTCCCAGGAATTTTGGTGGGTGCTGAGGGGATCGAACCCCCGACATTCGCCTTGTAAGGGCGACGCTCTCCCAGCTGAGCTAAGCACCCAAGCGCTGCACCCGTTCCAAGGGCGCGCTAGTTTACGGCATCCTTCAAGGCCTTGCCAGCCTTGAAGCCCGGGATTTTCGCCGCCTTGATCTTGAGCGTCTCGCCGGTCCGCGGGTTGCGGCCGGTGCGGGCAGCACGCTTGCGAACCGTGAACGTCCCGAAGCCAACCAGAGTGACCACCTGCCCCTTCTTGAGTTCCTTCGTGATGCTTTCGAGCGTCGCATCCAGGGCCCGCGTCGCCGTTGCCTTCGAAACATCTGCAGCCTCGGCAATCTTCTCAATGAGATCTGCTTTGTTCATTATCGCTCATCCCCTTTTGGCTTGTTGTCGCTGAGTTCCATGGTGTGCGGCGGCTCGATCTTTTGCGCCGCCTTGCTTGGACGTGAGGAACTTCGATCGTCTCGAGAGAGCGCTTTATACCAACAGCTCTCCAAAGGCGTCAAGCAAACGCAGCACGCGAGGTCGTATGACGGATCCGTCAACGACTTGTCGCGCGATTGGCAGCGAGTTGTGGAAGTCGGCGAGCTAGTGCGCGCGCAGCAGATCGGCGGAATCCTCGCCTTCCGGCTTCGCCGCGGGCGTCGCTGGTTCGGCGGATTCCTCGAACTTCGCCGGAGCCGGCAGACGCTGCAGCGCAACCTCGAGCACCTCGTCGATCCAACGCACCGGCCGAATATCAAGGTTCTGCTTGATGTTCTTCGGAATCTCCGCGAGTTCGCGCTGATTCTCGAACGGAATCAGGACCGTCTTGATGCCGCCACGCAGCGCGGCCAACAACTTTTCCTTCAGGCCGCCGATGGGCAGGACTTCGCCGCGCAAGGTGATTTCGCCGGTCATCGCCACGTTCGAACGCACCGGGATCCCCGTCAGGGCGGACACCAAAGCGGTGCACATGCCGACGCCTGCGCTCGGACCGTCTTTCGGCGTGGCGCCTTCCGGAACGTGGAAGTGCACGTCGCGCTTGCGGTAGAACTCCGGATCGATGCCCAGGGCCGGGGCGCGGCTGCGCACCACGGTCATCGCCGCCTTGATGGACTCCTGCATGACGTCGCCCAGGCGCCCGGTATAGGTCTCCTTGCCCTTGCCGCTCACCACGGCCGCCTCGATCGTCAGCAGGTCGCCGCCGACCTCGGTCCATGCCAGGCCGGTGACCTGCCCGACGCGATCCTGCTCCTCGGCGAGCCCAAAACGATAGCGCTTCACGCCGAGGAACTTCTCGACATTCTTCGCGGCGACGTTGACGCGCTTGCCGCCGCCCTTGGAGAGGATCTCCTTCACGACCTTGCGGCAGATGGTGGCGATCTCGCGCTCGAGATTGCGCACGCCGGCCTCGCGCGTGTAATAACGCACTATCTCGCGGATGGTGGCGGTGGGTATCTCGACCTCCTCGGGCTTCAGCCCATTGCCCTTGATCTGCTTGGGGATCAGGTACTTCTCGGCAATGCTGATCTTCTCGTCCTCGGTGTAGCCGGACAGCCGGATGACCTCCATGCGGTCGAGCAGCGGCGCCGGGATGTTCATACTGTTGGCGGTCGTGACGAACATGGCCTCCGAGAGGTCGTAATCGACCTCCAGGTAATGATCGTTGAAGGTGCTGTTCTGCTCGGGATCCAGGACCTCGAGCAGCGCCGCCGCCGGGTCGCCGCGGAAGTCCATCGCCATCTTGTCGATCTCGTCCAGGAGAATGAGCGGGTTACGCGTGCCCGCCTTCGCCATGTTCTGCAGGATCTTGCCGGGCAGGGCGCCGACGTAGGTCCGGCGATGGCCCCGGATCTCCGCCTCGTCGCGCACGCCGCCCAGCGACATCCGGACGAAGTTGCGATTGGTCGCGCGCGCGATCGACTTGCCGAGCGAGGTCTTGCCCACGCCCGGAGGACCCACCAGGCACAGGATGGGGCCCTTCATCTTCTGGACCCGCGCCTGGACCGCGAGGTACTCCACGATGCGCTCCTTGACCTTCTCCAGCCCGTAGTGATCCTCGTTGAGAACCTTCTCCGCGCGCTTGACGTCCTGGCTGATCTTGGTGCGCTTCTTCCAGGGCACGTTCAGCATCCAGTCGATGTAGTTGCGCACGACGGTGGCCTCCGCCGACATCGGCGACATCATGCGCAGCTTCTTCAGCTCCGCGTTCGCCTTGGCCTTGGCCTCCTTGGACATGCCGGCCTTGTCGATGCGCTTCTGCAGCTCGTCGAACTCGTTGCCGCCATCCATCTCGCCCAGCTCGCTCTGGATGGCCTTCATCTGCTCGTTCAGGTAGTACTCGCGCTGGCTCTTCTCCATCTGCTTCTTGACGCGCGTACGCAGGCGCTTTTCGATCTGAAGCAGGTCGATCTCGCCCTCCATCAGGCCGACCAGGTGCTCGAGCCGCTCACGCACGCTGACGATCTCCAGGATTTTCTGCTTCTCGGGGATTTTCACCGCCATGTGCGCGGCAATCGTGTCGGCCAGGCGCGAGGGCTCGTCGATGCTCGAGAGCGAGGAGATGATTTCGGGAGGTATCTTGCGGTTGAGCTTCACGTACTGGTCGAACTGCGACATCACCGAGCGCATCAGGACCTCGGCCTCGCGTTCGTCGACCTCCTGGGACTGAACGACCTCGACCTCCGCGGTGAAGATCGCGTCCGTGGCGATGTAGCGCTTCACGTTGGCGCGCTGGTTGCCCTCGACGAGGACCTTGATGGTGCCGTCCGGAAGCTTGAGCAACTGCAGTATGCTCGAGAGCGTGCCGACCGTGTATATGTCCCCCACCTCCGGGTTGTCCTCCCCGGCGCTCTTCTGCGCCACCAGCAGGATCTGCTTGTTGCTCTCCATCGCCATGTCGAGCGCCTTGACGGATTTCTCCCGGCCCACGAACAGGGGGATGACCATGTGCGGATACACAACGACGTCCCGCAACGGGAGCACAGGGACTACGAGCGTGGATTCAGTCATTTCGTTGACGCGCCCTCTTACGCGGTATTGCTTAAACTGAGTATATCTGTAATCGACAGATTGGCGAGCGACGGCAGCGTCACAGCGCACTGCCCCGGGCCCAGTGGCTGACTGGATGCGGGTACGGTGAGGCAAGCAACAAACAAACCACCACGAGGATCAGGTTGGGGTCGCTGGCGGAAAAATCAAGGGGGGCGACGCCCCCCTCGGATGACTGCTGTCGCGCCGGTCGTGGACGCGTCAATCGGATGCAGCCTTGGGCCGCTGCTGCTCCGAGCTCTCATAGATGATCAGAGGCTTGGACTCCCCTTCGATGGCCGTGTCGTCGACCACCACCTTGGCGACATTGTCCATGGAGGGCAGCTCGTACATCGTATCGAGCAGCACGTGCTCCAGGATGGAGCGCAGCCCGCGCGCCCCGGTCTTGCGCTCCACGGCCTTGCGCGCGACCGCGCGCAGGGCGTTCTCGCGGAACACCAGCTCGCAGCCCTCCATCTCGAAGAGCTTGGCGTACTGCTTGGTGATGGCGTTGCGCGGCTCGGTGAGGATCTGCACCAGCTGGCTCTCGTCCAGCTCGTTCAGCACCGCCAGCACCGGCAGCCGGCCGACGAACTCGGGTATCAGACCGTACTTGATGAGATCCTCGGGCTCGACCTGGTGCAGCAGCTCCGCCGTGGTCTTGCGATCGACCTTGCTGCGCACGTCCGCGGAGAAGCCGATGCCGCTCTTCTCGGTACGGTTCTGGATGACCTTGTCCAGGCCGGCAAAGGCGCCGCCGCAGATGAACAGGATGTTGGAGGTGTTCACCTGCAGGAATTCCTGCTGCGGGTGCTTCCGCCCGCCCTGTGGCGGCACCGAGGCCACCGTGCCCTCGATGAGCTTCAGCAGCGCCTGCTGCACCCCCTCGCCCGAGACGTCGCGGGTGATGGAGGGATTGTCCGACTTGCGCGAAATCTTGTCGATCTCGTCGATGTAGACGATGCCGGTCTGCGCCTTGTCGACGTCGTAGTCGCACTTCTGCAGCAGCTTCTGGATGATGTTCTCGACGTCCTCGCCCACGTAGCCCGCCTCGGTGAGCGTCGTGGCGTCGGCAATCGTGAACGGCACGTTCAGCAGCCGCGCCAGCGTCTCGGCGAGCAGCGTCTTGCCGCTGCCGGTGGGGCCGATGAGCAGGATGTTGCTCTTGGCCAGCTCGACGTCGCTGTTCTTGCTGCGCGTCTCCAGCCGCTTGTAGTGGTTGTACACGGCCACGGCCAGGATTTTCTTGGCCTGCTCCTGGCCGATGACGTAGTCGTCCAGGGTGTTCTTGATCTCCTGCGGCGTCGGGCGCCC
>JAWLAN010000009.1:0-180227 GCA_041395385.1 Gammaproteobacteria bacterium
GCAGCTGAATGCCAGGATGGCGCCGGCAGTCGAACGCCCGATACCGGGCAATGCCATGAGCGCATCGATGCCGCGCGGGAATTCCGCGCCGTGAGCGCGTACGACGGCCTGGGCGCAGCGGTGCAGGTTGCGGGCGCGCGCGTAGTAGCCCAGGCCGGCCCACAGCGCCAGCACGTCGTCCAGCGGGGCTTCGGCCAATGCCTGCACGTCGGGAAAGCGCGCGAGGAACCGCTCGAAATAAGGAATGACCGTCGCCACCTGGGTCTGCTGCAGCATGATCTCCGAGAGCCACACACGATACGGCGAGCGGTCGTTCCGCCACGGCAGTTGCGTCCGCCCGTGGCTGTCGAACCAGTGGAGCAGGTCGCGCGCGAATCGGTCCAACTTCATGCATCCCGCGATAAGGCCGGCGCCCGGGCGCCGCCGTGGCGATTATCGTCAGCCGCGCTCCAGCCGAGCCGTCACAAGCCCTTGAGCAGGCCCTTCAGCGCATCCTCGACGCTGTCTTCCTTCTTCGCCGGTTCCTTCGGGGGCGGGGCCGCCTCCTTGGTGGTGCTGGGCGCGGCCTCCGGGGCAGCTGGCTTCGCCGGGGCCGGTGCGGTAGCTTCGTCCGCGGGAGGTTGCGCGGTCTTCTTCTTGTCGCCGATCAGCCCTTCCAGAAGCTTCTTGGTCGGGTCGGTCTTTTCCTGAGCCGGAGCGGTGCCGGTCGCCGCACCCTCGGTGGTCGCCGGCGCCTGGGTCCCGAGCACGCCTTCGAGCAGCTCCTTGGGCACAGGCAGTTCCTCGGCGTGCTTGTCGAGCTGTTTCTGCAATTCCTTCTTCGCGCGCGCCTTGGCGATGCTCTCGATGTCCGGGCGGAAGCTGGGCTTGTCGAAGGTGCCGCCCACCTTGATGGGTATGGTCGTGCCGCCGAGATCCGCGAGCTCCTTGCCGCCCTGGCCTTCGATGGTGCCGACGACGGTCGCATCGATGCGGTAGTCGAGCTCGGAGCTCACGAGATCCGCCTTGCCCTGGCCGGCGATGCGCAGCAGCGGCGACTTGGCCGCCAGATCGTTGTTGGTCACCACGCCGTTGACGATCTTGTAGGTTCCGGTAAGCTCGGTGAAATCGGTTTCTTCCGTCTCCACGTCGCCGACGAACAGGGTCTCGGCCTTGCGCAGGAACTTGGCGATATTGAAGCCCTTGATGGCGCCGTTACGGAAGACGAAATCGCCGTTGCCGTTCAAGGAGCGAGTGATCTGCGTGCCGGTGGCGCCGCTGCCGGCGGCGTGCAGGGAGAAATCCCCCTTGCCGCGCATCTTGGCCTTGCCTTTCATGTCCTTCAGCAGCGGCTCGATCTGTACGCCAGTCAGGGCGTGATCGAGTCTTATCACCGCCGCATCGGCCTTGGCATTGATGCCCACTGAACCGCTGTAGGAGCCCTCGTAGAGCTTGGCGGCGATCGGCTTGAGCTGAATGTCGCCGTCGCGGGCGTTGATGCCGACGCGCACGTTGGACATCCGCGCCTTCTTCACGGTCAGTTTGCCTATGCTGGCGTCGCCCTTGACCTTCAGCCGGCGCAAGGCATCGAGCGGCAGCTTGCCGGCGGCTGCGGGTGCCGCAGGGGCCGCGGCGGCTGCCTCGGCCTTGCCGCCGCCCTGCTTCTCCTCGGCAACCGGCGGCAGGTAGCGATCGGCATTCAGCGCGTCGACGGCGAGGTTGAAACTGATTGCGGGATTGGCGAAGCCCGCGACAGCCAGATCGCCGCTGATGTTGCTGTCATCCAGCTTCAGCTTCATGCCCTGCAGGCTGAGATCGTTGCTGGAGCCGGTGAAGGCGCTGGTGACGGCAACCTTAGTCAGGGTGTTGGCGTCCGCCATCGCCGGCAATGCGTTCTCCTTGCCGAGCGTCTTCATGAACTGGCGCAGATTGAACTCGGCGACGCTCAGCTTGCCGCTGAGCTTCGGATCCGTGCGCAGCGCCGTGGCATTGACGGCGCCGGTGGCGTTCAGGCCCAGCGCGGACACGGCGAATTCCGACATGTTCAGCGTATCGGCGCCCAGGTCGACGTCGGCGCGCGAGGAGAGCTTCACGTCGCTCGCGCCCTGCGGCACCGCCGGACCGCTGACGCGCGCCGTGGCGTTGATCGGGTCGAGCCTGAACCTCTGCGCCGTGCCGGCGATGTTGGCGACGGCATTGAGGTTGGAGACGCCGACGGGCAGCTCGGCCTGACCGTACGCCTTCAGCAGCGCCGATACGTCGGGGCTCGTGACGTTGAGCTTGCCGGCCACGGAGGAGTCCTTGGCGTTGATGTTCTTCGCATCGATGTCGCCGGTGACGCTGGTGCCCATGGTGTCGAGCTGCAGGCCGGAGAGCTTGGCGTATCCGGCGGCGAGATCGACGTTCATGGCGGTGCTGAGCTTCAGATCGCCAGCCGCGCTCGGGACCGGCTTGCCGGTGAGCAGGCTCACGAGCGCCGGGCCGTTCTTGCTGTTGACGGTAATGTTGCCGGCCACGGCCGGCTGCTTGGACTGGATGTTTCGGGCATCGATGTTGCCCTTGATCTCCGAGCCGAGACCGACGACGTTCAGATCCTGCAGCTTGGCGTTGCCGCTGGCGAGATCGACGTTGAAGGTGCCGGAGGCCTTCAGATCGTTGCCTGCGCCCTCGGGCAGCTTCTTGCCGGTCAGCGCCTGCAGCATCGCCGGGGCGTTGCTGCTGGCGAGACTCAGCGTGCCGCTGGCGGCGGGCTTGCCGCTGCTCACCGCGTTGGCCGTGACGTCGCCCTGCACGGTAGCGTCCAGTCCCTTGAAGTTCAGGCCCGTCAACCGGGCGGTATCGGCCGCGAGATCGACATCGAACGCGGTATCGAGGGTCAGCTCCTTCGCGCCGGCGGGCAGTTGCTTGCCGGTGAACGCGGTGATGAGGGCGGGACCGTTGCTGCTCGCGACGCTCACCTTGCCGGTGGCGGCAGGCTTGCCGGTCTTGAGATTCTTCGCATCGACGTTTCCGGTGATGTCGGAACCGTAGACGTGCAGCTTCAATGCTTCGACCTTGGCCACGCCACTCTGCGCATCGACGTCGAAGGCGGCGTCGAGCTTCAGGTCCCGGGCCAGCGCCGGCTCGGCCTGGAAAGGCCTGAGCAGCGGCGCGGTCTGCTTCGCCGGCAACCAGGGCGAGAGGGCGCCGAGCAGGGCGGGAAGATCGGCCGCCGCCAGGGCGACCTTGCCGCTGGCGGTCGGGATGCCCGCGCCAATGCCTTGTGCGTTCAGGTCGCCGCTGAGCGTCGCGCCAAGCCCGGCGAAATCGATGCCCTCGAGCCTGGCGGTGCCGGCCTTCATGTCGACGTCGAAATCCGCGCCGAGCTTCAACTCCTTGCCCGCCGCGCTCACCAGCGGTTTTAGCTTCTCCGCCTGCGCCGGGAGGACACTGGCGAGCATATTTACGAGCGCCGGCAGATCGGCGGCATTCAGCGCCACCTTGCCCTTGGCGACGGGCTTGCCGCTCTGTATGTCGCTGGCCTCGACGCTGCCCTGCGCCGAGGCGCCGAAGCCGGCGAAATCCAGGCCGTCCACCTTGATGGTGCCGGCGTTCAGGTCGACGTTCGCGGCGGTCTTGAGCTTGACCTCGGAGGAGCCGCCGGGAATAGCCGTGCCGGCAAGCGTGCTTTTCAGGTCGACGGGCGTGATGTCGATGCGCTTGAGGTCCTTGCTGATTTCGAATTCGCCGTCGAGCGCGATCTTGCCGCTCACGCCCTTCGGGGTGGCGTCGAAATCGGTGGACAGCGACACTGGTATGGACTCCTCGAAGTCCAGTGTGCCGGTCTTCAGATTCAGGTTGGTCGCGGTGTACTTCTCCCCCTTCTGCCGGTCGTCCCAGCTGATGCTGGCGTTGCGCAGATCCAGGCCGTTGAGCACCAGTGCCGCCATCTGCGGGCCCTTGCCGTCTTCCTTCTTGCCGCCCGCGAGGTCCTCGAAGTTCGTGCGGCCGCTGGCGTCGCGCGCGAGGTTGACGTTGACGCCCTCGGCAAGGATGGTGTCGACGAGCACCTCCTTGCGCAGCAGCGGCATCAGCTGGACGCGGACGTTGACGGCATCGGCGCTGAACATCGGCGCCTCGCCGAAGCCGGGGGCGTTGCCGAAGCTCAGCTTGCCGGTCGACACCCCCAGCCAGGGGAACACGGAGAGCTTCAGATCGCCCTCGAGGCCGAGCTTGCGGCCGGTGGCCTTCTCGACCTGAGCCACGATCTGTTCCTTGTAGTCGTTCGGATCGAAGAACCTCGGCAGGAGCACGGCGGCGGCGCCGACGGCCACGACCACTGCGATGACGATACCCAGCAGAATCTTCAGTAGCTTGCTCATGCTCCCCGTCCCCTCTTTTCCGTGCGGTGACCGGCACACCGCGCCCTGTCATCGGTCATATAGCGAAGGATACCCCGCGCGGACTCCCGCAACGGTTGCTTTCCGTCAATCCGGCGACGATTTCGAAAGCTGCTCGTCCGACGCCGCCCGGGACTCGTACTCCGCAGCGCGGCGCGCGTCGCCGCGCACACGATCGGCGGGATAGCGGTGCTCGTTGATGGCCATCTTCTCCTCGGCAGCGGCGAGCAGATTCACGTTCAGCTTGTCGGCGATGCGCACCAGGTAGACGAGTATGTCCGCGAGCTCGTGCCGCACGGCGGCGACCTTCTCCGGCGGCAGGTCCGCGCTCTGCTCGGGCGTGAGCCACTGAAAGTGCTCCACCAGCTCCGCCGCCTCGGCGATGAGCGCCATCGACAGATTCTTCGGCGTATGGAACTGATCCCAGTCGCGTGCGCGGGCAAACTCGCGCAAACGATCGCGCAACCCCACCAGTTCGTCGCTCATCACGCTTTGGTCCTCCCTCGCCGGCAAAGGTTTCGTCCCGCGCTGCCGGCGCGCCCCTATTCCTTCGCCGCAAGCCGCTCGCGGGCGCGCACCGCCGCGGCGCGTACCTGCGCCGGGGCGGTGCCGCCGAAGTGATTGCGCGCCGAGACGGAGCCCTCGAGGCTCAGCACCTGGAACACGTCGCTGTCTATCCTGTCGCTGAAGCGGCGCAGGTCCTCCAGCGTCAGCTCGGCGAGATCGCGGCCCACGTCGATGGCGTGGCGCACGCTCTGGCCGACGATGGCATGCGCGTCGCGGAACGGCACGCCCTTGCGAACCAGATAGTCGGCGAGATCCGTGGCGGTGGTGTAGCCGGCGATGGCCGCTTTCTTCATCGCCTCGCGACGGACGCTCACGTGCGGCATCATGTCGGCATAGGCGCGCAGGCAGTCGCGCACCGTGTCGACCGTGTCGAACAGCGGTTCCTTGTCCTCCTGGTTGTCGCGGTTGTAGGCGAGCGGCTGGCCTTTCATCAGCGTCAGCAGGGCAATGAGATTGCCGTACACCCGGCCGGTCTTGCCGCGCACGAGCTCCGGCACGTCGGGGTTCTTCTTCTGCGGCATGATCGAGGAGCCGGTGCAGAAGGCATCGCCGATGTCGACGAAGCCGAACTGCGCCGAGGACCACAGGATCAACTCCTCCGAACAGCGCGAAAGGTGCATCATGATGAGCGCGCAGGCCGACGTGAACTCGATGGCGAAGTCCCGGTCGCTCACGGCGTCGAGCGAGTTTTCGCTGACCGCGTCGAATTCCAGCAGCTTCGCCGTGATGCGGCGGTCGATGGGGTAGCCGGTGCCGGCGAGCGCCGCGCTGCCGAGCGGCATCACGTTCACGCGCTTGCGTGCCACCAGCAGGCGCGCGCGATCGCGCAGCAGCATCTCCACCCAGGCGAGCAGATGATGGCCGAAGGTGACCGGTTGTGCCGGCTGCATGTGCGTGTAGCCGGGCATGATGGTGTCGGCCTCGTGCTCGGCGATGTCGACGAGCGTCGCGACGAGGCGTTCCAGCGCCGCGACGATCGCGTCGATCTCCCCTCGCAGGTACAGGCGCACGTCGGTGGCCACCTGGTCGTTGCGTGACCTGCCGGTGTGCAGCTTCTTGCCGACGTCCCCGATGCGGTCGGTCAGGCGCGCCTCGATGTTCATGTGCACGTCTTCCAGCTCGCGCAGCCAGGCGAAATCGCCGCGTTCGATGTCGATCAGGATGTCCTCCAGCCCCTTGACGATCTTCTCGCGCTCCTCCGCCGTAAGCACGCCGACCTGCGCCAGCATGGTGGCATGGGCAATCGAGCCGCGGATGTCGCAGGCGTAAAGCCGCTTGTCGAAATGCACCGACGCGGAAAACTGCTCGACGAACGCGTCGGTGGGCTGGGTGAAGCGTCCGCTCCAGGGCTTGTCTTCGCTGAGGATCGTCATCTGGGTCGATACCGATGGGTGGATGACACGGGGGCATCAGTATATCTTGATGGGGGGGAGGGGGTAACCGACTGTCAGCGCGGCGATCTGCGGGACGAGGTACGGGGATCGCGCCAGGATGAACCATGCCAGCCGAAGCGAAGCCGCAGCAGGTGTTCCTGCCGGATTTCTGTGCCATCCGCACGGTGTTTCTGGTGGTCGTGATCGCCGAGATGCTCGCGATCGTCATCGCACTGGCCGGCAGCGGGACGCTCGCGCAGCGGCTCGACGAACTCGCGCTGACCTCGCTGTTCATCCAGTGGGTCGCGCTTACCTGTGCCGGGGTCCTGTGCGCGCTTCGAGGATGGCTGGGGGGGCGATCCGATGCCGCCGTCGCCGTGCTGGCCTATGCACTCATGCTTGCCGTCACCTGGATCGTCAGTGAAGCGGCCTGGTGGCTGGTCGCGATGCAGCCGGGACTGCTGACGCTCAGCACCCCGACGCACGCCGCGTTCCTGCTGCGGAACCTCGCCATCAGCGCCATACTGACCGCCTTCCTGCTGCGCTACTTCTACGTCCAGCATCAATGGCAGCGACGCGTGAAGTCCGAGGCCCTGGCCCGGTTCGAGGCCTTGCAGGCCCGTATCCGCCCCCATTTCCTTTTCAACTGCATGAACACGATCGCCAGCCTCACGCGGGTGCGCCCGGCGGCGGCCGAGAAGGCCGTGGAAGACCTGGCCGACCTTTTCCGGGCCAGCCTCGCCGATGCCAGGTCGCACCTGACCCTGGGCGAGGAACTGCGGCTGTGCCGGCAGTATCTGGACATCGAGGCACTGCGCCTCGGGGAGCGGTTGCGGGTGCAGTGGGACGTGGATACTTTGCCGTCCGACGCCGTGCTGCCGGCCCTGACCCTGCAGCCGCTCGTCGAGAATGCCGTCTATCACGGGGTGGAACCGCGGCCGGACGGCGGGGTGGTGCGTATCGCGGGCGAGGTGCAGGGGGAGTCACTGCGCATTCTCATCGACAATCCGCTGCCCGATGGCGCACCGCGCTCGCCTCGCGACGGCAATCGCATGGCGCAGGAGAACGTGCTTGCGCGCCTGCGGTCATTTTTCGGGGATGCCGGCGGCAGCGAGGTCGAGACTCGCAGCGGCAGTTACCGCATCGTGCTCGCCTTCCCGTACTGGCAGACCGCGGATCTGGCCCATGCGCATCCTGATCGTTGACGACGAGCCGCTGGCGCGCGAGCGGGTGCGCAGCCTCGTTGCCGAGCTCGGCCGCGACGAGGTCATCGGCGAGGCCGGCGACGGACTCGGTGCCATCGATGCCGTGCAGAATCTGAAACCGGACCTGGTGCTGCTCGACATACGCATGCCGGGCATGGACGGACTGGAGGTCGCGCGCCACCTCCGGACGCTCGCCAGTCCCCCGGCGGTGGTGTTCGCGACCGCCTTTGGCGACCATGCACTGGCGGCCTTCGAGGCCAATGCCATCGACTATCTCCTCAAGCCGATCCGTGCCGAGAGACTCGCCGCGGCCCTCGATCGCGCGCGCGGGCTCGCCGCCCTGCGGCGTGAGGCGCTGCCCGCGGCCGGCGCGCGCACGCACCTGGGCGCGGTGGTAAAGGGACGGCTGCAGCTGGTCCCGGTCGCGGAAATCCGTTATCTGCACGCGGACCAGAAGTACGTGGAGGCGGTCTGGCCGGAGGGGCGGATCCTGATCGAGGACTCGCTGAAGTCGCTGGAGACCGAGTTTTCTCAGCGTTTCCTGCGCGTGCACCGCAACGCCCTGGTGGCCATCGACTACGTCGCGGCTCTGCAAAGGCTAGATGACGGGGAGATGGTGGTGGTCCTGCGCGGCGTGCCGGACCGGGTGGCGGTCAGTCGCCGCCTCGCCGGCGAGGTGCGCCAGCGCCTGCGGGCGCTTGGCGGCGGTTGACCGTTCGTCTGCGGCGGAATGTCCGCCGCTACGCGGGCAGGCAAGGTCTTCCTTCGCCGGCCGTTTCAATGCCCGCGCGCCGTTTCCGCGCCGAGACCGGTCTGCGCGCGCACGTACTGCGCGTCGAACAGCGCCGCCTCCGCGCGCGCCTGTGCGCCGCGATCGACGCGGGAGAAGAGCCAGGTGACGGCGAAGGAGACCAGCATCGAGAACAGCGCCGGATGCTTGTAGGGGAAGATCGCCCGCTCGTTGCCCAGCACCTCTACCCAGATCGTCGGCCCAAGCAGCATGCAGAGCACGGCGGCCGCGAGGCCGGCGAAGCCGCCGACCGTGGCCCCGCGCGTGGTCAGCCCGCGCCAGTACATCGCCAGAAGAAGTACCGGAAAGTTCACACTGGCGGCGATGGCGAACGCCAGGCCCACCATGTAGGCGACGTTCTGTTTCTCGAAGACGATGCCGAGCAGGATCGCGAGCACGCCCAGCGCGAGTGTGGCCACCCGCGAGACGAGGATCTCCTCCACGTCGCTGGTGCGGCCGTGCCGGAAGACGCTGGCGTAGAGGTCGTGCGAGAGGGCCGACGCCCCGGCAAGGGTGAGGCCGGAGACGACCGCGAGTATGGTCGCGAAGGCCACCGCGGAGATGAAACCCAGGAACACGTCGCCGCCCACCGCCTTGGCGAGATGCACGGCCGCCATGTTGCTGCCGCCCCGCAGCCCTCCCTGCGCGTCGAGAAAGGCGGGATTCGTGCCCACCAGCAGGATGGCGCCGAAACCGATCACGAAGGTGAGGATGTAGAAATAGCCGATGAAACCGGTGGCGAAGAAGACCGAGCGCCGGGCCTCGCGTGCATCCTTCACGGTGAAGAAGCGCATCAGGATGTGCGGCAGGCCGGCGGTCCCGAACATCAGCGCCAGGCCGAGCGAGATCGCGGAGACGGGATCCGACACCAGGCCCCCGGGCGCCATGATCGCGTTGCCCTCGGGGTGTGCGGCGATGGCCTGGCTGAACAGTGACTCGAGGGAGAATCCGACTTTCGCCATGACTGCCAGCGCCATGAAGGTCGCCCCGGTGAGCAGCAGAACGGCCTTGATGATCTGCACCCAGGTGGTCGCCAGCATGCCGCCGAATATCACGTACATCACCATCAACACGCCGACCAGCATCACGGCGGTGGCGTACGGCAGGCCGAAGAGCACCTGGATGAGCTGACCGGCGCCGACCATCTGCGCGATGAGATAGAGCAGCACGACAGCGAGCGTGCCGCTGGCGGCGAGGCTGCGTATCGGCAGCGCCTGCAGGCGGTAGGACACGGCGTCCGCGAAGGTGTACTTGCCCAGGTTGCGCAGCCGCTCGGCGAGCAGGAACAGGATGATGGGCCAGCCGACCAGAAATCCGATCGAATACAGCAGCCCGTCGAAGCCGGTGGCGAACACCAGTCCCGAGATGCCGAGGAAGGACGCCGCCGACATGTAATCGCCGGCAATCGCCAGACCGTTCTGCAGCCCGGTGATGCGGCCGCCCGCGGCATAGAAATCGCGGGTGGTGCGCGTGCGGCGCGCCGCCCAGTAAGTGATGACAAGCGTCGCGGCCACGAACGCCGCGAACATCGCGAGCGCCGTCGTGGTGGCAGGCTGTGCGGTCGCCGCCTGCGGCGCGGCGAGCACCAGCTCCGGGTTCAGTGCGCACAGCAGCAGCGGCACGGCGCACCGCCAGCCCGGGCCGCGCAATCGATCCGCGACGTGCGGCGACGATCCGTCGGTTCTATTCCCGGTCCGGGTCATCTCTCGCCACTTCGAGTAGGCGTCGGGTGAGGGGGTCGAACACGACGTTGGAGCGGTGTACATACACGCCGGTCAGCACGAAGCTCAGCACGATGAGCAGCAGCCCGATCGGTATGCCCCAGCTGATCGAAGAGCCCTCGCGGATCGGTATCGCCAGCCAGTGGGGCGCAAAGGCGACGGTCAGGATGAACGCGAAGTAGGCGACCAGAACGAGGCCCGTGAGCAGCCAACTGTGGCGTCCCCGTCTGATCTCCAGCTCCTTGAACAGCGGGTGACGGTGGATCGCGCGATGGGGTTCGTGCATGGGAATCGCTGTCGTGGTTGCGGCCAACTGTAGCGGACGCTGGCACCGAGCGAAAGGGAGCGGCCCCGGCGCGGGCCTGAACGCCCGTGCCACCGCGGCCAGCGGCGCCCCCGGGGTTGGCGGCGAGCGGTGACAGGCGCGCGTCGCCAATCGGCCCAACCGGAAGAGGAGAATGACATGGGACTATTCAGCTTCGTTGCCGCTGCCGGCGAGAAACTGTTCGGCAGCAGTGAGATCGACGAGAAGAAGGTGCTCGAGCACATCCTCGCGCTAGGCCTGAACCTGAAACCCTTGGCCGTGGTGGCCCATCAGAAGGAGAAGATGGTGTCGCTCATCGGCTATGCAAAGACGCTGGCCGACAAGGAGAAGGCCATCGTCGCCGCGGGCAACATCGAGGGCGTCGAGAAGGTCGACGATCGCATAAAGATTGGCGAGCCGCCGGTCGCGGCCGCGCCGGCCGCGACTCCGGCCACGGCGCCGAGCGCCGCGGCCCCTGAAGCGACGCCGCAGCCGGCGGCACCGTCAAGATCCGTGCTCGACAGCGCGCCCGACCCCGAACCGGCGGAGGCCCCTTCCGCGACGTTCTACACCGTGGTGAAAGGAGACACCCTGTCGAAGATCTCGAAGCAACACTACGGTGACGCCAACAAGTACAACGTCATCTTCGAGGCCAACCGGCCGATGCTGAAGCACCCGGACAAGATCTATCCGGGGCAGGTCCTGCGCATTCCGCCGCTCTGAAGCGCCCGCGCCGCGTGCGCGGCCTGCGCCTGCGCCCGGGACCGCGCAAGTGCCCTGGCGGTGCCGGGGGCACCTGCATCCGCGCCCGCCCGCTACCGGGTGTGCCGGGGCAGGCGCGCCGCCGGCGGCGCGATCAGTGTTTCGGCGGCACGGCGCGCAGCGGCGGTGCGGCCGCGGCGCGGCTCCTCGCGAAGACCAGCGCGTCGTCGGCGACGTCCACGGTGATCGTATCGCCGGGGTGGAATTCCCCGGCCAGCAGCTTGCTCGCCAGCGGTGTCTCCAGGTGCGCCTGGATCGCGCGCTTCAGGGGGCGCGCGCCGTACACCGGATCGAAGCCAGTCTTGCCGAGCTTGTCGAGCGCGGTCTCGCTCACCGCGAGCTCGATGTTCTGCGCCTTCAACCGCTCGCGCAGACGGTTGACCTGCAGCGCAGCGATTGCGCGGATCTGCGCCGCCTCCAGGCCGTGGAAGACCACCACCTCGTCGATGCGGTTGACGAACTCGGGGCGGAACTGCTTGCCGACGATCTCCATCACCGCCTCCTTCATGGTCTCGTAAGTCTCGCGTCCCGCCATCTCCTGGATGAGATGCGATCCCAGGTTCGAGGTCATCACCACGACGGTGTTGCGGAAGTCCACCGTGCGGCCCTGGCCGTCGGTCAGCCGCCCGTCGTCGAGCACCTGCAGCAGCACGTTGAACACGTCCGGGTGCGCCTTTTCCACCTCGTCCAGCAGGATGACGGCGTAGGGGCGGCGCCGCACGGTCTCGGTCAGTTGACCGCCCTCCTCGTAGCCGACATATCCGGGTGGCGCGCCGATGAGCCGGGCCACCGTGTGCTTTTCCATATACTCGGACATGTCGATGCGGACCATCGCCTCCTCGGTGTCGAACAGGAAGGCGGCGAGTGATTTGCAAAGCTCCGTCTTGCCCACGCCGGTGGGGCCCAGGAACAGGAACGACCCGTAGGGCTTGTTCGGATCCGAGAGGCCCGCGCGCGCGCGGCGGATCGCATCCGAGACCGCCTTGACCGCCTGGTCCTGGCCGATGACGCGGGCGTGCAGCGCCTCCTCCATGCGCAGCAGCTTTTCGCGCTCGCCTTCGAGCATCTTGGAGACCGGGATCCCCGTCCACTTCGAGACCACCTCGGCAATCTCCTCCTCGGTGACCTTGTTGCGCAGCAGCCTCATGTCCGACATCTCCGCCTGTCCGGCCATGTCGAGCTGTTTCTCGAGCTCCGGGATGAGTCCATAGCGCAGCTTGGACATGCGTTCCAGATCGCCGGTGCGGCGCGCGGCCTCGAACTCCTGGCGCGCGTGCTCGAGCTTCTCCTTGATGTGCTGGGTGCCGTGCAGCGCGGCCTTCTCGGCCTTCCAGATCTCCTCCATGTCGGAGTACTCGCGCTGCACGCGCGTGATCTCCTCCTCCAGGGCGGCGAGGCGCTTGCGCGAGGCCTCGTCGGTCTCCTTGGCGAGCGCCATGCGCTCCATCTTCAGCTGCACGAGGCGGCGATCGAGCTTGTCCATCTGCTCCGGCTTGGAGTCGATCTCCATGCGGATGCGCGAGGCGGCCTCATCGACGAGATCGATGGCCTTGTCAGGCAGCTGCCGGTCGGTGATGTAGCGGTGCGAGAGCGTGGCGGCGGCGACGATCGCCGGATCGGTGATCTCGACACCGTGGTGGACCTCGTACTTCTCGTTCAGGCCGCGCAGGATGGCGATGGTGTCCTCCACTGTCGGTTCGTTGACCAGCACCTTCTGGAAGCGGCGCTCGAGCGCCGCGTCCTTTTCGATGTACTTGCGGTACTCGTCCAGGGTGGTGGCGCCGATGCAGTGCAGCTCGCCGCGGGCGAGCGCGGGCTTGAGCATGTTGCCGGCGTCCATGGCGCCCTCGGCCTTGCCCGCGCCCACCATCGTGTGCAACTCGTCGATGAACAGGATCACGTTGCCTTCCTGCTTGGCCAAGTCCTTGAGCACGCCCTTGAGGCGCTCTTCGAACTCGCCGCGGAACTTGGCGCCGGCGATGAGCGCGCCCATGTCCAGGGCGAGTACGCGGCGGCCGCGCAGGCCTTCGGGCACCTCGTTGTTCACGATGCGCTGGGCCAGTCCTTCGACGATCGCGGTTTTGCCCACGCCGGGTTCGCCGATGAGCACGGGGTTGTTCTTCGTGCGCCGCTGCAGCACCTGGATGGTGCGGCGGATCTCGTCATCGCGTCCGATGACGGGGTCGAGCTTGCCCTGCTCGGCGCGCGCGGTGAGATCGATGGTGTACTTCTCCAGCGCCTGCCGGGTCTCCTCGGCATTGGCATCGGTGACCTTCTCGCCGCCGCGCACGGCGTCGATGGCCTTCTCCAGGCGCTCCTTGCCGCCGCCGAACTTGCGCAGCATCTCGCCCGCCTGCCCCTTGTCCTCGGCGACGGCGAGCAGGAACATCTCGCTGGAGATGTACTGGTCCTTGCGCTTCTGGGCGTATTTGTCGCAGAGGTTCAGCAGCCGTACCAGGTCATTGGACGGATGGACATCGCCGGCCGTGCCCTCCACCCGTGGCAGCCGCTCCAGCGACTGCGCCAGCGCCGCCCGCAGGCCGCTGACGTCCACGCCGGCCTGCTGCAGCAGGGCGCGGGTGCTGCCACCGTCCTGGTCGATGAGCGCGGCGAGCAGGTGCACGGGCTCCATGAACTGGTGATCGCGGCCTATCGCCAGGCTTTGCGCATCGGCGAGCGCGGTCTGGAATTTCGTGGTCATCTTGTCGATGCGCATGCGTTGCTCCGAATACGGGTGGACTCAAGTGCTGGCAAACATGGGGCCGTGGGGATGCGGTTTCAAGGTTCGGGCGAGGCTCCAGGTGACGCGGATCAAGCCCGCCGGGCCGGAGGCCATCGGGCACAGGCGGGGTAACTCGGCATCCGTGCCTCGCGATTCGGCGGCGGTCCCGAGGGCTCGCATTGCACAGGCGAACCACCAATCACGAATCACGAATGACCAGTCACGAGCACCACCCGCCTCCGACGATACCCCGGACGGCGGTCTTCCTCTCAACCGCCGTGGGCGTGCAGGAACTCGGCGGCCAGCGCGATGACGGCCACCCCCGCGGCTATCAGCACCACCTGCTTGATGCCACCGGGCAGGTCCGTGCGCCGGTGCAGGCCCGGGATGAGATCGCTGACGGCGATGTAGATGAAGCTCGCCACCGCGACGGCGATGACGTAGGGCAGCGCCGCGCTGTCCGGCGACAGTCCCAGGTAGGCGAGCAGTGCGCCGACCACGGTGGTCAGGCTGGAAAGCACGTTCAGCACGAAGGCGCGGGCGCGACTGTAGCCGCTGTGGATCAGGATGACGAAATCGCCGACCTCCTGCGGGATCTCGTGCGCAGCCACGGCCAGGGCGGTGACGATGCCGAGTGAGATGTCGGTCATGAACGCCGCGCCGATCAGCACGCCGTCGACGAAGTTGTGCAGACCGTCGCCGACGATGATCAAGGCCCCCGTGGACCGCCGCCGGTTGCCCGCGTGGGCATCGTGTCCGTGGCCTTCGCAATGATCCTCGTGGCAGTGGCGCCAGAGCACGAGTTTTTCCAGCACGAAGAACAGCAGCAGGCCGCCCAGCACCGCCCCGGTCACGGCGTGCAGGTTGTCGTAACCGGCGCCCTCGAGGGCCTCCGGCAGCAGGCCCAGAAACGCCGCGCCCAGCAACGCGCCGGTGGCGAAGCTCACCATGTGCGGCATGGTGCGATCGCGCAAGCCGGGAGGAACGATGAGCAGCGTGGCGGCGGCCAGCACGCTCAGTACGCCCCCGAGCAGGGAGAAAACGAGGATCCACGCGAGCAGTGTCATTTATGGACCGGGTCAGGGATCTGCGGCCGCATTGTTATTTGCGCGGGAGTATAACGGTTCGGCGCCCGGCGGGCGCTATCCATGCGAGCGTGGCCATGCGGCCGGTATCGCGGCCGTTGCCGCCATCGCGCCGGTAAGAGTAGAAACGCGCGGCGTCGCGGTAGGTACAGTGCGAGCCGCCGTGAACGCTGGTCACGCCCCGGGCATGGAGCGCGGCGCGCGCAATGGCGTAAAGGTCGCAGCGATAATGGCCGGGACGGGTTGGGGCGAAGGCGCTGCCCAGGCGAGGTTCCTCCCGGGCGAACGCGTCCAGGACCTCCTCGCCGACCTCGTAGCGCTGGGCGCCGATGGCGGGCCCCAGCCAGGCGATCAATTCGCCTCGCGGCGCCCGCATGCGGGCCAGCCCGGCGTCGATGATGCCGGCGGCGAGCCCGCGCCAGCCGCCGTGGAGCGCGGTGAGCTCGGCGCCGGAGCGATCCGTGATGACGATCGGAAGGCAGTCGGCTGTCAGGATGGCGCAGACAACGCCTTCATCGCGTGTGTACGAGCCGTCGGCGCGCCGCTCGTCGTCCTGCTCCAGGTCGATGACCCTCGTACCGTGATGCTGTTCCAGCCAGGCCGGGACGGAGGGCAGACGGAGCGCCTCGCGCACCCGGGCGCGATTGGCGCATACGCGCTCCGGATCGTCGCCCACGTGCGTGGCGAGGTTGAGCGACTCGTACGGCGGTTCGCTGATGCCGCCGCAGCGGGTCGTGGTTCTGACCAGCACGTGCGGCGGCGCTGGCCAGTCGGCATCTATGGTGATCAGCCCGGGCCCAGTCATCGTCAGGCGCTGGTCGCGTCGGCCCGCAGTGTGGCGAGCAGGGCCCGCATGTCGGCGGGCAGGGGAGAGGTCCAGGACATCGCTTCGCCGGTGCCGGGATGGATGAGAGCGAGGCCTGCGGCGTGCAGGGCCTGGCGCCTGAACCCGCGCAGCGCCTCGGCCAATGCCGGCGTGGCGCCGCGAGGCAGCCGCAGGCGGCCGCCATAGACCGGGTCGCCCAGCAGCGGATGGCCGATGTGGGCCATGTGCACGCGGATCTGATGCGTGCGGCCCGTCTGAAGCTTCACCCGCAGGAGGGTGTGGGCGCGAAAGCGCTCGGCAATGCGGTAATGCGTGATCGCCTCGCGCCCGCCCTCGACCACGGCCATGCGCGTGCGGTCGCGCGGACTACGATCGATCGGCGCATCGACGGTGCCGCCGCTGATGAGGACGCCGTTCACAATCGCCTCGTAGTCGCGCGAAACGCTGCGATCCTGGAGCTGGCGGATGAGCTGCGTGTGCGCGCGCGGCGAGCGTGCCACGACCAGCAGCCCGGAGGTGTCCTTGTCGATGCGATGAACAATGCCGGCGCGCGGCAGGTTGGCGACCTCGGGGAAATCATGGAGCAGCGCGTTGGCGAGCGTCGCCCCCGCGTTGCCCGCGCCGGGATGGACGACGACACCGGCGGGCTTGTCGATGACGATCAGGTCATCGTCGCAGTGGACGATGTTGAGCGCCGCCAGCGCCTGTGGCTGCCAGTCCGCCTGCGCCTCGAGGCTCGTTTGCACCAGCACGCTCTCGCCGCCGCGTACCGGATCGCGCGGGCGGCAGGGGCGGCCGTCCACGCTCACGCGTTCGGCCTCGATCCACTCTTTCAGGCGGCTGCGGGAAAAATCCGGGAACAGGGTGGCGAGCACGCGGTCCAACCGCTGGCCGGCCAGCTCGGCAGGCACGATCGCCTCGAGGATCGGCGGGGGCTCGGCGTTCATGCAGGGCGCGCGTCTATCGAAGCCGGATCGGCTACAATGCCCGCCACTTATCACCCGAGGTCAACCAGGTGCTGCAGAGGTTCATAGCAGTATTTCTCATCATTGCTTTCGCGTTCGCCGGCAGCGGCTGTTCGTATTTCCGGGACAAGGGCGACGAGACCGAAAAGTGGGCGGAGGACAGGCTCTACAACGAGGCGAAGGCCGAGCTCGATTCCGGATCTTACCAGAGGGCGGTGGAACTCTACGAAAAGCTGCAGGCGCGCCATCCATTCGGGCCGCACGCGCAGCAGGCGCAACTCGACCTCGCCTACGCCTATTTCAAGCAGGAGGAGGGGGCCTCGGCGGTGGCGGCCTGCGACCGCTACATCAAGCTGTACCCGAACAGCGAGGGCGTCGACTACGCCTTCTATCTGAAGGGGCTCGCCAATTTCAACCAAGGCCAGCAGGGGCTGGTCGAGCGCTACCTGCCGACGGATCCCTCGCAGCGCGATCCGGGCGCGGCAGCGCAGTCGTTCAACGATTTCTCCGAGCTGGTGAAGCGTTACCCGAACAGCATCTACGTGGAGGACGCGCGCCTGCGCATGGTCTACCTGCGCAACATCCTGGCGCAGCACGAGGTCAACGTCGCCAAGTACTACATGCGGCGCGAGGCCTACGTCGCGGCCGCCAATCGCGCCCGCTACGTGGTGGAGAACTATCAGCAGGCCCCGGCGATGCCGGAGGCGCTGACCATCATGGCCAAGGCGTATCGGATCCTCGGCATGGAGGATCTCGCCGACGACGCCCTGCGCGTTCTGGAGCTGAACTTCCCCAATCACCCGGGCCTGCAGGAGGCGCGCGAGGCCGTGATCCGCTGAAGGGGCGGTGAGCCGTGATTGGTGAATGGTGAATGGTGATCCGGGACCCGCCGGTCGCCATTTTCGAATCACGAATCACGAATCACGAATCACGAATCACGAATCACGAATCACGAATCCACCGGCACCTCGGAATAGCCGGAGGTGATCGGGTAGCGCCGGTCGCGGCCGAACGCCCGTACCGAGATCTTCACGCCAGGCGCGGCCTGGCGGCGCTTGTATTCGTTGCGGTCGACCATGCGCACCACCCGCTTGACGGTCGCGGCATCGTAGCCGGCGGCGACGATCTCCTCGGGCGGCTGGTCGTGCTCGACGTAGCGCTCCAGGATCGCATCGAGCACGGGATAGGGCGGCAGGCTGTCCTGATCGGTCTGGTTCTCGCGCAGCTCGGCGGTCGGGGGCCGATCGAAGACTCGCTGCGGGATGACGTGCCCGAGGCCATTGCGGTACCTGGCGAGACGGTAGACGAGCATCTTCGGCACGTCCTTCAGCGGCGCGAAGCCGCCGGCCATGTCGCCGTAGAGCGTCGCATACCCGCAGGCCATCTCACTCTTGTTCCCCGTCGTCAGGACGATCTTGCCGGTCTTGTTGGAGATCGCCATCAGGATGATCCCGCGGCAGCGGGCCTGGATATTCTCCTCCGTGGTATCGGCGGCAAGGCCGGCGAAGCGTTCCTTCAGCGCCTCGCCGAAGGCGGTGAACGGCTGCTCGATGGAGACGATGTGATGTCGCACGCCGAGCGCCCCGGCCTCCGCGCGCGCGTCCTCGATGCTCATCGGCGCGGTGTAGCGCGAAGGCATCAGCACGCCCTCGACGGCGTCGGCGCCGAGGGCATCGACCGCGACGGCAAGCGTCAGCGCCGAGTCGATGCCGCCGGACAGACCGATGATCGCCCCCTTGAAGCGATTCTTGCCGACGTAGTCGCGTACGCCCGTGACCAGCGCCGTATACACGCTCTCCTCGTCCGGCAACGGCGCCACCCTGGTTCCGTTCACGGTGACCGCCTCGGGCGTGCCGGTGAGCTCGATCATCTCCAGCGACTCCCTGAATTCCGGCGCGCGCGCGACGACCTCGCCCCTGGCGTCCAGCGCCATCGAGCCACCGTCGAACACGAGCTCGTCCTGACCCCCGACCAGGTTCAGGTACAGCACCGGCATGCGGCCCTCGCGAACCGCTGCCTGCAGGATCTCCTCGCGCGCGTGCGTCTTGCCGAGGTGGTAGGGCGAGCCGTTGATGTTCAGCATCAGCCGCGCGCCGACGGCGCGCGCCTGGAAACAGGTGCCGTGGACCCACAGGTCCTCGCAGATGGTCACGGCCGTGGGGATCCCGTGCAGGTCGAACACGCATGGCTTGTCGCCCGCGACGAAATAGCGCTTCTCATCGAACACGCTGTAATTGGGCAGGTGCTGCTTGTGATAGGTCGCGATGACGCGGCCGTTGCGGATGACCGAGCAGGTGTTGTGCAGGCCGCGCGCGGTGCGCTGCGGATAGCCCAGGACGACATCGATATCCCGGACCGCCTCGCAGATCTCAGCCAGGGCCTTGTCGATCTGTCCGTAGAGGCCCTTGCGCAGCAGCAGATCCTCGGGCGGATAACTGGTCAGCGTGAGCTCGGGAAAGGCGACGAGGGCCGCACCCTGCTGCCTGGCCCTCCCCGCCCAGTCGATGACGCGCGCAGTGTTGCCCTGCACGTCGCCCACCAGCAGGTTGATCTGTGCGAGGGCCACGCGCACGGCGGCTTTTTTCTTCATGCCGCCATATTACAGAACCGCTGCCGGCGCGGGCGAGCGTGCACGCCGGCAGAGACCTGCATGGCGGGAGGTTAGCGGCCGAGACGCCGGGCGATGGCGGCGCCGAGCTGGGCGGGGGAACGCACGGTGCTCACGCCTGCAGCCTCGAGCGCCGCGAATTTCCCGGCTGCGGTGCCCTTGCCGCCCGAGACGATGGCGCCGGCGTGCCCCATGCGCTTGCCCGGGGGCGCGGTGACGCCGGCGATGTAGGCGACGACCGGCTTGGTCACGTTCTTCGCGATGAACTCGGCGGCGTCCTCCTCGGCGTTGCCGCCGATCTCGCCGACCATGATGATGCCCTCGGTGCCTGGGTCGGCCTGGAACAGGGCCAGGCAATCGATGAAGTTCATGCCGTGGATGGGGTCCCCCCCGATCCCGACGCAGGTGCTCTGACCCAGGCCGGCGCGCGTCGTCTGATGCACTGCCTCGTAGGTCAGCGTACCGGAGCGCGAGACGATGCCGATGCGGCCGGGGGTGTGGATCTTGCCGGGCATGATGCCAATCTTGCATTCGCCGGGGGTGATCACGCCGGGGCAGTTCGGTCCGATGAGTCGCGTCTGCGGATAGCGCGCGAGCGCTGCCTTGACCTTGACCATGTCGATGACCGGTATGCCCTCCGTGATGCAGGCGATCACCTTGATGCCGGCATCGGCGGCTTCGACGATGGCCTCCGCCGCGTAGGCCGGCGGCACGAAGATCATGGTGGCCTCCGCGCCCGTCGCCGCGACCGCGTCATGCACCGTGTTGAATACCGGCAGGCCGAGGTGCTCGCTGCCGCCGCGACCCGGCGTCACGCCGCCGACCACCTTCGTGCCGTACTCCAGCGCCTGCCGGGAGTGGAAGGTGCCCTGGTGGCCGGTGAATCCCTGGCAGATGACCTTGGTGTTCTTGTTGACGAGTATCGACATTCACTTGCTCCTTGCCGCGGCGACCGCCTTCTCCGCGGCGTCATCGAGATCGCTGGCCGTGATGATGGGCAGCTTGCTGGCAGCGAGCAGGGCATAGCCCTGTTCGACATTGGTGCCCTCCAGGCGCGCGACCACCGGGACGCTCACGCCCACCTCGCGTACGGCGTTGATGATGCCCTCGGCGATGAGATCGCAGCGGACGATGCCGCCGAAGATGTTCACCAGGATCGCCTTCACCTTTTCATCGGAGACGACGAGCTTGAACGCCTCGGTCACCTTCTCGGCGTTGGTGCCGCCGCCGACGTCTAGGAAATTCGCCGGCTCCCCGCCGTGCAGCTGGATGATGTCCATGGTGGCCATCGCCAGCCCGGCGCCGTTGACCATGCAGGCGATGTTGCCGTTCATGGTCACGTAGTTCAGATCGAATCGCTTGGCATGGGACTCCTTGGGATCCTCCTGGGTGGGATCCCGCCACTGCTCGAGCGCCGGCTGCCGGAACAGCGCATTGTCATCGATGTTGATCTTCGCATCGAGCGCCTGCACGTCGCCCTGCTTGGTCACCACCAGGGGATTGATCTCGATGAGGCTCAAGTCCTTGTCGATGAACAGGCGATACATGGCGTTGAGGATCGCGGTCAGCTGTCCCCGCTGCTTCTCGTCGAAGCCGAGGAAGAAGCCGACGCGGCGGCACTGGTAACCCATCAGGCCGAGCACCGGATCGACGCTGAGCGTGAAGATCTTCTCCGGTTCCTTGGCCGCCACCTCCTCGATGTCCATGCCGCCGGCCGGGGAGGTCATGATGGCGATGCGCCGCGCCGAACGGTCGACGAGCATCGCCAAATAGATCTCCCGCGCGATATCGGTCGTCGCCTCCACCAGCACGCAGCTGACCGGCTGGCCTGCCGGACCGGACTGGCGGGTCACCAGGCGCTTGCCCAGCATGTCGTGAACGATGTGCTCGAGCTGCTCGCGGCTGCTGGCGATGCGCACCCCGCCGGCCTTGCCGCGGCCGCCGGCGTGGACCTGCGCCTTGACGATCCATCCATGACCCTGCCCCTTGACCGCCGAGGCGTTGGCCAGGGCCTCGTGGATGGAGTGCGCCGGTTTGCCGGCCGGGACCGGGATGCCATATTCTGCGAACAGCTGCTTGGACTGGTATTCGTGGAGATTCATGACCTCGTTCTTTCTGATCGTTGACGGTTCCCGCCCGCGGCGGCGGGGCCGATCGTTCTGTCAGAGGGGCGGAGCGCCGCGCACCCCACTAATCATAGACGGTGAAGCGCCATGAGCTACCTGCTTCGTTGGCTGATTGTACTGGCGGTGGCCTGGATCGCGTTCCGCTTGTGGCGTTCCGCAACACGGCGGTCCGTGACCGACCGCAAGGGCTCCACGACCGTCCCGCTCGTGCGCTGCGCCCATTGCGGCACCCACGTCCCGGCGCACGAGGCTCTCGAGCGCGGCGGGCAGCACTACTGCTCGCTGGAACACCTCAACGCCGGCCCACGGGCGGGATGACCGGCCTCGCCGCGTTCGCCGATGCCAGCGGGGCCGCGCGCGGCGCGGCCGCCGAGACGACGGGATGGCGCGCCCTGCGCTATTTCAACATCTACCGGCTCGTCCTGACCGGGCTGTTCTCGGTTTTCGTGCTGGCCAAGACCTTGCCGCCGCCGCTGGGCGCCGTCGACCAGGAACTGTTCGCGGTGGCGGTGCTCGTCTACTTTGCCGGCACCATCGCGATGCAGGTGTTCATCGAGCGGCGCTACGCCACTCAGATCGCACTGACCTACGCGCTGGTGGCGCTCGATACCGCCGCCGTGGTCGTCATGATGTTCAGCAGCGGCGGGGTGACCAGCGGACTGGGCATGCTGCTGGTGGTCACCATCGTGGGCGCGAGCATTCTCGCCACGGGGCGGCATGCATTGGCGTTCGCCGCGATCGCGTCGATCGCCGTGCTCGCCGAGGAGATCTATGCCGCCGCGGTCAACAAGCTGCCGGTCGTCAACTACACCCAGGCCGGGCTGCTCGGCATCACCTTTTTCGCCGCCTCGCTGCTGGCATACGTGTCCGCGCGCCGCGTGCGCGAGAGCGAGGCGCTGGCGCGCCAGCGCGCGGCGGCGCTGGCCAGCCTGGAGCGCCTCAACGAGCACATCGTGCAGCGCATGCGCTCGGGTATCCTGGCCATCGACGGCGACCGGCGGGTGCGGTTGATGAACGCCTCGGCGGCCAGACTGCTGGGCACGGGGCATAGCGCCGAGGGGCAGACGTTGACGGAGCTCCTGCCCGAGATCGGGCGCCGCTACGAGATGTGGCGCGCGGACGGGCGCAATATCTCCATGCCCATACACGGGCGGGGCGTGGATCTGACCGTGGCGTTCAGCGCCCTCGGTGGCGGCGGCCAGGAGGGTGCGCTGGTGTTCCTGGAGGACGATGCCATGCTCCGCCAGCGCGCGCAGCAGCTGAAGCTCGCCTCGCTCGGCCGGCTGGTGGCAAGCATCGCCCACGAGATCCGCAACCCGCTGGGGGCCATCAGCCATGCCGCGCAGCTGCTCGAGGAGTCCGACACGCACGGCAAGGAGGACCAGCGTCTCACCGAGATCATCCGCGACCACGCGCAACGCGTGAACGCCATCGTCGAGAACGTCATGAACCTCGCGCGGCGGGAGATGCCGGTGCCGGAGGCGTTCGAGCTCAAGCCCTGGCTCGAGGGCTACGTGCGGGAGTTCCTGGAGCGGCATGATCTCGGCAGCGATGCCGTGACCGTCGCGATCGAGCCCGGCAATCTGACCGTGCGCATGGATCGGGGGCAGTGCCAGCAGGTGCTCTGGAACCTCTGCGAAAATGCCCTGCGCTACAGCCGCGGAGCGCCGCTCATCGAGCTGCGCGCGGGCATCGATCGGCGATCCGGACGCCCGTTCCTCGACGTCGTCGATCACGGCACGGGTATCCCAGCGGAGTTCGTGGAGCGGATCTTCGAGCCGTTCGCGACCACCGAGGCCAAGGGCACGGGCCTGGGACTGTACATCGCCAACGAGCTGTGCGAGGCGAACCAGGCCTCGCTGCGGCTGGAGGCGAACACCCCCGGGGGGTGCCGATTCCGTATAAACTTCGCACATCCGGCGCGCCAGCAGTTGACGGAAGCCTAGCGTCGCAGCGCCGCGGACGCCCCGTGCGAGAACGGCAATTCACCCTGCTCGGCGCCGGATACGTATACTCAAATCGACTTGATGCCAGTGTGCCGAAATCCACCGTGCTGCATCGGGACAGATCGAAATATTCGGGGAAGCAGTGAGCAAACAGCCGACAGCGCTGATTGTCGATGACGAGCCGGATATCCGGGAGCTGCTCGCCATCACGCTGACACGCATGGGAGTCGACAGCGTTGCGGCGGCGAATCTTGCCGAGGCTCGCGATCTGCTGAAGCGCGGCGGGTTCCACCTGTGCCTGACGGACATGAAGCTTCCGGACGGCAACGGCCTGGATCTGGTCGCGCACATTCAGGGCAATCACCCAAATCTGCCGGTGGCGATGATCACGGCCCACGGCAATATGGAGTCGGCCATCCAGGCGCTGAAGAGCGGGGCCTTCGATTTCGTCACCAAGCCCGTGGACCTCTCGGTCCTGCGTCGCCTGGTGGAGACAGCGCTCAGGCTGAACGACCAGCGACAGGAGGCCGGCCGCTCGACCCTGATCGGCGAGTCGGGGAGCGTGCGCGAGCTGCGCGCCAAGATCGCCAAGCTCGCGCGCAGCCAGGCGCCCGTGTACATCAGCGGCGAGTCCGGGACCGGCAAGGAGCTGGTGGCTCAGATGATTCACGAGCAGGGCCCGCGCGCGAGCCAGTCATTCGTGCCCGTGAACTGCGGCGCCATCCCGCACGATCTCATCGAGAGCGAGCTCTTCGGTCACAAGAAGGGCAGCTTCACCGGCGCAGTTGCCGACAAGCCCGGGTTGTTTCAGAGCGCACAGGGCGGGACGCTGTTTCTCGACGAGGTGGCCGACCTGCCGCTTTCGACGCAGGTGAAGCTGCTGCGCGCCATCCAGGAGCGCGCGGTGCGGCCGGTGGGCGCGCAGACCGAGGTGAAGGTGGACGTGCGCATCCTGAGCGCCACGCACAAGAATCTTGCGGCGATGGTGACGGCCGGCAGTTTCCGGCAGGACCTCTATTACCGCATCAACGTCATCGAGGTGCACGTGCCGCCGCTGCGGGAGCGCGCCGACGACATACCGCTGCTGGTGGACTTTATCGTCACTCGCCTCGCGCGCGACAACGGCGTTCCCAGGCCGCAGCTTTCCGAGGAGGCGCTGCGGGCGCTGCGGGCGTATGCCTTTCCGGGCAACGTGCGCGAGCTGGAGAACATACTCGAGCGGGCAATGACCCTGTGCGAAGGCGCCGTAATCGGCGTCGGCGATCTGCAGCTGCGCGCGCCCAGGAGTCGGCGTTCGACGGCGAGCTCAATGAAACCGCCGAGCTGGACTCCACCGCTGCACGAGATCGAGCGCAAGCGCATCGTCGCCGCCCTGGAGCAGGCGGGCGGCAACAAGACGGCGGCCGCCGGCTGCTCGGGATCAGCTTCCGGTCGCTCCGCTACCGGCTCGAGAAGCTGGGCCTGGGCAAGGCGGACTGACGGGCAGCGTCAAATTTGACAAAAATTGTCAGTTGCGACGGGACAGGGCCGTGCGCGAATCTGTGACCGGTTTCCCGGACAACGTGGGAGGAGCGTTACGGGGTCACAGCGACCGATATAGTCACCACTTGGCACGGGCGCTGCATCGTTGCCGCCAAGCCCTGACACGGCGGCTCCGGTGACTGCAAGCTGGTATCAGCCTCAAGTTGCCCCGGGTCGTTGCCGATACCGGCACGGGGTACCCAATCCTTAACCGATTCGAAGGAGAGTCGAAATGAAGAAGCAGTATCAGAAGGGCTTTACGCTGATTGAGTTGATGATCGTGGTCGCGATCATCGGCATCCTCGCCGCCATCGCCATCCCGGCGTCAGGATTACACCGTTCGCGCGAAGGTGACGGAAGGCCTGAACCTCGCGTCGCAACGAAGACTTCCCGTGTCGGGTATCGCGTCAGCCAGGCAACGTGGCCGACCAGCAGCCTGCAGGCCGGCGTCGCCGCGGCGAGTGAGCATCGCCTCAAAATACGTTTCCGGCGTATCGCCGGCAACGATCTGATTACCGTTACGTTCACGGCCAGCGCGATTCGACCGCCAGTGGCGATACCGTGATCTTCACCCCGACAGTTCGCGTGGCAGGTGGCGCCGCTATCGGCCCGGTCGTGCAGGACCGGTACCCTGGAGTCGAAGTTCCGTCCGGCGAACTGCCGTCCGTAATTCCGCACGCTTCGTCGCAGTAGCATAGGATCGCCCCGGCTCCAGCGGGAGCGATTTGTTTGGAGCAAGTCCGCTTGGATATCGCCGCATCCACCGCCCCCGCCCAGTTCTTAGCGCAGTCAGGTCACCAGTGCCCCCGATACTCCTGCTCGGTCATGTGCCCTGCTGTACTGGCCGGGGCTGCGCGGTGAACTCATTGTCGGCGATCTCCCAACCTGAAGCCGTTCAGCGACCGCTTGAACGCGGTCTGATCCGCTGGCAGGACATCATCACAGACAACGAGTCAGGCCCGCTGCAGGACGGCCGTCACCATCGCTTTCTCGCGGACTACTACATGGGGAAGAGGTCTTCCAGTTCAAGCTGACCAATCTGCTCATTCATTTGCTCTGTAGAGTGCTGGTCTACGCGTCGCGCGGCTGCTGTACGCGCGGCATCGCACCATAGCGCCTGGGGCGCGAACGTGGTAAGGCACTGCTCGCCATAGCTCTCTGGCTGACTGCGCCCCTGTTCGCGAGCACGGTCCTGTACGTCATCCAGCGCATGGCGCAGCTTGCCACGCTGTTTTTCCCTCATCGGCCTGGTATCGTACGTGTATGGCCGAGAGCAACTCCGAGATTCGCTTTCGCCGCGGCGCGCTTTCATACTTGCGGCCTATCTGGTCGCTCTGCCAATTGCGGTGCTGGGCAAGGAGAACGGGCGATCCTGCCGCTGCTCATCCTGGTCACGGAGAATCTTCTGGTTCGGATTGTCCGGGCACGGCCAGGACAGTTCGATTCACCGCGTCGCCATGTCCTGTTCGCGGTCGTGCCCGCGATGGCCGGCGCAGTCTGGCTGGAGGCGCGTGTTGATGTCTTGCTGTTGCGTTACGCAGGACGCGACTTCACGCTCTCGAGCGCCTGACAGGCGCGCGTATTGTGGGACTTACCTTGCGCAGCTGTTTCTGCCGGACAGGCTGCGTATGGGCGTGATCGACGACTTCGTCATCTCCGCAGCCTCACCGATCCGCCGACGACGGCTATCGCCATCGCTGCCTGGATCGCAGTGATCGACTCTGGTATTTTGGCGGAAGTCAGTCACCGTGCGCCTCTTGGCGCGCGGCCTGACGTTCTTTCTGACCGGTCATTTGATTGAATCCACGGTATTCCCCCTCGAAATCTATTTCGAGCATCGCAACTATCTCCCCGCCACCGGGTTGTTCATAGCCGCAGTAGGCGTCGCTGCGCACCTGTGCCACCGGTTCGAGGGCCTGCGACGAGTCGCTATCTTGCTGGCGATGATTCCCTTACTGACCGGGTTCATCACCTACCAACGGGTCATGACCTGGCAGTCCGCCGAGAACTGGCAATTGCGCTCATGGCGGAGAATAGCCACGCGTTCTCCTCGCCTGCAGACCGCTCTCATTTTCAGATACCTTCAGGACGGCGATCTCGAGAACGCCGTCATATCAACACGCATGCCGAACTGGTTGGGGACGAACGGCAGGCCATGCTTTGCAGCAGGCTCCAAGCATATTGCCAGCACAGTCCCTCGGACGCGGAGTACCGGGCCATGAGTTGATGCCGAGAGCGTGTGGACTCGAGTATCTATGCTCACCGAGGAATCCAGGCGATCGCCGACATTGCAGCACGGCACATGTACTGGGGTGGACCTGGAGAGACTGCGGCCTGGTTTCCGGGCAATGGCTCGCCAAATCAGGCCGGCACAGACTGGCCAAAATCAGTTTCACTTTGGCCGGTGCTCTCGTACGTGGGCGAGTTGGATGGTGCGGTCAGGCTTTTCGATGCCGCGAATCAGGCGACCCGCCCGGCTGGAACCGGACCTGATCAAGTTCCAGATATTGCTGGCCTGGGGTGATCGGGAGGCTGCCCGCGCGGTACTTGCACGTCACTCAACGTCCGCAGGGGTGACGCAGCGAGTACCAGCGGGAGATGATTAGTCAGTTGAACCGCGCTATCGGCCGCGGAGACCGAAGCAGGCCCCACCACCATGACCGGGGTGAAAGACGATGATGATATGGACGAGTTGGCCGGAATGGTGCAGATTGTGTCGGAAAACATTCTGGACATATAGCGCGGCTGGAGGCATGCATCCTGGCCGGCTGCAGCGTGCCTGGTTTTTCGCGACTCTTGGGTGCGTTTCAGACCATTAGAAAATGACGCTGGCAGGCACTACAGATGCAACCGTCAAGCCGGGTGCAGGTACCACAACTGCGGCGATGGCCGCGTTTGAACTTAGCATCGTGCTGCCGGCCCGCAACGAGGCGCAGTCGCTGCAGACGCTCGTGCCGCGCTTGAAGGCACAATACCCCGCGGCCGAGATCATCGTCGTCAATGACGGATCCACCGACGGCACCGCAGAGGTGGCGGCCGACGGCGGGGCGCTCGTCGTGACTCACCCGTACCGCAAGGGCAACGGTGCGGCCATAAAGAGCGGTGCGCGAACAGCGCACGGAGATGTCATCGTGTTCATGGATGCCGACAGCCAGCACGCCCCGGAGGACGTAGGTCGGCTGGTAGCAAAGCTGAAGGAGGGTTACGAGATGGCAGTCGGCGCGCGCGACGCGGGCTCACAGGCCAGCTTCGGCCGTCGGGTGGCAAACGACTTCTATAGTCGCTTCGCGAGTTGGATGGTCAAGCACGAAGTCAAGGACCTGACATCGGGCTTCCGGGCGGTGAAGGCGGCTCGTTTCCGCGAGTTCCTGCACCTGTTGCCCAACGGCTTTTCCTACCCGACCACCAGCACCATGGCCTTCTTTCGCACCGGTTACTCGGTCGCATACGTGCCCATCAAGGCGGGCAAGCGGCTGGGAGACAGTCACATACGACCGATCCGGGACGGACTGAAGTTCGTCCTCATCATGTTCCGGATCTGCACGCTGTTCTCGCCCTTGCGCCTGTTCGGCCCCATCAGTATGGGCTTTTTCTCGATTGCGTCGGCATATTACGCATACACCTATTTCACCTTGGGTCGATTCACGAACATGAGTGCGTTGCTCTACTCGACCAGCATCATCATCTTTCTCATCGGGCTGATTTCCGAACAGATCACGATGCTGATCTACAAGCGCGACTGAGGTATGGAAGACGGCGCGCGCAGTCGCGAAGCGTTTCGATGCGCATTCTCGACTGCCTGGCGGCGCGGTCATCGATCGTGATTCACGCAATAATCGGCACCAAGGCGCAGTTGATCAAGATGGCGCCTGTCCTGCGCGCCATCCGGGAACGGGGGGGCTCCTATCGCTATATTTCAACCGGGCAGCACAGCGAGACCATGGATGACATACTGGCGGACTTCCAGTTGTCAGGCCCGGACTATAGGCTTTACAGCGGCCGGGACATCACCTCCGTTCCAGCGATGCTTGGATGGATGCTCCGGATAATAGGCCACGTAATCGCGAACCGGCGGCGCGTCTTTGCCGGCGATCGCGGAGGCATTGTGCTCGTGCATGGCGACACGTTCTCGACAATACTCGGTGCGCTGATCGGCCGCATTGCCGGGCATCGCGTCGGTCACGTCGAATCGGGGCTGCGGTCGTTCAATATGTTTCATCCCTTCCCGGAGGAACTCACGCGCATGGCCACCATCCAGCTTTCGGATGTGCTGTTCTGCCCCGGCGAGAAGGCGATGACGAACGTTAAGGGCCAACGCGGCGTTAAGGTCAACACATATACAAATACATTGCGCGATTCCGTCGAATTTGCGTTGAATGGCCGAGAGACGGGCGAGGCCCAGCCGAGCCCGCCGAAGGAACCGTATGCCATCGTGACGCTTCATCGCTTCGAGAACATCTTCTCAAGGGCGGCCCTGCAGCGCGTCGTGGACATCGTTCTGCACGCATCGCAGCAGCATAGGCTGCTATTCGTGCTTCACAAGCCCACCGAACGCAAGCTCCGGGAGTACGGGCTCTTAGATCGAATCTGCGGCAATCCGAACATCGAGTGTCGCCCGAGATGCAGCTACTTTCCCTTCCTGCGACTGGTTGCGGGCGCGGAGTTCGTCATCAGCGACGGCGGCAGCAACCAGGAGGAGTGCGCCTACATGGGCAAGCCGATCCTGCTGCTGAGGATGACGACAGAGCGCGAGGAGGGACTGGGCGCGAACTGCGTGATAAGTCGCTATGATATGAGAGTGATCGACGACTTTCTCGACAATTACCGGAAGTTGCGCAAACCGTTACCGCCTCCGGATCGTTCCGCGTCGACAATCATTGCTGAGCATTGCCTGCCATATGCCTGACTTTGCCGAGGAGGCGCGGTGATCAATCATAGGGTGGCAACATGAGCCGCCAGGGCTGGTTTCTGTTGAGCGTTGCCGCCATCGTTTTGTGCGCGCTGTTCCTCCGATGGGCTGCTGTTAACCAAACGGAGATCAACGGACCACTACGGAAGGATGCGGGCGACTACTATCGATACGCGTACAACCTGAAGCACTTTGGAGTCTTTTCGCGATCCGATGAAGGTTTTCAATCGGATCGGTCTCCTACGCCGGACGCACTGCGGCCACCTGGATATCCGGTATTCATCGCGGCGTTTCTTGATGACGGCAAGGACTTCTCATTCATGCCGCGTGTGCTTATGGCTCAGGCCCTGCTGGGAACGGCAACCGTGCTTGTTTACCTTCTGATATTCCGGTTATATCTGCAACCGGTGCTGGCGGTGGTGGCCGCAGGCTTCGCCGCGATTAGCCCGCATCTCATTAACTCCACCGTGTACGTATTGACGGAATGCTTGTTCACGTTTCTCCTTGGGTTGGGTCTGCTGGCGTTGATACTGGGCATGAAGAGAAGATCGCCGATTGTTATCTTGGGCGGAGGATTCGCCATCGCCGCCAGCCTTTTGACCAGAGGTACGACCCTTTATCTCGTCCTATTCCTGCTGCCACTGTTCTTCATTCATTATGTATGTCCGCGGCAGCAGCGCGCTGTGGCGCTGGCCTCCCTTGTAGTTCCTATAGTGCTTGCGCACGCGGCCTGGTCCTTCAGAAATCTGCATGCAATCGGAGAGTCCTCCGACCCCACGCTTACAGCGAACTTCCTGCAGCACGGGATGTACATCAACATGATGTACGAGGGGCGTCCGGAAACCTATGGCTACCCGTATCGGGTGGATCCGCTATCTGACGAGATGCAGGGAAAGCCCGGCCGTGTACTCGCCGAAATGGGGAAGCGATTCCTCGACGAGCCCGCCCGGTACGCTGCCTGGATTCTGGTCGGGAAGCCGATGCTTTTCCTGTCGTGGAACCTCACGGAAAGCGTGGGTGATGCCTTCGTTTATGCGCCGATCACAACGCCATACGGCTATAGCACGCCGTTCCTCATTACCCATGGCATATCCAAAGCGTTGCACGCCCCCATGATGGGCTTGGCCATTGTGGCCATGATTGTAGTGCTCTGGCGCGCTGCGAAAGGCGAGGACGTCGGCGTAGCGCCGCTGGTTCTCTCCGCGGTGATGCTTTACTTCCTGATGTTGCACGCGCTCGGTTCACCTTTCCCGCGATACAGCATCCCGACGCGCCCCATTGCATACGGATTGGCGATGTTGCCGCTTCAGTGGCTATGGCTTTTGATCTCAGACCCGGTGAAGTCGCAGTGACTCGCATAGTGATCCTGCTGCCATGTCTCAACGAGGCGGAAGCGTTACCCGTCCTGTTCTCGCAGATTCGCGAGCATGTCCCCGAAGCCGTCGTGCACGTATTCGACAACAATTCTCAGGATAATACGGCCGAGGTGGCGGCGACCCTGGGGGCCAAGGTGCACTCGGTTCTGGAGCGGGGAAAGGGGCGCGTGGTCAGCAGAATGTTCTCGGATGTGGATGCAGACGTGTTCGTGATGGTCGACGGCGATGGAACATACGATTTGTCGAATGTCCGTCAGCACCTCACCAGAGTATTGGCGTCGAACATAGACATGTTGATGGGGAGTCGTATGGAAAGCTATGGGGAAAGCCAGTCAAGGCGTGGCCATGAGTTGGGGAACCGCCTCATTACGTGGCTGGTGGGAGCGCTGTTCAAGCGCCGCTTCAAGGATGTGCTCACCGGTTACCGGATGATGTCGCGCCGTTTTGTGAAGACCGCACCGGTCATGGCGGACGGGTTCGAGGTCGAAACGATGTTGACGGTGCACGCGCTCGAAATCCGCTGCCAGGTTGTCGAAGTTCCAATCCGCTACCTCAGCCGACCAAGGGGCTCCGCAAGCAAACTGAATACTCTAAGGGATGGGGCCCGCATCCTGCGAACTATCGGCTATCTGCTGAAGGAAGTGAGGCCACTCTATTTCTTTTCGCTGGCCGGGGCCGCATTCGGCATACTGTCTTTTGCGGTCGGCGTACCGGTAGTGACTGAGTTTTTTGAGACCGGACTGGTCCCTCGGTTTCCGTCCGCGATACTCGCGGCGGCACTGATGCTGATCGCGGTAACGAGCTTCACGTGCGGCCTGATTCTTGATTCAGTCGCTGGGCAGCGCCGAGAGATGAAGCGACTTGCGTTCCTGGCGATTACTGATCCGGCATGATCGCAGTGAACTCATGCAGCATAACGGGTATCGCGGTTCCTGAGGTACGCACGCACCCTTGCCGGCGACTTCTGGATGCGACGCGAGTGACTCAGGATCGTCCGCATCAGCTCCTTCGCGTCCTTCGGCGGAATGCCGCGCTCGCAGGTGCGCCGCGCCGCCTTCTGCGGCGTGTAGCCCCACCGCGCCACGTACTCACCGACCCCGCGAATCGACAGCCGGATACCGAACTCACGCCGGATCAGTTCCCGGATCGCCGCCCGCGTCCACAGCGCGAACGGCAACGACAACTGATCCGGGCACTTGCCGCAAATCAGCTGCTGCGCGCGACGTTCCTCCGTCATCGACATCGCTCGAAGGCTCCCCGGCGGACGCCCGCCCCGCGGCATGCCTTCCAGCATCCCGGGGGCCCCTCCCAGGCGCTTGAGCATCGTCGACACGTACGAGCGGGTGTTACCGGTGATCTGCGCGACTTCGACGTCCGTCTCGCCTTGTTCTCGAAGCATCAGCCTGTGTCGACGCAACTCCAGGCGAACGTCCGTACTTGCGCTTCGGCGATCAGGTTTCTTCGGCATGCCGCATCATCGAAGACCACCGATCCATTGTCCAGTAGCTACACGCCTGGTCGATAGATAACTGGCAAGCATGGCTGATCTCGTTCGTGGGACACCGACTCCAGGCCAAACAGAAGGGAGCAGCGGCACAGTCCCGGGCGAGTTGGCGCAGGATATGCGAGCGGTTCGCAGACCACGCGAGGCAGCCGGCGCCGATTGGCTTGTCGATCCCTGTTCCAAGGGAGTTCGCAGGCGAAATCGGCGTCGCGATACCGATGGCGTGGTGTTCTGTCAGGAGGGATCGCCAGTCGCGCTAAGCCGTAATTAGCTGCAAACGTATGTGCCATTCGCCTATGCCGCCGGGGGAGTCGATATCAACATGATGGCCGGAGACAATATTGGCCTGATCGGATCCGCAACGAAGGTTGAGGACACCATGAGTAGCTGTATGGAGGGTGGCATTCGTCGGGCTGCTCTGCGTGCACGATATGGATTCAACCCTGAGTACCCGGGTTGCCCGCGGGCCTACCTACTATGAAAGCCGTAATTCTTGCCGGCGGCCTAGGTACGCGACTATCGGAGGAGACTCACCTCAAGCCCAAGCCGATGATAGATGTCGGCGGCAGGCCAATACTTTGGCACATCATGAAATCGTACTCTGCGCATGGCGTGAACGACTTCATCATCTGTTGCGGCTACAGGGGATACGTGATCAAGGAGTACTTTGCGAACTATTTTCTGCACATGTCAGATGTGACCTTCGACATGTCGAGAAATGTAATGGAGGTGCACGAACAGAAAGCGGAGCCATGGCGTGTCACCCTGGTAGACACCGGCGAGGACACTTTGACAGGCGGGAGATTGAAGCGTGTCGCCCATTTTCTGAAGGATGAAGAGGCGTTCTGCTTCACGTATGGTGACGGAGTGGCTGACATTGATTTCTCCGCGCAGATCGCGTTCCACAGGGCGCATGGGAAAATTGCGACGGTAACGGCCGTACAGCCGCCGGGGCGGTATGGCGCATTGAGACTGAGCGGTAACGCCGTGGTGGGATTCACGGAGAAGCCGAGGGGGGACGGAGGTTACATAAACGGAGGCTTCTTTGTGTTGTCTCCTGAATGCATGCGCTATATCCAAGGCGACGACACCAGCTGGGAAGGGGCTCCCTTGGTGGAGCTCGCCGCGGATGGGGAGCTGATAGCCTATGAGCATCGAGGCTTCTGGCAGGCCATGGACACCCTGCGCGACAAGAACATGCTCGAGGATCTCTGGCAGTCCGGCAGTGCGCCATGGAAGGTCTGGTAATGACGCCGGACGGCTGCTTCTGGCGGGGCAGACGCGTACTGTTGACCGGTCACACCGGATTCAAAGGCGGTTGGCTGGCGCGCTGGCTCTGGCGGTTGGGGGCCAACGTTACGGGAATCGCATTGCCGCCCGCGGGAGGTCCGAGCCTGTATGAGTTGGCGCGGGTGGGGCAGTGGATGGACAGCCAGTACTGCGACCTCCGAGATTTCGAAGACTTGGCCAGCCGCGTCTCGCTTGCTTCGCCTGATATTGTCTTTCACCTTGCCGCTCAGCCGCTGGTCCGGCGGAGCTATCGCGATCCACTAGTCACCTTCGCGACAAACGTGATGGGTACGGCTCATCTGCTCGACGCCCTGCGGCGGATTGATTCCCCCAAGGTCGCAATCGTCGTGTCGACTGACAAGGTTTACGCTGGCGCGGAGTGGCCTTACTACCCTTATCGCGAGACCGATCCATTGGGTGGCCACGACCCGTACAGCGCCAGCAAAGCGGCGAGCGAGATCATTGCGGGAAGCTATTCGAAAGCGTTTCTGCGGGACCGTGGTTTGGCCGTCGGAACGGCAAGAGCCGGAAACGTGATTGGTGGTGGCGACTGGTCTGAGGACAGACTGATACCCGATGCAGTACGTGCCTGGCAGTCCGGGGTTCCACTTCGGCTTCGGAATCCGCATGCCGTGAGACCGTGGCAGCATGTGCTCGAGCCACTGGCCGCCTACTTGGTTCTTGCAGAGAGATTGCACCAAATGCCGGACAAGGCAGGAGCCTACAACTTCGGACCGGACGGACATGAGGTCGCCACCGTTGAGGACATCGCGCATCTGGCAAGTACTGCGTACGGAGAGGGGGAAGTCATATCTCAGCAGGTATCAGATGGCCCGCATGAGGAAGGTTGGTTGGCGCTGGAGACCGCGAAGGCCCGGGCCGAACTGGGCGTCAGGCCACGATGGCGGTTGCACGCTGCGGTCGAGAAGACCATGCACTGGTACCGGGAGTGGAAGAACGGGGCCGACGCCCGATCGCTCTGCGATGCCGACATTGACGACTTCGAGTCGACAAAGTGAATCGGTTCGAAATCCACGACACGGCGTTACGAGGACTCCGTATAATCGAACGGAGACGAGTTCTCGACGAACGAGGATTTCTGTCGCGTCTGTTCTGCGCAGATGAACTAGCCGCGGCTGGTTGGTGTGGCCCAGTTGCCCAGATCAACCATACGTATACGGTACGGCGCGGAACTGTTCGCGGCTTGCATTTTCAATCGCCGCCACATGCCGAGGTCAAAATCGTGAGTTGCCTGGCCGGCGAGGTATGGGACGTGGCCGTGGACATTCGCCGGGGGTCGCCGACTTTCCTGCGTTGGCACGCCGAGCATTTATCGGCCGAGAATCTACGCGCACTGCTCATCCCGCAGGGTTTCGCCCACGGTTATCAAGCACTCTCGGCGGACTGCCAGCTGATCTATGTTCATAGCGCGCCCTACAGCCAAGTCGCTCAAGGAGCTCTCAATCCAACGGATCCCCGGCTCGGCATACCGTGGCCGTTGGATATCACGGTTATTTCTGAGCGAGACCGTTCGCATACATTTCTGACTCCCGCCGATCAAGGAGTCGCCGAATGAAATGCCGGCATTGTGGATCCGAATTGGATCTCACGTTCGTCGATCTGGGGAGTGCTCCGCCCTCCAACGCATACCTGACGGACGACACCCTTTGCGCGCCGGAAACGTGGTTCCCTCTGAAGGTCATGGTATGCACGAGCTGCTGGTTGGTTCAGACCCTCGACTACACCCATCGTGCGCAGCTTTTCCCGCCTGATTACGCGTATTTCAGTTCGATCTCGTCCTCTTGGCTTCGCCACGCTGAAGATTATGTGGAAATGGCTGTGCGGCGATTCGGATTGACCGCACGGTCGCTAGTGGTTGAGGAGTCGCGTCGAACGACGGTTATCTGCTCCAGTTCGTCAAGGCACGGGGCATTCCGTGTGTCGGAATCGAGCCGACAGCCAGTACCGCGCAAGCCGCTCGTGACAAGGGACTCGATGTCGTTGAAGACTTTTTTGGAGAGGAGTTGGCTCGGCGCATGGTCAAGGACGGCATTGATGCGGATCTGATCATTGCCAATAACGTGCTCGCGCACGTTCCACACATCAATGACTTCGTTTCCGCGATTGCGACGTTGTTGAAAAGCTCCGGTGTAGCCACGATCGAGTTCCCTCATCTTCTTCCGCTGGTGAAGGATAATCAGTTCGACACGATATATCATGAACACTTTTCCTATCTGTCCTTCACTGCGGCAAGCCGAATTCTGAAACAAGGCGGACTGACGGCGTTTGACGTTGAAGAACTGCCCACGCACGGCGGCAGCTTGCGTGTCTATGTGCGGCGCACGGATACCGGCACTCGGAAGGTGCATGACAGTGTAGGTGAGATGATCGCAAGAGAGAGAGTCGCCGGCGTCGAAACCGTGTCCTTTTACCGCGGCTTTCAGAAACGGGTGAGCCAAGTAAAAAACGAGTTCCTGGCTTTCCTCCTGAAGGCGAGGATGGATAGCAAGCTTGTTGCCGCATATGGCGCCGCGGCGAAAGGCAATACACTGATGAACTATGCCGGCGTTCGGCCGGACCTGGTGAAGTTTGTGGTGGATCGCAGCCCGGCCAAGCAGGGAAAGTTCATGCCTGGAAGCCGCATTCCAATTGTCGATGAACTGCACTTGCAGGCAGCCAGGCCAGACTTCATCGTGATTCTGCCTTGGAATCTCAAAGAGGAGCTCTGTCGTCAGCTGGCGTCTGTTCGGGAATGGGGTGGGAAGCTCGTGACTGTGATACCTGGCCTTGAGATCCAATGACATCCCGGATTCCGTACACAAAGCCGTCCATCACAGAACTCGAAGTGGACTACGCGACGGATGCTGCCCGCAGCGGCTGGGGAGACCGCTGCTATGAATACATTTCGCGCTTTGAGGCTTCATTCTCCTCTCACCTTGGCGTAAAGCATGCCATTGCCACGTCAAGCTGCACGGGGGCTCTGCACATGGGCCTGTCAGCGTTGGGAATTGGACCGGGTGATGAGGTAATTCTCGCCGACACGAACTGGATCGCCTCGGCAGTGCCCATTCGCTACCTTGGCGCAACGCCGGTGTTTGTCGATATTCTGCCGGACACATGGTGCATCGACCCAGCACGCGCGGCGGCTGCCATTACGCCGCGTACCAAGGCGATAATCGCAGTCCATCTCTACGGCAATCTTTGCGACATGGGCAGTCTGCTCGCCATAGGACGAGCACATGACATTCCTGTAGTCGAAGATGCCGCGGAAGCGATCGGGTCCCAATATCACGGCAGACGCGCGGGGAGCATGGGGGCGTTCGGAGTCTTCTCTTTTCATGGGACAAAGACTCTCACTACCGGCGAAGGGGGTATGTTCGTAACCAACGATGACAATCTCTTCGAGCGTGTACTGACGCTATCCAATCATGGGCGCCGCCGAGGTCAGACAAAGCAGTTCTGGCCCGACGTGATTGGATTCAAGTACAAGATGTCAAATGTGCAGGCAGCCATCGGATGCGCGCAGATGTCGCGCATCGAGGAGCTTGTGGCCCGGAAGCGGTCAATCATGCGGTACTATCGCGAGCGCGTTGCCACGTTCGCGGGGGTATCACTGAATGCCGAGCCGGATGGGACAATCCTTGGGGCCTGGATGCCAACAGTTGTCTTCGGCAAGGAAACCCGCGTCGGACGAGAGCAATTGCTCGCGGCGTTCGCGGCCGAAAACATCGATGCCCGGGTTTTCTTCTACCCCCTTTCTGGGCTGCCGATGTTCGAGAAACGCCCGGATAACGTCCATGCCTGGGATATTCCAAGCCGCGCAATCAATCTTCCCAGCTTCAATGACATTACGGATACGGAAATGGATCGGGTTGTGGCGGTAATCGCCGCACAAATTCACCAAGCGAGACGTTAATGCACGTGCCAGGGCTGCGTGGTTATGCACGCGTAACGCAGTACCGTGTGTCATGAATCGGAAAGCGAAGGCGGCATCTGACTGAGGCCGAAAGATACTCTTACGAGGAACCGCATGACTATGATGAGCCCACCGTATAACTTCTCTGACGAGGTGTCGAGGAACATCGATGGGCTTGCCAAGCGTGGCGATCTGGCAAGACGGTCCGTCGAGTGGATAAAGGACACGGCGCCGCACAAGTATTCGTACAACTTCACCTGGATGGGGCGCCCGATCATTCAATACCCACAGGATATCGTGGCGATGCAGGAGTTGATATGGTTGATCAAGCCAGACTTGATCGTAGAGACGGGCATTGCGCACGGCGGGTCATTGGTATTCTCGGCTTCAATGCTCGAACTGAACGCTGCATGCGGCGGTCCGACGGATGCAGAAGTGTTGGGAATAGATATAGACATACGCGCCCATAACCGGGCGGCCATCGAGGCGCACCCCATGTCGAAGCGCATTTCGATGATTCAAGGCTCGAGCATCGAGCCTGCGATCATTGACGAAGTCCGCGCGCGAGCACAAGGGAAGCGAAACGTCCTCGTTTGTCTTGATAGCAATCATACGCACGATCATGTACTTGCAGAGCTTGAGGGTTATGGGACGCTGACGTCAGTTGGGAGTTATTGCGTCGTGTTCGACACCATCGTGGACGATCTGCCGGCGGAACTGTTTCCGGACCGTCCGTGGGGCCCAGGGAACAACCCAAAAACTGCCGTAAGAGAGTTCCTGAAGACACATGCGGAATTTGAGATTGACAAACGCATTGATCACAAGTTGCTGATAAGCGTCGCGGTTGACGGCTACCTCAAACGTGTAAGGTGAGCCGTTTCGGCGCGTGGGCCGGGAATCGGTCCGAACCCAAAGACGACTCCAGCCGGTGTCATTGCCCCACGATGTGGTTTGCGCGTAAGGGAGAGAGGGCGTGAGACGCGCCGTGAAGGTCGTGAGAGAGACAATCAGCCGGTAAGCGTAAATCTCGCAGTTGCCGCCTTGATTCACTCAAGGCGTTTTTAAGTGCACGTAGTACCCCTTGGGTCGTCGTGAGCAGTGATGCGGAGGCTGGGCCGATGGAGTCATCGAGACAGACGAGTGTGGCGGGACTCGAGTGGCGCTGAAAAGCAACATAATTGCCAACTTCCTCGGTCAGGGCTGGTCCGCCCTGATGGCCCTTGCGTTTATTCCAATTTACATCCGGTACCTCGGGATGGATGCCTACGGTCTGATAGGGGTATTCGCGCTGCTCCAGGCATGGTTGGCCGTGCTGGATGCCGGGCTGACTCCAACCCTTTCTCGTGAGATGGCGCGCTATTCAGCCGGGGGACTGAGCAACGAGGAACTGCATGAGCTTGCACTGTCGGTGGAGCGGATCTTCATCATCGTTGCGGTCGCAATTGCAGTAATTGCGATGGTCGCCGCTCCGTGGCTGTCGAGAGCCTGGCTGCGACCGGAGGAGCTTGACACGGCCACCGTGACCCAGGCGCTGGTCATCGCCGGATGGGTGATCGCGTTCCGGTGGATGGCCGGCCTGTACAAGGGCGCCATTAACGGCCTGCAGCAGCAAGTATGGCTGAATGTATGTTCATCGGCTTTCGCGACGGCACGAGGTCTGGGAGCTGTGGGGGTATTGATTTGGGTCTCTCCGACGATCCAGGCCTTCTTCGTGTATCAAGGAATTGTCACGGCGGTGGAGGCGATGGTTCTCGCGATACAGATGCGGCGCTTTCTCCCACCCGTCCCAAGAGCAGTACGATTCAGCATGGCGCCGTTGCGCAGAGTATGGCGATTTGCCGGAGGGATGACCGCCATCACTGTGTTGGCAACGTTGCTTGCTCATGTCGACAAGCTGATGCTTTCGAACCTGCTGACCCTTTCGGATTTTGGGTACTACATGCTGGCCAGCGCAGTAGCCGCGGCTGTTCATGCGCTTATCGGCCCGATATTCACCGCTACCTATCCCCGACTCGTTGAGCTCGTAGCGCAAGGTTCCGAGTCCACCGTTGCGGCTGCATACCATTACTTCGCCCAACTCCTGAGTGTAGTCGTGCTGCCGCCGGCCATGGTGATGGCAATGCTTCCGGAGCATCTACTTGTGTTGTGGACTGGCGATGCCAGTCTGGCCATAACGGTAGCTCCACTGCTTTCGCTGTTGGTAATTGGCTCAATGTTAAACGGAGTTATGCATATTCCATATGCCCTTCAACTTGCGCACGGGTGGACACAGTTTGCGGTGAGAATGAATATCATATCCGTGGCTCTGTTGGTGCCAGCCATCTATATTGGGGTATCACATTATGGTGCGATAGCGGCAGCAATGGCATGGATGATACTTAACGTTGGGTACGTTACAGTTGGAATGCCCTTCATGCATCGGCGCCTGCTTAAATCAGAACTGCATCGGTGGTATCTAAAGGATGTCGGCGGACCTCTGGTAGCGAGTTTTACTGTTGCGGGGCTGGCCCGCGTCCTTGCGCCTGCTCCATCGGTTAATGCCAGAGGTGAAAGTCTCCTCATGATGGTGATCATCGTCGGCGCCGCGTTATTGGCGGCTCTTGTCACAACCGAGCTTGGGCGACAGACTCTACAAAGGACAGTTAGGCGGTGCTGAGCCAATGCCACGCCGCGATCCGTATCCTGGCGTCAACGAGAGCGCTGCCATCGCGCCGTTGCGCGATTAATGGGGGGCGCGTATCCAGTTGCTGTCGCGGGCACTGGGTAGTGTGACGCTACATACAGAGGGCTACACGTCTATCGGCAGGTGCTGAATCGCGTCGACATGGGTGGACACGCCGCATTGGTAACCATTGGTATCCCGACGTTCAATCGAGCGCGGTTGCTTGCGCGCGCGATCGATTCTGCCCTTGCGCAAAGTCACAAAGCCATTGAAGTCGTCATTTGTGACAATGCATCCACCGACGATACGGACGAGGTCTGCCGCGCCTACGTCGAGAAGGATGCGCGGGTCAAGTACTACAGAAACCCCAAGAATATCGGCGGAACATCGAATTTCGCGGAGGTATTGCGCCACGCGTCGGGGGACTGTTTCATGTGGCTTGGTGACGATGACCGGATAGATATGAATTACGTTGAGGAGTGCGTGCAGCATCTCGAGAGCGAGCCCGAGCTGGCATTGGTCGGCGGCGAGCCAATATATGAAAAGAGTGGGGCGATCGTAGGGAAGGGACAAATCGTCGATCTGGATGCCAAGGCGCCATGGGCAAGGGTGGTGTCATACTATGCGCGGGTATCGGACAACGGACTCTTCTACGGGGTTATGCGCACACGGGATATTCGCCGCGTGCGCATCGCGAACGTACTGGGAGGCGACTGGTGCGTGATAGCGGGCGTCGCCTTCCTCGGGAGGGTAAGAATGATTCCTGATGTGTTGATTCATAGAGAAATGGGAGGCGCAACTGCAAGCTTTAACAGCATATGCGCGAGTCTTGGTATATCGAGAGTCCACGCACTCCTTCCCTCGCTGTCGATCGGGCTCAACGCGTTCTGGGACGTCGCAGCTGCAAATCCGGTGTACGGCGCCAGAAGTATGTGTGAGCGAGTAGCGATGGCCGGGGTTGTGTTCCTGACAATTATCATGCGCGCTGCGTGGCGAAACGTGCGTGCGGTCCCGCGTATGGTGCGGAGGACTGTCGTGGGCAGGGGGCGGGAGCGTAAGGCTTGAATGCGGTGTCTGAGCAGCACTAAGAGACGGCGCGCAAATCCTGATGCAATGGAAGGGCGAATACTCGCCATGACCGCCGGAGTGAGGCGCAAGCGCATACGAATGAGAGAATCCATGGAAAAGATAATTATTTGGGGTGGCACGGGAAATCTGCGAGTCTTGTATGAGATGCTCGCGGACACGTTCCATATCGCGGGGTACTTCGACAACAACGCCAACGTTGCGAAGAACTATCGCGGCATACCGTTACTGGGCAACCGACAAGCATTTCTCGAATGGGTATCCGGATTGACTGGGACGGACAGACCGAACTTCATTGTCGGAATCGGCCCTGGACACGGCAATGACCGCCTGGCAATACACGATGAGCTGAAAGCTCACGGACTAAGGCCTATCACGGCCATCCACCGCACCGCTTTCGTTGCAGAGACGGCGGAAGTAGGCGAAGGCAGTCAGGTCTACGCCAATGCCGCAGTGTGTGCGGACGTACGGATTGGCCGCGCCTGCATCGTAAACACCAGTGCCTCAGTTGATCACGAATGCGTTGTCGAGCACGGTGCCACTGTGGGTCCAGGCGCTATCCTGGCGGGCCTGGTCGAGGTAGGACCGAACGCAGACATCTATGCCGGAGCGACAATTCTTCCACGCATTCGGGTAGGTGCCAGTGCCGTAGTGGGTGCCGGGGCCGTCGTTCTGGAGGATGTCCCCGACCATGCGGTGGTCGTTGGGAATCCGGCGCGAGTAATAAGAACGCGAGAAGGCTGACCGCGCCGGCGGACGCATCCGAAAGCAATACCGCAGATCTATAGACATACGAGGCGTCGCGTGCGAGTCTGCTTTGACACACAGATTTTCGGGGTGCAAGAGTACGGCGGCATATCTCGTTACTTCGCGGGCATCGCCAAGGAGATGCAGGGGATCGCCAATGTGGAGGCGCGCGTAATCGCACCCCTGCATATTAATGCCTATCTTGACCGCCTTCCGCGAGAGCTGGTTTACGGGCGCAAGGTAACAAATTACAGGGCATTGTCACTGGGTCGCCGACTGGCAGGCGCAGTCGTCTGCGATATTTTACAGCGTCGGTTTGATCCGGACGTGGTGCACAAGACGTATTATCACGCATTGCCAGGGGTGCCGTCCCGGGCTGCGAATGTCATTACGGTCTACGACATGATTCAGGAGAAGTTTCCGCACGACTTTCCTCCAGGCAATCTCATGTCGAAGCTGAAACGAAGAGCGGTCATGAAAGCGGATCATGTCATCTGCATTTCCGAGCAGACGCGCCTGGATCTCCTTTCGCTGTACCGTATCCCGGCTGAACGCGTATCGGTGACGCTGCTGGGCTATGATTCACTTGCCGAGCAGCTGGGCGCCGAGACCGAGGCTGAGTTCAGATCGCGTGCCATCGGATGCGAGTCCCCTTATCTGCTGTATGTTGGCAGGCGCCAACATGGATACAAGAACTTTGACGGTTTGTTGCGTGCGTACCAAGCATCGCGCTGGTTACGTGCGACATTCCAAGTTGTTTGTTTCGGTGGCGGCCCATTTCGTGAGGACGAGTTGGCGCGACTAAAGGACATGGGGATTCTCGAGCGAGTGAGATACGTCGGCGGAGGCGATAGGACCTTGGCTAGCTGCTACCGGCATGCAGCGCTGTTTGTGTTCCCTTCATTCTACGAGGGATTTGGCATACCGCCACTTGAAGCGATGTCAGTTGATTGCCCGGTCGCATGCAGCAACACGAGCTCAATCCCCGAGGTGGTAGGCGACGCGGGCGCGTACCTTGACCCATCTGATATCGAGTCGATTAGGGAGACGCTGGAGCGGGTATTGGGATCGACGTCCGAGCGCGCCGAACTGGTGCGGCGCGGACGCATTCGCCGACGCGAGTTCTCGTGGCGCAAATGCGCTCTGGAAACTGTGAGTGTCTACAGGGGAATCACGACAGTATGAGGGCATTGATTTGCGGCATTTCTGGCCAGGACGGAGCCTATCTGTCGCGATTCCTCCTGGCGAAGGGGTACGATGTTTGGGGTACATCGCGTGATGCGCAAATGGCGTCGTTCGAGAGGCTCGAACGACTCGGTATACGCTCGTCAGTGACACTTCGTTCGATGGCGCCCAATGATTTTCGAAGCGTCTTCACTGTACTCAACGATTGTGCGCCGGAGGTGTACTTCCTCGCCGGCCAGAGTTCGGTGGTGGGACTTTCGTTCGAACAGCCGGCTGAGACGCTCGAGAGCATATGCATCGGGACCCTGAATTTGATGGAAGCGATTCGCCTCATAAGGAGGCCGATTCGCCTCTACCACGCGAGCTCCAGCGAGTGCTTTGGGGAGATGAGCGAACAGCCTGCCAACGAGGCGACACCGTTTGCACCGCGGAGCCCGTACGCGGTAGCCAAGGCCTCGGCACATTGGCTGGTCGCCAATTACAGGGAGGCGTATGGCTTGTTTGCGTGCAATGGCATCCTCTTCAATCACGAATCGCCGCTGCGGCCGCGGCGTTTCGTGACGAGAAAGATCGTGTCGGCAGCGTGCCAGATCGCCAAGGGCGCCTCCACGCGGCTCGAACTGGGCCGCCTAGATATTGTGCGCGACTGGGGATGGGCGCCAGAGTATGTGGAGGCGATGTGGCGCATGTTACAGTGCGAACATCCACGTGACTATGTCATAGCAACCGGGGAGGCCAACACCCTGGAGGCCTTTGTCGAAGCGGTATTCGGTGCGGTGAATCTCGACTGGCGGCAGTATGTCGACATCGTGCCCAGCCTCTTGCGCCCTACCGATCTTACCTGGAGTCAAGGCGATCCTGGGCGAGCGCAACGTGAGTTGTTGTGGCGTCCCAGGCTTCGCATGCGCGATGTGGCGCGGGAGATGGTTAAGTTCGAGCTCGAGTATCTAAATGGATCCTCCACTGCAGTGCCCCGGGGCGACTAAGCGTGCATAGGCCGGGAAACGCTGTAGGAAGTTACGAGACGAATACCTGGGGTTGACGAATACCTGGGGTTACCGTAAGCAAGCATTTGTCCGGGCAAGTGGTCTGCGCGGTTAATGTTGGTGCGATAAACGCTGGGCGACCGATACAGCGCGCCAAATGCGGCGGAGAAAAAGTTGGAGCGTCGGCGGCGTGATATGCGAGTGGTAAGGCTCATAGGGAGTCTGTGCGGGAGAGGCGAGATCACGCACACATAATGAAGCTGCTATTTCTCTGCAAGCGACGGCCCATGGGACGCGATCTGGTGGATCGGCCTTATGGGCGCTTCTACTACCTGGCTCGGAATCTCGCCGAACGCGGACACGATGTCGTCCTTGCATTGCTGAGTTATCGCCGTGAAGCCCCCACGGACAATATCACGGGGAGGCTTCGGGTGTGCAGCGCGTCACTGGTCCCGATCGGCCGGAAGTCATACCTGCAATTGGTCAATGCGTTAATCCGGGAAGGAGTTCCTGATTGGATTATCGGGTGCTCCGATACCTACTATGGCATTTTGGCGGACTATTACGGGCGACGGCACGGAACACGCACGCTTATAGATGCCTATGACAATTATGAAGGTTACATGCCGTGGTGCAGGCCTTTGCACCTGCTTTGGCGACGGGCCCTACGAAAAGCAACTGCGATCAGCGCGGCTGGACCGGCCCTTCTTGACCACATGGGTGAGGGTGGTGCAGGGGGGCGCGGGCTCGTTCTGCCCATGGCGGCGGATCCCGTTGGGTTCCAGCCGCTTGACCGTCAGCAGTGCCGCGCTGAATTGGGTTTGCCGTCCACGGAGACTCTGGTGGGGTACTCCGGTTCGATTTCCTCCAGTCGAGGGATTGAAGTCCTGTTTAAGGCGATTGAGTACCTTGTGCAGAAACAGCCGGGTACGCGCCTCGTACTCAGCGGGCGCCTTCAAAAGCGGTTGTCGTTACCCTCGTCGGCGATATGGCTCGGGTATGTTCCGGACGCGAAGGTCCCGGTTCTTATTAACGCGATGGATGCAGTAGCGGTCGTCAACAAACCGTCTGCTTTCGGTGACTACAGCTATCCCATCAAGCTCTATGAAGCGTTAAAGTGCGGCGTGCCGGCGGTAGCAACCCGTACGTGCGCGACCGAATGGATCCTCGACGCGCACCGCGACCTGTTGGCTGAACCTGGTGATCCGCGTCACCTGGCGGAAAGACTTCAGCAGGCGACAAAGATGCCGCGAATAGACTATGGCCCGCAACCGTCTTGGGAAGTGGCGGCAGCGGCACTGGAAACCTTTCTGCAATCGCACTGACCACAGACTTCGAACGTTAACGAAGTCTGCTGCAAAGATCGGGAAACAATTTGGGTGCGGCAGCAACGATATTTCCACTCTGCAGGTACTGGTCGCCTCCGTCCGGCTCGCTCACCATGCCTCCGGCCTCGAGGATCAGCAGCGCGCCGGCGGCCGTGTCCCATTCCTTGAGTCCATACTCCCAGAATCCGTCCAGCCGGCCGCAGGCCACGTAGGCCAGGTCCAGTGACGCGGCGCCGGCACGGCGCACGCCGGCGGTCGTCTGCATCAGCGCCTTCAACCCAGACATGTAACGGTCGATGTTCGCGTTCTCGCGAAACGGAAAACCGGTGCCGATGAGCGCCCCCTCGAGCGTGCGTTGCTTGCTCACGCGGATCTTCCGATCGTTCAGCACCGCGCCGCTGCCGCGGCTGGCCGCGAACAGCTCCTGTTTGAGCGGGTCGTACACCACCCCATGAGCAAGCTCCCCCTTGTGCTTGCAGGCGATCGAGACCGCATACTGTGGGAAGCCGTGCAGGAAGTTCGTGGTGCCGTCGAGCGGATCAATTACCCATTCATACTCCGAACCGTCGTGCCGGCCAGACTCCTCCGCCAGGATTGCATGCCCCGGGTAGGCATTGCGGATCACGTCGATGATGGCGGTCTCGCAGCGGCGATCGACCTCGCTCACGAAGTCGTTCCGGCTCTTTGCATTCACGTCGAGCTGGGGTGCCCGGTCGATGTAGCGCAGGATGATGTCGCCGGCCCTGCGGGCCGCGCGCACAGCAATATTCACAAACGGATGCATTACGGCAGACTTCCTGGATGGGTGAATAGAGAAGGTGTCATGCGACGTCAAGAATCAGGTGTCCGGTATCTGAGACGGGGCGCTGATTCGCCGGTAATCAACATTTGGACCAAACCGTGCCGGGTCGACTTCAGATAAAGGGCCGTGTCTCCTCAAGCGGGCAAGGTCGTGCTTCGTGACCGTCATTGGCTGCTCGGCGCCAGTCCACCCGTTGGCTTCCAGTACCGTTGTGTCGTTGATGTCCCAAAGTTCCCCGCCCCTCACCAGATACAGCTGGTAGTGCTGCTGACTTTCGTCCATTACAGCAACGAGTCCGTGTGGTGAATCCGGGATCAATAGACCGACAGTCTCGGCCAATGCTCCACCGATTATCCTGTACCCGGCTTCCGTAGGATGACCGCTGTCATTTTCCGGATAAAGCCGCTCGTTACCAAGAGCGGCGCGCTGCAGCGGTGCCACCACATCGACATACTTGACATCGGCAAGCGCCTTTAGGTGCGCCGAAAGTCCTTCGACATTGCGCTTTTCTGACTGGATCAACTTTGAGAAGTTCGAAGGGACGGCGATCTTCTCTTCCTCCAACCGTGCCGCATAAACCAGCTCCTTGGTCGGGATAACGGTCGTGACGATCTTCGTCTTCCCGCGGGCTTCCGCGGCAATGGTGCGAGCCACCTCGGCCATGATCTGGTAGCCGACCCTTGCGGCGTCGTCGCTCGTGTCGTTCGATATCAGCCTCCGTCCCGGTGTGAAGACCGTCTTGAGGCCGTCGCGGAACTGTACGGGCCAGAGATCCTCCGCTGCCTTCGGTGCGACGATCGACGCCATGGCCGACTTGTCGAGCGAGTGATCGACGCGCAGGAATGACCAGCGCCCAATGTTATATGCCGCCTGAAAGGACTCCAGAGAATCGTTGCCCGAGTAGAACGCGACGATGACGACGCGCGGTTGAAATCGCATCGCGTGTCTGAACATATCCAGATATTGGACAGCACCCCACCCACCGGTTGCCATCGCATAAACGACAGGATCCTTGCCGGCAATTGCCTTCCTCATCTGACTCGGCCAGTTCCCCTCGAGCGGCGCATTGTTGCCGTAGGTTTGGCTGTCCCCGATTACGACTACGTCGGCCACGTTTGGCACGGACCTGTTCCGAAACCCGAGCACGTCATTCGGACCTGCTTCAACCAGGTCAGGATAGAACGTGGGCGCCCGCACAACGGTGATCGGATCGTTGTACAAGTATTCGTCGTCGCGCCTTTCACTCTTCGAGTTGAAGACATTCTCGTAGAATGGGGGCACTCGTTCATCCAGAGCGACCATCTGAAGGTCGGGAGCAATGCCAAACAGCTGGGGCATGAAGGTTCGAATGCCGGCGAGCGAAATCGCCAGAGTGGCGACAGTGACGGCCAGGGTCAGAAGTAGGTCCTTTTTCATGCTTGGTTCTCTGCCCCGGAAGATCCCATGCGGGTTCGTCTCCGTGGCGCCATGTACCTTTCGATCCGTTCGCGGCGGACAAGGTGCGCCAGCCTATCGCCCACCTTCGGCAGACCGGCCGCTGTGTGAGCCCGGTGAATCTTGCAGACCACGGTTCTCGCGTTGACGCGCCGATTGTAGCCGACGCGCCGTTGCCGTATGCCCGCCCATGTCTGCAAAATGCCGGCCATGGACAATCCGCTAACCCGCATCCGCATCGTCCTCGTCGAGCCCACCCACCCCGGCAACATCGGCGCGGCGGCGCGGGCGATGAAGACCATGGGCCTGCGCAGCCTGGCCCTGGTCAGGCCGCAGGAGTTTCCCTGCGCCGCGGCCACGGCCATGGCGGCCGGCGCCGACGATCTGCTCGTGCACGCGCAGGTCACCGACGGTCTGCACGCGGCCCTCGGCGGTTGCGGCTGGGTCATCGGCACCAGCGCCCGCACGCGCACCATACCCTGGCCCGTTCTCGACCCGCGCGAGGCGGCCACGCGTGTCCTGTCAATGGCGGAGGACACCGAGGTCGCCGTGGTTTTCGGCCGCGAGCACGCGGGCCTGACCAACGACGAGCTCGAGCTCTGCCAGGCGGTGGTTCAAATCCCGAGCGATCCCGACTTCAGCTCCCTGAACCTCGGCGCGGCCGTGCAGGTCATGGCCTACGAGCTGCGCATGCAATGGCTGGCGGGACGGCAGGCCGCGGCCGTGGAGATGGTGAACGACGCCCCGCCGGCGACCAGCGACGATATGGCGCGGCTGTACGCCCACCTGGAGGAGACGATGATCGAAACGGGGTTTCTCGACCCCGCCAAGCCGCGGCGGCTGATGCGGCGCGTCCGTCGCCTTTTCAACCGCGCCGGCCTGGACCGCAACGAGGTGAACATCATCCGCGGCTTCCTCACGGCCGTGCAGGGCAAGCGAGGCGGCGGCCCCGGCGGCGCGGCGGATCAGACGTAACGCACGTGCGGTACGGCGCCGTCGGCCGGCTCGATCTCGCCGAGCTTCCATGCCGATTCCCCCGCGGCGCGCAGGAAGGTCAGCGCGGCATTCAGGTGCTCGGGGGCGATGACGATCACCATGCCGACCCCGCAGTTGAACGTCCGGAACATCTCCTCGCCGGCCACGCCGCCCTTCTCCTGCAGCCACTGGAACACCGTGGGGAGCTTCCAGGATGCCGTCGACACCGCCGCCGCGCACCCCTGCGGGAGGATGCGCGGGACATTCTCCGTGATGCCGCCGCCAGTGATATGCGCGATGCCCTTCACCGGCATCTCCTGCAACAGCGCCAGCACCGTCTTCACGTAGATGCGCGTCGGTTCCAGCAGCACGTCGCCCAGCGTCCTGCCATCGGCAAGCTCCGCGTGCAGGTCGGCCCCGGAGACCTCGACGATCTTGCGGATGAGCGAGTAGCCGTTTGAGTGCGGGCCGCTGGACGCCAGGGCGAGCACTACGTCGCCGGGGGCAATGCTCCTGCCATCGATGATCTCGTCCTTCTCGACCAGCCCCACCGCGAATCCGGCGAGGTCGTATTCGTGCTTGGGAAACGCATTAGGGTGCTCGGCAGTCTCCCCGCCGATCAGCGCGCAGCCGGCGAGCTCGCAGCCGTGGGCAATTCCCTTGATGACGTCGGTGGCGACCGCCACGTCCAGCCGCTCGCACACGTAATAATCGAGGAAAAAGACCGGTTCGGCGCCCAGCACCAGTATGTCGTTCACGCTCATCGCCACCAGGTCGACACCGATGGTGTCGTGCCGGCCCAGTTCGAAGGCGAGCTTGAGCTTGGTGCCTACGCCGTCGGTGCCGGCCACCATGACGGGATTACGGAACCGCTTCGAGACCTCCACCAAAGCCCCGAAGCCGCCGATCCCGCCGAGCACCTCCGGACGCATCGTCCGCCGCGCCAGTGGTTTGATGTTGCCGACCAGCGCCTCGCCCGCGTCGATGTCGACGCCGGCGTCCTTGTAGCTGAGGGAGGACGTGGAGGAGCCAGAGTTTTTCACGCGGCAATGTTAGCGGTCGCCCCCGGCGCCGGCAAACTTGACGCCGGCCGAACCCATCGCATAGCGTGCACCCCTTCAGGCCAATTCCCCTGGCAAACCGATCGTTACAGCATGCGAAGACTTCGAGCCGTGATCCGCGATGCAGGGCTGGCGTGCCTCGTCGCGCTCTGGACCGTGGTGGCCATCGCCCCCGGTGCCCACGCAGCCGTGGTATCCAGCCTGGATGAGGCCCTGGTGCCGGTGGCCGACAGGAGCGATACCGCGCGCGCCGAGGCGAACCGGGCGGCGCTGCGGCAGGTGCTGATCAAGATCGCCGGCGATCGCAAGGCCGTGGACAGCCGGCCGGAGCTGCTCGAGGGCGCCGGCAACTACGTGCTGCAGTACCAATACCGCGACGTCGCCGCCAGCGAGGCGACGGCCGCAGCCAGCTTGCTGTGGGTGCAGTTCGACGAGGCGGCGGTGCGCGAGTTGCTCGCCAAAGCCAGCTTGCCGTCGTGGCAATCCAATCGCCCCTTGGTGCTCGTCTGGGCGGCCACCGAGCAGGACGGGGCCAGTGCGATTTCTGCAATGGACGGCCAGGACCCGACGACCGCGGCACTGCGCCTGCACATGGAGCGGCGTGGCCTGCCCATGGTGCTTCCGCAGCTCGATCCGGCGGCGGCCGATGCGCCGACGGTGGCCGATCTGAAGCAGGGCGATCCCGCCTGGCTGCAGCAGGCCTCGGCCCCGTACGCTGCCCAGGAGGTGGCCAGCGCCGTCATCACCAGGTCCGGGGACGCGTGGCGCGGCCGCTTCACGCTCCTGCGCGGCGAGCACGGCGCCACCTGGGTGGCCCAGGGACCGACCGTGGAGGAGGTGGTGGCGCAGGGTGTCGATCAATGGGCGGACGCCCTCGCCGCACCCGCGGTCGCCGCGGGGAGCGCTACGACCACGGAGGCGGTGGACCTGCAGGTCGAAGGGATAACGAATACGCAGCAGTTCGGCCGGGTCGAGATCTACCTTCGGACGGTCCCAGGGGTCAGCCAGGTGCGCGTCCGCCGCCTCGAGCCCGGCGTGGTCACGTTCAGGGTCATCGCGGCCGGGGGCATGGCGGTGCTCGCGCAAGGTATCGGCTCCGGGCAGGTGCTGCAACCGGCGGCGGGCGGTGCCGCCGGGCGGTTCGTCTACGTGGAACCGGCGTCCGCGCCGGCCGCGGCGGCGGCGCCACAATAGGAATCACCGCGCGTGACCGACCTGCAGCGGCTCATAGTCCTGATCGTCGTCGTGGCGGGCGGATGGCTGCTGTACCGGCTCGCGCCGGTGCTGACGCCCTTCATGGTGTCGGCGGTCCTCGCCTATCTCGGTGACCCGCTGGCCGATCGTCTCGAGCGGCGAGGCCTGTCGCGCACCCTGTCCGTGGTGGTCGTCTTCGTGGTGATGGCGCTGCTCGGCGTGACCTTCCTGCTCATCATGATCCCGCTGCTGCAGAAGCAGGCCATGGTGCTGATCGAGCGGATCCCGCAGGGCATACAGTGGCTGCAGGAGCGGGTACTGCCCTACCTGCTGGCCCTGCCCGGCCTGGCGGACACGACCGTCGATCTCGATACCGTGCGACAGGCGGTCACCGAGCACTGGCAGCAGGTCGGCAAGGCAGTCACCCGGGTGCTGGCGGAGGTGACCGCATCCGGCCAGGCGCTGTTCGCCGCGCTCGCCTACCTGCTGCTCATCCCGGTGGTGAGCTTCTACCTGCTGCGCGACTGGGACGTGCTCGTGAGGCACGTGCATGCCCTGATTCCCCGCTCGGTGGAGCCGACGGTCGTGCGCCTGACACGCGAGTGCGACGCGGTGCTGGCGCAGTTTCTGCGCGGCCAGTTGCTGGTCATGCTGGGGCTGGCGTTCATCTATACCGTCGGACTTTGGATCGTCGGCCTGGACTCCGCTTTCCTGATCGGCATGCTGGCCGGGCTGGTGAGTTTCGTTCCTTACCTGGGCTTCATCGTCGGCATCGTCCTGGCCGGCTTCGCGGCATTGATCCAGTACGGCGATGCCGTGCACCTGCTCTACGTCGTGGCCGTCTTCGGCGTCGGCCAGCTCATCGAGGGCTTCGTGCTCTCGCCCTGGCTGGTGGGCGATCGGATAGGATTGCACCCCGTCGCCGTCATCTTCGCCGTAATGGCGGGCGGCCAGCTGTTCGGATTCTTCGGCGTCCTGCTGGCGCTTCCGGTCGCCGCCGTCGTGCTGGTGTTGCTGCGGCATTCCCAGGAGCTTTATCTGCAGAGTTCCTTCTATACGCCATGAGCACGACTGTGCGTGCCGGCGCGCAGCTCCCCTTCGACTTTCACCGCGATCAATCGGCCGTCTTCGACAGCTATTTCGCCGGCGGCAACGAGGAGGTGCTCGGCGCGCTGCGCCGTCTCAGCGCACTGGAATCGCCGCAGTCCGCGTACCTTTGGGGGCCGCCCGGCACCGGCAAGAGCCATCTGCTGCAGGCGCTCTGTCATGCGGCGAGCGCCGGCTCGGACGGGGCCGTGGCGGTGAGCTACCTGCCGTTGCTGGAAGCGATGAAGCACGGGCCGGAGATCTGCGACGGTCTGGAGAGCTGCGCGATGGTGTGTGTCGACGACCTGGATTCGGTCGCCGGCAACCACGCCTGGGAGCGCGCCTTGTTCGCGCTCTACAACCGCCTGCGCGACGCCGGCCGCACCGTCGTGGCGAGCGGGACGGCGCCGCCGCGCGCCAGCCCGATCGCGCTTGCGGATCTGCGCTCCCGCCTGGAGTGGGGACTGGTGTACCAGCTGCACCCGCTGAGCGAGGAGCACAAGCGCGGCCTGCTGCTCGAGCGTGGCCGCCAGCGCGGCCTGACCCTGGATCCGGGGGTCGTGGACTACGTGCTGCGTCGTCATCCGCGCGACGTCGGCAGCCTGTGCGCCTTCATGGAACGATTGGATCGGGCCTCACTCTCGGCGCACCGGCACGTTACAATCCCTTTCGTGAGATCGCTGCTGGACGAGTAGCGGAGTGCCTCCGCGCCGCCCAATCACCTCAACAACGGGCAAGACAAAAACTGGGGAAAGCCGATGAACATCAAGCAAGTTGACGCGGGTAGTGCCATGACCTGGCTGTCGGAGGGCTGGCGGCTGTTCAAGCTCAATCCTGGCATGTGGATAGCGCTTATTATCGTGTATCTGGTCGTCATGATCGTTCTGGGCATCATTCCGATACTGGGCGGACTGGCGCTGGCGCTCATCACGCCGGCGTTGATGACCGGCATGATCCACGCCGCGCGCGAGCTCGATCAGGGCCGCGACATCAGCATCGAGACGCTGTTCGCGCCATTGACGGACGCGCGCAAGCGCGGGCCGATGCTGACGCTGGGAGCGCTGTACATCGCCGTCGGTGTCGTGCTGGTCATCCTCATCTTCGTCATGGGCGGTTCCGCGCTGATAGGCGGGGCGCTGATGGGCGGGGAGGCGGGAGCCGGCATGGCGGCTGCCGGAGGCGTGGGCCTGTCCATGATCATCGGGCTCGTCGCCGGATTCCTGATCGGCATGGCCTTCGTGTATGCCGGTCCGCTGGTGATGTTCCAGGACGTCGCGCCGGTGGAGGCGATAAAGGGCAGTTTCAGCGCCTGCCTGCAGAACATCGTGCCGTTCATCGTCTACGGCATCATCGCGGTGATCCTCACCTTCATCGCCGCATTGCCGATGTTCCTGGGGCTGCTGGTGGTCGGTCCGCTGCTGTGCGCGGCCACCTACGCCAGCTACAAGGCCATATTGGAATAGTCGCCACGCGCGCCGCCTCCCCGGGCGAGGGAGGCGGCGCTCCGGGCAGGTCTATTGCTGCTGTTGTTGCGCGGCCTGGATGCGGTCACGCTGCAGGGCGCGCGCCGTCGCCGCCAGGCGGCGGCCGAGGGCGATGGCCAGCTTCCTCTCCTCCTCCGTCACGGGCTGTTTCGAGTCGGCGCCGGCCAGGTGCGAGGCGCCATACGGCCCGCCGCCGCTGCGCGTGGTCATGAGCTCGGCCTCGGAATAGGGCAGGCCGAGCAACAGCATGCCGTGATGCAGCAACGGCACCATCATCGTGAGCAGGGTGCTCTCCTGCCCTCCGTGCAGGCTGCCCGTGGAGGTGAACACCGCGGCCGGCTTGCCCGCCAGCGTCGCGGAGATCCAGAGGTCGCCGGTACCATCGAGGAAGTACTTCAACGGCGCCGCCATGTTCCCAAAGCGCGTCGGGGATCCCAGGGCCAGGCCGTCGCAGTCGCGCAGGTCCTCGTGGGTGGCGTACGGCGCGCCCTTCTCCGGCACGGCGCTCTCGGTCGCTTCCACGACGGCGGAGACGGCGGGAACGGTGCGCAGGCGCGCGCTGCAGCCGTCGACCTGTTCGACACCGCGGGCGAGGTACTGCGCCAGCTGCGCGGTCGCGCCGTGGCGGCTGTAGTAGAGGACGAGGATCTCGGTCATGGCGGCTTTCGGTACCGGCCTCAGAGCAGCTTCAGCACGGCTTCAGGGGGGCGCCCCAGCGCCGCGCGATCCTTGACCACCACGATGGGGCGTTCGATCAGGATGGGATGCTCCACCATGGCGGCGATCGCCTGGGCTTCGGTGATACCGGGGCGATCCAGCCCGGCGGCCTTGTACTCCGCCTCCTTGGTCCGCAGCAGTTCGTGCGCCTCGATGCCGAGCTGACGGAGGAGCCGCTTCAGGGTTGCGGCGTCCGGCGGGGTCTTGAGGTACTCGACGACCTCCGGCTCGACGCCGTGCTCCCGGAGCAGGGCCAGCGTCTCGCGCGACTTAGAGCAGCGCGGGTTGTGGTAGATGGTAACCTTTGCCTTCATGTCGCGTCCCCCTTATCTTTGCGCCGGGATTCTAGCAGCCGCGCGACGGCCCCCGCACCGAGCCGCGCCCGGCGACGGCGCGCCGTGGTGCCGCGCCGTGATTGGCCGAGGGTAAGTCATGAAGTCCGCCATCCATTGCCTGGTCTCCGGACGCGTCCAGGGGGTCTGCTACCGCGCCTACACACAGAGGGAAGCGCGGCGCCTCGGCCTGACCGGATGGGTACGCAACCTGCCGGATGGTCGCGTGGAAGTGATGGCCTCCGGCTCGCCCGCGGCCCTGGAGGAGTTCCGGCAGTGGCTGCATCGTGGGCCACCCCAGGCCGCCGTGAACGGAGTGATTACTAACACCGCCCAAGACGACGGCTGGACGGAGTTTTCGGTCCGATGAGTCCCCCAGCGGGGCGGCCCCGGCGGTCAGGCAGTGGCTGCGGTACGGGGGTATGCCGGGGCGCTACGCGAGCGCCGCCGCGATACGAGCCCGCAGGAACTCCACGATCGAGGCCATCGGCACGTCCTGCTTGGCCGTGTCCCGGCGCCCCTGGTACTCCACGGTGCCCGCATCCAGCCCCCGATCGCTGAGCACCAGCCGGTGCGGGATGCCCAGCAGTTCGATGTCGTTTAGCATGACGCCCAGGCGGTCCTGGCGGTCGTCGAGCAGGACGTCGATGCCGGCGGCGCACAGCCGCTTGTAGAGTTCCTCCACCGCCAGCCGCAGCCGCTCTGACTTGTGCATGCTGACGGGCACCAGTGCCACCGTGAACGGCGCGATGGCCTCCGGCCAGATGATGCCGCGCTCGTCGTGATTCTGCTCGATGGCGGCGGCCACCAGCCGGGAGACGCCGATGCCGTAGCAGCCCATGATCATCTCCACCGCCTTGCCCTTCTCGTCCAGGCAGGTGGCCTTCATGGCCTTGCTGTACTTGGTGCCCAACTGGAAGATGTGGCCCACCTCGATGCCGCGGGTGATCTTGAGGGTCCCCTTGCCGTCGGGGCTGGGGTCCCCCTCCACCACGTTGCGTATGTCCACGGCCAGCGGTTCGGGGCAGTCGCGCCCCCAGTTGACGCCGGCGAGGTGCTTGCCGTCCTCGTTGGCGCCGCAGACGAAGTCGGCCAGCGCCGCGGCGGCACGGTCTACGAGCACCGGGCAGGTCAGGCCGACCGGACCGATGGAACCCACGTCGCATCCCACGTGCCGGCGGACGACGGCCGGGTCCGCCATGCGCAGTGGTGAGGCGATCCCGTCGAGCTTGGCGGCCTTCACGGCGTTGAGCTCGTGGTCCCCCCTCAGCACCAGCGCGACCACCCCGCCCTCCGCGGCGTCGACGATCAGCGTCTTCACGGTCTGGGTGGCCGGCACGTCGAGGAAGGCGCTCAGCTGCTCGATGGTGTGTACGTCCGGGGTGTTCACCACGCCCATGGGGGCGCGCGGCGCCGGGCGTTCGCCGGCCGGGGGCAGCGCCTCGGCCATCTCCACGTTGGCGGCGTAATCGCCGCCTTCGGAGTAGGCGATGCGGTCCTCGCCCGTCTCGGCCAGCACGTGAAACTCGTGCGAGCCGCTGCCGCCGATGTTGCCGGTGTCGGCGAGCACGGCGCGGAAGCGCAGTCCCAGCCGCGAGAAGATGCGCGAATAGGTCTCGTGCATCTGCCGGTAGGTCTCCACCAGTGACTCCTGGGTCAGATGGAAGGAATAGGCGTCCTTCATCAGGAACTCCCGCGCCCGCATCACGCCGAAGCGTGGCCGGATCTCGTCGCGGAACTTCATCTGGATCTGGTAGAAATTCGCCGGCAGCTGCTTGTAGCTGCGTATCTCGCGGCGGATGAGGTCGGTGATGGCCTCCTCGTGCGTGGGCCCCAGGCAGAAGTCGCGCTCGTGGCGGTCCTTCAGCCGCAGCAGCTCCGGCCCGTATTGCTCCCATCGCAGGGACTCCTGCCAGAGCTCTGCCGGCAGCACGCCCGACATGAGGACCTCCTGCGCACCGGCGCGGTTCATCTCTTCGCGCACGATGTTCTCGATGCGACGGAGCACCCGCAGGCCCACCGGCAGCCAGGTGTAGATGCCCGCGGCGAGCTTGCGGATCAGGCCCGCGCGCAGCATCAGCTGGTGACTGATGATCTCGGCGTCGGCCGGGACCTCGCGCAGGGTCGGGATGAGCAGCTTGGTGAACCGCATCGTGGGCTCCGGTACCGCGTTTGGGCTGAAAGGGCGTGATTCTACGCCATGCGTGCGGCTCAAAAACAGAAACGGCGGGCCTCGCCGGAGGACCCGCCGTGACGCGGAACGACGGCAGTTTGCGGGCGGGGGACTAGCCGCAGTCCTTGGCGAGCTTGGCCTCGATGTCCTTGATCTTGGCCTGGCGCTCGTCTTCCCCCAGCCGACGTCGGTCGGCGCCCTCGCCGGTGAAGATGCGCTGGGCGGTCTGCAGGCCGGCAAGATCCGCCCGGAGTTGCTCGCAGTACCGCGCCTTCTCTGCCGCCTCGTCGCCCGTCTTGGCGGCTTCCGTCTCGGCCTTGGCCTTGTCCTCGACGCGCTCGTCAAAGCCCTTCTGCTGGGCCTTGAGCTCCTCGACGGCGCTCTCGGTGTCCACCTTCGGCGGCGCCTTCAGCTCCTCGCCCTGCACCCCGGCAGGCGGCGGGCTCTGGGTGTAGTGGACCTGGCCATCGGCATCCGTCCACTTGTACATCCCGGCCGCGGCCGGCAGGGTCAGGGCGAGGAGGGCCGCCGTCAGGCCACCGCGCCAGGGCACGGACATCCGGTGCATGCTCATCGAGGCTCCAGGGTCAAGGGTTCGTTGATCTGCGGCAAGTTCGGCCCCGCCGTCGGGCTTCGCAACACTCAAAGCTTATGCCAAGATGTTGGACCTGCAAGTAGCGGTTTGGTTGTGTCCGGGATCGGCACTCGCGGTTCCGGGCGAGCCCCGGCGCAGGTGCAGCAAATATTTTCCCCGGAGGGTGTTGACGACCCGAAGTCGCGGCGTATAATGCGCACCCTCTTGGTCGGGGCTCGTTCCCCGACACGCTCTCTAAAAATCAGCCTGATCAAGTAATTTGTGTGGGTGCTCGCGTCGATGAGCAGGCGTCACCAAAGCATTTCGGTGGCGTATTGTTCAATCGAGGAGTACTTCGAGTTTTGAACAGTGACCATCGAGCCAAGATTGACTGCCTGAAGCAGTCGCAGTGATTAAACTGAAGAGTTTGATCCTGGCTCAGATTGAACGCTGGCGGCATGCCTAACACATGCAAGTCGAACGGCAGCACAGTAGGTAGCAATACCTATGGGTGGCGAGTGGCGGACGGGTGAGTAATGCTTAGGAATCTGCCTTGTGGTGGGGGATAACTAACCGAAAGGTTAGCTAATACCGCATACGCCCTTACGGGGAAAGCGGGGGATCGTAAGACCTCGCGCCATTAGATGAGCCTAAGTCCGATTAGCTAGTTGGTAGGGTAAAGGCCTACCAAGGCGACGATCGGTAGCTGGTCTGAGAGGACGGCCAGCCACACTGGAACTGAGACACGGTCCAGACTCCTACGGGAGGCAGCAGTGGGGAATATTGGACAATGGGGGAAACCCTGATCCAGCAATGCCGCGTGTGTGAAGAAGGCCTGCGGGTTGTAAAGCACTTTCGGTTGGGAAGAAAAGTTTGGCGCTAATACCGCCGAACCTTGACGTTACTGACAGAAGAAGCACCGGCTAACTCTGTGCCAGCAGCCGCGGTAATACAGAGGGTGCAAGCGTTAATCGGAATCACTGGGCGTAAAGCGTGCGTAGGTGGTCATGCAAGTCGGGTGTGAAATCCCCGGGCTTAACCTGGGAACTGCATTCGATACTACATGGCTAGAGTATGGTAGAGGGAAGTGGAATTTCCGGTGTAGCGGTGAAATGCGTAGATATCGGAAGGAACACCAATGGCGAAGGCAGCTTCCTGGACCAATACTGACACTGAGGCACGAAAGCGTGGGTAGCAAACAGGATTAGATACCCTGGTAGTCCACGCCCTAAACGATGAGAACTAGCCGTTGGGGGAATTAAATCTCCTAGTGGCGCAGCTAACGCGTTAAGTTCTCCGCCTGGGGAGTACGGCCGCAAGGTTAAAACTCAAAGGAATTGACGGGGGCCCGCACAAGCGGTGGAGTATGTGGTTTAATTCGATGCAACGCGAAAAACCTTACCTGGCCTTGACATCTGTCGAATCCTGCAGAGATGCGGGAGTGCCTTCGGGAACGACAAGACAGGTGCTGCATGGCTGTCGTCAGCTCGTGTCGTGAGATGTTGGGTTAAGTCCCGCAACGAGCGCAACCCTTGTCCTTAGTTGCCATCATTAAGTTGGGAACTCTAAGGAGACCGCCGGTGACAAACCGGAGGAAGGTGGGGATGACGTCAAGTCATCATGGCCCTTATGGCCAGGGCTACACACGTACTACAATGGTCGGTACAGAGGGTCGCCAACCCGCGAGGGGGAGCTAATCCCACAAAACCGGTCGTAGTCCAGATTGGAGTCTGCAACTCGACTCCATGAAGTCGGAATCGCTAGTAATCGTGGATCAGCATGCCACGGTGAATACGTTCCCGGGCCTTGTACACACCGCCCGTCACACCATGGGAGTGGGTTGTACCAGAAGTAGGTAGCCTAACCGCAAGGAGGGCGCTTACCACGGTATGGCTCATGACTGGGGTGAAGTCGTAACAAGGTAGCCGTATCGGAAGGTGCGGCTGGATCACCTCCTTTCTAGAGTATGTGACGCCAATACTTCGGCGTTGAGTACCCACAACAAATTGCTTGATCAGCGGGGTAGCGAGTTCGGGTCTGTAGCTCAGGTGGTTAGAGCGCACCCCTGATAAGGGTGAGGTCGGTGGTTCGAGTCCACCCAGACCCACCAATCAGCGATTCGTAGCTCGTGATTGGTGATTCAAGCAACCGAATCACGAGTCATCAGCCGCCAGTCACTTATCAGGGGGGCCATAGCTCAGCTGGGAGAGCGCCTGCTTTGCAAGCAGGAGGTCGTCGGTTCGATCCCGACTGGCTCCACCAACCCAGGCACCCCGGACGCGTCGATCTCCACGGCTCAGCATCTTTATTTGTCAAGGATGCTGAGCCGTGGCAGTCGCCACGACCATGAGCATATCGCTCGTGGATGCGTTCTATAACAATTCGGGAAGTTATTAGTAAGGCGCCGATACACCGATATGGTGTATCAAAATGTTGCGTCAGCTTCATGAAGTTCTCGGCTGACGTGACGGGTATATTGCATTCGCGAGTTGTAATCAGCTAGCAGTACGTATGACCTCAGAACGCTTGGGGTTATATGGTCAAGTGAATAAGCGCATGTGGTGGATGCCTTGGCGACAGAAGGCGATGAAGGACGTAGTAGCCTGCGATAAGCTTCGGGGAGCTGGCAAACAAGCTTTGATCCGAAGATTTCCGAATGGGGAAACCCGGCCGCAAGGTCATCCTTGACTGAATACATAGGTCAAGGAAGCGAAACTCAGGGAACTGAAACATCTAAGTACCTGAAGGAAAAGAAATCAACCGAGATTCCGTTAGTAGTGGCGAGCGAACGCGGACTAGCCCTTAAGCGTCATGTGTTTTAGTGGAACGGTATGGAAAGGCCGGCCATAGCGGGTGATAGCCCCGTACACGAAAGGGTGCATGACGTGAAATTGAGTAGGACGGGACACGTGAAATCCTGTCTGAACATGGGGGGACCATCCTCCAAGGCTAAATACTCTCTGTCGACCGATAGTGAACCAGTACCGTGAGGGAAAGGCGAAAAGAACCCCTGATAGGGGAGTGAAATAGAACCTGAAACCGCGTGCGTACAAGCAGTCCGAGCCCGCAAGGGTGAGGGCGTACCTTTTGTATAATGGGTCAGCGACTTACATCTCAGTGGCAAGGCTAACCGTATAGGGGAGCCGCAGGGAAACCGAGTCTTAACAGGGCGAATCAGTCGCTGGGAGTAGACCCGAAACCGGTGCGATCTATCCATGGCCAGGGTGAAGGCAGGGTAACACCTGCTGGAGGCCCGAACTCACTTCCGTTGAAAAGGCAGGAGATGAGCTGTGGATAGGAGTGAAAGGCTAATCAAGCCCGGAGATAGCTGGTTCTCCTCGAAAGCTATTTAGGTAGCGCCTCGTGTATCACTGCTGGGGGTAGAGCTCTGCTATGGCTAGGGGGAGCTTCGGTTCCTACCAAACCATTGCAAACTACGAATACCAGCAAGTGTAAGCACGGGAGACACACGGCGGGTGATAACGTCCGTCGTGAAAAGGGAAACAACCCAGACCGCCAGCTAAGGTCCCCAAATTACGGCTAAGTGGTAAACGATGTGGGAAGTCGCAGACAGCCAGGAGGTTGGCTTAGAAGCAGCCATCCTTTAAAGAAAGCGTAATAGCTCACTGGTCGATGCCGGCCCGCGCGGAAGATGTAACGGGGCTAAGCCGTGTACCGAAGCTGCGGATGCATGAGCAATCATGCGTGGTAGAGGAGCGTTCCGTAAGCCTGTGAAGGTGTGCTGTAAGGCATGCTGGAGGTATCGGAAGTGCGAATGCTGACATGAGTAACGATAAGACAGGTGAAAACCCTGTCCGCCGTAAGCCCAAGGTTTCCTGCGCAACGCCAATCGGCGCAGGGTGAGTCGGCCCCTAAGGCGAGGTCGAAAGACGTAGTCGATGGGAAGCAGGTTAATATTCCTGCACCATCTGATACTGCGATGGGAGGACGGAGAAGGCTAGACCAGCCGGGTGTTGGATGTCCCGGTTTAAGCGTGTAAGCGTGCCCTTTAGGCAAATCCGGAGGGCTTAGCCGAGGCGTGATGACGAGGTTCTTCGGAACCGAAGTGGTTGATGCCAAGCTTCCAGGAAAAGTCCCTAAGCTTCAGGTATCAGAGACCGTACCGTAAACCGACACAGGTGGGCGAGGAGAGAATCCTAAGGCGCTTGAGAGAACTCGGATGAAGGAACTAGGCAAAATAGCACCGTAACTTCGGGAGAAGGTGTGCCCCCATTACGTGTAAGTCTTCGCGGCTGAAGCGGAAGGGGGTCGAAGTGACCAGGGGGTTGCGACTGTTTATCAAAAACACAGGACTCTGCGAACACGCAAGTGGATGTATAGGGTCTGACGCCTGCCCGGTGCCGGAAGGTTAATTGATGGGGTCAGCCGCAAGGCGAAGCTCTTGATCGAAGCCCCGGTAAACGGCGGCCGTAACTATAACGGTCCTAAGGTTAGATATCGCTAGCCTTAGTAAAACTGAACCATATGCGGGAAACTCCTCCAAAACCGCTCGGTACTCGTCTCGGGAAGAGGCAGTAAAAATCCGACGGACACGGGGACAATCCGCAGGGAAGGCCTGCTCCCAGCAGGAACCCTCAGAGACTTTATGTTCAGGAGTATCCAGTGAAACTTGACGCGCAATGGATAGCGGGGTTTGTGGACGGCGAAGGTTGCTTCCACGTGGGTGTGAATCCCCACAGGGAGATGACCACCGGTTACCAGGTGTTACCGGAGTTCACCGTCGTACAGCACCAGCGCGATGTGCAGATTCTTCATGCTTTGAAGGCCTACTTCGGCTGCGGCGTGGTTCGCGTGAACCATGGCGATCGAATGGCCTACAGAGTCAGGGGAATAAAGGACTTGAACGAGCGCATCGTTCCATTTTTCGTCAAGCACCCGTTGAAGACCAGGAAGAACGTCGATTTCATCAAATTTCGGCGAATCTTGGCCATCATGCAGTCGGGTGGTCATCTGAGTGCGGAAGGCGTGGAAGAAATACGCCGGACCGCCGCGAAGATGAATAGAGGAGACTCAAGATAAAGTCCGACTTTTCTGGAAACAGATAAGACCAAATCGAGCGAAATTCCTTGTCGGGTAAGTTCCGACCTGCACGAAAGGCGTAACGACAGCCCCTCTGTCTCCATCCGAGACTCAGTGAAATTGAACTCGCTGTGAAGATGCAGTGTACCCGCGGCTAGACGGAAAGACCCCGTGAACCTTTACTATAGCTTTACACTGAACTTTGAACCTGCCTGTGTAGCATAGCTGGGAGGCTTTGAAGCCCGGTCGCTAGATCGGGTGGAGCCACCGTTGAAATACCAGCCTGGTAGTTTCGAGGTTCTAACCTTGGTCCGTAATCCGGATCGGGGACAGTGTATGGTGGGTAGTTTGACTGGGGCGGTCTCCTCCCAAAGAGTAACGGAGGAGCACAAAGGTACCCTCAGCGCGGTCGGAAATCGCGCTTTTGAGTGCAAGGGCATAAGGGTGCTTAACTGCGAGACTGACACGTCGAGCAGATACGAAAGTAGGTCCTAGTGATCCGGTGGTTCTGTATGGAAGGGCCATCGCTCAACGGATAAAAGGTACTCCGGGGATAACAGGCTGATACCGCCCAAGAGTTCATATCGACGGCGGTGTTTGGCACCTCGATGTCGGCTCATCACATCCTGGGGCTGAAGCCGGTCCCAAGGGTTTGGCTGTTCGCCAATTAAAGTGGTACGCGAGCTGGGTTCAGAACGTCGTGAGACAGTTCGGTCCCTATCTACCGTGGGCGCTGGAGACTTGAGAGGAGCTACTCCTAGTACGAGAGGACCGGAGTGGACGTACCTCTGGTGTACCGGTTGTCACGCCAGTGGCACAGCCGGGTAGCTAAGTACGGACGGGATAACCGCTGAAAGCATCTAAGCGGGAAACCCCCCTCGAGATGAGGTCTCCCTGGGGACTCGATCCCCCTGAAGGGCCGTTGGAGACTACAACGTTGATAGGCTGGGTGTGTAAGCGCTGCGAGGCGTTGAGCTAACCAGTACTAATTGCCCGTGAGACTTGACCATATAACACCCAAGCATTTTGGGCGGTTATGTAGGTCCGAAGCTGGTGATACCAGCGAAGCGCAATAACCCAAAGAGCACCTTGCTGATTAACTTCCCGAATTCCGGCCAGAGCGTGGCGACACGCCGGCTGAAACAGTTTGCCTGGTGAAGATAGCGAGTGGGAACCACCCGATCCCATCCCGAACTCGGAAGTGAAAACACTCAGCGCCGATGATAGTGTGGCAGCTGCCATGCGAAAGTAGGACACCGCCAGGCACTTAATACCCAACCCCCGCACGCTCCGCGTTGCGGGGGTTTTTTCTGGTGGGCGGCACTGTCTGGAAGACGCGGCAGCCGACCCGGCCCAGGCCTTCCGCCCCTCCCGCCTCACCCTGTGCGCCGATCTGGAACGAGTCTACGTGACCGCCATACGATCCTGCCGCCCGCAACCTTGAGGGGCGCGTTCAGTTCGTCTACGTTTCGTATTAAGGGCAGGTTTTTTACATCCAGCTTGTAAAAGGAGGTGAGGCGCTCGATCCCGGGCCTGCGATGCAGGCTCCCAACCGGACCCGTCGCGGTGCCTCATCCCCGAATCGGCACCCCCGGGGTTCGGAATGCAATCCATGACCGAATAGGAGGCCGTCCGATGTTCGAATTCGAACAAGACATCGTCAATACGCTACTCACCGAAGATGGCAATTTCCGGCGACTTTACGACAAACACCACGCCCTGAAGGAGCGTGTATCGCACGCGAATGCCGGAGAGGAGCCGCTTGACGACCTCAGTCTTGAGACGCTGAAAAAACAGAAGTTGATGCTCAAGGACCAGATGGCCATGATGATCGAGCAGTACAGGCGTACCCACCCCATGGTGAGTCACTGAGGAGGACTTACATCGCGTCGCTGTGTCGGTACTCTCAGTGCACTGCTGCGAGTACCGGCGCGGCGAACTTGATACCGATCAGCAGCAGCATCCCCGCCAGCACCGGCCGGACGACAGTATCCGGCAACCTGATGCCAAGATGGCTCCCGAGATATATCCCGGGGAGCGAACCCACCAATAGGTTTGCCAGCATCGCGTAATCCACAGACCCGAGGTGCGCATGGCCGATGCCCGCGACCGCCGTCAGCGGCACCGCGTGCGCCAGGTCGGTTCCGACTATGCGTTTGGAGTCCCAGTAGGGGTTGAGGAAAAACAGCATTACCGTGCCCAGGGCGCCGGCGCCGACGGAGGACATGGTCACTAGGGCACCCAGCATGAGCCCGCAGATCACGGTTGCGGGTACCTTGGTCTGTCGGTAGACGGCGCGCACGGGCGCCATACGGTCGGCCTGCGCGAACCGGAGGATCCGGCCGCGGAAGATGATCGCGAGCGACGTCAGGATGAGCGCAATGCCGAGTGAGGAGGTGATCGCTCCCTGGTAATCGACACCGCGCGACTGCAACACCTTCAGGACGTAAACGGTGGCCAGCGCCGCCGGCATGCTCCCGGTCAGCATGAGTCCCACGGTGCGCCAGTCGACCGTGCCCTTGTTGTTGTGCACCCAGATGCCGCCGCCCTTGGTGATCGCCGCGTAGAGCAGGTCCGTGCCGACCGCCAGCGATGGCTTGACCCCGAAGAAGAGGACCAGTATCGGCGTCATCAGGGAGCCCCCACCCACCCCGGTCAGCCCGACGACGAAACCGACGAAGAAACCGGCTGCGGTGAAGGCGATATCCACGAAATCTGCTCCGGGCGGGCTGGGCGAGGCTCAAATGTACCTACGTGAACCGCATAGTTACCAAGAATAAAAGATTCTATACTTAGACTGTTCGGCAATTACGAGGCGGGCGCTCGCCGCATGAAACTGCAGCAGCTTCGGTACATCTGGGAGGTCGCCCGGCGGGAACTGAACGTCTCCGCCACCGCGGAGGGCCTTTACACGTCCCAGCCGGGAATCAGCAAGCAGATCCGCCTGCTCGAGGAGGAGCTCGGGCTGCAGATCTTCGTGCGCAATGGCAAGCATTTCGTGGATGTCACGCCGGCCGGCCGGGCCATCATCGATGCCGCCGGGCGAATACTCGCCGAGTCCGAGAACATCAAGCGCGTCGCCGCGGAGTTCACCGACCGCGAGCACGGCAGTCTTTCCATCGCCACGACCCATACGCAGGCCCGTTACGCCCTGCCGCCGGTGATCAAGCGCTTCATCGAGAAATACCCGGGCGTCAGCCTGCATATGCACCAGGGAACACCCCTGCAGATCTCGGAACTGGCCGCCAATCGAACCGTCGACTTCGCCATTGCCACCGAGGCGCTGGAGCTGTTCAGCGATCTCATCATGCTGCCGTGCTACCGGTGGAATCGCAGCATCATCGTGCCGCAGGGCCATCCACTGGCCGGCATGTCCAGGCTGACGCTCGCGGAGGTCGCGAAGTACCCCATCGTGACCTATGTGTTCGGCTTCACCGGCCGTTCGCAACTCGATCAGGCCTTCGGTGCGCAGGGACTGCAGCCCAAGGTGGTATTCACTGCAACGGATGCCGACGTCATCAAGACCTACGTGAAGCTGGGGCTGGGTGTGGGCATAGTCGCCAGCATGTCGTTCGATCCGGCGATCGACGCTGAGCTCATCGCCCTCGATGCCGGTCACCTGTTCGAACCGAGCGTGACGAAGATCGGATTCCGCCGGGGCGCGCTGCTGCGCGCGTACATGTACGACTTCGTAGAGCTGTTCGCCCCGCATCTCACGCGCGAGCGGGTCGATGCGGCATGTGCGGCGAAGTCCAAGGAGGAAGTCGACAGCCTGTTCGAGCGCGTGCGCCTGCCCGAACACTGATGCGTCGGCGCGGCTGCGTTGAGGCGGCCGCACGGTCCCTGCTACAGGAGGTCCAGGCTCGGATCCCGGCTCAGCAGTTCCTTGGCCTCGTCCTGCTCCGAAAGCCGTCGGTTCAGGACTTCCTTCGCGAACTGGAAATAGATGGTGTAAATCCGCTCCGCGCCGTCATCGTTGCGGACGATGAAAAACGGCGCCACGTCGATGCCGTGCTTGGCGGCCAGCAGCATCCCGGCACTCTCCGGGTCGCGTTCGTCCGCGATCGCCACCGTGTCGATACGCTCCAGTTGACCGGATTCCCGCAGACGCTGCTCGACCTCCGCGCACTTGCGGCAAGGGCTGCCGTCGGCCTTGATCTTCTTCACGAAGGTGATGTGCATGGAAGGGGATCCTACTCCGCGGGCTCCGTTTGCGAAACCGCGTTGCCTACGGTTTGCCCCGATTCCCGGCATGCAGGCCGCACTCCTTCTTGGTCTCCTCCTCCCACCACCAGCGACCGGCGCGCTCGTGCTGATTCGGCAATACGGCTCGGGTGCAGGGTTCACAACCGATGCTGACGTATCCGCGCGCGTGCAGCTCGTTGTACGGCACCTCGTAGTCCCGGATGTATTCCCAGACCTGCGCGGAAGTCCAGTGGGCCAGCGGGTTGAACTTCAGCAGCGGCTTCTCGGCCGTACCGAAGGACTTGTCCTCCTCGATGACCTCGATCGCAAGGCGGGTGCCCGGACTCTGATCGCGGCGCTGTCCGGTGATCCACGCGTCCAGCGTCGCAAGCTTGCGTCGCAACGGCATCACCTTGCGGATCCCGCAGCATTCATGATGACCATCGACAAAAAAGCTGTACAGCCCTTTCTCGCGCACCAGTTTCTCGACCGCGGCGTGGTCCGGAAACATTGCTTCGAAGCGGATGTCGTAGCGATCCCGAACGAGCTCCAGGAACTTGTACGTTTCCGGATGCAATCGGCCGGTGTCCAGCGAGAACACCTGCACGCCCTTCCTGATGCGGCTGGCCATGTCGATCAGGACGATGTCATCGGCGCCGCTGAACGAAATGGCGATGTTGTCCACGTTCTCCAGCGCCAGTCGCAGGATTTCCCGGGGGTGCCTGGCGGCATACTCGGATGCCAGTCGTGCCACATCGGCGCGCGTGATCGCCATAAGCTGTCAGAGTTGTCGGGTTTGACGGTGGTGTGCGGGGCGGGCGGCAGCCCGCCGGACCCGGAATTGTAATGGAATCGCCCTGGAGCCGGAACGGCGCGCCCGTGCGCCCGCCTGCAGGATCGCCCGATCAGCCGATCCTGGCGGCTGTCAGGGCTGCCGGTTCAGCAACTCGGCCGGCAGATAGGTCCCGTGCGCGGACAGGTCGGTCAGTCGCAGGGAATCCGGGCTGAGGCGCTCTATGATCAGGTGCAGACGCGAAATGTCCCGAAGGGTGGGACTGACCACGATATTGCAGATGGTGTCGCGGCCGATGATGTTGCGTCCATTCTGCAGCACGTGCGACGTTCCGGTCTCGTCGATGAGCGTCAGCTCGTCGGCCGCCACGATGCGAAATCCGTGGCGCGATAGCATCAGCTCGATCACCTGACCCCGCTCCACGTCTATCACGACCACTTCGCCTTTCGGCAGGCGGGCGAAGGCGCTCTTCTTCGACGTCGTCGGCGAGCTGTTGCCGTGGGAGTGCAGCATCACGGCCTCGCGGATCGCCGCCTCCGCCGGTGGCGTCTCCGGCTCCGGCTCAGGCTGGGAAACGGCCTTGGTCAGGTCGTCGGTCCGAAGATCGAGCATCGGCTCCGGCCCAAGGCCATGCTTGGTGCCCTCCTGCTTCGAGGCGCAGACGTGCTTGATGACCTCCTGGCGCGCGGCCAGGTATTGCATGTACTTCGCAAGCGCGACCTGCTGCAACTCCTCGTATTCCTGGTCGCGCTCACGCAGCGCGTTGAGTATGTCGCGCCAGCCGTGGTCGGCAGAGAACGACTCGATATCCATGCTGCGCAGGGCATGGCCGATCATGCCCGGCGTCCGCATGGCGGTGGACAGCAGCTCCACGAGCTGCTGTTCCATGGATTTCAGGTCGTGGGACTCGCGGATAAGGTCATCGACGGGCTGCAGCATCAGCTCGAGGAACTGACGGGCCGGGACATCCGTCCTGCCGGCGAGGCTGAATTCGAACTCGGCCAGGCTGTTGAACGAGACGCGCTGGCCGCCCAACTCGATGGTGAGGGGACGCGAGAAAAGCCGATTGAGCATGGTCGCGAAACTGTCCGGTTGCGTCCCCGAGGACCCGTATTTTGTAGGCGTATTTGGGCTCATTGCCCAGCAAGTATAGTTGCCCAGACTTCGCGGCTTGAAGTTTACACCGTCACAAATCGCGAACCCAGTGTCAATCCTTTGGCGGCCCGCGGGCATGACTCCCTGACCGTGCCGCCCGGCCTCGGCGCCTAGGGGCGATTACTCGATCAACGTCACGCACGCTCCCGCGAGATCCGCGCCTGCCGCCTCGAGCTGCGCGAGACAGGCGCTGCGCAGCGATCCCGGCAACTGCCCGAGCCTCGCCGCCCGCTCGTAGAAGCGGGAGAGGCTGCCGCCGGAGAGCGCCAGCAGCGTGCGGAAGGCCGGGACCGAATCGCGGTAGGTGGCCACCGCATTGAACTTGGCGTTGTTGAGGTCGCCGTAGGCCCAGCTGTCGTAGGAGCGGTCGCCACGCCAGCGTCGCCGCAGCTCCGTGTAGCGGGTGCGGAATCTGTCGTGTGCGGCCTGCTTGCCCTCGCGCTTGGTGGCCTCCGCGGCGGGGGAGCTGTACAGCGACTCGAGCTCGCTGCGGGTATCGAGGATCAGGCGCACAAACTCCTTTTCGCGCTCCTCCTCCCCTCGCAGCCGGTCGGCCTCATCGGGAGCGACGCGCGCCGCGAGCCAGCGCTCGAGGCCGACCTCCGCGACGGTCTCGGCAAACGCCTCGTTGAAGGCGGTGTCGTCTTTCACGTACAGGCGCTGGTGCGCGAGCTCATGAAACAGGAATTTGGCCAGCTGGGCCTCGTCCCAGTCGAGCATGGTGTTGAGCACCGGATCGTCGAACCAGCCGAGCGTCGAGTAGGCGGCAACCCCGCCCACGTAAACGTCCATGCCGCGGGCCTGCAGACGCGCCGCATGCCGCCGCGCCATGCGTTCGCTGAAGTAACCGCGATAGTCGAGGCAGCCGACGACCAGAAAGCACGAGCGCACCGGCGCGAACGACAGCTCCGGCGCAGCGAACACGTTGTAGATGACGAAGCGACGTTGTAGATCGGCGTAGCTGCGATAGCTGCCGTTGTCGGGAAGGCCAAGCGAGCTCACTGCAAACTCCCGCATCTGCTGCAGACGCCGGAGCTGCGCACGGCGTTCGGCGGATTCGCCCCGGTCCTCCGCCGCCGCCTCGATCGGGCGCCGCTTCGCCAGTACCTCGATTTGACCGGTGACGGACTGGGCGTAATAGCCCAAGGTGCTGCAGGCCTGCAGTCCGAGGCAGGCGCTGAACAAAAGCGCAGCGCGCCAGAGGCGCTGGCGAAGGCGTTCCGCCGTCGCCGAGAAATGCCGTCCCGGTATCATCGTCCCGCATAGTAAATTAGTATCATGAAGCTATCATTGACGAATTTGCATGCATACCACTCTCATCGATTGCGCCACGCTGCATGGCTCGCTCGGACGCCCGGACTGGATAGTCGTGGATTGCCGGTTCGATCTGGCCGACACGACCGCGGGTCGTCGGGCCTACCTCGAGGCGCACATTCCTGGCGCACGCTATGCCGATCTGGACGGGGACCTGAGCGGGCCGAAGCGCGCCGGCGCGGGGCGACATCCGCTGCCGGCGGCGGATCGGATGCAGGAAGTTTTCGGCCGTCTCGGTATCGAACGAGGCGCGCAGGTCGTCGCCTACGATGCCGCTGGCGGCATGCTGGCGGCCGCACGGTTCTGGTGGATGCTGCGCTACATGGGGCACGATGCGGTGGCGGTGCTCGATGGCGGCTGGGCCGCCTGGCTGGCGGCCGGGTATGCCACGGAGGGCGGCGAGCCGCACCTCGAGCCCGCCCGTTTCGAGGGGGAACCCCGGAGCGAGCGGGTCGTGCCGATTGACGCCGTCCTGCAGGCGAGACCACTCATCGATGCACGCGATCCCGCCCGCTACCGCGGCGAGGTCGAGCCCATCGATCCGGTCGCCGGTCATATTCCCGGTGCCGTGAATCATTTCTGCAAGAACAACCTCGACGCCTCCGGTCGATTCCGGCCGCGGGAGGAATTGAGAGCGGCCCTGGGGCCGATCCTGGAATCCGCCGGGGGCCCGGCGACGTTTTATTGTGGTTCCGGCGTGACGGCCTGCCACGACATACTGGCGAGCGTGCACGCGGGCTACGCCGAGCCTCGACTGTACCCGGGATCGTGGAGCGAGTGGTGCGCGGACCCCTGCAGGCCGGTGGCACGCGGTTGAGCTCGTTGCGGGCCGCAGGTCGAGGCGCCTCGACGCCAGAATAGACTTGGTGAAAGATCGGAGCCAGTGGATGAGCCAAAGGAAGACGCGCGTCTGTTTTCACGCAGCCCTGGTCGGCTGCGTGCTGGCCCTGCCATGCGCGGCGGGTGACACCACTGCGCCGGCCCGCGAGGTCATGGTCATCTTCGACCTGCCTGCGGAGGCGCGTGAACCCGAAGTCCTGGGCAAGGCGGCTGCCAGCCTGACCGCGGCGCTGCCCCCGGGCAGCCGTTTGGGGGCGGTCGCGGCCGTTGGCCAGAACGCGAGGTTGATAAGCGCGCTCGCGGATCCCCAGGAGGCGGAGGCGGCGATCGCGGCTGCGGCCCGCGAGACGATGACGGGCGCGGACAAGGATCCGGCCGCGGCGCTGGAGCGCGCGCTCTACGAGCTGCGCATAGAGGGTCGCGCCGAGGCATCGCCGGCCGTGGTGATGGTGAGCGACGGCAAGACGCTGTTGGCCGGGGACGCGGCGGCAGAACGGCGCGCGTGGATGCTGGGGGCGCTGACGGAGGAGGCGCTTCGCAACCACGCACCCGTGTATGTCGTCGCCGTCTCCACTGCCGCCGACATGGCGGTGTTGCAGCCGCTGGCGCGCGCCAGCGGTGGGAGTTACTTTCGCGCCGAGTCCGCCGCCCAGATCCCGGCAATGGTGGCGCAGGCGGGGGCGGCGCTCGCCGCGGCCGGCGCGCCGCCGTCGGTCACCGCAGAGAAGGCTCAGCCCGAACCGGCTCCCGCTGAGGAAGCCGAGGGCGCTCCGGCAGTCCCCGCCACGTTGCTGCCGCCGGTGGCGGAGGTGGCTGCCGTCCATCCGGCACCCACGGCCGACGCTCTGGCCGGACAGGTGCTCGCCGGCGTCGTCGGCGCAGGGGTCGCCCTGGCCGCGGTGGCGGCGACGACGATGGCGCGCCGGCGGCGCACGGCGCCCCCGAGCTCCGAGCCCCAGCCGCATGGCCCCCTGGCGGAGGCGGCCAGGGCTGCCCCGGCCGTGGCCCCGGCGGCATACCTGAACGATCTCCGCGGCACCACCCAGTTCAGCCGATACGCGCTCGGCACACGGCCGGTTGTCATCGGTCGCTCCCCCGGCAGGGACACACGGAACTTCGATTACATTACGGTGACGCTCAATACCGTGAGCCGACGCCACGCGGTGATCGAGTATCGCGACGGCGCGTACTGGATCGTCGACCAGGGCAGCGTCAACGGCACCAGGATCAATGGCCAGAGGATCCAGGGCGCCAGGCGTCTCTGCCATGGTGACCGGATCGCCCTGCACCGGTGCGAACTGCAATTCGAGCTTGCCGAGGCCAGCCGCGAGTCCGCCACGACGGTGGTCGGCGACGCGCCCGCGCCCGTGCAGACTGTGACCGGGCAACCCGGCCGCCGCGCCGCCGTCCTGTCCGACGCGGTGGCCGTGCCCGCCGCCGGCGCCCTCAGCCAGTCCGCCTCGACATTGGCGAGGAACGCCCCGGGTGCGGCGCGCGGCAGCGGCGATGTGCGCACCGTTGCCGCCGCCGCCGAGGTGGGGGCGGGGACCAGCTCGCCCAGGTCGGCGAGCGGCGCAGCGGCGGCGCCAGCCGTCGACGCGGGCGCCCTGGATTCGTTCATCAGCACCACCCTGTTGCGAGCGGCGACGGACGAACACTCGCCACCACCACCGGCGCCCCCGGCGAAACCCACCGAACCGGTTCACCTGTTTGCCGCGCTCGATACCGGGTCCCGGGAGATGAGCATCGAGGACTTCCTCGGGTCCGACATCGTCGCGGAGGATTCCGCCAAGGCCCCGCCTGCGCCACTGCTCGCGACCCAGCCGCTCACCGACAACAGGCCGCAAGACCCCGGCCACGGCGGACGTTCCGGCGACACCATCAAGCTCACGGTGGGGGAGGCGATGCAGCCGGATGCGACGACGACGTCGCTGGAAGAACTGCTCCGGGCCTTCGAGCTCCAGAAGGGTTCCGAGGACCCCGCGCCGCCGGGACTTCCCGCCGCCGGCACGATCGGCGGCCCAGGGCGCGAGTCATGAGCGGCCGGCCGGGGTAGGGAAGTCCGGAATTGAGAGTCGTCTCGACGACCGGGCGGGACCGGCGATGGCGCCTGCTATCCCTCATCGCCGACGGCGCCGTGCATTCCGGCGCGGACATCGCGCGCCACCTTCACGTCAGCCGTACCGCGGTGTGGCAGCAGGTACATGCCCTGCGGGCCCTGGGTCTTGAGATCGATGCCGAGCGCGGATCGGGTTACCGGCTTGCCGGCGGCATCGATCTCCTCGATGTCGCCGGAATTCAATCGATGCTGCCAGCCGAGGCGCGCGGCACCGTGCGCGGCCTGAGCGTTTATTTTGAAACCGATTCGACCAACCAGTGTCTGATCGAGCTGGCGCGCGCGGAGGATGCGCACGCGCAGGTCTGCCTCGCCGAGGTCCAGACTGCCGGCCGCGGTCGGCGCGGCCGCCGCTGGCTGGGCAGCATGGGGCGGGACATCGCCCTGTCGCTGGCGTGGCGCTTCAATGCAGCGCTGGAGGCACTGGCCGGCCTGAGCCTGACGGCGGGGATAGCCGTGCACCGCGCCTTGTCACGGCTGGGTGTCGACGAGGGGCTGAAGCTGAAATGGCCGAACGACGTCCTCTACCGGCAGCGAAAGCTGGCGGGGGTCCTCGTGGAGGTACACGGCGAGATGGGCGGTCCATGCCTCGCCGTCATCGGGATCGGGGTGAATATCGATCTGCCGGCGGGTGTCCGGGCCGAGGTGCAACAGCCGGTCGCCGACCTGAAGTCGGCACTGACGACCGTTCCGACGCGCAATGCGATCGTGGCGGCGCTCGTGGGTGAGCTCGTCGCTGTCCTGCGCGAATTCGAGGCGCACGGATTCAGGGCGTTCGCGGATGAGTGGGCGCGCCAGGATGCGGCATGCGGCCGCGAAGTGGATGTGCATCTGCCATCGGGCGCGGTCCGCGGGATCGCCCTGGGCGTCACGGAGGACGGCGCGCTGCGGCTCGAAGTGGCGGGCGCAGAAAGGCGCCTGCACTCCGGGGAGGTCAGCCTGAGGTTCTCGTCGTGATCCTGCTTGTCGATACCGGCAACAGCCGCATCAAATGGACCACCAGTCGCGACGGTCATCTGGCCACGGGCCAGGCGGTTGGGAGGCTGGAGGCCGACCTGGCGGCGGTGTTCGAGCGGGCTTGGGGGCATCTGCAGTTGCTGCGGGCGATCTGGGTCGCCAACGTCAGCGGGCCGCGATTCGAGCGCGCGCTGGACGAGTTTGCCCAACGGCGATTCGGCCTCACGCCGCGGTACGTGCGCTCATCGGCGGAGCTGGGGGGCATCAGGAATGCCTATGCGGCGCCGGAGCGGCTGGGCGTCGATCGGCTGCTCGCGATGATTGCCGCGCGCCGGACCTGCGCCGGCCCGGTCATGGTCGCCGATTGCGGGACGGCCGTGACCGTGGACTTCGTGGACGATGCGGGAGACTTCGCCGGCGGCGTCATCGCCCCGGGGCTGGCGCTGATGCACGGCGCCCTGAGCCGCGGGACACACGCGCTGCCGCCGGTGGAGCCGGGGGCAACTCCGGCCCTGGCCTTGTCCACGGAGGGCGCGATGGCCTCGGGGTGCCTCCTCGCCATCGCCGGTCTCATCAGCATGGTCGCCAGCGAGATCAAGGCCAGAACTGGCCGGCAGCCTGAGTGCATACTTACTGGCGGCGATGCGCCGAGAGTCGTTCCGACGCTGCCGATGCCGTGCCATCATGACCCCGATCTGGTACTGAGGGGACTGGCCATAGTGGCCGGAGAGGCGCAATGAAGGTCCTTTGCATACTGCTGCTGGCGGCGAACGTCCTCTACATCGGCTGGAGGATGAACCAGCAGCTCTACGGCCCCGCCGCGTCCTCGCAGGCGGAGGCCCCCGCCCCGCCGCTGCCCGCGGACGTACCGGCACTCGCGCTGCTGAGCGAGCTCGCCGAGCCGCCGGCCGAGCGCGGCGCGGAGACAGCCGGGGCGCCGGCGACCGGGGACATCCCGCCCGCCGCCGGTGCGGTGAGCCCGCCAATGGCGGACTCCGCCACGCCCCCGGAACCGGCGACGCCCACCACACCGGCCGCAGATGCCGCAGCCAGTACGGCTGCGCTGGACCCGACCCCCGCGGCGCCAACGCCCGGGGAGGCGGCCGAGGCGGCGCCGCAGCCGGTGGCGGCAGCTCCCGCACCGGCCGCGGTCGAGGAGCCGGGGGAGGAAACCGGGTCCGAGCCGGCCGCCCCCGTCGAGCTTGCCTGCGCCACCATCGGGCCATACCGCACGCGCGAGGACATGCGCGCGGCGATAACGGAACTCACCCCCCTCACGCACCAGACCGCCAGCCGCACGCAGGCCTCGGGGGAGGCGCGGCTGTACACCGTGTTTCTCGAGCCGGCCGAGTCCGAGGCCGAGGCCCAGGCGCGCATCGGCGAGCTCGAGAGCAAGGGGATCACCGACTATTTCCTCATCCGCCGCGGCGAGATGCGTAACGCCATCCAGGTCGGCACCTTTCGCTCGCAGGAATCCGTGGCAAAAAGGCTCGCGGAACTGGAACGCACCGGATACAAGGCGGTCGTAGTGCCCAAGAGCGGTGGTCGCGAGCAGTACTGGCTAGACGTGGCCTATGACGCCAACCGGGAGTCGCTGAGCTCGCTGAAGGCGCACGCGGGCAGCGGCGTCAAGGTCAGCAAGTCGGATTGCCCCTGAAGCGGCCGGTGCCGTTGCCCGGCGCGTACCGTGGCAATAAGATCCCCGCCTGCCGCAGGAGGCGCAGTGCTCTTCGCCCTGGTAGTTAAATGGCATAACGGCTGATTTGTAATCAGTTATTGGGGGTTCGACTCCCTCCCGGGGCACCATCTACAAATCCAGCGGAGTCCAATATCATCCCAAGGCACCCATTAAACTAGCTGAAAGTACAGGTCTTTCCTCCAAAATCATCCAGCGGAATCCGTTGACAGCCTCCGGCAGACAGGGGTAGGGTTGGGGGTATTAGTAGGTATCGAAAGCCTTTCGACACCCCCAAGTCGAAAAAAGGGCGATACCCCCAAGGAGGGCGGCATGCTTACAGACGCCAAGCTGCGCAACGCCAAACCGCGTGAAAAGGCCTACAAGCTGTTTGACGGCGGCGGGCTATATCTTCTCGTCAAACCCAACGGTTCCCGCTTATGGCTGCTCAAGTACCGCCTGGCAGCTAAGGAGCGGACCCTTTCCATAGGCCGTTACCCAGAGGTGCCCCTCGTCGAGGCAAGAGACCAGCGTGACAAGGCCCGCAGGCTGCTGCGAGAGGGCCGCGACCCGTCAACGGAGAAGCAGGCAGCGCGCGCCAAGGCTCATGCCGCCGCAGCCACCACGTTCGAGGGCGTGGCGCGCGAATGGATTGAGACCAACGCGGAGAAATGGAGCGCCTCCTACCGGGCGAACATCCTCGGCCTGCTACGGGTCAATGTCTTCCCACGCCTCGGCGCGACCCCGATCTCTGATATTGATGCACCGCTGCTCATGGTGGCGTTGAAACACATGGAGACGCGGGGCGCGCTGGAAACACTCAGCAAGGTCAGGGAGTATTGCAGCCGCGTTTTTCGCTATGCGATCGCCACAGGTCGAGCTCAATTCGACCCGGCTGCTGCACTGCGCGGAGCATTCAAGACTCGGCAGGCGGTGAATCATCCGCATCTACCCCGCGCGGAAATAGGGCCGTTTCTGCGGGCGCTGGAGGATTACCCCGGCAAGCTGGAAACCAAGTTGGCCGTGAAGCTGTTGCTGCTCACGTTCGTTCGGACCGGGGAACTGCGCGCCGCGCAGTGGAGCGAGTTCGACTTCGACAAGAAGGAATGGCACATCCCGGCAGAACGGATGAAGATGCGAACCCCTCACGTTGTACCCCTGTCCACGCAGGCCATCGCCGCGCTGGAGCAGCTTCGAATGCTGACGGGCTATTCGTCGTACCTTTTTCCAAACCACGGCAAGCACCCATACATGAGCGAGAACACGGTCAACGGGGCTATCCGTCGCCTGGGCTACAAGGGAAAGCTGGTGGTGGAGTTGCCCCGCTTCCGTGGACGGTTTTGGACTTGGGAGCTAAGCGGCTCTGGGTAACATCCTCCTCTCCCGAAGTTGATGGGTGACAAGTAGCCGAGGGATGAGTGACGCCGATGTGGGTTGTACCAGCCCTCCAGCCACTGGAAGATCGCCATACGGGCCTCGGCCTGGCTGCGGAAGCGTCGGCGATTGAGCACTTCCCGTTCCAGGGTGGCGAAAAGCTCTCGGCCATATGGCGTTGTCGTAGGCATCACCGACCGAGCCCATCGAGGGCACGATGCCGGCTTCGCGGCAGCTTGCAGACACGTAACTCGTATATTGGCCAACGGTCCGGTGATGGATCGCCGCCTGGGGCTGACGCTGCGCGATCGCCATGTCGAGTGCAGCAGAAGGCACGAGCATCGATCTTCAGGTGATTGGCCATCGACCAGCCGACGATGCGACCAACACATCGAGCACCACGGCCAGATACAGGAACCCGGACCAGGTCGGAGATGTAGGTGATGTCAGCCACCCACAGTCCGATCCGGCCCCGGCACTGTAGACTGTGGTCTGTCGTAGACACACAGTCAGCCGCCGGATCCGGGAGTCACGGTGGTAGTGACAAAGCGCCAGTTGCGACCCTTCAGCCCCGCGGCGCGCATCAGCCGCGCCACCGCTTCCTGCCCACGCGGATGCCGTGCTCGTCGGCGAGCTCGGCATGGATCGAAAGGCGAGCATCGGGCCGCCCGAGCGACAATCGCGTGGATCGTTGCCGTCAGTCGACGTCAGCCACAGCGCGTGTAGCAGCCGCATTCGCCATGCATAGAAACCGCTGGCGGAGACACCCAACGGCCACATGACGTACCGGGAAGGTGGCCTGGTCGGCGCTCGCGGAACCCGAATCTTCGTATTCCGGCGCGTTCTCCTGGGCGAACCAGGCCGCGGCTTTTGAGAGGATCTCCGCTCCGGCTTCAACTGCCGATTTTCCCGGCGCAGCTTCGTGAGCTCGTCGCGCTCGGCCGTCGTCAGGCCATCAACGCCGCCATCGCGATCAGCCTGGGCGACCCAGTTGCTGATCGACTGGGCGGTCGGCTCGAAATTCCGAGACGGTTCTGTCAGGCGTACCCGGCACAGCCAGATCGACCATCTGCTGCCGGAACTCCAGCGGTACGGTTTCGTGTTCTTGGCATCGTAGACTCCTTACATCATAAGAATCAGGTGTCCATGAAAGCGGGTCAACTCCAGTGGGGCACGGCTTTCGGGCCACCGCGTCCGGCGATCCTCAATGAATCGGGCAGGTTCAATCCGGACGCGATCGAGCGCCAGCTTGCGCACGCCGAGAAGAATAAAATTCGCGCCACCTATCATCGCGCCGAGTACTTGCCCGAGCGCAGACGCATGATGCAGTGGTGGGCGGACTTCTGGACGCGGCACAGAAGGCGGAGAGATCGTCTTGATGAGTACAGAGAAAGCGCTAGCAGCGAGCGCCAAGCCTAGTCCGACGGTGCTAGAGCCGGGTGGCTCTTGCTCCGTTGGGTCGATATCCGTCAAGGCTTAGCGCAATCGGCTGCTGCAGGTCGGGGAAGCTCAACACTCTCTTCCCTCATGCCCTCCTAATTCTGACTCTCGATCGCCAATACGCTCTGTGCCCGCTTCTCCCACCTCGCGAAGACCGCCGTGCGTCCCATTAACGCGCTTTTCTGACGCGTTGGTCTGGACCATTAGCACAAGGCCAGACCCTTCGATGTCAAGCAAAAAGCGGATCTAAGGAATCGTGGTAACTTCATTGGCGTCCGAACAACTGCTATGGGACGACCAATACATGACGATCGATCACCTGCTTCGCCTGCCCGCTGTCGAAAATGCTGTCGGCTACAAACGGTCGACCATCTATCGCCTAATTGCCGAACGAAAGTTCCCCGCGCCGATATCGCTTGGAGCTAGAGCTGTTGCATGGCGGTCCTCCGAGATACAGCGATGGATCGATGAGCGCGGGTCCCCTCCCAACATTCTGGAGGCCACCCGATGACCTGCGATTTCATTAACGAACTCCTACAGGTGATTGGATATGACCCCAGCACTATCGGGCCCGAAATTGTGCGAAGGGACATACTCAGGAAAGCTGAAACGCTAACTGCAAGAGTCAGTGGTCTCGGCGCGGATAGCGATGTGCAATCGATGACTGCAAGTGAATTGAATGGATACTGTCGCTTTCTCGAGCGGAAGGCGAGTGAGCTCCCTTGATGCTATCGACCGACATGAATTCGACGAGTATCGCTAACCATGAGCTGGAACCGCGGTCGTCGATCACCGGGAGTCCGGTTGTGCTCAACTACCGTGATCTGCTCGCGCATTCGTTTCGTCCCTCAGAGACCCTGCTGTCGCCATGGCTGATATCGCAGTCGCTATCGATGGTGCATGCCTGGCGTGGAGTCGGGAAAACCCACTTCGCGCTCGGGGTCGCTTATGCCGTAGCGAGCGGCGGTAGCTTTCTTCGGTGGACAGCGGCAGTACCGCGGCGCACGCTCTACATTGACGGCGAAATGCCGGGTGCACGGATTCAGGAGCGAATTGCGGCGATTGTGGCAGGGACCGACAGGCAGCCGCCCAGCCCCGATTTCCTTCAATTCATAACGCCAGACACGCAGGACGGGCCGATACCGGATATCAGCACCCGCCGTGGACAGGATGCCATCGATCGGATAGTGCATGATGAAACGGCGCTGATTGTCGTTGATAACCTGTCCTCACTGGCACGTAGTGGGGGTGCCGAGAACGAGTCTGAAAGTTGGCTGCCGGTTGCAGATTGGGCACTTCGACAGCGTACGCACGGCCGTAGCGTCCTATTCATCCACCACTCCGGGAAAGGCGGACAACAGCGAGGAACCAGCAAAAAGGAGGACCTGTTGGATACCGTAATTGCGCTAAAGCATCCGGAGGGCTACACACCTGAAATGGGTGCGGACTTCACCGTGAAGTTCGAGAAGAGCCGGCACTTATTCGGTAGGGATACCGCCGGGTTTGAGGCTCGGCTTATCACCGACAAACAGGGTCGTCAGGCATGGGAGGTCGAGGAGCTCACGGAGTCGAACTATGATCGCGTCGTAAAGCTCGCGAACGATGGCCATAGTCAAGCCGCGATCGTTAAGCAACTGAAAATCCACAAGTCCAACGTCTCGCGCGCATGGACCAAGGCGATCGCTAATGGCGATATCACGCCGGAGGCGATCAAGAGCGCCAGCTGATCCAAGAACGTTGCGCGTTGCGTGCCTTGACGCACGCAACGCGCAACGTAGCCATCTCGCCGCGTGGAGGCCGCATATCGAATTCGCGCAGCAGCGTGTCCAATTAAACCATATACAACGGCAGTTACCATTTTGGCGTTTGCCGTATCAGACTAGTCGGGATCCAGGTTGCCAAGAAAAGCACCACAAAAACCATTGTCTGAAAATGCAATTGGCAACTTGTTGAATCTTCCGCTGCCTCGGTTCTGATCTGAGTGAAAAGGGGTGGTTTCGCACATCATCGCGAAGGGCCGAATGTCGGATGTGCGGCTGGTGCTTCCGATATCAGTTTGGCGCGGTGAGGTTATGCACGGAGGAGAACGCATACCCCGACATTGGGGGTCGGCCCGGACCCCATTTGCGAGTAATCGTGTTAACCAATGTGGCCGGGGCAGCCTTCAGGCCGGAGCCATTCGAATAATAGACGTATGTTGATCTCCGATCCCAAGACAATCGAGGGCCTGAGCCGCCGCCTGCGGAGGACAACGACGAGGTCTACCGGATCCCTTGGCTGAAACTACAGGCGCGCGAGGCGGGCTATCAGGACGCCGAGGACATGTTTATCCAGAACCCGGACCTGTTCTCGCGCATGGCGGAGCAGTGGCGCTCCGAGAACGCGACCGACTCCGAGCGCGCCTACCTCGAGGGGCTGGTGGCCGATCTCTGTGAGTCGATCGGGCCGGAAGGCAGCTAGGAGCTGCTGGAGCGTGCTGCAAGGCAGCTATCCGAGCTGGATGAGGCGCCGTACATCCGCCGTGCTACAGTGATACTTAAGGAGGCGATCGATGAAGCAAAAACCAATACTCAGCGAGGCGACGATCAATGCGGGCGAGAAGCTGTCGCCCGAGAGCAGGAAGAAGGTGGAGACCGCGGTGGCGAGCATGCTCGCGCTGGAGCCTAGCCCGCTCCTCGAAAGCTACTCCGCCGAGAAAATTAGCAGCGCGTGTAGAGCGACACCTCACCATTGAGCTAAAGGCGACACCCAGTGTTGCGCATTGGGGGTGGCTGACAGTTGCAGTTTCGGCGCCCACGCTGGTCAGCCCCCTGGGAGACCGGCGATGGCAAACAAGCTCGATCGGGAGGCGGTCATGACCATTGAAACGCTCCTGGAACGCGGTCACAGCAATCGCGGTATCGCACGCCTGCTGAGCGTGCACGAGAACGCCGTGCGGTATCACCGTCGGCGTCTGGCCCTCGGTCTCAGTGACGGCCGTGCCCGACAGCCGCATCGTGCGGCGGGCTACGCCGAGGCGATCGCCCACTGGCTGGAGCAGCGCCAGCCGGGGGATCCGCTCAACCTCGCGGCGCTGCACGATTGGTTGGTGGCCGAGCACGGCTATCCCGGCACGCTGCGTTCGGTGCAACGGTATTTCCGCGCCGAGTTTCCGCGCCCGCGGCTGCGGGCCCGACGTCGGATTGAAACGCCGCCCGGAGCGCAGGCCCAGGCGGACTGGTGCGAATTCCCGCGGGTGCGCGTGGCCGGCCAGCTGCTGGCGTTGTCGGTGTTCGCCATGAAGCTGTCGTACTCGCGCTACCCGGCATTCATCTGGTCGCGGCGTGAGGATCAGCTGGCCTGGCATCACGTGCACAACGAAGCCTTCCGCCGCTTCGGCGGGATCCCCGCGGTGGTGCGCATCGACAACCTGAAAACCGGGATCGCCCACGGCGCCGGCCCCTGGGGCACGATCAACCGACACTATCGGGCGTATGCCCGCAGTGTCGGTTTTCATATCGACGCCTGCCTGCCGAGCCAGCCGCAGACCAAAGGCAAGGTCGAACGGGTCATCCGCGATCTGCGCGGTGGCTTCTCGCCGTATGGCCGGCATTGGGAGGCGCTCGAGGAGTTGCAGCAGGCCTCGGATCGGCACGTCACGGCGCTCAGTGCGCGCCGGCTGTGCCCAGCCACGGGTCTGAGCATTGCCGAGACGCTGCGGCTGGAGCGGGCGCGACTGGCACCCTTGCCGCTGCTGCCCGAGCCCTTCGACATCGCGGTCTCCCGCACCGTGGCGTTCGATGCCACCGTCGGCTTCGAAAGCCACCGCTACTCGGTGCCCTTCGCGTGGGTCGCTCGACGCGTGGAGATCCGCGGCGGCGCCGGATGCGTGCAGATCCTGGCCGACGGCAAGCTCATCGCCATGCATCCCCGCCATACCCCCGAGCGTATCCTGATCGACCCGGCGCATTACGAGGGTCCGTCCACGGCCACGGTGCAGGCGCCCATGCCGCTGGGGCGCATGGGCCGCAAGCTGCAGCAGCTCGCCGCGCTACCGCCGCAGCAACGTCCACTGGATCTGTACGCCGCCCTGGCGGAGGTGGCCCGATGAACCGCAAGGCCGCCACCACCGTCGATTTGGATACCACACGCATGCGTCTGCAGCGGCTGAGTCTGGCGCACGCCGCCGAGCAGCTCGAGGAGCTCATCAGCGAGGCGGTCAAACACGACATCGCCCCGCATCAGCTGCTCGACAAGCTGCTCGATACCGAGCTTGACCGTCGCGAGGAGCGTCGCGTGCAAACCTCCCTGCGTCTGTCCGGCCTGCCCGGTGGCCACACCCTGGGCAATTTCGATTTCTCCTTCCAGCCTTCCGTGGAGCGCGCTCGCATCGAGACCCTGGCCACCTGCCAATGGATCCGCGAGAACCGCACCTTGCTCATCCAGGGGCCGCCGGGCGTCGGCAAGACCCATCTCGCCGTGGCGCTCGGCGTCAAGGCCATCGAACACGGTTTCGGCGTGGTCTTCTATCGACTCGATGAACTGCTGCCGAGCATGCGGCGCGACGCCGCGCTCTCCCCGCTGCATCTGCGGCGCAAGAAGTACATCAACACCAGCGTGCTCATCCTCGATGAAGTCGGCTTCGAGCCGATGACGCGTCAGGATGCCTCGCTCTTCTTTCGGCTGGTGTCTCATCGCTACCAGAAAGGCGCCACGCTGATCACCACCAACAAGGGCATCGAGGCTTGGCCGGAGATCCTGGCCGGTGACGAGATCCTCGCCACCGCCATCCTCGACCGACTGCTGCACCACAGCCACGTGCTCAACATCAAGGGCCGCTCCTATCGCCTGCGCGAGCTGGAATCCGCCTTGGCCGCCCGCTAAGTCCGCTGCACCGATCCCGGTGTCGCCGAACACCGGGATCCTCCTTCCAATCCCTTCACTCCAGACCGAAAACCCACTCCAGGGGTGCGCAACACTGGGTGTCGCCTTATCGCGCAAGACTGGATGTCGCTTGACAGCGCGCGAGAAGGCCCGCGAGGAGGCCGAGCGCGCCCAGGCCGAGGAGGAGCGCAAGACCGCCGAGAAAGAGGCGGCCGACCGCGCGCGTGATAACTTCGCCCTCACCGGGTCCCTCGTCGACGCAATGGCCGATCTCCTTGGAATCCGAGTTGTCGTTTTTCAGGGACGTGGACTCCCCATCAACGGAGTGTTCTTCCGAAACGATGAGCGAACCATCTACATAAACGCGGACATCGACCGCCCGCACCTTCGTGTGCTGGGGCACGAGTTCCTGCACCTTCTCCGCGACCAGCAGCCGGAGCTGTATCGGGATTTTGTCCGAGCCGTCATGGATCAGGTTGACGCGAAGCAGGCGGACGCCTACGCCGCCGGCCTGAACGCCAACCGCAAGGCGGCAAGCCTTCCGCCGCTGTCTGACGACACCATGCAGGAGGAGACCGTCGCGGAGTTCTTCGGCGATCAGTTTGCGGAGCCGGAATTCTGGCGCCGCGTTGCGGCGCACTCACCGAGCACCGCGGCGCGGGTTGTCCGCTTCCGGCGCAACTTCCAGTCTCAGATCATCGACGCCCTGAAGGGGCGCGCAAACCTGAACCATGAGGTGTTCAAGGATGTCATCGCGGCGCGCGAGGCTGCCGCCAGGGCGGTCGCTCAGTTCTTCGAGGCCGGCGTCCGGGAGACGGCCGCCGCAAGCCCGGCGGCCATCAAGCTGCCGGAGGCGATGCAGCTCTCGCCGGTGGAGAACTTCGGCGACCACATCGCGATGGCGTTGCAGAACATCGAGACCCGCGTGCCGCTTTACCTTGGACGCACGCCCGGGCTGCTGCAGAAGCTGGGGATGCCGGATCTGCCGATGGGGATCCCCGACAAGAATCTACGCAAGGTTGTGTACGAGCACCCCGACGTGCCGAAGGACGTGCTGCGCGCCATCGCCGACCCCGTTGCGGTCTACAGGGACCGGTCGCCGAGCGCCACCCACGGCACCTTGCGCGTTGTGCCCGAGCACCATGCGTCGGACGGACGCCCGATCTTCGTTTCGGTGCGGCCCAATTCGACGCTCGCCCAGGTGCGCGCGAACGAAGTCCCGACGATTTACGCGCCCAAGCTCGACCAGATCGCCGGGAAGATGCTGAATACGGATCTGCTGTATGTGAACAACAAATAGGCGCCGGCCTTCATGCGGAAAGTCCCGGCCACCAGTGTTCCGGGGGCCGCACTCCGCCCGGCGCCTGGACGCAGTGTACTGACGGACCGCGGGGTGGGCAAGGCGCTGCGCACGGCAGAATTCGGCGCGGATCCGTGGGCCCAGGACACCGGAATGATGCAGATGCGCCCGCCGAGCCCGGTGCAGGTGGCCGCGATGAACGGCGCGGCCGAGATCGTTGCCGACGCCATGGCCGGGCAGATGGAGCGATTCGACCTCTTCGCCAAGGTGCCGCACCGTCGCTTCCCGTTCGGCCAGCGGCTGGGCGGCAGCCTGGTCGCACTCGGGATGCTCTCCTACCGGGTAAAGGATCTGCTCTAGCAGCGATTCGACATCAGAGCTTGAGGCTGGCCTGCATGTACAAGTATGCGCCGGTGTGGCGGCACGCGTCCCTCAGGCAGCGGACAGCTATCGGCCAGTAGCGGACGGTCGCGGCATCCCGATAGCGGTCATTTCGGTGCGGCAGAGCGGACATTTTATCCTCTTCCGTTTGCTGTTTCGTTCAAAACCGTTCAAATATCGAACAATGGATCGCGTTCTCGTCTTCAGGACGCGAGCCCCATCGCGTCTTGCCCGTGATTTCGGGCACAAGCGCTTCGGTGACGAAGGCTATGCCATGGAGGACCCGGTGGCCGAACTGGGGCCCGCGTTCCTGTGTGCCGATCTCGATTTGACCCCGGAGGTCCGGGACGACCATGCGTCTTACATCGCGCACTGGCTCAAGGTTCTCCGCGACGACAAGCGGGCGATATTCTCCGCCGCCGCGCATACCCAGCGTGCCACGGACTATTTACGGAATCTCCAGCCGTCCGTTGAAACACAGCAGACCGTGTAAGCGGCCCCTTCAATCTTGATATGCTTGCGGAGGCCAAGTACGCAACGCAGGCCAAACGGGCAGCGATTGTGCCGCGCTCTTCAACAGAGGGCTGGAAGCGGTGTAGATTAGGGCATCCACGAAAGTTCTGCTTTGCGAACAGGGATAAGTGCCGCGATGAGCGAGAGACCAATCGAGCCAGACAGACCTTTGGTGAATATCAAAGACGATGCGCTGGGGGTCGCTCCACTAGCGAGGCAGATAGCTGCCAGCATTGTCAAAAGAACCTCTCAAGACGGTCTTGTCATCGGTCTCTATGGTCAGTGGGGATCGGGCAAGACCACATTCATCAACTTCATTAAGCAAACCCTCTCGGAGGTGGAAGGCAATCGGCAACCCATCATTCTGCATTTCAATCCATGGCTTATCTCTGGGCACGAGGATCTTATACAACGCTACCTGATCGAACTTTCAAAGGTTCTTCTCCGATCTCCGGGGTGACGGGAGCAGGCGCACGGTCGTCGCTGCTAACTTGGTGTTACGAGGCATCAAGGTGGCAGGAGGCGACCGTGGCCCAAAACATCGTATTTCCCGGCTCGGCGGCTGGGAAGGTTATGAGGTGGCCGAGGAGAGATCGAGCGGGCGCGGTGAGCGGTCCTGGTGCGTGATCCGGCTACAGCCGAGGCGCGGTATCGAGCGCTGCTGCAGCGGCTGTGGACAACCGGTCCGGGCCGTCCATGACAGCGAGCGGCGACGATCCGCGACCTGCCGCTGTTCGAGCATGCGGTGGAGTTGGTGGTGCCGCGGCTGCGGGTGGCCTGCCCGGACGCGGCCCGAAGCTGGAGCGATTGCCATGGCTGGACCCCTACGCCCGTGTCACTCGCCGGCTCGGCGAATCGGTGGCGCGGTTGTGCCAGATCGCCTCGGTGTTGCACGTTGCCCGCTTCTTCGGGCTGGACTGGAAGACGGTCATGGACCTCGACTGCGCCTACCTGCAGCGGACCCTGGGGCCGGTGGACCTGGAGGCCTGGAGGTCATCGGCCTGGATGAATTCGCGCTGCACAAGGGGTCACCGCTACGCCACGGTGATCGTCAGCCTGTGCAAGCGGGTCCTGTGGGTGGGCCGCGGCCGGGGCCGTGAGGATGTCCGCCCGTTCTTCGCGCTGCTCGGGCCGCAACGCTGCCGGCGGCTGCGCGCGGCGATCATGGACATGAACACCAGCTACGAGCTCGAGGTTCGCCGCCACTGCCCCAACGCCGTCGTCGTCTTCGACCTGTTCCACGTCGTGGCTAAGTACGGCCGAGAGGTCATCGACCGGGTCCGGTCCGGCCGCGCCAGCATACGCGGCGACCGGCGTCACCGCAAGCTCGTCAAGAGCCCGCTGGCTGCTGAAGAACCGCGACTCGTTGCGTTCCGGCGAGGACGTGCAGCTCGAGGAGCTGCTGGCGGCTAACCACGAGCTGTTCGTCGTCTGCGCTGCGCGACGCCCTCAGGATCTCTGGGGCTATCGCCACCCCGGCTACGCCGCCCGTGCCTGGCGCGGCTGGTATCGCAGGGCCTGCGCAGCCGCATCGAACCGTTGCGCCGCTTCGCCCAACGCCTGCGACCCTACCTGCCCGGCATCCTCGCCCACTGCCGATACCCCCTCGGCACCAACCTCATCGAGGGCATCAACAACAAAATCAAAGTCATCAAACGCATGGCCTATGGCTTCCGCGACGACGCCTACTTCTTCCTGAAAATCCGCGCCGCCTTCCCCGGAGTTGGGAGATGAACCTTTCAAAAGCCCTCTCACCTGGCCGTCACAAGCTCTTCTCGTTCCGACAGAAATTTGTCAAAGGCACAGAGAACCTTGCCGCGATCTCCGAGCACCTCCTCGTCTTCGCAGCGAGTCTGCACGGCACACCGTTTCTCTCCGCTGGAGTCAAGGCATTAGGTGGGTTGTCGAGGAATGCGATAAAGAAGTTGTCGGAACAGAAGCCTCTCGCAGAACAGAAAGAGAAAATAGAGCGGCTGTTGGGAGGTTTCAACAGACGGATACTTGTCGTCATAGATGACATAGATCGCCTGGAGACCAAAGAGATAATCGATATATTTCGGATGGTCAAATCAGTCGCTGATTTCCCGAACGTCATATATCTTCTTAGCTTTGACAAGTCCCTTGTATGTAACATCATCCGCGACATCCAAAAAGCTGAGGGAAGCGATTACCTGGAGAAGATCATCCAGTACGACATTGATATTCCGCCGCCAGACGGACCGGGGCTCCTGAAACTGCTGGGCGAACGCATTGACCCCGCGATTAAAGCGCCGGGCGGAAAGAAGTGGGATACAGAAAGATGGTCCGAGCTATATCGAGTGTACCTCCGGGATATCCTCCGGACACCGAGGCAGGTAGTGCGGTTAAGTAACGCGTTCAATATGGGATATCCGGCGCTAGCTGGGGAAGTTGACCCGGTCGATTTCCTGGCGACCGAAGTATTGCGAATGTTTCAGCAGCCCCTTTACCTTGAGATACGACGCAATGCAAATCGATTTACAGAGCTGGGACAGATGGAGATAGAACCAGAGAAAGCGGACCCACCATACTTTGAGAAAGTGTTGAACCTTGTTAAAGAGGATGACCGCGCTACGATTAAGCCAGTGTTGTCGCTTCTATTCCCGCGTGTCTCAAGAGCATTTGGGGAGTCGACGCCGTCCACAGATGAAATTGCAGGATGGCGAACACAGGGCCGCATCTGCTCCTCGTACCATTTCGGCAGGTTTTTCAGCTACAGTGTTTCGCCACTAGACTTCTCCGACGCACAAATCCGGGATGCCATCGAAACGACGTCGAATCTTGTGGCATTTGAGTCGCTCGTCGTCAGTTACAGCAGTCAGATGCCCGGTAACGGACGATCACGAATACCTGAGTTCCTTGAACGATTCCGAGATTCCGTCAAGAGTGGACTTGGCGATGGACATCTGAAGGACATTCTGAGGTCATTCATTGTCATCGGCGACCTTATTGTCCGTGAGGACGATGAGGACCGTGGCGGTCTGGCACACATCGGGACAGATACCCGGACATTATGGATTCTCTCGGAAGCGATGCAGCGTCTATCGCGGGACGAACTCTTTGAGGTTCTCAGGGGCGCTTTCAAGGAAACCAAATCTGTCGATATCCCTTTACGACTACTGTTCTACCTGGGTCGCGAGCATGGGAAATACGGCGACAAGAAGCCGGAGCTTCTGCGGGATAACCGGGAGCCTTTTCTCACACGCGGACAACTCACGGCGCTTGAAGAAATAACGCTGTCAATAATTCAGGCAGCGACGAGAGATGACCGGCTGTTAAGAAATGCGAATCTTGGCTCAATACTTTACAGGTGGAGGGACATCCGCGGCGATCTCGTGGAACCACGAGAATGGGTTGCGAAAGTAACGACAACGGATGAGGCTTTGGTGAAGTTCATTGTTCGGATGTCGACTATTGCGGTCATATCGGATTTTAGAGGCGCCAGGGAGGAAGTCCGGGTAAGGGCCAGGAACATTGGCGACTTCCTCGATCTTGAAGAGACGTTTCAGAGAGTGCAGACAATACTTAGTAAGGGTCAGATGGGTGATCGCGAAAGAACGGCTCTTGAGGCGTTCGTAGCGTCCTATCAACAATGGAAGAGCGGAAAATCAAGCGAGTTCGAATAGGGAAGCAGACCGTACTTGGAGGGGCACCTCCGTGTGGCCTCCTGCTAGGTGATGCTGAGGAATACTCCAGAGTGTCGCCTACAACTTAAGGGGTCGCAGTGAATTGCTTCGGTGCACGCCCGACAGGATAACGCTCGCCGCGCTACAGAATGAAATTCGTCCTGAATGACGGGATCGAACGTCCGGTTATTGGACGACTGGGCAGTACTGGCAGAATGGCCGAGTTGGGTCGAAAACGGGCCGTCGCCGCCTAGCTTCGCCTGTGCTGGGAATTGAGGGCACGCACTCGGCCAGAAGCAGTCCTTCACGCGATCCCAGAGCAGACTCTCCAAAGCTTTAATACAATTTGATTCCGCCATTGAAGGACTATTCGATTCGTTGTCGAAGTTGCCCCGAGCCGGTGTTATCGACTTCGCATGCGGCTGGTTTCTTCACCGTTATTGCCACCGGTTCGAACCGCAACAGCCCCTGGATATCGCGATCTTATGGACTATACTCCGATTATCTTTCCTAGGCGCTTGGTGTCTTCCCTAGACCTATTGCCCGCTGTGATTCTCTGGAGAGGGGGATTCTCCAATGAATCGATGCGCATTCGCCGTTCTGTTCCTTGCATTTCTTTCGGGCTGTGCCAGCAACCGTCCGATGGGTATATCGTGCCTCGAGGAACTTGATGAGAATGGAAGACTGAAATATGTGGATCCCTGGAGTTCCACTAGTTCTTTTAATCTCTTCCTTCCCAATGCCGGCGTGCTAGCTACAGAAAATGGCAAGAGACGCCTTAATGTCCTTGCCTTGTCTGCTGGCGGTCAGTTCGGCGCCTATGGCGCAGCGTTTCTCCATGGCTGGGAGGACGCATCTAAGAATCTGCCCGAGGGCGGAAATGGAACGTTCAAGCGAAACGAAATTGATGTCGTCACGGGTGTTAGTACCGGTGCGGTACTTTCCACGCATGCATTTGTGGCGAAAGATGCTGAAATAGAACAATTGTATCGAGATACCTCGGCCAAGGATATTTACGAACAACGTTCCTTTCTCAGCCTGCTTTTTGCAAACTCTCTGATGCGCACCGCAAAGAAGGATAAATTGCTCGAGGACAACATAGACGATGACCTTATCAAGGAAGTCGCAGCCCAAGCAGGAGACCGCCAACTTGTTGTTGGAGTTGTCGATGTCGATACCGGGGAATTTCTAAGAGTAAACATGGTAAAGCTTGCAAAGCATGGGCGTTACGAATGTTATCGCGCGGTTGTAGGCGCATCAGCCGCTGTCCCCATCGTCTTTGAACCAAAGTTCTTCCAGCGGAATGTGCGTGTCTGGGATAAGAAGACGAAGAAGTGGGATTGGCAATACCGCAAATCATCGATGTTGGTTGACGGCGGCGTTCGAACCGTTCTATTTATCGACAACTTCGAAACAAGCTTAATGCAGGCGGTTCCGACTCGCCGGTTATTTTCCATTGTGCATGGTGAGTTAGGCGTCGAGGACGTCGAGGACAAAGACAGACCAACACCTAACGGTTTATTGGGTATTGCGGGTGGTGTGATCCGGGTTGTGGTTGACGAGCATGTCAAGGGCTCAGTCTTTCGCCTTCATTATGTCGCCACCCAAGCCAATCCCGGCGCGGCGTTCGAGACTTACTATGCCGACGCGTCGGAGGCCGCCTGTCGCTGTGCGGAGATTCGAGAACAAAAATGTCAGAGTACGTTTGGAGTCTTAGATCAGGATCTGTTCTGTAAGGAGTTCATGAATTGTCTGGCTGACCGTGGTTACGAAGATGGAATAGCTTACGCGGTGGATTCAGGTAAGTGGGTCAAGGAACCGCGGTATTTGAAAATTGATTCACGCCCAATAGCATGCGGAACGCGGCCCCCAGACCCTCTATCTGATCGTCCCCGGTGATCTGATCCATCTGGAGCATCGTAAATCGGGGACAGACCACGGTTTCCATTGAATGTCCGCTCTGCGAGAACGTAGTATTAAAAGTCGAGTGACAGATCAGGGCCGATGGCGGTCGGTCGCGTCTGCTGGACACGGTGTCCGCTCGCGCCCTTGTGTGGCGCGGAGGCGCCTATGCCGAAAACCCCTCCGAATTACCCCCTCTGACGACCGCGTATTTCCTCGGGGCCCGTCGCGAAAATCGTCCATGCTGTAAACAGTCCTTTACAGCATGGGGATCGTCGACTATCTTCATTCTGGAATAGAGGTCTTTTCGGCATAGGCGCATCGGAGGACAGCATGACCCCACGCAAACCGAGAACCGCGGCAATCTACGCCCGCGTCTCCACCGACGAGCAGACCACCCAGAACCAGATCCGCCAGCTCCACGAGGTCGCCGAGCGCGCCGGCTGGGAGGTGGTCGGCACCTACACCGACCATGGCATCAGCGGCGCCAAGGGCCGCAACGGGCGGCCAGCGTTCGACAGTATGCTCAAGGACGCCACCCGCCGGAAGTTCGACGTCATCATGGCCTGGTCGGTGGACCGCCTGGGCCGTTCCCTGCAGGACCTCATTGGCTTCCTGACGGAGATCCACGAGCAGGGGGTGCACCTGTACCTGCACCAGCAGGCCGTCGACACGAGCACGCCGGCGGGCAAGGCCCTCTTCCAGATGATGGGCGTGTTCGCCGAGTTCGAGCGCGCCATGATCCAGGAGCGCGTGAAGGCTGGCCTGCAGCGGGCGGTGGCCGCCGGCAAGCGGCTGGGGCGCCCCACCATTCCCGCCGCTAAGGAGAGTGAAATCCTCACCCTTCGCAAGAAGGGCCTGGGCGTGCTCAAGATAGCCCGGCAGGTCGGCGTCGGCTCCTCGGCCGTCCAGCGCGTCCTACGAGCCGCCGCGTAGGGCTGCCGCGCCGCCGCCCCGCCCGGCCCGGGAGGTCTCGGACGCCGCCGAACGGGCTACCATAGGCGGAGAAGAATCAGGGGACGGGGCGGCCAGTGGCAGGCGAAGAACCGGCGATCGGCGCATTCATCGAGCGATGGCGAAGGGCGTCAGGCACCGAGAAGTCCAACTATCAGCTGTTCCTCACCGAGCTGACCGAGGCGCTCGGGCTGCCGCGGCCTGAACCGGCGAGCGACAGCACCCGCGAGAACGCTTACGTCTTCGAACGCCGTGTGACCTTTCAGCACGGCGACGGCAGCGAGTCTCACGGCTTCATCGACCTGTACCGCCGGGGGCACTTCGTGTGCGAGGCCAAGCAGACCGGCGAGCAGTTGGGCTCCGGACGCTGGGACAGCGCGATGCTGCGTGCCCGCGGCCAGGCCGAGCAGTATGCCCGGGCCCTGCCGGCTGACGAGGGCCGACCGCCCTTCCTGATCGTCACCGACGTCGGCCGTTCCCTGGAGCTCTACTCGGAGTTCACGCGCACCGGCGGCACCTACGTTCCCTTCCCCGACCCGCGCACGCATCGCATCAGCCTGGAAGACCTGCGCCGGGAGGATATCCGGCAGCGGCTGAAACTCGTCTGGACCGATCCGCTCTCGCTGGACCCGACGCGACAATCCGCCAAGGTCACTCGCGACATCGCGACCAAGCTCGCCAGCCTTGCGCGCTCCCTCGAGGACGCCGGCCATCCTTCCGACACGGTAGCGGCCTTCCTGATGCGCGCCCTGTTCACGATGTTCGCGGAGGACGTAGGGCTGATGGGAAAGGGCGGGTTCACGGAGCTGCTGCAAAGCCTCCGCGATGAGCCGCCTCATTTCGTGCCGTTGGTCCAAGAGCTCTGGAGGGCGATGAACGCGGGCGGATTCTCGACATCGCTGCGCGAGCAGCTGCTGCGCTTCAATGGCGGCCTGTTCGCCGACCAGACCGTTCTACCCCTCGACCGCGAACAGATCGAGCTCCTGATCGACGCCGGCCGCGCCGACTGGCGGTACGTAGAGCCTGCGATCTTCGGCACCCTCCTCGAGCGCGCGCTCGATCCGGAGGAGCGGCACGCACTCGGCGCCCACTACACCCCTCGTGCTTACGTGGAGCGGCTGGTGCTGCCGACCATCATCGAGCCGTTGCGCGAGGAGTGGAGTAACGCGCAGGCCGCGGCGATGACCCTCGATCGGGCGGGCAACCACAAAGAGGCCGTCACCGTTATCCGCGACTTCCATCAGCGGCTCTGCAAGGTCCGCGTGCTGGATCCGGCGTGCGGTTCCGGGAACTTCCTCTACGTGACCCTGGAGCACCTGAAACGAATGGAAGGCGAGGTTCTGAACACGCTTGCCGACGTGGGCGAGACGCGCGGGCTCCTCGAACTGGAGGGCGTCACCGTTGATCCGCATCAGCTCCTGGGGCTGGAGGTCAATCCGCGCGCCGCACGCATCGCAGAGGCTGTCCTGTGGATCGGCTACCTGCAATGGCACTTCCGTACCTACGGGAACGTGATGCCGCCGCAGCCGGTCTTGAAGGATTTCCACAACATCGAGTGTCGCGACGCCGTCCTTGCGTGGGACCGCGTCGAGTACGTGAAAGACGATGCCGGCCAGGTTGTGACCCGCTGGGACGGAAAAACGATGAAGAAACACCACGTGACGGGCGAGGACGTCCCAGACGATAGCGCCCGAGTGCCGTTGGAACGGTACGTGGGCCCGCGCAAAGCAACTTGGCCGCCGGTGGATTTCGTCATCGGCAATCCACCATTCATCGGAACCAAGCGCATGCGAATGGCGCTTGGAGACGGATACGTGGATGCCCTCCGCGGCACATGGAATGACGTGCCGGACTCCGCTGACTTCGTCATGTACTGGTGGCACAAGGCTGCCGCAGAAGCACGGAGCGGCGCTGTCCGCCGATTCGGGCTGATAACGACAAACAGCGTCCGGCAATCGTTCAACCGGCGAGTGGTCGAGCACCACCTACAGGCAAAGCCGCCGCTCTCGCTCGTCTTTGCGATCCCGGATCATCCCTGGGTGGACTCGGCGGATGGGGCCGCCGTCCGGATTGCCATGACTGTCGGCGAGGCCGGCATCCGAGAGGGGGTGCTGCGGTCGGTCATCGACGAACGGGCGGGCGACGGTGAGGGCGTAGAGGTTGATCTCGAAACCCGGACGGGGATGTTGCACGCAGACCTCAAGGTTGGCGCCAACATCGCCGTGGCCGTGCCGATGGTCGCCAACGAACGGGTGAGCGGAATGGGCGTGGCGCTGCACGGCTCAGGGTTCATCGTCGAGCCAGACCTGGCGGCGAGACTGCGTTCCCACGGACCCGCCGTCATAAGAGGCTACCTCGGTGGCCGTGACCTGCTGCAGGTGCCACGCGAACGGTACCTGATTGACTTCTCCGGAATGTCCGAAGAAGAGGCGCGCATCGCCAATCCGGCAGCATTTCAGCACGTCATCGACTACGTGAAGCCGGAGCGTGATCACAATGCGCGTGATTCCATCAGAACCCTCTGGTGGCGATTCGGCTGGGAGCGGCCCTTACTTCGTAACGCCTTGCGCGGACTGAGTCGATATATCGGCACGACAGAGACGGCCAAGCACCGGATGTTTCAGTTCATCGACGGGAAGGTGTTGGCCGACCACATGGTGGTGTGTGTCGCTTCGGACGATGCTTACGTGCTGGGGGTTCTCTCCAGCCGCCTTCATGTCTGTTGGGCGCTCGCGGCCGGCGGCCGTCTCGGAGTCGGGAACGATCCTCGCTACAACAAGACGAAGTGCTTCGACACTTTCCCTTTCCCGGTTGCGACCGACGACGATAAATTGCGAATCCGGCGGATCGCCGAGGATCTTGACGCACATAGAAAGCGACAGCAGTCTCTGAACCCCGGCCTCACCCTCACCGGGGTTTACAACGTGATGGAGAAGATTCGCGGGCGTGACGAGCTGACGGATGGCGACAGGGCGATCCACGAGCAGGGCCTGGTATCCGTGCTCATTGACCTCCACGATCAACTCGACACAGCGGTTTTCAAGGCCTACGGGTGGTCAGACCTCGGAGAAAAGCTGGTTGGGAGGCCTGGGGCAACGACACCATTACCGGATCTTCCAGCCGGGCAGGCAGGGGACCAGGATGAGCTCCTGCGACGTCTGGTCGCCCTGAATGCCGAGCGCGCAGCGGAAGAGTCGCGCGGCCTCATTCGCTGGCTGCGCCCGTCGTTCCAATCGATAGGCGGGGCGACTGTGCAAACGGAGATGGAGGCCGGTGGCGAGCCGGCTGAGAAAGCCGCACCTGCAGCGGTCGCCGGGAAGCAGCCATGGCCGAAGACACTTCCCGATCAGGTTCAGGCTGTGCGAAACGCACTCGCGCGCCAGCCACGCGCCGCCAGCGCCGAGCAGATTGCGCGCACTTTCAAGCACGCGCGCACCGATACCGTGGCTGAGCTCCTGGACACCCTCGCGGCGTTGGGGCAGGTGCGGCGCTCTGACGACGGGCTTTTCACGGCCTACTGATGGCTACGGTAGCCCATCGCAGTTCGAGGCCGATTCCGTTGCGCAAGTCGGTGCGCCTACGGCGGCAGAGCCTCTGGCGGGCGCACTGATGACTGCGCAGATCGAGCCGGCGCGGCTGGCGCAGCGGGTGTGGTAATTCTTTAGGAAAACTACTGAGCCCCACTGGCTCGGGCCTCAATGTGATGAGGTCTTCATTGTTGGCCTTTTTACCAAGCATCACAGGCTGCTCAAGAATCTCCCAATAGTTTGGACCGGGAATATTGCGGCAATGCCAAGCGAGCCTCCTCTCACGAAACGCGGGAACTATATGGATGCGTACCTGATAGAGGCGCGCTCGATTGGCGGTCTAAGTGGTTCGCTAGTATTTGTTCACAGGGCACCGATTCGTTTCGAAAAGGATGGGGGGTTTGAAGTTTGTTAACAGTGGGAATATCTTAAATTTATTGGGAGTAATGCACGGTCACTTCGAGACCACCGATGTCTCCGGTGATACTGCGGATAGTACGGGCGAAAATATACGCAACGATTCAGCGCTAAATGCCATTAACACTGGGATTGGAGTCATAAGTCCTGTCGAGAGGATTCTTGAGACACTTGATTCGCCAGATCTGCAGGCACAGCGCGTTCAAGCCATCCGCGAAACCGACCTCGTAGAGGATTGAATGGTCGCAGACATAGCATTATGGCCACGATAATTAGCTTGAGCGAGTTTCCGGAGGTGTGCGAGCAGGTTGAGAATAAGCTCGCGCAATTCACCATCGGCTTTGTGAAGTTCAACGACCTGGAAAGCGATGCAAAGCTGGCTGGCTCTGGTACTTTAGTTTCATGTGGTTCCAGTTTCGCGATCCTTACTGCCGATCATGTTATTGAAAATCTATCGTTAGTGGATCCGATAGGAGTTGTTGTGCCGGTCGGCGGATCTTCACTAGGCCGTCGCCATCGCGTCACACTCGACATGCGCACGGTACGCAGATTGACGATAGGCCAGGCATCGCATAGCCACTCAGGCCCAGATCTCGGCCTGTTGATGCTTAGCCCACCGGATGCAGCCAAGCTACAGAACTGGCAGAGCTTCTATAATCTCGCCAAGCGGCGGGATAGCATGCTTTTCTCTCCACCATCCATCGAAGATGGCGGCTGGTTTCTGGCGGGTTTTGTTGACGAGTTAACAACCGAACATGGGGCAGAGAGTGGTTTCACGAAGGTAATGGGTTTCCGAGGATTGTGCGGTGCCGGAGTGGTATTCGAGGGAGCCGGGGAGCCCCCTTTCGACTATCTGAACTTTGAGGTTAAGTACGACGAAACGGTGCAAGGACCCATAAGTTTCGAAGGGAGCAGCGGCGGCGGGCTTTGGCAAGTTCGATTCAGAAAGGTCGACAACAGGATCGAGATTGCGGACGCGCTTCTTTCTGGCGTTGCTTTCTATCAATCCGACCGGCGTAATGATCAACGCATCATCTATTGCCACGGTCGCCACAGCATTTATGGCACGGTGTGCGAGACTTTATCGTAGATGGACTTTAGGCCGACGATTGCGTGAGCCAACCGATGCCCAATGTAACTCAGTGAAGCCCAACTTACGGAACGGAGGCCCTTTATGCTCATCCTCACCCGCCGTATAGGTGAAACCCTCAACATCGGCGACGATATCACTGTCACCGTTCTCCAGGTCAAGGGCAATCAGGTTCGGCTCGGAATCAACGCCCCGACGGACGTTGCCGTGCACCGCGAGGAGATCTTCCAGGAGATCCAGCAGGAGAAGGCCGGTGCCCCGACCTGAGTTCCCGCATCGCCTGCGCGGTGGTTGTTGCTGACGCTCCTTGGTGAGCTTGTTGCCGGTTTGGTAGACCAGGGCGACGACCAGGACGGCCAGGGTGATGTGTAGACCGGAAATGGGCATGACCAAGACCATACACCCCCTCCAGTCCTCCACCAGAGTTCGTCCCGGGGGGGCCGACCATCCAAACATCTATCGAGTGTTCAGAGTCAATTGGTTCTTCCGGGTGACGTCAATTAGATTTGCCGCCCCTTAGGCAGCCGGCAGCGGCTGCGTATTCCGTTGCTCGGCCGCGCCGCCGCGACGTCTGGAGGCGGCCTCGGCGCGGTAACTGTCCACTTGCATCAGGTCCAGGATCACCCGGGTGATGGACGACGCGGTCGATGGCCGCCATGGTCGTCATCGGATCCTTGAAGATGCGGTTCCACTCGGAGAAGACCAGATTGGTGGTGATAATCACACTCGCCCGCTCGCAGCGCTCTGCCAGCAGGGTAAAGAGGACTTCCATCTCATCGCGGTCCTGCTGCACGTAGCCGATGTCGTCCAGGATGAGGCAGTCAAACCGGGCGAGCTTGTCCATCGCCTTGGGCAGCCGCAGATCGCGCTTGGCGGCGAGCAGCTCCTGCACGAGCTGGCAGGCCGAGCAAAGCAGCCGGCCGGCCTTGCTCGATGAGCGCGTGCTCGAAGGCGCAGGCCAGATGCGTTTTCCGCAGCCGGGCCGCCCGACGGCGACGACATTGATGGCCTCATCGAGAAACGCCCCGTCTTCAGCCGCTCGATCTGGGCGCGCGCTGGCGCGTCGAAGCGCGAGCTTGAGGGTGGCGAAACGTCTTCTCCGGCGGCAGGCCCGAGGCGCGGCGAAACCGCTCGGTGCGCCGCTGCGTACGGCCTTCAGCTCGGCCTGCATCAGCTGATAGAGAAACGCTTCATGGGTGAGCTTGTCCTTGGCCGGCGCGCACGCTCCAGTCGGCAAACACCTCGGCCATCGTGGGCAGCGCAGTACGTGCAGCAGCTCGGCGAGATCGGCGTGCCGGTCAGTCATGAGCCCTCCGGCCAGCAGACGGTCATAGGCGGCAGGTCGGCGACAGGACTGGAGGTCCATTGGTCGAGATCAGGCGTGGGTCGTGGCAGGAGCGCCCGGCAGGCATCGAAGCCGGGCAGGCGCGCTTTCGGCCAACAACCGCTCCAGCGCGGCGCCGACTTCGCCTCTGAGCTGCTCGCCGCCATGCAGCACCCGCAGGTATTCGCGTACCGCTTTGGCCGGCGGCTGCTGCTGCAGCGCATCGAAGGCGCGGCGGAAGACCAGTGTCGGAAACATCTCCTCGCGGTAGCGGTAGGCCATGAAGGCCCCGGGCTTTCTCACCAGCGACCAGATGACGTGCCGGTAATCGATACGCGCGCGGTTGCGCCCTGATGAGCGCGGCAGGCGCAGCACTGAGATTCACGCCGTGGTAGAGCTCCAGGGTCTCGGCGCGGATCCGCACCCGCAGCTTCGCCCCGATCAGCCGCGAGGGCACCGAGAGGCGTTGCCCTGCACGCGGATCAGACTGAAGCGATTGACCCGCACCACCACCTCCTTGCACGGCAGCAGCGGGGCCGGCGGCAGTGAGCTGCTCCAGCTCGGCCGCGAAGCGTGCGGCGCGGGTGGCGTTACGCTTGCGCACCAGCTCGGCGAGAAACTGCTCAGTAGATCCCGCGGCTGGCGAAGTCCCGATTGCCGCGCACGCGCAGGGCCTGATCGAGCGCGTTTGAACTGGCCGTGGGCGGACTCCACATCGCCGTTCTGGTGCGACTCGCCGGGATGGTTGGTGCTGCCGAGCATGCCGTAGTGTTCCAGCAGGGCCGGTGGCCGCGGTGAAATCACGCCGCCCTTCGCGTCCCAGCTCGCGGATGGCGGCCGAGAGCTTGTCGGTGCGATGGCTGCAGGGCACGCCGCCGAAACTCCCCAGCGCCGCCTCCGTCCCTCGGCGAGCGCTTGAAGCTCTCGGAGAAGCACACCCTGACCGCCTCAACGTTCAGAGTAGGTCAGCACACTGTCGAAAGAGCAGATGCGGGAATCCCTCGCCGGCGATGCGGACGCCCAGCTCGGTGGCATGGGTGAAATCCGACTGGATGGCCTCCCCGGCTCGTGCACCTGCTCGAACATCGCCAAGCGCTCCGGACCGTGCAGGCAGCGCCAGGCGGCAAGGCGTCGCTGCAGGGTCCGCAGCTGCCCCGGCCCGTAGCGCCCGGGATGGCTCGCCTGCAGCAGCTCGAACAGCGTCTTGGCCTGCAGCGCCGGATCGCGCTCCAGCTCCTCGAGAACCCACGGCCAGTCCGTCGCAAATGGATCCTCGCGGGTGCGCCAGGTATGCGGCTTGCCCACCTGGCTCGGCAGCATCCCCAGCTTCTCGTACTTGCGCACGGTACGCACGCTCATGCCGGCCCGCGCCGCCGCCAACTCCTGACTCGCCCCCTTCGCGCGCTCACGACGCATTAGTTTCACCTCTCGGTCGCTCTTCATGGCCCCTCCTGTGAAGAGGCCATGACACTGCAAAACCGCAACGACAACTATCGTTACGGCTAACCGGCAAAACTAATTGTCACCACCGGAAGATCCAATTGTCGCCAGACAATCGAGTCACCAGTCGAACTGGATTACCAACGCGTATGCAGCGCTCGACTTTCTTTACGCACTTCATGACAGGCTCTGAAAGGATTCGGCATACGTGTTCGGCGATAATCAGGCGTGCGCACACTTGATGAAGGATGATTGCTTCATTTGCCACGATACCCGGCCGCTCGGGATGCCACCGCCGAGAACCGCTGCGGTTCGCATGGAGCATCCGACCACGTAAACGTACAATGTGTCTGAGGAACTGCTTTTCCGTCATGGAGGCAAATCGCTCGGTCGAGTCCCTTCTGAGAATCGCAGCAAACGGGCGCTCCTTCAGCACGTTCTGCACTGCGTCAACGAGTGGTGACGACCTGAGGTACGCAGCAACGAGGTCATCCTCCCGAAACTTTCCATCACCAAATAGATACTCAATGATAAAGTAGAAGTTGTAAAAGGCTTCGATGTATCGATGAGAAAGACAATCTGCGGCTCCGCGCTTGAAGAACGTGGATGGTGTGCTGTCATATCGGAATATCTGCGCCGCAACTATCTCTCGCGCGAAAAACTTGAAAGGAAGCTTCACTGGCTTCGCTTCATATGCTCCCGACGCCAGTTGCAGTTTCATTGACGACACCACTTCGCGTCCGTTCTCGTTACGCACTGACTCAATCATCCTGGCGTCAAAGAGGAGATCCAATCGCGTGTGGTATGTGGTCGACAAACCGATGGCGATGCGTTGGACCAAGTCGCGGATCTCCTCGGCTCGTGGGTCCCAAATCCGAAGCTCATCGTTGCCGCCGGCGAGATTCGGGAGTGTACTGATGTCTTTGGGAGGGGGCGGCTCTGGAAACGTAATAACAATGCTGCTCAATAGACCCTCGGCGACGACGAATTTGAACTGGAGGTCGTCGATGATCAGCGGCGCAAGGTCAGGAATCGTGACCTTACCTCGCACCGGAATTGTATAGCGACGTTTCGGGATACCACGTGGGCGGGCTTGCGTCTGGTCTGAGTCCATAATGTCGTCCCTGTCATGCATGGATTGGTCGGACAATTGTCCCACACGCTGCAGCGCGACGCAGTTAGGACCGTGCCGAAATTCGCACCCGACGATAGTGCTCCAAACAAGACCGACGGCGCACCTGTGAACCATACTTCCCTCCATGCGCTGGCCACCAACCATTCTGCTGTTGTTGTTCCCAGCTGTCTGCCCGGCCCACGGCGGCGGCCTAGATGCCTACGGCTGCCACCTCAGCCGCAAGCACCGCGGCTACCAATGCCACCGCGGGCCCATGGCCGGCAGCAGCTTCGCCTCGAAGGCCGAGATGCTGCAGGAGCTCGAGGGAGCCCGAAGCCTGCCGGCGCAATCGCTGACCGGGGAGATGGCGGGCGGCTGCGGCGCCAAGACCCTCTGCAAGCAGATGCTGACCTGCGAGGAGGCGATGCACTACCTCAACGACTGCGGGCTGACCCGGCTGGACCGGGACGGCGACGGCGTCCCCTGCGAGTCGATATGCCGGTGACGCCTGTCACACCCTGCATACGCCAGCAGCCAGCCAATCAGGGGAAAGGCGGGATGAGGGTAAGATGGCCGGTACAAGGAGCAATTTGGGGGCACCTATGGGGGCACCCACACAAAGGTGTCGACTCGCACGCATTCTGAATCAATGAGTTAGTCGCGTGCTTCGACTCCCTCCCGGGGCACCATCCATTGAATCGTGTCGTCAACCTCCGGCAGACCAGCATGAAGGCTCGTTCGGCAGCGAATTTGCGCACGGCGTGGCTGACTGGCGGTTACCTGCTCGCGTCCGCCATCGTCTATCTTTCACTGGCGCCGGCAACCAGCGTGTCGATGGACCAGGGCTGGGACAAGGTGTATCACCTGCTGGCGTATCTGGCTCTGATGCTGTGGTTTGCGCAGGCGTGTGAACGCCGGCGCTGGCCGATGCTCGCGACCGTGTGCATGGGTCTGGGTGTCCTGCTCGAGATCGCGCAGCGCTACAGCGGATACCGGACCTTCAGTTACGATGACATCCTGGCCAACGCGGTCGGTGTCGCTGTCGCCTGGGTGCTCGCGCTGGCCGGCGTGAACGAGGGGTTGCGTCGTCTGCAGCAGAGATATCAACGGGCTTCGTGAGGAGGAGGGATGATGCTTCGGATCGGAATCGCGGCGATCCTGGTCTTTGGCAGCATGTCTGCGGCCGCATGGACCGACCCCGCCACGCGTGTGCCGGGGACCACGGATGTCCCGATCGAAGGCGGCTACGACCCCGGTTATCGCACCCCCTCCGAGCTCCGGCGGGTGACCATCCAGATCCTCGGCACCAACAGCCGGGAATGGGAGCGTTACGGCTTCACGGACGAGGAGGTGCGCCGCACGATCAGCGAGCGGCTGCAGGCGCGCGGCATCGAGGTGGTGGCCGCCGGCGGCTCCCTCGGCGAGGCAGGTACCTCGCTGCTGGAGGTCGACGTTCATGTCAACGACCAGGCCTTCATGTATTCCTACCAGGTGTTCGTGCGGCTCAAGGAGAAGCTGCCTCTGCCGCAGAATCCGCAGGCCTTCGTGACCAAGACGGTCTGGTCGGATTGGAAGATCGGCGGGTTCGAGGCCTACAACTTCGGCAAGCTGAGGGCGGCGATCCTGGAGCTGGTCGACCGGCTGCTCGCCAGCTACGAGCTCCAGTACTGACAGGGCCGTCAAGCCCCGGCGCCGGCGGCCGATAACCGCCGGTATGCACCGCCTCTGCGCCGTCCTGCTCCTCACCCTCTCCGCCCTGGCCCGGCCGGTGGCTGCACTCGAATTCAAGGATGGGCTGGACGCCTACCGGCGGCAGGATTGGTCCACGGCGATCAAGGTCTTCACGCTGCTGGCCGAACGCGGCGATGCCCGCTCGCAGTTCGCGCTGGCGATGATGTACGACCGTGGCGAGGGACTGGCCAACGACGATCGCAAGGCCCTGGAGTGGTATACGAAGAGCGCGCAGGCCGGCTACGCCAAGGCCCAGCTCAATCTGGGATTCATGTACGAGCGCGGCGAGGGCGTGGCGAAGGATGGGAAAAAATCGCTCCACTGGTTCCGCGAGGCGGGGACCCAGGGAAATCCCGAGGCCCTTGCCCGCCTGACGGAACTGGCCGGCAGCGGGGACTCCGAGGCGCAGTTCCTCGTCGGCACCATGCATGCGACCGGGCGCGGGGTGGAGAAGAATCTGGAGGCGGCGCGCAAATGGCTGGCGAAGGCCGCCAAGGCTGGGCACGTGAAGTCGCAATACAACCTTGCGGTGCTGCTCGAGGAGGCCGGCGAGGAGGAACAGGCGCGGCAGTGGTACAAAAAGGCCGCCGCGCAGGGGCACGTGAAGGCCGCCTACAACCTCGGCCTGCTGTATCTGGACGAGGATCCGGCCACGGCCGCCAGATACCTCGAGCAGGCGGCGAATCAGGGTCACGCCACGGCGCAGTATCAGCTCGCCCTGCTCTGCGAGGAGGGTCGCGGGGTGAGCGCCGATCGCGGCAAGGCGCGCAAGCTCTTCGAGGCGGCCGCGCGCGCCGGCCACGCGCCCGCGCAGGTGAATCTCGGCTCTCGCTACGCGCGGGGCGAGAATGCCGGGGCGCCGCCCGACCTGGTGCGCGCCTATGCGTGGTTCACTATTGCCGCGCAGTCCGAGGAGGCGGCGCGGAAGAATCTGGAACTCATCGAGTCCCGGCTGCAGCCTCAACAGATCGACGCCGCCAGGGCGTTGTTGCCGAGGCTGCTGGCCGGAAGCACGGTCGCCGACGACAGCTGATCTCAGCGGGGCGCGTAGCGCCGCTCCAGGTCCAGCAGGTAGCGTTTCCGATCCAGCCCCGAGCTGTAGCCGCCGAGCGAGCCGTCGCTGCTGACGACGCGGTGACACGGCACCAGGATGACGATGCCGTTGCGGCCATTGGCCTGGCCGACGGCGCGCGTGGCCCTGCGCCGCCCGACGCGCCGGGCAATCTCCGCATAGCTTCGGGTCTTGCCGTAGGGGATCTTCACCAACTCGCGCCAGACCTCGATCTGGAATGGCGTGCCGCGCATCACCAGGGGAACCTCGAAGGCACGCCGTCTGCCACCGAAGTAACCGTCCAGCTCCGAGCGCAATTGCCGGAGCACGCGCCGCGCCGGCCCGCCGGCGCGGTCCCGGGCCGGACCGGGCAGTGCACCGGGGTTCATCGTCTCGGCGAACTCGAGCAGGCACAGGCCTTCGCGCGAGGCGACGGCGACGAGGTCCCCGATCGGCGAGGGGACGAGCATGTATTGGACGTCATCGCCGGCGGGCCGGTTCATCGCAGCAGGTAGCTCGCCAGCAGCCCGGCGAAGATCGCCATACCAGCCCAGTTGTTGTGCAGGAAGGCGCGGAAGCATCCCTCCGGTTCGCGCCCGCGGATGAGGTACTGGTGATAGACGAACAGGGCCGCGGTGAGGAGGAGGCCGGCGTAGAACGGCCAGGCGAGGTCGAGGTTCGCGCCGAGCAGCCACAGCGTGCCCAGCATCGACGCCTGCAGCACGCCGATGATGAGGCGATCGGCGTCGCCGAAGAGTATCGCCGTGGACTTCACGCCGATACGGATGTCGTCCTCGCGATCCACCATGGCGTACATGGTGTCGTAGACGACCGACCACAACACGTTGACGATGAGCAGCAGCCACGCCGTGGGCGGCACCGAACCGGTCTGCGCCGCGAAAGCCATCGGGATGCCCCATCCGAAGGCCAGGCCGAGATGGAACTGCGGCAGGTAGGTGTAGCGCTTGGCGAAGGGATAGGTCGCCGCCAGCAGCACGCCGGCAAACGACAGCAGGATCGTGTAGAGGTTGGTGGTGAGTACCAGCGTGAAGGCCGCGGTGCACAGTACGAGGAACAGCGCCAGTGCCTCCTTCGGGCGCACCGCTCCGGCGGCGAGCGGGCGGGCGCGCGTGCGCCGTACGTGACCGTCGAAACCGCGATCGGCGAAATCGTTGATCACGCAGCCCGCCGAACGCATCAGCACGACGCCCAGCGTGAACACGACGACTATCCACGCGTCCGGACGGCCATCGCCCGCGATCAGCAGCGCCCACCACGTCGGCCACAGCAGCAGGAAGATGCCGATGGGCCGGTTCAGGCGCGTCAGCGCGACGTATTGCGGCCATTGTCGCCGCAGCAGTTGCCACGGCGACGCGGAGGGCGCGCTCCCCGGCGATATCGGTGCTGCCAGCTTGTTCCGACGCAACGATTGCATCGCTCAGTCCTGATCGCTCAGGAAGATCTCCGTGACGAGCAGAGGCTCGCCGCCAATATAGAACAAAGAGCTGCGCCCCCAAAAGCGCGGGCTCGCGCGCGCTGCGCGGCGAAGCGCGCCGGCATACAGGGCGTCGCCCGGCCTCACGGGGAATATCCGCGTCGGTCCGCGGACCACGTGCCGGTCGGTGAACAGCAATTCTCCGAGCGGGCGGGTGCCCAGGTGGCGCAACCGCCGGTAACGTCCCTGCAGCGTCCGCCGCGGCATCACGGAGCGCGCGAACACGGCCGCCCGCTCGTGACACATCAGCGTGACCTCGCGCAGCAGCGCCGCCTCGCGGGCCCGCAGTCCGAGGCTGCACGCCTCGCGCGCGAACGGTGCGCCCCAGGCGACCCGGTCGAGCCGCACGCGAAAATCGCCCTGTGAAAGCGCGATCAGACGGCGCGTGAGCGAGCCGCGATCGAGCAGCAGCGAGCGCAACAGTGGCGGTAGGTCTGTCGGTATCAATCGCGGACCGGCATATGTCGAGGAGGGAGGGCAACGGCTCGGCGGCCGTTCGTCCTAGCCGCTGCCGTAGTGTAACGCATCGGGCAGCCAGCGTCGGATGATCGCGTCGATGCGTTCGGGATGTTCCGCGAGCAACTGTTCGGCGGCCCTGGCGACGAACGGCAGCATGTCGCTGTCGCGCACGAGATCGGCGATCCGCATCTGCGCGAGCCCGGCCTGACGGCGGCCCAGCAGCTCGCCCGGCCCGCGCAGCTCGAGGTCTCGTTGTGCGATGAGGAAGCCGTCGGTCGTCTGGCGCATCACTGCCAGTCGCTCGCGCGCCAGCGCCGAGAGCGGCGGGTGGTAGAGCAGCACGCAGTCGCTCTTGACGCTGCCGCGGCCGACGCGGCCGCGCAGCTGGTGCAGCTGCGCGAGCCCGAGCCGCTCGGCGTTTTCGATGATCATCAGGCTCGCGTTCGGGACGTCGACGCCGACCTCGACCACCGTGGTGGCGACCAGCAGGTCGATGCGCGCGTTCGCGAAGTCCGACATGGCGGCGTCGCGCTCGCTGTCCTTCATGCGCCCGTGCACCAGGCCTACCCGGACCTCGGGCAGCGCCGCGGCCAGTTGCGCCGCCGTGTCGGTGGCGGTCTGGCACTGCAGGCTCTCGGACTCCTCGATCAGCGTGCACACCCAGTACACCTGGCGACCGCCACGGATCGCCTCGGCGATGCGCGCGACGACCTGGTCGCGCTTGGTGTCCGCGATGACCACGGTGGAGACGGGCTGCCGGTTCGGCGGCAGCTCATCGAGGACGGACGTATCGAGGTCCGCGTAGGCAGTCATGGCCAGTGTGCGCGGAATGGGCGTGGCGGTCATGATCAACTGATGCGGATGTTCCGCGCCTCGCCGCCCCTTGTCGGCCAGCGCCAGGCGCTGATCGACGCCGAAGCGATGCTGCTCGTCGATGATGGCCAGCCCGAGTCGCGCGAAGCGCACGTCGCCCTGAAACAGGGCGTGCGTCCCGACCACGACCGCGCGCGCTTCCGCGGCGATCCGCGCCAGCACCTCGCTGCGCGCCTTGCCCTTGAGCTTGCCCGACAGCCACAGGACGGGCAGCTGCAGCGGACCCAGCCAGCGCTCGAAGTTGCGCTGGTGCTGCTCGGCCAGCAATTCGGTGGGCGCCATGATGGCGGCCTGGTAGCCGCACTCGAGCGCCGCCAGCGCCGCCAGCGCGGCAACCACGGTCTTGCCGGCCCCGACGTCGCCCTGCAGCAGCCGCAGCATCGGGTGATCCGCAGCCAGATCGCGCGCTATCTCCTCGCTGGCGCGTTGCTGCGCGGCCGTCAGCGCGAAGGGCAGCCGGCGGAGGAACGCGGCGCGCAGGCGGCCGTCGCCGCGCAGCGCCGGGGCGTGCCGACTGCCCAGCGTCTGGCGCAGCACGCGCAGGCTCAGGCGATGCGCGAGCAGCTCCTCGACGATGAGTCGCTGCTGGGCCGGGTGCCGGCCGGTCTCGAGGTCGCCGATCCGCGTGTCGGGCGGCGGTCGATGCAGGAATCGCAGACTCGCGGCGAGCGTGGGCAGGTGCAGCGGCTCGCACAGGCCGCGCGGGAGCAGGTCGTCGAGGGCGCCGTCGCTGTCCGCATCCAGCAGGGCGAGGGCCTGAGTCGTCAGCTTGCGCAGGGTGAGCTGATGCAGGCCCTCGGTGGTCGCGTATATCGGCGTCAGCGTCTCCTCGACCGGTGCCGGCGCGGCCGCGTCCACGATCCGGTATTCCGGGTGCACCAACTCCAGGCCGTATGGCCCCCGGCGCGCCTCGCCGTAACAGCGCAGCACGACGCCGCGGGCCAGGCTCTCCTGCTGGGTCTTGTTGAAATGGAAGAATCGCAGGTACAGCGCCCCCGTGCCGTCGGCCAGCCGCACCATGAGCGAACGGCGCCGGCCGAACTGCACCTGGGCGATCTCCACGGTGCCCTGGATCACCGCCTCGGTATCGGGGCGCAGTGCCCCGATGGGCACCACCCGCGTCCTGTCCTGGTATCGCAGCGGCAGGTGGAAGAGAAGATCGGCGACGCGCCGCACGCCGAGGCGATGCAGGCGTTCTGCGAGCCTGGGACCCACGCCCGCCAGCGAGGTGACCGGCGCGGCGAGCCCCGCGGCCGTCGCACGCATCGCGGGCGCCTTGTTGCCCGGGGCGCGCGAGGGGCGATCCCCCGGATCGTTCGCGGCGCGCGGCCTCGCGGTCCCGCGGGTCACGGCACGCATGCAGCGCGGCCGCTACCGATCACGGTTCGCTACCCGCCGATCACCATGACGGCATCCATCTCCACCGCCGCTCCGCGCGGCAGGGCCGCCACCCCTATGGCGGCCCGGGCCGGGTAGGGTTGCCCGAAGTAGCCCGCCATGATCTCGTTGACCAGCGGGAAGTGCGTCAGGTCGGTGAGAAAGACATTGAGCTTTACCACGTCGTTCAGCGATCCGCCGGCGGCCGCGGCGACGGCCTTGAGGTTCTCGAACACCTGCGTCACCTGTGCGCGGACATCGCTGCCGACGAGTTCGGACTTCCCCGGCACCAGCGGGATCTGGCCCGAGAGGTAGACCGTATTGCCGGCCTTGATGGCCTGCGAGTACGTGCCGATCGCGGCGGGCGCCTGGTCGGTGCTGATGGCGATGCGGGACATGGGATGCTCCTCCTGGTCGTGATTGGTTGTGCGTGACTGGTTATTCGTGATTGGCCATTCGTGATTGGTGATTGGAACCGGTAGCGTTGCGGGTTTATCCGCGGCGGCCGGTCACCCCTTGCTGATCAGCGCTGTCGCCAGCCTCGGCCTACGAGCGGGTGCGCTGCACGCGCGTGACGTGCTTGATCGCCCGGATCGCCCGCAGCACGCGCGCCAGATGCACGCGGTCACGGACGGTGATGATGAAGGTCATGCTCACGTAGCGATCGTCGCGGTCGGTCATCTGCACGTTCTCGATGTTGGCGCTCTGCTCGGCGATGGCGGCGGCAATCGTCGCCAGCGCGCCGCGCTGGTTGGTGACATCGAGACGGATCTCCGACTGGAAGTCGCGGTCGACCTGCTCGGCCCAGGATACGTCGACCCATTTCTCGGGCTGGTTGCGGAAGTCGGCGATGTTCTTGCAGAACTCGCGGTGGATGACGATGCCGCGCCCCGCGGTCACGAAGCCTATGATCGCATCCCCGGGTATCGGATAACAGCACTTCGGGAACGTCACCACCATGCCCTCGGTGCCCTTGATGACGAGCGGCTCCGCCGTCGGCTCGGCGATGCGCGTGGCCGGGCCGTCCAGCATCGCGGTGACCGGCGCCAGCGCACGGGCGACGATGGGCGCCATGCGCTTGCCGAGCCCGATCTCCTCCAGCAGCTGCTCGCGCGATTTGAGCTTCATCTCCGCGAGCACCTGATCGAGCTGCGTCTTGTCGACGGTGTCGAGCTTCAGGCCATAGCTCTCCAGCTCGCGGTTCAGCATGCGCATGCCGAGGGTGCGCGCCTCGTCGGCCTGGATGGTCTTCAGGAAATGCCGGATGTTCGAGCGTGCGCGGGCGGTGACCGCGAAGCTCAGCCAGGCCGGATTCGGGCGGGCGCCGGGCGCGGTGATGATCTCCACCGTCTGCCCGGTCGCCAGCGGCGTGCGCAGCGGCGCGAGATGCCGGTTGATGCGCGCGCCGACGCAGCGGTTGCCGACGTCGGTGTGGATGGCGTAGGCGAGGTCGACCGCCGTGGCCCCCTTGGGCAGCTCCTTGATCTCGCCCTTGGGCGTGAACACGTAGACCGCGTCGGGGAACAGATCGGTCTTGACGGTCTCGAGGAATTCCTGCGAGTTGCCGGCCTGCCGCTGCATGTCGATCACGCTGCGCAACCACTCGCGCGCGCGCTGCTGCGCGCTGGCGGCGATCTCGCCCTCGCCGCTCTTGTACAGCCAGTGCGCGGCGATGCCGGCCTCGGCCACCTCGTTCATTTCGCGGGTGCGGATCTGCACCTCGATCGGCACGCCGTACGGTCCGAACAGCACGGTGTGCAGGGACTGGTAGCCGTTGGACTTGGGTATGGCGATGTAGTCCTTGAACTTGCCCGGCACCGGCTTGTAGAGATTGTGCATGGTGCCCAGCACCCGGTAGCAGGTATCCACGTTCTCGACCAGCAGACGGAAGGCGTAGACGTCGTACACCTCCGAGAACGGCAGGTGCTTCTGCTGCATCTTCTTGTAGATGCTGTAGAGGTGCTTTTCGCGGCCGATGACGTCGGCGGCGATCTTCTCCTGCCGCAGCCGCCGCTTGATGGCGGTGCGGATCTTGTCGACGATCTCCTTGCGATGGCCGCGCACGCGCTTGACCTCGCGCGCCAGCACGCGGTAGCGCATCGGGTACAGCGACTTGAACCCGAGCTCCTCGAGCTCCAGGCGGATCTGGTTCATGCCCAGGCGCTGGGCGATGGGCGCGTAGATCTCCAGCGTCTCCCTGGCGATGGCGCGGCGCTTCTTCGGCGCCAGCGCCGCGAGCGTGCGCATGTTGTGCAGGCGATCGGCGAGCTTGACGACGATGACGCGTATGTCGCTCGCCATCGCCATCAGCATCTTCTGGATGTTGCGCGCCTGCTGCTCGGCGTGGGTCTCGAACTCCATGCGCGTCAGCTTCGAGAGGCCGTCGACGATCTCGGCGACCTCGCTGCCGAACTCGCGCTTGATCTGGTCCTTGCCGATCGGCGTGTCCTCGATGACGTCGTGCAGCACGGCGGCGATGAGCGTCTCGTGGTCCATGTGCATGTCGGCCAGGATGCTCGCCACCGCGATCGGGTGCTCGATGTAGGGCTCGCCGCTGGCGCGCCGCTGACCGTCGTGCGCGTCAGCGCCGAACTGATAGGCCCGCGTGAGCGCGTCGATCTGATCCGCGTTCAGGTAGCCGCTGGCACGGCTGCGCAGGTCTTCTATCGCGAGCATGGCGGCTGCCCTCAGGCGGCGCGCCGCAGACGAAAACGCCCGCGCGAGGCGGGCGTTGACGCCGGAAAGACGACGCGTGCCTTACTGCGGCACATTACTCGTCCAGACCGCCGCGCAGCGGGGGCTGCTCCTCGACGACCTCGGCGAACGGGTCGATGATCTCCTCGGTGCCCGCCTCCTTGGCGGCGATGGCGTCGTGGATCTCGTGCGACATCAGCCCGTCGGCGACCTCGCGCAGGGCGAGCACGGTGGGCTTGTCGTTCTGGGCATCGACCAGCGGGCGGGAGCCCATGGCGATCTGCCGCGCGCGCTTGGCGGCGAGCAGGACGAGGTCGAAACGGTTGGCGACGTTGGGCAGACAGTCTTCTACGGTGATGCGGGCCATGCTGACTCCTGGTGCTTGGACCGCCCCGGAGGAGCCCGGGGCGGCGAAATCGTGGATTAAGCTAATGAAAATCTTATCAAACCGGCGGTCCGGGCGCCATGAGTAGCGCCAACTGATCGGCAATCCTGGCCTGCTGCGCGGCCGCTCGCAGCCGGCAGCTGCGGACGATCGCCTGCAAGTCGGCGACCGCGCGCGGGAAATCGTCGTTGACGACGAGGAAGTCATACTCATGATAATGGGACATTTCCGCCATGGCCGCGTTCAGTCGGCGCCGGATCGTCTGCTCGTCGTCGGTGCCGCGGCCGCGCAGCCGGCGCTCCAGCTCCTCGTGCGAGGGCGGCAGGATGAAGATGGACACCGCCGCGGGCATCAGGCGCCGGATCTGCCGGGCGCCCTGCCAGTCGATCTCGAGGATCACGTCCCGGCCCGCGCCGAGCTCGCGCGTCACGGTCTCGCGCGCGGTGCCGTAGCGGTTGCCGAAGACCTCGGCGTGCTCGAGGAAGGCGCCCTCGGCGATCATCGCCTCGAACCGCGCCAGTTCGACGAAATGGTAATTGACGCCGTCCTGTTCGCCGGGGCGTTGCGGGCGCGTGGTATGCGAGACCGACACGGCGATGTCGGCTGCGCCGTCAACCAGCGCCCGTACGAGGCTGGTCTTGCCCGCGCCGGAAGGCGCCGAGACGATGAAGAGGGTGCCGCGGGCGGACATGGGCCGGCTATTCGATGTTCTGCACCTGCTCGCGCATCTGCTCGATGAGGACCTTCAGGTCCACCGACGCCCCGGTGGTGTCGACGTGGGCGGACTTCGAGCCCAGGGTGTTGGCCTCGCGGTGCATCTCCTGCATCAGGAAGTCCAGGCGGCGGCCGGCGACCTTCTCCCTGGCGAGCACGCGCAGCACCTCCTCGATGTGGGTCTCGAGCCGGTCGAGCTCCTCGGCGACGTCCAGCCGCTGCATCAGCATCGCCGTCTCCTGCTCCAGCCGCCCCGGGTCCAGAGACGGCGTGGACTGCAACATCTCCTGGATGCGCGTCAGCCAGCGCGCGCGTATGTTCTCCAGGATGGCGGGCAGCTGCGCGCGCAGCGTGGTCACGCGCGTGCGCGCCTCCGCGCAGCGCTGCTCCATCAACGCCCGCAGCTTGCCGCCCTCGCGTTCGCGCACCTCGACCATGATGGCCAGCGTCTGCTCGAGCAGCGCCAGCACGGCCTCGCTCAACGCCTCGATGTCGGGTGCCTGTAGCGCGATCACGCCAGGCCAGCGCAGGATGTCGGTCGCGCTGGCGTTCGCCGGGCTGTCCATCATGGCGTTGATGCGGCCGCAGGCCTCGGCCAGCTGGCGCGCCAGCTCGGTGTTCAGCGTCAGCGTCGGGGCAATGCTGGTGGGGCCCTCGAAACGCAGCGTGCAGTCGACCTTGCCGCGCTTCAGGTACTTGTCGATGCGTTCCCGCACCGCCGTCTCCAGCCCGCGCAGCTCCTCCGGCAGCCGCAGCGAGATCTCCAGGTAGCGGTGATTGACTGAGCGCAGCTCCCAGGTCGCGCGGCCCCACTCGCCGTCGCCGCCGTGGCGCGCGAACGCTGTCATGCTGGCAGTCATCGTTGCACTCCCCCCTGATGTGGCCGCAAATGTTAATGCGCGCTGCCGACGAGCGCCAGAACCGTCCCCGCGCGGGCGGGCATGTCCCGCGGGAAGAGGACGTGAAGATTGCAGGCGCCCCTATCGTCCGTTCTCGACCTGCGGGTAATGCGCCGCCTGCTGCCAGCGGTACTTGTCGGTGCTGACGGCCCCCCAGTACAGGCAGCCGCTGTACCGCCAGCCATCCAGCACCAGGCCCTCGTGGAAACTCTCGCCGCGGGCGGCGATGACGACGGTACTGTGCTCGCTCAGCACGTTGCCCTCGTTGGCGATCCCCCAGTACAGGGTGAAGGTGCGCAGCTCGAGCGCGCGCAGCGCGTCCAGGAGATCGCGGGTCCAATGGATGCACAGCCCGCGGCGCTTCTTGCCGGAGACCACGGCCAGGTTGTGCGAGGTCGCGCCGCCCGTGACCTCGTAGTCGCGCCGCTGCAGGAGCGAGGTCTGAAGCGCGGTGGCGGCCGCCCTCCGGGCCTCCGCCGGGTCGACGCGCGGACCGAGTGCGAGCAGGCGCCCGGTGAGCATCTGCAGGCGCGTCTGCTGCACATTGGCGGAGGAGACGTCATCGACGCCGTTGAAGCTGCAGGGCGGGGGCGTGTCCGACATCGTGGTGGCGCAGCCGCACAGCGCCAGGGCGCCCAAGGTCGGTACGGCGCGCAGCAGCCGATGGAGGGAGATTCGCGGGTGCGGAGGCACGGTGCGGCCAGTCTATCCTCGGCGCGCCTGGAAGCCAAAGCAGCCGCGAAACCGGCGATGTCGAGCCGCAGCCCGCGGCCGATCAAGCACCTATGCGCAAGCATGCATGTCGCTATAATGAAATTTTGCCGGCTTCCGCACTGCGTGTCGGCCACAATCGAGGATCCCCCGTATGCGCCCGAGCGGCCGAGCCCCCAACGAACTGCGCAGTATCAACCTGACCCGAAATTTCACCCGACACGCCGAGGGCTCGGTGCTGGTCGAATACGGCGACACCAAGGTGGTGTGTACCGCCACGGTGGAGGAGAAGGTTCCACCGTGGATGCGCGGTCGCGGCAACGGCTGGGTGACGGCGGAGTACGGCATGCTGCCGCGCTCCACCGGCGAGCGCACCAGGCGGGAGGCCGCCCAGGGCAAGCAGGGCGGCCGCACGCTGGAGATCCAGCGCCTGATCGGACGCTCGCTGCGCGCGGTCGTCGACACCCAGGCCCTCGGCGAGCGCACCGTGATCGTCGATTGCGACGTGTTGCAGGCCGACGGCGGCACGCGCACGGCCTCGATCACGGGCAGCTTCGTCGCGCTGAAGGACGCCATCGCCAGATTGCGCAAGAGCGGCAAGCTGGCGAGCGACCCCATCCACGGGATGGTCGCCTCGGTCTCCGTCGGCATCTATCGCGGCACGCCGGTGGTGGATCTGGACTACGCCGAGGACGTGGAGGCCGAGACTGACATGAACGTGGTCATGAACGACGCCGGCAATTTCATCGAGGTCCAGGGCACGGCCGAGGGCCACGCCTTCCGCATGGACGAGCTCGTCGCCATGCTCGAGCTGGCCCGAGGCGGCATCGCCTCGATCATCGAGCTGCAGTGCGCCGCGCTCGCCAAGGCCATGTGATGGCGGTGCAGTCCTCCCGGCTGGTGCTGGCGAGCGGCAACCGCGGCAAGGTCCGCGAGATCGAGGCGATGCTCGCCGGCATGGGGCTCACGGTCCTGCCGCAGTCGGACTTCGACGTGCCTGCCGCCGCGGAGATCGGCCTCAGCTTCGTCGAGAACGCGATCCTGAAGGCGCGCAATGCCGCCATGCACACCGGCCTGCCGGCGATCGCGGATGACTCCGGCATCGAGGTGCGCGCGCTGAACGGCGCGCCCGGCGTGCACTCCGCGCTCTACGCCGGCGCGGGCGCGAGCGATCAGGAGAATCTCGAGAAGCTGCTTAAGGCCTGCGAGGCGGTGCCCGAGGGAGAGCGCGCCGCGCGATTCGTGTGCGTGATGGTCTACATGCGTCACGCCGGCGACGCCACGCCGCTCATCGCGCAGGGGACGTGGCATGGGGGGCTGCTGCGCGCCGCGGTCGGCGAGAACGGCTTCGGGTACGACCCCGTCTTCTTCGTCCCGGAGCACGGTTGCTCCTCGGCGCAGCTGCCGCCGGAGGTCAAGAACCGCCTCAGTCATCGCGGCCAGGCCCTGCGCGCGCTGGTCGCCCTGTTGCGCGCCGCGGAGGACTGGTAAAGGCATGTCGGCCCGGGCGATACCGCGAATCGCGCGTTCACTCGGCGGCGCGAGCGAGGCGGCCGCGGTGATGACCACGCCGCCGCTGTCGCTGTACGTGCACTTGCCCTGGTGTGTGCGCAAGTGCCCCTATTGCGACTTCAACTCCTACGAGGCCGGCGGCAGTCTGCCGGAGGAGGAATACGTCGCCGCGCTGCTTCGCGATCTCGATGTCGAGGTCGAGTCCGCCCGCGGACGCGCGGTGCAGACCATTTTCATGGGCGGCGGCACGCCAAGCCTGTTCTCCGGCCGCGCCATCGCGACGTTGATGGACGGCATACGCGCGCGTGTCGATCTCGCCGCCGATGCGGAGGTGACGCTGGAGGCCAACCCGGGCACGGCCGAGGCCGCGCGCTTCGAGGAGTACCGCCGCGCGGGGGTCAACCGGCTGTCGATGGGCGTGCAGAGCCTGCGCGATCCCCAATTGCGCGCACTGGGCCGCATACACTCGGCGCAGGAGGCCGTGCGGGCATACGCGGCGGCCCGCTCGGCCGGCTTCGAGAACGTCAACCTCGACCTGATGTACGCCTTGCCCGGCGACGGCGTGGCCGGGGCGCTGGTGGACCTGCGCGAGGCCATCGCGCTCGCGCCCGAGCATCTGTCCTGGTACCAGCTCACGCTGGAGCCCGACACGGCCTTCCATCGCCGGCCGCCGCGCGGCCTGCCCGACGAGGCGGCGGTGTGCGCCATCGAGGAGGCGGGCAGGGAACTGCTCGCGCGGCATGGCTACGCGCGCTACGAGGTGTCCGGCTACGCCACCCCGGGACGCCAGTGCCGGCACAACCTCAATTACTGGCAGTTCGGGGACTATCTCGGCATAGGCGCCGGGGCGCATGCGAAGCTGACCATGGCGCGGGAGGGCCGCATCGAGCGACGCGCGCGCCAGCGCAATCCGCGCGGCTACATGCGCCAGGCCGGCACGCCGGCGGCGTACGCCGTCGAGAACGTTGCCGCCCCGGAGCAGCGCGTCGTGGAGTACATGATGAACGCGCTGCGGCTCCGCGAAGGGTTCGAGCGCCAGGCGTTCGAGGCCCGCACCGGTGTGCCCTGGAGTCGCATTGAACCAGCGGTTGCCGCGGCCGTCGACGGTGGGCTGCTCGAGTGCGACGGGCGGCGCGCGCGGCCGACCGCCGCCGGGATGCGGTACCTTAACGATCTCGTCGCGGCGTTCGACGCCACGGCACAGCTCGCGCCCGGAACCGCCGGCCGGGCAGGTCGCGTGGAGGATTGAGCAGATGCGTGCAATGGTCCTGAAGGAGATCGGCAGGGCGCTGGAGCCCATGGACATCGGTCTGCCGATCCCGCGCGCGGGCCAGGCACTGGTGCGGGTGCGGGTCTGTGGCGTCTGCCGCACCGACCTGCACATCCGCGACGGCGATCTGCCGCGCAAGAAGATGCCGGTCATCCTCGGGCACGAGGTCGTCGGCGAGGTCGTCTCGCTCGGCGCCCAGGTCACGGGTCTGCAGGTCGGTCAGCGCGTCGGGATCCCCTGGCTGGGGCACACCTGCGGCAGCTGCGCCTACTGTCAGCGCGGGCAGGAGAATCTCTGCGAGCGGGCCACCTTCACCGGCTATCACGTCGACGGCGGATTCGCCGAGTATGCGGTGGCCGACGCGCGCTTCTGCCTGCCGCTGCCGGCGGCGTACGGCGATGCCGAAGCGGCGCCGCTGCTGTGCGCCGGCCTCATCGGATACCGGGCCTTGCGCATGGCCGGCGAGGCGCGGCGCCTGGGGATATACGGTTTCGGTGCCGCGGCGCACATTGTCGCGCAGGTGGCCCGCCACCAGGGGCGCGAGGTGTACGCGTTCACACGCCCCGGCGATCGCGCCGGACAGGACTTCGCGCGCGAGTGCGGCGCGCAGTGGGCCGGCGCTTCGGACCAGACGCCGCCCGTCGCGCTCGAGGCCGCCGTGCTGTTCGCCCCGGTCGGCGAGCTGGTGCCGGCGGCGTTGCGCGCGGTCGGCAAGGGCGGCACGGTCGTCTGCGCCGGCATACACATGAGCGACATACCGGCGTTTCCCTACTCGCTGCTCTGGGGCGAGCGCACGCTGCGCTCGGTGGCGAACCTCACGCGCCAGGACGGGATCGAGTTCCTGGAACTCGCGCCGCAGGTGCCGGTGCATACGGCGGTGGAGACCTTCCCCCTTGCGGAGGCCAATGCCGCCATCGACCGGCTGCGGGGCGGCGAGGTGCGGGGCGCGGCGGTGCTCGTCATCTAGGTCATGGAGGGCGCGGCTCGAGAATCGCGGGGGCCGGCTGCCGGCAGGGCGGATCCGGGAGTCGGCGCGTGGAAGAAAGAATGGCGGAGGGATTGTCTCCGCCACGCATGCAACGATCGGTTGAGGCAGTCGGCCGCTGCCCTCACTCCATCTCGGTGCCGATCTCGTAGACCTCCACGTTGGCCTCTTCGATCTTGCCGGTCTCCGCGCTGACGTCGACCTTGATCTCCGGACCCATGGTGGTCTGGATGTCGAACTCGTAGGTGGCCTCGCCGTCCTGGCCGATCTCGAACTCCTCCGCCACGACCTTGCCGGGGTGTACCGCCAGCGCGAACTTGCGTGCCTCCTCCTGGCTCACCTTCGCCAGCGACTTGAACAGCGGGTCATCGGCCGTCACCTCCCGCTCGATCTCGGTGATGAGACCCTCCTCGGCATTGCACTCGACGTTGTAGGTGTGGCCGTCCTTGGCCTCGATGTCGAACTCGTAGGTCGGGTCGTCGCCCTCGATCTTCAGCTCGAGCTTGCGCGGATTGCCGGGGACGGTGTCGAGCGCCTGGTCGAGGCAGGTCTCCACGGACACCAGCTTCCAGTTGGCCACGTCGTCCAGATCGAGCGTGTCGCCGGCCTGGGCCGCGACGGCTGCCAACGCCGTGAGCAGGGTGGTGGTGAACAGGGGTAGCTTGCGCATTACTGGCTCCTTGGATTGCAGTGAAGCGGACACTCGTCGGGGGGGGGATTCCCAACTAAAGGGAAAATATCCCGAGAAAACGTACACGTCATTCCCAAAGGATAGGCGCAAATTTTGTGCTATGCAACAGGACGGCAACCGGGCGTGGTTCGCGGGCGCACTGTCAATGACAGGGCGTGCAAGCCGGGGGTCCCGCGTTTCGCCGCGGGTCCGGGCCTCGGTCCAACGGGCCGGCGCTCAGCCGGGGATGACGCCGGTGCGGCGCGCCAGCGCGCGCAGGTCCTCGCGCGTGGAGAGCTTCAGCTTGGCCTTGATGGTGCCGCCGTAGTTGGCGACGGTCTTGTAGCTGAGGTTGAGCAGCCGCGCGATCTCCTTCAGCGGCACATCCGCGGCCAACATGCAGAACACCTCGTACTCCCTCGGCGAGAGCCCGCGCAGGTTGCTGCTCTTGCCCATGAGCTTTTGCAGCGCGATGCGCTGCGCCAGGGCCGGGTCGAGGTAGTTACTCCCGTCGGCGACCAGGTGCATCGCCTTGATGATCTCCTCGAGCGCCGCCGAGCGGCAGACGTAACCGCCGGCGCCGCCCTGCAGCGCCACCTCGGCCTCGATGAGGTCCTCCCTGGCCGAGACCGCCAGCACGCGTATCGCCGGGTGGGCTGCAACCACCTCGTGGATGAGCTGCGTCCCGTGCAGGCGGTCGTCCGTCAGGTCCACCAGCAACAGGTCCGGCTTCGCGGACGCCAGTATGCGCAGCGCCTCCTCGGTGGATGCCGCAATCCAGTCGAAAGTGATCGACGGGTCAGCCTCCTCGACGGCCCGGTAGCCGGTCTGGGCGATCCGGTTGGCGGCGACGAGCAATACGTGACGCACCGCACCCGTGCGCGTTCCCGGGCCGGCTGCATCAATGCTCATGGCGAGTACTGGAATCGGACGGGCATCGGGTGGATGGTGTGTGCGGGTCCTGGGGGATCCCGGGAAATTATCCCATCCTAGCAGGAAATCCGGGAGGAGGCAGCCCGGACCGGGAGCGGCAATCAGCGTGGCCTGCCGCGGGCGCGCCAGATGGCCATAAGAGGCCGGGCAGGCCGGTGGCAACGTGAATTCGGTTACCATGGCCGCCAAAAAAAGGCTTGGCGGGTAGCGCATGCAGAAACCGGATACACCGACATCCATGGGCTGGGGCCAGCGGCTGGCATGGGCCGTGGTCGCGGTGCTCGGGGCCGGCGCCGCCGGCGTCATCGCCCTGCATCGCGGCGAAAGCATCAACAGCATCTGGTTCATCGTGGCCGCCGTGTGCATCTATGCGCTCGGCTTCCGCTTCTACAGCGCCTTCGTTGCCGCGCGCGTGCTCGCGCTCGACGCCACGCGCGCCACGCCGGCGGAGCGGCTCAACGACGGCCGCGACTACCTGCCCACCAACCGCTGGATAGTCTTCGGCCACCATTTCGCGGCGATCGCCGGCCCCGGGCCCCTGATCGGGCCCACGCTGGCCGCCCAGTTCGGCTACCTGCCCGGGACGATCTGGATCCTCATCGGCGCGGTGCTGGGCGGCTGCGTGCAGGATTTCGTGATTCTGTTCTGCTCGTTGCGCCGCAACGGCCGATCGCTGGGCCAGATGGCCCGTGACGAGCTCGGGACGCTCGGCGGCGCGGTGGCGCTGATCGGGGTCATGGCGATCATGATCATCCTCATCGCGGTGCTCGGGCTCGTGGTCGTCAACGCGATGAAGCACAGCCCCTGGGCGACCTCGACGGTGGCCGCGACGATACCGATCGCCGTGCTCGTCGGGCTGTACATGCGCAACCTGCGGCCCGGCCGGGTCATCGAGGGGACGGCGCTGGGCGTGGCGCTGCTCGTCTTTTCGGTCGTCGCGGGCGGCTGGATCGATCACCACCCGGTGCTGCGCGACTGGTTCGACTACGACGGTCCACAGCTCGCGCTCATGATCATCGCCTACGGTTTCGCTGCGGCGGTACTGCCGGTGTGGCTGCTGCTCGCGCCGCGGGATTACCTCTCGACCTTCATGAAGATCGGCACCATCGTCGCGCTGGCCATCGCCATCGTGATCCTGCGGCCGGAGGTGAAGATGCCGGCGATGACGCAGTTCATCGACGGCACCGGACCGATCTTCGGCGGCAAGCTGTTCCCCTTCGTCTTCATCACCATCGCCTGCGGCGCCATCTCCGGCTTCCACTCTCTCATCTCATCGGGCACCACTCCGAAGCTGCTGGGCAACGAACGCGACGCCCGCTTCATCGGCTACGGCGCGATGGCGATGGAATCCTTCGTCGCCATCATGGCGATGGTGGCAGCCACGGTGCTCGACCCCGGGGTGTATTTCGCCATCAACAGCCCCGCGGGCGTCGTCGGCGCCGAGGCCGCCAAGGCGGTGCAGACGATCTCGGACTGGGGATTCCCGGTGACGGTCGAGCAGATGACCGCGCTGGCCAGGGAGATGGGCGAGTCGACGCTGTTCGCTCGCACCGGCGGCGCGCCGTCGCTCGCGGTCGGCATGGCGAGCATCTTCTCGCAGGCCTTCGGCAACACGCTGCTCGCGGTGTGGTACCACTTCGCGATCATGTTCGAGGCCCTGTTCATCCTCACGACGCTGGACGCCGGCACGCGGGTCGCTCGCTTCATGCTGCAGGACATGCTCGGCAACGTCTTCCCCGCCCTGGCCCGCACGAGCTGGTACCCGAGCGTGCTCCTCTGCAGCGCGCTGGTCGTCGCGGGCTGGGGATATTTCCTGTACATCGGAACCATCGACCCCCTGGGCGGCATCAACAGCCTGTGGCCGCTGTTCGGCATCGCCAACCAGATGCTGGCGGCGATCGCGCTGTGCGTCTCGACCACGGTCATCGTGAAGTCCGGCAAGCTTCGCTACGCCTGGGTCACGGCGGTGCCGCTCGCGTGGCTGGTCGTCATCACGACCGCCGCCGCGTGGGAGAAGCTCTTCAGCCCGGAGCTGCGGATCGGATTTCTCGCGCACGCGAGCGATCTCTCCGAGAAGCTCGCCGCCGGCGTGTTGCCGTCGGAGAAGGCCGCACAGGCCCCGCAGCTCATCTTCAACGATCGGCTGGACGCGGTGCTGACGGCCTTCTTCCTGGTGACCACCTGGGTGCTGGTCATCGAGACGATGCGGGTCTGCCACGCGGCGGCCACGGGGCGCCGCTGTCCCCCGTCCACCGAGACGCCCTACGTGCGCACGCAACTCGCGGAGGCCTGATCGGGATGAAAACGCCTTGGTCGCACGTGCTCGAGCTGTGGCGGTGCGCCGCGCGCGGGCCTGCGCCGGCCGGGCGGTTGCGCACGGCCGCCTCGGCGGCGTGGCGGGCGTTGCGCGCGGCGACCGGTGACGATGGCTACGAGCGCTATCTCGCGCATCACCGTCTGCACCATGGCGCGGGCGACGTTCCGATGAGTCGTGCGGAGTATTTTCGCGCCGAGCAGCGGCGCAAATGGGATGGCATCAGGCGCTGCTGCTGAGAGCTACAACAGGCTGCCGAGGTAGGCCCAGGCCTGGTCGCCCAGCACCGCCACGACCGCGAGCACGACGCTGAAGTAGATCACGGTGACCGCCAGCCAGAACAGCGCGCCGAACAGCATCAGGCCGTCCTGTTCGAGCTCCGCGACGCAGACGAACAGTATCGCCAGCCCGGGCAGCGCGTTGTTGAAGGGCAGGCCGAAGAACGGGATCGCCATCAGCAGGCCCCCCGCCATCAGCACGAGGCCGGAATTGCGGCGGCCGGGCGCGCCGCTCACCAGTCGCGTGTAGCGCGGCCGCGTCACCTTCCTGCACCAGCCGAGGATCTTCAGGCACACCCGGGTGGCCACCTCCCAGGTCTGGGCGCCGACCTCGATGCGACGCACCCGCTGCGGCAGCACCGGTACCTTGTGCCCGCGCCACATCTGCCAGCCCATCGCCGCGAACACCAGGCCCCCGGCGGTGGCGAGCGGCCCGAGCGACACCGGCGTCAGAAACGGCAGTACGAGAATGATGGCGAAGAAGCAGAAGCTCGCCTCCTCGATGGAGTCCAGCACCTCCCCGAGCGTGAGCGGCCGGCCCTGCGCGCGCTCCCGGAAGCCCTCGAGGGTGGCTACCAGCGTTGCATAGTCGGACATGTCAGGATCCCCGCGGCCAGTAATACCACAGGCAGAGCGCGCCGAAGAGTATGCGATACCAGGCGAAGACCGTGAAGTCGTGCCGCGACACGAACCGGATGAAGGTCTTCACGGCCAGGACCGCCGTGATGAAGGACGCGACGAAGCCGATCGCCAGCACGACGACGTATTCGGCGTTCAGCTCGCCCAGGTTCTTGGCCAGATCGAAGCCCGTCGCCGCGAACATGACCGGGATGGCGAGGAAGAAGGAGAACTCCGTCGCCGCCGTGCGCGACAGCCCGAACAGCAGGCCGCCGATGATGGTCGCCCCGGAGCGCGAGGTGCCGGGAATGAGGGACAGCACCTGCACGCAGCCGATCTTGAAGGCGTCCCACGGTCGCAGCTCGTCCACGGTCTGCACGCGCACCGGCAGGTGCATGCGCTCGACGATCAGGATGATGACGCCGCCGATGATGAGCGCAACGGCCACGGTCAGCGGGTTGAACAGCGTCGCCTTGATCGCCTCGTGCGCGATGAGCCCGACCACCGCCGCCGGCAGGAAGGCGACCAGCAGGTTGAGTACGAAGCGCTGCGAGTCGCGGTCGCTGCGGACGCCGCGCATCACGGCGAGCAGCTTCCCCCGGTACAGCCAGCAGATGGCCAGGATCGCCGCCAGCTGAATGACTATCTCGAAATTCGATGCCAGCGGCCCGTGAAAATCGATGAGGTCGGCTGTTATGATGAGATGTCCGGTGCTGGAGATGGGCAGGAACTCCGTTATGCCCTCCACGGCACCCATGACCACGGCCTTGAGGTATTCCAACCAGTTCATTCGCGATGTCCTCGGGGCGCTTCAGTAGCTTGATCCTTTATTGCGCGCAAAGTGGCGCCGGGCCGCAGCCGGGTCGGCAGTATGCACTGTTTGTCTCGTTATCTTGGGGGGGAGCGTTTCGATGTTGATGGCCGACTTCGGCGAGCTGCTGGTCATGCTCGTCATCATTGTAATTGCCGCGGAGGTGTTCACAAACGCACTGGAGCATTTGGGTGAACGCCTTGGCATTTCCGAGGGCGTCACCGGCTCGCTGTTCGCGGCCGTGGGCACGGCCATGCCCGAGAGCATGGTGCCGATACTGGCCTTCTTCGCCGGCGGCAGCAATCCGGAGATCAACGAGGAGATCGGCGTCGGCGCGATACTGGGCGCGCCGCTGATGCTCTCGACGCTCTCCCTGTTCCTGATGACGCTGTCGGTGCTGAATCGCCGCGGCCTGGCGGGCCACCTGCGGCCCGAGCGTACGGGGCTCACGCGCGACCTCAATTTCTTCCTGCTGGCCTTCCTCATCGCCGCCGGCGCCCTGTTCATCCCGCACGAAGGCAAGGCGGTGCAATCGCTGCTGGCGATGGTTATGCTGGTCATCTATTTCGTCTACGTCCTGATGACGGTGCGCGCCTCCGCAGATCTCGTGCGCAACGGCCACGCGACCGAGGCGCACAGGGAAATGTACCTCTGTCGCGTCGGCTTGCCCGACAACATGCTCGTCGTACTGCTGCAGATTGCGCTGGGTCTCGCCCTGCTGATACTCGGCGCCAAGGGGTTCATCCATGGCGTGGAGCAGGCCTCGATACACCTCGGCGTTTCCGCGCTGTTCCTGTCGCTGCTGATCGTGCCCATCGCCACCGAGCTCCCGGAGAAGGTGAACAGCATCCTGTGGATACGGCGGGGCAAGGACACGATGGCCTTCGGCAACATCACCGGAGCGATGGTCTTCCAGGGAACCGTGCTGCCGGCCATCGGCCTGCTGCTCACCCCCTGGGAGCCTCGCAAGGAGGTGCTCGTCGGGATCCTCGTGGCGCTCGCGGCCTCCGTGTGGCTGCGGTACTGCCTGGCGCAGGGGCAGCTGGTCGTCTGGCAGCTCATGCTGAACGGCATGCTGTATGTCGGCTACATCGTCGCCATGGTGATCTGAGCGGCGGCGGGGGCGGGCAGGCGAACGGAGATCCGATGGCCACTGCGAGGCGCGCGATGCGGCGAGGGGTCGTGACCTTGATGGGCGCGGCGGCCTTGGCGGTGCTGATCCCGTCCGCACCCGCGGGCGCGATGAGCGCGGAGGACCTGCTGCAGGCCGAGAGGCGCGGCGCGGACTGGCCGATGTACGGCCGCACGTACGGCAGCACTCGCTACAGCCCGCTGGCGCAGGTCGACCGGCGCAACGTGCACGAGCTGCGGCCGGTGTGGACCCAGTCGCTGGGGACGCTCGACGGCCTGGAATCCACGCCGCTGGTGGCCGGCGGCGTGATGTACGTCAGCAGCGCATGGGCACACGTGTACGCCTACGACGCCCGCAACGGCAGACGGCTGTGGCACTACGCGCCGCAGTATCCGCAGGGGTTCGGCAATTCGATCTGCTGCGGCCCGGTGCATCGCGGCGTGGCCCTGCGCGAGGATCTGGTTTACGTCGCGACGCTGGACGCGCAGCTGGTGGCGCTGGATCGGCGCACGGGCGCGGTGCGCTGGCGCCGTCCGATCGGCGAGTGGCAGCAGGGCGTGGTGACCAACAGCGCGCCGCTGGTCGTGGGCGATCGCGTCGTCGTCGGCATCTCCGGCGGCGAATTCGGCGTGCGCGGATACATCAAGGCCTTCGACGCCGACTACGGCTACGAGTTGTGGACGACCTATACCATCCCGGCGCCCGGCGAACCCGGACACGAGACCTGGGAGAACGAGGCGTGGAGGACCGGCGGCGGCCCCACCTGGCAGACCGGGTCCTACGACGCGGGCCTGGGACTGCTGTACTGGGGCGCAGGCAACCCCGCGCCGTGGCTCGGCGATCTGCGCCCGGGCGACAACAAGTGGACCAACTCGCTGCTCGCCATCGACCCGGGCGATGGCGTGATCCGCTGGGGATTCCAGTACACCCCGCACGACAGCTGGGACTACGACGGCAACAATGCCATCGTGCTGGCGGATTTCCGTCTGGACGGCGCGCCGGTGAAGGCGGCGCTGCAGGCCAATCGCAATGGATACTTCTACGCAGTCGATCGCGTCAGCGGCAAATTCCTGTATGCCGAGCCGATGATCGAAGGCATCAACTGGGCGCACGGCATCGATCCGGTGACCGGCCGCCCCGAGGTCAACGAAGCGATGCGCCCGCATTTCGGCGGCGAGGAGGTCAAGGTCATCGTCCCGAGCATGTCCGGCGGCGCGAACTGGTTCCCGATGGCCTACAACCCGCAGACGCACGTCGCCTTCATCCCCGTCAATCACTGGGGAGTGGGGATGCGCCCGTTCGAGGCCGACGAGGTGATCCATGAGCCCGGCAAGAGCTTCGTCGGCGCGGAGTCCTGGACCTACCGCATCGGCGAGAACATCGGTCACCTGAAGGCCTTCGACGTCGCTCGGCGCAGGTGGCTGTGGGACTTCGCGAGTCCGCAGCCCCTGCACGCCGGCGTGCTGGCGACCGCGGGCGGGCTGGTGTTCACCGGCGATCAGCTCGGCTTCTTCATGGCGCTGGACCAGGGCTCCGGTGCGGTGCTGTGGCGCTACCAGACCGGCTCGGGCATCAACGCCTCGCCCGTTACCTACAGCGTCGATGGCAAGCAGTACGTGGCCGTGCTGTCCGGATACGGCGGCAATCTCACGCATTTCTTCCGCGGCCCGCGCGGCGGCACCCTGCATGTCTTCCGCCTGAGCAATCTCACCACGGAGGAGGCGGGCGCCGGGGAGTGGGGGCCGGAGGAAAACCCGCACGTGGTGCAACCCTATCCCGAATCGCCGTAGCGGCCTGCCGGGCCCGGCGGGCGCGGACGGGGCCGGCGAGACGGCGCGCTATAATCGCGCCCTGGCAACACGGTGCGCGAGCATGGCTGAGAGGGGTTCCCGGCGGGACTGTTGTGGCGTCGCATGGCAGGGCAACCCCGTGCTCGTGCGGCTGTTGGGGCTGTGCCCGCTGCTCGCGGTTTCCGACCGCTTCGTCACCGGCCTGGCCATCGGCATCCTCTTCGCGCTGACCGTGCTGTGGACCCAGTGGCTGGTCGCCGCGCTGCGCGGCCTGGTCCCGGTGGCCGTGCGCCTGCCGTGCCAGGCCGTCGTCGCGGCCTGCGGGGTGACCGTGCTGCATACGGCAGTGCAGGCCGGCCTGCCGGCGCTGTCCGCGGCATTGGGTGTGTACCTGCCCGTGCTGGCCGGCTGCTGCCTCGTCCTGGTGCGTGCCGAGGAGTCCGCGTGGCGGCGGCCGGTTACGGCGGCGGTCCGCGACGCGGGAGCGCATGCCGTTGCCGTGCTCGTGTTCATGGTGGTGTTCTCCGCTGTCCGGGAAATGCTGGGCCACGGCACGCTGCTGCGGGACCTCACCTTGATCGTGCCGGACACCGACTGGAGCGGTCTGCGCGTATTGCCCCAGGGGTGGCGGCTGCCAATCGCGGCGATGCCGGCGGGGGCGTTGCTGCTGCTCGGCGCCGCGCTTGCGCTTCGCAACCACACCGCCGCAGGGCGCGACGGCCCGGCCGTGCGCCCATGAATGCGGCCAAGCGCGCGGCCATCTTCGAGAGATTGCGCTCGGCGAATCCCGCGCCGCGCACCGAGCTCGCCTATTCGACCCCCTTTGAGCTGCTCCTCGCCGTGATCCTCTCGGCACAGGCCACCGACGTGAGCGTCAACAAGGCCACCTCCAGGCTATTCAAGGTCGCCAACACGCCCGCTGCCATGCTCGCGCTCGGCGTGGAGGCGCTGAAGGAGCACATCAAGGCCATAGGGCTTTACAACGCGAAGGCTGCGAACATCATCCGGACCTGCGAGATACTGCTGCGCGCTCACGGCGGCGAGGTACCGTCCGACCGCGAGGCCCTGGAGAAGCTGCCGGGTGTGGGGCGCAAGACGGCCAACGTCATCCTCAACACCGCGTTCGGCCAGCCGACCATCGCCGTGGACACGCACATCTTCCGGGTCGCCAACCGCACCGGGATCGCGCCGGGTCGCAATGTGCTGGAGGTGGAACGGCGGCTGCTCAGGCTCGTTCCCGCGGCCTACCGCCAGGATGCGCATCACTGGCTCATCCTGCATGGCCGCTACGTCTGCACGGCGCGCCGGCCGCGTTGCGCCAGCTGCCTTATCGGCGACCTCTGCGAATGGCCGGCGCGCATGAGACAGACGGCCGGGGCGGAGGCCTGAGCCATGTTCGTGCACGACAGGGATGCTGCCCGGCGCATGTTCGTCGAGGCCTGGCGCAAGCGCCAGGCCGGGGAGGTGCTGGAACCGATCGAGGCCCTGATCGCCGATGTCGTCGCCCTGCACCCGGAGTACCAGGGGCTGCTGACCTCCGGGGAGGCGTCGGTCGCGCAGGAGTACACCCCCGAGCACGGCGTGGCCAACCCCTTCCTGCACATGGGCATGCATATTGCGTTGCGCGAGCAGGTGAGCACCGACCGGCCCGCCGGCATCGCCGGCCTCTACCGGCGGGCGGTCGAGCGGCGCGGCGACCCGCATGCCGTGGAGCATGACATGATGGAATGCCTGGGCGAGGCCCTGTGGCGGGCGCAGCGCGACAACGCGGTGCCCGACGAAGCCGCCTACATGGAGTGCCTGAACCGACGATTGTCGCGATGAATCTCCCCGTCGATCCCGACCGGACCGTGCCGCGCCAGGAGCGTGCCATCGAGCGGCAGGTGCGCGTGCTGGCCGAGGCCATACAGGAGTTCGCCACGTCGCTGAACCTGCAGGAGACGCTGCGCAGCGCCATCGCGACCTTCATCGAACAGATGAACGCCGATGCCGGTTCGATCTTCCTGCTCGAGAGCGACAATACCGAGCTGGTCTGCCAACAGTGCGCCGGTCCGGTGGACATCACCGGGCTGCGCATTCCCGCGGGCGAGGGCATTGTCGGGCGCACGGTGGCGGAGCGCCGCACGCAGATCGTCCGCAACGCGCAGGACGAATCGCAGTTCAACCCCGCCATAGACGCCGGCACCGGCTTTCTCACCCGCTCGATACTCTGCGCGCCGCTGGTCGTGCGCGGGCAGAGCATCGGCGCGCTGGAGCTCATCAACAAACGCACCGCCGACGGCCAGTTCGAGGAGGAGGACAGGCACCTGGCGACCGCGCTCGCCTCGGCGGCGGCGCTCGCCATCCACAACGCCCGGATGGTTGCAAGGCTGGTCGACCAGGAGCGCGTGCGCAAGGAGCTGGAGCTGGTGCGCGAGGTGCAGGTAAACCTGCTGCCCAGCCCGACGCACCTGGAGCAGCTTCCGGTCGTCGCCATCAACATACCGGCGCGGGAGGTCTCGGGCGACTTCTACGACTATTTCGCGCTGGGGAGCTCTCGGGTCTACTTCAACATCGCCGACGTGTCCGGCAAGGGCATGAACACCGCGCTGTGGATGGCGAAGACGACCGGCCTGCTGCACTGCCTGGCCAAGACCACCGACGATCTCGGCCGTCTGCTCAGCCGCGTCAACCAGGAGCTCTGCGAGACCTCCTCGCACGGGATGTTCGTCACCGTGGTCACCGGCTTCATCGACCTGCAGCGCGACGAGATCGTGCTGGCCAACGCCGGCCATCTGCCGGCGATGTATCGCGGTTCCGACGGCGTGTTCCGCGAGCTGCCCGCGGACGGGCCGCCGCTCGGCGTGGTGCCCGAGGCCGAGTTTCGCTGTACCCGCTTCCCGCTCGCCGGCGGCAGCCTGTACATTTACACGGACGGCGTGACCGAATCGCCGGACGACCGCGGTCAGATCCTCGGCGCTGCCGGGCTCCGGGAGCTCATCGATTCGGTGGCTTCGTTGGCTCCGCGTGCCCGCCTCGAGGGGATGGTGGCGACCCTGCGCCGCAGGGGCCATCGCCAGCGCGACGACATTACGCTGATGCTGATTGAACGGGACCTTCGATGACCGGACAGCGCCTCCTGAAGGTCAAGTTCCCGGCCGACCCGCGCATACTGCGCAAGGTGCGCGAGCACGTGCGCGAGGCCTGCGAGCGCGGCGGCTGCTGCGAGCAGGTCGTCAGCCAGATCGTGCTCGCCGTCAACGAGGCCTGCAGCAACATCATTCGCCACGCCTACAAGGGCAGCGGCGCAGGTGAAATCATCCTCGAAATCTTCAATAATGGCCGGGAACTGGAGTTTCATCTGCGGGACTTCGCCGAGCCCGTGGATCTCACCTCGATAGGTCCGCGCGATCCGCGCGAGATTAAGCCCGGTGGTCTTGGAACGCTGTTTATCCGTGAGATCATGGATGAGTGCGCTTATGGTCACGTGCAGGGCAAGGCCGGGAATTTCCTGCACATGAAGAAGCGCATCGCCTGATGGCGGCAGGCAGGTCATTTCCGGCTGAGTGCGGCGGGAGAGCGTTGAGATGAGCTATGCGGTGCGCGATGACAGTGGCTATGCGGTCGTTGAGCTGACCGGCGACGTGGACTTGTCCGCCTCGCCGGAGGCGCGCTCCGCCATACTCGGCTGCCTGGCGCAGGCGCGAAACGTCCTGGTGGATCTGTCTCGCGTCACCTACATAGACAGCTCCGGCGTGGCGAGCCTGGTCGAGGGCTACCAGACGGCGAAGAAGAAAAAGCTGCGGTTCGGCCTGATCGGCGTGAGCGAGGCCGCGCTGAGCGTGCTGAAGCTGGCGCGTCTGGACAAGGTCTTTCCCATCCATGCGACGATCAACGAACGCATCCGGGCGGATGGCTGACGCGGCCGGGCAATCCTCGGCGGTCCCCATCGAGCACCTCGGACGGGCCGCGGTCGCCGCCGTCGAGGAGTTCGGCTACTACTTCCTGCTCTGGCTCGAGAGCCTGTACTGGCTGCTGTTCGGCTGGATGAAGAAGCAGCCGGTTCGAATCTCGGCGATGGCCGCGCAGATGGTGACCATCGGCATCGCCGCCACGCCCATCGTCACCATCCTCGCGTTCACCATCGGCGTGATGCTCGCCATCCAGGGCATCGCGACGCTGGAGACCTTCGGCGCCGAGGAGCAGGTCGTGATGGGCATCGCGCTGTCGGTCACGCGCGAGTTCGCCGCACTGATCACCGCGATCGTGGTCGCCGGCCGCTCCGGTTCGGCGCTCGCCGCGCGCATCGGCACCATGCAGGTCTCCCAGGAGATCGATGCGCTGCGGGTCATGAGCATCAACCCGGTCCGCTACCTCGCCGCTCCGGTGCTCGCGGCCATGATGGTGATGGTGCCGGCGCTGACCCTCATCGCCGACTTCGCCGCCCTGCTCGGCGGGGCGGTGTTCACCAATCTCGAGCTGGGCCTGTCTTACTCCGCCTACCTCGACCGCACGCTGAGCTCGCTGGTTTTCGATGACGTGCGGCAGGGGCTGATAAAGAGCCTGGTCTTCGCCACGATCATCACGGTGATCGGGGTGAGCAACGGCTTCCAGGTCACCGGCGGTGCCGAGGGGGTCGGGCGCGCCACCACGCGCGCGGTGGTGTTGTCGATCTCCTATATCGTGGTGGCGGACATGTTGTTCACCTACTTCCTGAACCGCTGAGTCGCCGTGACCCGGACCGAGACCCAGCCCGTCATCGAGGTCAGCGCGCTGACCGCCCATTACGGTTCGCGCAAGATCCTCGAGGGCATCGACTTCCACGTCGAGCCCGGGGAGATCCGCATCATCATGGGGGGCAGCGGCTCGGGCAAGAGCACGCTGCTGCGCCATCTGCTCGGGCTCAACCTGCCCACCAGCGGCAGGGTCCGACTCCTCGGCGTCGACGTCGCCGGCGCCTCCGCCACGGAGCTGCACGAGCTGCGCAGGAATATCGGCGTGGCCTTCCAGGGCGGGGCACTGTTCAGCTCGATGACCGTCGGCGAGAACATCAAGCTGCCGCTGCGGGAGCACGCGCGCCTCGACGAGACCACCATGGACATCATGGTGCGCCTGAAGCTCGAGGTGGTGAACCTCGCCGGCTTCGAGCACCTGATGCCCGCGCAGCTCTCCGGCGGCATGATCAAGCGCGCCGCCGTGGCCAGGGCGGTCATCATGGACCCGAAATTGCTGTTCTTCGACGAACCCTCCGCCGGCCTGGATCCGGTCGTCTCGGCGGAGCTCGACGAGATGATCCTGCGGCTGCGCGAGGCGATGAACATGAGCATCGTCGTGGTGACCCACGAGCTGGAGAGCGCCTTCAAGATCGCCGATCGCATCACCGTGCTCGACCACGGCCGCATCCTCATGACCGGCACCGTCGCGGAGGTCCAGAGCTGCCCGCATCCGCGGGTCCAGGACCTGCTCAACCGCAGACCGCGCCGCTCGGAGGTCAACGCGGAGGACTACCTGCGGCGACTGACCGGCGGCTGACGCGCGAAATCACATGAGACGCGGTGGCCGTGGCGTGCGCGCCGCGGACGATCGCGACAGAGGGGGTTGGGGGAAAGGCATGCGGCGCGACAACATCAATTACCTGGCGGTGGGCGTGTTCGTCCTGGCCGTCGGCGTGGCGTTCCTGTGGGTGCTATACCGGCTCACCGGCAGCACCGGACCGACGGATCGCTACTACGCCATATTCGACAGCGTCGGCGGCATCAAGTACGGGACCGTGACCTACTACAAGGGCTATCCCGTCGGCCAGGTCGAGTCGGTGCAGCCCGTGGTCACCGACAGCAGGGTCAATTATCGCGTCGAGTTCAGCGTCACCAAGGACTGGAAGATGCCGGTCGGGAGCGCCGCGGCCATCATGCTGCCGGGCCCCCTGGCGCCGGCGGTGATCGACATCCACGAGGGCAAAGGACCGGGCTGGATGAAGCCCGGCGATGAGCTCGACGGTGTGGAGCAGGCGGACATGTTCTCCGCGCTCAACGAGGCGGCGGCGGAATTCAAGAAGCTCACCAGCGAGGGACAGCCGCTGCTGCAGAGTCTCAACGACCGGATCACCGCGCTGAGCATCGAGTACGAGTCGCTGTCGAAGGAGCAGCTGCGGCCGCTGCTCGCCAGCCTGCGCCAGCGGGTGGACGATCCGGAGCTGTTCGACGAGCTCAAGAAGGTGGTCAAGAAGCTCGACGCCAGCGCCGAGGCGCTGCTGCAGACCGTCAACGCCGAGAACCGTCAGCATATCTCCTCCATCCTGACCAACGCCGACAAGGGTTCGGCGCAGCTGACCGAGCTGATGGGCCGCATAGAGGAGTCCCGCAAGCAGATGCACGAGCTGTTTCTCGCCATGGACGCGCTGGTCAGGGAGAACAGGGAGGGTATCAACCGGACCGTGGGCGACGCCTCGGTCACGATGCGGGAATTGCGCGGCAGCATCGAGGTGGTGGCAGACAACATCGATGCGATCGTGCATTATCTGGAAGGCAGCGGCCGCAACATGCAGGAGTTCAGCCGCGAGGTGCGCGAGAACCCGAGCGTGCTCTTCCGCGGCGAGTCGACGCAGGACCCGCTGCCGGCCGGGAATAACAACAATTGAGGAACTGGATGATCGCTTCCGCACGGGCCATCTTGCCCATGCTGCTGGTGGCCGGAATGCTCGGCGGCTGCGGGCGCGGCGCGCCGATCCCCACCGACACGTACTATCGCCTGGCGGCGCCGCATATCGACGCCGAAGCCGGAGCGCCGCTCGCCGACGGCGGCATACTCGTGGAGGCATTCGAGGCCGATGCCCTTTACCGGGAGCGGCCGCTGCTTTTCAGCGAGGACGCGGCCAACCTGACGCTGAAGCAGTACCATCATCACCATTGGCAGGAATCCCCGCCGCGGCTGCTACGCGAGCAGCTCGTCCTGTACCTGCGCGCCGCCCACGCCGCGCCGTGGGTTGCCGGCCGCGCCGATCAGGCGCCGGCGATGGTCGTACGCGGACGCATCCGGCGCTTCGAGCACATCATCGGCGCGGATGCGGTGACCGCGCGTGTCGCCCTGGAGCTGCAACTGCGGGGGCAGGACGGAGAGATGCTGATGCTGCGCGACTATCAGCGTGACGAGCCGGCCGCGGGCAAGGACGTGGCCAGCGTGGTGGCGGCGACGGACGCCGCCCTGAACTCGGTGTTCGAGCAGTTTCTCGCCGACGCGCGCGCCGCCGTGCGCGCGCCCGCGACCGGCCGGTTGCCGTGAAGGAATTCCTCGCCAAGTTCAGGCGGCACCGCGTGCGCATCATCGCGAGCCTCGCCACGCTCGCCATATTCCTGCTGCACGCGCGCGACGAGGAGGGCGGCCGCTTCCGCTGGGGCCTGATCGACAAGCTGGAGCACGTCGCCTACGACGCCCGCCTCGCTCTCAGCATGCCGCGCACGGTGGACCCGCGCATCGTCATCATCGACATCGACGAGAAGAGCCTCGCCGTGGAGGGGCGGTGGCCATGGCCGCGACAGCGGATCGCGGCGATGCTCGAGCAGCTGTTCGAGAAATACCGGGCGCGGCTGGTCGCCTTCGACGTGGTCTTCGCGGAGCCGGACCAGAGCTCCGGACTGCACGTGCTGGAGGGCCTCGCCGAAGGGGAGCTCAAGACCGTGCCGGAGTTCGGACAGACCCTTGCCCGCCTGCGGCCGTCGCTGGACGGCGATGCCGTGCTTGCCGAGACGATGAAGAAGTACCCGGTGGTGCTCGGCTACTTCTTCAACGAGGCCAATCCGGCGCGCTCCGGCGCCCTGCCGCCGCCGACCTTCGTGAAGGGCAGCTTCCCCGGCAAGCGCGTCGACTTCCTGAAGGCGGTGGGCTACGGCGGCAATCTCGAACAACTGGTGAAGGTTGCCGCGGGAGCCGGGCACTTCAACCCCTCGCTCGACGTCGACGGGGTGGTCCGGCGGGTGCCGATGGTGTTCTCCTTCGAGGATGCGCAGTACGAGGCGCTCTCGCTCGCGGTCGCGCGGCAGTATCTCGCGGTGAAGGAGGTGCGGGCGGAGTTCGAGCCGGTGCCCGCGATGGCGCGGCGCAATTATTCGGGGCTGGAGTGGTTGCAGGTCGGCAAGGGGCGCATACCGGTCGACGAGTATGTGCAGGCGCTGGTGCCCTACCGTGGCGCGCAGGGCAGCTTTCCGTACGTCTCGGCCACCGACGTCATCACCGGCAAGGCCGATCCCGGCGTGCTGAAGGAGGGCGTGATCGTGCTGGTCGGAACGACCGCCGCGGGTCTGCTGGACATGCGGACCACGCCGGTGCAGCGCGCCTATCCCGGCGTGGAGATCCACGCGAACCTGGTCGCCGGCATACTCGACGGGAAGCTCATGCAGCGACCCGCCTACGTGCGCGGGCTGGAGTTCATCCTGCTGCTGCTGTTCGGAATCGTGTTCGCCCTGGCGCTGCCGGCGCTCAGCCCCCTGGCGGCCACGCTCACGGCCGCCGGCATGCTGGCCGCCTACGTCGGCCTGAACCTGGTGTTCTGGCAGGTCGGCAAGATGGTCGTGCCGGTCGCCACCGGCATCTTCACCATGCTGGCCATGTTCCTGTTGAACATGTCGTACGGCTACTTCATCGAGACGCGCGGCAAGCGCCAGCTGACGAGCCTCTTCGGACAGTACGTGCCGCCGGAGCTCGTCGACGAAATGGCCCGCGATCCGGAGAAATATTCGCTGGAGGCGGAATCCCGCGAGATGACGGTGCTGTTCTCCGACGTCCGCGGCTTCACCTCGATCTCCGAGGGGCTCGAGCCGAGGCAGCTCTCGGAGCTCATGAACCAGCTGCTCACGCCCATGACGCAGGTGATCCATCTGCAGCGCGGCACGATCGACAAGTACATGGGCGACGCGATCATGGCCTTCTGGGGGGCCCCCGTGCCCGACCCCAACCACGCCGCCAACGCCGTCACCGCGGCGCTGCAGATGATGGCCAAGCTCGGGGAGATCAACGCCTCGTTCCGGCAGCGGCGCTGGCCGGAGATCCACATCGGCGTGGGCATCAACACCGGGACGATGAACGTCGGCAACATGGGCTCGGAGTTCCGCATGGCGTACACCGTGCTCGGCGACGCGGTGAACCTGGGGTCGCGCCTGGAAGGCCTGACCAAGGGCTACGGCGTGGGCATCATCGTCAGCGAGAGCACCGCAAAGGGTGCGCCGCAGTTCGCCTATCGCGAGCTGGACGTGGTGCGGGTGAAGGGCAAGGACAGGCCGGTGGCCATCTACGAGCCGCTGGGACCCCTCAGCAGCATGGACGCGCGCATGCGCGATGAGATCAAGCTGTATCGCCAGGCGCTGAAATACTACCGCGCGCAGGAATGGGACATGGCCGAGCTGCAGTTTCTCAACCTGGCGAAGTCCTCCTCCTCGCCGCAGCTGTACTCGATGTACGCGGAGCGGGTGGCGCACTTCCGTCGCGAGCCGCCGCCGGCCAACTGGGACGGCGTCTTCACCCACACCAGCAAGTAGCGGGGCATGGTGGCCGCCTTACGGCGGTTCGCAGGCCGTACAAACGAAAAGGCCCGATGCGTGCGCGCCGGGCCTTCTGTCGTGATCGTCGCGGGCGAGGGGGCGCCGTTCAGCGCGTCAGGGTGAACTCCATCTTGATGCCGGCCAGCTCCACGATGTCGCCGTTGCCCAGGCCGTAGGCCTGCGGACCGATCGGATTGCCGTTGACGATGGGGTAGTTGGTGCCGCCGCCGTCGCTCTCGATGTGGGTCAGGAAATAGCCCTGAGGCCGGCGGGAGATGACGGCAACCTGCACCCCCGGCTTGCCGAGCGTGATGAGCGCCTTGGTGAGTTCGAGTTCCCGGCCGGCGATGGGGCCGTTCAGCACGCGCAGCTTGCCGAGCGGCATGCCGGAGCTCGCGACCGCGGGCGCCACGCTCTCGCTCAGGTTGGGCGGGCGTTGCGGGTGCGCCGGCGCGACCCCGGCGGCAGCGGCGGCCTGCACGCTGGCCGCGGCGGCGCTGGCCGTGCCCGGGCGGATGATCATGGTCTTCTCGAAGTCCTCGTCATGCGCCGTGGCATGCTCGTTGACGTACTTCAGCTCGTGCTTGCCGATGGCGATTACGTCGCCGTCGCGCAGCGCGTGCTTCTTGATCAGCTTGCCGTTGACGTAGGTCCCGTTGGTGCTGCCCAGGTCTTCCAGGAAGGAGTCGTCGAGGATGGTGATGATGAGGGCGTGCTTGCCGCTGACAGCGAGATTGTCGATCTGGATGTCGTTGTCAGGCTTACGGCCTATCGTCGTCCGTTCCTTGGTGAGCGTGAATTCGCGCTGGACGGCACCGTTCAAACTGAGGATCAATTTAGCCATAGGCCCCTATCCCGTTATCGCCCTTTCTTTATCCGACCCAAGACATTGTTATACCAGCTCGTTTTGGCCGGAAAGGCACTCAAGACACGTGCCAAGATCACGGACACGTTGTCCTTCCCCCCGTTCGCATTGGCGATGCGAACCAGTTCGCTACCCGCTTTTTCAAGATTAGCACTAAATTTTCTGAGGGTTAAGCGAATATCTTCATCAGACATCATATCATTTAACCCATCCGAGCAAAGCAGGTAGACGTCCCCCGGCAGGGCCGGCTCCTCCTTGATGTCCACCTCGACGTTCTCCTCCACGCCCAGGGCGCGCGTAACGAGGTTCTTCGGGGTGTTGGCCAGCGCCTCTTCCTTTGTCAAAAATCCCCTTGTAACAAGCTCTTGCACCAGGGAATGGTCGCTCGTGACCTGCTCGAACAGCTCTCCGCGCAGGCGATAAAGCCGGGAATCGCCGACGTGTGCAACGCAAAAACGGTTGTCGTAGAAGAGCACCGCCAGGGCCGTGGTCCCCATCCCGTTGCACTGCGATTCGGTATTGGCGGTCTTGTAGATGTGGAGGTTGGCGTCGCGGATGGCCTTGCGCAGCAGGCTCGCGCCGTGGCTCAGCCCGGTCTCGGCGTCCGGTGCGTAGGCCGGCCGTATGGCCAGGCCCTGCTTGACCTGGTTCACCGTGACGCTCACGGCAATGGCGCTGGCGACCTCGCCGGCCTTGTAGCCGCCCATGCCGTCGGCCACCATCGCGAAGCCCAGGGCGGTGTCGGTGGCGGTGCTGTCCTCGTTGCGCGTGCGCTTCTGGCCGGGATCCGAGAAATTCGCCATCTGCAGCACGCTTGCCAAGCTCATCTTCTCTCCCCGGTCACGAGCTCTTCCTCTGCGCGCAGGCCTGCAGATCGCGCGCGAACTCCCCGCCGGTCTGATAGCGCTTGGCCAGGTCTTTCTCGAGGGCCTTGTTGATGACGGTCTGCAGGCACGGCTTGGTACGGGCCAGCTCCGGGCGCGCCTCCAGGATGTCGGTGTGCGGCTCGTTGGCGATCTTGTACATCAGCGTGGCCATGGAGTCGCCGCGGAACGGCAGGCGGCCGCAGAGCAGCTGGTAGAACGTCACCCCGAGCGAGAACAGGTCGGAGCGGCCGTCGATCTTGCGGCCGGCGAGCTGCTCCGGGGACATGTAGGAGGGGGTGCCGAGCACCATGCCGGTCTTGGTCTTGCTCGAATCGGTGATGCGCGCGATGCCGAAGTCCGTCAGCTTGATGGCCTTGGCCTGCGGGTCGTACATGATGTTCGCCGGCTTGATGTCGCGGTGCACGACGTGCTGCCCGTGCGCATAATCCAGTGCCAGCGCCGACTTGTAGATGATGCCCATCACCAGCGGCACCGGCAGCAGCGCGTCCTCCTTGGTGTAGCGGGTGAGGTCGTGGCCGGTGAGAAACTCCATGGCGATGTAGGCCAGATCGTGCTCCTCGCCGGCATCGTAGATGGTGACGATGTTCGGGTGCTGCAGGCGGCCCGCGGTCTCGGCCTCGCGGAAGAATCGCTGCTTCACCTCGTCGAGCTCGTCGGCGTCGAACTCCTGGGAGAGCGCCAGGGTCTTGATGGCCACCACGCGGTTGATCTTCGGGTCGCGCCCCAGGTAGACGATGCCCATGGCGCCCTTGCCGAGCTCCTTCTCGACCTGGTAGCGGCCGAGCATCGGCTTCTGCAGCGAGCCGTCCTCCAGCAGCAGCGTTCCGCCCGGGTGCGGGTTGGCGCCGCCCAGGAGGATGGTGTCCTCCATCTGCTTGGAGCGCGTCATGCGCGTCTCCAGATCGCGGAACTTCGGATCGTGGCCCGACATGTACTGGTAGACGGAGTAGGCCTTGGCGAACTGCCGCTTGCGCTCGAAGTCCAGCGCCAGGTTGTAAAGCGGGTCCATCATCGAGTCCTCGAGCGGGCACTTGCGGAACTTCTCGAACGCCATGTCGTACTGGCCCTGCTGCTGGAACGCCAGACCGAGCATGCGATTGCTCTCCGCGGATTCGGTGTCGGCCTTGAGCTTGCCGCGCTCGGTCACCAGGAAGCGCTTGGTGGTCAGCAGCAGGTGCCCGCATACCAGCAGCAGCGCCGCGAGCATCGTCTGCAGCCAGTTCCCGGACTTCATCGAGAAGAAGCTCAGGGCCAGCAACGCGAGCAGCGCTCCGGCGGTGGCGATCGCGGCGTGACCGGCCTTCAGGCGCGGCAGCAGATAGGCGAGATACGCGCCGACCAGCAGGAACAGCAGGATCTCCACCCAGATGGCCCAGGCCGGGACCACGAAGAAATTCTCGTTGAGGATGCTCGCCACGGAGTGCGCGAGGATCAGCACCGGCGGCATCTCCGCCACCGGCGTGTGGAAGGAGTCGCCGACGCCGAATGCGCTGGCGCCGATCAGCACCGTCTTGCCGGCGTACTTCGAAGCGGGGATCTTGCCGGAGTAGACGTCGTAGAAGGAATCCACCTGGAAGGCCGGCTCGCCGGAGGGCTTGTTCTTGTAGAAGAACGTGTTCATCCGCGAGATCTGGTCCGTGCGGATCGCGAGCTTGCCCAGGTGCACCGACTCGCCCTTCACCAGCCTGATGTCGCCGCTGCCCAGGTTGAGCGTGCGGGCCGCGATCGCCAGCGCCATGGACGGGTAGTAACGGTTGTAATAGTTCACCGCCAGCAGATCGGTGCGGATGCCGCCGTCGGCGTCCTGCCATTGATTGACGTGGCCGATGGCGCTGGCGCGCGAGCCCAGGCCTTCGATGGGGGTGAAGATCTGGCGGGCCGGGAAGGCGTCGAATCCCTCCACGGCACCGGAGGAGACATTGGCGTCGTCGATGGCGTTCTGCTCCATGAACGCCGGCGTCGGATTGTCCGGGTTGCCCAGGGGCTCGCCCAGCTCGAAGAGGTTGGCCATCACCACGTTGCCGGCCTTCTCGATGGCCGTGGCCAGGTTCTGATCGTAGTCCAGCTCGGTCTTTGCCGCGGCGAGCTCGGTGCCGAGCTCGACTACGGCCGCGTCGCCGCTGCCCTCCAGCCCGCGTTGCTTGTAGAGATCCAGCAGCCTGTTGATGCGCTCCAGGCCCGGGTCGGCCTGCGGTTCGGTGTACAGCACGGTGCTGGCGATGACCTTGGCGCCCGCGGCCGCCAGCATCTCGACCATCTCCGCATGGACCTTGCGGGCCCACGGCCAGCGGCCGATGTTGCTGATGCTGCTGTCGTCGATGGCGACCACGGCGATCTGGGTGCCGGGGTCGCGCGTGGAGGTGCGCGCCCCGAAGTCGTACGCGGCGCGCTCGATCGTTTCCACCCACGCCGGACGGTTGCCCATGAGGAACAGGGCAAGAAAGAGCAGCGTGAGGGCCACCCCGGCAAACCAGTCGGTAGTCCAGAACTTCTTGCGCATGGTGGATTTCGCCGGATGACGGTCTTTATTGTTCTACGGCCTAGTCTAGCCGAAAGTGCCTTCGGCACTAAGCGCAGCATGGCGTCAGGACTGGGCGGGCGCGCCCGGAAGTGTGCCCCGTCGCACTGTTTCCCCGCGGTCGCGGCGTGTCAGCCGCCCTGCCCGCACCACTTGTCGGCTTCCTTCTGCGCCGCGGCCTCGGCCTCGGCGCGCTCCTCCTTGGTCAGGACCCGGTGGTCCTTGCCCTCGCCGTCTTCGTAGAGGTAGCTGGCATTCCGGTACTTCTCCAGCAGGTCCCTGGCCTTCAGGCAGTTCTCCCGGCGCATCGCCTTCTCCTCGGCGATCCGCGCCTGGGCCTCGGCGTCCTCCGCGCGTTCCTGCTCGAACTGCCTCAGCAGCCGCCGGGTCTTTTCATCGCGGGCGGCGGCATCTCCATCCGGGGACGGCTCCGCGGCCCGGACCTCGATCTTCTCCGCCGCCGCCGCGTCCGGCCGGTCGCCGTAATGGACCTTCCCGTTCGCATCGACCCACTTGTACACGTCGCGCGCGGCCGCCTGCGGCCCCAGCAGCAGGATCGCCATCACCGCGGCAAAGGTCATGCGCAGCGTCATCTTCATTTCCTTGAGGCTGTCGTCCCTCGCGCCGCCGCCCGCGGCGGTGCGCGTCCTTGGTTTTCGGAATTGTAGGCCAAAAGTTTAGTCGCAGCGGCGCCCCGGGGCGGTGGAAACGCGGCGCAAGCGGACGCATCAGGAACGAAAAAGCGGCCATCAGGCCGCTTTCTCAGGGTACGGCGGTCGCCGTGGGGATTCTCAGCGCTCCAGCTTGTCGAGCTTGCTCTTCACGTCCTTCCACTCTTCGGCCTCCGGCAGGGGGTCCTTGACCTCGTTGATCACCGGCCAGGCCTTGGAGAGCTCGGCGTTCAGGGCCAGGAAATGATTCTGGTCCGAGGGCAGGTCGTCCTCCGAGCAGATGGCGTTGACCGGGCATTCCGGTTCGCAAAGCGTGCAGTCGATGCACTCGTCGGGGTCGATGACGAGCATGTTGGGACCTTCGTGGAAGCAGTCCACGGGGCACACCTCCACGCAATCGGTGTACTTGCACTTGATGCAGGCCTCGGTGACGACAAATGCCATGACTTCTCTCGCTGGTGGGATCTGGTGAACCTACCCGGATTATATCGGTGTGGCGGCCATTTGCGAATCGCCCGGTCGCATTCCGAAACACGACCTGATTCGCATCGAGCCGCCTCTCAGTAGGCCTCCGGCACCCCGCGTGCGGGAGCCGGCGCGGGCTGCGCGCCGGCGCCGCCGGCATTCTGCTCGTCCTCCTCCTGCTGCTGCAGCTCCCACATCTGGGCGTAGGTCCCCCCGCGGGCGAGCAGCTCGCGGTGGGTGCCACGCTCGATGATCCGGCCGGCCTCCATGACGAGGATCTGCCCGGCGTCGACGATGGTGGAGAGGCGATGGGCGATGACCAGCGTCGTGCGGTTCTCGGCAATCTCGCGCAGCTCGGCCTGGATGAGCTTCTCGGTGCGGGAATCCAGCGCCGAGGTGGCCTCGTCGAAGATGAGAATGGCTGGCCGCTTGAGCAGGGTTCGGGCGATGGCCACCCTCTGTTTCTCGCCGCCGGAGAGCTTCAGTCCCCTCTCGCCGACCATGGTGTCGTAGCCATCCGGCAGGGTCATCACGAAATCGTGGATATGCGCCGATCTCGCCGCCGCGATCACCTCATCATCGCCCGCCTCCGGGTCGCCGTAGGCGATGTTGTACCAGAGCGTGTCGTTGAAGAGCACCGTGTCCTGCGGCACGATGCCGATCGCCCGCCGCAGCGATGCCTGCGTGACCGTGCGGATGTCCTGCCCGTCGATGCTGATGCGGCCGCCGCTGACGTCGTAGAACCGGAACAGCAGGCGCGCGAGCGTGGATTTTCCCGCTCCGCTCGCGCCGACCACGGCCACCTTGTGGCCGGCCGGGACCTCGAAGCTGACGTCGTGCAGGATCTGCCGCTTCGCCTCGTAGGAGAAATCGACGTGTTCGAAGCGTATCGACGCGCCGGCGAGCGCCAGCGGCGGCGCGCCGGGCTCGTCGTCGACCTCGCGGTGCACCTCGAGCAGGCCGAAGAGCTTCTCCATGTCGGTGACGGCCTGCTTGATCTCCCGGTACATTACCCCCAGGAAATTCAGCGGCATGTAGAGCTGGATGAGCAGGACGTTGACCAGCACGAGATCGCCGATGCTCATGGTCCCGGCGACCACCCCGCGGGCGGCGAGCGCCATCAGCGTGGTCACCGCGCTGGCGATGATGAAGGCCTGGGTGGAATTGAGCAGCCCGAGGGAGGTGCGGCTCTTCACCGAGGCCTCCTCCCAGCGCTGCAGACTCTCGTCGTAGCGGCGGGTCTCGAAGGCTTCGTTGCCGAAGTACTTCACCGTCTCGTAATTCAGCAGGCTGTCGATGGCGCGGGTGCTCGCCTTGGAGTCCAGCTCGTTCATGGCGCGGCGGAAGTGCGTGCGCCACTCGGTTATCACCACCGTGAAAAAGATGTAGCTCGCCAGCGCGAGCAGCGTGATGAGCGCGAACCAGACGCTGAAATTGCGCAGCAGCACGATGCCGATGAGCGTGATCTCCACGAACGTGGGGATGATGCTGAAGATGGCGTAGCTCAGCAGCGTGTCGATGCCCTTGGTGCCGCGCTCCACGTCGCGGGTCATGCCGCCGGTCTGGCGCTCCAGGTGGAAGCGCAGCGACAGCGCGTGCAGGTGGCGGAAGGTCTTCAGCGCGACGTTGCGTATGCTCCGCTGCGCGACGCGCGCAAACAGGATGTCGCGCAGCTCGCTGAACAGCGTGCTAGACAGCCGCAGCAGCCCGTATCCGGCCACCAGCGAGACCGGCACCGCCAGCAGGGCCTGGCGCGGGTCCAGGCTGTCGACGATGGCCTTGAGCGTGAGCGGCAGGCCCACGTTGGCGACCTTGGCGATGACCAGACAGCCGAGGGCCAGCAGCAGCCGGGCGCGGTACTCCCAGACGTAGGGGAGCAGCGATCTCAGCGCCGTCCAGCTGCCGGTCGGGGCGGACCCGGATGTCTTCACGGTGGCTCCATCCTGCCTCTATTCGTCAGTCCAGTGACGAAAAGTGGCAGCCTGGCCGACGCGCCTGCCGTCGCGATCGCGCAGATCCCAGATCGTCACGTCGCGGATGCGAAAGCGCCGGCCGGTGGCGCTGACGCGCACGCCGGAGTAGCCGGTGACGTAGCCCTGCCGGCCGACCTCCTCGAGCACGCGCTGGCGCTCCTGGTGGCAAGCGGCCTCGGCGGTGTCGCGGGAAGGCGTGCGTACGAAGCGCTCCCACGGCAGCTCCCACAGGGCCAGTGCGGCGCGATTGCCGTAGTTGAGGATGGGCTCGGCGGCGGTGTCGTGCGAGGCGACCACGAACGGGGCCACGAACAGCCGCTCGGCCTCCTCGAGGGGGTCGCCGCTGCGGGCGATGAGCTCGCCGCCCGTGAGGCGGGCGTGACTGTCGAGCAGAACCTGGGTCCAGGGGATGATGACGGTTGGATCGGGCAGATCGATGCGGCCGGAGACGGACATACAGACCGCCATTGTACCGCCTCCCAGCCTCCCCGACGGTTCCTCGCCGCTGCCTGGCCCGGCCCGTGCCAGCGGCCGCGGAGGCCGTGCGCACGGTGCCGGAACCGGGGCGTGCCCTCAGGGGCTGGCCCCGGCGCCGTCGGATCTACTTGAATTCCACCCTGGCGTGCGGCTGGCTGTCGTGATGGGCGCGATCGTGCGCATCGCAGTCGGCCTGGGCCTCGTCACCGTTCGTGCGCCACTGCCCGATCCATGCGCCGCTGCCGTCGGCATGCACGGCATAGCACTCGCCGCGGAAGGAGGAAAATCGCATCGTCTGGTCCATCGGATCATCGGTTTGATCGGTGCTCATGACGGGTCTCCTGTGCTCTGGCTCGACCGTGCGCGTGGAACGGTGGCAAGTGCCGCCTTCTCGCCCGCCCGTGCCCGGTAGCGGCCCGGTGCGGCGCGATCTTTAGTCTAGTCCTCGAGCAGCCCGCGCAGGCGGTAGAGCAGATCGAGCGCCTCGCGTGGGGTGAGCGCGTCGGGATCGGCGGCGCGCAGCGCCTCGGCCACCCGGGCATGCGGCTGGAACAGCGACATCTGCGGCGTGGAGGCGGGCGCGCCAACGGCGCGCGGCGAGGACTCGAGGCTCTCCAGGTATTGCCGGGCCCGCTCGATCACCGCGCGCGGGACGCCGGCCAGCAGGGCCACGTGCAGGCCGTAACTGCGGTCGGCGGGTCCTTCCTTCACCCGGCGCAGAAATACGATCTGATCATGGTGCTCCACCGCGTCGAGGTGCACATTGGCCACGGCCGCGCTCTGCCCGGCGAGCGCGGTGAGCTCGAAGTAGTGGGTGGCGAACAGCGTCCAGGCGCGGATGTCGTTCGCCAGCGCCTGGGCCGTGGCCCACGCCAGCGCCAGCCCGTCGAAGGTGCTGGTGCCGCGGCCGATCTCGTCCATCAGCACCAGGCTTTCCGCGGTCGCGTAGTGCAGGATGTTGGCCGTCTCCGTCATCTCCACCATGAAGGTCGATCGTCCGGAGGCGAGATCGTCGGCCGCGCCGATGCGCGTGAAGATGCGATCGACGGGTCCTATCCGTGCGCTCTGCGCCGGCACGAAGCTGCCCGCGTGGGCGAGCAGCACGATGAGCGCGACCTGGCGCATGTAGGTGGACTTGCCGCCCATGTTCGGGCCGGTAATGACCAGCATCCGGCGCGTCTCGTTCAGATCGAGATCGTTGGGGATGAACGGCTCGCCGCCGCGTTGTTCGACGACCGGGTGCCGGCCCGCGACGATCGCGAGCCCCGGCCTGGCGTCGAGCTCCGGGCAGGCGAGATTCAACGCCTCGGCGCGCTCGGCGTAGCAGGCGAGGGTGTCGAGCGCGGCGATCGCCGCGGCACTGTCCTGCAACGGCCGCAGGTGGCCCTGCAGCTGCTCGAGCAGCGCCTCGTACAGATGCCGCTCGCGCGCCAGCGCGCGCTCGCCGGCGCTCAGCACCTTGTCCTCGTGCGCCTTCAGCTCCGGGGTGATGTAGCGTTCGGCGGCCTTCAGCGTCTGCCGGCGCTGGTAGCGCTCCGGAACCCGCCCGGCGTGGGCGCGGCTCACCTCGATGTAGAAGCCGTGCACCCTGTTGTAGCCGACCCGGAGGTTGGCGATGCCGCTGGCGGCGCGCTCGCGCCGCTCGAGCTCGGCCAGGAACTGCCCGGCGTCGCCGCAGAGCGCGCGCAGCTCGTCGAGCTCGGCGTCATGGCCGGCGGCGATGACGCCGCCGTCGCGCAGCCACAGCGGCGGGGACTCCACGATGGCGCGGGCGAGCAGCTGGTGCAGCCCCGGGAACTCGCCGATGTCCTCGTGGATCGCGGTGAGCGCCGGCGCGTCGGCCGCGGCGATGCAGGCACGCAGCGCGGGCAGCGCCGCGAGCGCCTCGCGCAGCTGCGCCAGGTCCCGCGGCCGCGCCGACTTCAGCGCCACGCGCGCGAGGATGCGCTCGACGTCGCCGAACCGGCGCAGGCACTCGCGCACGCGCGGATGCCAGCCCTCCTCGAGCAGCGCCTGCACCGCCTGGTGCCGGGCGCGCACGCCGGACGGATCGCGCAGCGGGCGCGTGAGCCAGCGGCGCAGCGTGCGTCCGCCCATGGGCGTGACCGTGCTGTCCACGACGGCCACCAGCGTGTTCTGCGGGTTGCCGGCGAGGCTCGCGTCGATCTCGAGGTTCCTGCGGCTGGCGGCGTCGAGCACGATCGTTTCGCCTGAGTGCTCCACCCGCGGCGGCTTCAGGTGCGGCAACGCCGACTGCTGGGTATCGGCGGCGTACTGCAGGGCCGCGCCGGCGGCCGCGATCGCCGCGGGCATCGCGTCGCAGCCGAAGCCGGCGAGGTCGCTCACGCCGAACTGCCGCATCAGCGCCCGCCGCGCCGTGTCCGTGTCGAAACACCATGGCGGCCGCGGCTTCACGCCGCGGCGCGCGATGAGCAGCGGCTGCAGCGGGGAGCCCTCGGCGAGCAGGATCTCGCTCGGCTGCAGGCGCTCGAGCTCGTCGGCGAGCGCGGACTCGCCATCGAGCTCGCCGAGTATGAACCGCCCGCCGCCGAGATCGATGGCGGCCACGCCGATGCGCCTGCCGGCGCCGTGCAGCGCGGCCAGCCAGTTGTCGCGCCTGCCCTCGAGCAGCGCCTCGTCGGTCGCGGTGCCGGGCGTGACGATGCGGGTGATCCGGCGCTCCACCGGTCCCTTGCTCGTGGCCGGGTCGCCCACCTGCTCGCAGATGACGACCGATTCGCCGAGCCGCACCAGCCGCGCGAGGTACTGATCGACCGCGTGCGCCGGCACCCCCGCCATCGGGATGGGCTCGCCGGCGGACTGCCCGCGCGCGGTCAGCGCGATGCCGAGCAGGGCCGCGGCGCGCCGGGCGTCCTCGAAGAACAGCTCGTAGAAATCCCCCATGCGGTAGAACAGCAGCGTCTCCGGATGCTGCGCCTTGAAACCGAGGTACTGCCGCATGACCGGCGTGTGCTCGGCATGGGGCTCCGGCGCCGGGGCCGCGCCCCCGGGCGGGCGGCGGGCGGACCCTCCGCGGGGACTGCCCCGGGCGGCCGGTTCACCGGAGGGAGGCTTGAATTGGGCGGCCATCGCCCGCAACTATACGGCACCCGACCAAGCAGAAAATAGGGAGTGGTTTGGCATGTCCGTCGACGTCAACAAGCAGACCCTGGGCTTCCAGGCCGAGATCCGGCAGCTGCTCGATCTCATGGTGCATTCGCTTTACAGCAATCCCGATATCTTCCTGCGCGAGCTCATCTCCAATGCCTCGGACGCCTCCGAGAAGCTGCGCTTCGAGGCCCTGGGCAACGAGGCCCTTTACGAGGGTGACACCGATCTCGGCATCACCGTGGAGTACAGCGAGCAGCAGGGCACGATCACCGTGCGCGACAACGGCATCGGCATGTCGCGCGAGGAGATCGTCACCAACCTCGGTTCGATCGCGAAGTCCGGCACCCGCGAGTTCTTCCAGCAGCTCACCGGCGACAAGCAGTCCGACACCCAGCTCATCGGCCAGTTCGGCGTCGGCTTCTATTCCGCCTTCATCGTCGCCGACAAGGTGACGGTGACCACCCGTCGCGCGGGGCTGCCGGCGGAGGAGGGCGTGCGCTGGGAGTCCGACGGCCAGGGCGAGTACACGGTGCAGGGCGTGCAGCGCAAGAAGCGTGGCACCGAGGTCGTCCTGCACCTGCGCGAGGAGCACAAGGAGTACCTCAGCGGCTGGAAGCTGCGGCAGATCATCCACAAGTACTCCGACCACATCACGCTGCCGATCCAGATGCCCAGGGAGGGCGAGAAGGAGACCGGCTACGAGCGGGTCAACTCGGCCACCGCGCTGTGGGTCCGCAACAAGAAAGACATCACGGAGGAGGAGTACAACGAGTTCTACAAGCACATCGCGCACGACTTCGAGCCCCCGATGGCGCGCGTGCACACCCGGACCGAGGGCAAGCTCGAGTACACCACGCTGTTCTTCCTGCCCGCGCGCGCGCCGTTCGATCTCTGGGATCGCGAGGCCAGGCACGGCGGCATCAAGCTCTACGTGCGGCGCGTGTTCATCATGGACGACGCCGAGCAGCTCCTGCCGCGCTACCTGCGCTTCGTGCGCGGCATCGTCGACACCGCCGACCTGCCGTTGAACGTCTCGCGCGAGATCCTGCAGAAGAACAAGGTCATCGACACCATGCGCGCGGCCTCGGTGAAGAAGATCCTGGGCCTGATCGAAGGGCTCGGCGCCGAGGATTACGAGAAGTTCTGGAAGACCTTCGGCCGGGTGTTGAAGGAAGGCATCGTCGATGACACCGACAATCGCGCGCAGATCGCCAGGCTGCTGCGTTATCCCAGCACGCACGAGGACAGCGAGGAGAAGCCGACCTCGCTCGCCGGCTACGTCTCCCGCATGACGGCCGACCACGAGGCCATCTACTTCCTCACCGCGGACAGCTTCTCCACGGCCCGCAACAGCCCGCACCTGGAGATCTTCCGCAAGAAGGGCATCGAGGTGCTGCTGCTGTGCGATCCGATCGACGAGTGGGTCGCGAGCTATCTCACGGAGTTCGAGGGCAAGCCGCTGAAGTCGGTGGCCAAGGGCGCGCTCGACCTCGGCAAGCTCGCCGACAAGGAGGAAGAGCGCAAGGAGACGCGCGAGGTCAAGGACCTGCTCGGCCGGCTGCGCAAGGCGCTGGAGACGCAGGTGTCCGACGTGCGCGCCTCCAGGCGCCTGACGAGCTCACCGGCATGCCTGGTCGCCGAGGATCACGGCATGAGCGCGAACCTCGAGCGCATCCTGAAGCAGGTCGGGCAGAAGGTGGAGAGCAGCAAGCCCATCCTGGAGATCAATGCCGAACACGCGCTGGTGCGGCGCCTGGCCGACGAGCACGACGAGCAGCGCTTCAGCGACTGGGCCCGGATCCTGTTCGACCAGGCCTTGCTCGCGGAGGGTGGAAAGCTGGAGGACCCGGCGAGTTTCGTGCGGCGGATGAACGAGATGTTCATCGCCATTGCAGCGGCGAGGACCTGAGGTAACGGGGCCGCCTGGCCGCGCCGAGTCTGGCGGGATCAGGCTTCCGCCGGCCTGCGGCGCGTCACCTTCAACGGCGGCGCGCCATGCTCGGTGCATGGCGCGCGCCCAGGATGTCTTTAACGCTTTGCTTCGGTTGCCTTTTTCGTGGGCGTGCCCTTGGCCACGAGCTTCAGGACGGGAGCCGTCGCAGGTTTGACGTTGGTCGCCGGGATCGTGGCGGACATTGCGTAGAGCCCGCGGAATTGCGTGGCGATCCGCGGTGTGGACTGGTGCTGCATGATGCCTCCGGAACTTTAAATAACTTTAAAAAACTTCTGTAACGCTATGTTTTCCAAGTTTAGCCAAGCTCCTGTTCTATGGCAAGCTCGGCTTCTACGTATATTTTCGGACAGGACCGATGCGAAAGTCGCACCATGGTGCGACGCGTTTTGGCCGGAACGCGACAATCCGCGATGTATTTCCCATCGAGCCTCCCGCGCGCAGAGGATCTGTCGGGCGGGATCGTCGCGCCGCATGGCCCGTGCGACTTGGGGCTCCCGCATGACGGTGCCGTCCACACCCCCGAGCGAAAGTCGGCCGTGCCGGTCCCCCGCGCCGCAGCTCGATTTTTGGAGGATAGGCCCTCGCCGGGCCATCCGCGGTGATCCCGATCAGCGTCCCGGCGTCGTTACATGCCGGTGAGCACGCGCGGCCGGTACGCCGCCCATGTCAGCAGGGGATCGATGAACGCCGGGAGTGCATCCCGCGTACGCGACGCGATGCGCACGGGGTTCTCGGGCATAATGCCGGCCCGATGAAACAGGCCTCCCGCAAGCAGCCGCCCTCGACGGCCCGCGAGCTCATCCATTACGGCGAGCGAAAATTCAAGCGCAGCAGGATCTTCTACGGGCACGGCACGCGCGAGGCGCTGGACGAATCCGTCTACCTGGTGTTGCGCGGGCTGGGGCTGCCGTTCGGGTGCCCGGACGAGGATCTCGACCGGCCGTTGGCAAAGGAGCAGATCGACCGCGTGCGCGCGTTGTTGCAGCAGCGGATCGACAGCCGCAAGCCGGCGGCCTACCTGCTCAACGAGGCGTACTTCTGCGGGCTCAGCTTCTACGTCGACGAGCGCGTGCTCATCCCGCGCTCGCCGATCGCGGAGCTGATCGAACAGGGGTTCGGGCCGTGGGTGGAGGAGGCGCGGGTGCGATCGGTCCTCGACCTGTGCACCGGCAGCGGCTGCATCGCGATCGGATGCGCGCTCGCCTTTCCCGAGGCGACCGTCGTCGGCGCGGACATCTCGCCGGATGCGCTCGCCGTGGCCGCCATCAATGTCGAACGTCACGCGCTTGGCGGGCGCGTGCGGCTGGTGCAGTCCGATCTCTTCTCGGCGCTGGCCGGCGAGCGTTTCGATCTGATCGTCAGCAACCCGCCCTACGTGCCGGCCGGCGAGATCGCCGAGTTGCCGGCGGAGTACGCCTTCGAACCGCCGCTGGCGCTGGCCGCGGGCGACGACGGACTTGCGATCGTCACACGCATGCTCGAGGAGGCGGCCGATCATTTGAGCGCGCAGGGGGTGCTGGTCGTCGAGGTCGGTGATCGCGAGCAGGCGCTGGCGGAGAAATACCCCGAGGTTCCCTTCACCTGGCTGGAGTTCGAGCGCGGCAGCGGCTACGACGGGGTCTTTCTGCTCGACGCGGCCGTGTTGCGACAGCACTTCCCGTCCCGCGGCTAATAGTCGTTTTGCGGTCCGGCGAAGGCGGCCAGCCGGGGCTTGCCTGGCTACCGCTCGCGGTACTTCCGTGTACCGCTCGCTACCGCGGCGTCGTGCTCGCTGTCCCTGCTGCGCGCGCCGCCGAGGCGCGCCAGGCAAGCCCCGGCTGACCGCCCGAACGTTCGGCAAACCCTGATGGCGGCCTCGTGCCGGCTAGAGGGCGACATGCATTTGCGATCACGGCGCGTCGGTGTTCTCCGCCGTGGGCGGCACAACGCCCGGCAGACCGCCCGAACGCTCGTGAAATCTCCAAAATGGAAGTACCGCGAGCGGTAGCCAAGCAAGCCCCGGCAGAGCGCTATTGCCCACGCCCCGCTTCCGTCATGTGAAGAAAACAGTTGTCGACAGCTGGGCGGCGCGTCAGTGCGGGGCGAGGCCGCGCGGCTTATATAACCGCACGGCATTGTTGTACAGCGCGTTCTCGGCGACGGCCGCGTCGAGCGCGTCGCGCAGGCGCCTGATGTCAGCGGGCTCGAAGGGGCGCGGTGCGCGCGTGGACGGCAGGTCGGTGCCGAACAGCAGCGCGTGCGGGTTGATGCTGGCAATCTCGCGCACCACCGGCACCGGGTCGAAGTCCAGCCGCCCGAAGCCGGAGGCCTTCACCTGCACGCCGCGCTCAACCAGCTTGTAGATGCAGCTCAGTCCCGCGCGCGACAGGCCGAGATGGTCAATGATCACCCGTGGCAGTCCGAGCAGCGTGCGCAGCAGATCGGGCAGTTCGCCGCCGTCGATGTACAGCTCCACGTGCCAGCCGGCCAGCGCGTGCACCCGGCGCGCGAGCGTGGGCAACTGCGAGATGTCCGCGGACCCGCCGCGGCGGATGTTGAAGCGTATCGCCCGCACTCCGGCCGCGTTCAAACGCAGGATCTCCTCGTCGCCCACTTCGGGCGGCAGCTGCGTGACGCCGACGAAGTTGGGGCCCAGCGCATCGAGGGCGGCCAGCAGGTAGCTCTGGTCGAATCCCTGGAACGAGGCGGAGACGACCGCCCCGCCGACGATGCCGAGCGGGCGCGTGCCCTCGCGGTAATCCCCGGAGGTGTAGGCGTCGGGCAGGTAGCCCTGGTTCACGACCAGCGGGAAGGCCGGGTCGATGATGTGCAGGTGGCTGTCGAAGATCATCATGTTTCTGCCCCCCGCCTCCACCATGCCTGACCTATGGCCCGTGTCGCGTCGCCCGCGGTCGTCGAGGACCGCTGGTCACCATCCCGAAGGATAACCCGAATCACCGGCGAGCCGCCCGCTCAGGCACTGGCGAGATACTCCGCGGCGCGCGCGAGGCTGTCCAGGCTGTGCGCGGAGCCGATGTAATCGAGCATCTCCCGCAACGCCGGCGGAAACTCCCCCGCCGCACTGATGCCCTCTCGCCCCAATAGCGGATTCAGCCACAGTATGCGGTGCGCGCGCTGCCGCAATGCCCGCACGGCCTCGATCAGATCCTCCGGGGCATCGCTGTCCAGGCCGTCGCTCAGGACCACGACGACGGTGCGCCGGTCCACGTAACGGCCGGCGTACTGCCGGTTGAAGTGGGTCAGCGACTCGGCGATGCGCGTGCCGCCCAGCCACAGCTCGTTGCGGCCCTCCAGCCGCTTGCGCAGGGCGTCGGCATTCACCTCGCGGTACAGGCCGGTGACGCGGAACAGCCGGGTGTGGAACACGAAGGCCTCCGCATCCGGAAAGACGCGCAGCAGCCCGCGGCCGAAGCGCGTGAGCAGCGGGCTGTAGCTCGCCATGGAGTGCGAGACGTCCTGCAGCCAGATGAGCCGCGGCGGCTCGCGACGCCGCTCCATGAAACGCAGGTGCACCGGCAGCCCGCCGGTGGCGAGATTGCGGCGCATGGTCCGGCGCATGTGGATGTGCGTGCCGCGCGCCACCTCGCGCCGCCGGCGCGTCAGGCGCCGGCGTATGCGCAGCGCCAGCCGCTCGGCCAGCACCTCGATCTCGCGCTGGTCGCGGCGATCGGTGAGAAAGCGGAAGTCGCTGCGCGAGAGGGTGTTCTGGCGGCTCGCCCCGGCGCCGATCTGATGGATCTCCGCCGAATAGACGTTGTCCGGATCCATGGCGTGCGCCAGGCCGGTCAGGCCGCCGCGCTGTTCCCGGCGGCGGGCGAGCAGGCGCGGGTCGATCGTCTCCGCCGCGCTCAGCTCGTTGGGCAGGGGCGCGCGCGCCGGGTACCAGTAGTTCTCGAACAGGGCATCGAAGCGATGCCACTGCGCGCTGTCGTGGCAGCTGAGCGCGCGCAGTCCGGTGCGCAGGAACTCGGCGTCGAGCGGTTCGCTCAGCCCCGCGGTGCGCAGCGCGTCCAGCGTCTCCTGCACGCCGATGCCGTAGCCCTCGCGCCGGAGCGCGCGCACGAAGCCGGCGATCCGCTCGGCGGGCGCGTCCGGACGCATCTCAGCCGGCGGCCTTGAAGAGCAGGCCGCGCAGGGTGGCGCCGTCCAGCCGCTGGCGATCCTCCTGCGTCTTCATCAGGCATCCCAGCGTGTCGATGATGCGCTCGGCGTTCTCGGGCAGCGAGGGGATCTCCAGCGCCATCAGCGCCGCCGCCCAGTCGAGCGTCTCGGCCACGCCGGGGCGCTTGCGCAGGTCGAGCGCGCGCACGCCGTGCACGAACTTCACGACCTGGCGCGCGAGTTGCGCGTTGATCCCGGGCAGCCGGTTCTCGACGATGCGCAGCTCCTTCTCCACGCCCGGGTAGTCGAGGAAGTAGTACAGGCAGCGCCGTCGCAGCGCGTCGCTCAGCTCGCGGGTGCCGTTGGAGGTCAGCATCACGTGCGGGATCGAGCGTGCGCGGATGGTCCCGAGCTCCGGGATGCTCACCTGCCAGTCCGAGAGCAGCTCCAGCAGATAGGCCTCGAACTGCTCGTCGGCGCGATCGATCTCGTCGATGAGCAGCACCGGCGGCCTATCCTGCGTGATCGCCTTCAGCAGCGGGCGCGGCAGCAGAAAGCGCTCGCTGAAGATCTCCGCCTCGGTCTGCGCGAGGGGACGATCGGAGTGCTCCTGCAGCTTCATCGCCAGCAGTTGATGGGCATAGTTCCATTCATAGACGGCCTGGCCCACGTCCAGACCCTCGTAGCACTGCAGGCGGATCACCTGCGTGTCGTGCGCGGCCGCATAGGCCTGCGCCAGCGCCGTCTTGCCCACGCCGGCGTCGCCCTCGAGCAGCAGCGGGCGCTCGAGGCTTTCCATGAGCAGCAGCGTGGTGGCGAGCGGCCGGTCGGCGATGTAGCCGGCGCGGGCGAGGCGATCGCTCAGCGCAAGGATGTCCAGGTTCGTGGTCATCTCAGCGGGCCTCGGCGCCGGCGGCGCGTTCGATGCGCGCGTGCAGCGCCTTGGTGCGATGGAAGGCGGCGATCGATTCGTGCACGAAGGTGAGCTTGCTGGTTATCTTCTCGGTGAGCACGAACGGATAGGCGTCGTGCTGGCCGACGCTGCGGTTCATCTCGTTGAGCATGACGGTGAGCGAGGACCAGTCGGCGAGGCAGACCTGGAAGTCGTCCTCGCCGAGGGTCAGGTGCGTGAGCCCGAAGACGCCCGCGGTCTCCATGGCGTCGGCGATGTGCAGGTAATGCGCCCAGGTCTCGGCCCAGTCCTCCCAGGGGTGGGCGCGGGCGTAGGCGCTGATGTAGTCGCCGTGCCAGCGGCCCTTGTCGGCCTGTGCGTAATGCGCCTTCAGGGCGGCGGCGTAGTCGGCGCGCTCGTCGCCGAAGACGATGCGGAAGTTCTGCAGCCGGTTGGTCTCCTGCACCATCGGGCGCCAGTAGTAGTGACCGCTCTCGTGGCGGAAATGCCCGAGCAGCGTGCGGTAAGCCTCCACCATCTCGATGCGCGCGGACTCGCGCGCGGCCGGGTCGGCCTCCATCATGTTCACGGTGATGAGCCCGTTCAGGTGGCCGGTGCCGACGTATTCCTCATCGGCCCTGGGGTTGTAGCGCTTGTCGTCGCGGAAGGCGAAGGCCAGCCCCGATTCCGGATTCTGCAGCTTGCTGACGATGGGCAGCCGCAGCTCCAGCAGCGTGTACAGCATGCGGCGCTTGGCCGCCTCCATGTTCGTCCACCACAGCTGATAGCGCGGCTCCTCCAGGCTCGGCACCTCCTGGTTCAGGTTGCAGGCCAGGCAGTACTGCCCCGGGTCCTGCGCCGGCACCAGCCAGTTGCAGACGCTGTGGACGCGATAGTTGCGGCACAGGTGATAACCGCGCCGCGGGTCGCCGGCATCGCGGTAGGTGCGCCCCTCCTGCGGCTCGAGCGCGACCATGGCGCTGCGCGCCGGGTCGAAGCCCAGCTTGCGCTTGCAGCCCAGGCACTCGGTGTTCTCGAAGAACACCCGCCAGCCGCAGGTGCAGTAGTACGCCTTCATTCGGGGTCGAGTCTCGCTTTTCGCCTTGGCAACCCCACGGCCGCCGAGGGGACGGCGCCGGGTCCGACGCACGATAACACAGCCGGGCGGCCCCGCCGTTTCGCCCCGGCTGGTCGATGCAGGTCGCTACAGGTTGCACCGCACCATGGGGCGCGGACCGGCCGGTTCCGGCCACGGCGACTCCGCCGGCCCGGGCCCTCGCCCATCGGCGGCGTGGCGGCGGCCCCGCGCCCCGACACGCACCGGTCACATTCCGGACCTATCGTCTGCGGCCATTCGCAACACTGCTCGCAAGGGTGGCCATGCCCGTCAGACAGAAAGCCTCGTTCGCCGACCGGCTCGATCAGCGCATCTTCAACGCGATCTACGCCCGCAGCCTCGTCTACAACACCTGCTGGGAGGACCCGGCCGTGGACCGCCGGGCGCTGGCGCTCACGCCCGAGGACACCATGCTGGTCATCACCAGCGCCGGCTGCAACGTGCTCGATTACGCGCTGACGGGCGTTAAGCGGATCCACGCCGTGGACGCCAATCCGCGCCAGACGGCGCTGCTCGAGCTGAAGCTCGCCGGCATCCGGCGCCTGGATTTCGAGGACTTCTTCCAGCTCTTCGGACGCGGCCACCATCCGCGCGCCGAGGCGCTCTACCACTTCGCGCTGCGCCGCGAGCTGAGCGGCTTCGCGCGCGCGTGGTGGGATCGGCGCATCGTCTGGTTCGCGCGCCGCGACAACAGCTTCTACTACCACGGCCTCGCCGGGGTGGTGGCGCGCGGCTTCCGGCGCTTCCTCAAGCTGCGGCCGCGGCTGGCCGCCGAGGTGCACGCGCTGTTCGAGGCCGACACCGTGCAGGCGCAGCGGCGCATCTACGACGAGCGCATCGAGCCGGAGATGTGGGGGCCGCTGATGAACTGGCTGCTGTCGCGCCAGCTCACCATGAGCCTGCTCGGCGTTCCGTACCCGCAGCGCAGGCTGGTGCAGGCCCAGCACGAGCGGGGCGTGGCGGGCTTCATCCGCGAGAGCATCGAATACGTGATGCGCGAGCTGCCGCTGCGCGAGAACTATTTCTGGCGCGTGTACATACACGGCCGGTACACGCGCGAGTGCTGCCCGGAGTACCTGAAGCCGAGGAACTTCACGGCGCTGAAGGAGGGCATGGCCGAGTGCGTCAATCCGAACACGTGCACAGTGACGGAGTTCCTGCACCTGAACCGTGATCGACTCAGCAAGCTCGTGCTGCTGGACCACATGGACTGGATGAGCACCTATTACCCGGAGGCGCTGGCGGAGGAATGGCACGCCATCCTGGCGCGCGCAGCCCCCGGCGCGCGCGTCATCTTCCGCAGCGCGCACGTCGATCCCGGCTACCTCGACGGCGTCAGGGTCGGCAGCCACCGGCGACCGCTGCGCGAGGTGCTGTCGCTCGAGGAGGCCGAGGCCCGCACCCTCACCGCCCGCGATCGCGTGCACACCTACGCCGGCTTTTTCATCGGCGACATCCGCCCGTGAATCACTCGCCGGGCGCCGAGACGCGGACCCTGCTCGCCATGCTGCGCGGGCAGCCGCGCGCGGGCTCTCATGCCGAACGGCTGCAGGCCTTCTACGCGCCGCAGGCCGCGCACTACGACCGCTTCCGCGAACGGCTGCTGCAGGGACGCGACGGGCTCCTGCAGCGGCTGCCGCTCGCGCCCGGCGCCACGCTGATCGACCTGGGCGGCGGCACCGGCCGCAACATCGAGTTCCTGGCCGCGCGCGTGCCGGCGCTGGCCCGTGTCGAACTGGTCGACCTCTGCCCGGCGCTGCTGGCGCAGGCGCGGCAGCGCTGCGGGCGCTGGCCCAACGTGCACCTCGTCGAGGCCGACGTCACGCACTACCGGCCGGCGCAGGCGGCCGACGTGGTGCTCATGTCGTACGCGCTGACGATGGTCCCGGATTGGCGCCCGGCACTGCACAATGCGGTTGCGATGTTGCGGCCGGGCGGCACGCTGGGGGTCGTCGACTTCTGCCTCAGCGAGTCGCAGCCGCGCTGGCTCGGCGCCTTCTGGCGGCGCTGGTTCGCGCACGACGGCGTGCGCGTCTCGCGCGAGCACGCCGCGGTCCTGCGCGCCCTGTTGCCCGCGCACGAGTACGCCGAGCATCGCGCGCCGGTGCCGTACCTGCCGCTGCTGCAGGTGCCTTACTACCACTTTCTCGGCGCGAAGCCTCGCTGACCGGCGGCGGGTATCGGCCACCGCCACGGTGGTCGACCGTGCGCGCGCCGGCGGCGGCGGGACGCCAGAGGCCGCGGCCGGCCGCAGTGCGGATCGGGTATCCTAGCGGTCCAGCTCGCGACCGATTGCGCATGCCCATACCGGAATCCGCCACTCCGCAGGAGCGCGCTACGCTGATCATGGTTTGGCTCAGCGCCTTCAGCACGCCGCTCATGCTCTCGGCGGTCAACGTCGCTCTGCCCTCCATCGCCCGCGCCGTGCACCTGAACGCCGTCGTCCTGAGCTGGGTGCCCCTCGTCTACCTGCTCGCGAGCGCGATGTTCGTGCTGGTGTTCGGCAAGCTCGCCGACCTGCACGGCCGCAAGCGCGTCTTTCTCATCGGCAGCGCCGGGGTGATGGTGAGCTCGGTACTCGCCGCGCTCGCCGCCGACGGCGCGCAGCTGCTCGCGTTCCGGTTTCTCCAGGGCGTGTTCACCGCCGCGCTCTACGCCACGCAGATCGCCATCGTCTCGGCCGCCTTCCCGCCGTCCCGGCGCGGGCACGCGATCGGGCTGACGATCTCCAGCGTCTATGTCGGCCTGACCGCCGGTCCGGCCATCGGCGGCTATCTGCTGGAGGTCTTCGACTGGCGCGCCTGTCTGCTGGTGCAGGTGCCGTTTTCGATCGCGATCCTGTGGCTCGGCCTCGCGCGCGTGGGCGCCGAGTCGGGCGGCGAGGGACACGGCAGCTTCGATTTCGCCGGCGCCGCCCTCTACATGCTCACCCTCGCGGCCGTGATCGGCGGCAGCTCGCTCCTGCCGGCTACCGTTGGGTGGGCGCTGAGCGCGGTCGGCATCGTCGCGCTGGTACTGTTCGTCGTCGTCGAGCGGCGGCACGTGCATCCGATCTTCGATCTGAAGCTCTTCTTCACCAACCGCGTGTTCGGCATGTCGTGCCTGGCCGCGTTCCTCATGTACACGGCCACCTTCGCCAACGTCGTGCTGGTCGGTCTGTATCTGCAGTACCTGCACGCGCTGCCACCGGGCAAGGCCGGGCTGGTGATGATGGCGCAGCCGCTGACGATGGCGCTGTTCGCGCCGGTCGCGGGCCGCCTCTCGGATCGCTTCGAGCCGCGCTGGCTCGCTTCCGCCGGCATGGTGGTGACGTCGGCCGGGCTGCTGGCGCTGGGGGCGCTGCGGCCCGACAGCAGCATCCCGCACGTGGCCGGCGCCCTGGTCGCCACCGGCATCGGCTTCGGCCTGTTCTCGGCGCCGAACACGCACGCCATCATGAGCGCGGTGGACAAGCGCTACTACGGCACCGCCAACAGCAAGGTGGCGACGATGCGGCTGCTCGGCCAGATGTGCAGCATGGGCATCATCGCCGTGGTGTTCGCGCTCTTGCTCGGGCCGGTGACTATCGCGCCGGAGATCTACGATCGGCTGCAGGCGGCGCTGAGCGCGTGCTATTTCACCGCGGCGGCGCTCTGCATCCCGGCAATCTTCCTGTCGCTGGGGCGGGGCACCGTGCATGCCGGCGAGTCCCGCCATTCCGCGTGACTCGCTGCGGTAGACTGGGCCGATGGAATTCACCGCCTCGCATTACCTGTCCCTCGCGGTCGCCCTGGGCATAGGGCTGCTCATCGGCGCCGAGCGCGAGCGGCGCAAAGGCAAAGGGCCCTCGCGCGGCCCGGCGGGCATACGCACGTTCGCGATCACCGCTCTGCTCGGCGCACTCAGCCTGCAGCTCGGCGGCGAGATCATGCTCGCGGTCGCGACCGCCGGCGTCATGGTGCTGACGGCGCTCGCCTACTTCCGCAGCAGCGCGGAGGACCCGGGTCTGACGACGGAGATCGCCCTCGTGATCACGGTGCTGCTGGGCGGCTGGGCCGTGCGGGAGCCGGTGGTCGCGGCAGGCGCGGGCGTGGTCGTTGCCATCCTGCTGTCGGCGCGTGAGGAGATCCACCGCTTCGTGCGCGACGTCCTCACCGAGGGCGAGATGCGCGATGCGCTCATACTGCTGGCGGCGACGCTCGTCATCCTTCCGCTGGTGCCCGATCGCTATCTGGGACCGTACGATGCGCTCAACCCGCGCACCATCTGGGTCATCATGATCCTGATCATGACCATCAGCGCTGCCGGGCACGTCGCGGTGCGCGCCTTCGGCCCGCGCTATGGTCTGCCGATGGCGGGGTTCTTCGGAGGCTTCGTGTCCAGCGCCGCGACCATCGGTGCGATGGGCGGGCGCGCATTGAAGCAGCCCGAAACGATGCGGCCGGCCGTTGCGGGCGCGGTGCTGTCGACCGTCGCGACGGTGCTGCAGATGGCCGCCGTGCTGGCGGCCACCAACCCGGCCAGCTTGCGGTTGATGACGACGGCGCTCGTCCTCGCCGGTATCGCGGCGCTGGGTTATGGCGCGTTGTTCACGATCCGCGCGATGTCGCCGGTGACGAAGCAGGACGCCCCTCCCGGGCGCGCGTTCAATCTCGGGACGGCCGCGGTCTTCGCGCTGATGTTTTCGGTGGTGCTCATTGCGGCGGCGGCGCTGAGGGAACACATGGGGCAGACCGGCGTCGTCGTCGCGGCAGCCGCTGCCGGCTTCGTCGACACCCACTCGGCGGCCGCATCGATCGCCTCCCTGGTGGCCGCCGGCAAACTGGCGGCGGCCGATGCCGTGCTGCCGATCCTCGCGGCATTCACGACCAATACCCTCACCAAGATGGGTTTCGCGCTAGTCAGCGGCGGCATGCGCTTCGCCATGCAGATTGTCCCCGGTCTCATCCTCGTCAATGCGGCCGCGTGGCTGGGCAGCGGTTTGGTCGAGTTCTGATCCGCCGCCGCTCGGCCGTCGCTACGCGATCGCGAGATAGAGCGCGATGCCGAGCGCGCTGGAGGCTCAGTGCGAGTGCGGCTGCATCGCCGCCGTGCCGGTGGAGGAGGACAGCAGCGCCAGGACCGACCCGAATCGCGCCACGACGAAACCGGGCGCCATGACCGTGAGCCCGGAGCGCACCCAGGCGGGCAGCGTGCGCTCGGCGGCAAAGAAGACGCGCGGGTAAGTGGTCGTCATCACTTCAGGCCGTCACGCGGGTGCCGGCCGCGCCTCGCGGCCCGGCGCATCGTCCGCGGCCAGCGCCTTGTACATGAATGTCGAGGACGCGGGGCACAGGCCGGAGAACTGCGCCGTTCCCGCGATGGCCGCCGGAGCGGAGGCACGAGTCGCGACCTCGTAGCCCAGCCGGGCAAAGAAGCCGGCGGCCGTGGTGGTCAGCAGGTACGCGCCGCGGACACCATGTTGCGCGGCCCAGCGCTCGACATGATCGACCAGCCGTCTGCCGAGTCCGATCCCGCGTGCGCCGTCGGCGACGGCCAGCGATCGGAGCAACGCCACCGACCCATACCGCTCTATTCCGATCACGCCTGCCAGCGAGCCGTCACAACGGGCTGCGAAGAAAACCGCCGTCGAGCCGCCGCGCAGATCTGAGACGGGCAGGCCGCTGTCCGCGAGCACGGCCTCGACCTCGGTGGAACAGGGGATCGGCCCGATGTCGTTGCTCATGTTCCACGGACGATCACGCCAGGCCGCCGAAGCGGACGCCGACGCCGACCACCAGGAAGGCCACCGCGATGATCGTGACCGCGACGATGTGCATGGCGAGCACGGGCAGCGTGCGGGCATCGAGGCGCGGGATGACGCGCAGCCGCGCATTGAGGGCGAGCAGCACGGTCGCGGCCAGCAGGCCGAGCTTGGTCAGTATCAGCCAGCCCTGCGCGACGTTCGGCGCGAACCACGCGGATACGTCTGGCACCCAGTGGTGCGCGAGCCACAGGCCGGTCAGGACCTGGATGAGGAGCGCCGGCATGCCGACGCGCTCGTAGGCACCCTCGAAGTTCAACACCAGCGAGGGATCGCGCGTCCGCAGCGCGCGCGGCAGGATGGACAGTGCCAGCACGAGGTGCCCGCCGACCCATACCGCGGCGCCGAGCAGATGCAGAACGATAATGGTTCGGTACATCGTCAGACCCGCTCCCGCCCGTTGCGATGGCGAGAGTCTGCCACGAACGCTGCCTGCCGTCTCCCCGTCGCGGGCGATCCTGCCGCCGCGCGCCTTTCACATACCTGCAGGGGCGTTAGCCGGCCGTCGCCGTGATCATCAGTACCGGCATGAGAAACTCGACCGAGCCGCCGGCAACGAGGAACGGCTGGAATTCGCGTTCGGCCTCCTGCGTCAGGCGCGCGAACTGCTCGTCATCGAGTATGCCGCCCAGGGTCCACACGCAGGCACGCTCGGTGGAGATCATGGAGGCGATCGAGGCGAAACGGACCGTGCCGTCGTGCCGCGTCACCATCGCCCCGGCGATGCCCGCCTGCTCGCACAGCGCCAGCAGGCGTTGGGTGTTGCCGAGCACGAAGGGCGCGTGGAAGGCGTCGGCGACGCGCTGGCCGAACAGCCGCAGCAGCAGCGCCGAGAGCGCCGCATAGCCGGGCGAGCGCTCCACGGCATCGCACACGGCCACGGCCACCCGGCCGCGCGGCCGCAGCACGCGCATCATCTCGCGCAGCGCCGCGACGCGGTCCTCGAAGAACATGAGTCCGAACTGGCTCACCACCGCGTCGAAGCTTTCCTCCGGGAAGGGCAGCGACTCGGCACGGCCCTCGCGCCACTCGACGCGATCGCTCTTGGGCCGCGCCACCGCGAGCATCTCGGCATTCGCATCCAGGCCCACCACGGACCCGCGCGGACCGGCGCGCTCCGCCGCGGCGCAGGCCAGCACGCCGGTGCCGCAGGCGACGTCGAGCACGCGCTGGCCGGGCTCGATGCGTGCCGCCTCGGCGACCCGGTCGCCCCACTGGTGGAACAGCGCCGGGACGAAGAGCTCTTCGTAGACCTCGGCCGGGGAGCGCGAGGACAGCCTGGGTTGGCTCTCTTTCATGCGATCCCTCCTTTCGGGCGTCCACCGCGGGACGGCCGCGCGCGCAGGGGCGCGGCGTGCCGCGGGCTGTGCGCCTGTGGAGGTTAAAGCACAGATCCGCCGTCGCGGCCAGGTGGCGGGCGAGTGGCGAGCGCGCCGCCGCGGACTCCCGTGCGCCGAGGCCTACGCCACGGACTTGCGCAGATGGCAGTACACGAACCGCTGCACGGCGCCCGTGGGCGTGACGTGCTCTTCCCTTTCGCAACGATGCAGCGAGAAGGCCTCGCCGAACTCGGCGTGCAGCTCCTCGGGGCTGTAGCGCACGACCGGCAGACCGCTGCACTTCGTCGGGCCATCCTCGGCAAAGGTGGCGATGATCACGTGTCCGCCCGGCCTCACGGCGTGCAGGATCGCGCTGATGTAGGTCATGCGATCCTCGGACACCGTGAGGAAGTGAAACACCGCCCGGTCGTGCCACACGTCGATGCAACGGCGGGGGAGGTTGATCGCCGTGATGTCGGCCTCGATCCAGCGGACCTCCAGCGCGCGCTCGCCGAGCCTGGCCTTGGCGGCCGCGATCGCCGCGCCGGAGATGTCGAGCACGGTGACATCCGTGTACCCCTCCGCCAGCAGATCCTCGGCGAGCGTGGAGGCCCCGCCGCCCACGTCGATGATCGATGCGTTCCTGCCTACGCCGGTGGCGCGGATCAGGCTCAGCGAACGATCCGCGTGCGCCTGGTACCAGCTCACCGCGTTCGCGGCCCGGCTGGCGTAGACCTGCTCCCAATGCTCTTTCGGTCGCATGATGGCGCCTCGCACGGGCCATCATACGCCGGCGATCCCACGGGCGTGAACGGCGCGCGCGGCCAGCAGCGCCACGGTCATCGCCAGCACCCAGATGGTGAAGGCCGCGAGCGGGTGATTGCCCACCGCGACCAGGCTCATGAGGAACGGCAGGAGGAACAACTCGCCCGCGTGGCGCGCGTCGCCCGTGCCGTGCAGGTAGGCGGTCGAGGCCGCCGCCACAATCAACGGCAGGACGAGACCGGCGAGGAAGAGCGCCAGCCGATCGGTGAAGCCGATGAACAGGACCCAGCAGTTGACGAGCATGGTCACCGGCACGATGACCACCGAGGCGGCCACCAGGGCGAGCGGCGCCCATTCCCTCCCGCGTCCCGTGACGACCACCAGGTAGACGATGAACGCCGCCAGCAGCACGATCGGCAGCGCATTGCCCAGCCAGAATTTCCTCGCGACCGTGGCGCGTGCGTCCATGCCGCCCATCATCCGGCGGCGGCCCCGTGCGAGGCAAGCGGGGCCGGGCCCGCGCCGTGCAGGCGTTCCTCCTGGTAAGTCTGTGCGGTCGGGTGATTGCCCCTCAGTCGCGATCCGGCGCGCCGAGCGGGAAGTAATGGCGATACGGCCGCGCCTCGTCCACGGCGCGCGCGAAGGACGGCCGCGCCAGCAGCCGCTGCCGGTAGGCGCGGACGTTCGCGTGCGCCTCACCGATGGGGTGCACCCAGTCGGCGTAGAAGAGCGACGGCGCGGCGGCGCAGTCCGCGAGGCTGAAATCGCCGCCCGCCGCCCACGCGCGCCCGTTCATGGTCTTCTCCAGCCAGCCGTAGGCGGTGTCGAGCATCGTGTGCGCGTCGGCCACGCCCGCCGGATCGCGGCTGTCCTCGGGGCGCAGCCTGTCGAAGACGATCTTCTGCATCGGCGTCATCACGTAGTTGTCGAAGAAGCGGTCCATGAACCGCACCTCGAGCGCCGCGCGCGGGTCCCCGGGGACGAGGCGCACGGGGCCGGGGTGATGCAGCCCCAGGTACTCGATGATGATGGTCGCCTCCGGCAGGGTGCGGTCGCCGTCCACCAGCACCGGCATCTTCTTGATGGGCCACAGCGCCGCGTGCTCGGCCGCGATCTGCGCATCGCCCACCGCGAGCAGGCGGTATTCGAACGGCGTGCCGTTCTCGTAGAACGCGATCAGCACCTTCTGGCAGTAGGAGGAAAAGGGGTGGGCGTAGAGCTTCATCGGTGTCTCCCGTGGTGGGGTGCTTGGTGTGTTCTTGTCAGGCGCGCCGCAGCGGTCTGCGGCCGTCCTCGATCTCTACGACGAACGAGGACGGCCGCGATCGACATCGACGGGCCGCGCGGCGGGCGCCATGCGGCCGGCGCGGGCGCAGCCGCCCGTGTTTTCAGGCGGTTGCGCCCGCGAGCCGCTTCAGGTTTCGTTGCGCGCCCGCACCTGCGGCAGCCAGATGAGGTCCGTGACCCCGTAGTCCTTGCCGCACTGGCTCAGCAGGGCCGTGACCTGACCGCGGTGGTGCGTCTGGTGGTTGAAGAACTGCGCCACGGCCACCCACATCTCGTACGTGCGCGGCGCGGGATTGACGATGGTGGTGAACCGAAGCTGCCCGGCGAGCGCCTCGTCGGTGAGCGAGGTCGCCCAGCCGACGATGTCCCCGTCGGTGCGCTCGCGCTCGCGGCGCAGCTCATCGAAGTCGGCGTACAGCTCCTCATCGAGGCCCCTGGGCCTGAACTGAGTGCCCTGGAAGCGCGACAGCCACACCCGGTCGCCCACCAGCAGGTGATTGAGCGTGCCGTGGATGGACTTGAAGAACACGCCGCGGTCCTGGCGGCGCTCCGCGTCGCTGAGCTCGGCGCACACGGCGTACAGCCGCTGGTTCATCCACTGGTTGTAGGTTGCCAGGTCCCGCGCCAGGTTGGCGTGCATGACTAGTCCCTCGGCGTCTCGTTGGTCACGTTGTAGGCGCTGGCGCGCTCCAGCTCGACGGGCCGCACCTCGTAATAAAGGCCGCAGGCGAGGCACGGATTCTCCGCCGCGATGCGCGCCGCCTCATCGAGGCTGTCGGCGAGGATGAACCAGTAGCCGCCGATCACCTCCTTGGACTCGCTGTAGGGGCCGTCGGTTACCACCTCGCGCCGGACGATCCTGCCCTCGGTCGCGAGCCGCTGCCCGGGCTTCATCCTACCCTCGGCCACGAGCCGATCCTTCCAGACGTAGAACGCGTCGATCGCGGCCTGGATCTCCTCCGGCGAGCGGTCCCTGTCCCACTGCCCGCGGGAGACGACGAGGTATTCCGACATGGCGGCATTCCTGTTCATGGCGTGCTCCTGGCGCGTCGAGCAGACGCGCCCGTCATGTGCCCCTCATTTGTCTGTCGCGCTCCGGCGCGCGGCGCGGCCGGTGCAAGGGATCCGTAGCGTTCGCGGGACTATTCTCCCGCGCGTATGAAGCGCAGCGGGTGCGGCTGGCCCGCCGCGTAGATGTAGAGAAAGGAATCCCTGATCTCGACGCGTTCGGCTTCCTGCAGCGCGCCCAGGTAGTCGCGCTCCTGGCGCATGACCTCCTCGCCGCAGGACATGCGCGTCGTCGCCAGCGGGCCGAAGGCGATGCGATGCCCCGCGACCGTCGCCCCGCCGCGGAACTGGTTGCAGGAGCCGTTGCCGACGACCTGCCCCTGCTCGAGAAACTCCAGGGTGGCCTGCACGTCGTCGATCACGGCGCCACCGGCGAGCTCCTCCAGGCGCCAGGACGTCGACCACAATGCGGGGACGCCGGCCGCCTCGCCGCTCCGCTGCCTCACTCGCAGTAGTTCGATCATCGGCCCGACCATGCCGATCGACATCATGTCGTCGCGGCGACGCGCATCGGCCTCGACCGCCATGCCCTCCTGCCGGAAGGCCTCGGGCAGGTTGGTGGGGTGGTATTGCGTGCCCTCCGCGTCGCGGATCACGAACAGGCCGCCCTCCACGTCGAGATGATGGACCGTCCCGGCGATACGCTCGACCGATCCGGGTTCCGGAGACGGTGTCTCGAGCTCCACCCAGCGCTCGCCGCCCATGCCGGCGCATGACGTGACGATGCTCATTGCGGCTGAAACCAGAACGATCCTCCAGGTCACCATCCGCCCCTCCGAAGGTCAGGCCTCTCCGCGCCCGTGCCGGGCGGCGAGTATGGCAAGCGTAGCGGGATCGGGCTTGCCCGCAAAGTACTTGTTCAACGCCTCGGCGAACACCTTTTCCGAGTCGGCGACCTCGGCGAAGAGGGTGCAGCAGGACCGGAACTTGGCCGCGTCGACCGAGCCGAAGATCTCCACGGCGCCGAGGCCATCGTGCGCGTTCACCGCCGCCACGCACTCGCGCAGGCGGGCGCCGAGGACCGGATGCCCGAGATACGCGCGCGCCTCGGCGGGCGAGCCGATGGCGTAGCGCCTGGACATCGCGCTGGTGCCCAGCCCCTCGATCTGCGGCAGGACGTACCAGATCCAGTGCGTGCGCTTCCGGCCCGCGCGCAGCTCGGCGAGGGCTTGCGGGTAGCTCGTCTCCTGAGCCGTTACGAAGCGATCAAGGTCGTAGGGATCCGATCGTGTCGTCGGCATGTAACCGTTACGGCGGTTCGTGACGGAGAGTGAGATCCGATATCAGCAGGCGGCTCCTGCCGGAGACCTAACGACTGAGGTGTGCGGCGCGAGCCGCGTAGCGGCGAGGCGTCCGCACGGGCGATGTGTTACGCGACGTTCTGAAGCCTGTTGGCATAGTCGCGGCCCGATGTGGCGGGAGGCAATGGTTTCCCATCGGCCCGGTAAAGCTCAATCGCCTCTTCGACAATCTGGCACAGCTCGTCAAAGACCGCCTTCTCGTCTTGCCCATGACACCCGGCATAGATCAGCCCCGGGGCGCTCCCGACATAACATTGGTCCTCCTCGGACCACTCGACGATCTTTACGTACCTCGCACTGTCTTTCATTTCTTCGATTCCTCAATCGCCAGATGCACGGCTCGGACTTGGTAATGCCGGGCATCCTCGCCCAGACTTCCTGAAATTGTAACCGGTTCCGCGACCTTCGGATGCACGAAGTTCCTGTGACTCCCTTTTCCTCCCCGGTCCACTTAGCCGGCGCGCTTCAGTTCAGCGATCAAACTCTGATCTTGCGCGCATTTGTGCTCCCTGTCATTCAAATCGAATAACGTTGAGCATGACCGGCGCCCAAATAGCGGACGAAGGCCGCTGTTTAGGCGTCCGTGTCGATGCGCGTGTTAGAGCGCACAAGCCTGTAAATTGACCGTAAATAGGTAGTGGCGACGGCGTTTGGGCCCGGGCCCTCACCGGCGCTGGTGCCTCCACGAAAAAGAATGCAGCAGCTTCTGATGTCAGATGCCCGAGGGCGGCATGGTGACGACGATCTTGCCCTTCGCGCGCCCCTGTTCCACATATGCCATCGCATCGAGCGTCTCGTCGAATGGGAACGTGCGGTCGAGCACCGGACGCAGGGTGCCCGCATCATAGAGAGCGGCTAACGTCTTCAGTTGCGCGCCATCGGCCCGCATGAAGAAGAACGAGTAGCGCACGCCTAGCTTCCTTGCCCGCGCCCGCACCTTGCGGCTCATCAGTGCCAACACAGGCCTCAGTAGTGGCCGGCCGACCTGCTCGGCGAACGCAGCGTCCGGTGGGCCGACGACGCTGATCGCCAGGCCACCAGGTTTGAGCACGGTCAGCGACTTCGCGAGGTTGTCGCCACCAAGGGAGTCGAGCACGACGTCGTAGCCGGAGAGCAACTCGGCGAAGTCTGCCTTGGTGTAGTCGATGACTTCGTTCGCGCCGAGGCCGCGCACCTTCTCCTCGTCGTTGCCGTGCGCAGTGGTGGCGACGTATGCGCCCAGGTGCTTGGCGAGCTGGACGACTGTCGAGCCCAGTCCGCCCGCGCCAGCGTGAACGAGGACCTTCTGCCCCGGCTTGACCCGCGCGAGGTTGACCAGCGCCTGCCACGCGGCAAGCGCGACCAGCGGGACCGCCGCAGATTCTTCCATCGTGAGTGAGTTCGGCTTGAGGGCGATGTCCGCATAGTCGATGGCGATGTACTCCGCGAAGGCCCCGATACGCAGGTCGCGGGGTCGGGCGTAGATCTCGTCGCCGACTTTGTAGTCCCGCACCTCGGCGCCGACCCGCGTCACTACGCCCGCGACGTCGTGTCCGAGCACGAACGGCGTTTTGTACTTCAGGAGCAGCTTGAACTCGCCGTTGCGGACCATCTTGTCCAGCGGGTTGATGCTGGCAGCACCCACCCGGACCAGAACGTCACGCGGCCCGATGGTGGGATCTGGCACTTGGGCAGCGCGGAGGCCGCTCTTGCCATAATTCTCGACGACGAATGCCTTCATAACAGACCGCCTGTTGTGCGACGATTTCTGGGCTCTTGGTGGTGGTCGATGGTACGCTGCCGTTATCCCGTCATATGCGCTCTAACGTCCTAGCTAACCGGCGTGCCCAGCTGTTCGGGCACGTCCGGTTGAGCGCCTTGTTGGGCATTGAAGTTCATCGTTATGCGCGGCATTTTCACAGTGCTAAAGCATATCCGCGCATCGGCCTCTCGCCCCCACCACTCATCGATAGTGAATTGCATGGAGCCGCACGACAGCCAGTAGTGCCCATTGTTGATTCGTTGGCCGGCGTTGGCCTCTGAGAACACCACGGCCGCAAGCAGCGCAAAATTGATGGTGTCTGGAATGATCATTTCCTGCTGGCCGATGGTTATGGATCGGTGCTCGTTGCTCTGCCTCAGAACAACACCGAATCCTTTCGGAATATCGGTGCCATGAACGAGGTTGCACCGAAAGATTTCGTATACAACTTCCGAAAATAAAGATGGCCGATTCTTCAGCGCGATCCACGTGAACTTTGTTTCTTCCAAATTGATGCCAATTGCCAGCATGGGTTCGATAACCCACAGATAGCGATTGAAGGTATCAACGAACCGGTCACGCACTCCTTTTTGTGGAAAGAGTAGCGCGCCAGTGCCGTCGAGTGCGGCGCACGCATGCATCAAGGCGGAGCCTAGCTTCCCATTTCCTGCATCATCGAGCGCGTAGGCGACTCGCTGCGCCATGTTCATCATAATGATGCCCAACATTGAATTAGACAGTCGGCAGGAATAAATGAGATGGACAGAGTCCGTATAGTTCTTGTCATGGCGCGGTCTCGAAATCGTATATAACCGCCTATTTGTACAAGGCAACAGCCACGCAGATGCTTTTCAATTCCGACGGGAAATGCAGCCGGTCCCGGCGTGAAGAGTCGAGCGACAGGAAGCTCAGGGCACACGACCACCGATCCTGCCGTCTTGGGCTTGCGCAATTGCACTGCGCAATGTCCGCTACAGGGGAATACGAACTGTCTCCTTCTGGCCGATTGGTCCGGCCCCTGCACACGGCCGTGCTGCGGTGTTGCGCCATGAGGCGGCGGGTGCCCGAGAGGGAAGCACTGAGAATGGAGGGCACAACCATCCGCATGACTCCTTGTCGGGGCGGCGCACGCGGCGCCGCGGTTGCTGCTAAAGCATAGCAGCCGGATTTGGATTGGGGGAAGCGAATAGGGGGAATGGAAGTCGGGGTTGGCTTGGCGGCGCGGTGGAATCCCCTTGGCCCGCTCATTTAAAAGGTGGGAGCAACGCGATCTTCAAGGGGGAACCGGATGGGAGGCGGCGGAAGACGCGCGGCGAACTGGTAGAATGCCGCCATGTCTGGGAATACCTTCGGAAAGTTGTTCACGGTGACCTCGGCCGGCGAGAGCCACGGGCCGTCCTACGTCGGCATCGTCGACGGCTGCCCGCCGGGCATGGCGCTGAGCGAGGAGGATCTGCAGCACGACCTCGACCGGCGCAAGCCGGGCACCTCGCGGCACACCACGCAGCGGCGCGAGGAGGACCGGGTGCGCATCCTCTCCGGGGTCTTCGAGGGCCACACCACCGGCACGCCCATCGGGCTCCTCATCGAGAACCAGGACCAGCGCTCCAAGGACTACGGCAACATCCTTGATCGCTTCCGCCCCGGCCACGCCGACTACACCTACAACCAGAAGTACGGCCTGCGCGACTATCGCGGCGGCGGGCGCGCCTCGGCGCGCGAGACCTGCAACCGCGTGGCGGCCGCGGGCCTCGCCCAGAAGTACCTGCGCGAGCGCTACGGCGTGCGCATCCGCGGCTATCTCGCCCAGCTCGGGCCGCTGGCCCTGGGATGCAACGATCTGGAGGCGGCGGATCACAACCCGTTCTTCTGCGCCGAGCCGGATCGGGTGCCGGAGCTCGAGGCCTACATGGACGCGCTGCGCAAGGAGGGCAACTCCATCGGCGCGCGCATCAACGTGATCGCCGCCGGCGCGCCGGCCGGGTGGGGCGAGCCCATCTTCGATCGCCTCGATGCGGACATCGCGCACGCGATGATGGGCATCAATGCCGTCAAGGGGGTCGAGATCGGCGCCGGCTTCGCGAGCGTCGCGCAGAAGGGCACCGAGCACCGTGACGAGATGACGCCGCAGGGATTCCTCAGCAACCACGCCGGCGGCGTGCTGGGCGGGATCTCCACCGGCCAGGACATCCTGGTCAGCATCGCGCTGAAGCCCACCTCCAGCATCCGCCTGCCGGGCCACACCATCGACGTCGAGGGCAAGGCCACCGAGGTCGCCACCCACGGCCGCCACGACCCGTGCGTCGGCATCCGCGCCACACCGATCGCCGAGGCAATGCTGGCGCTGGTGCTCATGGATCACGCCCTGCGCCACCGCGCGCAGAACTGCGACGTCACCCCCTCCACACCGGCGATCCCCGCCTCGCCCGAGCGATGACACCGGCAGGGGGCGTGCCCTACGTCCGCCTGTCGGGGTTTTACTTCGTCTATTTCGCCGTCGTCGGCGCGCTGGTCCCGTACTTCAACCCCTACCTGCAGGCGAACGGCTACGACGCCGAGCAGATCGGCCAGGCCACCGCGCTGCTGCTGGTCGGGCGCATCGTCGCGCCGGGGATCTGGGGGTGGCTGGCCGATCGCACCGGCCAGCGCCTGCGCATGGTGCAGTCCACCACGCTGATGGCGCTCATCGCCTTCGCCGGCGTCTTCTGGGCCGACAGCTTCGCGAAGATGGCGGTGGTGCTGTTGCTCTATGGCCTCTTCTGGAGCGCCTCGCTGCCGCAGTTCGAGGCGATCACGCTCAATCACCTGGGCGACCGGCTGCAGGACTACACCCGTATTCGCCTCTGGGGCTCCATCGGCTTCATCGTGACTGCGGGGCTGCTCGGCGCACTGCTGCAGCGCTGGGGCATCTCGCTGCTGCCGGCCATTCTCGTCGGGCTCATCGCGCTGGTGTATCTGGCGGGCGCGGCCATCCCGCCGGAGCCGCCGTCGCCGCATGTGCACGTGCAGAAGGCGTCGTTCATGGAGATTCTGCGCCGGCGGGGCGTGGCGGTGCTGTTCTTCTCCACCTTGGTGATGCAACTCTCCTGCGGGCCGTACTACGCCTTCTACACGATCTTCCTCGAGGAGCGCGGCTACTCGCGCACGGTGGCGGGCCTGCTGTGGGCGCTCGGCGTCGCGGCCGAAGTGGTGCTGTTCACGGTCATGCACCGGCTGCTGCCGGCGTGGGGGCTGCGCCGGCTCATGCTCATCAGTCTCGCCGCCGGCGTCCTGCGCTGGCTGATGGTGGGCTACGGCGTGCAGTCCGCGCTCGTCATCGTGCTTGCGCAGCTCATGCACGCGGCGACCTTCGGCATGCATCACGCTGCCGCGGTGCAATACGTGCACCGATATTTCGTCGGCCGGCACCAGGGGCGCGGGCAGGCGCTGTACAGTTCAATCGCTTACGGCGTCGGCGGCGCGGTGGGCGCGCTCGTCACCGGTTATCTGTGGACGCACCTCGGGCCGGCGCGCACCTTCGCCGTCGCCGCCCTGGTGTGCGCGATCGGCCTGGTCGCCGCGTGGCGGTTCCTGGAGGACGACCCGGGCCATCACGCCGGGCGCGCCGCGGCCGCTTGACCTCTTCCGGGGTGCCGCCTAGGCTGGCTGCAACGATCCACGTTCAAACCGTGCAGGCTCCGTCATGACGTACTGTCTGGCCGTACAAGTGAAGAGCGGGCTCATCTTCGTCTCCGACTCGCGCACCAATGCCGGTGTCGATCAGGTCAGCATCTTCAGCAAGATGCACACCTTCGGCCGCGACGGCGATCGGCAACTGATATTGTTGTCGGCGGGCAATCTCGGCACCACGCAGGGTGTGGTCGCGCAGCTGCACCGCGACATACGCTCCAACGCCGACGAGAATCTCTTCACCATTGCCGATCTGAACGAGGCCGGCGACTACGTCGGCCGCCTCAATCGCGAGCAGCAGAGCAAGGTCACCGGCGGCGGCGCCACCTTCGAGGCGAGCTTCATCCTCGGCGGGCAGATCGGAGCCGAGCCGCCGGGCGTGCTGCGCATCTATCCGGAGGGCAACCACATCTGCGCCACCGACGAGACGCCCTACCTGCAGATCGGCGAGAGCAAGTACGGCAAGCCCATCCTCGATCGCATCGTCGCGCCGTCCACCAGCCTAGAGCAGGCGGCGCTGTGCGCGCTGGTGTCGATGGACTCGACCATCCGCAGCAACGTCACGGTCGGCCCGCCGATCGAGGTGCTGGTCTACCGCCGCGACACGCTCACCGCCGGCGACTATCTGAAGCTCGACAACGACAGCGCCTACCTGCGCGATCTGAAGCGCAGCTGGGAGGAAGGCCTGCGGGATGCCTTCATGAAGCTGCCGCCCATCAACTGGGCGAGTGCCAAGGATCGCGCCGCGGACTCCCGCAACGTCGTCGCCCTCTAAAGCGGTCGCCGTGCCCGCGCAGGCGGTCATCGGCGGCAACTCACGAAAATGGGTTCCCGCTTTCGCGGGAACGACGGGGAGAGGTTCCTTCCGCGCCGACCAAATATCAGAGCGGGAATGCCGATCGCGGCTCATGCGCCGTTCCGATCGCGGGGCCGGCGCGCCTTGATGTCGAGCGTAGTCGGGAACGTAGCTCGACATCGCGGTAGCGCGCGGGACAGGATGTCCCGCGAGCGGTAGCCGGCCCCGCGATCGGAATGGCGCGGGCGGACTCGAATTACCGCCGTGCTGTTTGGCTCAGGGTTTCGGCGCGAAGGCGAACCAGTTCGCCGAGACCTCGTTGTGCACGCGTGCGAGCCAGCGCTGCATGGTGTCGATCTGCCTGCGCATCCCGTGGCTCATCAGCCGGGCGATGTCGCGCCGGCGGACGACGTCGCGCACCTTCTGCACCGTCTCCAGGGGCTGCTCGTGGCGGGGGAACTGCAGCAGGCAGGACTCGACCTCGTTCAGGCAGTGCATCACCGAGCGCGGGAAGTCCTTGTCGAGCACCAGGTACTTGACCACCTCCACCGCCTTCACGCGCGACTGCACGTGCTGGTGGTACATCTCGTAGGCGCTCATGCACAGCAGTACGCTCATCCAGCGGATGTTGGTGAGCGGCGTGGCCAGCGCCCCGGCGACCTGCTGCTGGACGTCGGTGGCCTGCTGGCCGGCCACACCGAGATCGATGACGCGCGTGGTCATGTCGGCGCGCTCGATGTTGCGGCCCAGGCGCGCGAAGTGATACGCGGCATCGTGGCTCATGGTGCCGGAGAGCAGGCCGTTCAGGAGCTGGCAGCGCTCCACCACGTCGCGCAGGAATCCGCTGCGGTGGTTGCGGGCCACCGCCTTGCCGGCATGCTCCTTCACCTGCCAGTAGGTGTCGTTGATGAGCTCCCAGGCCTCCGTCGGGATGACCTCGCGCGTGGTGCGCGCGTTCTCGCGGGCGTTCTGCACCGATTGCAGGATGGAGGAGGGGTTGTGCTCGTCGGGCAGCATGAAGCGCACGACGTGCCGCTCCTCGGCGACGCCATAGCGATCGACGTAGCTCGCGTGCACCCCCAGGACCTCCACCATCACCTCCCACAGCGCCGTGGCCTCGCGCGGCGCGCCGAGGATCATCTCGGTCACCGCGTTGACCATGCGTGCGGTGTTCTCGGCGCGCTCCATGTAGCGGCCGGTCCAGTACATCCTCTCTGCCACGCGCGAGAGCATGATCAGGCCTTCCTCCTGTCCTCGGGCGTGGCGACGATCCAGGTGTCCTTGCTGCCGCCGCCCTGCGAGGAGTTCACCACGTAGGAGCCCTTCACCAGCGCCACGCGCGTCAGCCCGCCCGCGGTCACGTAGGTGTCCTTGGCCTGCAGGATGAAGGGGCGCAGGTCGACGTGACGCGGCTCGATGCGATTGCCGCACAGCGTCGGCACGGTCGACAGCGTGATGAGCGGCTGTGCGACGTAGTTGCGCGGGTCGGCCTGGATGCGGCGCTTGAATTCCGCGATCTCGCGCCGGCTCGCCTGCGGGCCGATCAGCATGCCGTAGCCGCCGGACTCGTTCGCCGGCTTGATCACCAGCTTGTCGACGTTCGCGAGCACGTGCTCGCGCTGCTTCTCGTCCATGCAGAGATAGGTCGGTACGTTCGGCAGGATGGGGTCCTCGTCGAGATAGTAGCGGATCATCTCCGGCACGTAGGCGTACACCGCCTTGTCGTCGGCCACGCCGCAGCCCGGCGCGTTGACCAGCGCCACGTTGCCGTGGTGCCAGGCGCGCATCAGCCCGCGCACGCCGAGCATGGAGTCCGGGTTGAAGGTCTGCGGGTCGAGGAACAGGTCGTCGATGCGGCGGTAGATCACGTCCACGCGCGAGAGACCGGAGATGGTGCGCATGTACACGCAGTCGTCGTCGCTGACCACCAGGTCGGAGCCCTCGACCAGCTCCACGCCCATCTCGCGGGCGAGGAAGGCGTGCTCGAAGTACGCCGAGTTGTAGATCCCCGGGGTGAGCACCACGATCTCCGGCTTGTCCTGCTGCCGCGGGCTGAGCGACACCATCATCTCGAACAGCCGCTCGGTGTAGTCGTCCACGGGCAGGATCTCCTGGTCCGCGAACAGCTCCGGCAGCACGCGCTTGGTGAGCATGCGGTTCTCGATCATGTAGGACACGCCCGAGGGCACGCGCAGGTTGTCCTCCAGGACGTAGAGGGTGCCGTCCTTGTCGCGCACCAGATCGGTGCCGCAGATGTGGGCCCAGGCACCATATCGAGGCTGCATGCCCACGCACTGGGGGCGGAAATTCTTCGACTTGGCGAGCACCGCCTCCGGCACCACGCCGGCGCGCAGGATGCGCTGGGCGTTGTAGACGTCGTGGATGAAGCAGTTCAGCGCCGTCAGCCGCTGGCGCAGGCCGGCCTCGGTCTCGCGCCACTCGCGGGCCTCGATGACCCGCGGCACGATGTCGAACGGCCACTGCCGATCGATGTTCTGACCCTCGCTGTAGACCGTGAAGGTGATGCCCATGGTCTTGATCGCCAGGTCGGCGGCGGCCTTGCGGACCTTCACCTCCTCGGGCGAGAGCGAGGCGAGGTAGTTGCACAGGCCCGTCGCGCCGGGGCGAGGCTCGCCGGGCGCGGCGATGAGCTCGTCGTAGCAGCCTCGTGCCTTGTAGCGGGTCCAGTCTATGCGCATCGCCTGGGGTGTGCCCGGGGTGATCGTACCGTTGGATGGAAGCGTGGTCGTTGGGTTTAGAATACGCGAAGCAAGCGCTGATCCAAATCGATCCGCGTCCGGACCACGAAAAGAAGATGAACGCGGTGCCCCAACCACCGACCGCCTGCGCCGACGCGATCGCCGCCCTGCAGGAGCGCATCGCGCGCGCCCACGCCCAGGGTGAGCCGCTGCGCATCGTCGGCGGGGACACCAAGTCCTTCTACGGACGCGAGCCCGCGGGCGAGGCGGTGTCCACCGCTGCGCTGAAGGGCATCGCGGAGTACGAAGCGAGCGAACTGGTGATCACCGCGATGACCGGCACGCCGCTCGACGACGTCGAGGCGGCGTTGGCCGAGCGCGGCCAGATGCTCGCCTTCGAGCCGCCGCACTTCGGCGCCGGCGCCACGCTCGGGGGCACCATCGCCTGCGGATTCTCCGGACCTCGCCGCCCCTACGCCGGCTCGGCCCGCGATTTCGTGCTGGGCGTGCGTTGCCTGAACGGCAAGGGCGAGCTGCTGCGCTTCGGCGGGCAGGTGATGAAGAACGTGGCCGGGTACGACGTCTCCCGCCTCATGGTCGGCGCGCTCGGCACGCTGGGCGTGCTGGTCGATGTCTCGCTGAAGGTGCTGCCCAGGCCGGAGGCGGAGCTGACCCTGGCGCACGAGGTGACGGCGGCCGAGGCCATAGAGCGCATGAATCGCTGGGCGGGCCAGCCGCTGCCGTTGTCCGCGGCCGCCTACGACACCGGCTGCCTGACGGTGCGGCTGTCCGGCGCGGCGGCCGCGCTCGAGGCGGCGCGCGCCGGCATCGGCGGCGACGTCGTGGCCGACGCCGGGGAGTACTGGTCGGAGCTGCGCGAGCATCGATCGGCGTTCTTCGACTCCGGCGAATGCCTGTGGCGATTGTCGGTGCCGCCGACCACGCCGCACCTGCATTTCCCGGGCGAGTGGCTGCTGGAGTGGGGCGGGGCGCAGCGCTGGCTGAAGACCACCGCCGTGCCCGAGGAGGTGCGGGCCGCGGCCCGCGTCGCCGGTGGTCACGCGACGATGTTCCGCCACGGCGACCGCGGGCAGGAGGTCTTCTCGCCGCTGCCGCCGCCGCTCATGCGCCTGCATCGCGAGCTGAAGGCGCAGTTCGATCCCATGCGCATCCTCAACCCCGGGCGGATGTACGCCGGACTCTGAACCGTATGCAGACCGCGCTGCCCGAAGCCGTGCTCGCGACCCCGGAGGGTGCGGAGGCCGACGCCATCCTGCGCAAGTGCGTGCACTGCGGCTTCTGCACCGCGACCTGCCCGACCTATCAACTGCTCGGCGACGAGCGCGACGGTCCGCGCGGCCGCATCTATCTCATCAAGAGCCTGCTCGAGGGCGTCTCGGACGGCGCGGCCACGCGCCAGCACCTGGATCGCTGCCTGACCTGCCGCGCGTGCGAGACGACCTGCCCCTCGGGCGTGCAATACGGACGGCTCGTGGACATCGGCCGCGCGCATCTCGAGCGCAGGAACGTTCGCCCGCTGCTCTCGCGGGCGATCCGCTGGTTGCTGCGCCGGACTTTGCCGCAACGCGCCTGGTTTGGCGCGGCGGTGCGCGTGGCGCAGCGGCTGCGCCCGCTCATGTCCGCGGCGCTGCGCCGCAAGGTGCCCGCCCGCGTCGAGCTCGCGCCCTGGTCGCCGCTGCCGCGCGCGCGCCGGATGCTCATGCTCAGGGGCTGCGTGCAGCCGGCGCTGGCGCCATCGATCAACCGGGCGATGGCGCGCGTGCTTGATGCCGTCGGGATACAGGCGATCGAGGTCGAGGAGGACGCCTGCTGCGGGGCGCTCAGTCATCACCTCGCGGCCACTGATGAGGCGCTCGGCTACGCGCGCCGGAACATCGATGCGTGGTGGCCGCACGTGGAGGCCGGCGCCGAGGCGGTGATCGTCACCGCGAGCGGCTGCGGCACGATGGTGAGGGAGTACGGCCACCTGCTGCGCCACGACGCCGCCTATGCGGAGAAGGCGGCGCGGGTCTCGGCGATGTGCCGCGATCCGGTGGAGGTGCTGGCGGCGGAGGATCTTCACTTCGCGCGCTGCGACGGGCCGGCGGCAATCGTATTTCACCCGCCGTGCAGCCTGCAGCACGGGCTGAAGCTCGCCGGCCGCACCGAGCAGCTGTTGACCGGGCTCGGCTACCGGCTGGGCGGGATCCGCGACAGCCATTTGTGCTGCGGCTCGGCGGGCTCCTATTCGATCCTGCAGCCGCGCATATCGCGCGAGCTGCGCGCCCGCAAGCTCGGCAACCTGATGGCCTCCTCACCGTCGACGATCGCCACCGCCAACATCGGCTGCATGAGCTACCTGCAGGAGGTCTCGCCGGTGCCGGTGCGGCACTGGATCGAGCTGCTCGCCGATGCGCTGCCCGCGGCCGCGCCGGCGACGCAGGCCGTCGATATCGACCCCGGGGCGCCGCGCGCGCAATAAAAAATGGCTGCCGCTTTTGGAGGGCGGCAGCCCCGCGCGCCGTTACGCGGCGCTACTGCGTGTATCAGTTGTATTCCGTGACGGTCTTCCAGCTGCCGTCCGGCTGGCGGCACGCCGTGCCGCGCATCACCGTGGGCCGGCCGTCGATGTTGCCGGTCGTCTCGTACTCGCGGCAGGGACCGCTCGGCGTGTCGTAGGTGCGCGTCGGCGTCACCGTGTATTCCGCGCGGGAATCGGGGTTCACCCACGCCACCGACTGACCCGTGCGCGAGGTCTCCAGCGCCTGGTTGGCCTTGATGCGGTCAACTTCGTCCATGCTGCGACCGACGCTGCCGCCCAGGTATGCGCCCACCACGGCACCCGCGGCGGTGGCAGCGAGCTGACCCGCGCCATCGCCGAACTGCGAGCCGAGCAAGCCGCCCAACGAGCCACCGACGACCTGGCCGCCAAGCTCCTTGTTCGCCGTGCAGCCGGCGGCAGTCAGGGCACTCACCAGAACCACAGCAGCTGTTCGAAGTTTCATGTTGCCTACACCCTCCTCGTCAGAGCGATTGCTGCGCTCAAGTCTACGTCCGCTCACTTAACAAGCACTGAACTCGGAAGGCGCGGGCGCGTGGCCTCATCGAGCAGGTCAACGAGACCGGGAGGGGAAGGGATCGTTCGCGCGTGATCGTCGCCGGTTGCGATCGACATCAAAAAAAACGGCGGGATGTCCCGCCGTTTTCTGAATGCGCGTTGAACGCGAAATCTAGTAGATCTTCAGCACGCCCTCGGGCTCCTCGATGTACTCGAGATCCTGGTTGGGCGGATTGCCGTCGTAGATCTTGTACTCGCGGTTCTGCCGGTAGGCCTCGCGCGTGAAGCTGTACGGATCCAGGGCCGCCTCGTCGCGGATGCGCGTGGCCTCCAGATAGTTGGCGCGCTCGTTCACGCCGCTCAATATCGCCAGCGGGATCGTGACGCCGCTGCTGATGTAGGTGAGCGGATTCAGCAGCCAGCTGGTGGCGAGGTCCGGCGCGTCGCGCAGCGAGTTCGGGCCGCGTATCGGCAGCACCAGGTAGGCGCCCTCGCCGAAGCCCCACTTGCCGAGCGTCTGGCCGAAGTCCTCGTCGTTCGCGACCATGCCGGAGTAGCCCGCGACGTCGAACAGACCGCCGAAGCCGACCGTGCTGTTCAGCAGGAAACGCCCGGTGTCGTGGCCGGCCTGCCGGAACTTGCCCTGCAGCAGGTCGTTGGCGATGACGTTGAGGTAGCTGACGTTGTCGAAGAAATTCGTCACGCCCATGCGCACGCCCTTCGGCGTGACCTTGCTGTACACCTTCGCCACCGGCTTGATGAGCGCCTTGTCGAGCGTGTCATTGACGTCGTAGACGACGCGGTTGACACCCTCGAGCGGGTCCTTGTCCTCTTTCGAACCCATCGTACACCCGGAAAGTCCCAGGGTACTCAGCGCCAGTGCAGCCGCCAGTATCTTGTGCATCCCCATAGCCACCCTCTTTGTTTTGTGTGCGCCAATATGACCTCGTACCGCAGCCTTGTTATTCTTTGCTGGTACTGCCCGAGCCGGCTGTCGCGGCGCCATCCGCCTCGTACTGCGCGATCTTAGCATTGAGTTTTGCCATCAGCGCAGCGTAACCATCGCTACTCATTATCGACGTATATTCGGCGCGCTTTAGCGAAAGGTCGCTGATGCCGTCGGCGACGACGTTCAAGATGCGCCATTTTCCGTTGGTATCGGTGCGCAACTGGTAATTGAGACTGACGGTCTGGCCGTTGCTCTTGACCAGTTCGGTCTTGACCAATGCATTGTTTTCGTTCTGTTTTTCGTTCTCGACGGTGCGAAACGACTCGCCATCGTGGCCGTCGAAGCGGGAGGCGTAGGTTGCCACGCTGAGCCTGGCGAAGGTTTCCAGGAATTCTTTCTGTTCCTGCTCCGCCAGCCCGGCCCAGTGCTTGCCCATGACGATGCGGCCTATCGCCGGGAAATCGAAGGTCTCGTTGACGACCGGTTCGATCGCGGTGAATCGGCCCTGGTAGCCGAGCGTGTCTGCGCGCTTCATGACGTCGAGCAGCGCGTCGTGCAGTTTTGCGACCGGTGTTACCGGATTGGCGACATCGGCCGCCTGGACGCCGGTGACCGTGAAGATCAGCGCCGCGGCTGCGATCAGCCTGCGAATGGTACGCATGGATTGGACCCTCCGGTGGATACGCGTACTGTGACGAGCATGGATGCGCAATAGTTCAAAACGTTACGCCTCCGCGGCTTAGCCGGGCCACCCCGCGCGCGGAGCCTCCCGTATGGCAGCGGTCAAGGTGAGCGCTGGTAGACACGGCCCTTCCAGCGCGATCGCTCGCCACGGTAATAGCGCGACGCGGAGCTCCAGGTCATCGCGAGGTACCACGCCGCGATGAGCGGAAGCAGCAGCGCCCAGGCTGCCGTGAGGCGGTAATAGCGCAGCGTCGGGACATAGGGCAGCACGGCCAGCAGGTAGGCCGCGGCGCCGAGCGCGGCATCGCCGGGCAGCAGTCCGAGCATGGCCGCCGGCGGCGCCAGGTAATAGAGCGTCATCAACGCCGTGCAGGCGGCAAGCAGCGCCGGTGAATAACGCAACTGCGTGTATGCGGTGCGCGCGACCATGTTCCAGACATCGGCCGACGTGTAGCGGCGCCGGCTGACCGCCGAGTGCGTCAGCCCGATCCAGGTGCCGCCGCCGGCGGCCTTGACCGCGGCGGCGAGACTGCAATCGTCGATCAACGCGTCCCTGACCGCGTTGAAGCCGCCGATCCGCTCCAGGGTCTCGGTGCGCAGCAGGACGCAGCCGCCCGCGGCCGCTGCCGTCGCCTTGCGCGGATCGTTGGCGAGGGCGAACGGGTAGATGAGCTTGAAGAAGTAGACGAAGGCGGGCAGCAGCAGCTTCTCGAGCGGTGACTGCATGTCGAGATGCGCCATCAGCGAGACCAGCTCGAGATGGTCCTGCCGCAGCTTGCGGCGCAGGGCGGCCAGCGCGCCCGGCTTCA